>CAWHNE010000001.1:0-196967 GCA_963830485.1 uncultured beta proteobacterium
GATGAAGTCCTGGTGGCGCTGAAGTCCTGAGCGCCGGTCGCCCCGTCCCACCGTGTCGACGGCACCTGCGCGCGGGAATGCCGGTCGTGCGCGCCGACCGATGAAGCGATGTCCGGCCCACTCTCCCATCTGACCGTTCTCGATCTGTCCCGCGTGCTCGCCGGTCCGTGGTGCACGCAGCTGCTCGCGGATCTCGGCGCGACCGTCGTCAAGATCGAGCGCCCCGGCGCGGGCGACGACACGCGCGCGTGGGGTCCGCCCTACCTGAAGGACGCCGCCGGTCGCGACACCAGCGAGGCCGCGTACTACCTGTCGTGCAACCGCGGCAAGCTGTCGGTCGCCGTCGACTTCACGGCACCGGAGGGGCGACGGATCGTCCGGGACCTCGCCCGGCAGGCGGACGTGCTCGTCGAGAACTACAAGGTCGGCGGCCTGGAGAAACACGGGCTCGACTACGCGAGCATCGCCGCGCTCAACCCGCGGCTCGTCTACGCGTCGATCACGGGCTTCGGCCAGGACGGCCCGTACGCGGACCGCGCGGGCTACGACTTCATCATCCAGGGCATGTCCGGGTTCATGAGCGTCACGGGCGAGCGCGACGACCTGCCCGGCGGCGGACCGCAGAAGGCCGGCATCGCGATCTCCGATCTGATGACCGGGATGTACGCGACCGTCGCGATCCAGGCGGCGCTCGCCCACCGCGACCGCACCGGGCAGGGGCAGTGGATCGACACCTGCCTGTTCGACTCGGCGGTGGCGATGATGGCCGTGATGAACCTCAATTACCTCGTGACCGGCAAGGCCCCCGGACGTGCGGGCAATGCGCACCAGAACATCGTGCCTTACCAGGTGTTCGCCTGCGCCGACGGCCACGTGATCCTCGCCGTCGGCAACGACAGCCAGTTCGCGAAGTTCTGCGAGGCCGCGGACCGTCGCGGCTGGGCGGTCGACGAGCGTTTCGCGAAGAACGCGGACCGCGTGCGCAACCGCGACGTGCTCGTGCCGCTCGTCGCGGACGTGATGACGACGCGCTCGCAGCGCGCATGGCTCGCCGCGCTCGAGCCGCTGGGCGTTCCCTGCGGCCCGATCAACCGGCTCGATCAGGTGTTCGCCGACCCGCAGCTCGCGGCGCGCGGATTGCGCATGGACCTGCCGCATCCGCTCGCGGGGACGGTCCCGCAGGTCGGCACGCCGGTCAAGTTCTCGGCGACGCCGCCGGACTACGGACGTGCGCCCCCGCTGCTGGGCGAGCACACGGCGGACGTGCTGCGCGGGCGCCTTGCGATGAACGACGGGACGATCGCAGAACTGGCGGCGCGCGGCGTAATCCAGTTGTACCCATGACCCGGCGTCCTGCGTTCTGGGTCGCCTATGCGCTGCTCGCGGCGCTCGCCCTCGTCGTCGCCTGGCGGCTGTTCCCGCTCGCGATCCCGCTCGTCAACCTCGACATCACGCTCTCGCGCGGCGCCGCCGTCGCGAAGGCCGAAGCGCTCGCGGAATCCCTCAAGCTCGCCCCGGCCGGCGCGCGCAGCGCCGTGCGTTTCGCGCACGATGCGCAGACGCAGAACTACGTCGAGCTCGAGGGCGGAGGCAAGGCAGCCTTCGCCGCGCTGATCGGGGGCGACGCCTATGCCCCCTACTGGTGGGACGTGCGCATCTTCAAGCCCGGGGAGGTCGACGAGGTCACGATCCGCTTCAGGCCCGACGGCGCGCCGAACGGCTTCGGCCGGCGCGTTGCCGAGACGTTCGTGCGCGCCGACGCGACGAAGGCGCTCGCGCCGGCCGCCGCCCGCGCGCTCGCCGAGGAGCGCGCCGCCGCCGACTGGAAGGTCGACCTCGCGCCGTACGCGATCCTCGAACAATCGCAGCAGACGCGCGCGACGGGCCGCGTCGACCACACGTTCGTCTACCAGCGCGCCGAAAGACTCGGCGACGCGCGCATCCGGCTGCGCCTCACCGTCGCCGGCGACGAGCTGATGGAGGTCGCGCCGTACGTCCACGTCCCCGAATCGTTCGAGCGGCGATTCCGCGAGTTGCGCAGCGCGAACGACACGATCGCCGGCATCGCGAGCGTGGCCGCGGGGCTCTTTTACGGCCTCGGCGGCTGCATCCTCGGCGCGCTGTGGCTCGCGCGCAAGCACTGGCTCGTGGTCCGCCCGGCGCTCGCCGCAGGCGCCCTGGTGGGCGGCCTGCTGGCGGCGGTGACGCTGTCGGCATCGCCGGCCGCGTGGTTCGAGTTCGACACCGCGCAGGCGACGTCGATCTTCTGGCTGCGTCAGGCGGGCAGGGCGCTGGCGGTGCTGATCGGCGGCGGGCTCTTCTACACGCTCGTGTTCATGTCCGCGGAGAGCCTCGTGCGCCGCGCGTTCCCGCGGCAGCCGCAACTCTGGCGGCTCTGGTCGAAGGACGCCGCGGCGACGCGCGCGGTGCTCGGGCGCACCGTCGGCGGCTATCTGTTCGTTCCGGTCGAGCTCGCGCTGGTCGCCGGCTTCTACTACGCAACCAACCAGTGGCTGGGGTGGTGGCAGCCGTCGGAGGTGCTGACCGACCCCAACATCCTGTCCTCGGCGGTACCGGCACTGATGCCGGTCGCGATGTCGCTGCAGGCCGGATTCATGGAGGAGTGCCTCTTCCGGGCCGTCCCGCTCGCGCTCGGCGCGCTGATCGGAGCGCATTTCGGCCACCGGCGCACGGGCATCGCCGTCGCGCTCGTGCTGCAGGCCGTCGTCTTCGGCGCCGCGCACGCCAATTACCCCGGCTTTCCGCCGTACTCGCGCCTGGTCGAGCTGGTGATCCCGTCGCTGATCTGGGGGGGCATCTTCCTGCGCTTCGGGCTGCTGCCGACGATCCTCCTGCACGCGCTGTTCGACCTCTCGCTGTTCTCCATCCCGCTCTACCTGATCGACGTGCCCGGCGCCTGGCTGCAGCGCGCGATCGTCGTCGCTCGCCGCGCTGGTGCCGCTCGCGATGGTTCTCCGCCGCCGGGCCGCCGCGGGGACGTGGGGCGAGCTCGCGCCGTCGCTCCTGAACGGCGCGTGGTCGCCGCCGGATCGGGCTCCCGCGCCCGAGATGCACGCGCCACGGTTCGTCGCGTCGCGGGCCGAGGTCCTCGCGCAGCGATCCCTGCCCGCACTCGGCATTGCGGGGGCCATCGCATGGCTCGCGTTCGTTCCGATGCAGGGCGACGCGCCGTCGATGCCGCTCGACCGCGAGCGCGCGGAGGCGGCGGCGGATGCGGCGCTCGAAGCGCGCGGCGTCAGGCTCGGCCCCGAATGGCGGCGCCTGTCGACGGTGTCGCTCGCGAACGAGCGGGACGTATGGCCGCAGCACAAGTTCGTCTGGCAGGAAGCGGGTCCGGCGGCCTACCGCGCGCTCGTCGGCGGGACGCTCGCGCCGCCGCTCTGGCAGGTCCGCTACGCGATGTTCGAAGGCGACGTCGCCGCGCGCGCCGAGGAGTGGCGACTTTCGATCGAGCCCGACGGACGCGTGCGGCAGCTCCGCCACATCCTGCCGGAGGCGAGACCGGGTGCGCGTCTCGCCGAGGACGCGGCGCTCGCCGTGGCGCAGGCCGGATTGCGCGAACGCTTCGCCATCGATCCGGCAGCGCTGAAGCTGGTGGCGGCCGAGGAAACGGAGCGGCCGGCGCGCACCGACTGGGCGTTCACGTTCGCGGACCCGCGCGTCGACGTGGGCAAGGACGGCGAGGCACGTCTCGGCGTGGCGGTCGCCGGGGACGAAGTCGTCGGGGCGGGCCGGTTCGTCCACGTGCCCGAGCAATGGATGCGCGCGGAACGCGAACGCGACGGCCGGATGCAGATCGCGAAGGTCGCCGGTGCCCTGCTCGTCGCGCTCGCCGGGATCGCGGCGATCGTCTTCGGCGTGCAAAGCTGGATGCGGGGTCACTGCGACACGCGCGCGGTGCTGCTGGTGCTGTCGATCAATCTTTGCGCGGCGGTGGCCGGCATCGCGGTCATGTGGCCGGTGCTCGCGGCGAAGCTCAAGACGACCGAGCCGGTCGCCTGGCAGGTGCTGCTGATGGTCTCGGGATCGCTCCTCGCCGCGGCGCTCGGCGCGCTGGTCGTCGCCCTGGCCACGGGCGTCGGCGCGTGGGCCGCGCGCGCCGCGCGGCAGACACCGCTGTCCGGGCCGCTGCCGCCGTGGGCGGCGGGCGCGGCCGCCGCGCTCCTCGTTGCCGGCGTGTCGACGCTCGCCGGTGCGCTCGTCCCGCCGGAGGTCCCGCGCTGGCCCTCGCTGGCGCTGGCGTCCGCGGCATCCCCCGTGGCTGCGGCGGCGCTCGAAGGCGTCGGCGTTCTCTCGTCGATTGGTATCGCCCTCTTTGTCCTGACCCTGCTGGAGCGGCTTACTGCTGCCTGGACACGGCGAACGTGGCTCGCGCTCGCGCTCGTCGTGCTGCTGGTGGGCGCGACCGCGGCCGTGAGGTCGGGGACCGGGACGAGCGCCGCTGCCGAAGGACTCGTCGCGGGGCTGATCGCCGCCGCGATCGTCTACGGCGTGCTTCGCTTCGACGCGCGGACAGTTCCCGGCTACGTCGTGGCGATGGCGCTGCTCGGTGCTGCGGAAGACGCCGTGCTCGACGCCACGCCGGCCGGCTGGACCGCGTTCGCGATCGGCGCGGCCGTCAGCGTCGCCGTGGGCTATGCGGCGCACCGCTACCTCGGTCGGCCGCTGCCCCCGACCGGACACGAGCCCGATTCCGGCGCGCCGCCCGTGTGAAGCGTGGCCGGTTGCGCGCGGCGTGCGTCGCTGCGCGCTCCGTCGCCCGAGGTCGCCGGTTCGCGCTTACCCCTATCTGATCGTGACCCAGTACGGGATGACGTTGTTGTCGGCGCGGTGCACGGCGGTGACGTTGCTGCGCGTCGCCCACGGGATCACCTGCCGGTGCAGCGGAATGTGGTTGGTCTCCGCGTTGTGCGCGAGCAGCGCCTCGTGGATCTGGGCGAGGCGCTCGGTCGGCGTTCATGTTGACCTTGATCTTCGCTGTCAGCTCGTCGAGCTTCGGGTTCGTGTAGCGGCCGTAGTTGTAGTCGCCGTCGCCCTTGCCGTTGTGCGTCGACAGCACCGGCTGCAGCATGAAGATCGCGTCGGTCGTGCCGCCGCCCCAGCCCAGCATGTACATGCTCGTGTCGGTCTTCTCGAGCTTGGGGAAGTAGACCGCGCGCGGCATCGTGTTGACCTTGGTCTTGACGCCGACCTGCGACCACATCGCCGCCAGCGCCTGGCAGATCTTCTCGTCGTTGACGTAGCGGTTGTTCGGGCAGTCGAGCGTGACCTCGAAGCCGTTCGGATAGCCGGCCTCGGCGAGCAGCTTCTTCGCGCGCTCGCGGTCGTAGGGCAGCCGCTTCTCGATCTCCGGCGTCGTCTGAGCGGCGACGGCAGCATGCGCGCCCGACGGCTGCGACAGTCCGCGCATCGTGTTCTTCTTGATCGCCTCGATGTCGACCGCGTGGTAGAGCGCCTGGCGCACGCGCTTGTCCTTGAACGGATTCTTGCCCTTGACGTTCGAGTACAGGAGCTCGTCGCGCGCCTGGTCCATGCCGATGAACACGATCCGGTTCTCGGTGCCTTCGAGCACCTTGATCCCCGGCGTCTGCGCGAGGCGCGGCACGTCCTGCGGCGGCGGGTCGTTGACGAGGTCGACTTCGCCCGAGATGCAGCGCCGCGACGCGCGTCGCGTCGGAGACGATCGGCGTGTAGATCACGTCGTCGGCGTTGCCCTCGAAGCGTCCGGCCTTGATGCCCCACCAGTTCGGGTTCTTCACGAGCACCGTCTTGACGTCGGGCTCGCGCGCCTTCAGCATGTACGGGCCCGGTGCCGTTCGCCTGGCGCGCGGTGATCATGTCCTCCTTCTGCGTGAAGTTCTGCGGCTTCGTCGCGCGGTTCTTCTCGCACCAGGCCTTGCTCATGATGTTGATCGTCGCGATGTGCTCGAGCTCGATCGGGTTGGGGCCGTTGGTCGTGAACTCGACGGTCAGGTCGTCGATCTTCTTCGGGATGCCCGACGCGTTGGCGTAGGCGCGCAGCTGCGACGTGTCGGCGCGCGCGCGCTCGAAGCTGAACACGACGTCGTCGGCGGTGAACGGCGTGCCGTCGTGGAACTTGACGCCGGGGCGCAGCTTGAAGCGCCACGTCGTCGGGATTGACCTGCGTCCACGACTCGGCGAGCGCCGGCACGAGGCCGAGCTTCTTGTCGCGCTGACGAGCAGGAATTCGTAGACGAGCTGGTTGATGTTGTTGGTCAGGTTCTCGTTCTGCGAATGCGGGTCGGTCGTCTGCATGTCGCCGCGGCCGGCCCAGCGCAGGGTCGCGGCGTCGGCCTGCGGCGCGGCGAAGCGCGAGCGCCGAAGCCAGCGCGACGGCGAGCGCGGCAGCGGCCAGGTTTCGGATCATCGGGTCTCCTCTGGGAACATGGCCGGCCGGAGCGCATGCGCACGGGCGCCCCTGCGCCGGTGGCGGCGATGATAACGCGCGGCGACGCGGCGAGGTAGAATCCGCGCCGCTCGAACGGATCCGCCGCATCGGACGCAGCACTGCCTTCGGATGCACTCCCGCCGCCCATGACCACGCCTTCTCCCGCCGCCCGCCTCTCCGCCCGGCTTGCCGCTGGCCATGGCCGCGGACGCCGTCGCGCTCGCGCGGCGCATCGACCGCGCGCGCCGCGCGCACGCGCCGGCGGCGCGAATGGGAGCGGATCGCGGCGGCCGTCGACGCGTTCGGTGCGAGCGCCGGCGGGCGCGCGCCGCGCGCCAAGCCCGCCGATCGCCTATCCGCCGGAGCTGCCGGTCGCGCAGCGCGCCGACGAGATCGCGCGCGACGATCCGCGAGCATCAGGTGGTCATCGTCTGCGGCGAGACGGGCTCGGGCAAGACGACGCAGCTGCCCAAGATCTGCCTCGCGATCGGGCCGCGGCGAGCGCGGCCTGATCGGCCACACGCAGCCGCGGCGCATCGCGGCGCGCGCGGTCGCCGCGCGGATCGCGCAGGAGCTCGGCGCAGACGGTCGGCGACGCGGTCGGCTACAAGGTCCGCTTCACCGACCACACGAAGCCCGACGCCTTCGTCAAGCTGATGACCGACGGCATCCTGCTCGCCGAGACGCAGGGCGACCGCGCTGCTCGCCGCGTACGACACGATCATCGTCGACGAGGCGCACGAGCGCAGCCTCAACATCGATTTCCTGCTGGGCTACCTGAAGCAGCTTGCTGCCGCAGCGGCCCGACCTCAAGGTGATCGTCACGTCGGCCACGCTCGACGCCGAGCGCTTCGCGCGGCACTTCGGCACGCGACGGGCCGGCCCGCGCCGGTGATCGAGGTCTCGGGCCGCGACGTATCCGGTCGAGATCCGCTACCGGCCGCTCAGGACCGCGACGAGCGAGACCGAGACGAGGCCGACGACGAGGAGGAGCTCGAGGATGCGATCGTCGACGCGGCCGAGGACCTCTGGCGCGAGGGGCCGGGCGACATCCTCGTCTTCCTGCCCGGCGAGCGCGAGATCCGCGAGACCGGCGGAACTGCTGCGGCGCGAGCCTCGCGCGCCGCCCGTACGCGGCGCGCCGTCGAGATCCTGCCGCTCTACGCGCGGCTTTCGGTGGCGGAGCAGCAGCGCGTGTTCGCGCCGTCGCGCGGGCGGCGCATCGTGCTCGCGACCAACGTCGCCGAGACCTCGCTCACCGTGCCGGGCATCCGCTACGTGATCGACGCGGGCCTCGCGCGCGTCAAGCGCTATTCGCTGCGCAACAAGACGACGCTGCTGCAGATCGAGAAGATCTCGCAGGCGGCGGCGAACCAGCGCGCCGGGCGCTGCGGCCGCGTCGCCGACGGCATCTGCGTGCGGCTGTACGGCGAGGACGACTTCGCGGCGCGCCCGAAGTACACCGATCCGGAGATCCTGCGCTCGCTCGCTCGCGGCGGTGATCCTGCGCATGGCGGCGCTCGACCTGGGCGACGTCGAGGCGTTTCCGTTCCTCGAGCCGCCCGGCCCGCGCGCGATCGCCGACGGCTACCAGCTGCTGCAGGAGCTGGGCGCCGTCGACGCGAAGCGCGCGCTGACGCCGCTCGGGCGCGAGCTCGCGCGGCTGCCGGTCGATCCGCGCATCGGCCGCATGATCCTCGCGGCGCGCGAGCGGGGCTGCCTGGCCGAGGTGCTCGTCATCGCGAGCGCGCTGTCGGTGCCGGATCCGCGCGAGCGGCCGCTCGAGAAGCAGCAGGCGGCCGACCAGGCGCACCTGCGCTTTCGCGACGAGCGCTCGGATTTCCTGTCGCTCGCTCGCGCTGTGGGAGTTCTTCGAGCAGAAGCTCGGGCGAGAAGCTGTCGCACCGCCGGCTGGTCGACGCCTGCCGCGCGCAGTTCGTCTCGTACCTGCGGCTCGCGCGAGTGGCGCGACGTGCACGCGCAGCTCGCGACGCGAGGTGGCCGAGCAGGGCTGGAAGTGGAAGCCGGAGCTGCCCGCGGCGATCGACGCGGCGCGCTACGCAGCGATCCACCAGGCGCTGCTCGCGGGGCTGCTCGGCAACGTCGGCATGCAGGACGACGAGGGCGAGGGCTACCTCGGCGCGCGCGGCATCCGGTTCCACCTGCATCCCGGGATCCGGGCTCGCGAGGAAGCGGCCGAAATGGGTGCTCGCCGCCGAGCTCGTCGAGACGACGCGGCTCTACGCGCGCTGCGCGGCGAAGATCGAGCCGGAGTGGATCGAGGCGGTCGCCGGCGATCGCGTGACGCGCGACTACTTCGAGCCGCACTGGGACGCCGAGCGCGGCGAGGTCGTCGCGAGCGAGCGCGTGCAGCTCTACGGACTCACGCTGGTGGCGCGGCGCCGCGTCTCGTTCGGCGCGCATCGATCCGGCGGCCGCGCGCGAGGTCTTCATCCGCGAGGCGCTCGTGCCCGGCGCGCTCGCGACGCGGGGCGCGTTCCTCGCGCACAACCGCAGGCTCGTCGCGGAGGTCGCGGAGCTCGAGCACAAGGCGCGGCGGCAGGACGTGCTGGTCGACGACGAGGCGATCGCCGCGTTCTACGCCGAGCGCCTGCCCGCGGGCATTCATTCGCTCGCGACGTTCGAGCGCTGGCGCGAGGACGCCGAGCGGACGGATCCGCAGTTGCTGTTCCTCACGCGCGAAGCGCTGATGCGCCACGCCGCCGCGCACGTCACCGAGGAGCTCTTTCCCGAGACGCTCGCGATGGCGGGCACCGAGCTGCCGCTCAAGTACCGCTTCGCGCCGGGACATCCGCAGGACGGGCTCACGCTCACGGTGCCGCTCGCGCTCCTCAACCAGGTCGACGGCGACGCGCCTCTCGTGGCTCGTCCCGGGCATGATCCGCGAAAAGGTGACGCTTCCTGCTGAAGGCGCTGCCCAAGGCGCTGCGCAACCGGCTCGTGCCGCTGCCCGACGCCGTGACCGCGTTCCTCGAGGCCGTGCCCTACGGACGCGGGTCGCTGCCCGACGCGCTGCGCGCTGCCTGCGAGCAGCGCCTGGGCGAGGCGCCGCCGGCCGACGCCTGGGACGGCGTCGACGCTGCCGGCGCATCTCGCGGTCAACGTGCGCGTCGTCGACGGCGCGGGCAGCGAGCTCGCGTCCGGGCGCGACCTCGCGGCGCTGCGCGCGCAGCTGGGCGAGGCCGCGCAGCTGTCGTTCGCGCAGGCGGGCCCGGCGCTCGAGCGGCGCGGGCTGCGGGCCTGGGACTTCGGCGATCTGCCCGAGACGCTGACCACGGTCAAGCGCGGGCCAGCGCCTCACCGGCTATCCGGCGCTCGTCGACGACGGCGACAGCGTGTCGATCGCGCTCCTCGACACCGCGCGCGGCCGCGGACGCCGCGACGCGCGCCGGCGTCGTCCGCCTGATCCGCATCGCGCTGCAGGGACGTGCTCGCGCGGCTACGAGAAGGGCGGCGGCGCGGATTCGCGCAGGCGGCGCTGCAGCTCAAGACGGTCGATCCCGACCGACCGGCTGCTGGCCGACGTCGCTGGCCGCCGTGTGCGATCGCGCGTTCGTCGGCGACGATCCGCTGCCGCGATCGGAGCAGGCATTCGCCGAGCAGGTGAAGCGCGCCCGCACCCGCCTGCCGGCGGTCGCCGAGGGCGCGTTCCGGCTGCTCGCGACGATCGCCGGCCGAGCATCAGGCGCTGACGCAGCGCGCTCGCGGCGCTGCCGCCCGCGTGCGCCGCGGCTCGGCGCCGAGGTGCGGCGCCGCCGCGATGCCCTCGTCTATCCGGGCTTCTTCCACGCGACGCCGTGGGCGCAGCTCGCGCACCTGCCGCGCTACCTGACGGCGCTCGACCGGCGGCTCGCCAAGTTCGCCGAGAATCCGGCCCGCGACGCCCGCCACGCCGGACCGGTCGGCCGAGCTGGTGGCGAGCGGTATCGCGAGCGCGCCGAGCGCAACCGCAAGGCCGGCCGGGCCGAGCCGCGCTCGAGGAGTTCCGCTGGCTGCTGGAGGAGCTCTCGGTGTCGCTGTTCGCCCAGGAGCTCAGGACGCCCTTTCCCGGTGTCCTACAAGCGGGTGGAGAAGGCCTGGGCGGAAGTCTGCCGCTGACGGCCGGTGCGAGGTCGCGTTGGCGCACGGATTGTCCCCGTGCTACAGTAACTTGGCGCATTTTCGTCGAGTGCGGTCTGGTCGTCGCCGACGGCTGCTCGAGCTTGACCGTCAACCCGTCAGCGCCGGAGCGCGGCGGAAGCCGCGACATGCCATGCCACCACCGTGAACACGCCGACGAACGAATCGAGCCCGCCGCGACCGGCGTCGCGCGACATGTCGCGGATTCTCGGCGATTGCCGGGACCTCGCGATCCATCGGCTGCTGCTTTCGTTCCGGCGATGCTGGACCGCGTCGGCGACATGCTGATGGACCGGGCGAGCCGGACCGACGTGCGCGAGGAGCAGACGCTGTACCTCGACGCCCGCGACGCGCTGCAGCAGGGCGCGCGCCGCGCTGCTGACCGAGTTCGAGCGGCGGCTGCGCGCGCTGGTCGACGACCGCATCGCCGGCAAGGTCGAGGCCAAGGCCGATTTCTCGAAGGTCGACGGCGACAAGCTGACGCTGGTCGACACGATCGCGATGGACGAGTCGGTGGTGACCGGCAACATCACGCGCGTCGTCGAGAACCTCTGCCACGACGAGCTGCAGCTGCTCAATCGCGGCATCGGCCATCTGCTCGGGCAGCCCGACCTCGAGACCGAGCCGCAATCCGTTCGCGCCGGCGACGATCGTCGAGGCGTTCGCCGAGGCGCTGCACGCGCTCAAGGCCGAGCCGCAGGGTCAAGTTCGCGATCCTGAAGGAGCTGAACCAGGCGTCGCTCGCGCGAGATCAACGGCATCTACGCGGATCTCAACAAGCACCTGCAGAACATGCACGTGATGCCGGCGGCGTCGCGGCCGTCGGCTCGGCCGCGGGGCGCTGCGCGCGGCCGCACCAAGGCCAGCCGCGCGCGCCGACGGAAGGCGACGCAGGCGCCGGCAGCCTCCGTCCGCCGAAGTCGACGTGATGGCGCTGTTCCGGCGCACGCTTCGGCAGCGGCGCCGTCCCGAACTACGCGCCGGGCGGGGCCGGCATGGCGGGCCACGGCATGGCGGGCACGGCGACGCTGCCCCAGGGCACGGGCGCGCCGCATGCGGCGGGCGGGCCGGCGCACGCCGGCGCGCCGACGGCCGGCGCGGGCGAGGACTTCCCGCAGATCTCGATGGGCCGCGGCGGGCGCTACGTCCCGACGGGCCCGCTGCGCGCCGACACCGTCCGGCTACGTGCCCGGGCGCGCCGATCATCGCCACCGCCGATGCTGGGCGAGGGCCTCGCGCGGCTGCAGGCCGGGCGAGACCGGCTTCGACCTGGGCGGCGGCACGTTCGTCCAGTTCTCCGGCATTCCCGAGGGCAAGCACAACGTCCTGCGCGACCTGCAGGAGTCGCCGCTCGGCAAGAAGGCGAACCAGCTCGAGTCGATGACGATCGAGCTGGTCGCGATGCTGTTCGACTTCATCTTCGAGACCAAGGACCTGCCGGACGGCATCAAGGCGCTGCTCGCGCGGCTGCAGATCCCGGTGCTGAAGGCGGCGATGCTCGACGGCGCGTTCTTCGCGAAGAAGACGCACCCGTCGCGGCTGCTGGTCAACGCGCTCGCGCGAGGCCGGCCTCGGCTGGTCGCCGGCGATGGGGCACGGACGATCCGCTCTACCGCAGATCGACGCGATCGTCCACCGGATTCTCGACGGCTTCACCGACGATCTCGACGATCTTCGACGAGCTGCGCGAGGAGCTCGAGACGTTCCTCGCCGAGGAGGAGAAGGCGGCCGAGGCGAACATCGAGTCGACCGCCGAGGAGATCAACCAGAGCGACCGCCGCAGATCGCGCCGGTGCGTCGCCAAGGCGGAGATCGAGCGGCGCATCGAGATGTACCCGGTCCCGCAGTTTCCTCGCGTCGTTCCTGCGCCAGCACTGGAGCGCGACGCTCGAGGACGTCTATCTGCAGCAGGGCGAGGAGAGCGAGGCCTGGGAGCAGAGCGTCGCGACGCTCGAGGACCTCGTCTGGAGCGTGCAGCCGAAGCGCACGCGCGAGGACCGCCAGCATCTGGTCGCGCTGCTGCCGTCGCTGCTGAAGCGGCTGTCGGTCGCGCATGCACGACCTGCGCCGTGGACGCCGGAGGAGCGCGAGCGCGTTCATGTCGAACCTGGTCGAGGCGCATGCGGCGGCGGTGAAGCCGTCGGTCGGCACGGCGGCGCTCGCCGACCGCCGCGGTCGCCGAGCAGGCGAAGGCCGAGGCCGAGCTGGCGAAGGCGGCGGGCGACGAGGCGAAGGCGGCCAAGGCCGAGGAGCTCGCCGCGGCGATGACGCAGGCCGAGCCCGCGCCGGTCGAGGCGGACGCCGAGGTCATCGAGGACGAGTTCCTCGAGATCGCGCAGAGCCTCGAGCGCGGCATGTGGATCGAGTTCGAGTCCGACGACGGCCAGCTCGCGTTCGCCAAGCTCGCGTGGGTGAGCCCGCTGCGCGGCACCTACCTGTTCACCAACCGGCAGGGCCAGAAGGCGCTGTCGATGACCGCCGAGGAGCTCGCCGAGCGCTTCCGCACGATCGCGCGCGGCTGGTCGAGGCCGAGCCGCTGATCGACCGCGCGTTCGGCAGCGTGCTGCGCGACGTTCGCCGAGAAGATGCCGGAACGGTCGCCAGCGGCCTGCGCCCAGACGTCGCCGTGCCGCGTCCGCGACGGTCGCGGTCGCCTCCGCTCCGCGCAGCACGTGGACCGACTCCGCATCGGCGCGCTGATCATCGGCGACGAGATCCTGTCCGGCAAGCGCCAGGACCGCCATCTCGCGCACGTCGATCGCGACGCTCGCGCGCGCGCGGGCTCGCGCTCGCCTGGGCGCGCTACGAGGGCGACGATCGCGACGGGCTGACCGCGGTGCTGCGCGAGATCGTTCGCGCGCGGCGACATCGTGTTCAGCTTCGGCGGCGTCGGCGCGACGCCCGACGATCACACGCGGCAGGCCGCGGCCGCGGCGCTCGGCGTGCCGCTGGTGCGCCATCCGGAGGCGGTCGCCGCGCTCGAGGCGCAGTTCGGCGCCGGCGGCCTATCCGCACCGCGTGCTGATGGCGGAGTTTCCCGCAGGGCAGCGACGATCATTCCCAATCCGGTCAACCGCGTCGCGTCGTTCTCGATCCGCGACCACCACTTCTTTCCCGGCTTTCCGCAGATGGCGTGGCCGATGCTCGACTGGGTGCTGGCGCACCCGCTACGCCGGCGCTGCCGCGCGCGCCGACGGGCGAGCGCGCGATCGTCGTGTACGGCGCCGGCGAGAGCCAGCTGCTGCCGCTGATGAACGAAAACGTCGCGCGGTTCCCGCAGCTGAAGCTGTTCAGCCTGCCGTCGTTCCTGCCGGACGGCGGGCGGCGCATCGAGCTCGGCGTGCGCGGCGAGACCGCGGCGCTGGACGCGGCGCTCGCGCACCTCGTCGCCGGCGTCGAAGCGGGCGGATTCCGCTGGGAGCCGCTGGCGAGCGTCGCGACGCGCACGCGAAGGCGGCCGCGATGACGCCGGGCTCGGCATGGACGGCAGCGGGCGCTGGTACGACGAGGTCGACGATCGGCGAGACCTTCTCGCGCACGATCACGATCACCGACACGCACCTCGTGCTCGGCGCCGGGACTGATCGGCGACTTCAATCCGCACCACGTCGAACGACGAGTTCGCGAAGGGCTCGCGCTTCGGCACGCGCATCCTGCACGGCATGATGACCAGCGCGCTGATGGGCGCGCCGGTCGGCATGTATTTCCACGGCACGGCGATCGCCTACCTCGAGCACGCCGCGCGCTTCAAGGCGCCGGTGCGCGCCGGCGACACGCTGACCACGACGTGGACGGTCACCGCGAAGCACGCCAAGCCGAAGCACGGCGGCGGCGTGGTCGTGCTGCACGGCGTCTGCCGCAACCAGGACGGCGTCGCGGTCGCCGAGGCCGACGCGAAGATGCTGGTCCGGCGCGTGGCGCCCAGGCGGGGCGCCGGCGCAAGGCGATCGCCGCGGCCGCGGCGCTAGGCGCTCCGCGTGTGCCGCGAGCGCTCGCGCGCACTCGGCCACGAGATCCGGGCCGCGATAGATGAGCCCGGTGTAGATCTGCACCAGCGTCGCGCCGGCGTCGATCTTCTCCCGCGCGTCGGCGCCGCGAGCAGGATGCCGCCGACGCCGATGATCGGCAGCGCGCCGTCGAGCGCCTTCGCCAGCGTCGCGCACGACGGCGGTCGCCTGCGCGCGCAGCGGCCGGCCCGACAGGCCGCCGGCTTCGTCGGCGTGCGGCAGGCCCTCGACCGCGTCGCGCGCGATCGTCGTGTTGGTCGCGATCACGCCGTCGATCTGCGTGCCGGACGAGCAGCCGCGCGATGCCCTCGATCGCCGGCGGCTCGAGGTCGGGCGCGATCTTGATCGCGATCGGCGTGTACTTGCCGTGCCGGTCCGCGAGCGCGCGCTGCTCGGCCTTGAGCGCGGCGAGCAGCGCCGCGAGCGCGTCCTCCGACTGCAGGTCGCGCAGGCCCTTGGTGTTCGGCGACGAGATGTTGACCGTGACGTACGACGCACGCGCGTAGACGGCGCGCAGGCAGGCGAGGTAGTCGTCGGCCGCGCGCTCGTTCGGCGTGTCGAAGTTCTTGCCGATGTTGATGCCCGAGGATGCCGCGGCCACGACGCGCGCGCGACATTGGCGACGAAGCCGCTCGACGCCGTCGTTGTTGAAGCCCAGCCGGTTGATCAGCGCCTCGGCCTCGCGGCAGGCGGAACAGCCGCGGCCTCGGGTTGCCGGGCTGCGGCCGCGGCGTGACGGTGCCGCACTCGATGAAGCCGAAGCCGAGCGTCGCGAGGCCGTCGATGTGCTCGGCGTTCTTGTCGAGGCCGGCGGCGAGTCCGACGCGGTTCGGAAACGCGAGGCCCATCACGGCGACCGGCGACGGCGGCGGACGCGCGGCGAACGCCTGCGCGACGCCGAAGCGCGCCGCGACGTCGAGGCTCGCGAACGCGATGTCGTGCGCGGTCTCGGGATCGAGCGCGAACAGCAGCGGGCGGAACAACGGGTAGAGCATCGATCGGGCGGCACGCCGGAGGCGGTGCGCGTGCGGCGCGGCGGAGGCAGCGCGATGATACCATTCGCGCGCCGCGTTCCCGCATTGCCGCTCGCCATGCCCCGCCGACTCCGTTCGCTCGCTCGCCGCTCGCCTGCGCGTGCCTGCTCGGCGCGCGATCGGCCGCCGGCGCGCGGCGCGCCGGCGCGGCGCCCGCGCCGCTACTGCGCGCGCGCAGCGACGTGCGCGCGTTCATCGACGAGCTGGCGGCCGAGCAGGCTTCGACCGCGCGGCGCTCCGGCGGCTGTTCGCCGCAGGTCGCGCTACCAGCCGCAGATCGTCGCGGCGATGGAGCGGCCGCTGCTCGCGCCGCCGAAGTGGTACGAGTACGCGCCGCCGTTCCGTCGCGCCGGCGCGCGTCGATGCCGGCGTCGCGTTCTGGAACGCGCACGCCGACGCGCTCGGCGCGCGCCGAGGCGCGCTACGGCGTGCCCGCCGAGATCATCGTCGCGATCCTCGGCGTCGAGACGTTCTACGGCAGGAACACCGGCCGCTACCGCGTCGCTCGACGCGCTGGCGACGCTCGCCTTCGACTATCCGCGCCGCGCCGCCGTTCTTCCGCGGCGAGCTGCAAGCAGTTCCTGCTGCTCACGCGCGAGCTCGGCTGTCGCCGCTCGCCGCCAAGGGATCGTTCGCCGGTGCGCTGGGCGTGCCGCAGTTCATGCCGGGCAGCTATCGCAACTACGCCGTCGATTTCGACGGCGACGGCCGCGCCGACCTGTGGACGAGCGCCGCCGACGTCATCGGCAGCGTCGCCAATTATCTCGCGCGGCACGACTGGCAGCCCGGGCAGCCGGTGCTGCTCGCCGGCCAGCGATCGCCGACGCGACGCGCGACGCGCGTGCTGCGCCGGCTCGACGGCGGGCTTTCGCGAGCGGCGCCCGCTGGAAGCGTGGGCCGCCGACGGCGTGACGCATGGCCGACGCCGCCGGAGCGACTCGCGCCCGATCCGGTCGGGCTTGCTGCTGCTCGAGGAAAGGACGGCGGGCGGCGAGGGCGCGAGCTTCTGGATCGCGTGCAACAATTTCTACGTGATCACCCGCTACAACCGGAGCCGCCTCTACGCGGCGGCGGTCTGGGAGCTCGCAAGGCGATCAGCGCCGCGCGCGACGCGCCGCCGCGCTGAGACGTGATCGATCGCGCGGTGCGACGACCGCGCGCACCGAGCGGACGCGATCGCAGCGCCACGGATCCCGATTCAGGGCGCGCTGCGCCGCGGAGCGCGAGCACGTGCGCGACGAGGCCGCGCGTCGACGCGTCGGTCGTGCCGGCAGCGCGATGCCATCCGGCGAGCGCGGCGACGATCGGACCGGCGAGCGTCTTGCCGAGCTCGACGCCGAACTGGTCGAACGGATTGATGCCGTAGAGCACGGCTTCGACGAACGTCCGGTGCTCGTACAGCGCGAGCAGCTGGCCGAGCCGATACGCGTCGAGCTCCGGCATCAGGATCGTCGTCGACGCGCGGTTGCCCGGGCACACGCGCGCGGCGACGGCCGCCTCGAGCGCCGCGCCGGCACGCCCTTCGCCGACAGCTCCGCGCGGACGCGTCGGCGCGCTGCGCCCCGCGAGCAGCGCCTGCGCCTGCGCCAGCGCGTTCGCGACCAGCAGCGTCTGCTGGTTCGCCCAGCGGATGCGCGGCGCGCACCGGCACGATGAATTCGACCGGCGCCTCGCGCGTGCCCTGGTGCAGCCACTGGAAGAACGCGTGCTGGCCGTTGGTGCCGGCCTCGCCCCACAGCGCCGGCGACGACGGGCCGGCCAGCGCGCCGCCGTCGCGGCGCGACGCGCTTGCCGTTGCTTTCCAGCACCAGCTGCTGCAGGTAGGCCGGCAGGCGGAACAGCGTCTGCGCATAGGGCACGACGACGCGCTCGGCATGGCGGAGCTGCGTCGCGTTCCACCAGCCGACGAGGCCGAGCAGCACCGGCAGGTTGCGCTCGAAGCGGCGTCGTGCGAAAGTGCGCGTCGACGCTCGCGGCGCCGGCGAGCAGCTCGGCGAAGCCGGTCCCAGCCGAGCTTGCAGCGCGATCGGCAGCCCGACCGCCGACCACAGCGAGTAGCGGCCGCCGACCCAGTCCCACAGCGGAAGGACGTCGTGGGTCGCGACGCCGAACGCCTGCGCGGCCGCCGCGTTCCCGGTCACGGCGACGAAATGCGCGCCGACGCTCGACGCCCCGGCCGAGCGCGCGCGCCGAGCCAGCGCCCTCGCGCTCGCGGCGTTGGCCAGCGTCTCCTGCGTCGTGAACGTCTTCGACGTCACGACGAACAGCGTCGTCGCGGGATCGAGCGGGGCGAGCGCGCGCGTCAGGTGCTCGGGATCGACGTTGGCGACGAACGAGACATCGACGCCTTCGGTCTGCGGACCGGCGCCGCCGCGCGCGCGCGGCGGCGCCGCGAGCGCCGAGCAGACGAGGAGCGGACCGAGGTCGGAGCCGCCGATGCCGAGGTTGACGACGGCGCGAATCGGCCGGCCGGTCGCGCCGACGCGCAGGCCGCCGCGGATCTGCGCCGACGAGCGTCTTCATCCGCGCCTGCGCGGCGCGAATGACCGGGAATGATGTCGCGTGCCGTCGACCAGGAGCGGCGCGTCGTCCACCTGCCGCAGCGCGGTGTGCAGCGCCGGGCGCGCCTCGGACAGGTTGACCTTCTCGCCGGCGAAGAGCGCCGCGATCCATCCCGGAAGCCCGGCCGCCGTCGGCGTGCGCGACGAGCAGCGGCAGCGTGTCGGAGCCGATGCGCTCCTTCGACAGGTCGACGAGCCAGTCGTCCCAGGTGAACGACAGTCGCGCGAAGCGGTCGGGCTCGCGCGCGAAGAGCTCGGTCGAGCGGAGTCCCGGCGAGCGAGCGCGCGTGCGCGGACAGTTCGGGGAGGCAGGGGTGGGCATCGGATCGGGTCGAGGGCGCGGACCGGACGCAAGGTCGACCGGCGACCACCGCAGCGTAATCGATCGGGCCGGCCAGCGCAACCGTGCGAGACGGGCGTTCGTTGATCTGCTATCAAATGCGAATCATTCGCATTCGTATTGACAGCGCCATCGCCGCGGATGCGAACATCGGGTCCTCGATCGACCGACCAAGGACCCCCATGAAACGCACCATCACTGCATCCGCCGCGGCGCTGCCTCGTCGCCGGCACTCGCCCTGGCACTGACGCCGCCGACCGCCGGTGCCGCCGAGGAGCCGGTGCTCAACCTCTACTCGGCGCGGCACTACCAGACCGACGAGGCGCTCTACGCGAATTTCACGAAGGCCACCGGCATCAGGATCAACCGGATCGAGGCCGGCGACGAGCAGCTGCTGGAGCGGATCAAGAGCGAGGGCGCGATGAGCCCGGCCGACATCCTGCTGATCGTCGACGCGGCGCGACTGTGGTCGGCGCAGCAGCTGGGCCTGTTCCAGCCGGTGAAGATCGAAGGTGCTGGAGGAGCGCATCCCGGCGTCGCTGCGCGATCCGGACGGCAACTGGTACGGCTTCTCGAGCCGCGCGCGGGTGATCGTCTACAACAAGGCGACGGTGAACCCGGCCGACGTCGCGACCTACGAGTCGCTCGCCGACCCGAAGAACAAGGGCCGGGTCTGCACGCGCTCGGGCAGCCATCCGTACAACCTGTCGCTGGTCGCGGCGCTGATCGCGCACCACGGCGAGGCGAAGACCGAGGCGTGGGCGAAGGGCGTCGTCGCCAACATGGCGCGCACGCCGCGCGGCGGCGACACCGACCAGATCAAGGCGCGTGGCCGCCGGCGAATGCGGCGTCGCGCTGTCGAACACCTACTACTACGTGCGGCTGATGCGCTCGGCCAAGCCGGAGGAGCGCGAATGGGCGGCGAAGACCGGCGTCGTCTGGCCCGACCAGGCGAGCTACGGCACGCACGTCAACATCGCCGGCGCCGGCGTGCTCAGGAACGCGCCGCACCGCGAGAACGCGATCAGGTTCCTCGAGTATCTCGCGAGCGACGAGGCGCAGTCCTATTTCGCCAACGGCAACAACGAGTGGCCGGCGGTGAAGGGCGCCGTCGCGAAGAATCCGGAGCTCGAATCGCTGGGCACGTTCAAGGCCGACCCGCTGCCGATCGCGACGCTCGGCCGCAACACGCCGGCCGCGCAGAAGCTGCTCGATCGCGCCGGGTGGAAGTGACGCCCATGGCGTGAGCCCGGCCGCCGGCTTCAGGCGCCGTCCGACGGCCGCCGAGCTGCGGCGCGCTGGCCGCCGGCCGCCGCGCCGCGTCGGCCGGCCATGCCGCGGCGCACCGCGCGCGCGAGGATCAGCAGCGGCAGGATGCCGACCGCGACGATCGCGAGCGACGGCAGCGCCGCCTCGGCCAGGCGCTCGTCCTTCGCCAGCGTGTAGGTCTGCGTCGCGAGCGTGTCGAAGTTGAACGGCCGCAGCACCAGCGTCGCCGGCAGCTCCTTCATCACGTCGACGAACACCAGCAGCGCGGCGGCGGCCGCGGTCCGCGCGAGCAGCGGCGCGTGCACGCGCGTCAGCGTGCCGAGCGTGCCGGCGCCGAGCCCGCGGGCCGCGGCGTCCATGCTCGGCGTGATGCGCGCGAATCCCGGCTCGATCCCGTTCCACGCGACGGCGAAGTGGCGGACCAGATAGGCGTAGATCAGCGCGGCGATCGTGCCGGTGAGAAGGAGGCCCGGGCGCACGCCGAAGTGCTCCTGCAGGAACCCGGCGAGCCAGACGTCGGCCGCGCCCACCGGCAGCAGCACGCCGACGGCGAGCACCGAGCCCGGGCACCGCGTAGCCCAGCGCCAGCAGCCGGCTCGTGCCGCGGGTCAGCGCGCCCGGCGCGAGCCGCACCGCGTAGGCGACGACGATCGCGAAGACGACGGCGAGCATCGCGGTCAGTCGCCGGCGACGCGGAAGCTGTTCCAGGCGAGCTCGGCGAAGCGCGCGGCGCCGGGCAGCCCCGGCTCGGACAGCGCGAGCCGTCCGAGCAGCACCACGGGCAGCGCGAAGCCGATCACGATCGGCGCGACGCAGATCAGCGGTCGCGAGCCAGCCGCGCCAGCCGGTCAGCCGCGGGCTGCGGCGGCAGCCGGGCTGCGCTGCCGGCTGCCGCCGGCGACGCGCGCCGCGCCGCGCGACCAGCGCTCGAGCAGCACGGCACCGATCGACGAACGCGAGCAGCGCGCGCCGACAGCTGCGCCGCCGCGACGCGATCGCCGAGCGAGAACCACGCGCGGTAGATGCCGGTCGTGAAGGTGTCGACGGCGAAGTAGGCGACGGTGCCGTAGTCGGCGAGCGTCTCCATCAGCGCCAGCGCGATGCCGCCGGCGACCGCAGGTCGCGCGAGCGGCAGGTCGACGCGCCAGAACGCGCGCGCGCGCGTCGAGGCCCATCGTCCGCGCGGCCTCGATCAGCGACGCCGGCCGCTCGAGGAACGCCGTGCGCGCGAGCAGGTAGACGTACGGATAGAGGACCGCGATGAACATCGCCGCCGCGCCGGGGAGCGAGCGCACGTCGGGGAACCAGTAGTCGCCCCGCGACCAGCCGAAGGCCTGGCGCAGCGTCGTCTGCACCGGTCCCGCGTAGTCGAGCCAGTCGGTGTAGGCGTAGGCCATCACGTACGCGGGCATCGCCAGCGGCAGCAGCAGCGCCCACTCGAAGAAGCGCGCGCCCGGGAAAGCGCCGGTTGGTGACGAGCCACGCGGTCACCGTGCCGCCGAAGGCGACGCCCGCGCCGACCAGCGCGACGAGCGCCAGCGTGTTGGCGACGAATCCCGGCAGCACCGTCGCCGCGAGATGCGCCCAGACGTCGCCGTGTCCCGGCGCGAGGCCGAGAACGAGCACGGCCGCAACCGGCAGCGCCGCCAGCGCGGCGAGCACGACCGCGACGACGACAAGCGGCGATGCCGCTACGCATCGTGCCGGCGCACCGCGCGGGGCGCGGGCAGGCGCGTTCGTGCCGTCGCGAGCGATCCGGCCGATCCATCATGCGGGCGATTATAGTCGCCGGCCGCGATGCGCGGCCGCGATGCGGCGGTTATAATCGATCGACCCCATGCGCATCCTGCTTTCCAACGACGACGGCTACTTCGCGCCGGGCCTCGAGCGTCTTGCCGCCGCGCTGCGGCCGCGCGCCGAGATCACCGTCGTCGCGCCGGAGCGCGACCGCAGCGGCGCATCGAACTCGCTGACGCTCGATCGGCCCGCTGACCGTGCGTCGCGCGCCCAACGGCTTCCTGTTCGTCAACGGCACGCCGACCGATTGCGTGCACCTCGCCGTGACCGGCCTGCTCGAGCGACCTGCCCGACCTCGTGATCTCGGGGATCAACCTCGGCGCCAACATGGGCGACGACACGATCTACTCCGGCACGGTCGCCGCGGCGACCGAGGGCTACCTGCTCGGCATTCCGTCGATCGCGATTTCGCTGGCGTCGAAGGCCGCGAGCGCACTTCGAGACCGCGGCCGCGGTGGCGCTGGAGCTGCTCGACCGGCACGAACGGCTGTCGCTCGGGGCGCGGCTCCTCAACGTCAACGTGCCCGACGTGCCGCGGACGATGCTTCAGGGCTACCGGATCACGCGACTCGGACGCCGGCACAAGGCGGAGAACGTGATCGCGACCAAGAGCCCGCGCGGCGAAACCGTCGTACTGGGTCGGCGCCGCCGGCGCCGCCGCCGATGCCGGCGAGGGCACCGATTTCCACGCGGTCGAGCACGGCTACGCGTCGGTGACGCCGCTGCAGATCGACCTCACGAACCACGACGAGCTGTGCGTCCGTCGGCGCAGTGGCTGCGCGACGTGATGGCGCAGGACGGAAACGCGCGATGGGCATCGCCGGCGGACAAGATGTCCGGGATCGGCATGACGTCGACGCGCACGCGCTCGCGGATGGTCGAGCGGCTGCGCGCCGAGGGCATTCGCGACGAGGTCGTGCTCGAGGCGCTCAACGCGATCCCGCGGCACATCTTCGTCGACGAGGCGCTCGCGATCCGCGCCTACGAGGACACGCCGCTGCCGATCGGCAGCGGCCAGACGATCTCGCAGCCCTGGGTCGTCGCGCGGATGACCGAGCTCGCGCGCGCCGGCCGCGCGCTCGGCCGCGTGCTGGAGATCGGCACCGGCTGCGGCTACCAGACGGCGGTGCTCGCGCATGTCGCGGCCGAGGTCTACACGGTCGAGCGCATCGGCGCGCTGGTCACGAAGGCGCGCCGCAACCTGCAGTCGCTCAAGGTGAAGAACGTGCGGCTCATGCACGGCGACGGCACCGCCGATCTGGGCGAGGACCTGCAGTTCGACGCGATCGTCGTCACCGCCGGCGCGACGCACGTGCCGACGGCGCCTGCTCAAGTACCTGAAGCCCGGCGGCCGGATGGTGCTTCCGCTCGCGCAGCCCGGCGAGAACGGCGACAGCGTGCAGCGGCTCACGCGTCATCGAGGCCACGCCCGACGGCTTCCGGGAGCAGACGCTTCGATGCGGTAAGATTCGTTCCGCTGCTGCCCGGTCTCGCGTAGTTTCCGCGCCGCGACTTTCCGATGCTCGTCGATCCCGTTCCGCTCGTTGGCCGCTCCCGCATTCGCCGCCGTGCTGCGGCGATCGGTGCTCGCGGCTGCTGGTGCTCTGCGTTGCCGGCGTGCGCGTCGCGGGCGCCCGCCCCGGTCGAGGATCGCGACCGCGCGACCGGCGACGCCGCCGCGCTGCGCGAAGCCGGCCGCGGAGCCCGATTGGCGGCCGCAGACATACACGGTCAAGCGCGGCGACACGCTGTATGCGATCGCGCTCGACCACGGACTCGACTATCGCGAGCTCGCCGCCTGGAACAACATCGAGAACCTCAACGTGATTCGCGTCGGTCAGGTGCTCCGTCTCGCCGCGCCAGGCGAGTCGACGCCGGCGGGCGCGGCCGGCGTCGTCACGGCTCCGCTGAGAACGGTGCCACCCGTGGTCGCGACCGACGCGAGGTCCGCGGATCGACGCGGCGTGCCGCCTGCGGCCGCTGCCGGCGCTCGCTCGACCGACGACTACAAGCGCGAGCCGAGGCTGGTGAAGGAGCCGTATTCGGAGCAGGCGCTGCGCGACGTGCAGCGCGCATCAGCGGCAACGACCGCGGTGAGCGCCGCGACCCCCGCGCCGGCGCTGGCATCGTCATCGGCGCTGGCCGGCACCGGCCACGCACCGACGGCGGCACCGGCGTCGGTGTCAACACCGGCGAGCGCGCCTGCACCGATGGTGGCAACGCCCCCGGCGCCAACGAGCTCGTCGACGGCGCCGATGTCGACGGCACCGGGTTCGTCCGCTGACGCGGCGCCCCCACTTGCCACGCCACAGAGCGATGCCAGGCCGCCGCCCGGCGGCGGGGCCGACGAGGAAAGGGTCGACTGGATGTGGCCCGCGAAGGGCAAGATCGTCACCGGCATTCTCGGAAGCGGCGAGTCTCAAGGGCATCGACATCGCCGGCACGGCGGGGCAGCCGGTCGCGGCCAGCGCCGGCGGCAAGGTCGTCTACGCGGGCACCGGCCTGCGCGGCTACGGCAAGCTCATCATCATCAAGCACAACGGTACCTACCTGTCGGCGTACGCGCACAACCGGGACATCCTGGTGAAGGAAGGACAGCAGGTCGCCAAGGGTCAGAAGATCGCCGAGATGGGCAACACCGATGCCGACCAGGTCAAGCTGCACTTCGAGATCCGCCGGCACGGGCAAGCCGATGGATCCGCTCCGGTATCTGCCGCCGGCATGACGGTGTCGCGGCGCGTTCGCGATGACGCCGACCCGGACCATGACCTCCCGGGCATCGAGCGACGCGGACGAGACCGACGCCCGACGGCCTCGATGAATCCGCTTCCGACGTCGAGCCGCGACGCCGGCCGGAGCCGGATCGCTGGACACGGGAGCTGCCGCTGCCCGAGCCGGCGCCCGGACTCGGCGCGGACATCGTCAACGACGTCACCCAGATCTACCTCAACGAGATCGGCCAGCACCCGCTGCTGTCCGCCGACGAGGAGCTTGCGCTCGCCCGCGCGATGGCCGGCGGCGACTTCGCTGCCCGGCAGCGCCTGATCGAGCACAATCTGCGCCTCGTCGTCAGCATCGCCAAGCACTACACGAACCGCGGGCTCGCGCTCCCCGACCTGATCGAGGAGGGCAACCTCGGCCTCATCCACGCGCTCGAGAAGTTCGATGCGGAGCGCGGCTTCCGATTCACGACCTACGCGACGTGGTGGATCCGGCAGGCGGTCGAGCGCGCGATCATGAACCAGTCGCGGACGATCCGGCTGCCGGCGCACGTCGTCAAGGAGCTGAACGTCGTGCTGCGCGCGCTGCGCCACCTCGAGATGCACGGCCAGCCGGACGGGCGCGAGCCGACGCCCGACGACGTCGCGCATCTGCTCGACAAGCCGGTCGAGCAGGTGCGCAGGATGCTGCGCTACAACGAGCGCGTGACCTCGCTCGATGCGCCGCTCGATCGCGACACCGGCGTCTCGATCGGCGATGGCCTCGTCGACGAGAGCGCGCTCGCGCCGGAGCTCGTGCTGCACAACACGCGAGATCGAAGCGCTGGGTGCGGCAGTGGCTCGGCGAGCTGAACGATCGCCAGCGCACGGTGATCGAGCGCCGCTACGGCCTCGAACGGCCGCGACGTGGCGACGCTCGAGGAGCTCGCGCGCGAGGTCGGCGTGACGCGCGAGCGGGTCCGGCAGATCCAGGCCGAGGCGCTCGACAAGCTGCGCGCGCGGCTCAGAGCGGCGGGGACTCGATCGCGACGCGCTGCTGTGACGCGCGGGGTCGCTCGCCCGCGCGCGATGCGCAGTGCCGCGCGACAGCCGGCAGGACGCCGACGGCGCGCTTCAGGCGCCAGAGCGCCGACGCGCGCTCGAGCGACGTGTCGGCATACGCGGCAACCGGGCCGTAACGCAGCGCCGCGTAGGCGTCGCCGATGACCCTGAATGCGGCGGCGAACTCGGGCCACCGCGCCGCGGCGCGGGCGACGTACGCGAGCGGACCTTCGTGCGCCGCGCGCGGCAGCCCGGCGCGCGCCAGGCGCGCGCACATCGCGTCCCACAGCGCCCGGGCGCGGTCCTGACGGCGCCGCCGCCACGCGAGCCAGCCGAGCAGCGGCGCCGACCCAGACCGCGGCAGATCGCGCGCGACGATCGCCATGATCTGCCACGGCGCGAGCGACGTCGAGCCGCCATTCGCGCCACAGCGAGCGCTGCCGCTCGAAGTTGAAGCCGACACGTGCCGGCGCCAGTCGTGATTGATCGCATCCCAGGACAGCTGCAGGCTCTTGAGAAACGTGCTCGTCGAGGCGCGCGAGCAGCGGGATCGGCTCGTTCGCGGGTAGCGCGCCGCCCAGCCCCATCTGGATGCGCGACGGCGCGACGGCCGCGGTCGGGATCGTAGCGCCGCCACTGTCCGTCGACGAGCGCCTCGGCCCAGGCGTGCGCATCGGACTGGCGGACGATCATGTAGCCGCCGTTCGGATTGATCGTGCCGCCCTGATAGCCGGTGACGACGCGCGCCGGAATGCCGGCGGCGCGCAGCAGCACGACGAATGCGCTCGCGTAGTGCTCGCAGAAGCCGCGGCGCGTGTCGAACAGGAAGCCGTCGACCGGATTGGCGCCGAGCAGCGGCGGCGCGAGCGTGTAGACGAACGGCTTCGTTGTGGAAGTGATCGAGCACGGCGCGGATGTAGCGGGCGTCGTCGGCGTGGCTGGCGCGCAGTTCGCGCGCGAAGGCGAGCGTCCGCGGATTGGACGCGCGCCTTCTCCGGCGGCAACTGCAGGCTCTCGGCGATCTCCAGGTCGTGCTCGCGCCCGCTTGACCGCCGGGTAGGAGTCGCGCAGGTTCGACGCCTGCCGGTAGCGCAGCGGCTGCGTGACCGGCAGGCGCGCCAGCAGCTGCTGGTCGCGCGTAAGAAAGGCGTCGGCGTCGGCCTGGCCACCGCCACGCTCGGGTCTCCGCGTCGACCTGCGGCAGGCTGTCGCGGCAAGTCGAGCGCGAACAGCCACGGCTTCCAGTGCGGCTCGAGCGTGACGGTGTAGTTCGACCGACCGGCCGACCGGCTGCGCGAACGCCGCCGGACGGCCGTTGTGCGCCGAGCGTCCATTCGCGGCCGTCGAACGTGGCGAGCACCGGCCCGCGCCAGTAGCGCAGCCACGGCGGCGGCACGCGGACCTTCGAAGTCGACGCGAAAGGCGACCGCGTCGGACAGCGAAAGCTCGCTGATGACGCCCGGTGCCATGCGGTCGGACAGACCCGAATTTGCCGCGTGATCGGCGGGCACGCCCCACATCGGTCCCGGCGATGCCGCGGAAACAGCACGAACAGCAGCGCCGCGAGCGGGATGCCCTGCACGAGCATCTCGGACGTCATGCCGAGCGATCGCCCGCCAGCCGCCCGGCGTGCGGCGCAAGCCCGGCCGGACGCGCGAGCACCTGCAGCGCTGCCGCCGACGCAGCACGACCGCCGGGACCGCCGCCGCCGCGGCGAGCAGCGACTGGCTGTAGAAGAACGGGCGTGACGATCAGCAGGCACGCGAGGCAGACGATCAGCGTGCCGTCGCGCACCGCTGCGCGTCTCGAGAAACTTGATGCCGATCAGCACGAACAGGAACGCGACGCAGGGATCGCGGCCGACGAAATAGCCGAGCGACTGGCGGATCGCCGACTGCCGTCGCCAGCGCGAGGAGCGCCGAGCATCCACGACGGCAATCGCAGCCGGCGGGGCACTCGGATGGCCGCGCGTCGCGGCGCAGAGCTGCAGGAAACGCAGACCACGACCAGCGCCGTGCCGACGCAGGCGACCCACACCGGTACGAACGCGAGCAGCGGCAGCTGCGTCGCGAGCAGCAGCAGCGCCCAGCCAGCGGAGCTGCTCCGTCGACAGCGGCTCGGAGCGCCGCGCGGCGCCGGCACGCCGTTGCTTCGAAAGCAGACTTCCAGCGCATGTGACCGCGCGCAGGCAGCGGCTCGCGCCGCCGCGCTTCGCACTGCGGGGCGCGATTCGCGCCTCGGGACGGCCCAGCGGCGCTCATGCGCCCGGCTCCGGCATCAGGGCGAGCGCGGTGAGCGCGGCGCGGCGGTGATCGCGACCCTGTCCGGTGGCCAGCGCGATTCCCGGCAGCGGTCAGCGCGAACGGGCCGCGCCGCGCGCTCGGCGGCCAGCACCCAGGCGGTGAGCCGCGCGATCCGCGCCTTCGGAGTCGAGCGCGGCCGGCAGCGCATCCCAGCTGAGATCGCACCGGCCCGCCGCCGCCGCCGCCCTCGAATTGCTTCGTGTGCCAGCCGGCGCCGCGCGCCACGGCCTTCCACGCGACGCGCTGCAGCGGATCACCGGGCTGGTAGCTCGCGCAGGCCCGCCAGATCGGCGTCGTCGCCGCGGGCGACCGCATGGTCGTCCTGGCCGCGTGATCCCGGCCGGCAGCGGCGGCGGCGCGATCTCGGGCGTCGGAAAGACGATGCCGGCAAGCGGGAAGTGAACGTAGGCCCAGCCGCGCCACAGGCCCATCGGGTAGTCGGACGACAGCGTGATCCGTCCGAGCACGATGCGGCCGCGCCGCGGCGTCAGCAGCTCGAGCGTCGACCGGCAGTGCCGCGTCGGGAACGACGTCGACCGCCACCGAGG
Organism: uncultured beta proteobacterium; assembly: GCA_963830485.1. Lineage (GTDB taxonomy): Bacteria > Pseudomonadota > Gammaproteobacteria > Burkholderiales > Casimicrobiaceae > CAIWHR01. Next base: position 28,191 of record CAWHNE010000001.1, read on the forward strand.
CGCAGCCGCGCGGCCGCGAGCGTCGACGCGAATACCGCGGCGTGGCGCCACCGGCCAGCGCGAGCGTGAACGGCATGACGCCGCCGGCGAAGGTCTCGCCGGCGGCCAGCGGTCGCAGCTCGATGCCGGCGAGGTTGCGAAACGTGTGAACGAGCGCCGGCCGCGACGAGCCCGACGAGCAGGAACGTCACGACGAAGCCGAGCGACAGCGCAGTAGTTGAGCGAGGTGAGCAGCGTGATCGACCAGCGTGGCGAGCAACGCGAGTCCGCGCTTGGTCGGCAGGATGTAGATCCGGCTGTGGCGCAGCGACGACCGGGTCGTGGTCGGCCGGCGCGTGGCGGAAGAGCCGCTGGAGATATCTGCGCGCCAGGATCCGGGCGCGGCCCGGGCGCGGACTCGAGGGTGGACGCGCGCATCGGACGGAGGATCGGTTCGGCGGAACGCCGGCGTCGGCGCAGTGGCAGCGCGCCGGGGCGTCGCCCTCCCGGCGGTCAGGGCAGCGCGACGGCGCGCAGCAGCGCCTGCGCCTGCAGCAGCGCCCGCGCGCGCGCCGCCGGCCAGCCGATGCCCGGCCACCGACGGGAACACCGCCTGCACGTCCTCCGGCAGCACCATCGGGCGTCCGGAGAGCATCGCCCACGCGCGGGCCGCCGCGAGCAGCATGAGCCCGGCGCGCGGCGACAGGCCGCGCCGCGCGCCGGCGTCGGCGCCGCTGCCGACATTGCCGCGGGTCGCCGCGAGCAGCGCCTGCACGTAGTCGAGCAGCGCCGGCGCGACGTGGACGGCGGCGGCCTCGCGCTGCCATTCGAGCAGCGTCGGCGGATCGGCGAGCGGCGGCGAGCGTCGGCCACCTGCGCGCGCCGGTCGCCGCTCATCAGGAGCTCGCGCTCGGCGGCCGGGTCCGGGTAGCCGAGCTCGATGGCCATCAGGAAGCGGTCGAGCTGCGACTCGGGCAGCGGATAGGCGCCGATCTGCTCGACCGGATTCTGCGTCGCGATCACGAAGAACGGGTCGGGCAGCTTGCGCGTCTCGCCGTCCTGCGAGACCTGACGCTCCTCCATCGCCTCCATCAGCGCGCTCTGCGTCTTGGGCGGCGCGCGGTTGATCTCGTCGGCGAGCACGACCGAATTGAAGATCGGTCCCGGATGGAAGCGGAACGATCGCGTCTCGCGCGTCGAAGATCGATACGCCCGAGCACGTCGGCCGGCAGCAGGTCGCTCGTGAACTGGACGCGCGCATACTTGAGCCCGAGGGTCGTCGCGAGCGCCTGCGCGAGCGTCGACTTGCCGACGCCGGGGATGTCCTCGATCAGCAGGTGGCCGCGCGCGAGCAGGCAGGCGAGCGCGAGCTTGAGCGGCTCGTCGCTTGCCGACGACGATGCGGTCGAGCTGGGCGAGCACGGCCGCCAGGCGCTGGGCGATCGGTTCCTTGGTCTGGCTGAGGGGGCGGACGGTCATGGGCCTTTTCCGTGGCGTAGGTGCCGCTGCCCGGCACATTAACTTCTTATCTCGGACTGGTCATCCCCGGCAGGCACGGGCTACACTCCGCCCGTCGGCATGCCGCGACGCCGGTCGGCGCCTGCGCCGCGCAGACGGAATCGGTACCGCAACCCCCCTGCCAGTTTGTAGCAAACGTCGTGCCCACCGCCTACATCACCCATCCGTCGTCCCTGCTCCACGACATGGGGCCGTACCATCCCGAGTGCCCCGACCGGCTGCACGCGATCGGCGACCGGCTGATCAGCGCCGGGCTCGACGCCTACCTGCACCACTATTCGGCGCCGGCGGCCACCGGCGCGCAGATCGCCCGGGTCCACGCGCCGGGACTACATCGCGACCATCGAGGCGGAGAGCCCGTCGTCCGGCCTGCACTTTCATCGATCCGGACACGGCGATGAACGCGCATTCGCTGACTGCGGCGCGGCACGCCGCCGGCGCCGTCGTGCTCGCGACCGACCTCGTCATGCGCAAGGAGTGCCGGACGGCCTTCTGCGCGGTGCGCCCGCCGGGACACCACGCCGAGCGCAACCGCGCGATGGGCTTCTGCCTGTTCAACAACGTCGCCGTCGGCGCCGCGCACGCGCTCGCCGCGCATGGTATCAGGCGCGCGGCGATCGTCGATTTCGACGTCCATCACGGCAACGGCACCGAGGACATCTTCTCCGAGCGATTCGCGCGTGCTGATGGTCTCGACGTTCCAGCATCCGCTGTACCCGTATTCCGGCCTCGACAACCCGGCCGCGAACATGGTCAACATGCCGCTCGCCGCCGGCACCGGCAGCGACGGAGTTCCGCGATGCGGTGCGCGAGCACTGGCTGCCCGCGCTCGAGCGGCACCGGCCCGAGATCATCTACGTTTCGGCGGGCTTCGACGCGCATCGCGAGGATCCGCTGGCCGGCCTCAAGCTGACCGAGGCCGACTATGCATGGGTGACGCGCGAGCTGGTGGCGGTGGCCGCGCAAGCACGCGCACGGGCGGATCGTGTCGACGCTGGAGGGCGGCTACGCGCTGTCGGCGCTCGGCCGCAGCGTGGCCGAGCACATACGCGAGCTGGTCGCCACCTGAACGCGGCGCAACGCCGCCGGCGCCCGCGCCCACGGCAAACGGCACGGGTGCGGCGGTGCCCGCGTTGCGGCGTTGACGCCGCGAGGAGGCTCGATGGAACGGCGGAAGTTTCTGGAAGGCTGCGCGGCGGTGTCCGGCGCCGTCGGACTGTCGGCGCTGCCGCGCTGGGCGAACGCAGCGCCGCGGCGGTACGACCGCGCGCGGCTCGTCGACGCCGCACGGCGCACCGATCAAGGCGCGCACGCTCGCCGCCGAGACGAACTACGTGTTTCACTTTCCGTACGCCGGCGACGCCGTGCTTCCTGCTCAATCTCGGCCGCGCCGTCGCCGCGCCGGCGACGCTGCGGCGCGAGGACGGCGCGACCTACGCGTGGCAGGGCGGCGTGGGCCCGGCGCGCGCGATCGTCGCCTTCTCGGCGATCTGCGCGCACAAGCTCGCCTACCCGACGCGCGACGTCTCGTTCATCCGCTATCAGCCGCAGCGCTCGGCGACCTCCGACGCGCAGGTGATCCACTGCTGCGCCGATCACAGCGTCTACGATCCGGCCGGCGGCGCGCGCGTGCTCGTCGGGTCCGGCGCCGCAGCCGCTCGCGGCCATCCTGCTCGACTACGACGCCGCGACCGACGAGCTCGCCGCGCGTCGGCACGCGTCGGCGCCGAGCAGTTCGACGCGTTCTTCGGCAAGTACGAGTTCAGGCTCGCGCTCGAGCACGGGCAGGGGAAGGCGAGGCGCCCGGTCGGCGCGACCACGGTGGTGCAGGGAGCTCACGCAGTACTGCAAGCAGACGATCCAGTGCTGAGCCAGCCCGCCGACGCCGCGATCGTCGTCGCCGACCTCGCGAAGTCCTACGGCGCCGTCGAGGCGGTGAAGGGCATCTCGTTCGCCGTGCGGCGGGGCACGACGACGGCGCTGCTCGGCGGCAACGGCGCCGGCAAGACGACGACGCTGTCGATGCTGCTGGGCGTGCTGACGCCGACCGCCGGGCGCATCACCGTGCTCGGCGAGGAGATGCCCGCGCATCGCCACCGCGTGCTGCCGCGGATGAACTTCACGTCGCCGTACGTCGACCTGCCGAAGCGGCTCACCGTGGGCGAGAACCTCGCGTCTTCGCCGATCTCTACGGCTTGCGCGCATCCGCGCGAGCGCATCGCCGCGGTCGCCGCGGATTGCGATCTCGGCGACCGCTGCTGAAGCGCCCCTACGGCAGCCTGTCGGCCGGCCAGCGCACGCGCGTCTCGCTCGCGAAGGCGCGTGCTGAACGAGCCCGAGGTGCTGCTGCTCGACGAGCCGACCGCGTCGCTCGATCCGGACATCGGCGACCGGATGCGCACCTACCTCGAGCGCTACCAGCGCCGCACCGGCTGCACGATGCTGCTCGCGTCGCACCACATGGGCGAGGTCGAGCGGATGTGCGACGACGTGATCATGCTGCGCGCCGGCGTCGTCGTCGATCAGGGCTCGCCGCGGCGCGCTGATCGCGCGCTACGGCCGCGAGACATGGAGCAGGTGTTTCTCGACATCGCGCGCGGCGGCGCGGACGACGAGCGCGTCGCCGGCGCCGCGGCCGAGGAGATCACGGCATGAACGCCGGCGCGCGCCGAGTCGCGCGCGATCCGCTACACCGGCGCGGCCGCGTCGGCGCGGCGCGTGCGCGCGATGCTGCGCCGGCACGGCTACCTGATCGTCAAGTCGTGGACGCGCATCGTGTCGATGATGTACTACCCGACGGTGACGATGGTCGTGTGGGCGTTCGTCACGCTGTACCTCGCGCCGACCAACAATTTCCTGCGGGACGCGCCGGGATTCTTCATCGGCGCCGTGCTGCTGTGGGACGTGCTGTTCCGCGGCCAGCTCGGCGTGTCGCTGACGTTCATCGAGGAGTTCTACGCGCGCAACCTCGGCAATCTGTTCGTCTCGCCGCTGACGCTGCCCGAGTACATCGCCGGCCAGCTCACGATGAGCGTGCTGCGCGCGCTGATCGGCGTCGGCGGCGCCTGCGTGTTCGCGTACCTGCTGTTCCGGTACTCGATCTTCTCGCTCGGACTTCCGCTGATCGCGTTCTTCGCGAGCCTGCTCGTGTTCGGCTGGGCGATCGGGCTCGCGATGTCGGGGATGATCCTGCGCCTCGGGCTCGGCGCCGAGGAGCTCGCGTGGGCGGCGATCTTCGTCGTCGCGCCGGTCTCCGGCGTCTACTATCCGATCGCGCGTGCTGCCGGCGTGGCTGCAGGCGATCGCCTGGGCGATCCCGTCGGCGCACGTGTTCGAGGGCATGCGCGCGCGTGCTGCTGCGAGGGCGTGTTCCGCTGGGACCACTTCTGGACGGCCGCCGCGCTCAACGTCGTCTATCTCGCGCTCGGGGCCGCGGTGTTCGCGTGGTCGATGCGGCACGCGCGCGATCACGGCACGCTGCTGCAGATGGGCGAATGAGATGAAGGCCCGTGCGCGACGCTGAACCGATAAGTGCCGCGACCCGCATCGATCTGTCGCGACTGCCCGCCTGCGTCGAGGACGCGCGGCGCGCGTGGCTCGACGACGATCCGGGCCCGCCGGAGCCCACCGATTACGCGCGATCTCCTCACGCGCCTCGCCGCCGCGCGCGACAAGCTGCCGCCGCTCTACCGGACCACGGCCGCCGATCCCTTCGTCGCGGCGCTCGAGGAGCCTCGGCGCCGGAGAAGTTCGCCGGAGCTCCTGGCGGCGGATCCGCAGCGCGAGCGCACCGCGGGCCTGATGCTCGACATCGCGCAGGCGATCCTGCAGAACGGCGAGGGCTACGAGGCCAAGGCGACCGACGCGTTCCAGGAAGTCATCAGCGATCTCTACGACGGCTTCCTGAGCGCCGCGGACCGGCAGGGCGTGAAGGAGCCCGACTACGAGAAGATCGCGCCGCTCGTCAAATGGGGCAACCCGGATTCCGGTCCGTACACGTGGCCGGCCGATGCGACGCGGAGCTTCGGTCTCGACGTCGCCATCGTCAACCTGCCGCCGGCGAACGCGCGGCGCGGGCTCTGCGCGTACGCGGCGCTGGGCCACGAGTCGGGCGGCCACGACATCCTGCACGCGGACGAGGGACTGCTGCGCGAGCTCGGGCAGCGCGTGCGCGCCGCGCTCGTCGCGGCGAAGCTTCCCGCGGACCTCGCCACCTACTGGTCGTCGCGCATCGACGAGACGGCCTCCGACGTGCTCGGCGTGCTGAACCTCGGTCCGGCGGCCGCGGTCGGCCTCATCGCGTATTTCCGCGGCATCCGCGCGGCATTCGGCGGCGGGCCAGCGCTGTGCGAACGACGGCGCCGCGGACGACCCGCATCCGGCCGACATCGTGCGCGGCTGGCTCGCCGCCGAGGCGGTGCGCGCTGCTGGAATTCGCCGGTGCCGCGGCCTGGGCCGACGCGATCGCGCGCGAGACGGACAAGGACGCGACGACGATCCGCCTCGCCGGACGCCGGGTGACGAAGGCGCAGGCGAGGAAATCGGCGGCGATCGTCGCCCGCACGATTGCCACGGACCGGCTCACCGCGCTCGACGGACCATGCGCTCGCGGAGATCCAGAACTGGCGCGACGCCGACGAGGCGCTGGTCGCGAAGCTCGCCGTCGCTGGCGGCGCGCGACGCGCTGCCGTCCGGACTACGCCGGCGGGACGTACGCGGCGCACGTCGTCGCGGCCGCGGTGACGGCGGCGCTGGACAAGGAGCGCTGTCGATTCCAGCGGATCTTCGACCGCATGCACGACGCGCTGAAGGTCGATGCACGACGCGAACCCGTCGTGGGGGCCGCTCTTCGTCGCGCATCCGGGCGACCTCGCGCGCGAGTTCGCGTTCGCGCGGCACGGGGCGACGGGCGACGCGTGATGGCCGACGTCTCGGACGCGGTGGGCACGGGCGTCGCGTCGGACGAAGCGGCCGTCGAACGATTCGCAGGATGACGATGGCGACGGAAGAATCGACCCCTCCGGATGAGCTCGCGCGGATCGTCGCCGTCACGCTCGAGCACTACGACCGGCGCGCCGAGGATTTCTGGACGGGCACGCGCGACCACGACGTCAGCCAGAACATCGAGGCGCTGCTTGCGGCACATCGAGGGCGAGCCGCCGTTCACGATCCTCGATTTCGGCTGCGGTCCGGGACGCGACCTCGCGACGTTCGCGCGCGCTCGGGCACGTCGCGGTCGGGCTCGAGGGCGCAGCGCGCTTCGCGGCGATGGCGCGCGCGCACAGCGGCTGCGAGGTGTGGCAGCAGGATTTCCTCGCGCTCGATCTGCCGGACGGCCGCTTCGACGGCGTGTTCGCCAACGCCGCGCTGTTTCACGTCCCGCGGCAGGAGCTGCCGCGCGTGCTGCGCGAGCTGCATGCGACGCTGAAGCCGGGCGGCGTGCTGTTCAGCTCGAACCCGCGCGGCGCGAACGAGGAAGGCTGGAACCGCGGCCGCTACGGCGCCTACCACGACCTCGAGACCTGGCGCGGCGTACCTGACCGCCGCGGGCTTCGTCGAGCTTGCCCACTACTACCGGCCGCCGGGCCTGCCGCGCGAGCAGCAGCCGTGGCTCGCGACGGTCTGGCGCAAGCCGCGCGCCTGACGGGCGCGATCCGCCGTTACGTTTCCAGCAGCAGTGCGGCCACCACGCTGCGCCCCTCGGCGGCGAGGATGTTGAAGGTCCGGCACGCGGCCGCCGTGTCCATCACCTCGAGCCCGACGCGCGCCTCGGCGAGCGCGCGCGTGAGCCGCGGCTCCGGAAAGCGGATCGCCGACCCCGCACCGAACAGCACGACGTCCGGCGCGTAGGACAGCAGACCGGCGAAGTCCTCTTCGGCAAGTCCCTCGAACCCGGATGCCGCCCACCCGACGGCGATCGCCGCCGGGGTCAGCACGAGATTCTCGCGATACTCGATCGCGCCGATGCGCACCCAACCCGGGCCCAGGCCGGTGACGATATTTCCGGTGGACGTCGACAGGTGGAACTTCACGACGCGTTCGACAGGGGCTTGTGCATTGCGGTAACTCCAGGAATTCGTTAGGATTGTATCTCTTCCCACGCTTTCACGTCGCTCGGACGGTTCCGGGCGCTTACGCAGAAAGATCCGCATGCCTCCGTCCCCCGGTACCGAGTTCGCGCGCCTCACGCGCCTCCCGCCGTACGTCTTCAACATCACGACCGAGCTCAAGATGGCCGCGCGCCGCCGGGGCGAGGACATCATCGACTTCGGGATGGGCAATCCGGACGGCCCGACGCCGAAGCACATCGTCGACAAGCTGATCGAGACGGTGAGCCGGCCCGACACGCACGGCTACTCGGTGTCGAAGGGCATCCCGCGGCTGCGCCGCGCGATCTGCCACTGGTACGAGCGCCGCTACGGCGTCGGCTTCGACCCGGAGACCGAGGCGATCGTCACCATCGGCTCGAAGGAGGGGATCGCGCACCTGGCGCTCGCCACGCTCGGCCGCGGCGACACCGTGCTCGTGCCCAACCCCAGCTACCCGATCCACATCTACGGCCCCGTGATCGCCGGCGGCGACATCCGGCACGTGCCGATGGCGCCCGGCATCGACTTCTTCGCCGAGCTCGAGAGCGCGATCCACACGCTCTTCCCGAAGCCGAAGATGCTGATCATCAACTTTCCGTCGAACCCGACCGCGCAGTGCGTCGAGCTGCCGTTCTTCGAGAAGATCGTCGCGCTGGCGAAGGAGCACGGCATCTGGGTCGTCCACGATCTCGCCTACGCCGACATCACGTTCGACGGCTGGAAGGCGCCGTCGATCATGCAGGTCGAAGGCGCGCGCGACGTCGCCGTCGAGTTCTTCACGATGTCGAAGAGCTACAACATGGCCGGCTGGCGCATCGGGTTCATGGTCGGCAACCGGGATCTCGTCGCCGCGCTGGCGCGGATCAAGGGCTATCACGACTACGGGACGTTCACGCCGATCCAGGTGGCGGCGATCGCCGCGCTCGAGGGGCCGCAGGACTGCGTGGTCGAGATCGCGCTGAAGTACCAGAAGCGCCGCGACGTGCTGGTCAAGGGCCTGCACGAGGCCGGCTGGATGGTCGACAATCCGAAGGCCTCGATGTACGTGTGGGCGAGGATCCCCGAGCCCTATCGCGCCGCGGGCTCGCTCGAGTTCACGAAGAAGCTGCTGGCGCAGGCCAAGGTCTCCGTGTCGCCGGGGATCGGCTTCGGCGAGTACGGCGACGACTACGTGCGGTTCGCGATGATCGAGAACGAGAACGCGCACGCGCCAGGCGGTCCGGGGGATCAAGCAGATGTTTCGCGAAGACGGCCTGCTGTGAATGAGCCGCGCCTCGTGAAGGGATGACGATGGCGGGAACGCAGATGAAGCCGCTGCAGGTCGGCCTGCTCGGACTGGGCACGGTCGGGCTGGGCACGTGGACGGTGTTGCGGCGGAACGAGGAGGAGATCACGCGCCGCGCCGGACGGCCGATCCGGATCACCTGGATCGCCGAGCGCGCGCTCGACCGCGCGCGCGAGGCGACGCGCGGCGTCGCCGACGTCAACCTGACCGACGACGCCGCCGTCGTGCTCGCCCACCCGGACGTCGACATCGTCGTCGAGCTGATCGGCGGCATCGAGCCCGCGCGCACGTTCATCCTGCAGGCGATCGCCAACGGCAAGCACGTCGTCACCGCGAACAAGGCGCTGCTCGCGCGGCACGGCAACGAGATCTTCGCCGCCGCGCACGCGAAGGGCGTGATGGTCGCGTTCGAGGGTGCGGTCGCCGGCGGCATTCCCGATCATCAAGGCGCTGCGCGAGGGACTCACCGCCAACCGGATCGAATGGATCGCCGGCATCATCAACGGCACGTCGAACTTCATCCTGTCGGAGATGCGCGCGACGCGGCGCGTCGTTCGACGCGGTGCTGGCCGAGGCGCAGGCGCGCGGCTACGCGGAGGCCGATCCCACGTTCGACATCGAGGGCATCGACGCCGCGCACAAGCTCACGATCATGTCGGCGATCGCCTTCGGCGTGCCGATGCAGTTCGACAAGGTCTACACCGAGGGCATCTCGAAGCTCACGCGCGAGGACATCCGCTACGCCGAGGAGCTGGGCTACCGGATCAAGCTGCTCGGGATCACGCGGCGCACCGCCGCCGGCATCGAGCTGCGCGTGCATCCGACGCTGATTCCGGCCCGGCGGCTGATCGCGAACGTCGAGGGCGTGATGAACGCGGTGCTGGTCAAGGGCGACGCGGTCGGCGCGACGCTCTATTACGGCGCCGGCGCCGGCGCCGAGCCCACTGCGAGCGCGGTGATCGCGGATCTCGTCGACGTCACGCGGATGCACACCGCGGACCCCGAGCACCGCGTGCCGCACCTCGCGTTCCAGCCCGACCAGCTCTCGGACCTGCCGTTCCTGCCGATGGGCGAGGTGCAGACGAGCTACTACCTGCGGATGCGGGTGCAGGACAAGCCGGGCGTGCTCGCCGACATCACGCGCATCCTCGCCGACCGCGAGATCTCGATCGACGCGATGATCCAGAAGGAGCCCCCCGAAGGCGAGGAGCAGACCGACATCATCCTGCTCACGCACGTCTGCGTCGAGAAGCAGGTGGTCGCGGCGATCGCGACGATCGAGGCGCTGGCGACGGTCGTCGGCAAGGTCGTGCGCATCCGTCTCGAAGCGCTGAACTGATGCGTTACGTCTCGACCCGCGGCGCGTGGGCGCGACGATCCGCAGCCGTTCTCGGCGATCCTGCTCGAGGGACTCGCGCCCGACGGCGGGCTCGCGGTGCCGGAAGCGTATCCGCGCCTCGACGACGCCGAGCTCGACGCGCTGCGCTCCGCGATCCGTACCGCGAGCTCGCGTACGCGGTGCTGTCGCGCTTCATCACCGACATCCCGGCCGCCGACCTCCGGGCGCTGATCGATCGCACGTACACGACGGCGACATTCGGCAGCGACGCCATCACGCCGGTGACGCCGCTCGAGCCCGGCGTCCACCTGCTGCACGCGTCGAACGGGCCCGACGCTGGCGTTCAAGGACATCGCGCTGCAGCTTCTCGGCAATCTGTTCGAATACACGCTCGCGAAGACGGGCAGCACGCTCAACATCCTCGGCGCGACCTCCGGCGACACCGGCAGCTCCGCCGAGTACGCGATGCGCGGCAAGCGCGGCGTGCGCGTGTTCATGCTCTCGCCCAAGGGACGGATGAGCCCGTTCCAGCAGGCGCAGATGTTCTCGCTCGCCGAGCCGAACATCCACAACATCGCGATCGAGGGCGTGTTCGACGACTGCCAGGACATCGTGAAGGCGGTCTCCGCGGACGCCGCGTTCAAGGCGCGGCTGCAGGATCGGCACGGTCAACTCGATCAACTGGGCGCGCGTCGCCGCGCAGGTCGTCTACTATTTCGCCGGGTATTTCGCGGTCACGCAGGCGCCGGCGATCCGCGTCGATTTCGCGGTTCCGTCCGGCAATTTCGGCAACATCCTCGCCGGGCACGTCGCGCGCGCGATGGGCCTGCCGATCCGCCGGCTGATCCTCGCGACCAACGAGAACGACGTGCTCGACGAGTTCTTCCGCACCGGCCGCTACCGGCCGCGCGGCACCGCGGAGACGCACGCGACGTCGAGCCCGTCGATGGACATCTCGAAGGCGTCGAACTTCGAGCGCTACGTGTTCGACATCGTCGGGCGCGATCCGCGCAGTCGTGCGCGATCTCTGGGCGCGGATCGAGCGCGAAGGCGGATTCGACCTCGCGGGAACGCCGTACTGGCCGCGCGTCGCCGCGTCGGGCTTCGTCTCCGGCGTCAGCACGCATGCCGACCGCATCGCGACGATCCGCGACACGCACGCGCGCTGCGGCGTCGTCGTCGACCCGCACACGGCCGACGGCCTCAAGGTGGGGCGCGAGCACCGCGATCCGGCGGTGCCGCTCGTCTGCATCGAGACCGCGCTGCCGGCGAAGTTCGCCGCGACGATCCGCGAGGCGCTCGGGCGCGACCCGGATCGGCCCGCCGACTACGCCGACCTCGAGCAGCGGCCGCAGCGCTGCGACGTGCTGCCCGCCGACGTCGAGCGCGTCAAGGCGTATATCGCCGCCCACGCCGGACACGGCGGCCTGACGCCGGATCTCGGCCCGCGCGCGAGCGCGCGCGGCGTCGCCATTCCTCCGATGCGCCACGAACTCGCCAATCTGGCTGCGCAATCTCGCCGCCGGCCTGCGTCTCGCGCTGTTCCTGCCCGTGTCGCGACTCGCGTTCCGCATCGACCTCGTCGCAGCTGCTGCTGCTGCTCGTCGTGTCGGCGGTGCTCGACTTCGGTGTCGACTGGGTCCGCTATGGTGCCGAGGCGGATAGTTCTCGTGGTACGGCCTCGGCAACGAGTTCTTCGGCGCGGGCATGCTGCTGCTGACCTCCGCGCTGCTCTCGCTCGCGTTCGGCCAGCCGCCAGTTCGCGCTGGCGTTGCCGCGTGCTGGTGCTCGCCTGGTTCCCGCTGCTCCAGTTGTTGCACGCGTCGTGCCGAACTGCTGTCGGACATGCTGCCGACGTGGGATACGTCTGCAGCGGTCTTCGACATGCTGACCATCGCCTGGGTCATCGTGCTCTGCTGTCCGGTCGGTGGCCGTCGCGCTCGTCGCCGGCCGCCCAGGGCCGCTGGTGGCGCGCGCGTCGCCGGCGGCCTCGTGCTGATCGCTCCGCTGTGGATCGCACCTTCGATCGCACCGAACGAGCCGTGGTGGAAGGAGCCCTCGGCGCAAGGCGGAGCCGACCCGCGCTTTCCGAATCCGGCGTCCGAGCCGGTGCTGGCGACGCAGCGCCACCTGCTCGACGACGCGCTCGCGGACCTGGACGACGAGCGGCCCGACGTGACGGATCTCTACTTCGTCGGCTTCGCCGGCGACGCGCGCGAGGATGTCTTCCGCAAGGACGTGCTCGCCGCGCAGAAGGTGATGGACGAGCGCTGGGGCACCGAGGGCCGGTCGATCGCGCTGATCAACAACCCGCGCACGCTGCTCGAGGCACCGGTGGCATCCGTGACGAACCTGCGCGAGACGCTGAACGAGATCGGCGCGGCGATCGACACCGAACAGGACGTCGTGATGGTCTATCTCGCGAGCCACGGCGGGCCCGGACCACGTGCTCGACGTCTCGCTGCCGCCGCTCGAACTCGCGCCGCTCACGGCGCCGCGCGCTGCGGAGCCTGCTCGACGCGGCGGGCATCAAGTGGCGGATCGTCGTCGTGTCGGCCTGCTATTCCGGCGGCTTCATCGACGCGCTGCAGGACGACTACACGCTGATCCTCACCGCGACCGACGCGGACAGCGCGTCGCTCGGCTGCGGGCATCGGCGGCGAGGCCACGGTGTTCGGCGAGGCGCTGTTTCAGCACGGGCTGGCGCACAGTCCGGAGTCCGCTGCAGGCGGCGTTCGAGGCTCGCACGAGCCCGCATCGCCGGCGGGCGCAAGCGGACGGGCGCGCGTGCCGAACGCGAACCCGCAGACCTTCGTCGGCCCCGCGATGGCGGAGAAACTGAAGGAGCTCGACCGCGGCAACGCGCGGCGCGCCGCGCGGGCCGCAGCGTTTGACGCGTCGAACTTGCCCCGACGCAAGGTAAACTCGCGGCCCGTGGCAGCCTCGGTCGACGTCCGCAAGCTCGAGCACGCGTACGGCGCGCAATCGCGTCGTCCGCGGCCTCGACTTCACGCTGGCCGAGGGGCAGATCGGCTGCCTGCTCGGCCCGTCGGGGTGCGGCAAGACGACGGTGCTGCGCTGCCTCGCGGGCTTCGAGCCGGTCACCGCCGGCAGCGATCGCGTTCTCGGGTCGCGTCGTCTCGGAACCAGGGCGGCTGACGCCGCCCGAGGCGCGGCAGATCGGGATGGTGTTCCAGGACTACGCGCTGTTTCCGCACCTCACGCGTTGCGGGCAACGTCGGCTTCGGCTTCGGGCGGCGGCCTTCGCCGGCGGCGCAGACGAGCGCGTCGGCGAGATGCTCACGCTGGTCGGCCTGTCGGGCGCGCACGGAGCCGTATCCGCACGAGCTCTCCGGCGGCCAGCAGCAGCGCGTCGCGCTGGCGCGCGCGCTCGCGCCCGAGCCCGATCTGCTGCTGCTCGACGAGCCGTTCTCCAACCTCGACATCGACCTGCGCGAGCGCCTGTCGCTCGAGGTGCGCGACATCATCAAGGCGAGCGGCACGACGGCGATCCTGGTGACGCACGACCAGCACGAGGCGTTCGCGCTCGCCGACGAGATCGGCATCATGCACGACGGCCGGATCGAGCAGTGGGACACGCGCCTACAAGCTCTACCACCAGCCGGCGACGCGCTTCGTCGCGGATTTCGTCGGGCAGGGCGTCTTCCTGCGCGGCGTCGTCGCCGGGCCGCGCAGCGCTCGTCACCGAGCTGGGCGAGCTCGACAGGCGTGCTGCCGGTGCCCGTCGTCGACGGCGGCGCGGTGGACGTGCTGCTGCGCCCGGACGACATCGTGCACGACGACGCGAGCCCGTGGCAGCGCCGAGGTCGCGAAGAAGGCGTTCCGTGGCGCCGATTTCCTGTACACGCTGCGGCTCGCTTCGGGGACGCACGTGCTGTCGCTCGTGCCGTCGCACCACGACCACGCGCTCGGCGAGAAGATCGGCATTCGCCTCGCGATCGATCACGTCGTCGCGTTCCCCGCCGCGGTTGACGGGAGTGCGAGCTCTGCTATAATGTAAGACCTATCGCGGGGTGGAGCAGTCTGGCAGCTCGTCGGGCTCATAACCCGAAGGTCGAAGGTTCAAATCCTTCCCCCGCAACCAATGGAACAAGCACTTAGCCCGGCCTCAGCGCCGGGCTTCGTGCTTTCTGGCCCACGTGTAGACGTGGTAAAGGGTTTTCTTGGAGATCCGCGCCTTCGAATGGCTTGCCCGGGCCCGGAATGCGTGCTGCACAGGCCGACCGTCGCACTGTCCGCGGTCGGGAAGGGGCCACTACGATATGAACGCCGTCGTGCTCGAATCCGTGCTGACCTGCCCGCATTGCGGCTTCGCCGCGCAGGAGACGATGCCCACGGATGCCTGCCAGTACTTCTACGAGTGCCGCAACTGCAAGACGCTGCTGCGTCCGAAGCCGGGCGACTGCTGTGTGTTCTGCTCCTTCGGCTCGGTGAAGTGTCCGCCGATTCAGGAACAGCGCGGATGCTGCGGTTGACCGGCCTGATCGGTGCTGCCGCTGCGATCTTGTCGGTCGCGTCGGGCTGTACGTGGCAGCAAGCCTATTCTGCCGGTCAGACATGGCAACGCAATGCGTGCAACAGGCTCGTCGAGCAGACCGAGCGCGAACGCTGCCTGAGCAACGCCAACATGACCTACGAGGAGTACCGGCGTCAGACCGAAGGGACGAAGAAGAACTAGCAACAGGTTTGCAGATGTCTCCACGTCAGACGGTGCCGCCTGCTAGTGCCGGTGCCCGCCCCCGGTAAGTAGTTTCACTACGGCATCGAACAGCGCGAGCACCGCGCCAGAGTCCTCGCGACGGTCGCCCGCATGGCGCTGGCCGCGTCGATGCTGACCACCTTCCCAGACGGCTGAACCGCCGAGTACGGCGGCGGGTCGTAGCAAAAAAAACCCGCTTGCCGACGATAGTGCGGCGAAACGGGCGAGGAGGTACTTCGAGGAGGAGGGAGGAACGAAGTACCGGCTTACGATGATATGTGGGTCGGATTGCAGATTCATTACACGGCATGTTCGAGCCACGCCAAGAATCCCGACGCGGTCTGCGGGACGGTGTAGGTGGCGGCAATCAACGCGTGGAGTTCGGGATCGCTGAGATCGGCCAGCGCGCGGCCTTGGCGGTGGTCGGATCGGCATCCATCCCGCACTACAGCGTGCGGCCCGGATCGGCCCAATGAATGAGTACCCCGCGGGTTCTTGACTGCCGTCAATACGCGACTCGGTCGACGTTCACCGCGCTGTCCACCTTTGCCGCTCCCTGCGGAACGGGGCCGTGTGCGAACTATCCGGCTGGCGCGAGAGTGATGGGGGCGTTCACAACCACGAACCCGTTGGTCGGCGGCCTCTCACAGGCCGGTGTCTACCAGAGCGTAACGGCGTTTTCCTTCTCGGACGGAATTAACACCTTCTCAAGCGCAGACCCAAATTCGAGGGTGCTTAAGTTTTTTTAAGCACGGAGGCCAATGGGAATCTCGCTCTTTTCGATGCTGCATTCACGCGTTGGCAGACGGGGTCCAGTCCGCACGCTTTAAACGATCGGGTTGCACTTCTCGTCTTTGCCGCTGCGGGCGTCAATATCGCGGACCGCGTCCCGATCGGGCGGGATCGCGGCCTCGGGCGGCTATAGCGGGTAGTCGAACCCGCTCCGGCGGGGCTTTTTGTTGGGGGGATGGGGTCCACGGGGCAGGCCTCGGGTAGCCTGGCCCCCCGCAATGGTCCCGCCTGTACTGGTCCGCGTTGTTGCCTTCAATGCTCAAATGCGCGGCTCACTCTTCTCGCAGCGCGTTCTCCTCTCGCACATACTCCGAGGGGGCATTTTCGACTTCCGCATCTTCCGTCACGTTGGCCTCAACGGCTTCCTGCGCCTCCTCCATTCGCCCCGCAGAATTTCCAGAATTTGATCTCGCGGCATGTGGTGCATCGCCGCCAGTTCCTCCTTGTCCATGTGCTCGATCCGCCACTTCGCATAGGCTTCGGGATCGCATTTCTTGTCGTCTGGTACGCCAACGTGAAGCATGTGGCCTCCGTCAGTAGAGTGAGATGGCGCGAACACGTGCTCCCCACTCCCTATTGTTCAGTTGTGCGCCGCAATGGCCGCTCCGCAAGCATACGCCCACGCAGTCTCATCACACCGATTTGCCCGTGCAAAGGTCCAGCTACGACGGCGGTTGTCTGTGGGGGCGATCAGCGCGATCACCTATGAACCGGGACGCCACGGACTGAACCCCACTTCAGTCCTCGCACGAATCTCCGGTTGGCGGCAAAGCCATTCTGAATACCGAGCGGCGATCTCCGTGCACTCTGCCTTATGCCGCGCACGTACTAACTTGCCGGAAATCGGATCGCGGAATCGGAATGTGATAGACCACCAAGGGCTCGACACTGGGTTGCAGGAAATCGCGTGGCATCGGCCTATGCTGCCTCCATGACGTGGAAGCGAGCAACCGCTTGCGGCCAGAACCACTGACCTGCCCCCGGAATCTCGGACCACTGGCTACCTGAGGATGGCCCCGTTGTGGATTTCCCACCGACCTTCACGAGCGGAAAGGCGGAAGTGTAGGCCAGCTGCAACAGCCGGGAGTGTTCGCTCGTCGGACGACGGCAGGTAGCCCAGGCACTGCGGTCGAGACGCCTGCGTCGATCTACCCGTCCATCATCGGACCACAAGTCCGTCTCGCAGCGCGCCACGCACGAGTTTGCCGATGTGGCGGTGTTCGATCGCGATCGCCTCGCCGCATCGTCGCACCCGCGGGTCGACCTTCTTCACGATCCACCGTCGGCCTGCCTCGGTCTGTGCCGTGAACAGGAACCGCGTGCCTTCGACCTCAACGGTGATGTCGATTAGGTCGGGCATGACAGAATCTACCGCGCCCGCGCCGCGATCAATGGCATCGGCAACCCTGGGGGACCCGTCCCGGCCCGAAGTCGCGACGCATGTGTCGATCTGCGCGTACGCGGTGTGCCGTTCCCGCGGTCAGGTGGGCCCGAGATGCCGCCCCATTGCGCGCGACCGCAAGTCAGCTATGGCCCAAATGCGTGACGGTGTCGCCCGATAGCGGCACAACACGTTCCTGTTTGCGACGGGCGGCATTCTTGCGACGCCTGGCCGATTCCCGCTCAATGGCCATCTTGGTCACGACGTGCATTAACGCCAACACGATCGCGAGACCGACCAAGCCCAACAAAATGAAGCCGGTGTCCATTCTCGCCTCCGCATGTTGACAAAGGAGACGAGTAAATTTGCGCGCACTAATGCGCGACCGCAAGCGAAAACAGGATTCTTGCGACGAACGGACGCCGCCTCGCGATCAGCGGAAGCCCATTCAAATGTAATGGACATATCGTCGAAGCAGCCGACCCCTCCAATCAGTCCGTTCGAGAGCCAGAAACGGAAATTCCCCTCTTCAAGAGGTCGCCGTCCAGGCCCAACGGATGGTGTTTACGGCGCGGCGAGCACTGTACGAAGTGGGAGAGTCCGGCTGCCCATCCGATCCGCCTCGCGTGTTCGCAGCATCCGCGCCGGATTCTGGGGCACACCATCCTCATCGCTTCGGCGCGTGTGCTGGGCGACGATCCTGTGCGAACGTCACCCGGATCCCCATTTCGATGCTGACTGCGTCTTCCTCCGGCGGGATCGCGGCCTCGGGCGGCTGCCGCGGCAGCGGCGCGGCGCTACACACGCAGTCCAGCCCTACCAACGCAAAGCCCCACGATGATCGCGGGGCTTCGCAGGATCGCCACATCGCTGTGGCTTCATTTCGTTGCGTCACCGCAACGTGCGCCGGGCGTTGGTCACCGGCGTCGGGGTAGTCCTGTAGTTGATGTCATCGATAGAGTACCTCCCCGTCGTGATTGCTACAACATCGGCGCTACCTCGCGGCTGCGAACAAGGGGGAGCATCCGGTTGCGGGACACTGTACCCGCGAAAACCGATACCCACGACTACTGCCCTATCCGCGAGCACCGATCCTACTCTTTGGGTCACCTACTGTTCAGACTACGCCGAGCCGAAAGAGTTTCAAGGATCGAGTTCCGGCATGATCTGCGGGACGCCGTCGGTGGCGGTGAATGACCGTTTGAGGTCGGTGTCGGTATCCGTGAGCACCTGCTTCTTCTTCCGTGCGCAAATCGCGCAATTTTTGCTATGCGCGTGCGGCAAAGACAGTACGCTCGATCCGAGCGACGTCTGGTGCGCCCGGCGCGGCGACGCCCTGGCCTCCCAATTGCGGCCGTACGGCAAGTCCGCGGATAGCAGTCGGTCGACGTAGAACAACCCGGCGCCGGCGAGTCGACATGTTACGATCGTGCGACAGGACCTCGCCATCCCGGCGGAGGCTGTCGCGATCACCATTCGTGCGCAACGCTCTCGACCTCAGCTCATGGCAGGGTCTCGTCTCGACGCTGTTCGGGCTCGCCTTGTTCTCGCTGGTCATGGTGGGAATCCGCCTACTCGTCATGCATACCGTGCAGCTGCGACGCGAACGCGAGAACCGCCAGATCAACGAACGGCTGCGCACGCTGATTGCCGCCTACAAGGTGCTCGGCGGATCGTTCACCGGCAATCTCGCCGTGGATCCTGCGCACCTGCGTGACGAGCAGGCGAAGCCCGAACGCCAGGACGAGGCGGTCGACGACGAAGATGCGGCGGCGTTCTCGGCGACAACGGCGGCCGAGCCGTTGGTCGAGCCAAGACCCGGCGCCGAACGTCGCCGCCGCATTCGCGACGCGGTGGAGGCCGCATTGTCGGACGTCATTCTTCTCGGTACCGAGGAGCAGGTGCGGCTCGCGGCGAGCGCCGGCAAATGACATGGTTGCCGGCCGGCCCGTGGAAACGGCGGAGCTGGTGGTGTCGCTGCGCGGCTTCATTCGCGAGGTGCTGGACCTCGAGGCCATCCCGCGCGAGCTTTCAATGCCCAAGCAGGGACCGGCGCGTCCTGGCAGCGGCGCCGGCCGCGGCGCCCGCGATGAGCGTGGTCGTGACGAGCGCGGTCGAGGACAAGGCGGCAATCGCGGCGGCGCAAGCCAAGGCGGCGGTGCGGGAATCGCCGGCCTTGGATATGGCGCCGGACGCCATCACGAACTGAACGACGCCGACTCGCCGCCGCATCCCTGACGCGACGGCGATGTCGAGCGGCGAGGATTCTGCTTGTTGCGGGCTTCCTCGTGTCCCGACGGGTCGTTCGCGGCCGTCAACATTGAGAGGCAACATGTCATCGAAACTGGAATCTTCCGGCATCTTCCAGCAACAGGTCGAACCTTTGCTTGCCGAGATGGAAGCATCGGCCAATGCACACGACACGGATCGCCACCTGACTGCCTATTCCAAGGATTCGGCACTGACATTCATAATCAACGGCGAAATCATTCGGGGGTGGGAGGCCCTTCGGGAAAGACAGCGCCATTGGTGGAGCGACGGCAAGGCGACGGGCGTCTACGCGTACCTCGGCAATCCGACCTTCGAGGCGTTCAGCAAGGACCTCGGGCTGACGACGCACCTCATCGCGGCACGCGCGAGCCTGGCGGACGGTCAGGTGCGCGAACGCCAATTGGCATTCACCGCACTTTGGAGCAGGCGGCCGGAAGGATGGCGCATCATCTACGCCCACGAGTCCAGCACGAAATAGCGGCGCGTTCCGTCCGCTTCGTGGCGAGGTGACAGTCCGGAGTGGGTCGTTCTGCGCCCGTCGATGTTCAGGCCGCTCGCGGTCGACCCGTCTTCATTTTCGGCCCGTGCCGTGAACGTGCCGGCCGTAGCGTCCCCCACGACGCGCACGACGCATGGACGATTTGAAGTCGTCGGGAGGTCGATCTCGTTTCATTTGTTTCATGTGCCGAACAGAAGCTGCCGAAGGCATGCGGCCAGGACGCCGCCGGTGCGCACTTAGCCGCCAGGATCACTTGGTGCTGAAGCCGAAAACGCCGTCCCAGTCAGCACCAGGTGGGCTCGCGCGGAAGTCAGCGATGCGCTCGCGATAGAGCCGGTACAGCTTCACTGCCGGCGCGACGGAAGCGAGCTCCTGCAGCAGCGCTTCGGCCTCGTCCCAGCGCTGTGCGCGGAAGTGCGCCAGGGCCAGATGGAAGCGGGCGATCTCCGCGAGCATGTCGCCGTCGACCTCACCTTGCGCGCCGATCGGCTCGAAGATCGCGACTCCTTCCTGCTTGCCCTTCACGCGCACCTTGTCCACTTCCCGGTAGACAAAGCCCTGGACCGCTCGCACGATGTTCTCGGAGACGAGGATGCCTACCCCGTACTCCTTGGTGAGACCCTCGAGGCGCGAGGCGAGGTTCACCGCGTCGCCCATCACCGTGTACGAGCGGCGGAACTCGGAGCCCATGTCGCCGACGCTCATCGTGCCGCAATTGATGCCGACGCCAATGCGCAGCGCGGGCCAGCGCTTCTTCGCAAACACCGGGTCCAGCTCACGCAGCGCCTTCTGCATGGCGAGGCCGCATTCAAGCGCGCGTCGTGCGTGGTTTGCATCGCGCACCGGCGCTCCCCAGAAGGCCATGATCGCGTCGCCGATGTACTTGTCGACGGTGCCGCGCTTGTCCTGGATGCAGACTGTCATCTTCGTGAAGTAGGTGTTCATCAGGTTCTTCAGGTCTCGTGGCTTGCGGTTCTCCGAGATCGACGTGAAGTCGCGGATGTCGGCGAAGAGCACGGTCATTTCGAGGCTCTGGCCGCGCATTGAATAGCTCTCGGGCTGCTTCGCCATTTCGGCGACGATCTCCTTGGGGACGTAGGTGCCGAATAGGTTCGTCATCAGCTTCCGGTGGCGGGTTTCGGCGAAGAAGCCCCATGCCACGTCGATGAAGTAGAGCCCAGCCAGCATGACCAGCGGACCGGCCAGCGGGAGCACCAGGTTGCGCGCCTGCCACGCCCACGCGTTTACGCCGATGACGAGCAGCGGATAGCACGGCTACGACGATCGTTGCCGCCAGTGCGGACAGCCGCGGCAGGAGCACCGCGAGCGGAATGCCGACGAGCAGGATCGTGAGCACTGCGATGGCGAGCATCTCCGTCGGCCGCGACTTCATGGTGTTGTCCAGCGCGCCGGAGATGAGGCTGGCGTGGATCTCCACACCCGGTAGGTCCTCCCGCGTGGGCGTGGCGCGGCTGTCGACGAGCCCCCGGGCCGAGGTGCCGACGATGACGATGCGGTCCTTCAGCTCGTCGGCGCCGAGCGCGCCCCGCATCACGTCGGTGGCCGAGACGTAGCGAAAGCCTCCCTGGTCGCGGTAGGGAACGAGCGCGGCCATCCTCTCGTCGAGCGGAATGCGCACCGCGTCGCCGACGCGCACGAAGCGGATCCATCCCTGCGGTCGCCCGCCGGAGTCGACGATGGTCGTCTCGAGGTTGATCGGCGCGTTGCCGAGGTAGATGCGAAGGACGGCCAGCGACATCGCCTCGAAGAAGCCGTCCCCAACCTGTATGAACATGGGCACGCTGCGCGTCACACCGTCCGGGTCGAGGGCCGGCTGCAGATGTCCCGCGGCGATCGCGGCCGCCTGCAGCGGCGCAATGTTGCCGCTGTAGCCCGAGGCGCTGAAATGGCGGTACTCCGCGTTCGCGAGAACGCTCGCCGCGAACGCCGGGCGCGGCAAGACACCCGATCGATCCTCCTGGGAGCTGACCAGGAACCCGAGGACCACCGGACCCTTCCCGATCTCTTCGGCGAAGCGGCGGTCGTAGTCGAGCGAGGCGCGCGCCCGCTGGAGAAAGGCCTGGAATGGCGCGTCGTCGCGCAATTCGCTCCCGGCGATCGCTTCGAGAACCAGAATGCCGGAACTCGGGTCCGGCTCGGGAAAGGCAACGTCGAAGCCCACCACGCGGACCTGGTATCGAGCGAAGAGCTGATGCAGCATCAGCGCCAGCTTGTCGCGACCCCAGGGCCAGTGTCCCTCGGCATTGAGACTTCGCTCGTCGATGTCGACGATCACGACGCGCGGGTCGCGCGTTCCGGGCAGGAACAGGCGCACTCTCTCGTCGTAGGCCCAGCGTTCGAGCTGCGTCAGCGCACGGAATTCCATCCAGCCCGCGGCGTCGGCGAGCAGGCAGGCAACCAGCGCCAGTCCGATTCCGACGCGAACGAGGGCACTGAGCGAGAACTTCGGGATCCAGCGGGCGGATCGTCGCCATGGGGCGCGCGCTATGCTGTCGGAGGGCGAAGCATAGGGGATGCCGTGCTGCTTGGGGAGTGGCCGAGATACTCGGGCGCCGGCAGGCACGCATGGTGGCCGAGCCGGAAGGCACGGCCGGTCAGCTTCTGGCCCGGTGCCTGCGCACGGGCCAGATAACGGCACGGCACTTTGACCCGCACCCGCCAAGCGGCCAGAATGACACCTTACCCTCGCCGAGAGTGCACCGATGCCTTGGAATGGAAATCACGACGATCCGCGGCGCCGCCTTCTGATCAAGGCGCTCGCCGCCGGTTTATTCTCGAGCGTGGTCGTGCAGCCGCGTGGCGAGCGCGCAGGTGCTGGGCGCCCGACCGGCCCGGCTGCCGCCGGGGAAGTCGATCTACCGGATCGAAGGTGAGGTGCTGGTCAACGGCCAGCCGGCCACGCTCGACACGCCGATCGCTGCCAGCGCGACCATCGAGACCGGGAAGAACAGCGAGGTCGTCTACGTCGTGGGCGAGAGTGCCTTGCTCCAGCGCAGCGAGAGCCATGTGACGCTGGAAACAAGGGAAGCCGATTCGATGATCGTGTCAGGTACCCAGCTGCTGACGGGAAAGATCCTCTCCGTGTTCCCGAGTGGCAGGCCCGTGCGCATGACGACGAAGAACGCGTCCATCGGCATTCGCGGAACGGGTGTCTACATGGAGTCGGATCCGGAGCAGACCTACTTCTGCACGTGTTACGGGACCGCCGACATCGTCGCCGTGAGCGATCCGACGAGCCGCGAGACCGTGGTGTCGCGCCAGCACGACCGGCCGCTGTACATTTTGCCGAAGGGCAGCTGTCCGGGCAGAACATCCGCGCCGCGCCGTTCATCAATCACACCGACCAGGAGCTGATGCTGATCGAGGCGTTGGTGGGCCGCTCGCCGCCGTTCGTGTTCCCGAGGAACGACTACATGCGACCGCGGCGCCCGTATTAGGGCCCGATACAGGCCCTAATCCCGCCCGAGGCGCTACTGCGGCGCGCCGTTGAGCGCCCAGTTGAGGAAGAGATCGTATTTCGCGCGCCCCGGCTGCCCGGGCGCCAGGCTCGTGTCGAAGCCTCCGCCGCCCCCGCCGCCACCCCCACCGCCGACCGCCGCCACCGCCGCCGCCGCCGCGGTGATGAAAACCTGCGGACTTGCGCAGGAGATCGCTGGCGGCGATCTCCGCGAAATTGATGCGGCTCCTTACCTCCGCGTAGTACCAGGCGTCGTCCGTTGCAGTCCCGGCGATGCCGTCGCCGTCGCGGTCCTCATTGGTGAAATAGATCGGCGCGGGCAGCGGGCTGGCGGGACTGTGGCAGCCCGTGCAAGTGGTCCCGTCCTGCAGGACGGCCTTGATGTCGGAGAAGCGGATGGCGCTCGGAGCCGGGGTCAGCGCGTTTTTCACCACCAACGTCAGCGATTTCGGCGCGCTCTTCGCCGAGTCGTTGCCGACGACGAGACTGAGCACGTAGGTCCCGTCGCTCACGGCATTGAAGGTGGGTTGCGCGGTATTGGCGTCGGTCAGCGTGGGCGGGAGCGCTGCGTTCGGGACCGACACGATCGACCAGGTGTAGGTGTTGGCGTACAGGCTGTCGGTGCCGGATAGACGGGTGGCGCCCTGCCGGAGCACGCGATCCGGTCCGGGGTCAGCGATCGGACGGCCAGGCCGCAGCGGGTTTCCGCTCGCGTCGCGCGCCGCAAAGCCCTGGCTGCCGAGGAAATTCGCCAGCGTCTGTTCTCCCGGGGAAGCGTGGAACAGGTCGTACACAAGCTCCGCCAACGGCATGTTGCCGCGATTGACGACGGTCGCAAACGTTCGATCCGCATACGGCTGGAATTTCTCGTACGTCGTGAAATCGATGTCCGACTGCATTCCGGTTCCGCGCATGACGTGACATTGGCGGCACGCGGGCTTGATTACCGTCGTGTAAAGCGGAGCCTGCCCGGCCACCGTCCACGACGCAGGCACGCTGACGTCGGCATAAACCGGGTTGGGCAGGCCGTCGCCTCCATAGGACGCCTTCACGATTGCGGCAGCGGTGCCTTGCCACTCGCCGGCGCCGGCCCGGCGTCGGCAGGCGTCTTCCGGAGCCGTCGACGCGGCAGGCAGAGGGTACGAGCACAGGACCATCCTGTTCATGGTTTTGAGGGCGGCCTCCTGCTCTGCCCGTGTGTAACCAGGCGTCGTGGAGAACTGAAAGCTGTCGACCTCAAACGGCGGCAGCTGCCCCTGCGTATCGCCTCGGGTCCGCGATACCGCGTTCGCCAGCAGGCTGAAGCGCGGCTTGCCCGACGTGTCGGGTGGCGTCAGTGCATCGGCCCGGCCGCCGTGGCAAGTGAGGCAGGGTCCGGGCATTGCCTTGTCGCCGCGGCCATCGATGTCCACCATATTTTCTCGTACGCCGGTCACGACGTTGAAGCTGAAGAATTTCGCGAAGCTGGCCCCGCCCGCCGGACCGGGGCTGAACTCGATGCCGGCGAGGTACACCAGCGACCTCGGGTCGCGCACGATCGCGGCCTCGAGGTTGATCGGGGAAAAGCCGTATGCCTTGCCTGTCCTTACCAGGTAGTTCTCGACCAGGAAGGCAACTGTGCCGTCGGGGTTCTGCCGCGCTGTCATTCGCCGGCCGAAGCCCAGGTCGCGCGAATCGCCGAAGACGGCGGTGACCTGCGTGCCGGCGTTTGTGTCGAAACCGTTGGCCGTCTTCCACTTGGCAAACGTGTCCTTGGTGTTGTTGGGATCGATCGCGGCGTAGTAGGCCTGCGCATAGGCGGGCGTGTCGGTTTGGAGGGAGCCGTCCGGCTGCACCTGCGGGTTGGGAAACAGCAGGAAGGCATTCGGCCCGCCTGCCAGCGGGACGGGGTCGGTTCCGGGGTGAATGTCGCCCGGGCTCCCGCCGCCGCCGCACGAAGCCAGCAGCACCGCGGCGGCCGCGGCGAGGCAGGGAAGAAGGCGGGTGAATGCCATGATGTGAGCCGTCTAGAAAACCGTGAGTAGAAACAGCGAATACTGGTTGTCGACGTAGCGCAGCGACCCCTGCACGTCGAACTCCGGCCGCTCGGTCGGCGTGCCCTGCGCGCGTCGCCACGAAATGTCGATCGATGTTCGCGGGCCCAGCGGCAGGTTGTAGCCGAGCGTGCCGACCCACGTGCGGGCGTCGTAGCGGTAGGCGTAGAGTTGTTTGCCGGGAAACGCGTCGTCCAGCACGAAGACCTGCGCCAGGCTAACGTTCAAGAGCGACGGGCGGCCGTCGGACACGGTATTGCCGCGACGGTATTCGCCGTTAAGATACACCGTGCCGTTGCGGCCCAGCGAATAGTCGAGGTTGAGGCGCGCCGAATAGTAGTGCAGGTCCCACACCTCGCTCTGGGCGCGGCGCTGGTTCCACGCGAATTCTCCGTAGACGCCGATGCGATCGGTCAACGCGCCCTGCGCGTTGATCCCAGCCGCGAAATGGCTGCCGTCGCGCAGGTGCGAGTCATAATTGTCCAGCCAGCCACGCGCGAAGGTCCCGAACGTCACCGCGTCGAAAGCCCCCGATGGGCGGTACTGCAGCTCTGCCTGCAGGCCGCCGGACAGGTTCGACAAGCCGTTCCAGGTCTTGAACTTCTCGCCGTTGAGCATACCGGTCACGACTACCCGGATGTTGTCGTTGATGCGCAAGGTACCGCCCGCGCTTATGTTGAGCCCGAGCAGCTGGTCCGCCAGGATCTCATCGGCGACGCGGCCCCGGGTGACGTTATCGTCGTACGTGTAGCCGAGGTCGATCTGCACGCGATCCAGGATCGACCACGGGGAGCCGGGCAGGGCCGCCCGGCCCATGCCAGTAGGGTCGGGGCCCGGCACGACCACGGTTCCGGGTGCGGTGTCTTGCGCCGTCGATACCGTTGGTGTTGCCAGATTGAGCAGCGCGGCCACTATGACTCCAACGAGGCGCCAGCGGGCGGGCCGTCGTTGTAGCAAGAGAGGGCACTGCCGGTCGCTCGGATAACGCCGAGAGGCTCCAGACACGAGCGCTGCCGAGAATGCGGTCGGGACGTTCGAGGAATGTTCGACGTTCATGTCCCGCATCCCTGTCAGGACGCAGGTTCGCCCCGATTCCGGATGTTTGGGAATGGCCACCACTCCATCGCGCAACGCTGGAAGGCAGGAGACTTACTTTTACATCAATCGCGCACGGCCAACAAGCGCCTTGGGTCCGCGGCCGCACCTCAATTTGCCTTCGCGTGCGGTAGCAGCCTCCCGCGCTGACGGTCGTCGTGGTGAAGCCACTCAAAGCCGGTGCAGCCGTATGCCGGTTGGAAAAAGTTTCAACCCGAACGCGCAGGAAGAACCCGGAGAATCGCCCATCGGATCTTCCTGATCGTCCCTGCGCAGGGAATCGCTACGAAGTGGCCCGAGAGCTTCAAGGAGTTTCCGCCCCGCGCTTGTGCCGCGAGTTTCAGTATTGATCGGGCCGTCGAAAAACTGATGGCGAAAATCGCAAACGTCCGCTTCTCGAGCGCATGACAGGCAGCAACGGGTCGATGACGGCCGAATGAGGCGACGAGGAATTTGGCCGGACCCGGCCAACTCCGGACGGTGGGCGTTACCGTCCAAGTTACCTTGGACGTATGAACATACTCACGGACTGAAGCAGGGCCGGGAGGCGTAGTATTGCCGAACGACTAATCGACGAGGTGCCTCAGAGATGGATCGGCGGACATTTGTCGCGTTAGCCGGAGGCGCCTTGCTCGGCTTGTCGCCTAAACTGCGGGCCCAGGGTCAGGTAGCGGTGCGCCGCATCGGTTTTCTCTCCGGCTTCCCCCGCGCCGACATCGAGGTTTTTCTAAGCTTTCTGCGCCCTGAGCTGGAAAAGCTAGGCTGGACCGACGGTCGGAACATCCTCTTGCTGGAGTCGCGAATAACGGGCGGCGACAACGCACGCCTGCCGTCGTTGGCAAGTGAGCTCGTCGCCGAGGCTCCCGACTTGATTCTCGTCCAGACGCGTGCCGGCCACTCGCGTTCTCATGCAGGCGACGAAGTCGATACCCATCGTGATGGTCGGCGTGGCGAACCCGGTCGAACTTGGGATCGTCCCAGGCTTCGTCAAAACCGGGGGGCAACGTCACCGGCGCGAGCTTCCTCGGCAACGAATTCGCCGGCAAGCTGCTGCAGTATCTCAAGGAGGCGGCTCCTCGCTTGCGGAGCGTCGCCCTTTTCGTCAATCCGAGCAACGAAGCCGTTGCGCAGTTCGTCAAGACATATGCGGGCGGACGCCGTGGCCATCGGGATGCAGACCCAGGTGGTCGAAGTTTCGAGCCCGGGCGAATTCGAGCCCGCGTTCGCGGCCATCCGCCGGGCAAACACCGAATCGATATTGCTTCCTCCGGAACCGTTGATCCAATCCAAACGCGACGTCATCGCGGACTTCGCGCAGACTCACGGATTGCCGCTGGCTGTTGTGGGCGCCAGCCGTGTTCTTCCGGCAAGCGGCTTGATCGCCTTTGGACCAGCGCGCGACGAGTACGCGCGACTCGCCGCGCGCTACATCGACCGGATCTTGAAGGGCACCAAACCGGGCGAGCTTTCCATCGAGCAACCGACGCGGTTCCATCTCGTGATCAATCTCAAGTCGGCCAAGGCGCTCGGCCTGACGATCCCGCAGAGCCTGCTGCTGCGCGCGGACGAGAAGATTGAGTGATGGATCGTTCCGCGGTGTTCGCGGCCTTCTCAACTCGAGGCAATTGCTCATCAAATTGATCCGTTGACCGTCCGCTTCTGAGAACACCGACCGTCTGGTCAGGGTCGTTCGCGCCCATCGGGACCGAGGTGCCGGCAGGCGGCTCTAAAATCCATTGCTGCCCTTCGCGCCTCGGACGGCAGCTGTAGTTTGTTCAGTGTCCGCTCGGTCGAATGGATTGAACTGCGGCAGTCGGCCCATTCTGTTGAATAACTTGACGTTTGAGCGACGCGGTACTACCGCGATGGGAGGCGGCGAGAGGATCGGTGACTGGCGGTCGATTTTGTTGGCGAAGGCTTTTCGCCGATTCAGATCGCCCGTGATGTTTCCTGTTTCTGGTTCTACCGGGCACAACCACTTCGCCATTCGTCGTAGGTTCTGCGCGGTTGCCGCCAGAAGAAACTCGTCGTGAGCGCCACTCGGTCCGCGCAATCGCAGTCGATCGAGCTTCAGGATGCGCTTCAGATGAGCGAAGAGCATCTCAACCTTCTTGCGATCCTTGCGCGATTGCCTGAGCGTCGGTCTTGGCAACGTCGCGCGCCACATCTCGTGCCGTTTCATGGACGCTGCGAGCGATCTTGCGAGTCGGGGTGTTCGGACAGCAACGTGACTTCATCGGGCACTTGCTGCAAGCCGCTTGGCTGGAGTGATAGATGATGGTGTTCGCCTTGGTGATGCGCGTTCGTGACGCTTGAAGATGCGCCATTCGCTCCGTAGCGGCTGCCCTGTGGGCAGCGGTATTCGTCGGCCTGTTCGTCCCATTCGAAGTCGCTGCTGGATAGCGTTTCGTCGCTGCGTTGTGTCTTGTCCCACACCGACACATGCGGCTCGATCTGCTTCTCGTCGACCATCCACCCCAGAATCTCTGCCGTGCCGTAATTGGTGTCGCCGATCAGCCGCTGCGGCTTGAGATCAAATCGCGTCTCAACCCGCTCGATCATCGTCTTGGTGGCGTTGATTTCATCGAGCTTGTGGGCGGGCGTCGCCTCAACGTCAACCACAATGCCCGCGGCAATGTCGATCAGGTAGTTCGCCGAATAGGCGTAGAACGCCGGTCCCCAGGCCGCACTCCACTGCGCCGCCGGATCGGTCAGCGAGATGTTCTTCGGCGTGTTCTTCTCGAGCTCGGACTGATCCAAGGCCGCCAGATATTCGCGCACCGGACGGCTGATCGATGGCCGGTCCGACCAGTCGGCCTCGGCGCCGGGCACGCCCCGCTGACGGTTGGCATCGGCCTTCACCAAGCTGGCATCGATGGCGAACCCTTCGCCACCCACCAGCCCCTCCCGCACGCAGCGCTCCAGGACCTGCTCGAACACGAAACGCAGCGTATCGCTGTCCCGGAAACGGCCATGCCGGTTCTTGGAGAACGTCGAGTGATCCGGCACCGGGTCTTCCAATCCCAGCCGGCAGAACCAGCGGTACGCCAGGTTCAGGTGGACTTCCTCGCACAACTGCCGCTCGGAGCGGATGCCGAAGCAGTAGCCCACGATCAACATGCGAATCAGCAGCTGCGGGTCAATCGAGGGGCGACCGGTATGGCTGTAGTACGGGGCGAGGTGGCGATGCAGGTCGCCGAGGTCGAGGAACTGATCAATCCCGCGCAACAGATGATCGGCAGGAACGTGATCGTCGAGATTGAACGAGTAGAACAGTTTCTTCTGGCCGCCAGGCTGTCGTCCCATCATTCCCGCGTCTCCCTCTCGAACATCTTGGCTTCAACATAGCCAAGAACCGACCAATTTCAAGGGAGTTTTTCAACGACCAATTTCAAGGGAGTTGTTCAACAGAATAGACCCACATCGGCCATTGCGTCGTGCGGGAACCGGACATTCAACCGCGATCAACCCGAGGGGTCGGCTACTGGATCACCTCGTCCGCGCGAAGCAACAGCGACTGCGGGATCGTCGAGGCCGATCGCCTTCGCGGTCTTCATGTTGATGGACAGCTCGAACTTGGTCGGCCGCTCGACCGGCATGTCGGCGGGCCTAGCGCCCTTGAGGATGCGATCCACGTAGCGGGGGATGCGTCGTTGGACATCCCGAGAATCCGCGCCGTACGACATGACCAGGCCACGTTCCATCAACGCCTTTGCGCGGTGATCGACGGAATCCGCAACCGGATCGCCAGCGCGACGATGCGCTTCCGCGATCGACTGGCGCGTTGAGGAACGCGGACCGGGATTACGATCAGCGCGCCTGGACGGGCGCGCGTGATCAGCCGCCAGAGCGGATTCCACGTCCGCGACGCTCGCCATGGCCACCGGCAGAACCTTCAGGTTCAGGCCGCGGGCCGTCGCCGTTCGGTGTCCTTGCAGAGAAAAGCCGTTCCGGGATTAGCCGGACTCCAGACGACGGCGACGTCGGAGAGCGGCGGGACGACATCCAGCAGCAGCTGAAGCAGCTTCGCCACGTGGTCGGACTGCGCCACGGTGATCCCCGTGACGTTGCCGCCGGGCCGCGCGAAACTCTCGACCAATCCTTCCTCGACCGGATAGCTGGGGCCGATGAACACGATCGGGATCGACCGGGTCGCTTGCTTCATCGCCTTGGTCGCCTCGGAGCCGCCGACGATGATGACGTCGGGATTGAGTCGCACCATTTCCGCGGCCGCATCGCGCAGCCGTTCGGGCTTCCCTTCCCACCATCGCCATTCGATGACGACGGTGCGACCCTCGACATAGCCCAGTTCCCGCAACCCCTGGCGCAGGACTTCCGTGCCGACGCCCGTCGTGCCCGGCATAGCAGGACGCCGATTCGCGGCAAGCGGGATGCGGGCTGGGCCTCGGCGGCGAGTGCGACCATCGCGATCCCGGCGCCGGCCGTGCGAAGGAACACGCGACGATCGATCATGGTGTCGAGACGTAGACTTTAGGCAGCCCAGGAACGGGGATCAATCGATATTGGCATACTACGCCAGCCAAGAATTTCACCCGGCCGTCGTGTGTCCGTTGTTGGCCTATTCTGTTGAAAAACTCGTTTGCAGTGGTGGAGTTGAGCGTCCTCCAAAGAAGTCGACCCTCTAGACCGCTCTCAGAGCCACGCAAATCGATCAGGTGATGGTTTGAGACCCCCAAAATCGTCGCCGGCAAGACGCGTATCGAGTTTTTCAACAGAATAGACGGCGGGTTCAATCGGTCAACGCAACACCGCCCTAAGTCTATCGGCGGGCGTTTCAAATCCCAAGGTCTTCCGCGGGCGTTGGTTTCGACGCAACGCGATCTTGTTCAGGTACGCCTGCGAGTAGGCTGACAGGTCGGTTCGTGGGGATACTGGCGCAACAGGCCATTGGTGTTTTCGTTGCTACCGCGCTGCCATGGGCTGCGTGGATCGCAGAAATAGACCTGCACGTCGGTGGCGATGGTGAAGTTCTTGTGGTCGGCCATCTCCTTGCCCCGATCCCAGGTCAGTGATCGGCGCAGCTCCCGAGGCAATTTGCGCACTTGTTTGCTCAGGGCGGAGTACACGCTGGCGGTGTCCTTTCCCTGCACCTTGATTAGCATCGCGAAGCGAGAATGGCGCTCGACGAGCGTCGCCATGTGTGAGTTGTTGGCTCCCGAGAGCAGGTCGCCTTCCCAATGACCGGGAACGGCGCGGTCCTCGGTTTCGGCGGGGCGCTCGCGGATCGAGACCGCGTCGACGATCTGGCCGGGCAACCGACTTGGCGTGGTGCCGCCTTTCGGATAGCGCATGCGCCGCACGGCCCGTAGATGCCCGATCAGCTCCTTCTTGAGCACGCCACGGGCCTGCACAAACAAACTGCGGTAGATGGTCTCGGGCGACACCTGCAAGCCTTGGTCGGCAGCGAATTCTCGCTTCAGCCACCCCGAGATCTGCTCGGGCCGACCAATCGAGCGCCAACTTCTCGGCAACGCGCCATCGTAGCTCGGGATGCCGGACCAGATCGACACCTCTTCGGCCGCCGCGCCCGCTCCCAGGCGCGCGCGTCCGCCTCGGTGGCGCGATAGGCGTTTCGTCCGCCATGCCGCGCAACCTCGCGGCTTACCGTTGACGGGGAGCGTCTCAACCCAGCGGCGATGCCGCGAATCGATCGACCCGCCGCAATCCCGCGCGAAATCTCTTCGCGCTCATCAAGCACCAACGCGTCCGGGCTGCGCCGGCGGGCTACCGGCGCGATGCCTCCGGTGAACGCCAAGACATGGTGGATCGCGCCCTTGGTCCTCTCGAGCACACGGGCGATATCGCTCGCGCACTGGCCACTCTTCCACCGCCTCCAGAGTTCAGCCCGCTTCTCCCGAGATAATCCCGGCCGTCCAATCTTCGCCATGCGTGCACCTCCTCATCCACAAATTAGATCAGAAGGTGTTGCATCGATCAGTTGAACCCGCCGCCGAACTCGGCCGATGGCTGCGAGATCAAATCTCGGTTAGTACTGTCTGTGCCAACCGGATGATGTGCAGCCGCGCCGCCGCGTGCTACCTACGTCCGCGCCCGTACAGACCGTAGACGGCGCGGCGCTGTAGCCTATGGTCGAGTAATAGATGATAGTAGACCCCGAGAGCGCGAATCCAATGCGCTAGAGCAACGCCAGCTGAACGACCAGTTTTGCGTGTCACAAGTCACCAAAGGATCAACGCGCGTGCCGTGGGCGTCATGAAACAAACGAAACAAGAATGGCCTCTCGGTGAATCCACTGGATGTGACGACGCAGTAAGGGTCAATCGCGGCGTATCACCGGCGCTCCGGACGCGTCCAGCGAAGGGCAAGGTGTCCGACTTCTTGCGAATGCTGCTCGAGCGAAATCGAAGTGGCGGCCCCCGCTGCAGTGGGGCGGCCGGCGTGTCTACATCCCAAAAACCCCGCGCCAGGACCGCTCTGAACCGCCCCGGGATTCCCGGAGACTCCAAACTTTGAGAGGATGGAGTCATGAATACATCGAAGAGGTACTCCCCGGAGGTTCGGGAACGGGCGGTGCGGATGGTTTTGGAGCACCAGGGTGAACACGCCTCGCAGTGGGCGGCGATCCAGTCGATTGCCGGCAAGCTGGGCTGTACGACGGAGTCGTTGCGGCGCTGGGTCCGGCAGGCGGAGCGTCGACTTGGGCAAGCGCGCTGGGCTGACGTCCGACGAGCGCGAGCGGCTCAAGGTATTGGAGCGCGAGAACCAGGAGTTGCGGCGGGCCAACGAGATCCTGCGCAAGGCGTCGGCGTTTTTCGCCCAGGCGGAGCTCGACCGCCGACCGAAGTGATGGTCGACTTCATCGACCGCCATCGCGACCAGTACGGGGTCGAGCCGATCTGCGCGCAGCTGCCGATCGCCCCGTCGCAATACTACGAGCACAAGGCCCGCCAGGCCGATCCGCAACGGCGGCCGCCGCGGTTGCGTCGCGATGAGGTGCTGCTGCCGGAGATTCGCCGTGTCCACGAGGAGAACTTCGGCGTCTACGGCGCACGCAAGGTGTGGCGGCAACTCGGCCGCGAGGAGATCACAGTTGCTCGCTGCACGGTCGAGCGGCTGATGCACGCGCTGGGTCTGGAAGGGGCCGTACGTGGCCGCAAGTGCCGGACCACGGTGGCGGACGACGGCGCCGAACGACCGCTCGATCGCGTCAATCGGCAGTTCCAGGCGACGCGTCCCAACCAGCTGTGGGTGGCGGACTTTACCTACGTCGCGACGTGGGCGGGGTTCGTGTACGTGGCCTTCGTGATCGACGTGTTCGCCCGCCGCATCATCGGCTGGCGGGTGGCGCGCTCGATGCACGCCGAGCTGGTCCTCGACGCCTTGGAGCAGGCGATCTGGTCGCGCTCGGGAATCGAGGGCGTCGTGCATCACAGCGATCGTGGCAGCCAGTACCTGTCGATTCGCTACTCCGAGCGTCTGGCCGAGGCGGGTGCCCAGCCGTCGGTGGGCAGCGTGGGTGATTCCTACGACAACGCACTCGCCGAAACCATCATCGGCCTGTTCAAGACCGAGATCATTCACCGCCGCGGTCCGTGGCGGAATCTGGAGGCCGTCGAGTACGCAACGCTGGAATGGGTCGACTGGTTCAACCATCGCCGGCTGCTCGAACCGATCGGCAACATTCCGCCGGCGGAACTCGAGGCCACGTATCATCAATCAACGAGTCAGTTGCCGATGGCGGCCTGACTCACACTCGGAGCTCTCCGGAAAAGCCGGGGCGGTTCACTCCGAATCGCCTAGGCGCGTGTGACTATCGTGAATCATTGACCGTGGTCAAGGCGTTTCCTGCTTTCGTGCAGTACAAAGAAGGTGTATTTGTTCTATTAAGGGCGGGACAATGTCGACGATTGTCGTCGCACGCGAAAATTCCTCTCGGTCCTTGAGCGCGAAACTGCTCAAACCGGAGGAAAACCGCGACGCCGTCGATGCAGCTTGCATTGCGCGAGCAATTGCGCAACGTATGGATCCCGAATGGCGCGAGTTTGTCGCTCAAGAACAGTTCGAGCGCATGATCGCTTCGTTCAGGCTTTAGAGAGGTCGAACCGCTCCCATAGGGGATGGGCTGGTCGCCGCGCGTGAGTTCGAGCGGGCTTGCCGCCGTCAATGCCTGGTCGGCAAGATGTCAACGCTCCCGGAGACTCGAGACGGCCTCGCAGTTGAGCTAGGACGGTGCGAGCGTCGGCCGCAGTCGACTTCGGTGCGTCAATGATTTCCTCTGCAATGACATCGGAGCAACTCACGCGCGTAGCGCACTAGCTCGGCGATCGTGTGCGCCTCCGCTGTGCTCCGGCAATTATTCGCGTCGCATCGAATTCAGACTGATATCCCCATCCACGATCAGGCGACGCCCGGCGCCAGCCGGGTAACTAGCTGCCGCCGGTCAATGACCGCAATCCGGAAAGTTTCAAACCCAAGTCGGATGTCCCAGGACCTGGCCGGTCAGCGACCGTCGAGTCTGAACGCGATCAGTTTGACCGCCGACGGGCGCTTGTCGACCCAACCCGGACGGCCGAGTCTCTACGAAGCAGACGTTAAATGGTTCGCATGAAGCACCGCCGCGGCACGGCGTGCCGAGGGTAACGCGGCTGCAACGGGAACTGCGCTTGCGACGCTTGACCCGGACAAGCGAACTCACAATAATTCTCCGTCAGGGTGAGCGAATCCCTTCGTCGCCGTCCGCGCGATTTTGCGGGCTGTTGCAATCGAGCGCGGGTTGAAGATGAGGCACAATGCGACCTTGCATAGGAGACACCCGAAGATGGCCAAGCTCATCCACACCATGGTTCGCGTGCTTGACCTCGAACGGTCGCTCCGTTTCTATCGCGAGGCCTTCGGTCTCGAGGAGGCGCATCGTCTCGACTTCCCTACGTTTGCGCTGGCGTATCTCAGGAACCGGGAGAACGACTTCGAAGTCGAGCTCACGGTAAACAAGGACCGGAAGGAACCTTATACGCATGGCGACGGCTACGGCCATTTCGCCGTCTGCGTCGACGACGTGGCACGCGAGCGCGACCGGCTCGCGCAGCTCGGCTGCGCACCCGGGGACGTCAAGGAGTTCAAGGATGGCG
This sequence comes from uncultured beta proteobacterium, assembly GCA_963830485.1. Classification (GTDB taxonomy): domain Bacteria; phylum Pseudomonadota; class Gammaproteobacteria; order Burkholderiales; family Casimicrobiaceae; genus CAIWHR01. The sequence continues at coordinate 63,780 of CAWHNE010000001.1, forward strand.
CCGGCGCTCTGCTCGCACGTTACTTCTTTGTCCAGGATCCGGACGGCTACAAGATCGAGGTGCTCGAGCGCCACGGTCACTACCGCTAGCCAGGCGCACGCGGGCGAATGATGCACGGCAAACGCGAGGGGCGATACCCCGCGCTCCACGATCGGAGGAGAGCATGGAAATCATCTTGAAATCCACGTCGGCTGAACACGAGCACGGACCGGCGCAACCGCGGCCGCAGATTGCGCTGACGCGGCGCGAGTTCCTGAAGGGAGCCGGGATCCTGACGGGTACGCTTGCGGCCTCGTCCATCCTGGCGGCGCTCGCACCGAGCCGCGCCTGGGCGCTCGAACTCAAGACGCTCGCGTCAGCCCAGGGCGACGCGCTCCTGCAGATGGGCAAGGTGCTCTACCCGCACAAGGGACTGCCGGACGCGGTTTATGCGCTGCTCGCCAAGGACCTCGACGAGGCTGCGGGCAAGGATCCGAAGACCGCGCAGCTGCTCGGTGAGGGCGTCGCGGCACTCGACCGGGCGGCCGGCGGCAGTTTTGCCACCGCGTCCGACACCAAGAAGCTCGAGGCGGTGAAATCACTCGAAGGCACGCCATTCTTCAACACGGTGCGCGGCCAGTGCATCTCGTCGCTCTACAACAACGACATGGCGTTCGCTCACTTCGGGTACCCCGGCCCCTCTTGGGAGAAGGGTGGCTACATCAACCGCGGGTTCAACGATCTCAAATGGCTACCGGATCCGCCTGCGGCGGCGAGCCCCGCCCCCTACAAGGCCTGAGTTCCGGCCAAACGAACCCGAGAGAGGAACGGATCATGGCAAAGTTCGAACTCAATGATGATTCCGTGGTGGTCATCATCGGCTCCGGCGCCGGCGGTGGCACGCTTGCGAACGAGTTGTGCCAGAAAGGCGTCAAGGTCGTGCTGCTCGAGGCCGGCAAGCGCGAATCCCCGGCAACCTTCATCAACGACGAGTGGAAGTCATTCGGACAACTCGCCTGGCTGGACAAGCGGACCACATCGGGAACGTGGCGAGTCGCGAAAGACTTCGCGGGCCTGCCGGCGTGGATCTGCAAGACGGTCGGCGGCACGACGACCCACTGGGCGGGCGCATCGCTGCGCCTTCACGAGCACGAATTCCGCGCGCGCACCGTCTACGGCGATATCAAGGGGACGTCGCTTCTCGACTGGCCGCTCACGCTGAAGGATCTCGCGCCTTTCTACGCGAAGGCCGAGGACAAGCTGGGTGTGACGCGCACCCACGACGTGCCTGGCCTGCCCGGAAACAACAATTTCAAGGTCATGTATGCCGGCGCGAAAAAGGTGGGCTACAAGGACTGCAACACCGGCCACATGGCGATCAATAGCCGGCCGCGTAAGGACCGCGGCTCCTGTCTGCAGATCGGATTCTGCTTCCAGGGCTGCAAATCCGGGGCCAAATGGTCGACGCTTTATACCGAGATCCCTGCCGCCGAAAAGACCGGCAAGCTCGAGCTTCGTTCGCAGGCGCATGTCCTCAAGATCGAGCACAACGATGCGGGCAGGGTCACCGGGGTCGTCTACCGGGACGCCGACGGCAAGGATCAACGGCAGAAGGCGCGCGTGGTTTGCGTCGCCGGCAACTCGATCGAGACCCCGCGGCTGCTGTTGCTCTCCGCCTCACCCAAGTACCCTGACGGGCTGGCGAATAGCTCCGGCCAGGTCGGTAGAAACTACATGCGACACATGACAGGCTCGGTGTACGCAGTGTTCAACGAACCGGTGAACATGTACCGCGGCACGACGATGGCGGGCATCATCACCGACGAGGCGGCCAACGACCCGAAGCGCGGCTTCGTCGGGGGCTACGAAATGGAAACGCTGTCGCTCGGTCTGCCGTTCATGGCGGCGTTCCTCGACCCCGGTGCCTGGGGTCCGGACTTCACGTATTTCCTAGACAACTACACGCGCATGGCGGGCATGTGGCTTGTCGGCGAGGACATGCCCCGCCCGACGAATCGGGTCACGCTCAATTCCACCGAGAAGGACCAGTACGGCCTGGCTGTTCCGAATGTCCATTTCGACGACCACGAAAACGACGTCACGATGCGCAACCACGCGTACGCAGCCGGGGAAAAGGTGTATCAGGCGGCGGGAGCCGTAAAGACATTCCGTACCCCACCGTATCCGTCCACACACAATCTCGGCACCTGTCGCATGAGCGCGAACCCGCACGACGGCGTATGCAACAAGTGGGGCCAGACGCACGACATCGCGAACCTGTTCATCTCCGACGGGAGCCAGTTCACGACCGGTGGCGCCGAGAACCCGACGCTCACGATCGTGACGCTCGCGATCCGACAGGCCGGCTACCTGGCGGAGCAACTGTCCAAGCGCTCTATCTGAGGCGGGAGTGCGGCGCCCGCAGACCGTTGCCGGGCCATTGGGGTTCGGGCCGGATCAGGTCCAGCGTGCAACACCCCTGACCCCTGCGTACCTCGGCTACTCGAATTTCCCACATCGAACGTCGAGTAAGTGCGCCTTGAGCCCTCCCGCGCGCGATGGTAGGGTTAAATTTCGCAGCCGTTACATCATCCACGACGCGGGGGGCACAAGATGGCCATCATGTTGAAGATTCGTTGGGATATTAAGAAGGGTCGAGAGCAAGAGTTCCGGGAGAACCAAAGGAAGTTGTGCGCGGTGATGAGCGGCGATCATCCGGGTGTCATCTGCTACCACGTCGACTACCCCGCGTCGGACGTCAGCGAGTGGACCGAGATCTATGCCAACAACAGCGTCTTCAAGGCACACCTCGACAACCAGAAGGGCAAGGAGCCGCTCGCGACACTCATCGAGGTGTGCGACAAGATAACGTGCAAGTGCTGGGGCGATGCGGACTCCGAGTCCAAGAAAATCTTGGCCGGCTTCGGAGCCACCTACCACGAAACGGCAGAAGCCTCCTTTCTACTGCATCCCAAGGCCGACCCCGCTTCGCTAATCTAGGACAGGGAGGGGCGAAAGCTGGGCGGAGCATCGAACGGCGCCCGCAGACGTGTGGGTGTCTTTCGACGTATGAGCGCTTAGCGCGACGGACGAGGGCGTCGCACCGCGTACGTGTCGCGCCGTGCTTCGTGCTCGGCGTGAGTACTCATGTCGATAGCACGATCGAACGGCCGCTATTGGGGATTTCGCGGTACGTCCGCTTCTGGCGGTCAGCGACCTTCAAGGCTGAACGCGAGCGGTTTGATCGTCGAAGGTCGCAGTACGACCCGAAGCCGTCGGCTACGGCGCTCCAATCCGGCCATAGAAAACGAATGAAGCCGCCGTTCAATTTGCGGTAATGAGGCGCCTCAACCTTCAGTCAGATTGGATGCCTACAAAAGGCGGCAAGGGTCGCGCCCGTCCGCGGCCCGCCCGCTCGCGCGTGGTCGAGCCTCCCACGCATCGGACACGCGCCGTGGCTCGTGTCCGATGAGCACCGCGGCGTGGGCCGTGTTCGGGCTATGGCTCCACGGGCCGCTCATCGGCGTGCGGCCGTTCTAGATCCTTGCCCACAGGCCTACCGCTTCGTTCACCGCGCCTGCGCCGAGCGTGAGCAGCAGCGCCAACGTAACAACGCTGAGGACGCCTTCCAGCCTTCGCAGCACGCCACCCTGACGCGTCCACGAAACGTCGTCGCCCTCGCGCGGCAGCGATTCGACCGCGGGGAGGCGCGTCAGGTACGCCGCGGCATGGTCTGGGACGAAGGTCGCCCTGGGGCCCGTCCCGCGGAGTGTCGATAATGTCAACTGGATCATCATGTGAACCTCCGGTGCGTTGGGTCAGCGAGGCCAGTCTACGAGTGCAGCGTGGTCTCCACAAACGATTTGTTTTGGCACAATATGTGAACTGCTTTGACATGTTAGAGGCCCCATGGCGTTCCGCATCCCGACCGTGCAAGCCCTGCGTGCGTTCGAGGCGACCGCGCGCGAGAAGAGCCTGACGCGCGCCGCGCAGGCGCTTCATCTCACGCATGGCGCAATCAGCCACCAGATCAAGTCGCTGGAGGACGACGTCGGCGTGCGGCTCGTCGAGCGCGCCGGGCGCGGCATTCGCCTGACCGACGAAGGCGAGCGCTTCGCGCTCCGCGTGCGCGCCATCCTTGCCGACCTCGCCTCCGCGGTGCGGCAGCTCACGGACCGCAGCAATCCGCGCCAGCTTCGCATCAGCGTGACGCCCTCGTTCGCGGCGCGCTGGCTCCTGCCGCGCATGGCTCGGTTCGCCGCGCAGCACCCCTCCATCGACCTGGACGTGCGCGCGAACTCGTCGCTCGTCGACTTCCAGCGCGACGACGCCGACTGCGCCGTGCGCTACGGCCTGGGCAAGTGGCCCGGCCTCGCCGTCGAGCCTCTCGTGGACGAGCACTTCCTCGCCGTATGCAGCCCGCGCCTGAACCGCGGGCACTTGCCGAAGCGCCCCGCCGATCTCGCGCGCTATACGCTCCTGCGCTCGAACGACGAATTCTGGCAACCGTGGTTCGCCGCCGCGGGACTGCCGTGGCCGGAGCCCGAGCGCGGCCCGATCTTCAACGACAGCGCGCACCTCCTGCAGGCCGCGATCGAGGGGCACGGCATCGCGCTCGCGCGCACGTCGCTGCTCGGGGACGACGTGCGCAACGGGCTCCTCGTGCGCCTCTTCCACGTCGAGGTGCCGAGCGACCGGCACTACTACTTCGTCTATCCACCGCGCCTAGCGAGCGCGCCCAAGATCGAGCTCTTCCGCAAGTGGTTGCGCGACGAGGTCGCGCGCGACGCGAAATCCGTCAATCGAACAGCGAAGGCGCCGCGGAAGCCGAAGGCGCGGTAAGCAGCGAAGGGAGGCGATCCGGACGCCGAGGAGGCGTATGCGCCGCTCCAGCGGCACGCGCTTCAGGCGCGCGGCGAGCTCGTGCCGCTCGGCGACGTACCGGGCGCGGAGCCATTTGCCCAACGACGGGTCGCGGAAGCGAAACGAGCCATCCGGCCAGATGGCCAGTCAGTAGTCAGCAGCGGGCTTCTGTTCTTCTGCAAAAAGTTGCTTGCAGCGGCGGCCACGGCCTAGACTTCCAATCGTCTGCAGCGATAACGGCCAAGGAGGTTCGGTCATGGAAACTATTGTCGAGCGTGTCGATGTTTGGGCGGCGAATATCGAAGACAAACCCGGAGGGCTTGCCATGGTGCTGACTACTCTGCGGGACGTGGGAGCAGACCTCCAATTCATCATTGCCCGGCGTGCCCCGCAAGAACCCGGTAGGGGTGTGGTGTTCGTGACACCGCTACAGGGGGATCGGGAAATCGCTGCCGCCGCCGCAGTCGGTTTCAACGTGACCCAAACCCTGCACTCGGTGCGCGTCATGGGCCGAGACCGACCGGGGGCCGCCGCTGAATTGACGCAGCAGCTCGCGGACGGAGGTATCAATCTGCGCGGGTTCTCAGCCTCGGTGATTGGCAGCCAGTTTGCCGCCTATGTCGCGGTGGACTCACTGGACGAAGCCAATAGAGCGATAGAGATTCTGAAAAAAGTCTGACGCCAAACTGCGGATCGCAGGTGGTCAATTCGGCTCCCCTGTGATGTAGTGTTGCAGTTGCTGGATGATGAATTTCTGCTCCGAGATGGTGTCTCTGACGAGGTCTCCGATGGAGACTAGGCCGATCAGCTTGCCGTTGTCGATAACAAGCAGGTGGCGCACCCGGTTTTCCGTCATCAGCGCCATGCACTCCTCGCTCCTGTGGGCGGGGCTTACGTACATTGCCGACGCGGTCATGATGTCGCGCACCGGCGTATCCTTTGACGACCGTGCCATGAGAACGATCTTCCGCGCATAGTCGCGCTCGGTAATGATGCCGACGATCTTCTCGCCCTCCATTACTACGAGCGCACCGATGTTCTTTTCGGCCATCAGCTTGACGGCCTCGAACACCGACGCCGCGGGCGCAATCGTGTAGATCGTCTGGTCGGCCTTCGCCTTGAGAATGCGCGCCACGCTTTTCATCGGTTGTCCTCCGCGAGGTCCTGAACATATGATCGGCTCGGTGGACCCGCAATTGCAATGGTCGGCGTCAGATAGCGGCGCGATATGTGGGGCTTTCCGCGCAACGGCGGAGGTAGCCTTTGGCCGGGAGCTACTTCTACGCGCTGAACGCCGCGCCCACCCCCGCCCGAATCTCCGGCGGTCCGATGATCTCCCGCTCCACGTAGCGGGCAGCGATCTCGTGTTCTGATGAGTAGACGGGTCCGGTTGCAGGCTCCCGCAACCAAACAAGTCAACGGCTTGCCTTCGGGCAGGCCGTTCTTCTCTTCTTTCGGGGTAGCTCCGGGGTAGCGCCAAAAACCGTTTCGGCGATTCTTCACCCTAGGTCGAACGCGCAATATCGCCGCCATCGCGCAAGCGCTGGGTTATGGCGATGGATCCCCGAATCCGCAGTCGGGAACGACTGTCTTCGACCCTGAGCCGCCTGTCTATGCTCCTGAAAGCTGACTGTCAATTTGAGGGAAGCTGACGTTCGCGCTACGGTCACGTCGGGCAGAGCAGGGCGACGATCTGGGGCGCAACCGGAACGGCAGGGCGCGATTGACACGGCCGCACTCGGTACGAGACGATGCCAATTTTTTGCCGGGGCATTCCACGCCTCAATCCACGAGGACGCTCCGCATGATCACGCACGTTACGAACGCTACTCGCGAAATCGCTCTGGCGCTGGCCGCTTCCGTCGTGCTCGCCACCAGCGGCGCCGCCGGCGCGCAGGCCTACCCGTCGAAACCGATCAGGCTCCTCGTTCCACTCGCGGCCGGCAGTACCGCCGACATCGTTTCACGCTTCGCTGCTTTAGAGCTCGGCAAGGCGCTCGGCCAGTCGGTCGTGGTCGAAAACAAGCCCGGTGCCGGTGGCACGATCGCGATGGCGGAGCTCGCGCGCGCGACGCCGGACGGCTACACGATCGCGTTTGCCTCGCAGGGCACGCTGGTGTTCAACCAGGCGATCTACGCGAATCCCGGGTACGACTCCTCGAAGGACTTCGCGCCGGTCGCGTTCGTCGGCGGCGTGTCGAACGTGATGATCGTGCCGCCGGCGAGTGCGGCGACGAAGCCTCTGGACGTTGTCGCCGAGGCGAAGGCAAGACCCGGCCAGCTCACGTTCTCATCGGGCGGCAGCGGCACGAGCCATCACCTTTCAGGCGTGCTGTTCGGCCGTATGACCGGGACCGATCTCATCCACGTCCCCTATAAGGGAGCACCGCAGGGCGTGCTGGCCGTGATGACGGGCGAGGTGACGATGGGCTTCTTCAACACGCCCACGGTGATCGGCCAGATCAAGGACGGCAAAGTGAAGGCGCTCGGCGTCACGAGTCTCAAGCGCTCGCCGCTGCTGCCGAACGTGCCGACGCTGGACGAGCTGGGCGTCAAGGGTTATGAGGTCAACACGTGGTTCGGCTTCGTGGCGCCGCGCGGCACGCCGCAAGAGATCGTCGCGCGCCTCAATGCGGAGCTCGGTCGCATCTTCGCCTCCGCCGAGGCAAAGGATAAGCTCGGGCCGCAGGGGTTCGATCTCGCGCCGCCGATGGCACCGGCCATGTTCGCCAAGCTGATCACCGACGATCTCGCGACCTGGGTGCCGATCGTCAAGGCATCCGGCGCAACGGCGAACTAGAGCCCCAGCGCTTCGGCGACGAGCTTCCTCAATTCGCGCTGCAGCTTTTTGCGCACCGGCGCGTACGCGCGGCTGCGGTTGAGATTCTTCAGTTCGTACGGATCGCGGTCGAGGTCGTAGAGCTCGTCGAGCTCGCCAGCGCGACCGCGGTTGACCCAGTGGATGTACTTGTAGCGGTCGGTGCGCACGGCCTTGTACGTCATGCCGACGAGCCAGGGCATCGCCTGTTCGGCCCAGTACTCGACGAGGAACGATGTGCGCCAGGGAGCGCGCCTGCCCAGGAACAGGGGCACCAGCGACCGCCCTTGGACCTGCGGCCCTGGCTTGCCGCCGGCAAGCCGGATCAGCGTCGGCGCGATGTCCTGGCAAATGACGAGCTCGCGTCGCCGCGAGCCCGCCTTCACCATGCGGGGGTAGCGGACGACGAAGGGCGACCGGATGCCCTCTTCGTAGGCGAAGCGGCGCTCTGGACCGAGTGCGTGCTCGCCGAAGAAATAGCCGTTGTCGCCCAGGAACACGATGAACGTGGCGTCGAGCTTGCCCTGCCGCTCCAGCGTTTCGAGGATGGTGCCGATCCCTTCGTCGACCGCCGCCATCATCCGTGCGCGCAGCCGGATCTCCTCCTGCTCGCCCGCGTGGAGCGCCGACAGGATCGCCCGTGCGCGGTCCGATTCCTTGAGGTCAAAACATTCGGTCCATGCGGGCTTCTGCCGGATCACCTCGGTGGCCGGCAACATGTTCGGTGTCTTCGGGAACATCGCGTCGCGGTAGAGATCGCGATGGCGCTCGGCGGCGATGTAACCGCCCTGCGTGCCGATGCGGAAACTGCCGTCCGCGGCCTGCTCGGCGTCCGGATGCACCGCCTTGTGCGCGAAGAACAGCGAGAAGGGCTTCGAGCGTTTGCGCCCGAGGAAGTCGACGGCGAGCTCGTTCATGATATCGGTGATGTAGCCCTGGTGCTCGACGTAGCGGCCATCGTGATTGAGCCTCGGGTTCAGAATCCTGCCGTGGCCGTCGTAGCTCACCCAGGTGTCGTATCCGGGCCGCGGCATGCCGTCGTTGCCCATGTGCCACTTGCCGATGTGCGCGGTCTCGTAGCCCAGCTTCCGGAGCTCGAGATGGTAGTTCGGCAGACGGTGGCTCATCGCGTCGCGCGCGACGTTGTCGATGATCCCGTGCCGGCTCGCGTACTGTCCCGTGACGATCGACGCGCGATTGGGCGAGCAGATCGGCGTCGTGTGGAACGCGCGCTCGAACAGCGCGCCCTCCGACGCGAGCCGGTCGACGTTCGGCGTTCGCATGTACGGGTGACCTCCTGCACCGAACTCGTCAAAGCGCAGGTCGTCGATCAGGATGACCAGGAAGTTGGGCTTCATGGGGCAGGAGATTTCAATGGTGTTACGAGCCGATGCTGACACACTTGCGCTCGTGACTGCACCGCCGACGAGCCGCACGCCTCCGGCTCATGTCGGGCGCCTTTCTGGCAATCTGACCTCGCGCGGTGCCTGCGGCCGTGTCGAGAAAATTGACAATCGGCATCAAAGCGTACGTGCGGCGCCTGGAGCTCCAAATCCAAGCTATTGAATGCATGGCCAAGATTGGTCCGGGGAACGGTTCATGCATGCATTCCGAACCTCCCTTCCGTAACGGGGGCCGCATGCTCCACGTTCAAGCTTCGCGCTCTCCGCAATGGCGTCATTCCGCGTTGGCCGCTGCGCTTGCGGCCGGCGGCCTGTTGTCGGCGGGGATGGCCGCGGCCGGCGTGATCGTTGCTGCGAGCCCGGGCGTCGACTATTCGGGCATCGCTCCGGCAACGGGCTTCGATGAATACGATTTCGCCGGGCTGACGCCGGGCGACGGTTACGACCTCAAGATCACCGACGACGGTGGGGGCAGCGGATCGCTGATCCTGAATCTGTACAGAGACACTGTTTCCCCCGGAACTCTCATCGACAGCTTCTCCCTGTGTTGCTCGTTTTCGGCGACGGATTTTCATGATTTCACCGGGCTCCTTCCATCGTCGCTGTTGATCCTGACGCTTTCCTCGAGCAATCCCACCGCCTGCTGCGAGGGATACACGCTTCGGCTCACCACGCGCGCGGCACCTGAGCCCGCCACCCTTGCGCTGCTCGGAGCCGGTCTTGTGGGGGCCGTCGTTGCAAGGCGGCGCAAGCGCCGTTGACGGGATAGCGTCGCCCGCGATTGAATTTCCGTCCCGGCAAATGAAGCGGCTGCGGTCGGCGCAGCCGTTTCTTTTTCCTTCGGTCGGGTGAAATCGCCGTGGATTCGACGCCCGTCCTCCCCGGCAAGACTCCATTCGCACCTTCGGGGCCGGGCGATCTCGCGTTTCAGAAATGGCTGCAGGGCAGCCAGTGGTGGACGGCCGAGCGCCTGCTCGACCACCAATTGGATCTCGCACGACGGCTGGTCGCGCACGCGCACCGCACGGTGCCCTTCCACCGCGCGCGGATCGACGCCGCCGGAATCGCGCCCGGCACGCCGCTGACGCTCGAGGCCTGGCGGCGACTTCCTCCGCTGACGCGCGGGGAGCTGCAACAAGCCGGCCCTGGATTCGCCAGCACCGAAGTACCAAAAGAGCACGGCGATGTCGTCACCAATTCATCGTCGGGATCGACCGGCGCACCAGTGACGGTTACGGGGACCGTGTTCGACGCGTGCGTGTTCAAATGCGTCAACCTGCGACATTTCCTGTGGCATCCGCACGATTTCACGGGGCGTCTCGCGGTGATCCGCCATGTCGGCGCCGAAGCGGCGGACTACCCGACCGGTGCGAACTACGATCGCTGGGGGGACGAAGCGACGTTTCCTTTCGCGACGGGATCGGCCGTCGTGCTGTCGATCCGCGCCAGCATCTCCGAGCAGGCGGAATGGCTTTCGCGTCAGGATCCGGATTATCTGCTGAGCTATCCGTCCGACCTGATGGCGCTCGCGCGACATTGCGCGCGCCAGAGGATCGAACTTCCGCACTTGGAACACGTGGCAACGCTCGGCGAGGTCGTCGGCGAAGGCGTCCGAGACGCCGTACGCGAGGCGTGGGACGCACCGGTCATCGACACGTACAGCGCGCAGGAAGTCGGCATGATTGCCGACCAGTGCCCCGAGCACGAGCATTTCCATGTGCAGGCGGAAACGATCCTGGTCGAAGTCGTCGACCAAGCGGGGGAGCCGTGCGGACCCGGGGGGCGGGGCCGCGTCCTGGTCACGCCCCTGTTCAACTACGCTACGCCGCTCCTGCGCTACGAGCTGGGCGACTACGCCGAAGTTGGCGACGTTTGCGAGTGCGGGCGCGGGCTTCCGGTGCTGAAACGCATCCTTGGAAGGGAACGCAACGCGTTACTCGTGACCCCGACGGGCGAGCGGTACTGGCCGGCATTCGGGTCACGCACGTTCACCTCCATTGCTCCGATCGTCCAGCACCAGTTCGTCCAGAAGAGCGCCGAATGGATCGAAGGCCGGCTGGTCACGGAGCGGCCGCTGACGCCAGACGAGGAAGCGCAACTGCGAGCCCATGTTCAGGGCAGGCTTCCCTGGCCATTCCGGATTTCGTTCGCCTACTGCAGCGACATTCCGCGCAATGCCGGCGGCAAGTTCGAAAACTTCGTGTCCGAGCTCGCGCCGTAGCCCTGATTACTCCCGCGTCGCGAGCACCCGCACGTACTCGGCTCGCTCGGCGGCAGACGGACCCGCGACCGCGTCGCGGCCCGACCGCCCCGCAGCCATTGCGGTGTTCACCCGATCGGGGCTGAATCCCGCGGTGTGCAGCAGGTCGAGAATTTCATCGACGGTCCGCACGGGATACGAACGGTAACGCTCGGTGTAGAGCCGCGCCCAGCTATCGACGAGATCCGGATCAAGCCCCAGCTTTTCCCTTCCGGCCTCGGCCCCTCTGCGGACCACCTCACAAAACGTCCGAGCCTGCTCGGGCGTAAACCCGAACTGCGCGTGCCCTTCGCCGGGCCGCAGGCGATTGGTGATGAGGAGTTTTCCTCCGGGGCGCAGAAGGAGGGCCCAGCGGGCGAACAACAGCCGCCGACCCGCGGGATCGAACGACCCCAGAAAGCTGTTGGTCATCACGACATCGAATGCTTCTCCGCTCTCGAAGCGAAGGATGTCCGCGTGACGCGTCGAGATACTCGCCTTCGTTCGCTCGGCGCTCCATCGGGCCAGCGCAAGCGGTGTCTCGCAGCGGTCGACGGCGGTCAAGTCGAGCGGCTTCCCTACATCTCGAAACGCGCCGATCGCCAGCAACGACATCGCATCATCGGCCGCGCCGGAGATGAGGACACTGCGAATGCCGCCTTGGCTGGCGAGGGAACGCAACGCATCGCCGAAAAATGCGGAGCTTCCGCCTGCGGTCTTCATCACGTCGAGCGCGCGAAAATACTGCCAAACGCTGTGGTACCAGGTGCAGTCGCCATGCAGCGCGCGCGGGCAATGCGCGAGAGCGAATCCACGTGCGACGTGTGCGCTTGCGACGAGGGCGGGATCGATATCCGATTCGTTCATTTCGGTGCGTCGTGCACGCTGGTCCGATCGCTCAGCGCTACTCGAGTCGAAGCCGCGCACTCTTGGCGAGCTCCCGATACTTCGGGATGTCCTTCCGGAACAGCGCGTCAAATTCGTCGCCCGTACCAAACGGCGGATCGATCCCCACCTGCTCGAGGCGCGAGCGGTTTCTTTCTTTCCGCAGCGCCCGCAGGATCTCGTCTTGCAGCCGATTGACGATCTCCTGCGGTGTGCCGGCCGGCGCCAGGAGGCCGTGCCACACTTGTATGGCAGCCCGGGAGTATCCAAGTTCATCCAGTGTTGGCAGGTCGGGTGCAGCTGCCAACCGATTCGGCGACGTTACGGCGAGTCCCCGTAGCCGGCCGGCACCGACCTGCGGGAGTCCGCTCGTGACACTGGTAATCACAAGGTCGACTTGTCCGCCCAGCGCATCTTGGACCGCTGGCGCGCAGCCTCGGTAGGGAACGTGCAGCATGTGGATCGCCGCGATGACCTTGAGCATTTCGCCGACCACGTGACCGGCCGTCCCGATACCGCATGACGCGTACGCCATGTTCGTGGGCTGGATGCGTGCCGCCTGAATGAATTCGTCGAGCGTCGTGGCGCTGATACGTGGGGTCGCGGCAATCAGGACCGGCGACGTGCCGAGGAGGGCAACGGGCACGAAATCACGCAGCAGGTCGACAGGCACGTTAGCGCCAAGCGCGACCAAGCTGGCGTGAGTGCTGTTGACCAATGCGACGGTGTATCCATCCGCCGGCGCCCGCGCGGCAAGTTCCAAACCGACCGTGCCGGATGCTCCAGGTCGGTTCTCGACGGAAAACGGCTGATCGAACACGGCGCCGAGGTCTGCGGCAAGGATCCGCGCTAACGTATCGGAGGCGCCGCCGGTCGCGTAGGGAACGATGATTCGAACTGGACGGGCGGGATAGATCTGTCCCTGCGCGTTGCCGACTTGCAGGCCTGTGAATGCCACAAGCGCCATCCCCAGCAACCATTTCGGACGGGGCACGCGCACTTCCATCTCGGGGTGTCGGGCGGGACGTTGGCAACGGAAGGAGTTTATCTGGCTCATCTGCGCAGCGCGACCCCTCGCAGATCCCGATTGCCCGACTTCGAGACGCATGCTCGCCCCGATGCGGGCCCTTCTTTGGTTCCTCGACGGGTTGCGGGGGGGGCGCGTAGCGTTGTTCCGTTCGGATAGGCGACGCAAAGGTGGAAAGGACGCGACCCCGAAGGTTGCCGGCTGGACACTTGCTTGTGAGCAAGCCATGAACAGGCTGCGTGTTTCGATCTTCGCCGCGGCATTCGCATTCGGTGCCGCGCCAGCGTTTGGCGACGATGGGCCCGCGAAACCGGTTGGCGAGACCGACGCAAAGAACGCAAACGCGCCGCAAGCGAAGGCCCCACGGTCGCTCCCGACGATGGCCGACAAGCAGAAAGCCATCGATGCGACCACGCGTGCATCCGAGGAGCAGCCTCCGAAGCCGACGCGTGGGGTCATCGGCGACTTTCCCCCTTCCCGGTGTTGAGGATGATTCCTTCAGATGCGCTGCATCGCGACGCGTGCACGCTCGTCGTGCATCGTCTTCACCAGCAGCTTGAGCAGCGCGTGCACCGCGCGCGTCGCGGGAGTGGGCGTGCCGGTCAGCTCGCCCACTTCGATCACCGAGCCGATGAGCGCGTCCACTTCAACCGGCCGCCCCGCTTCCACGTCCTGCAAGGTCGACGTCCTGTGCTTGCCGATCTTGGCGGCGCCGTCGATGCGCTTTTCCAGCGACACCCGAAACGTGACGCCGAGCTTTTCCGCGACAGCCTGCGCCTCCCGCATCATGCTGGCGGCGAGCTCGCGCGTCGCCGGCTCCTCGCAGATGTCCACCAGCGTCGCATGGGTGAGCGCGCTGATCGGGTTGAAGCTCATGTTGCCCCACAGCTTGAGCCAGATTTCCGAGCGGATGTCGTTCAGGACCGGCGCCTTGAGGCCTGCCCCGACGAGCACTTCCGAAACGCGCTTGACGCGTTCCGTTTCGGTTCCGTCCAGCTCCCCCACCGGGAAGCGGTCGCCTTCGAGCCGCTTGACCACGCCCGGCGCGACGATGTCGCCCGCCGGATAGACGACGCATCCGATGATGCGGCGCGCTTCGATGCTCTGCTCGATCACCCCGCTCGGATCGGCCGACTTGAGCCGGAAGCCGGCGTGAGGGCCGTTGAAATTCTGGAAGTACCACCACGGCAGACCATTCTGAATCGTCACGACCATGGTGTCGTCGTGGAACAGCGTGCGCATCTGCGGCGCCACCGCTTCGATGACATAGGCCTTCAGCGCCAGGAACACGAGATCCTGCACACCGGCCTCGGCACAGCTCGCGACCGCGCGCAGATCCTTGGCGACCTCCTCCGTGCCATCGTGGTGGACGAGCTTGAGGCCGTTCTTTTGAATCGCGGCCAGATGCTCGCCCTGATCCACCACGGTCACCGTCTGGCCCGACAACGCGAGCCGCACGGCGAGAATGCCGCCGATCGAGCCGGCGCCCACGACTGCGATTTTCATCCGCTCCTCCTGCATGCGCGGTCGCTCAACGCTGCGCCGCGCGATTTTGTTGTAACGCTTACTCGAACCGATTCGTCAGTGTACCGATGCCGTCGATGACGATGCTGATCGTGCTTCCGGGCTTCATCGAGCCAACGCCGACCGACGTGCCGCAGGCGATGACGTCACCTGCTTCCAGCGTCATGTCGTGCGAAATGAGGCTCACCAGCTTCGCCGGCGCGAAGATGATGTCCGCCACCGGGTAGTTCTGCCGCTCCTGGTCGTTGAGGATTGTCCTGACGAAGAGCCCGGCCGGATCGATGTCGGTGGCGATCGCCGGTCCGAACACGCCGAACGTGTCGAAGCTCTTGGCGCGCGTCCACTGCGCGAAACCCGGTTCCTTTTGGATAATCTCGATGGCGGTGACGTCGTTGATGCAGGTGTAGCCGAAGATGGAGCCCGCCGCATCGGCGTCCGCGACCGCGCTGCAGCGCCTGCCGATGACGATGCCGAGCTCACCTTCGAATACGACCTTGCCCGCGTAGGATTTCGGCGCGCGAATCGTCTCGCCGTGGGCCAGAAACGAATTGTTGGCCTTGAGAAAGTAGAGCGGCTCCGCCGGCACCGGGTGATTGAGCTTGGTGACCAGCGCATGGTAATTGTCGACCAGCGCCACCATCTTGCCCGGGGTCGTCGGCGTCAGCAGTTTGGCGGCGCCGAGCGCAAGCGATTCTCCGGTCGGCCGCGGATTCGCAAACAGGTTGCCCGCGTGCAGGCGAAGCGTGTCGCCTTCGATCGTGCCGAAGCATTCGCGTCCCTCATGGGTGACGCGTGCCCATCGTGGCATGGTCCCTCCTTTCGCCGCTCGTGGCGACGGTGGGCAGGATACCTCGCCATCGCGAACGAATCACCCGAATCCGATGGTCTGATGGTCGAGGATGACATCCGGCTACGGCACAGGAAATCGGGCAGACGCAGCGCCGCCAAACAGCGTCCGGGCGGGAATGGCCCGCAGATCCTGGTGTCACCGTGGCCCCGCCGCGACGCCGGAGCGCCTCGGCTCCCCGGCGCTCCGGACAAGTTAAGACGTGCTAGCCCGCTCGCGATGACGCGTCGTGGCGTTGGATTTCCTATCCGCTATCCGCTATCCGCATCCGCAATGGTCATCTGAGATTACTTGCCACCAGCCACATCCGGCGCGTCAAACGCGCTATTCCGTCGTACCTCGACGCGCAGGTGTAAATGGCGCCGGCATGGCCTGAAGCGGCATCCCGAACTCATTTTGGCGCCCGCGCCGACTCGGCTGACGGGTCCGCCCGCTCGCACTGCGGCGCGGTATCACTATCTTATTGATCTGCACCAAAGTCTTGCCCGGGTGCGCGGGCATAGACTGCTGCAGCGCGTCGAGGCTGGAAAGCGGGCGCTGGGCGGCACCGCCAGCAAACCCGGCGCGCCGAGTTCGTAAGCGTAACCAATGTAAGGAGTTATCTCGTACGCTCACATCAAATGCGCGTTTTGGAACACCGCAAGTCGAGTCAATAGGAGAGCCAGACCATGAACCCAACATTGTTCGAGATCGGCGTGGCCGCAGTCATGGTGGCAGTGAGCCTTGGTCTCATCGTATGGTTTTCAAGATACCTGGCGGCTGCCTCGCGGAGGCGCATGATGCATATGCTGGCACGTGTCGGCGTGGACCCGGAAGTTAGCAAGCATGGTGACACTCAGGCCATCATAAAGGACATGCAAAGCCGGTGCGTCAGATGCCGGTCCGAGGGCTTGTGCGACAGGTGGCTCGCCGGAAAAGTCGAAGGCGACCATAGCTTCTGCCCCAACGCTCAGATATTTCGCACATTGACTAAGAACGCCGGGCGCATCGCAGCCTAATCATCCTCAGGCGCCGGCGCGATTGCCGCCGGCCCGGATTGAGCACGTCCGGATGCGCGATGCCGCGCAACGCAGCCTGCTGGCTGTGCAGTCCACAGTTGCATATCGCTCGTTTGCTCTTGGCCGAACTCGCCCATGATGCGGCGCGACGGAATGTCCGCAGTCGCGGCGACGCAGCCTTTCGGTTACGTCGGGCGTATGTCCGGGAAGGGTCGACTGCCGCTTTTAAGGGCGTGGAAATGGACTCCCTCGGGCCCATCTCTTGGCGAACTCGGGGATGGGTCCGAACCTCGAACCGGTGTGGATCGAACGAAGAACCTCAGACGACTTCGGCGGTGTGTCGTTTGCCGATGCGTGGTCCTTTGGCGGAATGCTTCTGTCGGCCTCGAGGTTCCGCAATCTGCTCGATGATCACCGGTGGACGATTGGGAAACTTGGCGACGAGGTTGAGCTTCCCACCCATCGCTTCGACATAGCGTTTGAGGGTTGAAAGCAGCATGTCGCTTCGCTGCTCCAGGCGAGAGATCGTGTCCTGTCCCACGCCGAGGGCGGCCGCAAGCTCCTCCTGCGTCCGCTCGACGGCATGACGCAGGTCTTTGAGGGTCGCGAGTTCCGCCGCCCGTTGTTGCACCTTCGCGCGGCGCTTGGCGGGCAGCTTGGCGAGCACTTGTTCAAGATTTCTTGGCATGTCGTCTTTCCTTTCGTGCAGCAGCGGCTGCCACCGAGGCCAAATGCCTGTCGAAGCGGGCGTCGGCGAGACCGATGAGCCGTTTGTAAAACCGTTTCTGGTCGACACCGCCCTTGTCCCCGCCCACGAGAAGGATCGCTTGCCGATTCGGGTCGAAGGCGAAGGCCACGCGCCATACCTCGCCCTGCCACCCCAATCGCAGTTCCTTCATGTTGGCGTGCTTCGATCCATTCAGTGTGTCGACGGTGGGGCGTCCGAGACTTGGCCCAAACCGGCTCAGCAACAGGGCATGGGCGAGAAGCTCATCCTGCAAGCCCTTGGCGAGGGTCTGAAACTCGCGGTCGAACTCGTCGTGGAAAAGTACCGTCCAGTTCACCGTGGGTATTATGGATGTAAAGCCATATGGACGCAAGACCATATGCGGACGACCTCATCGGCGCCATGCCAACGTCGAGCTGGCGGGAAAATTTCAGCTCGAAAGGTGATCGCCAACCGGGCTTGTGTCGGGGCCGGATTGGCTGTGCCGCAATTGTGCCTTGGTGAGACTGGAAAGCGAGTTGGCAAGCGTGGCAAGCTATTGATTTATCATGTACTTATGAAGGCCGAAACAGCCTCATAACCCGAAGGTCGAAGGTTCAAATCCTTCCCCCGCAACCCCACATATGACGGCCGTCGGGCGACCCCCGGCGGCCGTTGCTTTACCGAGGTTCGTCCCGTTCGCGACCGCCAGCTCGAACAAGGCGATCGGGGTTCGGGACGCGCGCTTCCAAATAGTCGCCCCTCGCCGAGGTGTTCCGGTTGCAGAACCGCACGATGAGGCCGCTTTGCCGCTTGCGTTTATGCCCAATCTGACATATATTGCCTAGGTGGCCGCCATAGACAAGCCGCTTGTGTGGCTACGGGGCGAGGTAAAGACGCCACCTTTCTCGCAAGTTGCGCGTGTCGAGGCGGGCGTATCGCTGCGGCAGCTGCAGGGCGGTGCCAAGCTCGGGCTGCCGCATTCGCGACCGATGCGTGGAATCGGTGCTCGTTGCCATGAATTGCGCATCGTGGACGAAAGCGCGACATGGCGGATCATCTATCGCCTCGATGAGGACGCTGTCGTAATCGTCGACATTTTCAGCAAGAGGACGCGTCAGACGCCTGAGCAAGTGATCGCGGACTGCCGGCGCCGGCTGCGTCAGTACGATGAGCTGACGCGATAATCAACCGAATTTGGAGCAAGCATGGACAAGCGGAAACGCGCAAAACTCAGGGCCGCCGGCTGGACTGTCGGCACGCCGCGCGAGCTTCTTAGGCTGTCCGACGAAGATGCCGCTTTTGTCGAGTTCAAGCTCGCTCTTAGCAAGACTCTACAATCGTTGCGTGCGGCCAAGGAGTTGTCGCAAGTTGACGTTGCAAAGCGACTGCGATCTAGTCAGTCGCGCGTGGCCAAGATGGAGGCTTCCGATCCCAGTGTGTCAGTCGACCTTCTCGTCAAGTCGTTATTCAGGCTTGGGGCGCAACCTGGCGACATTGCCAAAGCGCTGCGTCCGCGCCGGAGGGTCCCGGCTAGCTGACATCGCCAGCGACTGCTTTGCGTCGAACCTGGGACGAATCGAAGATGCAACCTACTCGACCTTTCCGTTCGAATGTGGCTTCGCCGGATTGACTGTGCCGTAGTTGTGACTGGATGAGCCGGTTTGGGGATTGGCAAGCGCTGCAAGTAGCTGATTAAATCGGCCAACAGCCGCTCGGTACCGCGAGCAACGCAGCGGTCGGGCTTTCTGACGGCAATCCGAGGGGACGGGATTCCCGGGGCCGCATTTCGGCGTTGCTCGTCGCTTGTTTGGTCCCGCCAAACGGCGCTCCTCGCGCCTGGAACTGCGGCCCCGGGAATCCCGTCGCACCCGTGGATGATTGTGAGATAGGTTCTAGTGTGTTGCACCGATCAGTTGAATCCGCAGCCAACTCCTGCCGTTCAAGCTCGCCACGTCAGTTTCCCGTGAGCAGCCATTGACGAGGTGACTTGCGCCTGGCGATCCCGCGCGGCCTTCGCCGCCGACGCCGGAAGTGATGGCGGGGTTCGCGGCGCGCCAGCGCCACAAGCACACGCGGTACCGCGGGGCTAGTCGATCTCGGCGGTGGTGCCGGGCGCCGGCGTGAAGCCCAGGTCGCCGCGGGCGAGCGCCTTCTCGCGGCCACCGAATTGCGCGAGCAGCTCGGCCTGTCGCCGCTTTGCGCGCGCGTCGGTCGCTTCCGGATCGAGCGCCGCGCGCAGCAGCCGTTCGCCTTCGGCGAGCGTGGCGGCGAACCGCGGGTCGCTGGCAATGTCGATCAGCTCTTCGGGATCAGCATCGAGGTCGAAGAGCTGCGACGGTGCACCGACGTAGTGGCAGTACTTCCACTTGCCGAAGCGCAGCATGAAGGCGCCCGCGAGGGAGCCGATCGCGTGGTACTCGGCAATGACCGGCCGCAGCGAGATCTCGCCGGTCGCCAGCGCGAACAACGACGCGCCGGGCAGCGCGCGGCCGCCGACGCGCGGCGGCAGGCCGACCGCTTCGAGGATCGTCGGCGCGCAGTCGATGTGCGACACCGGCGCGGCGACGACGCGGCCAGCCGGAACGTCGGGGCCGGCCACGATCAGCGGCACGCCGGCGCTTTCCTCGTACAGCGTGGACTTGCCCCACAAGCCGCGCGCACCGACGTTGTCGCCGTGGTCGCTCGTGTAGATCACGCGCGTGTCCTGCACTAGGCCCGCGTCGCGCAGCGCGCGCAGCACGTAGCCTACGTTCTCGTCCATCGCCGACACGAGGCCGGCATACCCGGCAATCGCCCGCTTGACATCGGCCTCGGACGCGAAGTGTGGATCGTAGTCGACCGTGTGCGCGTAGGTGTCGAGAAACGGATGATGCGGGCGCGCGTCTTTCGCGTACTGCTTGGGCATCGGCAGGTCCTGCTGCCAGTAGCGGTAGAACCACTGCGGCGGCGCGGTGAGCGGAAAATGCGGGCACGCGAACGACACGAACAACACCCACGGTCGGTCACGCCACTTCGGCGCCTCCTCGTGCAGCCAGATCTGCGCGCGCGCCGCGATGTCGCGGTCGTACACGGTGTAAGCCGACTCACCGGGGCCGGCGCGCTTGGCCATCTTGTCGCCGCCCTTGCGCTTCGGGATGTTCTCGCGGACCAAGCCCTTCACGTCGCCGATGCCGTCGACGATGTGCATCGGCACGATCTCTTCGGAGAAGCCGTGGTCGTCGCCCGGACGGCCGCGGAAATGCAGCTTGCCGATCGAGACGACGCGATGCCCGGCGTCGCGCAGTGCGTGGTGCCAGCTCGGGATCGCGCCTTCGTAGCCGTCGGCGTTGTCCCAGTAGCCGATGTCGTGCACGTAGCGGCCGACGGCGAATGCCGCCCGCGCCGGTACGCAGATCGGGGAGGTCGTGTACGCTGCCGTGAAGCGCGTGCCGCGGGCGGCAAGCGTATCGAGGTTGGGCGTGGCGATGAACGAATGGCCGGCGGCCCCGAGAAATTTCGGATTGTGCTCGTCGGACATGAGCACGAGCATGTTGGTGGCGCGCATGCGGGAAAGTATCGCACAGCGGCCCGCGCTGGACACCGCCGGTGCGCGGGGGTAACGTTGGCGGCTGCGACGCCGCGAGTGCGTCCAAGGAGGAACCATGAAGCGCCTGAACCGCACGGTCCTGCTGCTCGTGGTGTCCGCGCTCTGCGCGCTGGGTGTGAGCGCGCAGACGTATCCGAACCGTCCGATCAAGCTGATCGTCGCCGATTCCGCCGGTGGCGCGCCCGACCAACTCGGGCGCCTCGTCACGGAGAAGCTTTCGAACAACGTTGGCCAGCCGGTCGTCGTCGACAACCGCCCCGGCGCGGGCGGCGTGCTGGGCGCCGAACTCGTCGCGAAGTCGGCGCCCGACGGCTACACGCTGCTGCTGACGACGACGGCCATCTACGCGATCCTGCCCAACCTGCGCAAGAACCTGCCATACGATCCGGTCAGGGATTTCGTGCCGATCACACGCATCGCGACCGCGTCGAACGTCCTCGTCGTGAACAACGAACTTCCGGCGAAAAACATCGCCCAGCTGGTCAAGCTCGCGAAGGAGAAGCCCGGCGCGCTCAACTACGCGTCGGCCGGCGTGGGCACGCCGGCGCATCTGGCCGGCGAGATGCTGAACCTGCTGGCCGACATCAAGGTCGTGCACGTTCCGTACAAAGGTGCGGCGCCGGCGCTGACGGACGTCATCGCCGGCAACGCGCAGTACATCATTACCTCCCCCATCGCCGCGGGCGCGCACATGAACGGCGGCCGTGTGCGCGCGCTGGCGACCACCGGCACCGAGCGCAACCCAGGCCTGCCCGACCTGCCGACGATCGCCGAGACGGTTCCCGGCTACGAGATCACGCAGACGTGGGGCATCGTGGTGCCGGCGGGCACGCCGCCGGAGATCGTGAACAAGCTGAGCGCCGAGATCGTGAAGGTGATGAACCAGCCCGACGTGAAGGAGAAGGTGCTGGCGACCGGCGCGACGCCGGTCGGCGATTCGCCCGCCGAGTTCGAGGCGTTCATGGCGAAGGAGCGGCAGCGGTTGGGCGACGTCATAGCCAAGCGCGGCATCGTTCTCACCGACTGACGACTGCATCGCTTCGTCGAGGGTTCGCCGTTTCCATGCGGCAAGCCACGCGCTACGCCTTGCTTCGCGTGCACCCCTTCATGCGGTCGCCCACACGGACTACAACTGCACCGCTAAGGCCTTGTTCTGTCTGTGTTGCTCGGACCATTTGCGCACCCCCGCAACCAAACAATCAAGGGCTTGCCGCGAGGCGAGCCCTTTCCTTTTGCGTTTGACGGGTTGCGTGAGGCGCGTAGCGTCGCTCCGTCAGGCTGAATACTTCCTTGGGGAACAGCCGTGAACAAGCTGTGCGTTGCGATCTTCGCCGCGGCATTCGTATTCGGTGCCGCGCCAGTGTTGGGCGACGATGGACCTTCGAATCCGGTGGGCGAGACCGACGCAACGAGCCCAAAGGCATCGCAATCGAATGCCCCACGGTCGCTGCCCTCGAAGGCCAACAAGCAGAAAGCCATTGATGCAGCGACGCGTGCATCGGAGCCGCCCCCCGGAGGGAGGGAGCTCGTGGGCGACTTCCCTCCGTACTACGGCAAGTCAGTGAAGCAGTGGCAAGAGGAGAAGAAGCGACGAACGGAGCGCGAATACGAACGCCTGGAAAAGTTGACACCGAAACAACAGGATGAGGAGTCTACCGAGCGGAAGCGCCGACAACAGGAATGGCAAAGGATGAGGCCGCAAGAAGCGGGACCCACCAAGTAGGCGCGGTGCGACGATGTTACGGGGCCGTTGCACCGCTAACGGTCAAGCAAACGCTTACCGGAGCGGGATTCGCAAGCACGAATAAGTCACAAATCCACCCCCCGCAACCCCTTCGAGAAACAAACGGCCGACATATCGTCGGCCGTTTGCATTTCGGCAGATGATCACTTTATCGGAGATGTTGCGGGCACCTGCAACCCGCACGCCGCCGACGGCAATCAACAGCCTCTCGGCGGCGTTGTCGCATCCGGCGCCTTCTGCGCCTAATCGTGCGGGGCTTCCTTGTCGCCGATTGCATGCTTGACGGCGGTCTCGGTTGCTCCAAGCGCCTCCTCCACGGCCTGGGCGTACGCGCGGAAGGCGCGTACGCGATTCAGCGCGCGGCGCTTTTCCGCCTTGGACGCGGTCCGCGCCAACTCACGCGCCTGAGCACGAATGACCTCGATGGGCGGGGGATCCGGAAGTGTCAGCTTGACGTACACCTCGCCGCTCAGCAGCAGTGCAAGCGGATCGATCGTCCGCCATTCGGAAATGTCGAGCCACCACGCAAGCGGCATGATCGGATCTGGCCAGATCAAGGAAGTTACGGGAGGTAAGGATCGGGCCTGCAGCTTCACCCAGGGTCCCTTGGGGCTCGGGGGCGAGAGCTCCGATCGGTCGATCACGAACGCATCCCGAAATGCGATCGGCACGGGTGGTCCTTGCCACGGCGCGGTCCCCCGAGTGGCGTGAATGTGCAAATGCGGGCCGGTCGAATTACCCGAGTTACCTGCCAGCCCTAGGAAATCGCCAGCCTTCACGGCGGCGCCTTTTGCCAGAAAATCCTTGTTGAGACTTCCAGGCTGAAAGTGTGCGTATAGCACCATGTCCGGCCCGTGCTGGATGTAGAAGTGGTTTCCCTCGACCGGGTCGGGCGGCGAAAGGTCCGACGGCGGATTTGGATTCGTAGGCCGGTCGTTTGCCCAGGAGTCCACCGAGCCATCCGCCATCGCGTAGATCTTCTTGCCCCAGACACGGTAATCCGTATTCGTGCTGTACGACCCTTGGGGTTTGAGGTCGGTCCAGGTGTCCTGGCCGTCGTAGGCTACGACGCCTAGGTCATACCCGAACAACTGAACACCGGCGCCGGCCGGCGAATGCGCGGCGCTTTGACCCTGCCAGAACTCGCCGTCGCCGAGGTCTCCTGTTCGGGCAGGAAACAAGTACCCGCCGGTCGCAAACGGATTTGCGTACGGATCCAACGACAGGGTGACGGTTACGGGGTCGCTGAACCCGTTGCACCAGACGCTGACCGTAAATGCCGGAGGCGTGGGATCGGGCAGGATCACGTTGTTTGCCGTGGCGAAGTTCCACAGTGCAGTGTCTCCAGTTGCGATCGCCAAGTTCACGGAAATGGTGATGGGATCGACCAGAGGAGGCGGAACGAATGAAAGCGCGACCGTGTTCACGACGACGCTCGTTCCTTGGTCATTCTTGATCCACACTCGGATTGAGAGCTGTGCAGTCTCATCACCGTGGGTGGTTCCGGCAGCGAGCGGTCCGTAGACCACTGCACTTGAGATGAACGGCTCTACGGTTACGTCTAGGTTTGCTGCGGGCATATTTCCTCCTGCAACGCGGGAAGGCAATGTGGCAGGTGCGGTCAGCTTCCAAGGACGCAATCAGCTCCCCAGCGACCTACAAGTTGTTCGCCCGAATGCGCCGTGACGAGCTTCACGCTACCTACCCCTGATGATTCGCTCAACGCGAATATTGAGCAACCATTACAGCGTTGTTGGTAACAACCCGAAATCATCGCAGCATGCCAGCGGTACTCAACGGAAACGTTGCGACCCTCGACGAAGCCTGTTTCGCCCAAGCCCTGCCGGAACTCGGCCACGAGGCCCGCGAGCGGGCCCGGTGAGGCACCGCTGAGGTAACCGATCGCCGGCACTGTCGGCGATTGCACGCGGGCAGCAAAGGACCACGCGATTGCGGAGCCGAAGAGTGCGAGTACATCGCGTCATCTCATTGGAGCAGCTCGCGCGTAGCCTCGGGAGATAACGATTCGTAATCCGTTGCGCCTTCGGTTGCTTTCGCAGGCTTGTGCGCGTAGCATTTTCGTTCCGCCACAGCTATCTCGGTGACGGTTGTTATCGCGGTCGCGGGGACAGACCGATGCAGATTGCTCGCATTGTTGGCGGAAATGCGCTGAGCGCGAAGTTGCTCAACCTCGTTGTCCTCGTCATCACGGCGGCAGCGGCCGGGTCGGTTATCGCGTACGAGCCGCCATCCGTGAGCGAGTTGCGGGACCTTCTGGCAAGGAGACAGGCTGCCATCGCCCTGGACCCGCCGAGCGGCAAGGCCGCCATTCCAACAGAGGGACGCGACCCGCAGTCGAACGCGACTATGCTCTACGCGCTGGTCGTCGGCCTGAATGAGTTGGCCGATTCGTCTGGCTTCAAACCGTCCGAGCTTCGCCATATCGTAAGGGGGCGCGACGCGGCGACGCGCGCGCTCCAGAGTTACGGCGTTACGCCCGACCTCGAACCGGTTTTCGACGCGCTGTCAGAGGCAGGACGGAGCCTGGGAGCCGCAGCGCCTCCAAACCACCCGAAGCACGACAGCGTACAACGCATCTCCGAGGGCCTGGCAAAGGTCGCCAAAGGAATGGCGCTTGACGTGACGGACCTGGCAGTGGCCGCGGGTGTGCGGCCACAGCTTATGAACGTCATCCGGGCCCACCTTGTCGCGGCGGAACGGAGCTTCCAGGCGAAACACTACGCCGTCGCCATCGGCCAATTCGGCGGAGCCGAGAAGGCTGCGGCCGGCGGAATTACCTTTGACATCGGACTCTTCGAGCAGAACATCCTGGACGCGTTGGAAGGACAGACGGTCGGCAACGCCTACGCGATCGTGCGGAACGGCATGCTCCACAGCTCCGGCGCCGACGGGGACGCGCGTACGGGGGCCGACGACCAGGCGGACCAGTCCGCGACGAAGGAAATGTACATCGCCAGCATGACCAAGACGATAAGCGCTCTCGCGCTGCTGATAGCGCTCGACGAGGCTGGCATCTCGGTCGATGCCGGCATTTCGCCTTACCTTCCGCCGGACTGGGACCAGGGATCAAACGTCGAGGACATCACATTTCGTTACCTCCTAACGCACCGGACCGGCTTGAACGAATCTGGCAACCAAACCCTGGCCGAGCTCCAGCAGGCGATCGCCAACGGGACTGGCGGCTTGCTCGCGTTCAGCAACGCCCAGTACACCAACACGAACTTCAGCCTCCTGCGCATCCTCATCCCGCGAGTAGCGCTCGGCGCGGAGGTCATCGACATCTATACAAGCATTCTTCCGGCGGACCAGGTATACGCCGAACTCTACGCCGACTACGTCGCGGCGAACGTCTTGATCCCGGCAGGGATCAATGCTCCGTTCTGCGCGCCACGACAAGCCTCTGACGTGAGAACGCTTTACTATCTGTTTGGCGCCCCGGCTACTGACCACGGCTTGAACCTTGGTGATTGGGGTCTTTCTTGCGGCGCGACGGGCTACTACCTGACGGCAGTGGAGCTCGCCTCCCTGCTGGCTCACTTGCGCTATACCGAGGACATAGTCAGCGACGAGACCAAGGACCTGATGAACGACGGCTCGCTTGGCTGGTTGAACCCCGTCGTGTTTAGCGCGTACGTGCAGGGCGTTTTTGGCATCTATCGGGCCCACGGGGGCGATAGCGCGGCGAGCGTCGTGCAGGGAATGTCCGGCTGCATGATGAACTTCCACATCGTGGTGGAAGCAGTGGTTCTTATTAACTCGCGTGGGGGCAATATCGGCGGCCACGCCTGCACCGTCTTGCGGGACGCCTTCGATAACGCCTGGGTAACGAATTAGGACATTCGCGAAACGTGAACGCCGGAGATAGAGCTTTTGTCAGAGCTGGTGTACGCGAGCTGATCAGGCGCCGGCCCTGGTGCGTTGATTCTTCATTCTGACGCGCGTTCCCAATTTCCCGTTGATTTGCAAATTGCCAGGATTGGCAAAATCCGCCTCATAACCTTAAGGTCGAAGGTTCAATCCTTCCCCCGCAACCAAACATGACAGAAGCCGTCGGATGCCCTCCGGCGGCTTCTGCCCTTTTGGGGCTTCCCTTGGCAACCACGAGTTCGAACGATCAGCGTTTGGGACGCGCGCCTCGAGGTAGTCACTCGTTTTCGCCAGCCGGACGCGGTGGAAGCGTTCGTGCAGAAGCCTTCTCACCAACCCACTTCCCACGAAGGGGTGGGCCCGAACCGCTCCGCAAGAAAATCGATCAGCGCGCGCACGCGCGATGAGATTGTGCGGTTGGGTAGGTAAACCAGGTAGATGGCGCTCTCCGGCACAACCTGAAACTGGCGAAACAGCGGTACCAGTTCCCCTTGCCGCAAGGCGTCCCCCACCATATAGACGGGCAGGATGCCGATTCCCAGGCCGGCGGCGACAGCCGCGCGCACGACGTCCATTTCATCGGATTCAAACAGACCGGCGACTCGCACTGAATATTTCCGCCTGTCCCGCCGCAGCGTCCAGACCCCCTTGGGCGCAAGCGCCGGAAACAGCACGCACTGATGCTTGCAGAGGTCCTCGATCCGACGCGGCGTCCCGTGCCGCTCGAGGTACGCCGGTGAGGCACATATCACGGCCCGGTTGACGGCGAGTTTTCGCGCCACCAGATTCGGGGCCGGATCAAACGACACACGGATGCCCAGGTCGAATCCCTCATCGCCCAGGTCGAGCGCGCGGTTGCTGCAGTAGAGGCTCACCCGGATTTTCGGATACTTTCGATAGAACTCGGTGAGCGCGGGCAACACATGCCGTACCGCAAACGCCGGGACAGCCGTCACTCTCACCAGGCCCGCCGGTTCGGTTTGGGTTCGGGTCAACCGCTGCTCGGCCAGTTCGGCTTCCTGCACGATCCTGGCGCAATGTTCGTAGAAAAGGGCGCCGGCCTCGGTCAGGCTGAGCTTGCGGGTCGAACGGTTCAGCAGCTTCACCGAAAGCGAGCGCTCCAGCGCGCTCACGTGCCGGCTCGCCAGTGACTTTGACATGCCGAGCTTGTCCGCGGCGGCGGAGAAGCTCTTCGCTTCCACGACCTGCGCGAACACGCGCATCCCGTTCAGCCGGTCCTTCATTAGTCATCTATTTGCAACAATGGATTGCAGTAAACACTATTTATTATGATTTTGCAATCCACTAGATTGTCGTTGCATGCGCAGAACGAACCCTCGGGCCAGTCGCCCGACCCCTATCGAACCGGAGATCGTCATGAGTCGTCAGATCGTCAAAGTAGGACAAATCGAAGTTCGCTATCTGGTGGATGGCGCGCAGACGGGCGGGTTGGGGCTGTTCGAAATGAAGGTTCCGGCCGGTGCGCACGTGCCCCCGCCACACAGCCATTCCGACAACGAAGAGTGCGTTTACGTGCTGGAGGGCGTGCTCAGATACTCGGTCGATGATGAAACTCGCGACTTGAAGCCTGGCGAATGGATGTCGACGCCGCGAGGTTCCGTGCACCATTTCAGCAATCCCGGCTCCGAGACCGCGCGCACGCTCGTGATGCTTACGCCGGACATCGGCGAGCAGTTCTTTCGCGACGTGGGGGCACTGGCCAGCGCGGGTGGACCGCCAGAGCGGGCGAAACTCATGGCAGTCATGACGCGATACGGGTTGGTGCCCGCCGCGCCGCCGGCCCCGCCGCATCACCGGCCGCAGCCAGAACGCTCCAGCAGGTTTCAGGCGCCGAATCAGGACACCAAAAGGCTGATGGAGGGCCCGGGGCGAACACTAAACCATCGCCTTTCACCCCGCGAGACGCAGCGATGACCTCCCTTCTGATCCCTGCGATCCACCGGTTCGTGACCTGGAAGCCTGCCGACCTCGCGCCTGTCGCGCTGCGGCAGATCCGGCCCGACGGCGCTGCGGCGCTGCCGACCTTCGTCCGCGCCCTGTCGCCGGCGTCGCGCTGGCTGCGATTCCACGGTGCGTTGAACGAGCTGTCCAAAACCACGCTGCAGGCAATGACCTGCGCGGATCAGCGCGGCCACGTCGCCTTCGTGCTCACGGTCAACGAGCACGGCACGGAGCGGATCGTCGGCGAAGCCTGCTATGCCGTGTCGAGCGGCGGGGAGACGGCCGAGTTCGGCATCGCGGTGGCCGACGTGTTCCGGGGCCATGGTCTGGCGGAGCGGCTGGTCGCAGCGCTGATCGACAAGGCTCGCGCCGCTGGACTGCGCTGGCTGGTCGGGGAGGTGCTGGCCGGCAACGCGCGCATGCTGTCATTCATGCGCCGCTGCGGCTTTGCCGCGACCACGCGTGGCGGCCTGGAGCCCGGCCTGGTTCGCGTGGAGCGCAGCGTCGACTGGCCGCTACCCGTGGCGCGGGCGGCCGGATCCTTGACGGGTGTCGCACGCCGCTGGGTCCACCGTCTGCTGGCTGCATTGTTGCCTTCGCCGCGCGACGCCGGGTCGGTCTTCCAGCCGTTCTGATGCTGGGCCGATTCTCGGCATACGGTCAATGCGCGTCGTCAAGCGCGAGGTCCGCAGCCCGCGTTGGCGACGCTCGCTTTGTCGGTTAGACCACCCTGGCCGCCGACCGCGTAGGGGCGAGCGCGCCGCGCCGATCGATTACCGCTTTGGTGCTGGCGCCCTGCAAGCGATGCTTAGCGGAAGAATCTTCACTGAACATTAGACCGCGATAGCCCATGAGCTGGCGCGGTGGAGTACTTCGCCCACTCCGCGTGGTCTTTGCGAGTGCAGGCGGCCATACGTTCGGTCGCTGTGGGAAACCACCGTTCGTCGTGATCCAGCCTGTTCAACAGCTTTTCCAGGGCGTCCCGATTGCGGCTGCCGAGATGGATGTTGGCGGTCTCCTGCCCCATCAGGCGCAGCAGAGCGGGCGCTAGCGCCAGCCGCTTGTCGCGTTCGTTCTCGGGCATCTCGATTTTCGCGACGTCCGGCGCGAGCTGGCGGACCAGCCACTCGTCATGCACCTGAAAGTGCGGGTCGGGAACACGGATCGCGTGCTGGAGCAGTGTCGCTGTCTGCGAGCGCATGTGATCCTGCCCCGCACACCAATACAGGGCGGAGGGCACGAGCGCCTTGGCCTCGCGTGCGTCGCGCACGCCGTTCTTCCGCTTCTCCACGGCCGTGAAGCGCCGCCGGCCGAGACTGCCTAGGCCGCCCGGCGACTTCTGCTCAAGGAACACCATGTTTGCGCCGCGTCGAAACGAGGCGCGGAACATGTCCTCGAGCCCTTTGGGAAGCTCGTCAGCGTCAATCTTGGGGTTGTCGCTCGGGTCGAGTTTCGTTTTCCAAAAAGTCTTTGGGTCTTCCTGTGTGCCCCTTGTCAGCTTGATCAGTGCCTTGTGTCGGCCGTCGGAGAGCAGGATCGCCTTCCCCTCGGCACGGAGTCCCGCTCGGTACCCTTCGAGCAGCAGTGCGCACACCCGGTTCGCCGGCACCTCGAACTTCGCCGCCTCCGCCGCCAGTAAGACGCTGGTGGCAAGCCGCACGAGATCGCTCGTAAACGGGAGCTCGCAGGCTTCGTCGAAGTCGTTGATCCCCCAGACCAGCCTTTTTCGCGAGTCCCGCCAGACACCGAAGTTCTCCACATGCAGATCGCCGACCGCAAGCAGGACGTCCTCGTCTCGCTCGGCAAGCCGTGGGCAAACCTTCGGCCACTGCTCAACCCAGCGATAGAATGTCGCGCGCAGAAACGGGGACGCACCCTTACCCATCTTGCGGTGCTTCTTCTTGAGCAGCCGGCTGGAGACATCCGTCCTCGCTTGCATCCACGCCTCGAAGGCGCGCGTCGATTCGAAGATGCTGCGCATGTCGGTCCAAGTCCTTTGCCTGGTTCGTCGGGTGCGCCGTGCTGCCGCCTCCCTCACTGCGCGGCGACAATAAGGTCCGCCGCATATGGCGGATGCCATCGAGGTGGGCGGAAAGGGAGTTGTTCCCGTCGCGCTACACCAGATGGCCGGAAACGCTGAACCGGAACGTGGCCGTGCCGGTCGCAGTGTCGCGGTCGGCGCGGAGGGTGACGTTGGTGCCGGGGTCAGCGTAGATGTGCGCCGGGCCGCTGACCCAGAAGTAGTCCTGCCCGCCGAAGGCGCCCGCTGCATTGGTGCCCAAGTAGTGTCGCACCTGAACACCGCCAGCCGTCGTGATGATTCCGAAGAGGGCCTTCTGCCCATGGGGCATGAACGCCTCGCCGGACACGTAGTCGATGACAAGGCATTTCCCCGTCGGCACCTGAAAGGATCCATTCTCCCCGCCAAAATTGACAGGCACAAGGATCTCCACGTGTTTCTGGAACGCGCCCTTGCAGCTCATGATTCTCTCCTTCCTTCATTTCGGCGATGACGACGAACCGAATTTCGTTCCCCCATGACCAATCGCTTCAAGCGCTTGGGCTAGCCGGCACGTCGCGCGTTGGCGCTATCGCCTCGTCGCGGTTGGCCCCGCGCGCGCGGTGAGGGGGGTAGCGTGCATTGCAATGTTGATTCTCGCGTACGCGCGACGCAAGCGGAATATTCGCGATCGGCGCGGCATAGCAAACGCTGCCAGTCAGTCGTGGACGGATTTCGTCTAGGACGGGCGGTAGCCCGGTCATGACGAGTCGTCCGACCTCTTGGGCAACTCGCCTGCGCATCGGCGTGGTCGCGCTCATTCACTGGAGATGCCTTTCGCTGACCGTGCATGACAGTGTGCACACGCGCTGGCACAATGCCGCGTCGCCGCTTGCCGGCACCCCAGGGAGAACTGTCATGCACGCATTTCAGGTCGTCGTTCCAGCGTTGATCGCGTTCGCGGCGACGGTTTCGGCTGAGGCCGCACAGCGAACGTTCGTCGCGACAACCGGAAACGATGCAAACCCTTGCACGCTGGTGGCTCCATGCCGCTCCTTCGGTGCGGCGATGCCGTACACCGACCCGGAGGGAGAGATCATTGTGCTTGACTCGGGCGCCTACGGGCGCGTGACGATCACGCAGCCGGTCACCATCGAGGCGCCGGCCGGTGTGTACGCGGGAATCTCGGTCTTCCCGTCGACGAATGGCATCGACGTCAACGCACCCGGGGCTACGGTTACGTTACGCGGGCTGTCGATCAACGGTCAGGGGGGAAACATCGGCATCAGCGTCACCGCCGTCGGTGCGCTGCGCATCGACCGCTGTCGAATCAGCCGCATGGGGGCGCAGGGCGTTCACATAACTTCCGGAAGCGTGGTGATCACGCACGCATACATCCAGGACAACGGCCACGACGGCGTCTGGGCGAACGGCGTCGTCGACGTGATGGTCCGGGACAGCGTGAGTGTCCGCAACATGAGCGGCGCGGCCTTCTTCAACGGTGCGCGAGCGGTGCTGCGCGACAGCGCATTCACGTCCAACGGCGTATTCGGCGTCTACGCGAGCGCCGGCCCCACGGCAACGCCCACCACCGTGCGCGCGGACGGCGTTGACGTCAGCTATAACGGCTCGACCGGTATTGTGATGTCCGGCATCGCGTCCAACTTCGGCACAATGACGATTACGCGCTCGACGGTCGTCGGCAACGTACTCAATGGTTTTTATGCGGAAGGCGGCGGCGGCCCGGTGACGGCGACAGTCAGCGACAGCACCTTTTCGAATCAGGGAACCGGATACCCGGCCATCGCTGCGGGTGGGGCCGCGAAGATTGTCGTTTCGCGAAGCACCGTTGTCGACAACGGGTCGGTCGCGTTCTACCAGTTCGGTGGCGCGTTGTTCGAGAGCCTCGGCGACAATACGGTCCGCAACAACAACGGCGGAGCCGTGCAGACGGTCGGCACGATCACCACGATCGGTGGAATCTAGCGGTAACGCTTCGTCCTTTTTCCTGGCTCACGATGAGCCGGTGCTCACCACCGTCGGCAAGGTGGGCCGGCTCGTCGCATTCGTCCTCACCCGCAGCCTTTGAAGGCATTGCGGACCCGGGACGCGCCGCTGTCGTGCGCGGCTAGCGTCGGCTGCGATTAAGGAGGGACCGCCTATTACTTCTGCTGTGACGGATGCTGGACGACGTTCCGGCAGGATCCCGCCAAGTACGCGGCGATTCATCGCGCTTCCGGCGCAACAACGTAATGAGGCCACCAGCAGAAAGGCCGCAGTTCTCTTCGTTGGATCGGGCGTGGAAGAGACGCGGCCTTCTGCGTGCGGTTGACGGCTCGGTCAGTGTGGCGTCACCGTGACGATCCAGGTGTTGTCGTAGATCACCCCGTAAGGAACGGGGCTTTCGACGATGTACGGCTCGTAAAGCTTGATCACATGCCTCCCCACTGACAGCGGCGGGCTTACGATGCCGTAGCCTTGGAACGCTACGGCAGCAACCGAGCCGTAGGCGCTCGGCGTCGGGTAGACGACGATCGGATCGAACGCGGTGAGCGGGACATAATAGGCCGCCTTGTTGCCGTCGGAGACAATCGCTCTTCCATCAATGTAGAAGCTGGGGAAACCCCTTCGAGAAAGACGGAGTCAGGGAACGCCGGGTCATCGGGTGTCGTCGGGTAGCCCTCGTATCGCTCCACAATCCAGGCGGCCAGGGGCAGCACAAAGGGAGTGCCGGGGCGAAGGTTTATCTCCAATTGGCCCACGCAAACGGCGGGGCTGCTCGGCGTCCAGTCACCGACACAGGTGCCGGCCGGGAGGGGCAGTAGCTTGACGTGTCCAACCATGCTCTGCGCTTCGTCTGCCCCGCTGTAGCCCCAGCGCCAGTAAATGCTCAGCCACTCCGTCAAGGTCTTTCCGTAGGCGTGCGAGTTTGGCGGGGCAATCCGCGAGGCGCCGCGGTCTGCCGCCGCTACGGGAGTCACCCAAAGAGCCATTGCCACGATGGCCAATACCAATGACATCGCTGTCACACCTGCCTTCGTTTTCATGATTGTCCTCCTTGGACTTGAATTTCTCGTGTCGTTCTGCATCGCGAGTTGCGACACGCCATCCGCGCTCACGCGCAACGTTACCTGGAGGGTATGGGGATGCGGCGACATGAGCTTCGCCACAGGCGCGCCCTAAGGGCGGCGCGGAAGCAAAAGAAATACACTCCCGCGGATTGCGCACTACGCGCCGAGTCCGGCAACTTCTAGGCGCGCGTGTTTGAACGTATAGACCTGACGTCCAACAATAGCAAGTTATGCGAATGAGACTGATTAAGTAATGTCGCGCGTCATCGTTGCGGCGCAAGCAGAGTGTGATTCAACAGCGAGACGAGCTCGACCTCGGCGGGGCCTTGTTGTTTCCAGCATGAGCATGTGCGGAAAGTCCCCACATGTCCTTTCGATCTGAACCACGCTCCTCTCTTCGGCCGTGCGGTAGAGAGAGCGAAGCAGCGCTGTGCCGCCAACAACCGGAAGTTGACCCTCACGGCCGATCCGTGAATACTCCGGCACGCGCGATTGGATACCTCTCCGTTTCGGAGCTCGCGGTGCAGGGGTGATGTCACGCTTGTGGGCGGGAAGGTATCGCGCTACCCGAAGATGGCAAAGGAGATCAATATGCCTCCGAGTTCGCAGCTCAGAACCACAAAAGGACGTGGCCGCCTCTTTGACAGCATACTGGACACGGTCGGCGACACGCCATGCATCCGTGTCAACAATATCGGACCGAAGGGCGTGCGGATCTATGTCAAGGCCGAGGCATTCAATCCGGCGGCTTCAGTCAAGGACCGGTTGGCTCTCAATATCATCGAGGCAGCCGAGCGCAACGGCACCCTAAAGCCGGGACAGACCGTGGTGGAGGCCACGAGCGGAAATACGGGCATCGGTCTCGCCATGGTGTGCGCACAAAAGGGATATCCGCTCGTCGTCACGATGGCGGACAGCTTCTCGATCGAGCGCCGCAGGCTGATGCGCATTCTCGGCGCCAAGGTCGTCCTCACGCCGCGTGCCCAGAAGGGCTTCGGGATGTACCAGAAGGCGGTCGAGCTCGCCAAGGCGAACGGCTGGTTTCTCGCGCGCCAGTTCGAGACCGAGGCGAATGCAGAAATCCACGAATCCACGACGGCGCGCGAGATCCTCGGCGATTTCAAGGGCGAGCGCCTCGATTATTTCGTGACCGGCTACGGCACCGGCGGCACGGTGACCGGAGTTGCGCGCGTCCTGCGCCGCGAGCGTCCCGAGACGAAGATCATCCTGAGCGAACCGGCGAACGCGCAGCTCGTCGGCAGCGGCAAGGCCCAGCCGCGCAGCGCCGATGGCGCGCCTGGCGCCAGCCACGCGGCGTTCGAGCCGCATCCGATCCAGGGCTGGACGCCGGACTTCATCCCGCTCGTGCTGCAGGAGGCGATCGACAAGTCCTACTACGACGAGTTGATCCCGATCGCGGGTGCGGAGGCGGTCAAGTGGGCCAAGGCGCTGGCGCAGAAGGAGGGCATCTTCTGCGGGATTTCGAGCGGCGCCACGTTCGGCGTCGCGATGCGGATCGCCGAGAAGGCGCAGCCGGGCGCGGTGATTCTGGCGATGCTGCCCGACACAGGCGAGCGCTACCTGACCACACCGCTCTTCGAGGGCATCGCGGAGGACATGGACGAGGAGGAGCGAGCCATTTCGCGGTCGACACCTGGATATCAGATGGCGTAGGCGCTGCGCACGGGCTGGGCCACCGCGATCGGCCATGACTTCAACGGCTCGCCTTCGGGCACGCCGTAATGTTACGCCATGCTTCTCGTTGATCTCGTCGACACCTCGCGCCGTGTCGGTGAGCAATCTTCGCGTCGCGCGAAGATCGAGCACATCGCCGAATTCTTGCGCCGCCTCGCGGCCGCCGAGGTGGAGATCGGCGTGTCCTTTCTTTCCGGCGCGCCCCGCCAGGGTCGAACCGGTGTCGGGTATGCGCTGATCCGGGACGCGCGACCCACGGCCAATGCCTCAACGCCTGCGCTCACGTTGGCGGATGTCGATGTCGCGCTCGATCGGATTGCCGGCGCGGCCGGGCCGGGCTCGGCGAAAGAGCGGTTGTCTCTCCTGACCGACCTGTTTTCGCGTGCCACGGCCGAGGAGGAGAGCTTCCTCGCACGACTGCTCCAGGGGGAGTTACGGCAGGGTGCGCTCGAAGGCCTGATGATCGAGGCGGTGGCCGCGGCGGGTCGCCTCACAGCGGACGCCGTGCGTCGAGCCGCGATGGTCGGGGGCGGCATTGCGAAGGTTGCACCAACCGCGATTGGCGAAGGCGCTGCCGGCCTCCAGCGCTTCAAGATGGCGCTGTTCGATCCGGTTGCACCGATGCTCGCCCAGCCCGCCGACGACATCGAGGATGCGATGGCGCGGATCGGCATGGCGGCGCTCGAATGGAAGCTTGATGGCGCGCGCGTTCAGGTGCATCGGCAACGCGGCGACGTACGCATCTACTCCCGCACCGGCAACGACGTCACAGCGTCCGCCCCCGAGATCGTGTCAGCGGTGCTGGCCGCAGGGGCGCAAACGCTGATCCTCGACGGCGAGGCGATCGCGCTCAAGTCCGATGGCGCGCCGTACCCGTTCCAGGAGACGATGAGTCGCTTCGGGCGCGTACTCAACATCGACGCGATGCGGCAAGCGCGGCCGCTCTCGGTGTTCTTCTTCGATTGCCTGCGTCGCGATGACGACGACCTGGTGCCGCGTCCCGCGTCCGCCCGCTTCGAAGCGCTGGCCGCGGTTCTTCCCGGCACGCTGCTGATGCCCCGACTGGTGACGAGCGACGTCGTCGCCGCGAGCGAGTTCTACGACGACGCGGTGGCGCGCGGACACGAAGGCGTCATGGTCAAGGCGCCGGACGCCGCCTACGAGCCGGGCGCCCGGAGCGCGTCGTGGCTCAAGGTGAAGCGCAGCCACACGCTCGATCTCGTCGTGCTGGCGGCGGAATGGGGCCATGGTCGTCGCCGAGGCTGGCTCTCGAATCTGCATCTGGGAGCGATCGACCCCTCGAGCGGGCAATTCGTGATGCTCGGGAAGACGTTCAAGGGCATGACCGACGCCATGCTGCGTTGGCAGACCGATGAGCTCTTGAAGCGCGAGGTCGCGCGCGACGATTGGATGGTGCGCGTGCGGCCGGAACTGGTCGTCGAGGTGACGTTCAACGACCTGCAGAAAAGTCCTCGTTATCCGGGCGGTCTCGCCCTTCGGTTCGCGCGGGTCAAGGGCTACCGGCCGGACAAGGACGTGTCGACCGCCGATACGATGGAAACCGTGCGGTCGATCTACGCACGGCAGCTGCAGTCTTCCGACGCCAGCGGTAGCATCGGCGAACCGCCAGCGTCCGAGACCGCCGCCGATTGATCAGCGGCCGCAGGTCCAGGGCGGAGGATCGCTCGCCGGAAACGAATCCTCGACCGCGATGTCGACGACGTCACGCGCGTGCCAGCGGCGCCGGCGGCGCGCGTGACCAAGCCACAGGCTCCCCACGATCGTCGCAGCCGCGACCAGAGCGATCACCGACAGGCGATACATGGCTGGGATGCGCGGCACGGTGGTGTTTCTTAGCGGCGAACGCTACCGGGCCGTCCGCTATTGTTGCGCAGGCGGCAGCTTCTGCGCCGACGCATTCAGCGCGACGGCCAGCGCTGCGTCGCCGTTCACGAGCGACGCCCAGGTGAGCTCGACGCCGTTGCGCTTGCCTTTCGGCACGACCTTGAGCCCGAGCGGCGAAAGGATGACCGTATACGGCTTGCCTTCCGCCAGGATCTCGCGTCGCAGAATGTTGTCGAGGCGCGTCGTCATGCGGCCCTCCGTGCGACGTTGCCGCTAGGACCGCGCCGACACGCCACGCAACTGGCGCTCGACCGCAATCGCCATCGGACCGGCGATTTCGACGGCTTGCTGCAGTGCTTCGCGTGTCACCTGGAACTTCTCGCTCCAGTAGCGAACCTCGTGTTCCTGGCTCAGATCGATGCGCGTTCGATCGGGACGATCGCGGGCGTACGCGTTGTGGGGCATAGTGATCTCCGTCGTGCCAAGTTTCGCACCGTACGACGGAAGCCCCGTCACACGCTGTCGGGCTTCGCCCAAGCGTCGCGTAGGACGACGCCGACACTGGAGGCGAACAGCATGTCGCGGTTACGCCTTTCGGGTCGAGCGTTTCCTCGCCCTCGGCTTGGCGGGCACCTTGGCCCCGGCCTTCCGCGCTTCCGACAGTCCGATCGCGATCGCCTGCTTCCGGCTCGTGACCTTGCGGCCCGACTTGCCGCTCTTCAGCGTGCCGCGCTTTCGCTCCTCCATCGCCCGCTTCACTTTCGCTTGGGCTTTCTTGCCGTATTTCGCCATCGCTCGCTCCTCGAATTTTCGGTGACCCGCGGCCGGAGGAGACGGCTCGACGGGCTCGATCAGGTGCAGCCTCGAAGCAGATAGACCAGGACCAGGATCGGAATCGGAACCCCGAGTAGCCAAGCCAGCACGTAGCCCCAGCGTCCCTGTTGGTAGCGCCTAGGCGCAACACGCCGGTGCAGTCTCGCCAAAGTCTCCTTCATCGCCGCTCCTCTACTGAGTGTGGCGGGAGTATTCCGTCGAGCCGCGAAGCAAGACTGTCAGGCGCGTCGCCGATCGCGCGTAGGGCGGATGAGGATTTGGCGTCCTCGCTCAGGGGGTGTGACAGCGCGTTTGACGGTGCCGCGGCGGAAGCGATAGGGCCTTATCGATCGCCGTGGCACATTCAATGCTTGTGGTTGCTTTCCCGGGCAGCGATGGATGCCCGGGTCCGTGCCACCATAGCGGAGGTGGGCCATGTACTGGATGCTGCTGCCACCAAGCGCCAACGCAGGACGCCACATCGAAGCCCATTCACTGCCGCCGAGCGGCAGCTGGGCCGAACGATTGCAGGTCGTCTGGCGCGCGGTGCTGCACCTTTTTGCCCCGAACCGCTGCTAGCTGGCCAGGGCCTGCCCGAACCCGCGCTCTCGCGCGTCAGGTCTCGCGATCGCCGAGCCAGTGCGAGGACTTCGTCACCTCACCCTCCGCCAGATATTGCTTGGCGCGCGCCTGAATCTCCCGATCGGCGACGCTTACGCGTTCGTGCTGGCGCAGGTGTTCCGTCCATGATTCGTCCATGAACGTTTCGACGAAGCGCGTGGGATCCTCGGAATCGTGAAAGAGTTGCCAGAAGTAGGCGCCGTTGCGGCGGCGCATTTCGCGCACGCCCTGCATCGCCTCGACGAATTCGGCACGCTTGTCGGGACGGATGCGGTAGCTGATCGTCACCATGACGGGCACATCGGGTTCCGGCGGTTCGGCCAGCACTGGTAACGGCCAATCCATCGAAGGGGTGAAGTCGAGCACCTGGTGATGTCCGAGCTTGTAGCGCCAGGTCGCCGCGATCGCAACGGCGATCCCCACTGCGGCCGTCGTCAGCGTGTCAGGAATCCCGATGTGCGTTGCGACCTGTCCCCACAGGATGCTGCCGAGCGCCATCCCACCCATGTAGATGACGACGAAGGCGGCAAGTCCTCGCGCGCGCACCCACGGGGGCAGGGTCAGCTGCGCGGAGACTTGGAGGGCGGAGAGAATCGAGATCCAGGCGGCGCCGGTCGCGAGCATGGCCACCGCCAACAGGCCGACGCTATGCACGTGGGCGAGTGCGAGGGCGGCCAGGCCGTAGAGCGCGCTCGCGCCGGCGACGAGTGCATCGCGCGAAATCTTCGCTCGCACGCGCGGCAGTAACATCGCCCCGGCGACTGCGCCGATGC
Source organism: uncultured beta proteobacterium (assembly GCA_963830485.1). Classification (GTDB taxonomy): domain Bacteria; phylum Pseudomonadota; class Gammaproteobacteria; order Burkholderiales; family Casimicrobiaceae; genus CAIWHR01. The sequence continues at coordinate 103,069 of CAWHNE010000001.1, forward strand.
CGATGCAGGTGAGCAACAGACCGTAGGTCTCGGGCCCGCGGCCAAGCTCGCGCCGCACGATGAGCGGGAACAAGGACCAGGTTGCGCTCGCAAAGATGAAGAACGCGCCGCCGCGGATGAGCACCACTTGCAACGCACGCGTGTGCATCACGAAGCGCATCCCCACGCGAATGGCGGTCAAGAACCGCTCGGCGGGTAGCGAGCTCTTTCGATGCTCGTGCTGCCAACCCACGAGCACTGCCAGGATGCCGATGTACGACAACGCGTTCAGGACGAAGACCAGCCAGGGACCCACGGCTGCCACCAGCACCCCGGCAATGGCCGGACCGATGGCCCGCGACACATTGATCGCAATGCTGTTCAAAGCGACCGCCGATGACAGCTCGTTGGCCGGAACAAGGTCCGGCACGATCGCGGCCCAGGCCGGCATCAACATGGCGCCGCCGACGCCGAGCGCGAAGATGAAGCCGAGCAGCATCCATGCGGTGGTCAGGTCCAGCAATGTCAGGATGCCAAGCGTGCCGGCGACGAGCAACAAATAGACTTGGGTGCCGATCAGCAGGCGACGCCGATCGACGATGTCGGCGATCGCGCCCGCAGGCAGCGCTAGCAGCATCAGCGGAAGGCTGTCTGCCGCTTCCACCAGCGCCACCATCGACGGCGACGACGAAAGCGAGGTCATCAGCCAGCCGGCCCCGACGTCCTGCATCCAGGTGCCGACGTTCGAGACGATCGTCGCGATCCACAGATTGCGGAAGAGCCGGCGCCGCAGCGGGCTCCACGGGGAAGGCTCCGCGTGATCCGATGGGTCGGCGGGGCTACTGGATGACGGCGGCTGCGGCGGAGCGCTGGCGGGTCCTTCGGCGGCGTCAGCGGACCGTTTGCTCATCCGAGCTCCATCACGAGCTCGTCGACATAGCACCAGCTCCAGTCCTCTCCGGGTTCGATCGACGTCACGATCGGATGCTGGGTCGAGCGATAGTGTTTCGTCGCATGCTTGTTCTTGGAATCGTCGCAGCAACCGACGTGGCCGCAGGTCCGGCACAGTCGAAGATGCACCCACGTGTCGCCGAGGGCGAGACATTCCTCGCAGCCGGCGGTGTTGGGACTGTCGGTGCGGACGAAAGTCAGATGGCTGCAGCGCGAAGACATGACCCCTCCTGCCTGGACTTGGTTACCTCTCAGGCCGCGACGGCCAGATATTGATGGATCAGCGCGACGACGGCCGCGCCTTCTCCGATCGCGCCTCCTACGCGCTTGACGGAGCCGGAGCGCACGTCGCCGACGGCGAACACGCCTGGCACGTTCGATTCCAGCGGAGTAGCTCCAGGCGCGAGAAGCGAGCACGCTTTGCCCGTGAGCACGAAGCCATTGGAGTCACGGGCTACGCTGCATCCTGCGAGCCAACCGGTTTCGGGATCGGCGCCGACGAAGAGGAACACATGGTGTATCGGCCGTTGATCCTCGAGCCCGGTCTGGCCATTGCGCCACGTCACTGCGTCGAGTCCGCCCGGCAGGTCGCCGTGGAGCCGCGTGAGTTGCGTGTGGGGGTGCAGCTCGATGTTCGGCGTGGCGTCGATGCGATCGATCAGATAGCGCGACATGCTGGCGGCAAGGCCCGGCCCTCGCACGAGCAGATGAACGTTGGAGGCGTGCCCGGCCAGAAACACCGCCGCCTGACCGGCCGAGTTTCCGCCGCCGACCAGGACGATTTCGGACTGCGCGCACATTCTTGCTTCGAGCGCCGAGGCCCAATACCAGACGCCGCGGCCTTCGAATTCGGCGAGACGCGGCACGTCGGGCCGGCGATAGCGCGCGCCGCTGGCGATAACGACCGTGCGCGACCTGAGTTTGCGGCCATCGGTAAGCGCCAGCGTCAGTTCGCCGTCGGACCTCGCGCGCGTGCAGTCGAGGGCCGCGGCCTGGGCCGGAATCAGGATCTCCGCGCCGAACTTCTGCGCCTGCACGAAGGCGCGGCCGGCGAGCGCCTGGCCGGAAATGCCGGTCGGAAAACCGAGGTAATTCTCGATGCGCGCGCTTGCGCCCGCCTGTCCGCCGAACGATCGGCAGTCGAGAACTAGGACGTGCAAGCCTTCCGAGGCGGCGTAGACGGCGGTTGCGAGGCCGGCCGGTCCGGCACCCACCACAACGACGTCGTAGAGCGCGTCCCGCGAGGCGGTGTCGAGCATCCCCAGGCAGCGTCCCAGGACCTCTTCGGACGGATCGAGCAGGACGCTGCCGTTAGGGCAGATGACCAGGACCTGATCCCCAGCCGCACCGTACTGGGCGAACATCGTCGCGGCCGCGGTATCGTGCTTGGCGTCGACCGCGTGGTGAGGGTAGCCATTCCTCTTGAGGAAGGTCTGCAGGCGCAGCATGTCCGGTGAATGCGGCTCGCCGATCAGTACGGGGCCGCTGGCGCCGGCTTCGATGAGCCCGACCCTGCGCAGGATCAGGGCGCGGACGATGCGCTCACCGAGATCCGCCTCGGCGATGATCAGCGCACGCAACTGTTCCGGGGGCACCAGAAGTGTTTCGACGTCCGTTTCGGCGTGCCCGTCCACCAGGGCGTGGCGCCCGGAGAGCTGGGCGACCTCACCGAGAAACTGGCCCGGGCCCTGCTTCGCGATAGGTACGACGCTGCCAAGGCCATCGCGCTGACTGCTGACGGTCGTGCCCTTCAGCACGACGAACATGCCCGGTGCCGGCTCGCCCGCAGCGACCAGGCGCTCGCCGCGCTTGTAGCGCCGCACCTGGCCGAAGCGACGGATGCGCGCGAGATCCGCATCGGTCAGCACCGGAAACATCTGGTGGCGCCGGCTCGCCAGCGTGTCCGGCAGAGTGTCAACTGCCATGGGACCAGAGTTGGTCGAGGTCATGTTTGGAAAAACCGGTGAGCGTATACCCAAGTCTATTCTAGGCCAAGCAGCATGGCTGCCGGCTTTGGTGTTTCGTCTCGCTCCCGATGCGGCTGCGGACTCGCGGAACCGGCCACGAGTGTGTGCGAGCGCAAGGTTGCAGCGTCTTGATCGCGGACGTCTATAATCGTTGCCAAGACGCCGTTTTGCGGCGCTCCGTGGAGGAGGTACCCATGTCAACGTTCGTTCGGTACGCCGGCCTGGTCGCCGCCACGCTTCTGTCGTTCACCTCCAGTATCGCCGCGGCCGGCGAGATTCGCGTCGCCTGCTACTCCGACGGAAACGAATGCGAGGTGACGCAGGACCTCGCCAAGCGTTTCGAGGCGCAGAACGCGGATGTCAAAGTCGCAATCGACAAGGTGCCGTACAAGGCGATCCTCGAGCAGCTTCCGGTGCAGCTCGCGGCCGGCGAGGGTCCCGACATCGCTCGCGTCACCGATCTCGGCGGTCTGTCCAAGTATTACCTCGACATCACGCCCTATGTGAAGGATCCGAAATACTGGGAGGCGAACTTCGGTCAGACGCTCGCCTGGATGCGCGCGACCCCCGGTGACAAGGGCATCTACGGAATGATGACGCAGTTGACGGTCACCGGCCCATACGTCAACAAGACGCTATTCGAGCAGGCGAACGTTCCGCTCCCGGGCCCGCAAGCGACCTGGGACCAGTGGGCGGAAGCGACCCGCAAGGTGGCGAAGGCGACGCAGGTTCCGTTCGCGATGGCCTGGGATCGCAGTGGCCACCGCTTCGCGGGTCCGGCGATCAGCATGGGCGCGAAGTACTTCGACGCGGCGGGGAACCTCGTCGTCGACGATGGCTACAAGGCCATGGCCAGGAAGTTCTACGATTGGAATCGCGACGGCACGATGCCGAAGGAAGTGTGGGGTGGCGTCGGCGGCGCGACCTATCGCGATGCATTCGAGGAATTCGCGAATGGCCGCGTCGTGCTGTACCTGTCGGGAAGCTGGCAGACGCGGCGCATGGACACGCAAATCGGCAAGAATTTCGATTGGATCGTCATCCCGAATCCCTGCGGTCCGGCGACCTGCACAGGCATCCCCGGCGGCGCCGCGTTCGTCGCATTGAAGCGGACCAAGAATCCGAAGGACGTCGGCCGCTTCCTCGACTATCTCGCGAGCGAGCCCGTGTATGCCGAATACATGGTACGCACGGAGAACATTCCCGCGCATGCGGGCGTCGCCAGGAAGGGGCTCGACTACAAGCTTTCCCCCTCCGCGAAGGCGGCGATCAATGCCTTCGTGGGCGAGGTGCCGAAGCTTTCGCCCGTGGCCTATCAGATCCAGGGCTATCGGCTCAACCGCGCGATCTTCAATCCGACCGCGGCGCGGCTCGGGCAGGCCATCGCGGGGGAGATGTCGCTCGATGATGCGCTGAAGCGGATCAGCGCGGATGTGGACGAACAGGTCAAGGCCGCGACGAAGTAGCTTGGCGCGGCGGCGCTTCGTCGGAGTGTTCCTGTGAGTACCGCGCGCCATCCAGTGTCGGAGGTGCCGGCCGCGGTCGCGCGCGCGGCACTCGATCTGATCGACGCGCCGATGCGGGCGCTGCAGCGCGTCGTGGGCGTTCCGCGGATCGCCTGGATGTTCGTTGGGCCCAATCTCGTCATCCTCGGGCTCTTCACGTTCCTTCCGATCGTGGTCAACTTCTTCTTCGCGTTCACCGGTGGCGTCGAGCTCTATCCTTGGCGCCGTCCGGTCACTGGACTCGAGAATCTCGGCACGCTGTTCGACTGCGAGAATTTTCTCGATCCCTCGACGTGCCGAAAGGACCTGTTCTGGCGCTCGATCTACAACACTGCGTCGTTCGCCGTTCTGCAGGTGGGATTGATGGTCGCCTTCGCGCTCGTCACCGCGCTGGTACTGAATCGCAAGATCGCGGGGCGCGGCTTTTTCCGCGGCGTGTTCTTCTATCCGGTGCTTCTGTCTCCGGTAGTGGTCGCGCTGATCTGGAAGTGGGTGCTGCAACGCGAGGGCGTGCTGAACGCCGTGCTCGCCAGTGCCGGCGCGTCGCCGGTCGGCTGGCTCTCCGATGCGCACTGGGCGTTCTTCTGGTGCGTCTTCGTGAGCATCTGGGCACACATGGGCTTCTACACGCTAATCCTGCTCGCGGGCTTGCAGGCGATTCCGGGGGACCTCTACGAGGCGGCGGAGATGGACGGCGCCTCGCCCTGGCGGCGCTTTTCGCGGATCACGCTGCCGCTCCTGATGCCGAATCTCATCGTCGTCCTGATCCTCGGATTGATTCGCGCGGTGCAGATCTTCGACGAGGTGTTCGTGCTGACGGGCGGCGGCCCGGGCTCGGCGACGACCTTCATCGTGCAGTTCATCTACCAGACCGCGTTCGCCGAGGCAATCCACCAATACGGGCTCGCAGCCGCGGCGTCGCTGGTGCTCGCGGTCTCGCTCCTGGTGCTGACGCTGATTCAGCTGCGCCTCACGCGCCGGAATCTGGCGGGGCAGGGAGGCCGCGACGATGGTTAGTCTCCGCACGCTGCTGACCCTCCGACGCGGCCGTCCGCGGCCGGACTGGACCGACTGGTTCTCTTACGGCTATCTGTTGTTCGGATTGGCGCTGATGTTCGGGCCCGTGCTGTGGCTCCTGCTGTCGTCGTTCAAGAGTCCGGCTGCGCTCACCGAATTCCCCCCGCAGCTTCTGCCCTACGGCCAGAAGAGCGTCGCGGTGGCAGGACACGAGCGCCCGCTGCCGCTCTATCGCGTGACTTTGCCGGACGGGTCGGCGCGCGAGCTCGCGGAAGTGCGGCGCATCGGCATCCAGGCGACGCTCGTCGATCCCGCCGCCCCCGAGCAGGAGTACAAGGTCAACATCCGCGACCGCAAGCCGGTGCGCGAATTTGCGCTCGCGCTGTCGAACTATACGGAGATCTTCGGCAAGTTCGCTTTCGCCACATTCCTGTGGAACAGCGTATTCATCACCGTTGTTGCGACGCTGATCACGCTGGTCTTCAACGCCATGGCGGCCTTCGCGCTGTCGAAATATCGCTTCACCGGCCGCAACGCCGTGTTCCTGCTGATCATCTCGACCTTGATGATCCCGCCGACGATCATCCTGGTGCCGAACTTCCTCGTAGTCTCGGAACTGGGTCTGCTGAACAGCCTTTGGGGCGTGATCTGGCCCGCCGTGGCGACGCCGACCGGCGTCTTCCTCCTTCGCCAGTACATGCTGACGATCCCGGACGAGCTGATCGAGGCGGCACGGATGGACAACGCGAGCGAGTGGCGGATCTTCTGGCGGATCATTCTGCCCCTTTCCGCGCCCGCACTTGCGGTGCTCGCGATCTTCTCGGTGATGTGGCGCTGGAACGACTTCCTCTGGCCGCTGATCGTGCTTTCGAACACCGAGAAGTTCACGCTGCAGCTCGCACTCAACGCGTTCCAGGGCGAGCTCACGACCGAGTGGCACTATCTGCTCGCGATGACGGTGATCACGCTCCTGCCGATCACGCTGGTCTTCGCGTTCCTGCAGCGACACATCACGACCGGCATCGCCGCGAGCGGCATCAAGTAGAGAGGCCCAACGACCATGGCTTCGCTCGCACTGCGGCATATCGTCAAGCGCTATGGCGAGACGGCCGTGATCCACGGCGTCGACCTCGAGGTCCCCGACGGCGAATTCGTCGTCTTCGTCGGACCCTCGGGCTGTGGGAAATCGACGCTTCTGCGCATGATCGCCGGACTGGAGCCGGTGAGCGAGGGGGACCTCCTGATCGACGGCAAGCGGGTCAACGACGTGTCGGCGGCGCAGCGCGGGCTCGCGATGGTGTTCCAGTCCTACGCGCTCTATCCGCACATGACGGTCTACCAGAATCTGGCATTCGGCCTCGAGAATCTGCGGACGCCGCGTTCGGAGATCGAGGACAAGGTACGCTCGGCGGCGAAGATGCTGCGGCTCGACGCGCTGCTCGAGCGGCGGCCGGGACAGCTTTCCGGCGGTCAGCGGCAACGCGTCGCGATCGGACGCGCGATCGTCCGCAATCCGACGATCTTCCTGTTCGACGAGCCGTTGTCGAATCTGGACGCCGAGTTGCGCGTGCAGATGCGCGCCGAGATTACCGCCCTGCACGATCGCCTGCGCGCGACGATGATCTACGTGACGCACGACCAGGTCGAGGCGATGACCATGGCCGACCGCATCGTCGTATTGCGCGGCGGCAACGTCGAGCAGGTCGGGACGCCGCTCGAGCTTTACAACCGGCCGGCCAATCGCTTCGTCGCCGGATTCATCGGGTCGCCGCAGATGAATTTCCTCGGGGGACGGGTCGTGACGAGCGGTGACGACGGAATCCAGGTCAAGCTCGCGGGCGCGATGGACGACATGCCGGATGCGCGGCTGCCTGTGCGCGATTCGGCGAACACGCGTCCCGACGCTAAAGTGATGATCGGCATCCGGCCCGAACACATCGTGCTGGGGGTACCCACGACGCCCTCGCTGCAAATGTCTGCGACGGTCGAACGCATCGAACAGCTCGGTGCGGTGAGCTTTCTCTACTGTGCGCTGCCAGACGGCGAGCGCCTCACCGTGCACGCGCCAGGGCAGGTCGCTTACGCGAGCGGTTCGCAAGTGAATGTAGGCTTCCCGGTGGCGCGCACGCACGTGTTTTCGACGGCCGACGGCGAGCCGGTCCTGCCAACGCGCTGACGATGCAGCCGCTCGTTCATGCGAGATTTGTCGGCCCCGTCGGCGATTCCGTTCGCTTCGAGCTCGATTCCGGCTGGCAGTGCCGCCTGCATGTGCTCGCGGAGGACATGGTCCGTGTGCTGCTGGTACGCAATGGCGAGCCGAGGGAGCCCCGGACATGGATGATCGCGCCGGGCGGCGTCGACGTCCCGTGGGAGGGTCGCGATCGCCTCGACGCGGGCGGTTTTGCGCTGCCGCAATTCGCGCTCGACGCGAACGATCGGGTAGTCAAGCTCACGACGGGATCAATCTCGGTGGCGGTGACCTTGCGGCCGTTCGGTCTGCGCTGGAGCGCGCAGGGCAGGACGTTTGCAAGCGATCGAACGACCTCCGCCTACCACTGGAGCGAGCGCACCAAGCTCATCCGTCACTGCATGGCGCGCGAGCGCTCCGATCGGTACTTCGGCCTGGGAGACAAGACCGGACCGCTCGACAAGCACGGGCGCCGGCTGCGGACGCTCGCGCTCGACGCGCTGGGATATGACGCGGAAACCTCCGATCCGCTGTACAAGCACTGGCCGTTCATGATCGGGCGGGACGAGGCATCCGGGATTGCCTACGGTCTCTTCTACGACACCTTTGCGCCGGCGACCTTCGATCTGGGTTGTGAGTACGACAACTATCACGGCTTCTACCGTCACGTCGAGATCGACGACGGCGATCTCGACTATTACCTGTTCGTCGGCCCGCGGATCCGTGATGTCGTCCGCACGTTCACCGAGCTGACCGGACGCATGGCGTTCGGGCCGCGCTGGAGCCTGGGTTACGCCAACACTGCAATGAGCCTGACCGACGCGGCGGATGCACAGGCGAGGCTCGCGGAGTTCGTCGATCGCGTCGCGCAACACGACATCCCGCTCTCCGCGTTTCATTTCGGATCGGGCTACACGAGCATCGGCAAGCGTCGCTACGTGTTCACGTGGAACCGGGACAAGTTTCGCGAACCGCGGGCTGCGATCGAGCGGTTCAAGCAGTTGGGAGCGCGCGTGGTCGTCAATCTCAAGCCTTGCCTGCTCGACGATCATCCGGAGTTCTCCCAGGTGGCCGCGCGTGGCGCGTTCGTCAACCATGCGGATAGCGGCGCACCCTGCATCGGCCAATTCTGGGACGGCGAGGGAGCGCAGGTCGATTTCACCCATCCCGAGGGCATCGCGTGGTGGCAGGAGGGCTTGCGCCGACAAGTCCTCGACTACGGCATCGACGCCGGCTGGAACGACAACAACGAATACGAAATCTGGGACGACGACGGCGTGTCGCACGGCTTCGGCCGGTCGATCTCGATACAGCGTTCGCGTCCGCTGCAGCCGCTACTGATGACGCGCGCAACCGCGGAGGCGCAGGCCGCGCATCGCGCCGGCGAGCGTGTGTACACCGTGACACGTGCGGGCCCACCCGGCATCCAGCGCTATGCACAGACGTGGTCCGGCGACAACACGACGAGCTGGCACACGCTGCGCTGGAACCTCAGGATGGGCCTCACGATGAGTCTGTCCGGCATGTTCAACACCGGTCACGACGTCGGCGGCTTCGCGGGACCCGTTCCCGATGCAGAGCTGCTGATCCGCTGGGTGCAGAACGGCGTGTTCAGCCCGCGCTTCATCATGAACTCGTGGAAGGCCGACGGCCGGACGAATACGCCATGGCTCCATCGTGCGGCGCTTCCGATCATCCGCGACTGGATACGGTTGCGGTACCGCCTGATGCCGTACCTCTACTCGCTTTACTGGCGCGCGTCGCAATTCGGCGAGCCGATCCTGCGTCCGGTATTCTACGAATTCGAGCGCGATCCGCTCGCGTTCGAGGACTGCGACGACTTCCTGTTCGGTCCCAATCTGCTCGTCGCGTCAGTGGTCGAGCCGGGACAACGTGTGCGGCGCGTCTACTTGCCGCGTGGGCCCAGCGATTGGCTGGACTTCTGGACCGGCCAGCGCCATCGTGCGGGCACGGCCGTCGACTTGGCGGCGCCGCTCGATCGCATTCCCTTGTTGGTTCCTGCCGGAGGGATCATCCCGACCACCGACTCCGCGGACATGCGTCGAAAGCACGATGAACCCTCGCGCGCGCTGCGAATCTACCCGGGTAGAGGTTCAGGCGCGAGCTCCTTTACGCTGTACGAGGACGATGGCCATACGCTCGCGTTTCTCGGCGGCGATTTCGCGCGGGTCGAGATCGAACTGGACTGGACGCCGAAACGGATGCGCATTCGAGCACGCCGGACGGGCCCGTTTCGACTTCCCTACGGGACGATGCGGGTGACGCTGCCACCCGGTGAATCGCGCCGGCTGGATGCGACGGGTGAGGGGATTGAACTCGTCGCGCCGTGAACGGCGCCGGATGCGCGGCGCGGTCCGAAGGCTGCGCTCCGCTAGAACTTCTCGACCCAGGGCCTGAGATCCAGCTCGTGCGTCCAGGCGCCGCGCGGTTGGCGGTGAAGGTGGTAGTAGGACTCGGCAATCGCGCTGGGCGGCAAGAATGAGGATGGTCCCCGCTGGTCGCGGACGTCGCGATTGCGCTCCGATTCGATCTGCCCGTCGATGATGACGTGTGCGACATGGACCCCCTTCGGGCCGAGCTCGCGCGCCATCGATTGCGCGAGCGCTCGCAATCCGAACTTGGGTACGGCGAGGTTGGCGAAGCCCGCGCTCCCGCGCAAGGACGCCGTGGCGCCGGTGAAGAGGATCGTGCCTGCGCCGGAGGGCGCCATCAGGCGCGCCGCGGCCTGTCCGACGAGAAAGCCGCCGAAGCAGCCGATCCGCCAGCAACGCTCGAAGGATTCAGGCGCAATCTCGAGAATTCCGCCTCGTTCGTAGGTGCCGGCGTTGAATACCACGAGGCTCGGAATTCCGACCTCCCGCGCGACCGTTGCGAAGAGATTCGCGACATCGGCGGGCTTCGCGGCGTCGCAGGCTTCCATTCGGATGTCGGCGGCGCGCTCCGCGCTCCCGGCCGGTTTCAACTTCCCCGGATCTCGCGCCGCCGCGATCACCTGCATCCCGGCCTGGGCAAAGCGTTCAGTCAGAGCCCATCCCAGTCCGGGTCCTACTCCTACCACGACCGCGATTTCTCGCCCCATGCCTGCTTTCCTTATATGATCGTGTCGCGCCCGAAAGTCGATACGTTACCGTACTCTGTCCGAATGAGTGGATTTCCCGCCTGAGGACCCCACCCGCGAATGCGCGCCGGCGCTCGCCGGCTCTGCCGCAGCCTTGCCACCCACTCTGGAGCGTCCATGTCCGTCATTCGCTGCGCCCTGGTGCTGTCCGGTTTCCTCGTCTCGTCGCTCGCCTTCGGGGCCGCGCAACGCACGTTCGTCTCGACCGCGGGCGTCAACAATCCTGCGTGCTCGATCGGTTCGCCTTGCCGCGACTTCGCGGCGGCGGTCGCGGTGACCAGCCCGAACGGGGAGGTCATCGTGCTCGATTCCGGCGGCTACGGCCCCGTCACAATCGCGCAGGCGGTCTCGATCATCGCGCCGCCGGGTGTCTACGCCGGGATCAGCGTATTCGCGGCGGGAGACGGCGTGACCGTCGCCGCGGGCCTGGCTGACAAGGTGACGTTGCGCGGGCTCACCATCAACGGACAGGGCGGCAATCGAGGCATCGTCGTTGCATCGGCGGGAGAAGTTCACGTCGAGCAATGCATCGTCGCGAACCTGGCGGTGGATGGGATCCGGATCGACGGCGGCATCAGCGTGCATGTTCGGGGCACCGTGGTCCGCAGCAACGGGCGCCATGGCCTGTACGTCGCGGCGGGCGCGCCGGAGGTCCACGTCGTCGATTCGCAGTTCGCCAAGAATGCGCTACACGGCGTAATGGTCGCCGCGGGAACGCTCGACGCCGCGCGCATCGCTGCCGACGACAACGCCAGCAATGGCGTCCGGGTGCAGCCGGTCGCGGCGGTTGACGTTGCCGTGACGTTGACCGACAGCGCGCTGTCGGGAAACGGCATGACCGGTGCGGTCGCGATTCCGGACGTCGCGGGATCGATCGCGCGTCTCGCCGTGGCGCGCTCGACCAGCGCGCGCAACGGCGGCGGAGGATTCGGAACGCGTACGTTCGACCTCGGTACCGCGTTCCTCACTGTCACCGATTCGGTGGCGCTGGAGAACACTGGCAACGGCGTCATCGTCTCGGATACGAATGCGACCGGCATCGTTTTCAATTCGGCTATTGCACGCAACAAGGGGCCCGACTTCGACCAGGGCGGCGGGTCCGTATTCCGCTCGTCCGGCAACAATGCGTTGAGCGGGCGCGGAGTCGCGGATATCACGGGGACAATCACGCCGAATCCGCTGAAGTGAGCATCGTCGGCGCGCCTGGCGCCGAAGCGCGCGGAATACCGGTTAGCTCAATGCCGTAACGGGAACCGCCGCGCCGTGAATGGCGCGCGCCTCGTCCGAGGCGAGGAAGACGAACACCTGCGCGAGATCGGCGGGCGCGATCCAGCGCGCAGGATCGGCGGAGGGCATCGCGGCCCGGTTCTCCGGCGTGTCGATGATCGTCGGCAGCACGCAGTTGACGTTGATGTTCTTCTCGCGGAGCTCGGCCGCCATCGCCTCGGTGAGCCGGATGACGGCGCTCTTCGCGGCGCAATAGGCGCCCATCTGCGCGACGCCCTTCTGCGCCGCATTCGCGCCGACGTTGACGATCCGGCCGCCACCCGCGGCGATCATATGCGGCACGACCGCGCGCACCGCATTGAGCATCGTGCGCACGTTGAGGTCGAGCAGGTGGTCCCAGTCCTCGTCGCTCGTCTCGTGGACGAGCGCACCCATCCGGAAGCCGCCGGCGATATTGCACAAGACGTCGATGCGCCCGAAGCGAGCGATCGCGGTCCCTACCGCGCTGTCGACCTGCTTTCGGTCGAGCAGATTCGCGGGCGCAAGCAGGCGGCGCGCGTCGTCGCCGCCGAACGCGGCGACGAGGGACTCGCGGCGCGACGCGACCAGCGCGAGGTTCGCGCCGCGCTCGGCGAACGCTTGCGCCACCGCGCGGCCGAGATTGCCGGACGCGCCGGTCACGAGCACGGTTTTTGGGACTACTGCCATGTGGGTGTCGCGCGGCCGATCACGCGGTCTGGATCACGCCGCGCCGGAGCTGGTCGCGCTCGAGCGACTCGAACAATGCCTTGAAGTTGCCCTCGCCGAAGCCGTCGTCGCCCTTGCGCTCGATGAACTCGAAGAACACCGGCCCGAGCAGCGTCTGCGAGAAGATCTGCAGGAGCAGGCGCGGCTTGCCGCCCTCGGTCGTGCCGTCGAGCAGGATGCCGCGTGCCTGCAGCTCGGCCGTCTTCTGGCCGTGTCCGGGCAGGCGCTCGTCGAGCATCTCGTAGTAAGTCGACGGTGGCGCCGTCATGAGCGGGACCCCGCCCGCGCGCAGGCTGTCGACGCTCGCGAGGAGATCGTCGGTGAGGAGCGCGATGTGCTGGATCCCCTCGCCGTTGAACTGCATCAGGAACTCCTCGATCTGGCCGGTGCTCTTCGAGGCCTCCTCATTCAACGGTATGCGGATCCTGCCGTCGGGCGCCGTCATCGCGCGCGACGTGAGCCCCGTGTACTCGCCCTTGATGTCGAAGTAGCGCAGCTCGCGGAAATTGAAGATCCGCTCGTAGAAGCCCGCCCAGTACGCCATGCGGCCGCGGTAGACGTTGTGCGTGAGGTGGTCGATGATCCGCAGCCCGTGGCCGCGCGGATGCCGGTCGACGCCGTCGCCGAAGCGGAAATCGATGTCGTAGATCGATGCGCCGTCACCGAAGCGGTCGATCAAGTACAGCGGCGCGCCGCCGATGCCCTTGATCGCCGGCAGGCGCAGCTCCATCGGGCCGGTCGCGATCTCCACCGGCTGCGCACCTTGCGCAAGCGCGCGCTCGAACGCCTGATGCGAGTCGCGGACCCGAAAGGCCATGGCGCACGCGGAGGGGCCGTGCTCCGCCGCGAAGTAGGCCGCGGCGCTTCGCGGTTCGCGGTTGACGATGAAGTTGATGTCGCCCTGCCGGTAGAGCGATACGTCCTTCGAGCGATGGCGGGCGACCTCGGTGAACCCCAGCTTGCCGAGGACGGGCTCCAGCACGCCCGCGGTCGGCGAGGCAAACTCGACGAACTCGAAGCCCATGAGTCCCATCGGATTTTCGAACAGATCGGCCATGGCATCGCTCCCGGATTCCCGTCGACTATGCCGAAACGCGCGCCGGGGCGCAATCGGGGGCGCGTCCGCCGCGGCGGCGGATCGAGGCTACAATTCGCCGGACGAACGCAGCGAATTTCGGAGCGCCCATGACGTCGCGTGGAATCCGCCCGTTGCTCGCAGTGCTGGCGCTCGCGCCGCAGGTCGCGGCCGGGCAACCCGCGTCGCTGCGCGCGCCGAACGTCGTCGAGATCTCGCCCAGGCTCGTCACGTCCGGCCAGCCGCCCGCTGACGCGCTCGCGCGCCTCGGCGCGCAGGGGTTCGAGGGCGTCATTTATCTCGCGCCGCCGACGGTGCACGACGCCGTCAAGGACGAAGGGCTGATCGTGGCCCGTCAGGGACTCGTGTTCGTCAACATCCCGATCGCCTTCGACAACCCGACGGAAAAGGATTTCGACGCGTTTGCCGGTGCGTTGCGCGGGCTTGCCGGACGCAAGGTCCTCGTGCACTGCCAGGTCAACATGCGCGCGTCGACGATGGTGTTCCTCTACCGGACGATCGTCGGCAAGGAGGATCCGCAAGCCGCCTACGAGTCGGTGATCAGGGTGTGGGTGCCCGAAGGTCCGTGGAAACGGCTGATCCAGGACCAGCTCCGCAAGCACAAGATCGACTTCGAGCCGTACTGACGCGACCGCCGGCCTATTCGGGTGTTCGACGCCGCGAGTCTCGCGCCGTGACGGCGTCGGGCGCGCGGGACCTGCGTGCCGGGCCTCCAGCGGGTCGGCCCTGGGGTAAGATTCGCGTCGGGATTCGCGCTTGGCGGCCGGCGATGGCGCGCTGCGCGGAGGCGATGCGCGCCCCTTGATCTCGAACCCTCCGGGGACCACGATGAGCGAACCCGCTGTGCTCGATCGTCCGCCGAGCGGCGCCGCGAGCGTGCCCACTCCAGGCGCGCGCCTGGAGGACGCGTTCGCCGCGCAGCGCGCGGCCTTCGCTCGCGAGATGAACCCCTCGCTCGAGGCGCGCCATGATCGTCTCGATCGGCTGCTGCAGCTTACCGCGGTGCATCAGGATGCGATCATCGACGCGGTCTCGGCAGACTTCGGCCATCGCTCAAGACACGAGACCGATCTCGCCGACATCTTCGTCGTGCTCTCCGCGATCCGGCACACGCGGCGACAGGTGCGGCGGTGGATGAAGCCGCGCCGGGTGGCGACACCGTTGCACCTGCTTCCGGCGACGAGCGAGTTGATCCGGCAGCCGCTCGGCGTGGTCGGTGTGATCAGCCCGTGGAATTATCCGCTGCAGCTCGCGCTCCTGCCCGTCGCTGCCGCGCTGGCCGCGGGAAATCGCGTGATGCTGAAGCCGAGCGAGCTCACGCCCCGGTTCTCGGCGCTGCTGCAGAAGATCGTGGCCGAGTCGTTCGCGCCCGACGAATTCGCCGTGTTTCCCGGCGACGTCGAGCTGGGACGCGCGTTCTCGCGGCTGCCGTTCAATCACCTGTTCTTCACCGGGTCGACCGCGGTCGGCCGGCAGGTCGCGCTCGCCGCGGCCGAGAATCTGACGCCCGTCACGCTGGAGCTGGGCGGGAAGTCGCCGGCGATCATCGACGTCGATTGCGACCTGCCCGAAGCCGCACGCCGCATCGCGTTCGCGAAGCTCCTGAACGCCGGGCAGACGTGCGTCGCGCCCGACTACATGCTGGTGCCGCGCGCGCGCGTCGACGCGTTCGTCACCGCCTTGCAGCGGGCCGTGGGCGCGATGTACCCGACGCTCGCCGGCAACCCCGACTACACGAGCATCGTGAACGAGCGCCATTACGGGCGCCTCGCACAGCTCGTCGCCGATGCGCAGGCGCATGGCGCCACGGCGGTACCCATGGCAGCGGCCGCGGCCACCCCCGACGCCGCATCGCGCCAGTTTCCGCCGACGGTGCTCCTCGGCGTCGACGACGAGATGGCGGTGATGCGCGAGGAGATCTTCGGTCCGCTCCTGCCGGTGGTGCCGTACGACTCGCTCGACGGCGCAATCGCCTATGTGAATGCGCGTCCCCACCCGCTCGCGCTCTACTGGTTCGGCCGCGACCGCGCGCACCGCGAACGCGTGCTGCAGAGGACGATCTCGGGCGGCGTCACGATCAACGACGCCTGCTGGCACGTCTGCCAGGAGTACCTTCCGTTCGGAGGCGTCGGGGCGAGCGGCATGGGCGCCTACCACGGCGAGCACGGCTTCCTCACGTTCACGCAGGAGAAGGCGGTGCTCCACCAGTCGCGCTTGAACGGCATCGCGCTCTTCCGCCCGCCGTACGGCCGCCGCTTCGAGGCCGTGCTCGCGCTCCTCAAGCGCTTCTTCTGAACTGCGGGCATTCCGGAGGGAGGCCGCCCTTGCTGCACGGACTCATGCAGGACCGTCCGCTCTTGATCTCGTCCCTGATCGAGCACGCGAACGCCGTCCATCCGCACGCGGAGATCGTCACGCGCACCGTCGAAGGACCGGTGCACCGGTGCACGTACGGCGACGTGCACCGTCGTTCGAAGCAGGCGGCGCAGGCACTGCAGGCGCTGGGCGTCGAGGCGGGCGACCGCGTCGCGACGCTCGCCTGGAACACGCACCGGCACCTCGAGCTCTACTTCGGCGTTTCCGGGATGGGCGGCGTGCTGCACACGATCAATCCTCGGCTCTTCGCCGAGCAGATCGAATACATCGCGAACCACGCCGAGGACAAGCTCCTCTGCTTCGACCTGACGTTTCTGCCGCTCATCGAGAAGCTCGCGCCGGCCCTTAAATCAGTCCGCGGCTTCATCGCGCTGACCGACCGCGCCCACCTGCCCGCTGCGAAGCTGCCAAACGTCCACTGTTACGAGGACCTGCTCGCGGCGCAGGACGGCGACTACGCGTGGCCCGCATTCGACGAGCGCACCGCTTCGTCACTCTGCTACACCTCGGGAACGACCGGCCATCCAAAGGGCGTCCTTTACTCGCACCGGTCGACAGTGCTCCACTCGTTCGCCGTGTGCTCGGTCGACGGCATCGGGCTCGGCGCGGCGGAGACCGCGCTGCTGGTTGTGCCGATGTTTCACGTCAACGCGTGGGGCACGCCGTACGCCGGCGCGATGTCCGGTGCCAAGCTCGTTCTGCCCGGCCCCGGGCTCGACGGCAAGAGCGTCTACGAGCTGATGCGTGACGAGCAGGTGACGCTCGCGCTCGGCGTGCCGACGGTGTGGCTCAACCTCTTCAATCACGTCGACGCGGCGAATCTCGATCCGAAGCGCGACCTGCGCCTCAAGCGCGTGATCATCGGTGGCTCGGCCGCGCCACGCGCGATGAGCGAGCGCTTCGAAAAGGCGTTCGGCACGTTCGTCGTCCACGCGTGGGGGATGACCGAGATGTCGCCGCTCGGCACCGTGTGCAATCTGCTGCCGAAGCACCGCGACCTCGCGCTCGGGCAGCGCCTCGACCTGCAGGAGAAGCAGGGACGCCCGGTGTACGGGGTCGAGCTCCGCATCGCCGACGACGAGGGACGGCAACTGCCGCACGACGGCGATGCACGGGGGCATCTGATGGTGCGCGGGCCGTGGATCGCCGACAGCTACTTCCGCGCTGGGGGTGCAGCGATCCTCGATGCCGACGGCTTCTTCGACACGGGCGACGTCGCGACGATCGACCCGGACGGCTACATGCAGATCAAGGACCGGGCGAAGGACGTGATCAAGTCCGGCGGCGAGTGGATCTCGTCGATCGACCTCGAGAATGCGGCGATGGGCCATCCGGACGTCGCCGAGGCGGCGGTGATCGGCGTGGCGCATCCGAAATGGCAGGAGCGCCCGCTGCTCGTCGCGGTGAAGAAGCAGGGCTGCGCAGTCACGCGCGAGGATCTGCTTGCGTTCCTCGAGGCCAAGGTTGCGAAGTGGTGGCTGCCCGACGACGTCGTCTTCGTCGACGAGCTGCCGCACACGGCAACCGGCAAGCTGCAGAAGATGAAGCTGCGCGAGGCCTTCCGCGACTATCGGCTGCCAAGCGCTTGACCGCGCCTCCAGGCGCTGACCCCGAGCCAAACGCCGATCAGCCGCTGCTGGCCGGCGGGCAGTAACGAGCGGCGCGACCGACAACGGTCGCGCCCTTGAGGGCCGCCCCACGCGACCCCAACTAACGCACGTGCAGCTCGTTACCACTGCGTTGATTGCCGCCAATGTGGCGATGTTCCTCCTGGAGCAAGTCGCTCCGGGATCGATTTACGCGCTAGCGCTGTGGCCGATCGGCGTCGGGCAGGCAGGCGGTGCGAGCTTCGCCGTGTGGCAACTGATCACCTATGCGTTCCTGCACGGCGGTACGCTGCACCTCGCGTTCAACATGTTCGCTCTCTACATGTTCGGCGGCGCGATCGAGCAGGTGTTCGGCACGCGGCGCTACCTGACGTATTACTTCGTGTGCGTGGTCTCCGCTGCGCTCACGCAATTGGTGTTCGCCGCGGTTGCGGGCGGCTTCTATCCGACCGTCGGCGCTTCCGGCGGTGTCTTCGGTCTGCTGCTCGCGTACGGTATCTTTTTCCCGAACAATCGGGTGATGCTGATCTTCCCGCCGATCCCGATGCCGGCGCGGGTGTTCGTGCTGGTTTACGCCGCGATCGAGCTGTTCCTCGGTGTCACCGGCACGCAGGAGGGGGTGGCCCACTTTGCGCACTTGGGCGGGATGCTCGGCGGCTTCGCACTGCTTCGCCACTGGCGCGGGGCGGGCGGCGGGCATCGCGTTATCCGCTAACGCAAAGACCGGGCCGCCTACCGACAGTCCGGTTCGATATGACTCTGCTGGGGGCGCCCGACCGGCGAGTTGACTTCAGATGCTGGGTCGCACCAAGAGCGAGTATCCGTCCGCCGCTCTCGTCACCGTTGGGCTCTCAGTGCCGCGTGCCGCCTTTCCCGGGGCCCTTCGCCTTGGCGGACACGGCTTCGACCGACAAGGTGAACGAGCGCTGCTCGTTCGCGTTCATCGCACCCACGCCAATCAGTTTATGGGCGATTTCTTCGCCGCGATCGTTACGAATCGACACGACGATGGTGTACTCCCAAGGTTCGCCGTCGGCCGGATGCCGAATGCTGCCTTCGATGCGCAGTGGCGTGAGCGCGGGCGCTTGGGGCGCATCGGCACCGGTATCGAAATGCAGGTAATGCCGGCAGGCCGGACACACGGTTGCACTCTCGAGGATGGTCTCCCGACAGTGCGGACAAGCGCGGGTCGCCCCGGGGCTGCCCGGGCGAACGCTGCTCATGAGCCGGTGCCGCTCTCCCATCCGTGGCTGCTGCTGGGCTTGCCGACTTTCGTTTCCTTGGTGTCGTCCCAGCCGAACTCGGCCCGACCGCGCATGCGGGCGCCAGTCGCGACCGTCAACGACCCGGCTTTCAAGTCGCCAGTCACCGCGGCGGTCTGCAGCAAGTCGACGCGTGAGGCTTCCTCGACGTTTCCATCCAGTTCGCCGGCGATCGTGACCTTGTCGGCTCGCACGCTCCCGGTCAGTTTGGCGCCGTCCTCGATCGAGAGGTCGCCCTGGACGTTGACGTCGCCCTTGAACTTGCCGGCGATGCGTACGCTGCCGCCACCTTCGATCTTGCCTTCGATGGTGATGTCCGCGGCGATCAACGATTCCGCGCGGGGCAGATTGGCGCGGGTGGGTGTTACCGGAGCTGGGGCCGGGCTGCGAGCGAGCTCGGGCTTCGCCGGAGCATCGAAGGGGGCCGGTTCCCTCACGCCGGGGGCGGGCACGGAGGTCGGCCGCGAGGCCGTATTGTCTTTCCAGATGGCCATGGTGTAGGTGCTTCGGGATGGGGGAGCATTCAGGCTAACGCCAAAAGGGGGCGGAGGCAATTGAGTCGTCCCAGAAGCGGGGCGACGGCGTCCCTCAGAACGTAGCGGTTGCCGTCAGCGACGCACACGACATGGGGCAGTGGGGACGGCCAGTCGCAACACTCGATTGTCCGTGTTGCAGAATCGATCTCGGCTGCAATGGGGTCGCAAGCGGTCGCTTATGACGGATCTCTCCGCTGGGAGCAGCCGTCAGTGAATGCCGGTCCTTCGCATTCGGCGTCTGATGGAATGGCGGGCTTGCATCGCTGACGATTAGACCCTTCGGGCCAGGGGGGTTGACCCCCGGCGACCGCGCGCGTAGCGTGATTTTGGCGATGCCGGACTCTTGCAAGGCCATAGGTTGATCCCTTGAGGATGAGGAACGGATGCGCTTTGAAGACCTGATTCTCGGCCAAACCGCGTCCGCCAAGATTCGGATAACACCGGAGATGATCGCGGCCTTTGCGTCCGTGACCGGTGACCACAACCCGATACATACCGACCCGGTCTACGCCCATTCCCGCTTCGGCGGCGTCATCGCCCACGGCGTTCTCCTGGTGGGTTTCTTCTCGGCATTGCTGGCCACCAGCCTGCCAGGCCCCGGGGCACTGGCGCGCGAGCTCAAGGTACGGTTCAGGGCTCCGGTTCGGCCGGGCGATGACGTCGACATCGAGGTCAAGATCGTCGAGCTCGTTCCCAGAATTCGCAAGGCCGTACTCGACGGTCAGGCCAAGGTCGGGGGGACGGTCGTCCTGAAGATCACGGCCGAAACTCTGCTGGAAGGCTGATCGTGGCCATTGGCTCATGCGGCCACTGCACATCGAGACCCTGGACGTCGCGCGGATATCGAATGGGGAACCGGCAACCCCTGCCACCTGTTACACTGGGGCTCATTACCCAAAGGTGGCGTTGTGACTGAAGTCCTGGAGTGCCTGAAGAAATACGGTCAGCGGCTCGACCTCGAGATCGCCAAGGAGACGGGCGTGCCGCTGGCAACGGTGCGCCAGCGCCTTGCCGGGCTCGCAGCGACCGGAGCGGTCATCACCTGCAGCCTGACCCGCTTCGAAGGCGGCAAGCGGATAGACGCTTGGCAGTGCCGCGTGTCGGGTTATGTTCCGCCGCTGGCGCCTGGTCGAAAGGCCAAGCCGACAACGTAGCGGGTTGCTCGCGGCCCGGATCACTCGCGGCGTCGTTGTCGCCGCCCCCGAGTCGGGCTTGAAACTTGCGGTTCAGACGGTTCCGAGGGCCGACGCGCGCCTTGGCGCACGGAGTTTGGCGCTATAGTAAGTAGGCGCCATGCCGTTGGCCAATCACAGGAGCGAGTCATGTCCCATCAGCCGCCGAAGGAAAACAAGAAGAAGCCGCAGCACACGGCCAAGGAAAAGAAGGCGATCAAGCAGCAGAAGAAGCACGCGGGCGACGCGGTGCCGTTCATCAAGCACTAGAGGGCAGGACCGGGGCGATCCGCTGCGCCTTTGCGCTGGCAGTGCATCCGCAGCAGCCCGCGCGAATGCCGCGGCACCCTCGCTCCTCCGCGCGATCCAGCGCAGTCGGGATAGCGTATTGAGGGTGACCGCGGACGTCGTCGTCATCGGCGCCGGCGCTGCCGGCATGATGTGCGCGGCACAGGCCGGACAGCGCGGCCGCCGGGTGCTTCTCATCGAGCACTATCACGTCGTCGGCGAAAAGATCCGGATCTCCGGCGGCGGCCGCTGCAACTTCACGAATGTCAATGCGGGCCCGGCGAACTATCTTTCGCAGAACCCGGATTTCTGCCGCTCGGCGCTCGCGCGCTACACGCCCGCGCAGTTCGTTCGCCTTGTCGAGAGTCACGACATCGACTACCACGAGAAGAAGCTCGGTCAGCTCTTCTGCGACAACTCCGCGCGCGACATCATCGAGATGCTCAAGGCGGAATGCGAGCGCGGACGCGTGCAGTGGTGGATGCCGTGTGCAGTGGAGGGCGTCACTCGCGAGGGAGACCGCTTCGCCGTAGCGACGACACGAGGGCGCGTGCGTTGCTCGTCGCTGGTGATCGCAACTGGCGGCCTCACCGTGCCGAAGGTTGGCGCCACGCCGTTCGGGTACCGGCTCGCGGAGCAATTCGGATTGGCGATCGTCCCGCCAAAGCCGGCGCTCGTGCCGCTCGCATTCGCGCCCGACGCCCTCGCGCGTTACGGTGATCTATCCGGAATCTCGGTCGATGCCGAGGTCGCCTTCGGCGAGGCCAGGTTTCGCGAAAACCTGCTGTTCACGCACCGCGGCCTGTCGGGCCCGGCGATTCTCCAGATCTCTTCGTATTGGAAGGCGCCCGCGCCGCTTGTGATCGATTTGCTGCCGGGGCTCGATGCCACCGCGTGGCTGCGCACGCACGCCGGATCGGCAATGCGACTCGACAACGTGCTCGCCGAGCGGCTCCCGAGGCGTTTGGCGCAGCGATGGTGTGCCGTCCATGACGTCGCGCTGCCGATGCGTGCGCTCGCGGACGAGCGCCTGCGCACCGCAGGCGCGCAACTCAACGCCTGGGAGGTCCTGCCCTCGGGCACGCTCGGCTACAACAAGGCCGAGGTGACGTCGGGCGGTGTGGATACGCGCGGCTTGTCGTCGCAGTCGATGGCCGCGACGACGGTTCCCGGTCTCTACTTCATCGGAGAGGTCGTCGACGTCACCGGCTGGCTGGGCGGGTACAACTTCCAGTGGGCGTGGGCGTCCGGACACGCGGCGGGGCAGGTGGCCTAGTCGCCTTGCGACAGGGCTTTTAGCGTTCGGAGCTCGACGGGAAGCGAGGTTGCGCCATTGGCGATCAGGACATGCCCTTCCTGAATCGTCACCTGCAACCGCATCTGGCGAGCAGCCAATCGCGCTAGCGCGCGGCTCGCATCGATGGGCACTTCGCTCACCGTGAGCCGATCCTGCCGCTCCAGCTTTTCGCGCGCGCCTTGCCACCACAGATCCACCGCGCGTCCTCCGTACGCGAGGACGTGGACCTCCCGTGCGCGACCGCAGGCCTTGCGCACTGTTCGTTCTTCCGGTAACCCGACCTCGATCCATTGCTCGATCGCGCCCGTCAGGTCGCGTCGCCACACGTCGGGCTCGTCATCCGTGCTCAAGCCACGTCCGAACTCGAGAGCGTCGTCCGCGTGCAACGCGAACGCGAGCAGCCGCAGCATCATGCGCTCGTCGGTCTCGGACGGATGGCGCGCGACGGTCAACGTGTGGTCGTGATAGTAGCCACGGTCGATGTCCGCAATCGAAAGCTCGGCTTTGAAGATCGTGGACTTGAGGGCCATTGCAAAGTGCGGCGCTGCGTTATTGGCGACCCGCCATTTCCGTCCTGTAACGCAGCCTCGCTTCGTGCTCGGCCCGGGCATCGCTGATTTCGCGCATGACCCCCGCGACATCTGCGATCCTGGTCTCCGGTGCAACGTGGCCGGTGAGCGCGACCTCCTCGCCCATGGCTCCGCCCTCGTAGAGTGACCATATTTCCTTCCCGAACTGCGTCGAAGCGAGCGCCGGGGCGAAACGACTGAAATAGGCCGTGATGTTGTCGACATCCCGCTGCAGCATGGAGGCCGCGTTGTTGTTGCCCGCCGCGTTGACGGCCTGCGGCAAATCGATGATCACCGGACCATCCCGATCGACGAGCACGTTGTACTCGGACAAATCGCCGTGGATGACGCCGACGCTCAGCATGCGGACGATCTGCCGGACCAGCATGGCGTGATAGGCCAGCGCCACCTCTTGCGAAAGGACCAGGTCGTTGAGCCTCGGCGCGGCGTTGCCTTGCGCATCGGTGAGCAGTTCCATGAGCACCACGCCCTGGAAGAAACCGTAGGGGCGGGGCACGCGCACGCCCGCGGCAGCCAGGCGGTATAGCGTGTCGACCTCCACGGTCTGCCACGCTTCCTCCTGCGACTTGCGGCCATAGCGCGTGCCTTTCTGGATTGCACGCGCCTGCCGGCTGTTCTTGGTCTTGCGACCCTCCTGATACAAAGCCGCCTGCCGGAAGTTGCGCTTGTTGGCGTCCTTGTACACCTTGGCGCAACGCGTTTCCTGACCACAACGGACGACGTAGACGGTAGCCTCCTTGCCGCTCATGAGTTGACGCAGCACATCATCGATCAGGCCCTCCTGAACGAGCGCCTCGAGCCTCTTCGGAGTTCTCACACCGTTTCCTAGTGCTTCGTCTTGGAACGCGAGTGGAACAGGGCAGGTCCGGCCGCGGGGCCGGGCCTCCCTCCGCGCGACGAAGCGGGCGTCTGCGTGGAGTGCGCGGACCGTGATTGACTGGAGCCATGACGCGGGGCGCCACCGTTGGCGGGTGCGTGACTGGACGCGTGGCCGTTGCCTCGAGCCTTCCGCGCGCCCGGCCGCTGACCTTGCATCTGCCCGCGCCCGCGCTGCGTGAATACGGGTTGCGCAACCGCGTTCGGATCGGGCTCGAAGCCGGGGATCACCTGGCGCGGGATCGAGCGCTTGATCAGTCGCTCGATATCGCGCAGAAACAGCTGCTCATCGACGCATACCAGCGAGATCGCCTCGCCGTCGAGGCCGGCGCGTCCGGTGCGGCCGATGCGATGGATGTAGTCTCCGGGCACATTGGGAAGATCGTAGTTGACGACATGCGGCAGCTGGTCGATGTCGATGCCGCGTGCCGCGATGTCCGTGGCGACCAGGATCTCGACCGCGCCGGCTTTGAAATCGGCCAGCGCCCGCGTGCGTGCGTTCTGG
Source organism: uncultured beta proteobacterium (assembly GCA_963830485.1). GTDB lineage: Bacteria > Pseudomonadota > Gammaproteobacteria > Burkholderiales > Casimicrobiaceae > CAIWHR01. The sequence continues at coordinate 127,394 of CAWHNE010000001.1, forward strand.
CTCTTGTTGCCGTGCAGCGCCACGGCGCGAAGGCCATCGCTGTGGAGCGAGCTGACGAGCTTGTCGGCGCCGTGCTTGGTCCGGGTGAATACCAGCACCTGCCGCCAGCGGTGGTGCCCCACGAGCCACGCCAGCAACTTGCTCTTGTCCTCGCGGTTCACGGGATGCACGCGTTGCGCGATCGCGTCGACGGTTGAGTTGGGCGGTGTAGCTTCGATCGTCCGTGGACGGTTCAACAGCTTTTCGGCAAGCGCCTTGATCTCGGCCGAAAACGTTGCCGAGAACAGCAGGTTCTGACGCTGTTTCGGGAGCAGCGCGAGCACCCGTTTGACGTCGGGAATGAAGCCCATGTCGAGCATGCGGTCCGCCTCGTCGAGCACGAAGATCTCGACGCGTGAGAAATCCACGTTGCCCTGCCCATGATGGTCGAGCAGCCGACCCGGCGTTGCAACCAGAATGTCGATACCGCGCTTCAACTGTGCTGTTTGCGGTGCCAGCCCAACGCCGCCGAACAGCACCATCGAGGAGAGCTTCAGATGCCTGCCGTACGTCTTGATGGACGCTTCGACCTGCGCCGCCAGTTCGCGCGTCGGCGTGAGAATCAGCGCGCGCGACCGGCTTGCGCGAACGAGCCCCATAAGGCGAGGGATGGGTGGACAGCCGCTGCAGCATGGGCAGCACGAAGCCGGCGGTCTTGCCGGTTCCGGTTTGCGCGCCGGCCAGCAAATCGCCGCCCGCGAGAACGGCAGGAATCGCCTGACGCTGAATGGGCGTGGGGACGGTGTAGCCCTGATCGGCGACCGCGCGCAGCAGCGCGTCGGACAGCCCGAGTGTAGAAAAGGTCATGACAAGTCTCGAATGGATGCTCGGCCATTCATCCCAAAGGGACGGCCAGTCACAGCCAAACGGGAGGAACTACGGAGGTCGGAATCGACTGCGGCAAGGGGACTGGAACATCGGCCGCAATTGCATTATACCCGGAAACGCGTCAATCTGCCGGATCGAGTGGACTCGGGCCGATCTGAACGCTCGGATCCGCTACCTTGCTCCGTGACTTCTTTGGGAGCACGACGAAGACGGGGTCTGCTATGAATCTGATCGTTGGCGCAACCGGCATGCTAGGCGGCGAGATCTGTCGTCTGCTTGCTGAGCAGAGCAGTGCCGTGAGGGTGCTGGCCAGGGACAGCTCGACTCCGGAAAAGGTCGACCGTCTGAGAGCCCTGGGTGCAGAGGTGGTGCGCGGCGACTTGAAGGACCGAGCCTCGCTGGAGACGGCGTGCCGTGGTGCGAGCACGGTGGTTTCAACCGCGTCATCCACAGTGTCGAGGCAGGAAGGCGATTCCATCGAGAACGTCGACCGCCAGGGACAACTGAACCTCGTCGAGGCTGCCGAGCAGGCTGGTGTCAAGCACTTTGTCCTGATTTCATTTCCGAACGTCGACATCGACTTCCCGCTTCAGACGGCGAAGCGTGCTGTCGAGGACCGCCTGCGGCGAGGCCGGATGACGTACACGATCCTTCAGCCGACCGTTTTCACAGAGGTATGGCTGAGTCCCGCCTTGGGCTTCGATCCGGCGCACGGCACGGCCCGGATTTACGGCGACGGGCACGGCAAACTCAGCTGGATCTCCTTTCACGACGTCGCGCAGTTTGCGGCAGCTGCACTGGACAATCCGCGAGCGATCAACGCGGTCATCAAACTAGGCGGTCCGGACGCGTTGAGTCCCCTGGAAGTCGTGCGTTTGGCAGAGCAGCTGATGGGCAAGAGATTCATCGTCCAGCATGTGCCCGAAGAGGCGCTGCGGGCCCAATACAGCGCCGCCACGGATCCGCTGCAGAAATCTCTTGCCGCGTTGATGCTTTACTATGCCCACGCGGGCGCCATCGACATGGCGGAAGCGCTCCGGTTACTTCCAGTGAAGCACTTGAAGTCAGTTCATGAGTACTTGCAGGCGACCGGTTGATCATCGGACGCGCACTAACACGCAAATGGAGCCGACGCGGCAGGCAGGGTCACGCGTTTTCGCGCGGCTCAGTTGCATCTCGTTCAACGACGGGGTTGCGAACAGCAACCAACTGCTATAGCGGGTCGAACTGAGACGGCCAGCGATTAGGCGGCATCCGGCCAGATCCGGCCGTAACGCCGGGCCCTCCAAAGCAGGTGGTACTCTGGTTGGGCTTGGCGGACTACGGTGAGGACCGAATGGCTCCGTTTGCCGGTCGTTCGGAAAAAGAGCGCGAGCAGCTCCTGCGGACCATTGGCACGCTGGAGGCTCAGAGGAGTGTGCTCGGCGACTCGGCGGTCGATCTCGCCCTTCGTCCGGTCCGCACCCGATTGGCCGAGTTCGACGAGTCCGGGACTGGGCCTAGTCCGCCAGATCTTCACGGAGAGCGCAAGGTCGTCACTGTCGTGTTCGTGGACGTGGCGGGCTTTGCAGGGATATCGGAGCAGCTGGATTCCGAGGAGGTCCGCGACATCGTGAACGGGCTGTTCGAGCGCCTCGTGCCCGTTGTCGAGCGTTACGGCGGGGTGATCGACAAGTTCATGGGCGATGAGATCATGGCGCTGTTCGGTGCGCCACGAGCAACCGAGCACCATGCAGACCATGCGCTCCGGGCCTGCCTCGACATGTTCGATGAATTGAGCGCCTTCAACGTGGAATGCGACCAGGCGCTTGGCTTGCACATCGGTGTCAACTCGGGCTTTGTTGTGGCAGGCGGGATCGGTTCGAGCCGCCGGCAGGACTACTCGGTCATGGGCGACGCAGTGAATATCGCGGCTCGCCTCGAGGATGCCTCCAATGCGGGCGAGATCCTCGTGGGCCCCGCCAGCTACCGTGCCACAGCGTCCTCCTTCGAATTCGAAGCGTTGCCCCCCATTCCACTGAAGGGCAAGGGGCAGCCTCTACCCGTCTACCGGCTCCTGTCGGCCCGGCAGCGGAGAGAGCGGACCTCGGATGGCTTCACCCTCGCGTTCGAAGGTCGACACAAGGAGCTCGACGCCCTCGTTCGCGCCGTCCAGTCCGGCGCCCCGGCGCTAACGATCGTCGGCCAACCTGGCCTCGGCAAGAGCCGCCTCTTGCGCGAGCTCCGGCGGGAGCTGGGGAGTCGGTGGCGCTGGTTGGAGGTCGCGGCGATGACCCACAGGTCGAGCGCAACCTACGGAGTCCTGCACGATCTGTTCGACGAGATCATCGGTGCGCCGCCCGGTGCCGATGCCGACAAGGTTGCCATGGCGCTGGCGGATCACCTGTCCATCCATCTGAGTCAGACTGCTGAGGAGCACGCGCCCTACCTTCGAAGGTTCCGGGACCTCCCACCGATCGAGGGTGACGACCGCGTCCTGTCCGGCGTGACACCCGACGTCATCCGACAGCGCCTCCACCGCGCCATTGCCGCGCTCGTCGCAACGGCGGCCATCGGAACCAGGACCGTAATTTGCATCGAGGATCTCCACTGGGCTGATGCGTCCTCGATCGAGCTGTTGGCCGACATCGTCGCCAAGGGTCTCCTGCCGGGCGTGGCGCTCGTTGTCACGAGTCGGACTGACGCCTCACGCGTCGCCCCTTGGCTAGACGCCGTTCGGCGAAGCGGGGAAGAGCGGGCGATCGAGCTCGGCCCGCTCGACGCCGACGCCGTGGCGGCCGTGCTCGCGCGAATGCTCGTAACACCGAACCCGCAGTCGTGGTTGCGGAGTGCGCTCCTCGAGCGCTCCGAAGGCAATCCCTTCTACCTTGCGTCGTTCCTTCGGTCCCTCGTGGACGACGGGTCCGCCATCCTCGAAGACGGCCGCATCTTCCTCCAACGCGAGCCGGCGGAGCTCCGTCTTCCGGACTCGCTACACGCCGTGGTCGCCGAGCGTATCGACCGGCTCGATGCCGGTGCCAAGGCAGCTCTGCGACAGGCCTCGATCATTGGTCGCCGTTTCCGCACCGGAGCGTTGGATCGGCTCGCCGCCGCGAGTGGCGCACGCCGCGCTGCCGGCGGTGCTTGGGACGCTACTCGAACGGCAGCTGATCGAACCGGCAGGGTCGGACCACCTGCAGTTCGTTCACGCCGTGGTGCAGGACGTCGTCTACCAGGGAATGCTCGCCCGCGAGCGGCGGCGCCTTCACCTGACCTTGGCGTCGCTGTTGGCTGACGAACCGAACGCCGACGACGCCGTCATCGCGTGGCACCTCGAACAGGCCGGCAATGAACAGGAAGCGTCGCGTCGGTACGAGCAAGCAGCGCAACGAGCGCAGACGGTTCACGCCAACCAGGACGCGTTGGCGCACGTGGAAAAGGCCATCCGGCTTGCGTCGGGGTCGGACCATGCGAGACGGCTCGTGCTCGATGAGCGCGCGGCCGACTTGGTGTACCTCATCGGTCGGTTCGAAGAGGCAGCCGATCGTTTCGCGCTCTTGGCCGGGCAGTCGTCCGGCATCGACGCGGCGCGACTGTGCCGCAAGCGGGCCCACACGCTCGTGGCCCGCCAACAGATCGATCGGGCGGACGCGCAGCTCGCCATTGCGCGCACACACCTCGCTGGCCTGGAGCCCGGCGATCGAACGGACCCGTGGTGGCGCGAGCACTTCGCCGTCGAGTGCGAGTCGCTGCATGTGCTCTATATGCAGGGACGGACTGAAGAGATGCGGACGGCTGCCGCCCGCCTCGCACCCGCCCTCGAGGAGCGAGGCACTCGGGAAGAGCACGGCGTGTACCACCGAAGCCTTGCGACCCTCGAGCTTCGCTCGGCGCGGATGACGGCGACGCCGGAGACCGTCCGTCTCGCGGAGCTTTCCGCCCTTGAACTCGCCGACGGCACCGGCGGGACGTTCGCCAAGTTCGCCCACGCGTTCATGTTGCTCTGGAGCGGCGACCGTGCCGGCGCCGAACGAAGGCTCCTCGAAGTGCTGGAGGAGGCCCGTCGCGCGGGCAATGCCGAAGTCCACCTGCTCTGCTCTCACGTATCTCGCGATAGCGGCGAGATTTCGCCATGACGTCGAGAGCGCACGGGCCTTCGCCGTCGCCGGCGTCGGCGGCTGCTCGCTCGTCCGGTGCTCGTCTCTACGAGGGCGTCGCGACCGCCAATCTCGCCTGGGCCGCATGGCGTCAAGGCGAGGTGCGCGACCGTGTCAGGGAACAGCTCGCCGAAGCGAGAGATCTGATGTCCGCAATGCCGAACTACCCTTTTCTTTGGATCGCTGACTTCGTCGACGTAGCCATTGCCGCCGCGGACGGCGATTTGGAACAGGTGAGCCAACTCTGTTCAATCCTGGCCAATCCGCCCCAGCAGCGCCTGCCCGATGACGTACTCGGACCGCTGGAGCGGGTGGCTGGGCGACCCCGACGACCGAGGCCGTTGCCGAGTTGCTGTCGGCGGCCGAGAGGGCTGGCTACCTCTGAGCGCGTGCTCGGAGGGACGGGTTGGGGCGGCGGGTCGCCCATCCCATCGCTTCGGCCCACGCGGAAATGACCGGTGTGTGTCGGCAACGCACCGTCACTTCGATGGTGGGCGGTGCTGCGCCAGCTCGAGCCGCGCGATCTGGTTGCGGTGGACCTCGTCGGGCCCGTCGGCGAAGCGCAGCGTGCGCGCCTGCGCGTAGAAGAACGCGAGCCCGAAATCGTCGCAGACGCCGGCGGCCCCGTGCACCTGCATCGCCCAGTCGATCACGCGGCACGCCATGTTCGGCGCCGCGACCTTGATCATCGCGATCTCCTTCTTCGCCGCCTTGTTGCCGGCGACGTCCATCTTCCACGCCGCGTGCAGCACGAGGAAGCGCGCCTGATCGATCGCGATGCGCGCGTCCGCGATGCGCTCCTGCGTCACCGTCTGGTCGGCGATCGCGCGGCCGAAGGCGACGCGCGTGGCCGCGCGCCGGCACATCGCCTCGAGCGCGCGCTCCGCCTGGCCGATCAGCCGCATGCAGTGGTGGATGCGCCCCGGGCCGAGCCGGCCCTGCGCGATCTCGAAGCCGCGGCCCTCGCCCAGCAGCAGGTTCTCCGCGGGCACGCGGACGTTGTCGAAGTCGAACTCGGCGTGCCCGTGCGGCGCGTCGTCGTAGCCGAACACGGTCAACACGCGGACGAGGCGCACGCCCGGGGTGTCGACGGGAATGAGGATCATCGACTGCTGCCGATGCCGGTCCGGGTTCGCGGCGTCGGTCTTGCCCATGAAGATCAGGATCTTGCAGCGCGGATCCGGGCCGCCGGTCGTCCACCACTTGCGGCCGTTGATCACGTAGTCGTCGCCGTCGCGGACGATCGACGCCTCGATGTTGGTCGCATCCGACGACGCGACGTCGGGCTCGGTCATCGCGAAGCCCGAGCGGATCTCGCCGCGCAGGAGCGGCTCGAGCCAGCGCTTCTTCTGCGCGTCGGTGCCGTAGCGCACGAGCACTTCCATGTTCCCGGTGTCCGGTGCGTTGCAGTTGAACGCCTCGGGCGCGATCCACGAGCGGCCCATGATCTCGCACAGCGGCGCGTATTCGAGATTGGTGAGCCCGGCGCCGAGATCGGACTCGGGCAGGAACAGGTTCCACAGTCCCGCCGCGCGTGCCTTCGCCTTCAGTTCCTCCATCACCTTCGTCGGCACCCACGCGTTGCCGCGCTTGCGGTTCGCCTCGACCTCGGCGGCGAACACCGGCTCCGCCGGATAGACGTTCTCGTCCATGAAGCGCGCGACGCGCGCGGCCAGGTCCTTCACTTTCGGCGAATACGCGAAATCCATGAAATCACTCCCCTCGATCCTGCTGCTGCGCCATTTCCCACGCGACGCCCGCGACAAGCTGCGCGCGATTGCCCTGCTCGAGCGCGTTCGCCGAGGCCGCGTTGCCCTGCAGCGCGCGGGCGAGCACGCCGTGCAGGATCGCCGCGATGCGAAACATGTTGAAGATCAGGTAGAACTCCCAGTGCGGGATGCCGGAGCGGCCCGTGCGCGCGCAGTACGCGGCGACGTACGCGGCTTCGGTCGGAATACCGAGCGCGGCGAAGTCGCAGCCCTTGAGGCCGCGAAACACTCCCGGCGCGAGGCGCCACGCCATCGCATGGTAGGCGAAGTCCGACAGCGGATGACCGAGCGTGGCGAGCTCCCAATCGAGCACGGCGAGCACGCGCGGCTCGGTCGGATGGAAGATCACGTTGTCGATGCGATAGTCGCCATGGACGATCGAGGTCTCGTCGCCTGCCGGCACATGCCGCGGCAGCCATCCGATCAGCGCGTCCATCGCGGGGATCCGGTCGGCTGGAGCCGCCTCGTACTGCTTCGACCAACGGGAGATCTGGCGCTCGATGTACTGTCCGGACTTGCCGAAATCGGCGAGGCCGACCGCCGCATAGTCGACTCGGTGCAGCGTCGCCAGCACCCGATTGAGCTCGTCGTAGTGCGCCCCCCGCTCGGGCGGCGTCATGCCGGGCAGTGTCGGATCCCAAAGCACCCGGCCTTCGACATACTGCATCAGATAGAAGGGCGTGCCGATGACCGCCGGGTCGTCGCACATCGCGATCATCCGCGCGACGGGCACGCCGGTGCCGGCAAGCGCCGCCATCACGCGGTGCTCGCGATCGACCGCGTGCGCCGACGGCAGCAGCTTCCCGGGAGGCTTGCGCCGCAATACGTAACGGTGGTCGCCGGCCGTCACCCGGTAGGTCGGATTCGATTGCCCGCCCTGGAACTGCAGAAGCTCGAGCGGACCACGGAAGTCGGCAACATGCGCGCGCAGGTACGCGGCAAGCGCGGCCTCGTCGAACGGGTGCAGCGGCGCGACCAGCTGCGCCCCGACGTTTGCGGCATCGGGCATGTCAGACGACGGTGACGCCGCCATCGACGGCGATCGCCTGCCCGGTGATGTGCCGCGAGGCTTCCGAAGCGAGGAACACGACGCACCCCTTCAGGTCCTCGTCGCCGCCGAGCCGGCCGAGCGGGGTCAGATCCAGCACCTCGCGGTCGATCCGCTCCAGCGTCACCTTCGTCATCTTGGAGGGGAAGAAGCCGGGGCAGATCGCGTTGACATTGATGTTGTACGGGCCCCACTCGGCGGCCAGCGCGCGCGTGAGGTTGATGAGCGCGCCCTTGCTCGCGTTGTAGGCGATGGTCCGCATCTCCCACTTCGGCGGGTTGCCGAAGAGGCCCGCGATCGACGCGATGTTGACGATCTTGCCGCTTCGCCGCGGAATCATCGAGCGGCGCCCGACCTCGCGCGTGAGATGGAACGCCGCGTCGAGGTTGAGGTTCATCACCTTGCGCCAGCCGTCGTCCGGATAGTCCTCGGCCGGCGCGGCCCAGTTGCAGCCGGCGTTGTTGACGAGAATGTCGATCTGTCCGTAGCGCGCGAGCACGGCGTCGACGATGCCCGGGATCGACGCGGCGAGCGCGAGATCGGAGGCGACCGTGAGGCACTCGATGCCGGCCGTCTCGAGGTGCGCGCGGGCGGCGTCGAGCTCATCCTGCCTGCGCGCGGTGAGCGCGAGGCGCGCGCCCATTTCGCCCAGGCCCTCGGCCATCTGCAGGCCGATGCCGCGCGAGCCGCCGGTGACGACCGCCACCTTGCCCTTCAGGTCGAGAAGCTGCCTTACGCCCACGTCGTCCCCTTCGAGGCCGAGCCGCGCGGCGCAGTGCACGTCGCGCTCCGTCGTCGTCACGATACCGTTCGGTGCCCGCGTCCGGCAACTGTCGCGCATTGCCGGAGGTCAAGGTGTCCTTTATATTCGCGGCGCGCGGGCGGAGTTCGGCCTGCGCGCCGGCATCCCCCATCCCCCATGACGCTCCTCGTGCGGGCCCTGGGCCTGATTCCGCTGCCGCTCCTCTACATCTGGGGGTGGCTCGCGTTCGGCATCACGTTCTATCTCGTGCGCTGGCGGCGCGACCAGGTCGAGCACGACGTCGCGCTTTCGCTGGCCGAGCCGTACCCCGGCCGAGCGGGCGCGGATCGTGCGCGACTCGTACCTCCACGGCGCGGACACGGTGATCGAGATGCTCTGGGGCTTCGGCGCGAGCGGCCGGGCGATCCTGCGCCGGGTCGTGTTCGAGAATCCCGAGGTCGTGCTGCGCCTCGCGGCGGAGCGCAAGACCGTGGTGCTGCTGACGCCGCACTACTGCAACTGGGAATGGCTGTTCCTCGCCGGGGGCGCCCGCTTCGGATTCTCGATCGTGACGGTCTACCAGCCGCACCGGATCGCGTGGATCGACCGGTTCCTGGTCGCGGCGCGCTCGCGTTTCGGGGGCCGGCCGATCCCGCGCAAGGACTTCGTGTTCGAGCTGATGAACGCGACCGACGAGCCCCACGTCTATTCGCTGATCGCCGACCAGACGCCCCGCCGCGCCGAACGCAAGCACTGGACGAAATTCCTGGGACGCGACACCGCGTTCTACGTCGGCGCCGACCAGGTGACGCGGTTCCTCGACGCGACGGTGCTCTATGTCGCGATGCATCGCGTGTCGCGCGGCCACTACACGGTTCGGGTCGAGATCCTTGCCGAGCCGCCGTTCGACACCGCTGGGCGGGAGGTCATCATGGAGAAGTTCGCGCGACGGGCCGAGCAGGCGATCCTCGAGAACCCCGAGGATTTCCTCTGGCTGCAGAAGCGCTGGAAATACCCGAGGCCGGCCGATGAGTGATTTCTTACGCCCGCAGGGCGGGGCCACCGCCGGCCGCAGCGCGGTCCCAGAGAGCAACCGTCGCGATGTAGCCGTCGGGGACGGGCGCCGCGACGAGCGTCCACGCGGGCGGACGGTACGGCGGCGGACCGTCGTTGACGCGGAGTGCCGGGGCGAGGGTCACGTCGATCCGCCGGAACGCCGCCGCGATTCCGTCGCCGGTCGCCTTGCTCATGGCTTCCTTGCATGTCCAGTAGCGCAGGAACCGGCGCCGGCGCTCGTCGGGCGTGTGCTCGGCGAGCGCCGTCCGCTCGCCCGGTGTCAGCACCCGGCGGGCCAGATGATCGGCTGCGACCTCGCGCGTCCCGCGCTCGACATCAACGCCGATGCGCATGCCGGTCCCGTGATTGCGGACGATGCCGATGAGGGCGACGCCGGCCGTGTGCGAGACGTTGAAATCGATCCCCGCATCGATGCCGAGCTGTGGTCGCCCGCGGTCGCCGCGCACGATCGGCACATCGGCGGGCGCCGTCCGGAGCGCGCGTCCGAGAACCAGTCGCAGCGACGCGCGGCCGGCGACCCAGCGCGCGCGCAGCGAATCGCGGCCGAAGCGCGCGGCGCGCGCGTGCTCGGCCGGAGCGAGCGTGGCCGCGAGGCGGGGGAGGGCGTCGGTCGCGACGTCGAGGTCGCACCACCACAGCGAGACGTCGTCGGCGATGCGCGGCAGCTCGCGCGGCTCGCCTGCGAAGACAGGAGCGGCCCGCGTCATTGACCGCTCACGTGCGCCCGCGACGGCCGCGATCCCACGACCATGCGTTTCATCTTCGGCCTTCTCTCCCGGCTTCCGCTCGACTGGCTCTACCGCATCGTCAGTCGCCCGTTCTTCGACTGGGGATACTACATCCTGCGCTGGCGTCGGAGGCTCGCTGCCGACAATCTCGCGCGCGCGTTCCCGGAGCTATCGGCCGAGGCGCGCGCGGCGATCCTCAAGCAATCGTATCGCAACCTGAGCGACCTCGCGGCCGAGATCATCTGGAGCTACGGCGCGACGCCCGCGCAGATCCGTGAGCGCGTCACCGTGGAGAATCCCGAGGTCGTGCTCGAGCGAACGCGCGCCGGCCAATCGATTCTGCTGATGACCGCGCACTTCTGCAATTGGGAATGGCAGGTGCTGACCGGGAACACGTGGCTCGATAAGCCGATGTCCCCCGTCTACAAGCCGCAGCGCGTCGCCGCGATCGACCGTTTCCTGCGCGAGGCGCGCGGACGTTTCGGCGGAACTCCGATTCCGCATACGGAACTCACGCGCGAGCTCCTGCGCCGCCGCAGCGAGACCCACGTCTACGCGCTCGTCGCCGACCAGACGCCGACGCACGACGAGCTCAAGTACTGGACGTCGTTCCTCCACCAGGACTCGGCGTTCTTCGTCGGCGCCGATGCGATTGCACGGATTCTCAAGGCGGCCGTGGTGTTCGTCGAGATGCATCGCGTCCGCCGCGGCCACTACTCGATGCGCGTCTCCGTGATCGCCGAGCCGCCCTATGAGCGCGGCACGGACCGAAGTCATCGAGCGCTACGTGCGCGCGCTCGAAGCCGAGATCCGGTCGAGCCCCGCCGACTGGCTGTGGATCCACCGCAAGTGGAAATACCCGAAGCCGCCAGACGCGTGACCAAGCCGACGTGTCGGCAGGAATTTTACATTCACGCCGCTCGACCACGGTCGAGCCGCGGGCGAATCGCTGAGAATAAGTCAAGGCTTGAATTCAACAGATTGGAATTCTCAGTCGACCCTGGTTCGAATCTTGCGCGCGGCGATGCGCGCGAAGAAGTCCTCCACGGGGATTGCCATGTCATATCGCTCGAATCGAATCGCGCTCTGCGCGCTCGCCGCCGCCGCCACTTTCTCGCTGGCGGGCCCAGCGCAGGCGAAATTCGTTGGCACGTGCATTCGATCCGCCGTTTTTCGACGGCGTCGGCACGTTCTTCCTCCCTGACGTCGCCGGGCTGTCTCGGGCTGAGCGACGGGTTCCACACGGTCAACGCAGGGTCCGATCCCTGCACGGGAGTGCTGCTGCTGAGCGCGTCCGTGAACGTTTCCGACGATGCCGGCACCGCCCACTTGTCGCTGCCGCCGCCGACGCCGAGCGCGACCGCGGTCGGCGGCATCGTCATCGACACCGAATCGCTCTCGCTGGTCGTGGGCGTCAACACCGGCCTGATTCCGATCTTCGCGGACGACTGCACGGGTGACCTGTGCGGCTACAGTGGTGGATCCAGTGGGATTCGGGCCTGCCGGGCGAGTTCCTCAGCAACTCCGGTCTTCCTTTTCCGGCAATTCTGCCCCGAAGGGTGCGGGTGGCGGACCCGACTCGATCCTGTTCGGGGATCCCCGCCACCGACGTCAAGTTCTTCCCGACGCCCGAGCCCGGCTCGCTCGCGCTGCTGTTCGGCGCGCTCGGCGCCGGCTGGCTCGTCCGGCGCCGCCGCACCGCGGCCTGACGCTGCCGATCGCGCTCCCGAGCGCCCGCCGTCGATCGCGACGGCGGGCGTTTCGTTTTCGGGGTCGCGCGCGGGCGCGTCAGGCGGCAAACGCCGGCGCGTCCGCGAAGGCGAGCGCGCCATCGATCGCGTCGTCGAGCGCCCACGTCGCACCGTCGGCCCACGCCGCGTCGAACGCCGCTCGCCCAGCGCCTACGCACGCGGCCTCGATGCTCGAGAGCCGCCTCGATTCGCCGCGCGTGCAGGCGGGGAATCGCAAGCCGCTCGCGGATCGCGACGGTCGCCGCGTGCACCCGAACCGCGTCGACGGACCGACCAGCACTCCTGCATCAGTGCGGCGAATTCCTCGAGGCAATCGAGGGCCTCGGAGCTCATCTGGAACGACTCGAAGGCGCGCAGTGCATCGGTGAATTTCGCGCGCGCTGACTCGCGGTCACCGCCCGCGGCATCGACCTTGCCGAGGCACCAGAGCGCGATCGCCTCGTTCCGCTTGTCCTCGGCGCCTTGGCAGACCTCGAGCGAGCGAACGAACCGCGCGACGCGCGCCATCGACGTCGCCCGCAGCCAGCGCGAGCTCGCCCAGGTTCCGCTCGCATTCGCCCTCGAGCTCCCGTGCCCAATGTCGCGCGCGATCGAAAGGCATTGCTCGAACAGCTTCCGGGCGCTGCCGTCGTCGGACTGTCGCACGGCGATTTCGCCGAGGTTGAGGAGGCCGTGGGCCTCGCCCAACCGATTGCCTTGGGCGCGGAAGAGCGCGATCGCTTCCTCCTCGCGTTCGCGTGCCAGCGCGACGTCGCCCTGGCGCAGGTGCAGCATCGACAGCGTCGACAACGTCGCCGCGGTATCGAACGACGCGCCCAACGCGCGTCGAATCGCGAGGCACTCGGTCAGCATCCATTTCGCCTCGGCGTAGTCGCCCTGGTTCGTCGCGAGTACGCCGCCGAGATACAGGGCGTGCCCGCGTGCGACGTTCGGTTCGCGCATTTCCGGAAGCGCAAGCGCGGCGCGCACGTTGTTGCGCGCCTCGGTCGAGTAGCCGCGGCGAATACGGAACTGCATCAGCGCGACCTCGAACTTGACGGCGATCACCGGATCGACGCCGCCCGCGAGCGCCGATGCGATCGCGACGCGCAGGTTGTCGAGCTCGACCTCGAGGCGCCGCGCCCACTCCGCATCATCGGCTCTGTTCGAGCCGCGGCCGCGCCGTCTTCGCTAGGGCCAGGTAGTACTCGCAGTGGCGGGCGGCCGTCGCCGCAACGTCGTCGCGCTCCTTCAGTCGCTCGCTCGCGAACTCGCGGATCGTCTTCTGCAGGCCCGAGCGCTTGGTCAGGTGCTCGTGGGCGAACTCCTTGATCGTCTCGAGCAGCCCGTAGCGCGATGCGCGGCCTTCCTGCTCGACCATGATCAGCGACTTCTCGACGAGCGAGTTCACGAGATCGAGCACGTCCTCCGGCGCGATCGGGTCCGCGCCACAGACCGCTTCGGCAGCCTCGAGGTCGAAACCGCCGGCGAAGACGGAGAGCCGGTCGAGCACGACCTGCTCGTCTTGGCCGAAGGAGGTCGTACGACCAGCTCACGAGCGCGCGCAGCGTCTGCTGGCGCTCGAGCGCGACGCGGCTGCCGCCCGTCAGGAGCTTGAAGCGGTCGTGGAGGCGGGCGTTGATGTCGCCGACCGACAGCGACCGCAGCCGCGCGGCGGCGAGCTCGAGCGCGAGCGGAATGCCGTCGAGCCGCGCGCACAGCTCGGCGACCGCCGGCGCGTCGGAGTCCGTCACGGTGAAATCGGGCTTCTGCAGGCGCGCGCGCTCGACGAACAGCTGCACGGCTTCCGAGCGCAACAGCGTTGCCGCGCCTGCCTTGCGGTCGGGAACGCGCAGCGGCAGCACCGGATAGGTCTGCTCGCCGCCGATATGCAACGCCTCGCGGCTCGTCGCGAGGATGCGGATGCCGGGGATTGACGTGAGCAGCGTATCGGCGAGGCTCGCGCACGCGTGGACGAGGTGCTCGCAATTGTCGAGCACGATCAGCAGCGTGTGATCCTTGAGGTGCTCGCACAGGCTCTGCACGACCGGCTTGCCCGACTTCCTCGCGGATGCCGAGGACGTGGCCCGTGGCGTTCGGGACGAGCGACGGGTCGCGGATCGGCGCGAGGTCGACGAACCATACGCCGTCCGGATACATGTCGAGCACGTCCGCGGCGATCTGCAGCGACAGCCGCGTCTTGCCGAGGCCGCCCATGCCGAGCAGCGTGAGCAGGCGCGTGCCTTCGAGGAGTCGCTTCGCGTCGGCGAGCTCGGTTTCGCGCCCGATGAACGACGTAGCCTGCTGCGGCAGGTTGTTGGGCGTCGCCTCGAGCGAGCGCAGCGCGGGAAAGTCCTGCCGGAGCTCCGGGTGCAGGAGCTGATAGACGTGCTCGCTCGTCGCGAGGTCGCGCAGCCGCACCGCGCCCAGGTCGCGCAGCGACACCGCGTCCGGCAGGCGCTCGCGGACGCGATCGACCACCGCCTGCGAAAGGAGGATCTGGCCGCCGTGCGCGGCCTTCATGATTCGCGCGGCGCGGTTGACGGGGCTGCCGAAGAGATCGTCGTCGCGCCGCTCGACGAGGCCGAGGTGCAGTCCCGCGCGTACCCGAAGCGCGATCGGGCTCGCCGTCGCCGCCACGTCGAGCGAGCGCTGCAGCGATACCGTCGCCGCGAGCGCGTCGACCGGATCGGCGAACGCCGCGTACATGCCGTCGCCGGTCATCTTGACGATGACGCCGTGATTCTCGTCGACGGCCGTGCGCGACAGGCGATCGTGCTCGGCGAGCGCGCCGGACATGGCCTCGCCCTCCCGTTCCCACAGGCGCGTGCTGCCCTCGATGTCGGTGAAGAGCAGCGTCGTCAGCTTCGTTGATTCCTGCACGCCGGAAAACCTCCGCGGCGAGACGCCGTTCGACCCCCACTGTACCGCTACGGCGCAGCCCTGCCAATCGGGCGCCAGGGTGAATATTCCATGCCAGCCAGGCGGAAAATCGGCAATATCGGCGGCCTGCGAACGTTTGCGCCGTGGTTGCGCCCGGGAAGGGACCGGTCATGTACACTGCCCTGGGGAGGAGATGCACATGTCGAGAAGAGGGTTGCGCGCTGTCGGCGGATCGATCATCGCGCTTTGCCTCGCGCTCGAGGCGGGTGCGGCCGACATCGGGCAGATCAAGGTCGCGAAGGGCCAGGTGACAATCGAGCGCAATGGCCAGTCGATCCCTGCCCAGGTCGGTGCGCGTGTGCAGGACGCCGACACGTTGAAGACAGGTGCCGATGGGTCCGTCGGCATCACGATGGGCGACGACTCGCTCCTGTCGGTCGGCCCCGACAGCGTGCTCACGCTCGATCGCTACGCGTTCGAGCCGGCGACCCAGCGCGGCCGCTTCGACGCGTCGCTCAACAAGGGCACGCTCGCGGTCATCTCGGGCCGGATCGCGAAGCAGTCGCCCGACGCGATGACCGTGCGCACGCCCGCCGCAATTCTCGGGGTCCGCGGCACCGAGTTCGTCGTAAGCGCCCAATGACTGGGCCCGGCCGTCGCAGCGCGCGGATCGCGGCCGCGTCGGTGGTGGCGGTTGTCGTCGGCGCGTGCGCAAGCAGTACCGTCGTGCTGCTTCCTGCCGACGACGGCAAGCCCGCCGCAGTGACGGTCAGGCAGGGCGAGCGCGAGATCGTGCTCGATCAACCCTACGCGGCGGCGCGAGTGGCCACCGCGGGACCGAGCGCCTATCGCGCCAGCGCGCAGGAAGTCGAGACGCACTTCGGCCCGGCGCTCGCCGCGCGGCCGAGCCGGCCGGCGACATTCACGCTCTATTTCATCGAGGGCAAGGACGAGTTCACCGAGGAGTCGAAGCAGGTCGTCGACCGGATCCTGACCGAGATCGCGCGCCGGCCGGTGCCGGACGTGCGGGTCGTCGGGCATACGGACGCGGTCGGCAGCGACCCGTTCAACGACGCGCTCGGCCAGCAGCGCGCGGACGTCGTGCGCGCCGCGCTCGTGCGCTTGGGCGTCCCGTCCGCCGACATCGAGGCCGTGTCCCGCGGCAAACGGCAGCCGGCGATTCCGACGCCCGACGGCGTCGCCGAGCCGCGCAATCGTCGCGTCGAGATCGTCGTGCGCTGACTACGCGCCCGCAGCGGGACCGATCCAGCGCAGGACCAGAATTGTGACGTCGTCGGCGGGCTCCGCGCCCGTCGTGAATTCCGCGACGTCCGCTGTCAGCGCGGCGACGACGGAGTCCGCCGTTGCGGTGCCCTTCGACAGACGTGCTAGCCGGGCTTCCAGGCGTTCCCGTCCGTAGCGTTCGCCGTCACGGCGCTGCGCCTCGACGACGCCGTCGGTGAGCACGCAGACAAGCTCGCCCGGGCGCAGCGCGTGCACGGCGCCGCAATAGTCGAAGCGATCGACGGTACAAAGCGGCGGCCCCCCGCCGTCGACGAGCCGGGCGAGCCCCGGAGCCGGCGACGGCGAGAGCACGTACGGGTTCTCGTGTCCCGCGTTGCAGTAGTCGAGGCGGCCGCTGTCGAGGTCGAGCACGCCGGCGAACGCGGCGACGAAGAGCATCGCGGGATTGTCGCGCGAGATCTCGTCGTTCGCCGCGCGCATCAGGGCGCCGATCGCCGCATCGGGATTGCGCAGCGTCGCGCTCTTGCACAGCGCCTTGCTGACGGCCATGAACACGCTCGCCGACAGGCCCTTGCCTGCGACGTCGCCGACCATGAAGAAGAGGCGTTGCCTGTCGAGCATGAAGAAGTCGTAGAGGTCGCCCGCCGTCTCGCGCGCGGGCGTCATTGCGACGGCGAGGTCGAGCCGGTGCTCCGCACGCAGCGCATCGGCGCGCGGCAGGAATCCCTGCTGGATCCTGCGTGCCGCGTCGAGCTCGCCGGCCACGCGCGCCGCCTCCTCACGCTGCCGTTGCACCGCGTGCTCGAGGCGCCGCCGCTCCCGGGCGGCGTCGGCCAGCGTGAGCACGAGGAGGGCGACATACAAGAGAAGGAGCGCGAGAGCAGGCGTCGCGGCATCGAATACGAGCCGGCGCACGCCGAACGCGGCCGCGCCGGCGACGAGCGGCAGAGCGATGCAGCCCGCGGCGACGAGCGCACCGCGGCCGGGCCGCAATCGCGGCGTGAAGGCGATGAGGGCGAGGCCGAGCGCGACGAAGAGCACGAGCTCGGACCGCGGCGCCCATGATGGTCGCGTGAGCCAGTTCTGGTCGTAGAGGTTCTCCAGCAGCTGAGCCTGAATCTCGCTGCCGGGCATCTGAACCCCGAGCGGAGTGTTGTGCCAGTCGACGAGCGCGAGGCCGGTGATGCCGATCAGGACCAGCTTTTGCGCGAAGCGCTCCGGATCGACCTTGCCTTCGAGCACGTCGACGGCCATGACGGAACGGCGCGCCTCGCGCACGGAATAGTGGAGCCGAAGCTGGCCGTCGGCTTCGGTGGGGACCAAGAAATCGCTGACGGCGACCGCATCGACCGCGGGCCCGTCTGCGTAGACCCGAACATCGTGCGCGTCGAACGCGAGCCGCAGCAGCTCGATCGCCATCGACGGCACGATGCGGTCGTCGACACGCAGGACGAGCGGGATCCTGCGCACGACGTTCTCTGCCGGTCCGATCGAGATGGCGCCGTGACCTGCGGCGGCGGCGTCCAGCTCCTCGATGTTCATTTGTGCGGCCGGCTGGCGAACCATCTTCGATGCGGGATCCGGTGTCGGCGGCGCGCCCCCCGGAAGCTCGATGACGCGAACTGGCGGACCTCGCGGGGCGCGCACGGCGGGCCCGAGGGCATCGCCGAAGCCAAGCACGACCGGGCGGTCCGCGATCGCGCGCGCGAGCTCGCGGTCATTCGACGGCAGCGCGGCAAGGCGCTCCGCGAGCAGGGAATCGCGCTCGCGCGCGCGCGCGAGCAGTTGCTCCGGCGAAAGCCGGTCAGGCTCCGGCATCAGGATGTCGACGCCGACCGCGGCCGGCGCGTACTGCAGGATGGCGCCGATCAGCTCGGCGAGGATCGTCCGAGGCCACGGCCACTGGCCGAGACGGGCGAGGCTTTTCTCGTCGATCTCGACCACCGTGACTGGCATGGAGACAACGGCGCGCGGCCGGACGATCTGGTAGGTGTCGAACCACGCGCCTTGCAGCCGCGCATTCCACCGCTCGCTAGTACCGACCAGGAACGCGAGCGTAGCGAGCAACGCCAGGCCGATCGCGGTAATGCGCCGGTACGACCGCCGCGCCGGCGGCCCGACGGCCGCACCGCTCACAACGGGATTTCCAGGCCGTCCCAGGCGGCCGACACCCGGAGCGGGCGGCCTTTGCGCGAGATCTCCTCGAAGCGCCGCGCCTCGGTCAGCACGCGCGCGATTGCCGCATCGCCGTGGACGGGCTCGTGGTGGAAGAGGCAGAGCTCGCGCGCGCCGGCCATCTGGCAGAGCTCGACGCCGACGATGTTGCTCGAGTGCCCCCAGTCCGCCTTGACCGAGATCGCGTCGGCGAGCGAGTACATCGCGTCGAAGATGACAAGATGGGCGTCGCGGAAGAAATCGACGAAGCGCCGCGTCTCCTCGAGGTCGACGAGCGCATGCTCCGAGTCGGTCGAGTAGACGACGGACTTGCCCTCGGCGGCGAAGCGGTAGCCGTACGAATCGCCCGCGTGCCGCTGCAGCATCGGCGTCACCGTGAGGCCCGCGACCTCGCGGGGCTGTTCCGGCTCGAGGCGGATGAACTCGATGTCCGCGCCGAGTGCGGAGAAGTCGACCGGGAAGGACGGTGCGCCATGCTGGCGCTTGAGCGCCTCCTCGAGCGCCGCGTGCGCGCCGTAGATGCGGATCCGGTTGCCGGGAATGTACGCGGGCGTGAAGAAGGGAAACCCCATGATGTGGTCCCAGTGCATGTGGGACATGAACACGTGGTAGGTCTGCGGCGATGCGGGCCCGTGGCGCGCGAGCGCCTTCTGGCCGAACGGCCGCACGCCGCTTCCCAGGTCGCACAGCACGTAGTCGGGGCCGCCGGTCTCGATCTCGACGCACGACGTGTGACCGCCGAACGTTCCGGTGATCTCGGGCCCGAGCCCGTCGACATAGGCGGAGAGGTCGTCGTCCGACGCGAACGTGCGGCCCGATGCGCAGCGGAGTGCCGCCATCACCTTCGCGCGGACGTCTGCCGTGGTGAGCGCGACGGGCAGCGATCCGCGCGTGCCCCAGAAGCGGACGAGCTTCATCGTGCCGCCGTGTCCCAGGCGGAGAGCGCGGGTGCGGACAGCGCTGCCAGCGAGTCTCGTACCGTCGGAAAGATCTCGAGCACGTGCGTAAAGCGCGCGATATCGAATATCTCGGCGACTACCGGCTGCAGCGCAACCACCGCAATGCGCGCCTTGCGCGCGCGGAGCTCGCGCGCCGCGACCATCAGCACGCGCAAGCCCATGCTGCTCACGTAGCCGACGCCCGAGAAATCGAGGACGAACGCCGCGGTATCGGTTGCATCGTGCGCGAGGAGCGGCGCGAGCGCGCGTTCGAGCTCCTGCGCGTTGGGATGGTCGATCGGCCCCACGGGCGCAACCACCACCACGTCGGCGACACGGCGGCTTGCGATGTCCAAGGTGTCTCCCGGCGGGGCATCCGTGACGGGGACGCCCTCCCGCGGCGATTATAGGCGCATGCCCCATGACGCGTCGGGATCGGCCGCCCGGTACAGATTTCCGCCAACTTCCCCAAAGAAGTGTCATGGGCCCCCGTTCAAGCTGTACGCGTTGGGGGCGGCGTCGTTCGCCGCAGCCGAGGCCGTCGGACGCGCGCTCTCCTGCGATACGGCAAGGGCGGAGGCGCGGGCGTGGCTCCAGGAAGTCAGCGCCGCTCCGGTTGGCGAATGCGTGAAATCCTCGCGTGGCGAGCCCGCGCAACAGCGCTCGGCCAACCTGGATGGCCGCTGGTGGCCGATTTCGTTTCGGGGACGCCGCCGCAGTGCTCGGTAAGCGTTGGTCGTCTCACTCCGGGCAAGACGAGCAGCCGGCGTCAGCGGCGCTTTCCGCCTCCGAGCAGCGACCCCAGCACACCGCGCACGATCTCGCGCCCGACCGTCGAGCCGACGGTGCGTGCCGCGCTCTTCGCCATTGCCTCGACCATGCTGTCCTTACGACCGCTGCCCTTCATCAGGCCACCGAGCGAACCTGTCAGCGAATCCAGGAATCCGCCCCCTGCTGGCGCGCCGGCGGTTCCCGCCGTCGGTGCCGCCTGCTCGGCGCGACCGCGCAGGCGCTCGTAGGCCGATTCGCGGTCGACCGGCTTGTCGTAGACGCCCGCGACCGGCGACGCCGCGAGCACCGCACGGCGCTCCTCCGGCGTGATCGGTCCGATGCGGCTTGCCGGCGGCAGCACGAACGCCCGCTCGACGACGGTGGGCCGTCCCTTTTCGTCGAGGAACGACACCAGCGCCTCGCCGACGCCGAGCTCGGTGATTGCCTTCTCGGTGTCGAGCTTCGGATTCGCTCGCATCGTCTCCGCCGCCGCCTTGACCGCTTTCTGGTCGCGCGGCGTGAACGCGCGCAGCGCGTGCTGCACGCGATTGCCGAGCTGCCCCAGCACCGTCTCCGGCACGTCGAGCGGATTCTGCGTGACGAAGTAGACGCCGACGCCTTTCGAGCGAATCAGGCGCACGACCTGCTCGATCTTGTCCATCAGCATCTTCGGGGCGTCGGTGAAGAGCAGGTGCGCCTCATCGAAGAAGAATACGAGCTTCGGCTTCTCGGGGTCGCCGACCTCAGGCAGCCGCTCGTAGAGCTCGGAGAGAAGCCAGAGCAGGAGCGTCGAGTAGAGCTTCGGCGCGCCCATCAGCTTGTCCGCGGCGAGCACGTTCATCACGCCCCTGCCGCCCGCGCCGGTCTGGAGCAGGTCGTCGATGTTCAGCATCGGCTCGCCGATGAACTTCTGCGCGCCCTGCTGCTCGAGTGCGAGCAGCCCACGCTGGATCGCGCCGACCGACGCCGCCGAGACGTTGCCGTAATTCGTCTGGAACTGCTGGGCGTTGTCGCCGACGTACTGGAGCGCCGCGCGCAAGTCCTTGAGGTCGAGGAGCAGGAGCCCGTTGTCGTCGGCGACCTTGAACACGAGCGCGAGCACGCCTTCCTGCGTGTCGTTGAGATCGAGGATCCGCGCGAGGAGCAGCGGCCCCAGGTCCGACACGGTCGCCCGGACCGGGTGGCCCTGTTCGCCGAAGACGTCCCACAGCACGGCCGGACACGCGGCGTACGCGGGCTCGTCCGCGCCGATCGCCTTGAGCCGTGCCGCGAGCTTTTCCGACGAGACGCCCGGTTGGCTGATGCCCGCGAGGTCACCTTTGACGTCGGCCATGAAGACCGGGACGCCGATCCCGGAGAACCGCTCGGCCATCACCTGCAGCGTGACCGTCTTGCCGGTGCCGGTGGCGCCCGTGATGAGGCCGTGGCGGTTCGCGAGTGCGGGTAGGAGCGCGAGGTCGCCCGCGGCGTTGCGCGCGATCGGCAGGGGGGAGGGCATGACGGCCTTTCGTGGACAAAAACGGCCCCCATCTTACCCTCGCGGGCTGGCCTGGAGATGGAGGGCGGGGCGAGCGCGGCGTGGGCGCAGGACCCTTCAGGGCTCACCGGTAGTCGCCTGGGCGGGCCGAGGCGAAATCGCACCACAGCCCCTTCAAATCGGCGCGGATTTCTGCTATATTTCGCACGCAGTAAGGTGAAGAAATGGGCTGGCAAGGCCCATTTTTTTTTGGCAGCGACGGATTTTTTCGCGAGACGATGGCTCTGGCCGCATTGCTGGAACGGACACTGCCCCCGTTGGGGTACGAGCTGGTCGACCTGGAAGCGTCTTCCGGGGCGCGGCTCGTCCGGGTGTTCATCGACAAGCCGGGCGGCGTGACCGTCGACGACTGCGTTCGCGTGTCGAATCATCTGACGCGGCTGTTTGCCGTCGAGAACGTGGATTTCGGCCGCCTCGAGGTTTCGTCGCCAGGACTCGACCGGCCGCTGCGAAAGGCGGCGGATTTCGTCCGCTTCGCGGGGCAGGAAGCCGAGCTCAAGCTGGCGACCCCGATTGCGAATGCGAAGAAGTTGAAGGGCGTCCTGCGCGGCTGCGCGGACGACGCGGTGACCGTCGCGACGGCGGCGGGCGAGGTGACGGTGCCGCTTGCCGACATCGTGCGCGCGCGACTCGTGCCGAGAATCGAGTGGAGATGACGAGATGATGAACGGGAAGGAAGTGCTGATGCTCGTGGACGCGCTCGCGCGCGAGAAGAACGTGCCGAAGGAGATCGTCTTCACGGCGCTCGAGTCGGCGCTCGCCTCGGCCACCAAGAAGCGCTTTCCGAACGAGATCGACGCGCGCGTCTCGATCGACCGCGAGACCGGCGAGTACGAGTCGTTCCGGCGCTGGACTGTCGTGCCCGACGAGGAGCACGAGGAGCCCGCCTACCAGCTTGCGATCACCGACGCCGCCGAGCGCGACCCGAACCTCAAGCTGGGCGACGTGATCGAGGAGCCGCTCGAGCCGATCGAGTTCGGCCGCATCGGCGCGCAGGCGGCGAAGCAGGTGATCCTGCAGAAGATCCGCGACGCCGAGCGCGAGCAGATCCTGAACGACTTCCTCGAGCGCCAGGACAATCTCCTGACCGGCACCGTGAAGCGGATCGAGCGCGGCAACGCGATCGTCGAGTCGGGCCGCATCGAGGGCCTCGTCCCGCGCGACCAGCTGATCCCGAAGGAGATGCTGCGCGTCGGCGATCGCATCCGGGCGTACGTCACGAAGGTCGACCGCACGGCGAAGGGGCCGCAGCTCATCCTCTCGCGGATCGCGCCCGAGTTCCTGATGCGGCTGTTCGAGCTCGAGGTGCCCGAGATCGAGGAGGGGCTGATCGAGATCAGGGCCGCCGCGCGCGACCCCGGCATCCGCGCGAAGATCGCCGTGAAGTCCAACGATCCGCGGCTCGACCCGCAGGGCACGTGCATCGGCATGCGCGGCTCGCGCGTGACCGCGGTGACCAACGAGCTCGCCGGCGAGCGCGTCGACATCATCCTGTTCTCGGAGGATCCGGCCAAGTTCGTCGTCAACGCACTCGCGCCGGCGGAGATCTCTTCGATCGTCGTCGACGAGGAGAAGCACAGCATGGACGTCGTCGTCGACGAGGAGAACCTCGCGATCGCGATCGGCCGCCTCGGCCAGAACGTGCGGCTCGCCTCCGAGCTCACCGGGTGGGAGCTGAACCTGATGAGCGTCGAGGATTCGCAGAAGAAGCACGAGGAGGAGGGTTCGCGGCTGCGCACCCTGTTCATGGATAAGCTCGACGTCGACGAGGAAGTCGCCGACATCCTGATCGCCGAGGGCTTTACGTCGCTCGAGGAAGTGGCGTACGTGCCGATCACCGAGATGATGGAGATCGAGGGCTTCGACGAGGACACCGTCAACGAGCTCAGGAGTCGCGCGCGCAACGCGCTGCTCACCGAGGCGATCGTGCGCGAGGAATCGGTCGAGAACGTCGACGAGGCGCTGCTCAACCTCGAGGGGATGGACACCGAGATCGCGAGCGCGCTCGCCGCGCACGGCATCACGACGCGCGATGCGCTAGCGGACCTTGCCGGCGACGAGCTGGTCGAGCTCACCGGCATTCCGGCGGAGCGCGCGCAGGACCTCATCATGAAGGCCCGCGCGCACTGGTTCGAAGACGCACCTGCCGACGCGGCGGCCGACGCCACCGCCATGGGCACGCAGCACTGACGGGGACGGCGGCAGACGAAGGACGCGGGAGACGCGCATGGCGCACACCACAATCGAACAATTTGCGACCGAGCTCAAGATTCCGGCGGGCGCGCTCTTGGAGCAGCTCGTCAAGGCGGGGGTTGCCGGCAAGAAGGAGGGCGACAAGCTCTCCGAGGTCGACAAGACCAAGCTGCTCGAGTATCTGCAAAAGCAACACGGCGCCGCCGGCGAGCCGAAGAAGAAGATCACGCTGACGCGGAAGCAAACGACCGAGATCAAGGCCGCGGGCTCGATGGGCAAGGCGCGGACCATCCAGGTCGAGGTGCGCAAGAAGCGCGTCTTCGTCAAGCGCGACGAGACCGAGGCCCCGCCCGTCGAGGAGGCGCCGCCCGCCCCCGCGGCGCCGTTGATCTCGGATGCGGAGCTCGCCGCGCGCGCGGCGGAGGAGAAGAAGGCGCAGGAGTTGTTCGCCCGCCAGCAGGAGGACCTCCAGCAGAAGCAGGTGCAGGCGGCGAAGCGCAAGACGAAGAAGGAGAAGGAAGCAGAGGAGGCTGCGGCGAAGGCGGCGACCGAAGCCGCGGCCGCCGAAGCCGCCAGGGCGGCCGAAGTGGCCGAGAAGGCCAAGCCCGCCGCGGGAGCGCTGGCCAAGGCCAAGGCGCCCGGCGAAGGCACGCTGCACCGGCCAGCCACGAAGCCCGGAGAAAAGGCGCGGACGGTCAAGAAGAGCGGCACCGCGTTCCAGGAAGAAGCGGCGCGTCGCCGCGCGCTCAAGCTGCGCGGCGACGTCACCGGCGGCACCGCGACGACTGGCTGGCGTCAGCCGAAGGTCGGCGGGCCGCGGCGACACGACGAGGAGGGCGGCGAGGCCGGCGCGCCGACGGCCGCAGGGCCGATCGTCCGCGAGATTTCGGTGCCCGAGACGATCACGGTCGCCGATCTCGCGCACAAGATGTCGGTCAAGGCCGCCGAACTCATCAAGGCGCTGATGAAGCTCGGCCAGATGGTCACGATCAACCAGGTGCTCGATCAGGAAACGGCAATGATCCTGGTCGAGGAGGTCGGGCATCGCGCGATTCCCGCAAAGCTCGACGATCCCGACGCGCTGCTCGCGGAAGCCGAGGCGTCGAGCGCCGAGGCGCTGCCGCGGCCACCGGTGGTCACCGTGATGGGCCACGTCGACCACGGCAAGACGTCGTTGCTCGACTCGATCCGTCGCGCCCGGGTCGCGAGCGGCGAGGCGGGCGGTATTACGCAGCACATCGGCGCCTACCATGTGCAGACGCCGAAGGGCGTGATCACGTTCCTCGACACGCCGGGCCATGAGGCGTTCACGGCGATGCGCGCCCGCGGCGCGAAGGTCACCGACATCGTCGTGCTGGTCGTCGCGGCCGACGACGGCGTGATGCCGCAGACGAAGGAGGCGATCGCGCACGCGAAGGCCGGCAACGTTCCGCTCGTCGTCGCGATCAACAAGATCGACAAGGCCGAGGCGAATCCCGAGCGCGTGAAGCAGGAGCTCGTGGCGGAAAGCGTGATCCCGGAGGAATACGGCGGCGAGACGCAGTTCATCCCGGTGTCGGCGAAAACCGGTGCGGGCATCGACAGCCTGCTCGACGCGATCCTGCTGCAGGCGGAGGTGCTGGAGCTGAAGGCGCCGAAGGACGCGCCGGCCAAGGGCATCGTCATCGAATCGCGCCTCGACAAGGGCAAGGGTCCGGTCGCGACGGTGCTCGTCCATGCCGGGACGCTCCGGCGTGGCGACATCGTGCTCGCCGGCGCCGTCTTCGGACGCGTCCGCGCGATGACCGACGAGACGGGCCGCAGCGTGCAGGCCGCCGGACCGGCGATCCCGGTCGAGATCCAGGGACTCTCCGACGTCCCGGTCGCCGGCGAGACGGTGATGGTGCTGGGCGACGAGCGGAAGGCGCGCGAGATCGCGCTGTTCCGCCAGGGCAAGTTCCGCGACGTGAAGCTCGCGAAGCAGCAGGCGGCGAAGCTCGAGAACATGTTCGAGCAGATGGGCGAGGACGCGGTCAAGACGCTCGCCCTCATCGTCAAGGCCGACGTGCAGGGCAGCTACGAGGCGCTGACGCAGGCGCTGACCAAGCTGTCGAC
This sequence comes from uncultured beta proteobacterium, assembly GCA_963830485.1. Classification (GTDB taxonomy): domain Bacteria; phylum Pseudomonadota; class Gammaproteobacteria; order Burkholderiales; family Casimicrobiaceae; genus CAIWHR01. Next base: position 153,327 of record CAWHNE010000001.1, read on the forward strand.
GGACGAGGTGAAGGTCAACATCGTCCACGCGGCGGTGGGCGGCATCACCGAGTCCGACATCAATCTCGCGCTTGCGTCGAAGGCGGTCGTCATCGGCTTCAACGTCCGCGCGGACGTGGCGGCCCGCAAGCTCGCCGAGCACAGCGGCGTCGACATCCGCTACTACAACATCATCTACGACGCGGTCGACGAGGTGAAGGCGGCACTGTCCGGGATGCTCACCCCCGAGCGGAAGGAGGCGCAGATCGGGCTGGTGGAGGTGCGCGAGGTCTACAAGATCTCGAAGGTCGGCACGGTCGCCGGCTGCTACGTGCTTGACGGTGTTGTCAAACGCGGCTCGCGCGTGCGCCTGTTGCGCGACAGTGTCGTCGTGCACGACGGCGAGCTCGACTCGCTCAAGCGTTTCAAGGACGACGTCCGCGAGGTGAAGGGCGGCTTCGAGTGCGGCCTGTCGATCCGGAACTTCAACGACGTGCAGAAGGGCGATCAGCTCGAGGTTTACGAAATCGTCGAAGTGTCCCGAACGCTCTAGGGACGGCGCCGGACTCGCGTCGGGGGTGCGATCATGAAGAAGACGAGCCAGCGCGCCCGGCGCATCGGCGACGAGATCCAGCGCGAGCTCGCGGATCTCCTGCGCAACGAGGTCAAGGACCCGCGCGTGGGGCCGGTCACGATCACCGCGATCGACGTCTCGGCGGACCTCTCGCACGCGAAGGTGTTCGTGACGCATCTCGCCGGCCGCGAGCATGCCGACGCGGCGGTCAAGGCGCTGCAGCACACGGCAGGCTTCCTGCGCTCGGCGCTGTCGCATCGGCTCTCCCTCTACTCGGTGCCGCAGCTCCATTTCGCGTACGACGATTCGATCGAGACCGGGATGAAGCTCTCGCAGCTGATCGACGACGCGGTGGCCGCCGACCGCAAGCTACCCCACTAATGCTCTCCGCAGCGGCTGCGCCGCGCCGGCGGGTCGACGGCGTGCTGCTGCTCGACAAGCCGACCGGGCTCTCGTCGAACGCGGCACTCCAGCGCGCCCGGCGGCTCTACCGCGCCGAGAAGGCGGGGCACACCGGGACTCTCGATCCGCTCGCGTCGGGCCTCCTGCCGCTGTGCTTCGGCGAGGCGACCAAGTTCGCGCAATCGCTGCTCGACGCGCGCAAGGAGTACGTGGCGACCGTGCGTTTCGGCATCGCCACGTCGACCGGCGATGCCGAAGGCGAGATGATCGCGGAGCAGCCAGTCAGTTTCACGCGCGCGGAGCTCGAAGCTGCGCTGCCGCGCTTCACGGGGAGAATTCTTCAGGTGCCGCCGCGGCATGCGGCGCTGAAGCTCGGCGGGCGCGCGTATTACGACTATGCGCGGGCGGGCGTCGAGATTCCGCGCGTGGCGCGCGAAGTCGATATCGGGGCGCTCGAACTCGTTGACTGGTCACCGCCGCAAGCGACGCTGCGCGTCGAGTGCGGCAAGGGAACCTACATCCGCGTGCTCGCGGAGGATCTCGGCGTCGCGCTGGGCTCGTGCGCGCATCTCGCCGGCGCTGCGCCGGACCGCGTCCGGCGCGTTTGCACTTGCGGATGCCGTGACGCTGGAGGCGCTGGAGACGCTGGACGCCGCGGCTCGCGACGCGCTACTGCGCCCGGTCGATGCGCCGCTCGCCGCAATGCCCCGCCTCGAACTATCGGAGGCCGAGGCCCGGGCGCTCTCGCAGGGGCGCGCCGTCGCGGTCGGCACGCGCGCGGCGAACCGCTATCGGGTCTATCGCGGCGATCGTTTCATCGGCGTCGTCGCCGTCGATGACGTGCTCATGCGACCGTTGCGGATGGCCCGGCCGGATTGACCGCAGAAAGAAAACCCCGCGCGCGGCGGGGTTCGAGGATCGTCAGCCGGTCGGAGGACCGTGCCCTCGCCGTCGCGCGAACGCGACGCCGACGAGCAGCACCAGCGTCGCCATCAGCAGCAGTGACCACTCGCTCAGCGTCGGCACGTCGATCGTGGCGCCCCCGCCGCAGATCGTGCCGCCGCAAATGCTGCCACCGCTCACGAGCAGCGTCTCCGCGAGACCGGCGCTGTCGGTTTCAAGGACGACCAACGGGCTACCCGGGCCCGGCAGCGAAAACGAGTTGTGCGTCGCACAGCAATTGGCGTCGGCCAGCGTCATGCCGAGCGCGAGGCCGGCCGCCGACAGGGTGAACGGGGCGACACGGCGACGCCGGTCGCCGGGATCGGCAGCGTTGCATAGTACGTCGCGCGGTTTCCGGCGCCCGAGTTGTACAGGATGCCACCGCCGGCGGTGAAGAACGCCTGCAGGTCCGAGAGGCGCGCGTTGATCGCGGCGATGCTCGCGGGATTGTTGTCGCATCCGCCGCACGTACCGTCGGACGCGATGATGATCGCGCTGTACGTCGCCGTGTTGATCGGCAGCGTGGCGAAGGCGGGGCTCGACGGAACGACTTTGACGGAGGGGAACGTCACGCCGGCGCCTTCGACCGTATTCTTCGCGGTTGCCGCCGGCTGGGCCAGCGACGCCTGGACCTGACCTCCTTCGTCCAGGACCAGGATTGGCAGCGTCTTCGTCGGCGCGCTTTGGCGGACAAAGTTGGCTGCAATTCCGAACGTTCCACATCCGGATCCTCCGGAGCAGTGGAAGTCCATGTCGTGGCCCGTAATTTTCAACAAGTAGCCTACAATTTAACGAGACGACATTTACTTCAAAAAATGACAATGGAATTCTAGTAGTGCCGATCCACGAATCAGCAGGGACTCAAATGGCGAAATTCGGTGAATTTCCCCCTAAATCAAAAATGTCAGTGGAATGAGTAGATTGTAGCTCACAAGTTAGCACTTACCGACTGTCGCGGATGCAACACACTCTTACCGCGCCCGCGCGAGAGGTCCGTGGCAGCCCGGCGCCACCCGCAGTTTCGGCACCCGCCATCGAACGGTGACTGCGATAGGCGCAGGCGCGCGCAGCGGCGGGACAGTCGGTTGATTTCGAAGCATTTTTCTGCCTATAATCATCGTCTTTGCCGAAGGCAGCATCGAGACGAGAGAGGAACGAGCGCAATGTCAGTGACCGTGCAAGAAAAGGCGAAGGTCATCGCCGATCACCAGCGGATGAAGGGCGACACCGGATCCCCGGAAGTGCAGATCGCGCTCCTCACCGCCCGCATCAACGGCCTCAACGACCACTTCAAGGCCAACGTCAGGGATCACCACTCGCGCCGCGGGCTGCTGCGCATGGTTTCGCGCCGCCGCAAGCTGCTCGACTATCTCAAGTCGCGCAACTCGGACAGCTATCGCACGCTGATCGAGAAGCTCGGACTGCGCAAGTAGCGGACGCTAGCCCAGGGACGACGTGCCGGGACTCCCGCCGTTGCGCCCCATGTCGCGACCGCACCTCTCACCTATCACCGCCGCCGTAGGCCGCGCCTTTCCGGGCGCGGCCGCCGGCATTTCCGGATAACGAGGACCCCGTGAACCCCATCAAGAAATCGATTCCCTACGGCCGTCACACGCTGACGCTCGAAACAGGCGAGGTCGCCCGCCAGGCTGGCGGCGCCGTCATGGCGAGTCTCGACGACACCGTCGTGCTCGTCACTGCCGTTACCCGCAAGGAAGCGAAGGCGGGGCAGGACTTCTTCCCGCTGACCGTCGACTATCAGGAGAAGACCTTCGCCGCGGGCAAGATCCCCGGCGGCTTCTTCCGGCGCGAAGGGCGTCCGTCGGAAAAGGAGACGCTGACGTGTCGTCTCATCGACCGTCCGGTGCGGCCGCTCTTCCCCGAGGGCTTCTACAACGAGGTGCAGATCATCGCGACGGTGCTCTCGGTCGATCCGGAGATCGATCCCGACATTCCGGCGATGATCGGCGCGTCGGCGGCACTCATGCTGTCCGGTGTTCCCTTCAACGGGCCGATCGGCGCCGCGCGCGTCGGTTACGTCGACGGCCAGTACGTGCTGAACCCGACGAAGACCGAGCTCGCGTCGTCGGCGCTGAATCTCGTCGTCGCCGGCACCGAAGCGGCCGTGCTGATGGTCGAGTCGGAAGCCAACGAGCTGCCCGAGGAAGTGATGCTGGGCGCCGTGGTCTACGGGCATCAGCAGCAGCAGGCCGCGATCGAGCTCATCCACTCGCTCGTCGAGGCGGGCGGCAAGCCGCTGTGGGACTGGCAGCCTGCCGCGAAGGACGAGGCGATGATCGCGGGCGTGACCGGCGTCGCCGACGGCGCGCTGCGCGAAGCCTATCAGCTGCGATCGAAGCAGGCGCGTCAGCAGCGGCTCAAGGAAATCTATGCGCAAGTCGCGGCCCAGTGCATCCCCGCCGACGCCGCGCCGGGGTATGCGAACCAGGTCAACAACCTCGTGTTCGACCTCGAGGCCAAGATCGTCCGCAACCAGATTCTCTCGGGCGAGGCGCGCATCGACGGCCGCGACACGCGCACCGTGCGGCCGATCTCGATCCGCACGAGCATGCTCCCGCGCACGCACGGCTCGGCGTTGTTCACCCGCGGCGAGACGCAGGCAATGGTCGTCGCGACGCTTGGCACCGCGCGCGACGAGCAGATCGTCGACGCGCTGATGGGCGAATACCGCGACCGCTTCATGTTCCACTACAACATGCCGCCGTACGCGACGGGCGAGACGGGCCGCGTCGGCTCGCCGAAGCGGCGCGAGATCGGCCACGGCCGGCTGGCCAAGCGCGCGCTGCTCGCCGTGCTTCCGTCGGGCGAGGAGTTCGCCTACTCGATGCGCGTCGTCTCGGAGATCACCGAGTCGAACGGCAGCTCGTCGATGGCCTCGGTCTGCGGCGCGAGCCTCGCGCTGATGGATGCCGGGGTGCCCACGAAGGCGCACGTCGCGGGCATCGCGATGGGCCTCATCAAGGAAGGCAACCGGTTCGCGGTGCTGACCGACATCCTGGGCGACGAGGATCACCTCGGCGACATGGACTTCAAGGTCGCGGGCACCGACCGTGGCATCACCGCACTGCAGATGGACATCAAGATCCAGGGCATTACCAAGGAGATCATGGCGGTGGCACTCTCGCAGGCGCGCGAGGGCCGCATGCACATCCTGCACCTCATGCAGGAAGCCCTGCCGCACGCGCGCACGGAGATCTCGCAGCACGCGCCGCGAATGATGTCGTTCAAGATCAATCCGGAGAAGATCCGCGATGTGATCGGCAAGGGCGGCAGCGTGATCCGGGCGCTGACGGAGGAGACGGGCACCACGATCGACATCCAGGACGACGGCACCGTGACGATCGCTTCGGTCAACGCCGAGGCCTGCAATGTCGCGCGCAAGCGCATCGAGGACATCACGGCGGACGTCGAGGTGGGCCGGATCTACGAAGGCACCGTGCTGCGCCTGCTCGACTTCGGCGCGATCGTGCAGGTGCTGCCGGGCAAGGACGGCCTTCTGCACATCTCGCAGATCGCGAAGGAGCGCGTGAACCAGGTCTCGGACTATGTGAAGGAGGGCCAGGTCGTGCGCGTCAAGGTGCTCGAAGCCGATGACAAGGGGCGGCTGCGCTTGTCGATGAAGGCCGCCGCCGAGGAGGCCGCGCAGGCCGCTAGCGCGCCGGCACCGACGGAGACGACGCCCGCGCAGTAGGCGTCCGGAAGCGCACGCGACGAAGGGGACGCCGCGGCGTCCCCTTCTGTTTTTGTTCGCCGATGAGTGGAACAATGCGGCGACGGCGCATCCGTCGCCGGCCCGGAGCGCTCCGATGACCCCTGCCGCCACGCGCACCGAACGCGACACGTTCGGCCCGATCGAAGTCCCCGCAGATAGACTCTGGGGCGCACAGACGCAGCGCTCGCTCCGTTACTTTCGCATCTCGCGCGAGACGATGCCGCCCGAGCTGATCCGCGCGCTGCTCCTCGTCAAGCGCGCCGCGGCGAAGGTCAACGCGGCGCTCGGCGTGCTGCCGCCGCCGACCGCGCAGGCGATCATCGCCGCCGCCGACGAAGCGCTAGACGGTTGCCATCCCGACGAGTTTCCGCTCGCCGTCTGGCAGACAGGCTCTGGCACCCAGACGAACATGAACGTGAACGAGGTGCTCGCAAACCGCGCCTCCGAGCTCATGGGCGGGCTGCGCGGCGAGGGACGGCTCGTGCACGCCAACGATCACGTGAACTGCGGGCAGTCGTCGAACGACGTCTTCCCGACCGCGATGAACGTCGCCGCCGCCGAGGCGACAATCAAGGCGCTGCTGCCGGCGCTCGCGACGCTCCGCGCGACGCTCGCCGGCAAGGCGGCCGCGTTCGCGGACATCGTGAAGATCGGACGCACGCACCTGCAGGACGCGACGCCGCTGACCCTGGGCCAGGAGTTCTCGGGCTACGCGGCGCAGCTCGACCACGCGCGCGCGCACATCGAGGCGGCACTGCCGCACGTCTGCGAGCTCGCGCAGGGCGGCACCGCCGTCGGCACCGGCCTCAACGCGCATCCCGAATTCGGCGCGCGCGTCGCCGCGGAGCTCGCCGCCGCGACCGGACTGCCGTTCGTGAGCGCGCCGAACAAGTTCGAGGCGATGGGCGCCGCCGACGCACAGGTCGCCCTGCACGGCGCGCTGAGGATGCTCGCAGCCGCGCTGTTCAAGATCGCCAACGACGTGCGCTGGCTCGCGAGCGGGCCGCGCTCGGGCCTGGGCGAGATCGCGATCCCCGAGAACGAGCCGGGCAGCTCGATCATGCCGGGCAAGGTCAATCCGACGCAGTGCGAGGCGCTGACGATGGTGGCAGCGCAGGTGATGGGCAACGACGTTGCGGTCGGCATCGGCGGCGCCATGGGCAACTTCGAGCTCAACGTCTTCCGGCCCCTTATCATTCACAACGTGCTCGGAAGCCTGCGCCTGCTGGCCGACGGCATGGCGAGCTTCGAGGCGCATTGCGCGCGCGGCATCGAACCGAACCGGGAGCGCATCGCGGACCTGGTCGCCCGGTCGCTCATGCTCGTCACGGCGCTCGCGCCGCGCATCGGCTACGACAAGGCTGCCAAGATCGCCAAGAAGGCGCATCACGAGGGAACAACGCTGCGCGAGGCGGCGCTCGCGCTCGGCTACGTCAGCGCCGCCGATTTCGACGCGTGGGTGCGGCCGGAGTCCATGGTCGGGCCCGAGCGATCGCGGTAAGGCCGCAAGCAGCGACTGCCGCAGCGCGGCGCCGCGTTCTAGGCGGCCCCGACTCGGCCGTCGATCACCCGCTTTACCGTGGCGCCGATCAGCTCACAGGTGGCCGTGAGCTCGGTCGTGGCGACAGTGAAGCACGGCACCTGCTCCACGATGTGCACGGCGGCGTCGAGCCCGTGGCCGGCATGCGCCAAAGGGTTGAGCGCCGTGACGTACAGACGCGCGCTCGCTTCCGCCGGGCCAATGGCGCGCAGCTGCGGGGCCTCGAGTTCGGGGCGATATGTCACGAGGAGCACCGCCGCGAGCGGGCGCGGTTCCGCACTCGTCGGGCTCGGCAGTGCGTCCGTCGGAACATGAATCCTGGGGCCGAGACGGAGCGCGCGGCCCGGAAGCGCATAAGGCGGCGGCGGCTCGTGCTTGAGGCAAAGCGCATGCGGAAACGGCAGGACGCTCATCGCGCCTAGGTCGACGGGTCCGAGTTCGTCGCTGAGATACCCGAAACCGTGATGAAGGAGCGCCCAGGCCGTCGTCGACTTGCCGCTTCCCGACTCGGCCGCGAGTAGGAACGCGCGGCCTTGCCATTCGATCGCCGCGGCGTGCAGGAACAGGAGTTCGCTGCGCCTCAACTGCAGCTGGACCGTCAGGTCCTTCTCGAGCGCAAAGACGAGATCGCCGAGGTCGGCGCACGCCTGCGACTCGCCGTCTTCGCGCGTCAACGCATACGACGATACCCCTTCGTCGCGTTCGATCCGGTAGCGGAGATCAGGTTCGGCATCGCCGGAGGGCGCGATCATTGCCCCGAAATTGGCGAGCAAAGCGTTCCCGGCCGCGGCATCGGCGCATCCGACCTGCACCCGCAGGCCGACGACATGCAACGACAGCGCCGCTGGAGCAGGAAGCACGTTCATCAGTCGTCCACGGGGCGCTCCCATCCCCCGCGCGGCATCCTCACCGGGACGGCGGGTGCCGCCTCTCGCCTCGATGCGTCTACTTGTCCTTGCTCGGCGGTGTGCTCTTGACCGCTACCGTCGCGGACTTGAAGGATCCGACGGTAGCGTAACTCGGAGTTGCGGCAAGACTCAGAATCGCCGGCGCAACGTAGGCGGCCTTCTTGACGAACGCTCGGCGGGAAGGTTGCTGCGACTTCGATTTCTTTGCCATACATGCCTCCGCGAAGTTGAGTGCAGACCCGGAATGCCACCGACAACGAATGCCGAGTCAACCGTCCACGACCAGATCTAACTGGCGCAACTGGCTAAGCGTCTCGGCAACGTCTCTCAACGCTATATGCTCGTCGATCGCGTATTCTGCTGCCAGCAGGCCTGCGATTTCCTCGGCTGAGGCCGCTTGGCTGCAACAACGCCAGATAAAGCTCGCTGTCGAGTTGAGTTGGTGAATACGCTGTGTCTCGGTGTCGAGCACCAATAGATCGTCGTCGACCTCGCGGATCGTCACACCGGCCAGCTTCTGGCGCATCGTATTCATTTCCTTTTCATCCTACCTCAAATAAGATGAAATAGCATGACAATGGAATAGGGCTGTAGCCTCCAGCGCGTGAACTACGATTGCCCCACCGAAGCCATCGGCTCCGACGCTTCACCGTCGAGTCCGAACCCGTCACCCACCGACCGCCGGCCCGAGGGCTCAGGGTCCACGGCCTTCCGCCGCGAAATGCGCGCGGCCGGAGCGGACGGTCTTGTGCGCGCATTGCTGCAATACGCGGCGGCCCCGCCGTGTCGTCGTGCCAACCGAGCGGCCGAGCTGCATTGGAGCACGGTCGATGACCGCGAGCTCCGGCACGTCATCAACACCGGCCTCGCGCCTCTGCTCTGGCAGATGGCGCAGGAGGTCGGCACACCGCCGCCACCCGCGTGGCACGACACGCTCCTGGCCGCCGACCTCACGGCACGGGTCGTCTACGGCAACATGTGCGACGCGACCGTCGACATCATCGACGCGTGCCAGGAGAACGGCGTGCGCGTCACGCTGCTCAAGGGGGTGTCGGTCGGCGATCAACATTACCCCGCGGCACATCTTCGGCCGATGGGCGACGTCGACCTGCTGGTGGCGAAACGCGATCGCGGATGGGTCGAGGCGATGATGCTGCGTCGCGGCTATACGCGCATGGCGGGCTTCCACGCCGAGGATGGCGATCCCCACGACACGCCGCTGTTCCAGCCGGAGCTGCGCGTCTGGGTCGAAATCCACACGGGGCTCTTCCCCGAAGGCGACCTCCTGCGGCGCAATCGACTGTTCGCGCCGTCCCGACTCGACTACCAGACGGTCGCCTCGACGTTCCGGGGCCGGCCCGTGGGCCGGTTCAGTGAGGAACTGCAGCTCGCGTACATCGCGTCCTACTGGATTCGCGATCTGTCGAACAACGGCATGCACGCGAGCTTCGTGAAGCCCCTGCTCGATGCGGTCCACCTGCTCGAAGCATCGGGGCCCTTGCTCGATTGGGACGGCATGCTCGAGTGGCTCGACAACGATCTCGCCGCTGCATCGCTGTCCGTGCTGCTTTCGTTCCTTTCGACGCGTGGCTTTTGCGCCGTTCCGGAGCGGATCCTCGCGCGTCTTGCCTCGGCCCAGGACATCGTGGGCGCCACCGAACTGAGGATTGTCGGCGCGATGATCGACCGGAGCCTGGTTGCAGGCCGGCCGTTCCTGGGGTCGTTCGGCGAGCGGCACCCGATGATCGCGATAACCGTGCTGAAGAGCCTGCTGGCCAAGGGCTCGCACGCGGGCAAGCTGCTGTCGCTTCCCTGGGCGATGGTCTTCCCGCCGTGGATTGCGCAGCGCTACACCTTGCGCTACCAGCGCGACCGGCTCCGCAGGCTTCTGCTCGGAAGTAACTGAATCGACGCTCGCCGGGTCACGGCGATGCTTCCGGCGCGCCGTGCCGGGAACGCCGGGGAAGCATCAGGATCGCATCGCGGTTCGACCACGAGAAGCACTTGGCTGCGGCGTCCGCCCACGGGAGCCACGCGTGCCGCAAGTGCTCGCGCGGGTCGAGCCGCACCGGAATGGATTTCGGCACTTCGAGTCCGAACACATGCTCCGTGTTGTGCGTCGTCCCCGCCGCGTAGCGGTGCCGCCAGCGTGGAAAGATCTCGTAGACGTTGGCCGCCTTCCAGTCGTCGACGCCGCCGTAGCGGTCCGCGTCGATCCCGGTTTCCTCGCGCAACTCGCGCGTCGCGGTCTCGGCGAGCGCCTCACCCTGCTCCTGGCTGCCGGTGACCGATTGCCAGTAGCCGGGCGCGTCGGCCCGCTCGATCAGGAGCACGTCGAGCTCGCGCGTGTAGACAACGACGAGCGCCGAGACCGGGATCTTGTGCGCCAATCGGCGGATCCAGGCGTCAGCTCACGAACACCCAGAACGGCTTGTGCCGCTCGCGCCAGTAGTCGGACGCTTCCGCGAGAATGTCCTCGAACGTCGTCCAGTCGACGCCGTGGGCCTTGCGGTAGGCGCCGGCGTGCGTGAGCCCGATTACGCAGCCGTTCGCGCCGACGCATTCCGCGTCCTCGAGCGAGTCGGCAAGCGCATCCCAGTTGTTGCCGAAGTGCGGAGGCAGCCGGAGGCCCTTCGCGACGGCAGCGAGCAGCGTCGCCTTGCTGTCGGATGCCTTCAGATCGGCCGTGAAGAACTTGAGCTTCGCCGCGGCCGCGGCCGTCGCGAGCGGGTGAGTGTCGCCGGACCACGCGTGGACGCCGGACAATTCCAGGTCGTGCAGCTCGGGAATCTTCATTCGCGGATCCTCCGAAACGACTGGTAGTGGTCGGACGTGTACCAGCACGCACGCGGCGCCTTCGCCTGACCGCCACAGACGATACGGCGCGCGCCGCGATTCGAGGCACCCGGTGTCGGCACCGTGTACTCGCGATAGTAGCCGCGCGGCTCGGCGGGGAGAATCCGCTCGCGGTTGCCGAATACGACGCCGTCGCGCTCGTAGCGGAACGGTCCGCCGTTGCGAATCGCCGTATTGACCTCGCGCGCCTCCTTCGGGAGATCGGCGAGCGCGACCTCGGGCAGCGCATCGGGCGTCGAACGCGCAGCGGCCGGCGTCAAGGCGAATGCGATCGACCACGCCGCCAGCGCGAGCGCGGCGGCGGCGCGAACGCGGCGGGGCGGCGCGGGCAGCAGCATGGTCGCGCTGGAGTCTACTGCAAGTTACGTAAGTTTCGCAGCATCACTGGGACGGACCTTGATGTGGAGGTCGCGCAGCTGCTCCTCGGTCGCGACGCTCGGCGCGCCGACGAGCAGGTCCTGTCCGCGCTGCGTCTTGGGGAACGCGATCACGTCGCGGATCTGCTCGACGCCGGCCATCATTGCCACCAGCCGGTCGAAGCCGAAGGCGATGCCCCCGTGCGGCGGCGCGCCGTAGGACAGCGCGTCGAGCAGGAAGCCGAACTTCTTCCGCTGGTCGTCCGGGCTGATCCTGAGCGCCTCGAACACCCTCGCCTGCACGTCCTGCTTGTGGATCCGCACGGAGCCCCCGCCAATCTCCCAGCCGTTCAGCACAACGTCATAAGCCTTGGCCAGCGCATGCGCCGGGTCGGTCGTGAACAGCTCCTCGTGCCCGTCCTTCGGCGCGGTGAACGGATGGTGGCGCGCCGCCCATGTCTTGCGCTCGTCGTCGTACTCGAACATCGGGAAGTCGACCACCCACAGCGGCTTCCAGCCCTCGACGGCGAACCCGCGATCGTGTCCGACCTTCGCCCGCAATGCGCCCAGCGCATCGTTGACGACCTTTTCCCGGTCGGCGCCGAAGAAGATGAGATCGCCCGTCTTCGCGCCGGTCCGCTCGAGAATCGTCTTGAGGACGTCGGCCGACAGGAACTTGACGACCGGCGACTGCAGGCCTTCCTCGTTGGGCTTTGCCGCGTCGTTGACCTTGATGTACGCGAGGCCGCCGGCGCCGTAGACCTTGACGAATGCCGTGTACTCGTCGATTTCCTTGCGCGTCAGCGTCGCGCCGCCCGGAACGTTGAGCGCCGCCACGCGGCCGCCGGCCGACTCGGCGGCCGCGCGGAAGACCTTGAAGTCCACGGTCTTCATGAGATCGGTGAACTCGGTCAGCTTGAGCGGCACGCGGAGGTCCGGCTTGTCCGAGCCGTAGTCGCGCATCGCGTCGGCGTACGTCATGACCGGGAAAGGCGACGGCAGCTTCACCCCGAGCGCGTCCGCAAACATCGCATGCACGAGGCCTTCCATGATCTCGCGGATCTCGAGCTCGTCCAGGAACGAGGTCTCGATGTCGATCTGCGTGAACTCGGGCTGCCGGTCCGCGCGCAGATCCTCGTCGCGGAAGCACTTGACGATCTGGTAGTAGCGGTCGAAGCCCGCGATCATCAGCATCTGCTTGAACAGCTGCGGAGACTGTGGCAGCGCGTAGAACTGGCCGTGATAGAGGCGCGACGGCACGAGGAACTCGCGCGCGCCCTCGGGCGTGGACTTGTAGAGCGTCGGCGTCTCGATGTCGATGAAGCCCTGCGCATCGAGATACTTGCGCGCGGCCATCGCCGCCCGATGGCGCAGCATCAAGTTCTTCTGCATCGGCGGGCGCCGCAGGTCGAGCACGCGGTGCTCGAGGCGGACCGTCTCCGACAGGTTCTCGTCGTCGAGCTGGAACGGCGGCGTCTGCGACGCGTTCAGAATCTCGATCTCGTGCGCGAGCACCTCGATCTCGCCGGAGACGAGGTTCGGGTTGACCATACCTTCCGGGCGCGGCCGAACGAGGCCGACTACGCGGAGCACGTATTCGTTACGCAGCTTCTCGGCGGTCGCGAACGTCGCCGCTTGCTCGGGGTCGCAGACGACTTGCACGAGGCCCTCGCGGTCCCGGAGATCGATGAAGATCACGCCGCCGTGATCGCGGCGGCGGTGGACCCAGCCCGTCAGCATGACGGTCTGGGCGAGGTGGCGGCGGTCGATGCGGCCGCAGTAATCGGTGCGTTTCACACGCGTCTCCGGATGTCGGTTCGGGACAAGGTTCGAGGGGCGGGATTCGGGGCGGGCAGGGCGCCTACGCCGCGCGGCGGCCCGCGGCGGCGCAACGCGCTCTGCCCGGTCAATTTCGGGTTTCGACCGCGCTGGGCGCGGTGGCGCCGGGCGCGGGCGCGACGGCCGCGGCGGGCAGCGCCGCAGGCGCATGGCCGATCGCGGTACGCGGCGCCACGACGCCCATCGAGATGATGTACTTGAGCGCCTCGTCTACGGAGATGTCGAGCTCGCGCACCGACGACTTCGGGACCATCACGAAATAGCCTCCGGTCGGGTTCGGCGTCGTCGGCACGTAGATACTGACGTGATCGCCGGGCAGGTAGCTCGCGACCTCGCCGGCCGGGGTCCCCGTCAGGAACGCGATCGTCCAGCAGCCGGGCCGCGGGAATTCGACGAGCAACGCCTTGCGGAACGCGGTCCCCTGATCCGACAGCACGGTGTCGCTCACCTGCTTGACCGACGAGTAGATCGACTTCACGAAGGGGATCCGCGCGAGCAGCGACTCCCACATCGCGATCATCCGCGCGCCCGCGAAATTGGCGGCGATGGCGCCCGTCACGAGCAGGACTACGAACGAGAGCAGCACGCCGAACCCTGGTATGTGGTAGCCGAGGAGCCGGTCGGGCCGCACGCTCTCGGGAACGAGGAGCAACGTCTGGTCGAGCGCCGACACGAGCGCGTTCAGCACCCAGATCGTGATGCCGAGCGGAACCCAGACGAGCAGCCCGGCGATCAGATAGCGCTTCATCGCAGCGTCAGGTGGAGGTCGGCGTCGATTTTGGCGCAGACGCGGGTGCCGTGGATTCGGGCTTTGCAGCCGGCGCGGCATCGGTCTTCTTGTCCGGGGCGCTGTCGGGCTTTGCATCCGCGGGCTTCGAATCGTCGGGCTTGCCTGCCGGCTTCGCACCGCCCTTGAAATCGGTCGCGTACCAGCCGCTGCCCTTGAGCTGGAAGCCGGCCGCGGAGACCTGCTTCACGAGCGCGTTCGCCTTGCACGACGGGCACGCGATGAGCAGCGCCTCGGAGAGCTTTTGCAGTGCTTCCAGCTCATGCCCGCAGGACGAGCAACGATATTCGTAGATCGGCATGGCAGCCCCGGTTGAGCCTCGCGCAAAAGCGCTTGATTCAAAAGCGATAATTATAACCGATTCGCCACGGCGGCGACATCGTCCACGGGGGAGTACGAGCATCGAGATATGGGAACGTGGTCGCCGCCATGCAAGGTTCGCAAACTGCTTTATCCTTGAGCGCAAAGCGCGGACACGGCAAGGGAGAACGATGGGCTACTGGGGGTGGTGGATCGTCGCGGCGATCCTGATCGGCGTCGAGCTCGTCGTCGGCACGTTCTACCTGCTCGCCATCGGCATCGCGGTCGCGCTGGGCGGCGTAGCCGCCTGGCTGGGCGCAGAAAAGCCGATGCAGTTCGCGGTCGCCGGCGTACTGGGGGTGGTACTCACGATCGCCGCGCACCGCCTGCGGCTCACGCGGGTGCAACCACCGGCGCCGGCGCCACTCGACGTGGGGCAGGCGGTCCGGGTGCAGCGGTGGAATGCCGACGGCACCGCCCGTGTCGCCTATCGCGGCTCCGACTGGGACGCCGAGCTCGCCACGTCGGACACGGCCCGGGCGGAGACGATGTACATCGTGGCGACCCGCGCCAACGTCCTCGTGCTGTCGGACCGCAAGCCATGAGAGAAACGGTAATGGAGGCCCTTGCCATGGTCGGCTCGTCGCTGTTCACCATCGCGCTGTTCGTCGTCGCGCTCATCGTGATTGCGAAGGCGATTCGCGTGGTGCCGCAGCAGCATGCGCTCGTCATCGAGCGACTCGGGCGCTTCTACGCCGTGCTGCAGCCCGGCCTCAATTTCGTGATCCCGTTCGTCGATCGCGTCGCGTACAAGCACGACCTGCGCGAAATTCCGTTCGACGTGCCGTCGCAGATCTGCATCACCAAGGACAATACGCAGTTGCAGGTCGACGGCATCCTCTACTTCCAGGTCACCGACCCCAAGCTCGCCTCCTACGGCTCGAGCAACTTCCAGGTGGCAATTACGCAGCTCGCGCAGACGACGCTGCGCAGCGTGATCGGACGGATGGAGCTCGACCGCACGTTCGAGGAGCGTGACCACATCAATGGCCTCGTCGTCGCGGCGCTCGACCAGGCCGCCGGGAACTGGGGCGTGAAGGTTTTGCGCTACGAGATCAAGGACCTGACGCCGCCGAAGGAGATCCTGCACGCGATGCAGGCGCAGATCACGGCCGAGCGCGAGAAGCGCGCGGTGATCGCGACCTCGGAAGGCAAGCAGCAGGAGCAGATCAACCTCGCCAACGGCGCGCGGGCGGCTGCGATCGCCAAGTCGGAGGGAGAGAAGCAGGCCGAGATCAATCAGGCGCAGGGGCACGCCGCGGCGCTGCTTGCCATCGCCGAGGCCAACGCGAAGGCGATTCGGCAGGTGGCGGAGGCGATCGAATCTCCGGGCGGACTCCAGGCGGTAAACCTCAAGGTCGCGGAACAGTATGTCGCGGCATTTGCCAACGTCGCGAAGACGAGCAACACGGTCATCCTGCCGGCCAACCTGGGCGACCTCGCGGGACTGATCACGACCGCGATGACGGTATTCAAGACGCAGGTCAAATAGGGGGCAGGCACGATGCAGGTCAAGGGCAGCACGTTCGTTGTTACCGGGGGTGCGTCGGGATTGGGCGGCGCGACGGTGCGGATGGTGGTCGAGGGCGGTGGCAATGCGGTCATCGCCGATCTCAAGGATGCCGAAGGACAGGCGCTGGCGAAGGAATTGGGCGCGCGGGTGAAGTTCGTCCGCACGGACGTGACCGACGAGGCGAGTGCGAAGGGAGCTATTGCCGCAGCGCTCACCGCGTACGGGCGAGTCGACGGGCTCGTCAGCTGCGCGGGGATCGTCTACGGCGAGAAGACCGTCGGCAAGGAGGGCGCGCATTCGCTCGCGGGCTTCGTGCGGACGATCAACATCAACCTGATTGGCACGTTCAACATGATCCGGCTCGGGGCCGAGGCGATGGCCAAGAACGCGCCAAACGACGAGGGCGAGCGCGGCGTCATCGTCAACACGGCGTCGGTCGCCGCGTTCGACGGCCAGATCGGGCAGGCCGCCTACGCGGCGTCGAAGGCGGGCGTCGCCGGAATGACGCTGCCGATCGCGCGCGACCTCTCGCGCAACGGCATCCGCGTGATGACCATAGCACCGGGACTCTTCCAGACGCCGATGGTTGGCCAGATCCCGGCGGAGATCGCCGAATCTCTGGGCAAGATGGTGCCGTTCCCGCCGCGCCTCGGCCGGCCCGAGGAGTTCGCCTCGCTCGTTGCCGAGATCGTCCGCAACGTGATGCTGAACGGCGAAGTGATCCGACTCGACGGCGCGATCCGGATGGCGCCGAAGTGAGGCCGACCGAGCGGTTGCCGGCCATGGCGCCGGCGCGTGCAATCGATCCAGGTCCAATCGCGGGGTTATAGCCTTGACTGAAGCTAACGCCTTACTATAAAGTAAGGAAATACAGAAAGGTAAGGCAGACCTCTATGGCGGCGGCGACGCTCACCAGCAAAGGCCAGATCACGATCCCGGCAGCCGTTCGCGAGAAGCTCGGACTCGCCACCGGCGATCGCGTCGAGTTTATCGAAGTCGGGCCCGGCGAATTCGCATTGAAGGCGGCGACCGAGGACGTGCGCTCGCTCAAAGGCATGGTCCGGCGGCCGGCAAAGCCGGTTTCCATCGGGGCGATGAATTCGGCGATCAGGCGCCGCGGGTCACGCTGATGATCGGCCTGGATACCAACGTCCTCGTTCGTTATATAGCGCAGGACGACCCCAGGCAGGCAGCGAAGGCCGTTCATCTGATCGAAACCGAGTGCAGCGAGGCGCGGCCCGGGTTCGTAACGGCCGTTGCCCTGGCCGAGCTCGTATGGGTGCTCGAGGAATGCTACCGCAGTGCCAAGGCCGAGATTGTCGCCGTCCTGGAACGCATCCTGCGCACCAGGCAGCTCGTCGTCGAAGAAGCCGAAACGGTGTGGAAGGCCGTCCGACTCTTTGAGGCGAGCCGGGCCGACTTTGCCGACTGCCTGATCGATCGCATTGGCGCCGCGCACGAGTGCGAATACACGGCAACGTTCGACAAGGGCGCCGCCGCGGCCGGGATGCGTCTGATCGGATGAGCACGCGGGGCGCATGAGCTCCACCAGAAACGCGACCGTCACGCGCCGCCTCGCCGCGATCCTGATCGCGGATGTCGTCGGCTACACGCGGTTGATGGAGCGCGATGACACCGGCACGTTCGCGCGGTTGCGGACGATTCGCGACGAGGTTGTCGATCCGGCAATCGTGTCGCACGGCGGCCGCATCGTGAAGACGGCGGGCGACGGGCTGCTCGCGGAGTTCACGAGCGCGCTCGCCGCGCTGCGCGCCTCGATCCAGATCCAGCGCGAGATGCGGCGCGTAACGCTGCGCTCCCGACGGACGAGCGGATCGACTATCGGATCGGCGTCAATCTCGGCGACATCATGGCCGACGGCAGCGATATCGCCGGCGATGGCGTCAACGTGGCGGCGCGGCTCGAAACGCTGGCGGAGCCCGGCGGCGTCTGCGTTTCGGGCGCAGTACGTGATCAGATCCACGGAAACCTCGATGTCGATTTCCAGGATATCGGCGAGCAGCATGTCAAGAACATCGCGCGGCCGATCCGCGCGTTTGCCGTTCGATTGGAAGCAAGGCCGGTCTTCCCGAGCAGTAACGGGGTCAGTCCCGCCGTATCAACGCGAACGCGCATGCAATCATCGCGATGAAGAAGACGAACGTCCACGACGGGATCGCGAGCCCCATGAAGAGCCACCCCTGCTCGGCGCATTCGCCGCTGCCCTTCAACACACGGCTGATGACTTCAGTGAGCGGCAGCGTTTCCAGCATGTAGTTGAGCCCCATTCCGCACGCCGCGACGGCGCCCTTTGGCTGCGCCTGGATCCAGACGTGCCACGCCGCGATTGCGGCGCCCGTACCCGAGATGATCAGTGTGAGCAGCGCATATACGGCGGCGCCGGTGCGCTGTGGGTTGTGGACCGCGGCGATCAGGAAGACGACGCCCGTCGCGATAACGGCGATTCGCTGGAACACGCACAACGGGCACGGTTCCAGCTCGAGGATGTATTGCAGGTAGAACGCCCACGCCATCAGACCGGCGCAGACGAGGAAACCCAGGAGGTACGCCGGGCGCCGCGGCGGCAGCAGCAAGAGCGCGAGCGAGGTCGCGCCGACGGTCCACACGAGCATCCGGTACACGGTCTGCTCGAGCGATGGTGTCGTACCGAGCGCGTTGAGCAGCGTCTCCTGGCCGACCAGCGCGACGGCGACGAAAAGACCGGCGAGCGGCCAGGGGATGGTGGCGTAGCGAATCATGGTTGGCGCGTCCTTCGTTCGCGTCAGCGTTGCGACCGGGCGAGCGCCTGGTCGAGGTCCCACAGGATGTCGTCGAGCGTCTCGAGGCCGACGGAGAGACGAACCATCTCTGGCGTCACGCCGGCGGAGCGCTGCTCGTCCTCCGAGAGCTGCCGGTGTGTCGTGGAGGCCGGATGGATCACCAGCGTCTTCGCGTCGCCGACGTTCGCGAGGTGCGAGAGGAACTGCACGCTCTCGATGAACGATTCGCCCGCCTTGGCGCCACCCCTGACGCCGAAGGTGAGGATGCCGCCCACGCCTCGCGGCAGGTACCGGCGCGCGAGCGTCTCGTAACGACCGCCGGGAAGCGCGGGGTAGCTCACCCACTCGACCGCCGGATGCGCGGCCAAGTGGCGCGCGACCGCGAGCGCCGATTCGCAGTGGCGCGGCATCCGCACGTGCAGCGTCTCGATGCCCTGGAGCAGCAGGAACGCGGCGAGCGGCGACAACGTGGGCCCCAGCGTGCGCATCGTCTCCATCCGCGCCTTCATCGTGAAGCCGAAGTCGCCGAAGGTCTCGTAGAAGCGGACGCCGTGGTAGCCGCGCGAGGGCTCGGTCATCTGCGGGAAGTTGCCGTTGTCCCATGGAAACTTCCCGGACTCCACGACGACACCGCCCATCGTCGTGCCGTGGCCGCCCAGGTATTTGGTCACCGAGTGGATGACGAGGTCGGCGCCGTGCTCGAAGGGCCGGCACAGGTAGGGCGAGGCGAGCGTATTGTCGATCACGAGCGGCAGCCCGGCGCCGTGCGCGACCTCGGCCAGCGCCGCGATGTCGCAGACGTTCAGCTGCGGATTGCCGATCGTCTCCGCGTAGACGGCCTTCGTGTTCGGCTTGAGCGCCGCCTTGAACGCCGCCGGATCATCGGCGTCGACGAACGTCGCGTCGATGCCGAACTGCGCGAACGTGACGCCGAGCTGCGAATACGTTCCGCCGTAGAGCGTCCGCGCCGCGACGATGTGGTCGCCGTTCTTCGCGAGCGTGAGCAGCGTGACTGTCTGCGCCGCCATCCCGGTCGCCGCAGCGAGCGCCGCGCGGCCACCTTCGAGCGCGGCGACGCGTTCTTCGAGGGCCGCGACCGTCGGGTTCGAGATTCGCGAGTAGACGTTGCCGAACGTCTGCAGGTTGAAGAGCGATGCGGCGTGGTCGACCGAGTCGAAGACGAACGACGTCGTCTGGTAGATCGGCAGCGCGCGCGCTCCGGTCGCTGCATCGGGAATCTGCCCGGCGTGGAGGCACAGCGTATCGAATCCGAACGTGCGGTCAGCCATGCGACGATCGCCGTGCCGAGACGACGCCCGTGTTCACGCCCGCCCAGTGGAGCCCGCCCATGAGCCGCGCGTGCTCGATCTTGACGCAGCGATTCTCGACCACCTCGAGTCCCGCGTCGCTCGCGATCCGCGCTGCCTCGTCGTTGCGGATGCCGAGCTGCATCCACAGCACCTTCGCGCCCTTGGCGACGGCCTCCCGCGCGAGTGCCGGCATCTCGTCGGGCTTGCGGAAGCAGTCGACGACGTCGACCCCCTCGGGGATCGAGGCGACGTCCGGGTAGCACGTCTCGCCCAGCACTTCGGCATAGTTCGGATTGACCGGGATCACGCGGTAGCCGTGATCCTGCATGTACTTCGCCGCGAAGTAGCTCGGCCGGTACCAGTTCGCCGACAGGCCGACGACCGCGATCGTGCGCGAGCGCGAGAGGATCCCGCGCAATCCGGCGATGTCGTCGACGCGCGCCACGTTAGGGCCTGTTAACGCTATGGGCACAAACGCGTTGCAGCAACCCGAAGGGAATGGGCGCCCGGGGCCGCCACTCTGCGTTGTCCTCCTCGCGAAGACGCCCGGTCTTCGCTTCGTCGTCCGCCTTGATTGGCGGCCCATGCCACCCATTCGCGTTTGCGTCCATAGCGTTAACGGGCCCTACCGCTGGCCGGACCAGTTCGGCGACGAGCTGTACGGATACGAGCTGTGCACGCGCCGGCCCGACGAGATCCGGTTGTTGAGCCCGCCCGGCAGCGAGGGGTAGTCGCCGGGGCCGAAGGTCTGGCACTCGCCGATGAAGTTCGCGTCGCTGCAGAAGATCCAGTAGCCGCCCTCGACCCGCAGCGACGACGCGCGGTCGTTGAAGCCCGTGCCGTCGAGGTTCGCTAGGACCTGGTTGTTGATGACGAACGTGCGGCCGGAGAAGTTGGGACCCTCGTAGAGGATCGCGCGGGAGCCGCCGCCCCAGCCGCCTCCGCCCTCGCCTCTTGTGGGACGCAGCGAGCTCAGCTGGCCGGTCAGCGGGCCGAGGTCCGAGTAGCGTCCGGGGGCGAAGGTCTGGCAATAGCCGCCGAAGCTAGCGTCGACGCAAAGCTCCCACGTGCCTTCGTGGACGATCATCGACTGCGCGCGGTCGTTGAAGCCGCTCCCGTCCAGGTTGACGACGGTTCCGTTGACGTCGAAGGTCCGGCCGTAGAAGCCGGTGCCGTCGTACAGGACGACACGCCCCCCGGCGTCCGCGCCCGGCCAGCCCGTCAGTTCGCGGGCGGACGAAATCGCGTACGCGACGCCCACGATGCCCAGGTCAGCGTATTCGCCGGGACCCAGGCTCTCGCAGCGGCCGCGGAAGTAGGCGTCAGTGCAGAGCTGCCAGGTCCCGCCGCGGATAATCGCCGAGGCCGCGCGGTCGTTGTAGCCGACGTCGGCGAAATTCGGGACGGCCTGGTTCGCCGTGAAAGGCCGACCCCCGAATCTCGGGGCGTCGTAGAAGGTGATCTGGGCGTTGGCCGCGGCGGCCAGGGCCGCGAGTCCGAGGCCGATGAGGGTTCGTAGGATCGTTAGCATGGTCGCCTCTGACCTTGGGATTGGGGACGGCGGAGCGGCAGCGGGCGATCCCCGAGTCTAGCGGAATCCCGGGGCGCTCCGGCGAGCCGCAGTGCCGGCGAGCGGCAGCTCCCCGCGCGCTTGGGCGGGTAGCCGGCGCGCAGCGGCACCACGCGTTCTGGGCGGACCCGGGAGACCGCAAGGAGCGGCAGCTGACGCCGGCGACAGGGGCGTCGAGGGGTATTTCGCACCCTCATCGGCGATCGGGCTCCGCGCGCCATTTTCCGGTGCACGAGCCGGTTCAACAGGCCCGATCCTTGCTTGTCGATTACAGAATTGGAGCGCACCATCCGCGCGCTCCGCCGCCGAGGGGGCCGGCAGGGGCCCAGAGACGCCTCCTCGGAATCGCTGCCGGAGGAGGGTCGGTCGTCGCCATGGCATTGACGCGTTCGCTCAATCGGCTCGAGCTCGCGACCGTCCAGCGGACGGTCTCGGAGGCGCTCGAGCGCGAGGGCTTGACTGCGTTGTCGCAGCGCAAGCTGAACGCGCTCGGCCTGCCGCTCGCCTACATCGACCGCAACCAGCGCTACCGGTTCGCGAACTCCGCGTTCCTGACCTGGATCGCCAAGAAGCACGAGGAAGTCGTCGGCCACGAGGTGATCGAGGTCATCGGGCGCGAGGTCTACGCGCTCTACAACGCGTACATCGACGCCGCGCTCGACGGCGAGCGGACCAATTTCGAGCGACAGCTCTCGACGCCGGGCCGGCCGCCGATCTGGATCCGCGTCGACTACTACCCGGACCGCACGCCGCAGGGCCAGGTCCGCGGCTTCCTCGTCACCTACGCCGACGTCGACAACGTCAAGCGCGTCGAGCTCGAGTCGGGCCAGCGCGAGCACCGGCTGCGGCTCGTCATCGACAGCGTCGGCTCGCCGATCTTCTACTTCGACCGCCAGCTCAAGGTCCGTTTCGCCAACAAGCCGTTCGGCGACTGGATCGGCGTTGCCGCCGATGACCTGCTCGGCCACGCCGTCCGCGAAGTGCTGTCGGGCGAAGCGTTCGCCGAGCTGCAGGGGTACATCGAGCGCGCGTTCGCGGGGGCGACGGTCGCCTGGGAGCGCCGCGACCGGCGCGCAAACGGCGAGCCGCGCTGGATCCGCGTTTCGCTGTTCCCCGATCGCGACCAAGGTGGCCGCATCGGCGGCGCGTTCGCCGTGATGACGGACATCGAGGACGACGTTCGCGTCCGCGACGCGCTCAAGGCCCAGGAAGTCCAGCTGCGCCTGTTCGCCGACAACATCCCGGGACCTATCGCGTACCTCGACCGGTCGCTGCGCTACACGTTCGTGAACCAGGCGTTCGCGAACTGGGTCTGCAAGCCGCAGGACGACATCTACGGCAAGTCGCCTCACGACGTGCTCAAGTCCGACGTGGCGTCGTTCCTGCGCCCGATCCTGAAGCGCGCGCAGTTCGGCGAGCACGTCGAGTACGAGCGGATCGGGAAGAACGCGAACGGGGACAAGCGCTGGATGCACGGCCGCGTCGCGCCCGATCTCGACTCGACGGGCAAGGTGCGCGGGCTCTACTGCACCGAGTATGACATCCACGATCTCAAGTCGACGGAGCAGGCGCTCGCCGCGCGCGAGGAGCAGCTGCGTCTGTTCACCGACAACATTCCCGAGCCGGTCGTCTACCTCGATGCCGATCGCAAGTACGCGTTCGTCAACGAGTCGTTCCTGCAGTTGAACGGCCTCGACCGCGACGCCGTGATCGGCAAGCCGTCGGAGGAGGTGATCGGCCTCGAGGCGTCGGAGGCGCTTGCAGCCGTTCCACGACCGCGCGTTCGCCGGCGAGACGCTGATCTACGAGCGCGCGATGGTCGATGCGAACGGCCGCATGCGTTGGATCCGCGGCCGGATGGTGCCCGACCACGCCTTCGACGGCCGCATCCAGGGCGTCTACGTCGTCGGCCACGACATCACGGACCTCAAGGAAGCGCAGGACGCGCTGGCCGCGCGCGAGTCCCAGCTGCGCGTCATCATGGACGGCGTGCCGGCGCCGGTCGCCTACATCGACCGCGACGAGCGCTGCCACTACGTCAACCGGACCTTCCTCCAGTATTTCGGGCTGACCGCCGAGCAGGTGGCGGAGCTGCGCCTGCGCGATGTCGTCGGCCACGGGATCTACCAGAGCGCGCAGGCGATGCTGTCGCGCGCGCTCGAGGGCGAGGCGACCGCTTTCGACCGGCTCGTGCCCGGCGCCAACGGCGTGCGCCGGTGGATGACGATCCGCGTGGTGCCGGACGCCGGGCCGTCGGGCGAGGTGCACGGCGCGTTCGTGCTGATGAACGACATCCACGGGCTCAAGCAGGCGCAGGAAGCGTTGCGCGCCTCGGAGGCGGAGCTCAGGCTCATCATGGACAACGTCCCGGCGCGCGTCGCCTACATCGACACCGAGCACCGTTTCCGCTTCCTGAATCGCCACAACGAGGAGTGGTTGGGCGAGAGCCGCAAGGACCTGACCGGGCGCAAGGTCGCCGAGGTGATCGGCGAGGAGCGCTTCGCGCAGCTGCAGCCGCTGCTCTCCCGGGTGCTGAAGGGCGAGGTCGTCGCGACCGAGCAGATGCTGGTGCAGCCCTTGGGCGACCCGCGCTGGGAGGCGATCCACTACGCGCCCAACCGCGACAACGAAGGCAAGGTGATCGGCATCTACGCGGTACACACCGACATCCACGACCAGAAGAACAACGAGGACGCGCTGCGCCGGGCGAACTGGATGCTGTCGTCGCACATCAGCAACACGCCGCTTGCGGTGCTGGAGTGGGACCGCGACTTCCGACTCGTGCGATGGTCGCCGCAGGCCGAGAACATCTTCGGCTGGACGGCCGACGAGGTGCTCGGGATGCCGATCGACGACAACGCGCTCATGCACGACGCCGACCGCGACGCGCTGGCCGGCGTGCTCGCGACCCTGACGCGCGGCGACGAGCCGCGCGCGACCGGGCTCACGCGCAACAACCGCAAGGATGGCGACACGATCTGGTGCGAGTGGTACCACTCGGCGCTGCTCGACGCCGACGGCAAGATCGCGTCGATCCTGTCCTTCGTGCAGGACGTGTCCTCGCGGATCCAGGCCGAGGAACGCCTGCAGTACATGGCGACGCGCGACGCGCTGACCGGGCTGCCCAACCGGCTCCTGCTGCACGAGCGGTTGACCCAGGCGATCGCCCAGGCGAAGCGTGGCGGCCGCCGCGTGGGCGTGCTGTTCATCGACCTCGACCGCTTCAAGAACGTCAACGACACGCTCGGCCACCGGATCGGCGACGAGCTGCTGAAGGGCGTTACCAAAGCGCTCTCGACGGCGCTGCGTGAGACGGACCTGCTCGCACGGCTCGGCGGCGACGAGTTCATGGTGATCGTCGACGATTTCGAGGAGCCCGCGGTGCTGGGCCGGATCGCGCAGAAGCTGCTCGACGCGATCGCGCAGCCGTTCAAGATCGAGGAGCACGACATCTACGTCACGTCGTCGATCGGGATCTCCGTCTACCCGGACGACTCCGACGATCCGGAAGAGCTCCTCAAGCACGCGGACGTCGCGATGTACCGGTCGAAGGAGCTTGGTCGCAACACGTATCAGTTCCTCGACGCGGACCTCGCGCAGCGTCGGTTGAAGCAGCACACGCTCGAGAGCGCGCTGCGCCAGGCGCTGAAGGACGGTCTCCTGCAACTCCATTACCAGCCGGTCGTCCGCATCGAGGACCACGCGGTCGTCGGCGCCGAGGCGCTGCTGCGCTGGAACGACCCGGAGCACGGACACGTGCCGCCGCAGGTGTTCATCCCGCTCGCCGAGGAGTCCGGCCTGATCCATGCGCTCGGCGAGTGGGTGCTGAAGTCGGCCGCCGAGCAGTGCGTCGCGTGGCGCAACGGCGGGATGCCGCTCACCGTGTCGGTGAACCTCTCTGCGCGGCAGTTCTATCGGGAGGACCTGGCGCAGCGGATCTCCGAGATCGTGCGGGGCGTGGGCTGCGAGCCGTCGTGGATCGAGCTCGAGGTCACCGAGACGAGTCTTCTGCACGACCTCGACGCAATCCGCAAGGTGCTCCACCAGCTGCGCAACGAGGGGTTTACCGTCGCGATCGACGACTTCGGCACCGGCTACTCGTCGCTCACGCACCTGAAGCACTTCCCGATCGACACGCTGAAGATCGACATTTCCTTCATCGCCGACCTCGAGACCGATCCGGGCGACGCGGCGATCACCGAGGCGATCATCGGCCTCGCACGCGGCCTGAACCTCAAGGTCGTCGCCGAGGGTGTGGGCACGAAGGCGCAGCTCGACTTCCTCCAGGCGCGAGGCTGCCACTGCTTCCAGGGCTTCTGGATCAGCAAGCCGCTGCCGACGCCGGAGTTCGCGATGTTCGTCGCAAAGATCGCCGCGTAGATTGTCGTCCCCGCGGAGGCGGGGACCCAGTGTCGTCGAACCGGTCCTTGGGCGAAAGACGCTGGATTCCCGCCTGCGCGGGAATGACCAATTGGACGTCAGCGATCCAACGTCTCGAGCCACCGCGCGAGCTCGCGTGCCGGCGTTTCCCAGCCGCGTTCCAGCATCAGCATGTGCGCGAGCCCCGGCAGGATCGCCGCGTCGACGCCGTGATGTCGTGCGGTCGCGCGCACGTCGTCCGGTGTGCAGATGCGGTCGCCCTCGGCGCCCATGACGAGCACCGGCGACGAGCCGCGCTCGGGCAGCTGCCAGTGCAGCCGCAACGCGAGGTCGAGCAGCACGCGCGGTGACTCGATGCCGAGGTGCCGTGTCGCCTCGGCGAGGATCGCGGCGTCGACGTCGTCGCTGAAGTAGTACGGCCGCAGCGTCTCCAGCACGTGCGACGACATGCGTGTTGGGTCGAACTGCATCATGTGCAGGAGCGTGTCGGGGCGCTCGGCGGCGAGCCGCGCGGCGATCCCCACGAGCCCGGCCGGCGGCACTGGCGCGAGGAGCACCGCAGCGCGCACGGGTCGCGTCGCGAGCAGGCGCTCGACGACGGCGGCACCCATCGAGTGGCCGATCAGGACCGGCGCCGACGGCAGACGCGACACGACGTGCTCGACGTCGGCCGCGTAGTCGTCGAGGCCGGCAACGATCAGCGCCTCGCGACCGCCCGATTCACCGTGGCCGCGCAGCGACAGCGCGTGCGCGGGATAGCCCTGGCGCGCGAACCACGGCAGGAAATACATGTCCCAGCACCAGGCGTCGGAGTACCCGCCGTGGACGAAAAGCAGCGGCGGTTTCCGGCCGTTGCCCCTGCCGTTGTTGCGCGCGGGCAGGCGCGAGCGGAGTTCGAGGCGAAACTCGAGAGGCAGCATTCGTGGGAGGAGCGGGAAATCGGAGCGCGAGGCGCGATCACCCTCGAGCCGTGGCCGCCGCGCGGGGCGCTGCGCGCGCGTGCTACGATGCGCGCGCCATGCGTGCCCCCTCCGGCAAGGTCGCCATTCTGCCAGAAGTGGGCGCCTCCGCCGCGTACGATCCCGATTGCCGTCGCTGCACGCGTCTTGCCGCGTTCCTCGACGCAGTGCGTGCCGAGCATCCCGCGTACTGCTGCCGCCCGGTGCCGCCGTTCGGTGCGGCCGACGCATCGCTCGTGATCGTCGGGCTCGCGCCGGGCATGCACGGCGCGAATGCCACGGGTCGCCCGTTCACCGGCGATCATGCCGGCATCCTGCTCTACGCGACCTTGCATGCGTACGGGTTTGCATCGCAGCCCGAGGGAACGGCAGCCGACGATGGGCTCACGCTCGTCGACTGCCGCATCACGAATGCGGTCAAATGCCTGCCGCCCGCCAACAAGCCGGCGCCTGCCGAGGTGCGTGCCTGCAACGCGTTCCTCGCGGCCGACCTGGCGACGCTGGCTCCAGGCGGCGCGGTCCTCGCGCTCGGCCGCGTCGCTCACGAAGCCGCGCTGCGCGCGCTCGGGCTCGCGCCGCGCCGGTTCGTGTTTGCGCACGGCGCCCGCCATTCGCTGCCTGGTGGCGCATCGCTCTTCGACAGCTACCACTGCAGCCGCTACAACACGAACACCGGGCGGCTCACGGAGCCGATGTTCCACGCCGTGTTCGAGGACATCGCCGCGTACCTGCGCCGAAGGGCACGCGCGCGCCGCGCTGCCTAACATGAACACACGCTCCGGTGAACCGGCCGCCGCGGCGCCGTCGCCGTTCGACGCGCGAGAGTTGATCGCGTCGCTGCCGCACCGCCCGGGCGTTTACCGGATGTTCGATGCCGCCGGCGCGACGCTCTACGTCGGCAAGGCACGCGACCTGAAGAAGCGCGTGTCGAGCTACTTCCAGAAGAGTGCGCACGAGACGCGGATCGCCGTGATGCTCGCGCAGGTCGCGCGCGTCGAGACGACGGTGACGCGCTCGGAAGGCGAGGCGCTGCTCCTCGAGAACAACCTGATCAAGTCGGAGGAACCGCGCTACAACATCCTCTTCCGCGACGACAAGAGCTATCCCTACGTGTGCCTCACCGGCGACCGGTTCCCGCAGCTGCGCTTCCACCGCGGCCGCCTCGACCGCAAGAACCGCTACTTCGGTCCGTTCCCGAGCGCGGGCGCCGTGCGCGAGGGGATGGCGCTCCTGCAGAAGGTCTTTCAACTGCGCACCTGCGAGAACACGGTGTTCGCGAACCGGTCGCGGCCGTGCATGCTGCACCAGATCCAGCGGTGCAGCGCGCCGTGCGTCGGCCTCGTCGCGGAGGCCGATTATCGCGAGGACGTGCAGGGTGCGGTCCTGTTCCTGCAGGGCAAGGCCGACCAGGTGTTGGCGCAGCTCAAGGTGCAGATGGATGAGGCGGCGGCAGCGCTCGCCTTCGAGCGCGCGGCGCGGCTGCGCGACAAGATCACGCGGCTCGCGCAGCTGCAGGCGCGCCAGTTCGTCGAGAGTGCGACCGCCGGCGACATCGACGTAGTCGCGGCGGCTGCGGAGCAGGGGATCGTGGCTGTCAACGTCGTGATGATCCGCGGTGGCCGGCACGTGGGCGACCGCACGTTCTTTCCGCAGCACGCGGACGCAGGGCAGTTCCCCGAAGTCGTCGCCGCCTTTCTCGAGCAGCACTACGTCGAGCGACCGGTGCCGCCGACGATCGTCGTGCCGGACGCCGCAGATCACGCGGCGCTCGCGGAGGTCCTCTCCGCGCAGTCGGGACAGCGAGTCGAGATCGTCGACAACCCCGGCGGCGAGCGCCGCGTCTGGCTCGCGATGGCCGTGCAGAACGCAGGGTTCGCCATCCGCCAGAAGCTCGCGCAGAAGGCGACGCAGGACGACCGGCTCGCCGCGCTGCAGACGGCGCTCGGCCTGCCTGCCTCGGCGCAGCGGATCGAATGCTTCGACGTGTCGCACACGATGGGCGAGCGTGCGGTCGCCTCCTGCGTCATCTTCGACCGCCTCGCCATGCAGACCTCCGAGTACCGCCGCTTCAATGTCGAACCAGCACAAGGGGGCGACGATTACGCGGCGATGCGCGAGGCGCTGACCCGCCGCTGCGCGCGCATCGTCGCCGGCGAATTTCCGGTACCGGACTTATTCGTCATCGACGGCGGCAAGGGTCAGGTCGCGGTCGCCGCCGAGGTGCTGGCCGAGCAGGGGCTGCACGACACGCGGCTGATCGGTGTCGCGAAGGGGCCGGAGCGCAAGGCGGGCCAGGAGGACATCGTGTTCCCGGAGCGCGCGGAGGTGCTGAACCTGCCGCCGGACCACCCGGGGCTGCATCTCCTCCAGCAGATCCGCGACGAGGCGCACCGCTTCGCGATCCAGGGCCATCGCGCGCGCCGCGGCAAGGCGCGGACGACCTCGACGCTGCAGGAGATCGCGGGCGTTGGCTCACGCAAGCGGCAGGCGTTGCTCACGCACTTCGGTGGTCTGCGCGGTGTGCAGTCGGCCAGCGTCGACGACCTCGCGCGCGTTCCGGGCATCAGCCGCGCGCTCGCCGAGCGGATCTTCGCGCAACTCCACTAAGGGTGAGCGTGCGCGGTAGAATCGACGTCAGACCGCCCGACGCTCGGCGCCGCGCCCATGCCGTTCAACCTGCCCATCTTCCTCACGTGGCTGCGGATCGTGCTGATCCCCGTATTCGTCGGCGTCTACTACATGCCGGATACGTGGCTCCTGCCGGCCGCGCGCAACTGGACAGCGATGTCGGTCTTCCTCGCCGCGTCGATCACCGACTGGCTCGACGGGTGGCTCGCGCGGCGGTGGGGCATCACAACGGCGTTCGGCGCGTTCCTCGACCCGGTCGCCGACAAGCTGATGGTCGCGGCAGCGCTGATCGTGCTCGTGTGGCTCGAGCGCGCCGAGAGCTACCTCGCGATCATCATCATCGGTCGCGAGATCGCGATCTCGGCCTTGCGCGAATGGATGGCGGAGCTCGGCCAGCGCAAGAGCGTCGCCGTCGCCTTTGCCGGCAAGCTCAAGACCGTCGCGCAGATGACGGCGATCGTGGCGCTGCTCCTCTACGAACCGCTTATTCCCGGGGTGCCGACGCCCGTGATCGGCACGGTCGCGCTGTGGATCGCCGCGATCCTCACGCTGTGGTCGATGTTCCACTACCTCCGGCTTGCGGCGCCGCACCTCCGCGGCTATCGCAGCTGAGTCCTGACTTCAATCCGCCGCGCCCACCGCTTCGAGGCGGTTGCCGTTGTGCCGTGCGCCAAATGCGGTGATTTCCGCCGGCGTTACCGGCCGGCTGTAATAGAAGCCCTGGATCTCGTCGCAGCCGCGCTCCCGCAGGAACTTGACCTGCTCGGGCGTCTCGACGCCCTCGGCGATGACCTTGAGCCGAAGGCTGTGCGCCATTGCGATGACGGCGGAGACGATCGCCGCGTCGTCGGGGTCGACCGCGATGTCGCGGATGAACGAGCGATCGATCTTGACGCTCTCGATCGGGAACTTCTTCAGCCGCGCGAGCGACGAGTAGCCCGTGCCGAAGTCGTCGATCGATACGTGGACACCCATGTCCTTGATCTCGCGCAGCGTCTCCGCGGCACGCTCGGGATTTTCCATCATCATGCTCTCGGTGATCTCGACCTCGAGCATGTGCGCGGGCAGCTCCGTTTGCGCGAGCGCGTGCGCGATCTCGATCACGAGTCGCTCGTCGCTGAACTGGCGCGGCGACAGGTTGACGGCGACGCGGATCGGGCCTACGCCGTCGGCCTGCCACGCGAGCGCCTGCGCGCACGCCGTGTGGAGCACCCAACGGCCGATGTGCCGGATGAGCCCCGAGTCCTCGGCGAGCGGGATGAAGAGGTCGGGCAGAAGGAGCCCGCGCTCGGGGTGCTCCCAGCGCACGAGTGCCTCGACGCCGGTCATCGCGCCGGTGCGCACCGACACCTTCGGCTGGTAGAGGAGCCGCAGCTGGTTCGTATCGAGTGCGCGGCGGATGCCCGCGCCCAGCACGATCCGCTCCTCGGCCGGCCGGCTGTCGACCTCCGAGAAGAACGCGAGACCGTTGCGGCCGGACGCCTTCGCGCGGTACATCGCGATGTCGGCCTTCTTGAGCAGTGTCGCGCCGTCGTCGCCGTCTTGCGGGCACATCGCGATGCCGACGCTCGCGGACAACCGGCATTCCTGGCCGAGCAGCGAAAACGGCTCGGACAGGACGTCGAGGAGGCGCTGCGCGAAATCGCTGACGTCGCCTTCGCGCGCGACGTTCTCGGCGAGCACGATGAACTCGTCGCCGCCGAGCCGCGCGGCGGTGTCGGATGCGCGGATCGTGTCGGAGATCCGCTGCGCCATGATCTTCAGCACCTCGTCGCCGGTGAGGTGCCCGAACGCGTCGTTGACGTCCTTGAACCGGTCGAGGTCGACGAACAGCACGGCGAGCACGCTGCCGTGGCGCCGCGCGACGGATATCGCGTGCGCAAGTCGCTCGAAGAACGCCGCGCGGTTGTAGAGCGACGTAAGCGTGTCGAAGTGAGCGAGCCGGTTGACGTTCTCCTCGGCGAGCTTCTGCTGCGTGATCTCGCGCCCGATGCCGCGGTAGCCGGCGAAGCGGCCCCCGGCGTCGAACACGGGCTCGCCGCTGATCGCCGCGTAGGTCGCGCCGCGAACCGCATGGATCCGCCGCAGCACGACGTCGAAGAACGTCTCGCGCGAAGCGACCCGCGCGCGGTGGCGCAACCAGCCGCCGTCGGGGGCCTCGACACCGGGGACCTCCCAGCACGCGCGGCCGATGTGCTCGTCGACCGAGAAGCCGGTGACCTGGGCGAAGTTGCTGCTGATCGCGGTGAAGCGGAACTCGGCGTCCTGCTCCCAATACCAGTCCGAGCCGAGCGAGGTGAAGCTCCGGAACCGCGCTTCGCTCGCCGCGAGCGCAGCGGTGCGGTCGCGTACGCGTGATTCCAGCGTGTCGCGCTCGTGCTGGAGCGCGTCGTAGAGCTCCTGCATTTCGCGCGACGAGATGTCCTGCGAGCGCTCGAGCAGGTAGCGGTCCTGGTCCGCGCTGCCGTAGCTCAGGCTTACCTGGTCGAGCAGCGTCCGCCACGCGTCGGCGGCGGGCACGCGCCCGGGCGCGAGGCCGAGCCGGCGGAGCTGACGGCGCAGAAGGTTATGCAGCTGCTTCACGGATCGTCGTCAGCGTCATCGTCTGGTTGTGCAGCTCGCAGCAGGCGCCGCCGGCCGGCGAGATCTCGCCGTACGAGTAGAAGCCGATCTGCCGCGATCCAGGCGGCAGCGCTTCGAGCGCGGCCTCGGTCTCTTCCTCGGTCCGCGCGCCTAGCAGGAGGCGCCGGCCGACGCAGCTGATCGCGAGCGCGAGCGCGGGCTCACCGCTCAGGCCCGCGGTCGCATCGGCGGCGGCGCGCATTGCGCCGGCGATCAGGCGATCCTGGCTCGAGCGCATCAGCTGCGCGTGCCAGCCAGTCGGGACGTCACCGGCGAAGGTCATCGACTGCGCCGCCTCGTCGACGGCGAGGACCGTGCGCACCACGGCGCTCGCGGCGCCGCGCGCCTCGCGGATCGACAGCGGAAAGCGCAGTGCCATTGCCGGCAGCCCCGATGCGAGCTCGCCCAGGTATTCCTTGTAGAGCGCGAGCGCCGGCTTGCCGTCGAGCTCGTAAAGGACGTTGCCGGCCGCCCGCGTCACCCGGCGCTTCGGCCCGAAGGTGTCCCACCCGCCCTGCGAACCGGTGCCGACTTCGAGCGGTCCCCGGAGGGCCACGGCGACGACGTGGCGCACGACGGGCTTCCCGCGGACCAGGACCCAGGTGCGTGCGAACCGGTCCCCATCGCCGGCGAGGCCGCCGACGATCATCGTCTCGCGCGGCAGCGAATCCTGCAGTCCGCGGACGAGGTCGGTGCCGTTGACCGTCAGCCCCTCGGACAGCACGAGGACGAGACGCGGCCGCGACGCGGCGAGGCTTTGGCCGAGCCGGGCCCCGGCGGACGCCGACTCCCCGGCGGTATCGATCGTCGCCGATGCCAGGGCAATCTCGGTGTGCGCGAATCGGGCGACGGCGACCACCAGCGAGCCGTCAGCGACCGCGTGGTCGTGGATTTCGCCCGCGCTCGAGCAGCCCACGACAGCGCTCTGCGGGAAAGCGGCAGCGAGTTCGATCAGCGCTTCGGGCGCGTTGCCATATTCGGACGCCCCGAAGGCGACTACGAGCGTACGAGCGGAGTCGAGGGTCGTAGGAA
Source organism: uncultured beta proteobacterium (assembly GCA_963830485.1). Classification (GTDB taxonomy): domain Bacteria; phylum Pseudomonadota; class Gammaproteobacteria; order Burkholderiales; family Casimicrobiaceae; genus CAIWHR01. The sequence goes on from CAWHNE010000001.1 coordinate 186,397, forward strand.
GCGCGCAGGACCAACTAGCGCCCAACCGGTGAGTGAGGGTCTCGATTTGCATGATTGCAGCCCGATCCCGGCAGCCGAAGCAATAAGCGGGCCGATGGTGGGAATGGCCCACAACGCGGCATCGACCGGGCGCGCCGGTACGGCGCGTTGACCCGGAACCCGCCGAAAAAGTAAAATGGCGGGCTTGTTCCCCGATAGCTCAGTTGGTAGAGCGACGGACTGTTAATCCGCAGGTCCCAGGTTCGAGCCCTGGTCGGGGAGCCAATACCACATTGGCTTGCAGCGATAGCACCTACTGACTTTGGTCTATTTCTTGGGTCTATTCCGGTCCGTCGCTCGCGGTAACCGCGTTGCTCTTCAATATCAGCCCCTTCGCGCAATTCTGCGCGCTCCTGTTTGGGTCTATTCGGTCCGCTCGCTAGTGCCGTATTGCTCCTGACGTCGTCGTGCAAAGGTAATCTTTGTCGTCGGCAACGCCGTCATTACCGAGCAGATGTCAGTAGCTGTAACGTATACCGGTTGACATATTACGCATCGCGTAATAGGCTTCGCCGGTGATCCGATCGTTCAAAGACCGCGACACGGCCCGGCTCTTCGACGACGAACTCGTCGCCAGGTTTCGCGCGATCGAGCGGCAGGCACGGCGAAAGCTCCTGTACTTACATCGCGCACGCACGATTCAGGACTTGAGCGTCCCGCCCGGCAATCGGCTCGAAGCGCTGCGCGGTAACCGAAAAGGTCAACACAGCATTCGCATCAACGACCAGTGGCGTATCTGCTTTCGATGGAAGGACGGAGACGCGCACGATGTCGAGATTGTCGACTATCACTGAGGAAAGACTATGGCGACGAAACATCTGGATCCGATCCCGCCCGGAGAAATTCTCCGCGAGGAATTCATGAGGCCGCTCGGTGTCAGCATCAATACGCTGGCGCGGGATCTCGACGTCCCGCCGAACCGTATCAGCGAAATCGTAAACGGCAAGCGCGCCATCACGGCCGACACCGCATTGCGCCTCGGCAAGTATTTTGGTGTCTCGCCGGAGATCTGGCTCGATCTGCAATCCGACTACGAACTGCGGGTGGCGCGGCGCGAAGTCTGGCCGAAGGCCGAGCCACGCGTGCGAAGTCGCGCAGTGGCCTGACCGTCGGGCCTGCGAGCTCACCATTTTCGGCGGTTGATCTCTTTGAGCGTTTCGATCGCCATCTCGCGCTCGCCTACCATCGCTTGAGCTTCGCGTTCTCGGTTTCGAGCTCGCGCAACCGCTTGACGTCCGCCGGCTCGAGCTTGCCGAAACGACGACGCCACACGTAGATCGTCTGCTCGCTGATCTTGTGCTTCTTGGCCACCTCGGCGACCGGGCTCCGGTCGGCCTCGCGCAGAATGGCCACATGTCGCGTCACGGGTCGAGGAGGGGGCTGCGATTCTCGATTACCAAGGCCCTCGCATTCCGGTCGATGAAATGCACGGTGGGCTGGCGATGAAGAAAGCGGCGAAGCGTGCGCGCGGTTGACACGAACATCCTTGCTCGCTATTACCTGCACGACGATGCTATGCAGGGGCGTATCGCGGCCGACTTGCTGTCGGCCGGCGACGTCTTCGTCCCCAAGACCGTGATCCTGGAACTTGAATGGGTGTTGCGGTATGTCGCCGATCAGCCGGAAGACAAGGTAATCGATTGCCTTGCGCATCTGATCGCGTTGCCGGGAATCACCGTCGAGGACCGTGACCAAGTTGAAGCAGCGTTAAGCTATTGCCGTAACGGTATTGACTTTGCCGATGCATTGCATCTCGCCGCCGGTAGATCCTGCAACGAGCTGCTGACGTTCGACGATCGAGGTTTTGCGCGTCGGGCAAGGAGGCTTCGCCTCAAGCCGGCGGTCCGTGCGTCACACCGGTGACTATGGGACCCCCGACCCGACCGGCTGATTCCTCCGATCCGCAGGTGCCAGGGTCAGGACCTGGTCCTCAACCTGGAATGGTTCCGCGTCGCAAGTGAGCCGCGGTGCCGATCGAAGTGTGGCGGCCGTACTACAATCATGTGCGACGCATTCGAGTCACGGCTACTTGAACTCCATTCGAGTTCAACAGTACCATGCAGCGTTTCACGACCGCCGCCTAGTAATAGGAATGATTCGCATTATCACGCGTTTGCGAATCTTTCGCATCCGCGGCGACCAAACGACACGATGTCAGTTTCGGGCGCGCCCACTTTGCCGGATCTCCGGAATTGATTGGGCGGGATGCCGAACGCCATGCCCTTGCTTCACGAAGAGTCTGGTGAAGCGCGACCGGGAGCGAGGCCCGGTCGCTCCCACTCAATCCTCGAGCAGGCTGCGCAGCATCCAGGCGGTTTTCTCGTGCACTTCCAGGCGCTGGGTCAGCACATCGGCCGTCGGCTGGTCGTTTGCGGCATCAACGAGCGGAAACAGTCTGCGCGCGGTGCGCGCCGGGGCTTCTTGCGCAACGACCAGATGACGGACCATGTCGTTCTCGGCACACCTTCGACTTCCTTGATCGAGGCGAGCTTGACGAACTCGTTGTACGTACCGGGCGCCGGATGACCGAGCGCGCGGATGCGTTCGGCGATGACGTCGATCGCATTCCACTGCTCGGTGCACTGGGCCATGAACATCTGGTGCAGGCTATTGAACTGCGGCCCGTTGACGTTCCAGTGGAAGTTGTGTGTCATGAGATACAGCGTGTAACTGTCGACGCTTACGTTACGGTTATCGAGGCAGTGCGAGTCCCGAAGAAGCGCTCGGCGAAGGTCCTTGGATTCGTGAACCCTTATCTAGTCGCGGTGCTGCTTCTGATCATGGGCACTGGACAAGCACTTCTGTCTGAACCAGTAAGCGAGTTCGTCGATGATCCGGGAAAGCTCGAACTTTTCTTCCAGAGACAGCTCGCTCGCCGTGACCGCCCCGGCACCTACATGATTCGCGTCAGAGAACCCTGCGGTGGCCATCAACTCTTCGAGTCTCTTAACCCGCCCTCTTGCGTTCTCGTCAAGTCCGTCTCTGTCGAGATCGTGAAGGCCAAGCCTGCATTCATGAAAGGCCCTTGCGATCGAATCTTGTTCGCCACGTGGATGAGGCAGCATCAGAGCACGCCGTGCAGTAGAAAATGTTTCGGCCTGGTACACGTACTTCATCTGCTTCTCCGCTGAAGAGACAAAGCTTGATCGGCTACTGTGGGAAGCTGTTCGTGCGAAGCGTCAGTACTGAGCGTGAAGCGCAGCCGGATGCTTGGAAGACCGACGGGCAATCGTGGCGATGAAACGGCGCGGGCCGCTCTGCGTGAAGATCGGCCATGCAGGTACATCCTTCTCCCGTTCCGCCACTCGATCCGGCGCCGGGAACGTCTTCGCCAATGCTTCGCGCGTCCCTTCGCAGCCAGGCCGTCGCGCGGCGTTGTTCAACGTCGGCTTTACGGCGCTCAATCGGGCGAAACGAGTGACCGGGGGCCCTCCTGCCTACATCACGCTACGTGACGAAAACGCCGGCCGAAGCCATCGGAATCGGCGATCACGCTCAGCATAGCATCCATGATCGGGAGCCACCGGGTTCGTGCAACGACGATCGGCACATTGCCCACCGTCCCCTTGTGTCGCGATGCCTCGCAAAGTAGAGTGCGAGACTCAATGAAACGGCCGCCTTTTCGATCAGCTGCAGCCGCTGTCGCATCGGCGCTTCTGCTCACCCGGGCGCTCCCGGCGCAGGAGCAACCCGATTCGGCTCGCCATGCTTTGCCCGCGGACGACGCGCCGGCGCAATCAGCCGCTGCAACCGATCCCAATACGCCGGCGTTGACCACCATGGTCAATCCCAAGGATGGCCTCACGTACGTCTGGCTTCCTCCGGGCAAGTTCATGATGGGCTGCTCGCCGGGCGACACCCTTTGCGACAGCGACGAGGTTCCGCAGCGCGAGGTCACGATCGCGAAGGGCTTCTGGATCGGCCAGACCCTCGTCACGCAGGCCGCGTACAAGCGCGTCATCGGGACGAATCCGAGCTTCCACAAGGGCAGCGAGCAGTTGCCCGTCGAGCGCGTGAATTGGGGCGACGCGCTGAAATACTGCACCGACATCGGAATGCGAATCCCCACCGAGCGCGAGTACGAGTACGCTGCCCGCGGCGGCAGCCCGGCGGCGCGTTACGGCGACCTCGATGCAATCGCCTGGTACAAGGACAACAGCGGCGGCCGAACGCAGGAGGTGGCCACGAAGTTGCCCAATGGATTCCAGCTCTACGACATGCTCGGCAATGTCTGGCAGTTCACCAACGATCCGTACAAGCCCGAGGACCCGATCTTCGTGGCAATGCGCGGTGGCTCCTGGTTCACCTCGGCCAAGAGCATGCGCGTCTCGGTTCGCGGCTTCGATTCCGCCGACAGGAAGCGCAGGTTCTCGGGCTTCCGCTGCGCCGGCGATTAGACCCGCGCTTCGCTTGGCCCGGCCTGCCGCCGGGCTTGGCGCCGTCCTTCACGATGCCCGGCGTCGGGCGGCACCGGCGTCACGGGCGGCGGTGCCGCGGCATCGGCTGACCAGCACAAACGAACGCAGAGGCAGCAGGCTCCGCCTTGCCGCCTCTCCCTCGGTCGGTAAACGCCAGACTACTTCAGGGCGAAGACCATGACCATGCCGCCCTGCGGCGTGTTCTGGTGGTACTTGTCCTTGATCTCGCCGGTCCAGATCGGAATCGCACCGCCGAAGCCAACGACGTAGCAAACATACTGCTGGCCGTCGATCTCATAGGTGATCGGGGCGCCTACCAAGCCCGAGTTCGAGCGGTGCCTCCAGAGCACCGCGCCGGTATCCGCGTCCAGAGCAAACAGGTCGCGGGTGTCGGTACCGCCGCCGAAGACCAACCCCGAGGCAGTCGACAACAGGCCACCCCAGCTCGAGTCAGGCATCGAATGCGTCCACTTCGTCTTGCCGGTGTTCACATCGATCGCCTTCACGAAACCACCGGCACCATCGATCCCCTTCTGAACGTACATGTGGAAGTCGGCCTGCACGTAAGCGGCATAGGGTTTCCAGGGCTCAGGCGGAAGGCTCTTGATCGTTTCGCACCAGTAGTTGCCCGAAAAGAACGCCAGCTTCCTGGCGGCGTCGTAGGCGGGGACCATGTAGTTCGCGCCACCCAGGAACGACGGGCATACATCGACCAGCTCGCCCTTGGTCGGGTCCTTCGCCGGGTCGAAGATCGGGTGCCCCGTCGCGTCCAGGCCCTTCCACACCGTGACCGGCATGAACGGTTCGCCGTAGACGAACTTGATGTTGTCGACGGTGCCGGGACCGAAGTTGCTGCGTTCGACCATGTACACGTAGCCGTTCTTGTTCGGCTCGAAGAGTCCTTCGATCTTCTTGCCGTCCTTCATGATGTCGATCAGCATCGGCTGCCCGATGTTGTCGTAATCCCACATGTCGTGGGGCACGAACTGGAACTGGGCCTTGATCGCGCCGGTGTCGCCATCGAACGCGATGATCGACGCGGTACCGATGTTCTTGCCCGGGCGAACCGATCCGTTCCAGGGGCCGGGGTTGCCGGTCGGCCAGAAGATCAGGTTCTGCTTCTCGTCGTACGCGCCCGTGGTCCAGGTGGTCCCACCGCCGCGCTTCCAAGTGTCCGTGCCGCCCCAGGTGTCATTGCCGGGCTCGCCGGGTCCGGGGACGGTGTAGGTGGTCCAGGCGATCTTTCCGGTCTCGGCATTCACGGCGATCAACCGTCCGCGGGCGCCGAACTCGCCGCCGGTCATCCCGGTGATGATGTTGCCCTTCACGACCAGCGGAGCGCCGGTGATCGTGATGCCGTCGGAGTAGTCGGCAACCTTCGTATCCCAGACCAATTTGCCGGTCTTGGCGTTCAACGCGATGACGTGCGCGTCGATGGTGCCGAAGTAGACGTTGTCACCGTAGAAGACGCCGCCCTTGTTGACCACGTCGCAGCAGACCACGGCCAAGGCCTTGTCCGGAAGCTCGCGCTCGTACTTCCAGAGGAATTTGCCGCTGCGCGCATCCAACCCGAAGAACGCGTTGTACGAGGCAGAGATCACGAGCACCCCGTCGTGTTCGATCGGAACGACTTCGTGGCCCTTCGTCAAGCCGGTCGAAAACTCCCAGATCGGCACCAGTTTGCCGACATTCGCCTTCGTGATCTTTGCCAGCGGGCTGAAGCCGTGCCCGTCGAAGGTGCGACGGTATTGGAGCCATTCCGAAGCAGGCGGATTGCTCATCATCGCCGCGGTGACCGGACGGAAAGGCCGGTTGGAGGCGTCCGCCTGGCCGAACGCAGGACCGGATGCAATCGCCAGCAGGAGTGGCGTCGATGCGACCACCGCCGACAAACCTCTCTTCATCTTGCTCATTGTGTCCTCCTGGTTCAGTGTCTCCAGAGCATGCGCCGCTACGAGGTCTAGCGCTTCAACCTTTCTTCACACCGATATAACCGGTGGGCTTGCCGGCTACCACCAGCTTCCCATCCACTGCCTTGATGGGAACAAGTGGAAGTACGCGCATGCGCGGCCCGCTGATGTTTTGTCCCTCTTTCACGGGATCGAAAGTCGCATCGTGGCAGGGACACTTGAACAGTTTGGCCGTCGCGTCCCACCCGTCGACAAGGCAGCCGAGATGGGGGCACACGGCCGTGTAGCACGAGATGCCTTCCACCGTGTCGTCCTTCATGCCGGCCGGGTAGGCATCCGGCGCCACCCTGTAGAAGAGGACGGTGGCGTGATCGTGCTCTCCAGCGTCGTCTTGTTCCAGCTTGCCCGTGCTCGGATTCTTCGCCACCGCCAATTCCGGCCGCGCGCCGAGGACCACGTCGGCGACCATGACCTCCTTGCCCTTGTTCGGGCCTCCCGAGAAGACGAAGGTGTCGCCGACCTGCGGCACACCCGTGGACTGCGCAAGCGGCATCGCACCACCGGCCGCGAACGCCCTCACACCGGCGCCCGACGCCAGTGCCGTCACCGTGACGAGCCTGCAAGTGGACTTCAGCGCGTCCCGTCGTTCTTGGCTGAATTTCGACATCGTGCAGCTCCTTTCGAGAGTCGATTTCGGTTGAGCTGCGGCCTCATCGAGACTCGCACCGCTGGCTCCCCTGAATTCGTTCGTTATGCCGAAGACGCCCCGAGGCTGGGCTTCGGCCGTCGTCGGATCGATCATCTTGTGCACCCGCGAAATCCGATTCGCCGGGAACGCGGCCAGGATGGCCACGACGCTGGCTGCCATGCAATTCGACATGCCTGGTCGCAGCTCGGCGGCAGCGAATCCTCCCGGGAACACGCTTGCGCCCTCGCAGGAAGCGTAGTCCGATCCGAACGCTCCCGCAATGGTCTTTCGCGATTGCCCGGACTACGCTCCTGGGCCGACCAAGCGCGACGCGTCGAGCTTTTCCTCCTCGCTAGACCTATACTAGACTGCGCGAGGGCCGCCACGGACCGCTGTTTCGGGCTACCGGAGTCCTGCAATGGACTACCACCTCCGGATCGAGCTTCTGCCGGCAACAGCTTAGCCAGCCAGGCGAGGGCTTGCCGCCTTGGGAGGAATCCCTTGAAATACGTGCTGATCGGTGCCGGCCCGGCCGGCGTGCAAGCCGCCGAAGTCATCCGGCAGGAGGACCAAGAGGGCGAAATCACGCTGGTCAGCGGGGAGCCAGGCGAGCCCTATTCGCGCATGGCGATCCCCTACATCCTGACCGGTCGCATCGACGAACAGGGTGCGCGGTCGCGCAAGACCGCCGGCCACTTTGCCACCCTCGGCATTCGCTACAAGCAACAGCAAGGCCATCAAGGTCCATGCGGGCGCCAGCGGCGGCACGGTGGATCTGGACGACGGCACCACGCTCGCCTATGACAGGCTGCTGGTGGCCACCGGCTCCTCGCCGACACTGCCGCCGGTACCTGGCACCGACCTGCCTGGGGTAGTCACGTGCTGGACCCTCGAGGACGCCCGCGTCATCGCTGCCAAGCTGCAACCGGGAGCCCGGGTGGTGATGGTCGGAGCCGGGTTCGTGGCCGGGGTCTGCATGAAGTCGCTCGTGGAAAGTGGCGCGCGACTGACCGTCATAGCCGGCCGCGTGGGCCAGATCCTGCGCTCGATGATGACGCCAAACGGCAGTGCGCTGCTGCAGCGCTGGCTCGAGGGTCAGGGCGTGAACGTCATTACGAGCGGGCGCATCGAGCGCATCGAACCTGGTCCGCGCGTGGTGATGGACGCCCAGACCCTCGATGCCGACTTGGTCATCCTCGCCACTGGTGTGCGACCGAATGTCGCATTCCTCGAAGGCACCGGCGCCGAGATCGACCAGGGCATCGTCATCAACGACCGCATGGAGACCACCGTGCCCTGCATCTACGCCGCGGGCGACGTCGCCCAGGGCCGCGACTTCTCCACAGGCGAATGGATAGTCCACGCGCTGCAGCCGACGGCCACCGAGCACGGTCGCGCGGCCGCCCTCAACATGGCCGGCAAGAACGTGCCCTACCGCGGCAGCCTCTCGATGAACGTGCTCGACACTGTCGGCCTGCTTTCGTACACCTTCGGACTGTGGCAGGGCCGCGAAGGCGGCGATACGGCAGAGAGCATCGACGCCGAGCACTTCCACTACAGGCGACTCTGCTTCGACGGCGACGTGCTCATCGGCGCCATCAGCATCGGCCGAATCGATCACGTCGGCGCCATCCGCGGCCTGATCCAGACCCGGCGGCACCTCGGCCCCTGGAAGGAAAAGCTGATGAAGGACCCGAGTCTGCTGATGGAGGCATTCGTCGAGTTGTCCCGCAATCCAAGCTAAGTGTGCGAGCCAGACGGCCTTCGCAATGGCCGACAGCGGCTCGCCGGAATCCAATCCGGCTCTCTCTATTGACGGAAGCTGCTCCCGGGGCGTAACGTCATCGTGAGTCGTTTCGCCGAGTTGGCGTCATGCCGGGTTCTCATTCCAGGAGGAAACGTGCAAAAGTCCCTCTATATCAACGCCGACAAATGCACCGGCTGCCTGCAGTGCGAGATGGCGTGCAGCTACGAGAACTACGGTGTATTCAATCCCGCGAAGTCTCGCATCAAGATCTTCGACTTCGACGATACCGGGAGAAAGGTCCCCTATACCTGCACCCAGTGCGACGAGGCCTGGTGCCTGCATGCGTGTCCGGTCGACGCGATCAAGATCGATTCCGCCACCGGCGCCAAGGTCGTGCTCGACGACGTGTGCGTGGGCTGCAAGGTATGCACGATCGCTTGTCCGTTCGGAACGATCAATTACGTGCAAGACACCGGGAAGGTGCAGAAGTGCGACCTTTGCGGTGGCGATCCCGCCTGCGCTGCGGCCTGCCCGACCGGTGCAATCACCTATGTCGACGCCGACTGGACCGGACTCGAGCGCATGAAGCTGTGGGCGAACAAAGTCGGCAACCAGCCGCACGCGTAAGGAGGACGATCATGGCCTGGACTGGAAAAATCCTGCGCGTCGATCTCGCCAAGGGAACTTGCACCCCGGAGCCCCTCAACATGAAATGGGCGCGCGACTACGTTGGCCAACGCGGCCTGGCGACCAAATACTTCACCGAGGAAGTCGATCCGACGGTCGATCCGCTGTCGCCCGAAAACAAGATGATCTGGGCCACGGGACCGCTTACCGGAACGATGGCCTCGACCGGCGGTCGCTATTCGGTCATTACCAAGGGGGCGCTGACCGGCGCGATCGCCTGCTCCAACTCGGGCGGCTACTGGGGCGCGGAGCTCAAGATGGCGGGTTGGGACATGATCATCTTCGAGGGCAAGGCGCCCAAGCCGGTCTATCTGCTCATCGAGAACGACACTGCGCAATTGCTCGATGCCGGCTGGCTCTGGGGCAAGTCGGTGTGGGAGACCGAGCCCGCGATCAAGGCCAGGCATCAGGACCCGCAGATCCGCGTCAGCTCGATCGGGCGCGCCGGCGAGACGGGCTGCATGTACGCGGGGGTGATCAACGACCTGCATCGCGCCGCCGGGCGCTCGGGTGTCGGCACGGTGATGGGCAGCAAGAATCTCAAGGCGATTGCCGTGCGCGGCACCAAGGGAGTGGGCAATATCCGCGATCCCAAGGCGTTCATGAAGGCAGCCACGGCCGCCAAGAAGGTGTTGGCCGATCACGCGGTGACCGGGCAGGGCTTGCCCAAGTTCGGTACGCAAGTGCTGATGAACGTGATCAACGAAATCGGCGCGCTGCCCACGCGCAACCATCGCGATGTCCAGTTCGAAGGTGCGAAGGACATTTCGGCTGAAGCGATGCACGCGCCGCGCAAGACCGACGGCAAGCCGAACCTCGTGACCAACCAGGCCTGCTTCGGGTGCACGATCGCGTGCGGCCGGATCTCCAAGATCGACGAGACACACTACACGGTGGTCAACAAGCCGAAGTACTGGGGGGCGTCGGGAGGCCTCGAATACGAGGCGGCGTGGGCGCTCGGTGCCGCAAACGGCGTCAACGACCTCGAAGCGCTCACCTACGCCAACTTCATCTGCAACGAGGATGGCTTCGACCCCATCTCCTTCGGCGCCACGGTCGGCGCCGTCATGGAGCTCTACGAG
>CAWHNE010000002.1:0-125441 GCA_963830485.1 uncultured beta proteobacterium
CTCGGCCGCGGTCCCCATGTCGAGGCCCGCCAGGAACAGGTAGAGGATCGACCCGCCGATCATCGCGTAGGCGACGGGCAGCCCGGTCAGGCTCAAGCCGACGATGGCGACGAGCGCCAGGGAGAATGGGCTGGTGAGGTTCATAGTCCGGAGCTCGCCTTGGTGATGTCGATCTCTTCCGGCGCCTCGCCGCGGAGCGAGGCTCACGATCGCCCAGACATAGCGGACGATCACGGCCACCGCGAAGACGACGTAGACCGAATACAGGAGGTCGAGGCGGATCTTGAGGTACGAGGTGCTCTCGACCTTCATGAAGGCGACGTACTTGATGGTGGCCGGCAGCGCCATGCCGAACAGGACGACCGCCGCGACCGCGACGACGAGGCCGACCACGCGCCGTCCCAGCGGCCCCAACCTGCCCGAAATGAGGTCGAAGCGGATTTCGTCGCTCTCCTTGAGCCAGAACGCGGAGCCCAGCAGCGTCATGTACAGCCAGGTGATGACGGACAGCTCGGACGTCCAGCCGATCGGGAAGTTGAAGAAGTACCGGAAGACGATCTGGATGATGAACGCGAGGAACATGATGCCGAGCAGGCCGGCAACGACGTTCTCCGCGCGGCGCCGCATCCAGTCCACCGCGCTGCTGACGGTCGGATTCATGCCAACCCCTCCCCTTCCACGGCGAACCCGTTCGTTCACCGGAAACGGCACCGGCCGTCCCGCGGCGGCCGCCGGCCCGGTCGGCGCCGCGAACCGCCGCTGCGGTCCGCGGCACGCCATGGTTACTTGACCGCGGCGATCTTGTCGAGGATCCCCGGCGCCCAGGACTTCGCTTCGTCGGAGGCCAGGTAGACCTTCTGCGCGTACGCGCGGAACGCGTTGACGTCGGGCGTGTAGACGTCGAGCCCCTGCTTCTTGAAGCCGTCGGCGAGCTCCGCCTCGCGCTTCAGGTGCTCCTGCGCGCTCCAGGCGAGCGCCTTGTCGACCGCGGCCTGGAAGGTCTTCTGCTTGGCCGGGCCCATGGCGTTCCAGGTCTTGAGGTTCATGGACAGCACGTCGAAGGCGACCAGGTGCGACGTCAGCACGATCTGCGACATCACCTCGTAGAACTTCATGTTCTGCACGTTGGGCAGCGGATTGTCCTGGCCGTCGATCGCGCCCGTCTGCAGCCCGGTGTAGGTTTCCGCATAGGCCATCGGCGTCGGGTTCGCGCCGATCGAGCGTCCGAGGAGCTGCCACGCGTCGCCCGGCGGCATCCGCAGCTTGATGCCGGCCAGGTCGGCGGGCGTGTTGATCTTCTTCTTCGGCTTCAGGCCCACCTGGCGGGTGCCGTAGAACGTCGGCCCGAGGATCTTGATGTTCAGCTGGTCCTCGGCCTGCTTCTTCATCTGCGCGCCGAGGTCGCTCGCGAAGAACGCGAGCACGTGGTTGGCGTCGCGGAAGGTGTAGGCGGACGTCAGGACCGACCAGGCCACCAGCTGCTTGGAGATGTCCTGCGGCGCGACGTTGCCGAGCTCGAGGTTGTCGCGCTGCAGCGCGACGAGCTCGGTGCCCTGCTTGAACAGCGTGCCGCCGTAGAACGGCTCGATCTTGAAGTCGGCCTCGACGTCCTTGGCGAGCATCCGGATCATGTCGGCGCGGATGTCCTTGTCCGAGAACACCGCGGCGAAGCGCAGCGTCGGCTTGTCCTGCGCCCAGGCGGGCACGGCCTGCGACGCGGCCAGCGCGGCGCCGGCCTTGAGCAGCGGTACGACGGTCGATCTTGAAGTCCATGACTTCCTCCTCGATGTGGATTGCAACTACCGGGCTAGCGAGTTGACGCGGGGGCGAGCCAACTCAGGATCATGTCGGCCACCATCCGGCGGCGACTCGGCACATCTCCCTTCGCGCCCATCGCCCGCTGGAAGAGGGCGCCGAAGGTGTACTGATTGGTGACGTTGAACATCCCCAGGGCGGCGATCGCCATGTGGACGTCGATCGGATCGACGTCCTGCCGGAACGTGCCCTCGGCCTGGCCCCGCGCGATCACGGCACCGAGCATGTCGACGATGGGGCGGTTGACCGTGCGCAGCGCCGGCGAAACGCTTCATGTGCCGGCCCTTGGCCTGGTTCTCCGCGACCACGAGCCGCACGAAGTACTCGTGCTCGACGTAATAGTCGTAGGTGAACTCGACGATGCGGCGGATCGCCTCGACCGGCGGCAGGTGGTCGAGCTCGAGCTCGTTCTCGGCCTCGCGGATCTCGGCGTACACGCGCTCGAGCACCGCGAGGTACAGCTGCTCCTTGCTGCCGAAGTAGTAGTTGATCAGCGCGCGCGTGGTGTTGGTGCGCGCCGCGATGGCGTCCATGCTCGCGCCCTTGAAGCCACGCGAGGCGAACTCGGCGATCGCGGCCGCGAGGATCCGGGCGCGATTGGCCTCCGGCGCCTTGGGCTTGCGCATGGCAGTGGTTCGGGCCGACGAAACCTGCAGTGGCCATGGCAGTCTCGGAATTGGCGGGGTCGCAAGCAAAATTTAACAGACTCGCCAAATCGTGGCAACGCTCGCGATGCTGCGACGCAGCATGCGGTGCATCCGGCGAATGCGTTGCGCGGCGCCGCCGCGTCAGTAGGAGACCCGCGCGACCGCGCGCAGTTCGTCGGGCGTCGCGGTGCCGAAGCCGAAGAACTCGAGGTAGGCCGGAATCATCTCGAACAGCATGTCGGTGCCGACCTGGTAGCGGCAGCCGCGGTCCGCGGCGGCCCGCAGCAGCGGCGTGATCTCCTGCTTCATCACGACCTCGCCGACGAAGGTCGACGGGCGAGAGGCGCGCCACGTCGAACGGCAGCGGATCGCCGGCCTTCATGCCGAGCGGCGTCCCGTTGACGACGAGGTCGTACCCCGCGGGGTCGTTCGAGCGCAGGTCGACCGCGATCCGCGGATAGTGCTCGCGCAGCCGCGCCGCGAGGCCCTCGGCCGACGCCGCGTCGGTGTCGAACAGCGAGATCGACGCCGGCCCCTCGGCCGCCAGCGACGCGGCGATCGCCGAGCCGACGCCGCCCGCCCCGACGACGAGGCAGGAGGCGCCCGCGATCACGAAGCCCTTGCGCTTCAGGCCGCGCGCGAACCCCGCGCCGTCGAACATGTCGCCGACCAGCGTGCCGTCGGGCCGGAGCAGCAGCGCGTTGCAGGAGCCGGCGATCTTGACCGTGGTGCTCGCTCTCGTCGAGCAGGCCGACGATCGTCACCTTGTGCGGCATCGTCACCAGCGCGCCGTGGAGGTTGGTCAGCTTCCGCAGCGACGCGAGGACGCCGGGGAAGTCGTCGGCCCTGACGCCCATCGGCACGACGACGGCGTCGATGCCCTTCTGCTCGAACCACGGGTTGTAGATCAGCGGCGCCTTGAACGACTCGGTCGGGTATCCGATGTGGGCGATGAGCCGGGTCTTGCCGCTGATCATGGGAGCCTCGTGCTGCGTGTTCGGGTTGGGGAGGAAGCAGGGTCAGAACATTTCCCCGCCGCGGGAGCGGCGGATGATGTCGTAGACCGTCACGAGGTCGCCGATCGGGATCTGCCCCGGCGCCGACGCCGACTCGCCGACGGCGAAGCTCAACCACGAGCCGAACAGGCCGCCGACCATCCGCGTCACCGACCCGAGCGGCCCCACCGACATGCTGATCAGCGGAATGCGCGCCTTGTCGTCGGCCTCGGCGGTCGCCGCGAGCAGCCGCAGCACGTCGGCACGGTCGCGCGGCATGACCTGCACCATCGCCACGTCGGCGCCGAGCCGCTCCGCCTCGAGGAACCGGTCGACGAGGTACTCGTGCCCCGGCGTGTAGCTGAGGTTGTGGTAGGACAGGATGAGCCGGACCTCGTGCCGCCGCGTGCTCTCGCGCACGCGGCGCAGGTGCTCGGGGTCGTTGTCCATCTCGAAATCGATGAAGTCGACGAGCCCGCTCGCCGCGACGGCGTCGTAGAGCTCGACGACCGCCGCGTCGCCGATCGCGGTCCGCTCGCCGCCCTCCTTCTCGGCGCGACGGGTGAATATGACGGGGCGCTTGCCGACGACGCCCCGCAGCGCCCGTGCCGTCTCGATCACTGCGGCGGTGTCGCCGATCGCGTCGAAGAAATCGACGCGCCACTCGACGAGGTCGGGCTTCTGCCGGAGGACGCTGGCGGCTTCCGCGAGCACCCGCTCGCGGGTCCGGCCGACCAGCGGCGTGCAGAGCAGCGGCGTTTCGCCGCCCAGCTTCCTGCCGCGTGCATCGACCGCCTTGATGTGCTTCTTCATGCCATGCGCTCCGATCATTGGGTCGCGACGGCGCGCCGGCTTCCGGCCGCTGCGCGTCCGGAACGGCGCTTGTCGCGGGCACCCTTCTCGCCCAGGATGCTCGGCGAGATACGCCTTCAGCGTCTCGAGGCACCGCGTCGCGTGCTCGGCATAGCCGATCTCCTCGTGCCGCTCCTTGTTGGGCAGCTCGATCGAGTACACGCAGTGCGGGATGTGCGCGAGGATGCTCGCGACGTCGATGCCGCCCTCGCCGACGTAGAGGCGCGCCTCGCGCAGGATGCGGATCATCTCGGCGCGGTCGGTCGGGATCTCGGCCGGGGCGTCGCACAGGTGGGCGAAGTGGAACCACTCGCGCGGCAGCGCGTCGAGGTCGGCCGGGTTGTCGCGCGCGCGGTGGAAGTGGTGCATGTCGACCATCAGGCCCGCGTTGCTCCGGTTGACCGTGCGCAGCACGTCGACCGCCTGCGCGAGGTTGGCCACGGCGGCGATCGGGACGTACTCGAGGTCGACGGTCAGCCCGAACGGCTTGGCGAGGTCGCAGATCTCGCCGAACTTCTCGATGTAGAACTCGCGCTCGCCGCCCCAGATGCTCGACAGCACGGCCTTGGCGCCGAGCTCGGCCGCGACCTCCATCGCCGGCAGGTACTTCGTCGGGTGCAGGCCCTCGTAGACGCGGGCGAGCTCGATGTCGTGCACGCGCACGCCCGTCGCGGCGAGCGCCGCGCTTCGTCTGCCTTCAGCATCTGCGGTTGTCGGCGAGCGCGTAGTTGGGCTCGCCGGGCAGTCCCATGTAGATCGGGCGCAGGCTGACGTAGTCGTAGCCGGCACGCGCCGCGACGTAGGTCATCTCCGGCGGCGGGCAGCCCAGCACCGTCAGGTGCGCCAGCGAGAATTCCTGCTTCAGCTTGACTGTTCGGGAACGCCCCTGCTCGTGGCCGCGCGGCGCGCCGCGCGGCCGGCCTGCCGGGTGTCTGCTTCAGCGTCTGTTCCATGGCAGCCTCCGGTTGCGGGCATGCGAGTCAGTCGGCGTGCACCGGACCGGCGGTGCTCACGTGATGCACCTTCTTGCCCGGGGAGTAGATGTCCATGATGTTCCAGTGGCCCGCCGTGGGAACCGGCTCGTTCTGCATGACGACGTCGATGACGAAGGGCTTCTTCGCCTTGATCGCCTTCTCGCAGCGCCGGCCGGAATTCGGCGGCCTTGTGGATCTTCACTCCGTCGATGCCATAGGCCTTCGCGATCGCCGCGTAGTCGGGCGAATACGGCTTGCCGTCCTTCTCGAACACCGTGCCGAACGTCGTGCCGTAGTGCGCCTTCTCGAGTCCGGCAATCGTGCCGAACGCGAAGTTGTTCATGATCACCCACACGACGGCGACGTCCTGCTCGAACGCGGTCGCGAGCATCGCCGGGTTCTGGCCGAAGCCGCCATCGCCGACCAGCGCGACCACGACGCGATCCGGATGCGCGATCTTGGCGCCCAGCGCTGCCGGCGCGCCGAAGCCCATCGTCGCGTAACCGC
This sequence comes from uncultured beta proteobacterium, assembly GCA_963830485.1. GTDB lineage: Bacteria > Pseudomonadota > Gammaproteobacteria > Burkholderiales > Casimicrobiaceae > CAIWHR01. The sequence goes on from CAWHNE010000002.1 coordinate 5,791, forward strand.
CCGGCGTGAAGATCGTGCCGGGCTCGAGGATCGGGAACTGCTGGCCCACGCCGTTCTTGTTCCAGCCCACGTCGGTCGTGATCAGCGCATCGCGCGGCAGCGCGGCGCGCACGTCGGCGAGAATCCGCTCGGGACGCATCGGATACGCATCGCTCGTCGCGTGTGCCTTGTTTCCGCGACGAAGCGCTTGCGGTTGGCGGCCATCTCGGCGACGAGCGCCTCGCGCTTGACACCGGCGGGCGCGAGCTTCCGCGCGATCCGCGTGAGCACCTTCAGCGCTTCCCTGAGGTCGGCGACCGCGCCGATCGCGACCGGGTAATTGCGGCCGATTTCCGCGGGGTCGATGTCGATGTGGATCAGTTTGGTCGGCGGAAAATTGAACGTGTATTCGTCCTCCCACGAGCTGCAGTCGGCCTCGGAGAACCGCGTGCCGAGCCCGAGGATCCAGTCGGCGCCCTTGCACTTGTCGTTGATGAACTTCGTGCCCCAGAAGCCCGTCATCCCGAGAATCAGCGGGTGGTCGTCGGGCAGCGCGCCCTTCCCCATCAGCGTGTGCGCGACGGGCAGCGACAGGTGCTCGGCGAACTCGCGCATTTCGGCCGCCGCGTCGGCGAGCAGGATGCCGCCGCCGACGTAGAGGAGCGGAGTCTTGGCGGCGAGCAGCTGCTTCACGATCCGGGTCGCCGTTTCGTCATCGAGCGAAGGCTTCGCGAGCGTCTTCGCGTTGTGCCGCAGCCGCTCCCACAGCTTGACGTCGATCTCCTGCGAGAAGATGTCCATCGGCACGTCGACCAGCACCGGGCCGGGCCGGCCGCTCTCGGCCAGCGTGAACGCCTTCTCGATGATCTCGGGAAAGAGGTGCGGCGAATCCACGCGCCACGCGCGCTTGACGAAGGGCCGGTAGATCTCGTATTGCGACGCGTCCGCGTGCAGATTCACTTCCTGGTGCGGGTGCTTGCCGTAATAGTGCGATGGCACGTCGCCCGCGATGACGACCATCGGGATCGAGTCGAGCGCGGCGTTGGCGACACCGGTCGCGGCGTTGGTGAGGCCGGGACTCAGGTGCGACAGCACGACCGAGGCCTTCTTCGTCGCCCGCGCGTAGCCGTCCGCCGCGTGCGCGGCGATCTGCTCGTGCCGGGTGTTGACGAACTTGATCTTCTTGCTCTTGGACAGGGCCGCCAGCACCGCGATGTTGGTGTGGCCGCACAATCCGAAGATGTGCTCGACGCCGCGCGCCTCGAGGTATTTCACGAGCTGGTTCGCGATCTGGTCCTTCATTCGCTGCTCCTCCGGTCCGCGTGGCGCTGCGCGGGGATTCGGGCGCCGGGGCGTGGCCTTGCGCCGGCCGTCACGTCGTGATCGTCTCGAATTCGGCTTCGAGCGCCGGGTCGTAGAACGGGCCGAACAGCTCCTCGTCGGACGGCTTGTCTTCCTTGATCGGCACCGACACCCATGTCGTGTTCAGGTAGTGCTTCAGGTGGACGTTCTCGGAGATGATGTTGCCGCCCCACGTGCCGCAGCCCAGGCTCGAGGTCATCGGCATCCCGTTGTTGAACGCGCCGGCGTTGGCCTTCGATTGCGGCTGGCGGACCATGATCCGGGACACCGGGGCCGCCATTGCGAGCCGGTGGATGTGGTCCTGGTCGAACGAGTAGATGCCGCACGAGTGGCCCTTGCCGCCGACCTCGTAGACGGCGCGCATCATCTCGAGCGCCTGGTCGAAGCCCTTGTACTTGTAGACGGCGAGCAGCGTCGTCAGCTTCTCGCCGGAAAAGTGGTGTTCCTTGCCGATGCCGTCGCCGTGGACGATGATGAACTTGCGGTCGGCAGGGATCGTGAAGCCCGCGATCTTGGCGAGCTGTTGCGGCGCGATCGCCACGGTTTCGACGGTGCGATGGCGCTCGTCGTCCCACATGGCCTTGCGCAGCATCTCCTTTTCCTGCGGGGACGCGAGATAGCCGCCTTCCGTTCTGCAGCTGCGCGAGCAGCTTGTCGAAGATCGACGTCTCGATGATCAGGTTGCCGTCGGCCGAGCAGCCGGAGCCGAAATCGGAGGTCTTCGAGAGCCGGGTGTTGCGCGCGGCTTCCTCGATGTTCGCCGTCTCGTCGATGATCATCGTCGAGTTGCCGGCGCCGACACCGTAGGCCGGCGTGCCCGAGCTGTACGCCGCGCGAACCATCGGCTGGCCGCCAGTCGCGACGATCAGGTCGGCGCGCGCCATCAGCGCCTGCGACATCGGGATGTTGACCCGCGTCAGGCATTGCAGGATGTCGGCGGGCGCCCCTTCGCGCTCGAGTGCCTCGCGCATGAGCCGCACCGTCTCGAACGAGGTCTTCTTCGAGCGCGGATGCGGCGAGAAGATCACGACGTCGCGCGCCTTGATCCCGTAGATCGCGTTGCCGGCGGGCGTGAGGTCCGGATTCGTCGTCGGCACGATGCACGCGATGATCCCCGCGGGCTTCCCGTACTTGACGATGCCCTTCTCCGGCAGCTCCTCGATGATGCCGACGCTCTTCTGGCGCAGCGCGTCGCGCAGCACGCCGCGGATCTTCATCCGCTTGCCCATGCGGCTCACCGCGTCGCCGAGGCCGCTCTCCTTGATGCCCATGTCGACCAGACGCGTGAACGTCTGCTTGTTGGCGACGGCCCACGCGACCGCTTGGCACAGCCGGTCGACGCGCGCCTGGTCGTAGGTCTCGATGATCGCGAGCGCCTTCTTCGCGCGCGCGAAGACGTCGTCGAGCTCCTGCTGCTGCTCGTCGGTGATGCCTTTCTTCGTTTCGGGGCGGCGGCCATCTGGGTCCTCGTGGTGTCGCGCACGTCGCCTTCGTCGTCGAATCCTGGAACGAAGGGACGCTGCTGAATTTGTCGTAACGATAGGTCTCCGCACCAAAGGGGGTCAAGGGCGTATACCGACACGGTGTGCGACTAGCGCCCACAATTTTCCAATAGCGCCCGAAAATCCCGCTAAACTGTCCTACAGTGGAATGAAGTGATCGGCACGCGCCCACGACGGACCCGCATCCGTACCGCGCCGAACGTCAACCGATCGAAAGGGAACGATGGCCAAGTCCAGTACGGCGCTACGCGAGGTCGCTTCGCTCGACGCAGAGCAGCGGCCGCTGGCGCCGGCGCCCCCCTCCTTCACCGCCGCCGACGCCGTGGCGGCCGACACGATCGAGCAATTCCGCGACGACCCCGACTTCGTGACGGCGCTCGCGCGCGGGCTCGCCGTGCTGCTCGCGCTCTCCGACAAGCGGCGCCGGATGTCGATCGCGCAGGTGAGCCACCGCACGGGCATTCCGCGCGCGGCCGCGCGCCGCAGCCTGCACACGCTCGTTAAGCTCGGATTCGTCGCAGTCGACGAGGCGCGCCGCTTCTACCTGCGGCCGCGCGTGCTCTCGTTCTCCCATGCCTACCTGTCGGCATCGCCGATCGCGGTGCTCGCGCAGCCGATCCTCGACCGGCTGGGCGAGTCGCTGCGCGAGGCCTGCTCGCTCGCCACGCTGGACGGCGACGAGATCGTCTACATCGCGCGCTCGACGTCGTCGCGGATCATGTCGCCGTCGCTCAACGTCGGGCGCCGCCTGCCTGCGTACTGCACGTCGATCGGCCACGTGATGCTCGCCCACCTGCCGCAGGACGAGCTCGACGCGTATCTCGCCCGCGTCCGCTTCCATCCCTACACCGAATACACGCCGAGCTCGGCGCAGAAGCTCGCGCCGCTGCTCAAGACCGTGCGCGAGTCGGGCTTCGCGTTCGCGAGCCAGATGATGGAGCCGCGCCTGTGCACGCTCGCCGTGCCCGTGCGCGACGCGGGCGGCCACTACGTCGCCGGGATCAACGTCATCCTGCAGGGGCGGCTCGTTCCGCGCGACGAGATGGCCGCGCGCTACTATGAGCCGCTGCAGGAAGCGGCGCTCGAGCTGGGCTCGCTGCTCCTGCCGTGACGTGCCGCGGGCGGCGCGTTACGCTATGATCTCGACGACGACGCGTTGCGTCCGCGCGGACTTCCGCCGCGGCACGCGTCCCGCGCACGATCCGGATTGGCGATGACCACCCCTCTCGACCGCGAAGCGGTTCCCGAAGCGCAGAACCCTCTCGGCATGGACGGGCTCGAGTTCATCGAGTTCGCCACGTCGAAGCCGCAGGCGCTCGGCGGCGTGCTGGAGGCCATGGGCTTCCGTCCGATCGCGCGGCACCGCTCGCGCGAGGTCGAGCTCTACCGCCAGGGCACGATGAACGTCGTCGTGAACGCGCAATCAGCCGACGTCCCGCGCACCGTCCAGCCGGTCGAGCGGCCGATCATCAGCGCGTTCGCGATCCGCGTCGGCGATGCCGAGACCGCATTCCGGCGCGCGCTCGATCTCGGCGCCTGGGCGATCCCGCCGCGCGCGCGCGCCATGGAGCTCAACATTCCCGCGATCCACGGCGTGGGCGAGAGCCTCATCTACTTCGTCGACCGCTACGACGATTTCTCGATCTACGACATCGACTTCAATCGGATCCCGACGGTCGACCCGCATCCGCCGGCGATCGCGGGCATGAATTTCTTCGGCATCGTCCAGTACATCGGCGCCGACCGGTCGGCGGACTGGGTCGAGTTCTACGCGCAGATCTTCGGCTTCACGCCGGTACCTGACTCCGTCCGCTTCGGCATCATGCCGAAGGGCCACCTGCTCCGGAGCCCATGCAGCAAGTTCTATCTGCAACTGATCGAGCCCGAGGAGACCGCGCGGTTCGCCCCGGCGGAAGAGCACCTGCAGCGGATCGGGTTCGGCACCTCCGACGTGATGGGCGCCGTCGCCGAGCTCTCGCGGCGCGGCGTCGAGTTCCTCGCCTCCGAGAAGGTGCGCCCGAGCGAGCGAGGCGCGCTCACGAAGGCCGTGCTCGGCGGCGTGATGTTCGAGCTCGTGCACGCCGACGGGCCGGCGCCGCGATGAATTACGCCGATATCGGCATCGACACCGCGTCGCTCGCCGGATCGCTGGAATCGAAGCTCGCCGCCGCCCGCGCGGCCGGCTTCGCACAGGTGATGATATCGGCCTCCGATATCGTCGGCCATTCCGGCGGCACCGCCGCCGGCGCGCGCGCCGTGCGCGAGTCCGGGCTGCGCGTGACCGGCCTGGAGGCGCTGCGCGACTTCGAAGGCCTCGCGGGGCAGCTCCACGCGTACAAGCTCGACGTCGCCAAGGCGATGCTCGACGTGTGCGACCGCATCGGCTCGCGCCTGCTGCTGGTCGAGGCGTCGACGTCGGCGCATGCGGATGCCGGCGCCGATGCGATCGTCCGCGACCTGAAGAAGCTCGCCGTGCTCGCCGTGCCGCTCGGGATCCGGATCGCGCTCAAGGGGCTCTCGTGGAGCCGGACGGTCAAGGATTTCGCTGCCGCGGGCGACCTCGTGTTCCGCGCGAACTGCCCGAACCTCGGCATCGCGATCGATGCGTTCGACGTGATTGCAGCCGGCGTTCCGCCCGACGACGTCGAAGGCATCGATCCCGAGCAGATCTTCCTGGTCCAGCTCTCCGACTACATGTGGCAGGAGATCCGGACCGCCGAGGAGGAGGAGGCGACCGCACGCCACTTCCGCGTCTTCCCGGGCGAGGGCGCGCACAGCGAGGCGCTCGCGCTCCTCGTTACGCGGCTCGACTCGATCGGCTACTACGGCGACTACAGCTTCGACGTCTACAACGACGACTACTTGCAGATGCCGCCCGAGATCGTCGCGGAACGGGCGCGTCGCGCCGCCGACTGGCTCGGCGAGACGGTGCTGCGCCGCGCGCTGCCCGTGCCGAATATGGAGCGCCTGCAGCGGCGCTCGCCGGCCTGAAGGAGTCTCGTCCAGTGGCCATGGAATACCGGCGGCTCGGCGAGTCCGGCCTCGAAGTGTCGGCGCTCTGCCTCGGCACGATGATGTTCGGCGTGCGCACCGAAGCGGCCGACGCGCAGCGGATCATCGACACCGCGTTCGATCAGGGCGTCAACTTCATCGACACCGCCGACGCGTACGGCAAGGGCGCCGCGGAGCGGATCGTCGGCGCCGCTATCAAGGCCCAGCGCCGGCGCTGGATCGTCGCGACCAAGGTGTTCAACCCGATGACGGAGCGGCCGCACGATGGCGGGCTGTCGCGGCGCTGGATCATGCAGGCGTGCGCCGACAGTCTCGAGCGGCTGTCCACCGACTGGATCGACGTCTACTACCTGCATCGCGACGATCCGGACACGCCGCTCGAGGAGACGATCGGCACGATGGGCGACTTGATCCGCAGCGGAAAAGTGCGCTACTTCGGGGTGTCGAACTTCCGCGGATGGCGTGTCGCCGAAGTCGTCGCCGAGTGCGAGGCGCAGGGGGTTCCGTACCCCGTGGTCTGCCAGCCGCATTACAACCTGCTCGACCGGATGCCCGAGATCGAGCTCCTCCCGGCCTGCGACTTCTACGGCATCGGCGTCGCGCCGTACTCGCCGATCGCGCGCGGCGTGCTCTCCGGCAAGTACCGCGGTGGCGCTCTTCCCGACGACTCGCGTGCGGGGCGCAAGGACAAACGAATGCTGGAAACGGACTTCCGGCCGGAGTCGCTCGCCGTCGCCGACAAGCTCGAAGCGCACGCGACGAAAACCGGCCGCACGCTGCTCCAGTTCGCGCTCGCCTGGCTGTGGGCGAACCGGATCGTCTCGTCGATCATCGCCGGTCCGCGCACGCTCGCGCAGTGGAACGATTACGCCGGCGCGCTCGGCACGAAGTGGCATGCCGACGACGAGGCGCTCGTCGATTCGCTCGTCCGGCCGGGCTTCTCGCCGACGCCGTTCCACAACGACCCGCAGTACCCGATCGTCGGCCGGCGGTTCGACTGACGACTACGGCAGCCGCTCGCCCGCCTCGACAGCGAACGGCAGGCGGTTTTCCGGTGGCGACAGCGGACACGACCAGCGTTCGTCGTACGCGCAGGACGGGTTGTAGGCAAAGTTGAAGTCGAGCACGATCGTCGTCGCGCCGACGCCCAGGTCGGCGCCCTTGATCGTGTCGTACAGATAGCGGCCGCCACCGTAGCTTGCGGCGCCGCTCGTAGCGTCGAGAAACGGCACCCACAGTCCTCCGCCGTAGCCCTCGAACCAGTAGAGCGCGAGCGATGCCGCGCGGCCCCCGCGCGAGAACCGGGCATAGCCCACTCGCGCACAGCGCAACATGCCGTCATCCGCGAGATCGAGCTCGAATTCCAAGCCGCCCGGCGCACGCTCGATCGCGGCAACGATACGCCATGACGGGTCGTATTCGAACCAGCGCGCACCGGCCCAGTCGCGGCGCCGCTCGGGGGCGATCGGGCTGTCGGGGTGCATGCGGAACAGCGCGTCGCGCGCCTCGCGGAACGCGTCCGCCGCGCCCGCTGGGTCGCGCTCGCCGGCCGCGCGCGCCGTCGCGTAGATCTCCGCGACCGTCCGCCGCCAGTGCGCGAGCGTCAGCGGATCGGCGGGAATGCCCACGCGAGAGCGCTACCGTGCGTTGACGACGCCGTGCGGCACGTGACCGGCGGCCACGTGCCGCGCCGCGGACTCGACGTGCGTCCGCTGGTCGTCGAAGAAGATGTCGGCGCGGAATGCGCGCAGGAACTCGCCCTTGTCGAGCCCGCCCAGGAACAGGGCCTCGTCGATCCGGATGTTCCACGCACGGAGCGTGCGGATCACTCGCTCGTGGGCGGGCGCGCTGCGCGCAGTGACCAGCGCCGTCCGGATCGGGCTCTTGTCCTCGGGAAAGTCCGCCTGGATACGGTGCAGCCCCGCGAGGAACTCCTTGAACGGCCCGCCGGACAGCGGTTCCTTGGCCGCATCGGACTCACTGCGCGCAAACGCCGCGAGCCCCTCCTCCTGGTAGACGCGCTCGGCCTCGTCCGAGAAGAGCACGGCGTCGCCGTCGAAGGCGATCCTGAGCTCGTCGGCCTCGTTGCCGCCGGTCGCGCTCGGCACGATGGTCGCCGCCGCGTGGCCGTCGTCGAGCGCGCGCCGGACGTCGCCCGTGTCGGCCGACAGGAAGAGGTGCGCGCCGAACGCCGGCACGTAGCGCGAGGTCGGTTCGCCCTTCGTGAATGCGGCGCGCGTGATGTCGAGCCCGTAGTGCTTGATCGAGTTGAACACGCGCAAGCCGGTGTCCGCCGAGTTGCGCGACAGCAGGATCACCTCGACGTACTGCTTGTCCGGGCGATTCAAGCGCAGGAGCTTCTTCACGAGCACGAACGCCGGACCGGCCGCGAGGATCTCGTCCTCGTGCTCGACCTGGTAGCGGTGGTACGCGTCGACGCCGGCCTCGGTGTAGATCCGGTGCGATTCGCTCAAATCGAACAGCGCGCGCGACGAAATCGCGACGACGAGCTTGCCGGCGAGCGACGGGCGGGGCATCACGGAAGTATAGCGCCACCCCTGCCGCCAGATCGTGGGCGGAGCACGGTCTCGATCGGGGCTTGACCCACGTACCGGCCAGGGTTGAAATGCGCCCTCGGCTCTCCCGGAGGACGGTATGCGCGCGATCGACGCGAAAGTCATCAACATCGACGAGTTGAAGCTCGAGCATTTCGCGAAGGGCGACAAGTTCGAGTCCGACGCCCGGCGCATCGGACCGCTCCTCGGCGCGAAGGACCTCGGCTACTCGTACGACGTCGTCCCACCCGGCAAGCGGTCGTGCCCGTTCCACAGTCATCGCGGCGAGGAGGAGATGTTCTTCATCGTGCGTGGCGAGGGAACGCTGCGTTACGGCGACGAGACGCGGAAGATTCGTGCGGGCGACGTGATCTGCTGCCCGACGGGCGGCCCCGAAACGGCACACCAGATCGTCAACGACTCGAGCGCCCCGCTCGCGTACCTGTCCATTAGCACGATGGCGCCGGTCGAGGTTTGCGAGTACCCCGACTCGAAAAAGATCGGCGCCTACGCTGGCGACTTCCGGCACATGACGCGCCCGGAGCACCACCTCGACTACTGGACAGACGAGGCGTGAGCGGCGGCGCCCCCCGACCCTCCTCCCCTCGCGCCGAAATCCGCGAGCGCCGCACCCCGATGCGCCACATCCTGTCGCTCGTCGCCGCCGCGCTGATCGCGGGGTGCGCGAGCCTGCCGCCGCCCGAGGGCCGGACAGCGTCCGCCTCATTCGCCGACACGTCGGAGACGCGGCTCGGGCGGGCGCTCGCGGCCGGCGTCGCGGCGAACCCGGGCAAGACCGGCGTCCATCCGCTGCGCGAGGGGACGGACGCCTTCGCGACTCGCGTTCTGCTCGCCGCCGCGGCGGAAAGGTCGCTCGACGCGCAGTACTACATGTGGCACGGCGATCAGGTCGGCTACCTGCTCTTCGAGGCGCTCTGGCAAGCCGCGGAACGCGGCGTGCGCGTGCGCCTGCTGCTCGACGATCTCGCCACCGGCGGCCTCGACCCAACCATTGCGGCGCTCGATGCGCATCCGAATATCGAGGTGCGCCTGTACAACCCCGTCGTCCAGCGGGGCGCCCGCATGCTCAACTTCGTGACCGACTTCACTCGGGTGAACCGCCGGATGCACAACAAATCCTTCACCGTCGACAACCAGGTGAGCGTCGTCGGCGGACGCAACATCGGCAACGAGTATTTCGACGCAGGTGGCGGTGTCGCCTTCGCCGACTTCGACGTCGTGACCGTCGGCGCGGCCGTGCGCCTTGTGTCGCAGGAGTTCGATCTCTACTGGAACAGTCCGTCTGCCTATCCGGCCGCAAGCTTCGTGGGTGCCGCCGGGCCGGAGAGCGCCTCCGAGCTCGCGGCCCGCTTCGCCGCGACGCGCACGGATGCGGCATCGGTCGCCTACGTCGAAGCCCTTCGCGCGACGCCAGTCGTCCGTGACGTCGTCGAGCGAAAGCTCGTCTTCGAATGGACCACGGCGCAGCTCGTCTACGACGACCCGGCGAAGACGCTCGACGCGACCGCCTCGACCGACGTTCTCCTCTTTCCCGAGCTCGTGCGGACGATCGGCCGACCGGAGATGACGCTCGACCTCGTCTCGCCGTACTTCGTCCCGGGGAACGGTGGCACCGCGGCGCTCGTCGCGCTCGCGGGCCGCGGCGTGAAGGTCCGGATCCTGACCAATTCGCTCGCGTCGACCGACGAGAGCGCCGTGCACGCCGGTTACGCCAAGCGCCGCCGGGACCTGCTCGCGGCCGGCGTGAAGCTCTACGAGCTCAAGCCGACGGCGACGCGCGAGGCGCGGGCCGGCAGGGTCCCGCCGCATTCCGGCTCGAGCTCGGCACTGCATGCGAAGACGTTTGCCGTGGACCGCGAGCGCGTGTTCGTCGGCTCGTTCAACTTCGACCAGCGCTCGACGCACCTCAACACCGAGATGGGTCTCGTGATCGACAGCCCGGCGCTCGCCCAAGGGCTCGCCGGGACGTTCGATACGGCGGTCCCACGCATCGCGTACGAGGTCCGGCTCGCGCCGGACGGCCGCGGCCTCGAATGGGTCGAGCAGACGGCGGCGGGCGAAGCGCGCTACGATACCGAGCCGGGTACGAGCTGGTTCCTGCGCTCGAAGGTCGACTTCATGTCGATTCTCCCGATCGAGTGGCTGCTCTAGCCGAGGCTCCGCGCATGCTCCGCCTTTCCGCACTTCTCCCGGCGTGCATCGTCGCGGCGGTGTGCGCGGCAGCGTCCGTGCCTCCGGCTGCGCGGGTCGAGATCGACGCGCTCATGTCGCGGCTGGAGGCGTCCGGGTGTGAGGTCAATCGCAACGGCACCTGGTATCCCGCCGCGGACGCGCGATCGCACTTGCTGCGCAAGCTCAAGTACCTCGAGGACCGCGGCGCCGTGCAGAGCGCCGAGCAGTTCATCGAGCTGGCCGCCTCGAAGAGCAGCGCGTCCGGACGCGCCTATCTAGTCCGGTGCAGGGGCGGTCCACCCGTGGAGAGCGGCGTGTGGTTCACGGCACAGCTGCAGGCGCTGCGCTCGTCCGCGCGCACGGGCAGCGCGCCCTAGCCGCCACTCGTCGATCGCGGCGTTCGCCCGCCCGCGGAGGCCCGATGGCCTACGATTGCTCCGATCCCGCGCGCTTCGCGCTCGGGGCCGGCGCTCACGCCGCTCGCTTCAACCCGTCGCCCAGCTCCGCGAACACGGCGCGCACTTCTTCGACGGCCCAGTCGAGCGCCTCACGATCGATGACGAGCGGCGGCGCGAAGCGCACGACGGTGCCGTGCGTGTCCTTCGACAGGATCCCGCGCGCGAGCAGCCGGTCGACGACGTCGCGCGCGGTGATCCGCTCGCGATCGACCTCGAGCCCGACGAACAGGCCCTTGCCGCGCACGTCGCGGATCAGCGGGCTCCGGATCGTCGCGAGTTGCGCGAGCAGGTGCGCGCCCATCTCGGCCGAGCGCTCGATCAGATGCTCGTCGTGGAGCACGTCGAGCGCGGCCAACGCGACCGCGGCGGCCAATGGATTGCCGCCGAAGGTGCTGCCGTGATCGCCCGGCGTGAACACCTGCATCAGGTTCTCGGTGCCGACGACCGCGGACACCGGCAGGAGACCGCCGCCGAGCGCCTTGCCGAGGATCACCGCGTCGGGCTTCACGCCCTCGTGCTCGCATGCGAGGAATTTGCCGGTGCGGCCCATGCCGGTCTGGATCTCGTCGCAGACGAGGAGCACGTTGCGCTCGCGGCAGATGCGCGCGCACTCGGCCAGGTAACCCGCGGGCGGCACGATGATCCCGCCTTCGCCCTGGATCGGCTCCACCAGGAATGCGGCGGTATGCGGTCCGATCGCGCGCGCGAGCGCGTCGGCATCGCCGTACGGAATGTGCCGGAAACCGGCAGGGAACGGGCCGAAGCCGTCGCGATATTGCGGCTCGGACGAGAATCCGACGATCGTGATCGAGCGGCCGTGGAAGTTGCCCTTGCAGACGATCACTTCGGCGCGGTCGTGCGGAATGCCCTTGACCCTGTGGCCCCACTTGCGCACGGCCTTGAGCGCCGTCTCGACCGACTCAGCACCGCCCGAGGCCGGCAGGACTCGCTCGAGCCCGGTGAGCGCCGTCAGCCGCTCGAACAAGCGCGGCAGGAGTTCGTTGTGGAACACGCGCGAGGTGACCGCGAGCCGCTGCGCCTGCTCGACCAGCGCGCGCACGATGCGCGGGTGCGCGTGGCCGTGGCTCACCGCGGAATACGCGCTCATCATGTCGAGGTACCGGCGGCCGTGCTCGTCCCACAGCCAGCAGCCGTCGCCGTGTGCGAGCACCACCGGCAGCGGATCGTAGTTGCGCGCCGCGTGCTTGCGCTCGCGCGCGATGGCGGGGGGAACGGCGGGGGCGCCGAGGGCCGGCGCGTCGCCGGCGGGGAAACGGGTATCCATTCCGAGGCTCCTCGTGAGAGTCGGTCTTCCTGCAAGACAAATTGGGTGGGCGGCGAGTTGCGGTCGGGCTCGTGGCCCCCGCTCGTCGTCCGCCACAGTCAGGATATGAGGTAGCAACAACTGCGCCACGTCATGGTGCGGATTCTACGCGAAGTCCGCCAAAACAGCGAGTTGCAGTGCAACATGAAACCCTGTTCGCGACGTGGGCAGCGCGGTCGGCTGCCCGCGCCTCTTGATCGGCGCTAGCGGCTGACGGTGCAGTTGCCGGCACGCGTGCCCGAATACGTCATCGCCATATCCATCTGCTGGCCGTCCATCTTGCCCGTCATGCGCATCCGGCCCTGGTATCCGCTGCCCGCAGACGCCGACTCGCCGGTGGCCGTGTAGTCATTGTTGCCTCCCTTGCAGGTCATCCGGTAGGTGACCGTGCTGCCGGCGCGCTTGGACTCGGCGATGGTGCAGCCCTCCCGCTGCGGGATGGTGCCCGTCTCGTCGCCTTTCGCGACGCATACGCGATGCGTCTGCGGCGGCATCGCGAACGGCATCCCGGGCATTTCCATCTTCGACGTGACGTCCCACAGCTCGTCCTTGCCCTGCGGATCGGCCTTGTAGCCAACCTGGCTCGCCGCCGGCCCCGCGAAGAAGGCCGCGAGGGAGACAAGCGCGGCGATGGATGCAACGCGGGCTCGGTGCGGGGATTTCCGCTTCATAGATCCTCCAAGGCGCCCAGTGCGGGCAGCGGCGATTGTACGACGTCTATGCCGAGCAGACGCCAGCGAAGCGCAACACCGCCGGGATCTCGGCGTCGAAGTCCGTCCAGCCGTGGTCGCCGCCGCCCAGCACGTACTGATGTGCGCCGGCGTAGTGCGAAACGGCGATGCGCCAGTCGAGTACCTCGTCGCCGGCGCGGACGAGCAGGAAATAGCGTTCGGGTCGCGTGATCCGCGCGACGGCGAGCGCGCGCAGCGCCGCGAAATGCGCATCGATCAGTTCGAACGCCTCGCCGCTGTAGAGATTGAGCTGCCGACCCGCGAAGGGCTGCAAGTCCTCGTAGGGCCTGATCGCGGGATTGATCAACACCGCGCGCACGCCGAAGCGCTCGGCAAGGTGCGTCGCGTAGAAGCCACCGAGCGAGCTGCCGATTAGCGTGAGGGCGTCGGCGGAATCGAATCCGAACTCGCGCTCGATCCACGCAGCCACACCTGCGACGGCATCGTCCGGATCAAACGGCAGCGCCGGTACGTGAAAGCGCGGCCGTCGCCCGGCAGGCAGCGCAGCGATCGCGCGCGCGAAGCATTGCGCTTTCGCGCTCTGCGGCGACGAGCGAAAGCCGTGCAGGTACACGAAGCAGTTCACGAAGTCTTCACCGCGCGCTCCAGCGCATCCTCGAAATTCCTCGTGTATTCGTCCATCGCCGCCGCCACATCGCGCGGCACCTTGGCGCGGATCCTGTCCGCGAGATGGGCGCGACGGCTGGGATCGCGCGCGAGCGCGACGGCGATGTCGACGTACTCGTCGTCCGAGCCGGCGATCGTGTCGGTGACGCCCAGGTGGGTCAGGATGCTGGCGGCGACGCGCTCGGCATGGCGGCGACCGCACAGCGTGACGAACGGGACGCCCTCCGCCAGCGCGGCGGCCGCGGAATCGCCGCCGGTGTACGGAAATGCGTCCAGCGCGACGTCGACGACGCGGTAGCGTGCGCGGTCGACGCGCTCCGTCTGCGTCGCGGGCACGAACCGCAGCCGCGATTCGTCGATGCCGAAGCTCTCCGCCCGGCGGACGTAGTACCGCCGTTCCCAGTCGAGCCAGGGCGAGAAGAGCACCACGGAGCCCGGAACGGCATCGAGGATGCGGCACCACGTCCGCAGACAGCGCGGACTCAGTTTATGCAGGCTCGCAAACGCGGCGAACACGACCGTCGCACCGTCCGGACGTGGCGGCGCTTGCGTGGCCGATGGAGCGTCGTCGATCCGCCGGATCGGGATCACCGCGCTGCGCATCGCCAGCGGGCGCTCGATCTGCCAGCGGCCCACGTCTGGCAGATCCGCGACGTCGTCGGTGATCCTGAAATCCGCCTGCCGCAACCCGATCGCGCCGTGCAGGCCGAGGTGCTCGACGATAACCGGCGCGGGCTTGTGCACGAGAATGCCGGGCCGCGCACCGCCGGAATGCGACATCAGATCGACCAGGACGTCGAGCCGGTCTTCGGCAATATGTTGCGCGGCCGCGAGGTCGTCGTGGTCGTCAAGCTGGACGAAGCCCGCGGTGCGATCGCGAAACTGCTGGGTGAGCGCGTCCTCGTGTTCCCTCGGGCCGATCGAATATGCGTAGGGCTCGACGCGCCGCCGGTCGTGGCGGGAGACGACCTCGAGCATGATCCAACCCATCACGTGGTTGCGGAAATTCGCGGACAGGTAGCCGACCCGAAGCGGTCGTTCGCCTGGCTTCGGGGCGACCATCCGCGCAACCGCGAGGTCAGGACGTCCGGCGCGCTGCGCCTGCATGAGGTCGTCGTACGTGCGGTAAAGCCGCAGGATGTCCTCCTGCGCGGCGTCGCAATACTGGATGCCGGCAACGATGCTCGCGAGAACCTGTGTGTCCGCCGGCGTGAAGGGAAAGTCGAGCGCGAGCAGCAGGTATTTCTGCTCGTGCGCCTCGCCCGGCAGCAGCCGCGCCGTCGCGAAGCCGACCCCCACGACTTTTGCGGAAAGCGGCGCGTGGGATTCGAAGCACAGGAAATCCTCGAGTGCCTCCTGCTCGCGTCCGCATGCGATCAGCGCGTTGCGCAAGAGGAGCCAGACCTCCTCGTCGGCGGGCAGAAGCTCGCGCGCGCGCCGCAGCGGCGGCAGCGCTTCGACGCTTCGCGAGAGCCGCATCAGGGTGACACCCAGATTGCGGTGCGCGGCGGCGAGGCCCGGCTCGAGCGACGCGGAGGCGCGGAAGCAATGCTCGGCATCCGCATACCGCCTGACGTCGCTGTAGAGCTGCCCCAGGGCGAGCGGCGGCGCACTCCAGCGCGGATGCAGCGCGCCGGCCCGCAGAAACGCCTGCTCCGCCGGTCCGTGCGCTCCGGATCGATAGAGCGCGACCGCGCGATGGTAATGAAGCTCGGGCTCGGCCGGATCGTCGCGCAGCAGCGCGTCGCAGATCGCGACGACGTCGGCATGCCGTCCGCGCGCTGCGAGCTCCGTCGCCTGCGCGAGCCGGTCGCGCGTCGAGGCCTTCATGGCGACACCGGAGCTCCCTCAGCCGTTGCCGGCGAGGCGCCGCAGGAGCCTGTCGTGCAGTCCGCCGAACGCGCCGTTGCTCATCGCGAGCACGACGTCGCCCGGGCGCGCCTCGGCGGCGATCGCCGCGACGAGTTCGTCGAGATCGTCGTGCACCGTCGCCTTCGCGCCGAGAGGCGCGAGCGCGTCGGCGACGTCCCAGGAGAGATGCGACGCGTAGCAAAACACGCGATCCGCGCCGCCGAGGCTCGCCGGCAGCGCGCTGCGCATCGTGCCCAGCTTCATCGTCCGCGACCGCGGTTCGAGCACCGCGAGGATCCGCGCGTCGTCCGCCGCCTGCCGCAGCCCGTCGATCGTCGTCGCGATCGCCGTCGGATGGTGCGCGAAATCGTCGTAGACAGTGACGCCGCGAACGACGCCGCGGATCTCGAGCCGGCGCTTGACGCCGCGGAACTCGGAGAACGCCGCGAGCCCCACGTCGACCGGCACACCGGCATGCCGCGCGGCGGCGAGCGCCGCCAGCGCATTGAGGCGGCTGTGCCGCCCGTACTGAATCGCGTCTGCGGGCCAGTTGAGCGTCCCCTGCGGCGCGCTGCCGTGCGTGACCTTGCCGTCGGGCGCGATGCGCCACGCCGGCGTGAGCATGCCCTCGGGTGGCGCGATCTCCGCGCCCGAAAAGTATTCGACCTCGGACCAGCAGCCGCGGGCGAGCACGCGGGCGAGGCTCTCCTCCTCGGCATTGACGATGAGCCGCCCGGAGCGCGGCACCGTGCGCACGAGGTGGTGGAACTGCGTCTCGATCGCGGCCAGATCCGGGAAGATGTCAGCGTGGTCGTACTCGAGGTTGTTGAGGATCGCGGTGCGCGGCCGGTAGTGGACGAACTTGGAGCGCTTGTCGAAGAACGCCGTGTCGTACTCGTCGGCCTCGATCACGAAGAACGCGCTGTCGGTGAGCCGTGCCGAGACGCCGAAGTTCATCGGCACGCCGCCGATCAGGAAGCCCGGGTTGAGGCCGGTGCGCTCGAGGATCCACGCGAGCATCGCGGCGGTCGTCGTCTTGCCGTGCGTACCGGCGACCGCGAGCACCCATTTGCCGGCGAGCACGTGCTCGTAGAGCCACTGCGGACCCGAGACGAGCGGCCGCCCGGCGTCGAGCAGCGCCTCGGCGAGCGGGTTGCCGCGCGAGACGACGTTGCCGACGACGAACGTGTCGGCTCCCTTCGCCACGGCGTCGAGCTGCGACGCGTCGAAACCCGGAGTCAGCTCGATGCCCAGCGCTTCGAGCTGGACGCTCATTGGCGGGTAGACGTCTGCATCGCAGCCCGTGACGCGGTGGCCGGCGGCCCGCGCGATCGCGGCGAGCCCGCCCATGAACGTTCCGCAGATGCCGAGAATATGCAGATGCATGGAATTACGCTGGGCGCAAAGGAGAGGTGGGCGAGGCGATCGCGGCGTCGAGCGCGGCCTCCAATTCGCGAGTGTAGCCTGCCGGGAACGTCGCCGCGGCGGCCGCGAATTTCGCGGCGACGGCGGCAGCTGTCCGTGCCCGCCGGCCGGCGTCGGCCGCGAGCGCAACCGCGAGCTCCACGTAATCGCCTTCGCTCGCCGTGACGAGCTCCGGCAGCCCCGCGTGCAGCAGGATGGAGGCGGCCATCCGTTCGGCGTGGCGCGTGCCGGCGAGCGTGACCACCGGCACTCCGGCGTCGAGCGCTGCGAGCGTCGTGTCGCCGCCCGTGTACGGCAGCGTGTCGAGCACGAGATCGACGAGCGCGTAACGCGCCGCGCTCGTCGGCTCGTCGTGGCCGCGCGCGACGAATGCCGCGCGCGCAGGGTCGATGCCGAAGCCTGCGAGCTGCCGCCGGAACCCTGCACGTTCGCCTTCTGCCGACGGCGAGAACAGCAGTATAACGGCGGGCACCCGCTCGAGGACCACGCGCCACAGGCCGAGGCAGCGCGGCGAGAGCTTCTGCACCGTCACAAATTCGCCCAGCACGACGGCATCCGCGGCGATGCCGATCGCGGCGCGCGACGGCGCTGCTGCCGCATCGCGCCGCGAACGGCGAAAGGGGAGCACGCAGCACGCCATCCGCAGCGGTCGCTCGAGCTGGAAGTCGCCGGCGTCGGTGACATCGGCATGGCAGTCGGTCAGTTTGAAATCGACCTGCGAGAGGCCGAGCGCGCCGTGCGAGCCGAGATGTGTAACGATGTGCCGTGCCGGCTTGTACGCGAGGATCTCCGGCCGGGAGAACGTCGTGTGGCCGGCGAGGTCGACGAGCACGTCGCAGTCGTCCGTTGCGATCGCGCGCGCCGCGTCGAGATCCCGCCGCGCGGGCAGGTCGACATAGCGGTCGGCCTGCGCACGGAATCGCTGCGTCATCGCGTCCCCGGCGGCCGGAGACGCAAGCGAATACAGGTGGATCGCGTAGCGGTCGCGGTCGTGCGCGCCGATCACGTCTTGCAGGAGCTGGCCCATCACGTGCTGGCGGAAGTCGGCCGACAGGTAGCCGATCCGCGTGCGGCCCGGCCGACGCGCTGGCGCCGCGAGCGGCCGGATGCTGGCGACGCGCGCGCGCATCAGCCGGTCGTAGGCGTCGTACAATCGCTTGAGATCCGCGCGCGACACGTCGAAGTACTGGAGGCGCATCAGGAATCCCGCGAGCGCCGCGACGTCGTCCGGGCCGAAAGCGTGCGCGAGCACCTGCCGCAGCACCTTCTCCTCACGCTCGCCGTCGCCCAGCGCGCGCACCGATTCTAGTGCCGCGCGCAGGAACACCGCCGTCGGCGCAGCCTGGCGCTCGAAAGCGAGAAAGTCCCCGAGCGCGCCCTCGCGGTCACCCAGTGCCAGCCGCGTGTTGTAGAGCTGGTACCAGACCTGCTCGCTTGCGGGTGCCTGCTCACGCGCGAGGGTGAGCGGTGGGACCGCGTCGGCGAAGCGCCAACGCTCGTGCCGCGTGTAGCCCAGGTTGTACTGGGCCTCGACCGAATCGGGTGCGATGCGCGCCGCGGCGGTGAACGCCGTCTCGGCGGCATCGAGGCGATCGCGTCCGAACTCGAGGTGACCGAGCGCGAGCCACGTGGCGAGCGTCTGCGGCGCGAGCGCCGCGGCCTCCGTCAGAGCCGCCGCGGCCTCGTCGATGCGCCCGGCGGCGGCCAGCGCGACTCCAAGGTTGTGCACGACCGCCGCGTTTCCCGGCGCGAGCGCGAGGATGCGCCGATACGCCGCAACGGCCTCGTCGAACCGTGCGCCGGCGTAATGCGCGCCCGCGGCGTCGATCTCGTCGCGCAGCGCCGTCACTGGTGTGCCCCCACGCTTGCGGCTGTCGCCGCTGCGCTGCCCCCCGAGGGGGAGCAATTCGCGCCTTGGGGCGGCCCGGCGGCGCTCATCACGACGCGGCTGACGCGGCGGTACCGGCAAGCGCGCGGTCGTAGGCGGCCTCGAGCGCGCGAGCGTATCGGACCGGGTCGGTCGCTGCCGGATCGGACATCGCGCGCGCGATGTCCGTTCGCAAGGCGTCGCGGAATGCGCGGTCCGTCGCGAGCCGCACGGCGAGCTCGACGTACCCATCGTCGGTGTGTGCGATTCCCTGGGTGAGCCCGAGGTGCATCAGGATGCTGTAGCCCATCCGCTCGGCGTGGCGCGCGCCGACGCGCGTCACCACCGGCACCCCCGCGTCGAGCGCGGCCGCCGTCGTGTCGCCTCCCGTGTACGGCATCGTGTCGAGCGCCACGTCGACCATCGCGTAGCGCGCCCGGTTGTACGCGTCATCGCCGCGCCGGTACGGGACGAAGGCAAGCCTTGCAGCCGCCATGCCGAGGCCCGTCAGGCGTCGCTCGATCGCGCGGCGCTCCTCGTCGTTCAGTGGCGAGAACGCGAGGACCGCGCCCGGCACGCCGTCGAGGATCCGCCGCCAGGCGCCGGCGCAGCGCAGCGAGATCTTCCGCACGCCGACGAAGGCGCCGAAGACGACGGCGTCCGTGGGCACGCCAATCCCCGCGCGGGTGAGCCCGGCATCGGGTGCAGGCGCGACGCGACGAAGCGGCAGCACGCAGGTGTCGATCGGCAGCAGCGCCTCGAGCTGCCAGCGGGCCGTCGCCGCCGTATCGGCGTAGCGGTCGGTGATCTTGTAGTCGACCTGGGAGAGGCCGACGGCGCCGTGGTACCCGAGATGGGTCACCACGATCCGCGCGGGCTTGAAGCGAAGGATGCCCGGCCGCGCATGGGACGAGTGTCCCATGAGGTCGACGAGGAGGTCGAGGTCGTCGGCGGCGATCGCCTCGGCCGCCGCGCGGTCGTCGAGCGCGGCGACGTTGACGAACTCGTCGACCGCAGCCTTCCACTGCGCGGTGAGCGCATCCGCGTTCTCCGGCGGCGCGAGCGCGTACGCGCGCACGGCGAAGCGCGTGCGATCGTGCGCGGCGATCACAGGCAGCAGCAGCTTGCCCATCACGTGATCGCGAAAATCGGCCGACAGGTAGCCGATCCGCAGCACGGGATCGTCGTCGCGGCGTGGGCGCGCGAGTGGGGCTGCGCCGCGGAGCCGCGCCTGCTGCAGCCGGTCGTAGGTTCGATAGATGGAGAAAAGACGCTCCTGCGCGACGTCGACGTACTGCAGGAGCGCGAGCAGCTCGGCGACGAGCGCTTCATCGCCTTCGGCATACGGCCAGTCGAGTGCGCGTTCGAGCGCAGCGGCTTCGCGCTCCGCTTCGCCATCTCGCATGCGCGTGGCGAGCGCCGCGACGGCGAGCCGCGCCGACGGCGCCCCCACCGCCTCGAAGCGCTCGCAGTCCACGGCCGCCTCCTCGGCGCGGTTGAGGAGCTGGAGCAGCATCCGCAGCTCGAACCAGACGTCTTCATTTGCCGGCGAGAGCTCTCGCGCGCGCTGAAGATGCGGCACCGCGAGGCTCCAGCGTTTCGCGTGGATCAGCGCCTTCGCGGCGTTGTACGAGGCGTCGAGACGCGACGGTGCCCGCGCGACGGCCGCCTCGAACGCGCCGGCCGCCTCCTTGTAGCGCCCGCGCGCGAACAGCATGTGCCCGCCGGCGAGCCACGGCTCCGGCCAGTCGGGACGCCGCTGCGCCGCGGCGGCGAAGGCGCGGAGCGCCTCGCCGTCGCGATGCTTCTCGGCCAGCATCACGCCGAGGTTGTGGTGAAGCTCCGCGCGCTCGGGCGCGACCTCGAGCGCCTTCCGATACGCGGCGATCGCACCGTTGCGGTCGCGCGCCGCAATGCGCTCCTGCGCTTCGCGCAGCAGGGCTTCGAGCTCGCCAGCCACCGGCGCAGGTCTCCTCACGCGATCGCGGGCGACGGCGCCGCATGGCGTCGCCAACCCCAGGCGAACCAGGCGAACGCGGCCGCATAGAGCGCGAGCGCGATCGCGAAGGCGAGATGGAGCCCGCCGGCAACGCCGAGACCGAGCCGGGCGCGCGCCGCGTCGACGACAACGCCGATCCCCCACTGCGCGGCGAAGCTGCCGACGAACATCAGCAGGTTCAGCGCCGTGTTCGCGCGCCCCGCGAGTTCGATCGCGAAGCCGTCGTTGAGGATCGTGTACGCGAGCACGTTGACGGTCGCGCCGAGACCGTAGAGCGACCACCACAGCCATGTCCCCGGAAGCCCGACGAGAATCGCGGCCAGGGCGACCGCATTGAGCGCGAAGCCGACGCCGAACAGATGGCGCGGATGCGCGCCGCGGCGAGCGAGTCGGGTCGAGAAGAGCCCCAGCGCGAGGTAGCCCCCGAGCATGGTCACGCCAATCAGCAGCAGGTGCTGTGCCGCCACGGCGCGCTCGAAGCCGTTGACTTCGACGAGCCACGGTACTGCCCACAGGCCCTGGACCGCCATGAACGACCCGGTCCCGATCGCGGCGAGCGGCGCGATCCACCAGAAGCGCCGGTGCGAGAGCACCTCTCGCACGCCGGCCCATTGCGCGCCGACGTCCGCGATCCGCACCGGCGGCGGCGTGTCGGGCACCCGCCACGCGATCAGCAGCGCGACGGCGAACGTCGTGATCGACAGTGCGACGAAGATCGCGCGCCAGCTCGCGATGCGCAGCGCGAACTCGAGCGGCGCCGTTGCCGCCAGCGCGCCGAGCGCCCCGGCGACCATGATCCACCCGCCGAGCGATGCCTGCCGCTCCGGCGGGTACCACGTGGCGATCGCCTTGAGCGGCGCCATCAAGCAGACCGCCACGCCGGCACCGATGAGGCCGCGCGCGGCGAGCAGGCTCCACTCGCCGTCGGCCAGCGCGAAGGCGAGCGCACCCGCGGCGGCGAGCGCGAGCAGCACGGGCTCGACGCGCCGCGGACCGTAGCGGTCGAGCAGCATGCCGGCGGGAAGCTGCATCGCCGCGAAGGCGACGAAGTAGGCGGCGGTCATGAACCCGAGCGCGCCCGGCGACAGCGCGAGCTCGCGCGCGAGGTCGATCGAGATGACCGCATTGACGTTGCGGTAGAAGTACGAGAGCAGGTAACCCGTGGCGAACGCGAGATACAGGTGAGGAAAGAAGCGGGGAGCCGGCGATTTCATCGGTGGCACGACGCGGGGGTGATCCAGGACGCGAGTTGCCCGAGATCCGGGCGCATCGACGTCACGGGCGACCGAATCCCACGTTCGCAGACGTCATTATCGCCGATGCGGTCTGACCGCGCCCAACGCCGGTTCGGCGGCGGCAGCGCGGTCGCCTTTGCGCGGGCGCGGTACCGAATGACCTCCCACCCGACGCGTCTTCCGTCACTGCCTGCGGGCCGTCGTCGACACGCCCGTTCCACTGCGGCAATATGACGTGGCACTTGTCAAGGATTCAATCGTCGCGGGCTGACACGCACTCTTTGGATCAACGAACGCGCGCCATCCGCCACTCTTCTTCATCGAAAGGATCGATCATGAGCAGCCACCTTCACCGATCGCTGCAGCTCTCGGCCTCCCTGCTGTCCGCTCTTGCTTTCGCGGGCGCGCAAGCCGCGGTGCAACACCCGATGGATCCCCTCGAGGACTACGAAATCCTCGGCGCAGCGTTTGCGCTGCAGGCGGCCGGTGCCGCGCAGCCCGGCGCAATTTTCCAGAGCATCGACCTCCGCGAGCCGGCAAAGAACCTGGTCCTCTCATTCCATGCGGGCGACCCCATCCCGCGCGCGGCGACGGTGTTCTTTCGTCAGGACAAGAAGAGTTACCGCACCGTCGTGAATCTGGCCGACGGGACGTTCACCCCGCCTGCACTGATCCCCAAGAGTGACGGCCAGCTCGGGCTCACGATCACCGAGGTCTCCGATTTCACGTTCGCATTCCAGGATCCTGCGTTCCTCCACGCACTCTCGCTGCGCGGGCTCACGACGCCGGACCAGCTCGCGCACGTACTCGTGACCCCCCTTACGCCCGGATCGTTCGGCCTGCCCGAGGAGCAGCGTCGGATCGTCAAGGCGCAGATGTATTACACCGAGGGCGCCGGGATCAACCTGTATGCGCGGCCGATCGAAGGTATGCAGGCCATCATGGACCTGGACGATCGCGTCGTGCTCCAGGTGATCGACACCGGCGTGGTGGCGCTGCCCGCACAGACGCAGGATTTCGACGAGGCGACCGTAGACGCCCGTTACGGCCTGCGGCCGGCGTTGAAGCCCATTCGCATCACGCAGCCGCAGGGCAAGAATTTCACGCGCAGCGGCAATTTCGTCGAGTGGCAGAAGTGGAAGTTCCACGTGCGCTTCGAGCGCCGCCCGGGCACGGTGATCTCGCTCGCCACGTTCGACGGCCGGCCGGTGTTGTATCAGGGATCGCTCGCGGAAATCTTCGTGCCCTACCAGGATCCGGACACCAACTGGTTCTACCGGACCTACATGGATGCCGGCGAATTCGGCTTCGGGCTCCTCTCCTCGCCGCTGAAGCTCGGGCTCGACGTCCCCGAGAACGCGATTCTCCTCGACGCACTCGTATCGGCCGCGATTCCCGACCCCACCGTTCCGGTGGTTCCGCTCCCGCTGCCCCAGGTCATGGGTGTTTTCGAACGGCTAACCGGCAATCCTGCGTGGCGCCACTTCGAGCTCTTCTCGGGCGGCGCGTACGAAGGCCGGGCCGAGGTCGAGCTCGTCGTCCGCACGATCGCGCAACTGGGCAACTACGATTACCTGGTCGACTGGATCTTCACCCAGCACGGGGCGATCCGCGTCGAAGTCGGGCTGACCGGCATCGACGCCCCCAAGACCGTGCGGAGCACGACGCTCGCCAACCCGACCGCCGCGCTCGACACCCGGTTTGGCGCGCTGGTCGCACCGAACCTCGTCGCGACGAATCACAGCCACCACTTCAACTTCCGCCTCGACCTCGACATCGACGGGCGCAACAACAGCTTCCTCCTGGGCCAGCTCAAGACGAAGGAAGGCGTCCCGGGGCCGCGCAAGAGTGTTTGGATCCTCGACGAAAAGCGAATCGACCGCGAAAAGGACGGCCAGCTCGACGAGGACGACGCCCTGTGGAAGGTCATCAATCCGAATAAGACCAATGCGCGGGGCTACAACACGGGCTACATTCTCGAGTCGCACGCGAACGCACGCGCGCTGCTCAAGAAGGCCGATTTCAAGCGCGCGGGATTCATTGACCACAACCTCTGGATCACACGCTTCGATCCGGACCAGAGGTTCGCCGCCGGCGACACGCCGAACCAGAACCCCGGCGAGCCCGGATTGCCGCAGTATCAGCAGGACAACCAGAGCCTCGTGAACACCGACATCGTGGTGTGGCTCACCGTGGGCTTCCATCACACCCCGACTGCCGAGGACTTTCCGGTCCTCCCGCGTGAAAGGCTGTCGTTCGAGTTGAAGCCCGCGAACTTCTTCGATCGCAACCCGGCGCTGGACCTGCGGCGCGCCCCGTTCGAAGTCATTCCATAGCCGCTCGGGACGGCGGGATTCGGCTTCGGCGAAGAACGCTCCGTCAGCTGCGGAAGACGAAGTAGACGGCGCCCAAGATGCAAAGCGCCGCCCACACGTAGTCGAGCTTGAGCGGCTCGCCCATGTACATGATGGCGAACGGCACGAACACGGACAGCGTGATCACCTCCTGCAGGATCTTGAGCTGCGCGAGCGTCATCACGCGAAAGCCGATCCGGTTTGCCGGCACCTGCAGCAGGTATTCGGCGAGCGCGATGCCCCAAGACACCAGCGCGGCGGTCCACCACGGCCAGGATTGCAGGTGCTTCAGGTGCCCGTACCAGGCGAACGTCATGAACAGGTTCGACACGGTGAGCAGGACGGCGCAGGCGAGCGCCGGATGCGCGGTGATCGGAGCGAACGAGGGCATGGGCGTGGCGCGGGCGCAAGCTCGAACGCGCGGCGTCCGCAGGGAGCGTTCATTATCGCCGATGCCGGGCCCGTGCGGCCAGCGCGATCAGCCGTCGTTGCGGTCGTACGCGAAGCGCGTCCCGGACGGAAACACGAGGCCAAATTCGGTGGCCAGGACCGCGAGGATCTCGTCGTCGTCGACGAGCTTTCGCGCGTCGACGCCGGTGCCGCGGTCCTCGCTGTAGTCGAGGTTGCGCAGGATGCGCCGCACGTCGGGCGCCAGGCGCTGCGCCGTCAGTGCCTGCACGAAACGCGACGCCGGGTGCGTCGACGTGTAGTGATTGGCAATCTCGTAGTCGACCGGCAGCTGGGGTTCCAGGGTGAAGGCATAGAGGTCCTCCCACGTGCCGTCATCGCGCGTTTGCAGAACCGTCACGCCGCGATCGGCGGCGATGCGATACGTCCACGCGAACTGGCGCGCCTCCGCGCCGTCGAGCGAAACCGGCAGGAGCAGGCCGTCCGCGCCGAAGCCGACGTCGGCGAGCACCCGCGCGCCGTCGACCTCCACGAGAAGCGTCATGTGTGTGCGCGGCAGTACGCGATCGGTCCGGAACCGCACGCGCGCGGCGAGCCGCGTCACCGCGAACCCAATCTGCTCAAGGGCGGCGGCGAAGAGCGCGTTCTGCTCGAAGCAGTAGCCGCCACGGCGTCCCGCGACGAGCTTCGCCTGCAAGCTCCCGAGATCGAGCCGGATCGAACGGCCCAGCAGGATGTCGAGGTTCTCGAATGGGATCGCGGTCGCGTGGGCGAGATGCAGCGCGTCGAGCGTCGCGCGTTCGGGCGCGAGACTGCCCGCGTAACCGATGCGCTCGAGGTACGCCGGCAGGTCGAAGGCAACCGGTTCGACGGCGCCCGCCATCAATCGTCGAGCGTGAACCCGGCCTTGACCGTCACCTGCCAGCGCACGACCTTGCCGTCGGCCGTCTGGCCGCGCGTCTCGACGACCTGGAACCAGTGGATGTTGCGCACGGTCTTCGCCGCTTTGGAGATCGCCTTGGAGACGGCGTCCTCGATGCCGACGGCCGAGGTTCCGGTGAGCTCGATCTGCTTGTAGACGTGGTCCGGCATCGGTGTCTTCCTTTCCTTTTCGTCAGGCCAGGGCTTCGCGCACTCGTTGTCGCGTGAACGGGACCGTCCGCAGCCGCGCGCCGCAGGCGTCGTACACCGCGTTCGCCAGCGCCGCGGCCACCGGCGTCGACGACGCCTCGCCGCCGCCCAGCGGCGGCTCCTGCGGGCGCACGACGAGATCGATCGCGATCGCTGGGACTTCGGGGAATCCGAGGATCGGGTAGCTCGCCCAGTCGACGCTCGTCACGCGCACGCGGTCGAAGACGACCTCCTCGTGAAGCGTGCGTGAGAGTGTCTGCAGGATCGAACCCTCGATCTGCATCCTGAGCGCATCGGGATTGACGACGAGCCCGCAGTCGTGCGCGCACGCGACGCGGCGCACGCGGATCGCGCCCGACGTGCGATCGACCTCAACCTCCATCGCCATCGCGACGTAGGTCTCGTTGTTCTTGTAATGGACGTACGCGAAACCGCGACCGACACCGCCGGGGCCGGGCGACGGCCGCGGCCGCCAACCGATCAGTGCGGCGGTGCGCTTCACGACTTCGATCCCGCGGGGATCCGACAGGCCGGCCAGCCGGAACTCGACGGCGTCGCGACGCGCCGCCGCCGCGAGCTCGTCGGTGAAGCTCTCGACGGCGAAAGCGTTCGCAATCTTGCCCGGCGCGCGCAGGTTCGACGGGCGCAGCGGCGAATCCTTGAGCCAGTGGACGCGCACGTCCTGGTTCGCCACGGCGTACGGAGGGTTGCCGTTCTGGCTGATGAGGCCGGTCGTGATGCCCGGCGTCTGTGCGATGCCCGCCGCTTCGGGGGCGAGCAGCGGCATGTTGGGCAGGCTCGCCGTCGCCTTCGGCAGCCACATCTGCGTGCGCCACGCGGCGATCGCGCCGTCGACCGTGAGCCCGCCCTCGATCGCAAGGAGTTGAGGCGGGCCCTTCGGATCCCAACCATGCTCGTCCTCGCGCATCCACTGGACGCGCACCGGCCGCCCGACCGCCTTGGACAGCAGCGCTGCATCCGCGGCCGCATCGTCGTGGCCGTTCATCCCGTAGCAGCCGGAGCCATCGAGGTAGACGACGCGAACGGCCGCTTTCGGCAAGCCGAGGACGACCGCGATCGTTTCCTGGAAGCGGTGCGTCGCCTGCGATGCGCTCCAGATCGTCGCCTTGCCGTCCCTCACGTCGGCGATCGCGCACGACGGTCCCATCGAGGCGTGGGACTGCAGCGGCCAGTAGAACTCCGCCGAGATCCGCTTTGCGGCGACCGCGAGCGCCTGCGCCGGCTCGCCCTTCTGCACGAGCGTCTCGTCGGCCGTGAAGGGTCCGGCGCGCATCCATTCGCGCACCTTCCCGTTGCCGACAAGCGTCGCTGCGTCGGACCAGCTCGCCTTGAGCAGTTTGGCCGCCGAAATCGCGTCCCACTCGTCGGCGGCGACGACGCCGAGGAAATCGTTGACGCGAACGACGCGCGCGCCCGGAATCGGCCGCAGCGACGTCTCGTCCACCGCAAGGAGCTTCGCCTCGACCGCCGGCGGCCGCACGACGCGTCCGTGCAACATGCCGTCGACGCGGAAGTCGTGCATGAAGACGTGACGGCCCATGACCTTGCCCGGGATGTCGGGACGCGGCAACGCCTTGCCGACGATCGTGTATGTTGCCGGATCCTTGAGCGGCGCTTTCGCGTCGACCTTGAGCGCGAGCTTCCGGCCGCCGACGAGCTCGCCATAGCGAATCGCCGCGCCACCGGCCTTCGCGCGGACCTCGCCATTCGCGGCTTCGAGCTCCGCGGCAGGGCGCCCGAGCTTCTCCGCCGCAAGCCCGATCAGCGCAACGCGTGCCGTCGCGGCGGCGCGGCGGATCTGCACGCCGCCGACGGCGGTGCCCCGACTGCCCGCGGTCGCGCCCTGGTTCGGACACAGCGCCGTGTCGCCCTCGATCAGCGTCACGCGGGCGAGATCGACGCCGAGCTCCTCGGCAGCCATTTGCGGAATCGCGATGCGCAGCCCCTGTCCGAGATCCACGAGCCCGGAGAAGATCGTCACCGAGCCGTCGGCGTTGATCACGATGAATCCGTCGACTTCCGCGGGGTCGAGCGTGCGCGCGCCGAAGACAGCGCCGGCCGGCGCCTGCTGCGCGATCGCGTCAGGCGCGAAGGTGAACCCTACGACGAGCGCGCCACCCGCCTTGAGGAAGTCGCGGCGCGAGAAGACGGCGCTCATGTCGGAGTCCGCCCGACGGCGCGTTCGATCGCGCGCAGCACGCGCTGATGCGATCCACAGCGGCAGAGGTTGCCGGCGAGCGCCGTCCTTGCGTCCTCTGCCGTCGCGCCGGGTTTCTTCGCGAGGAGTGCTGCCACCGTCATCACGATGCCCGCGGTGCAGTAGCCACATTGCGCCGCTTGCTCGACGATCAGCGCGGCCTGCAAGGAATGAGGCTTGTCGGGCGTGGCGAGCCCTTCGACGGTGACGATCGTCTTCCCAACCGCCTTCGCCACCGTAACCATGCACGAGCGTGCAGCCTCGCCGTTGACGATGACCGTGCACGCACCGCACTGCCCCAGGCCGCAGCCGAATTTCGCGCCGGTGAGCCCGAGACGGTTGCGCAGCACGTAGAGCAGCGGCTCGTCGGGATCGCGGACGTCGACCTTCGCCGATCGGCCGTTGACGTTGAGCTCGAATGCCGGCATCGAATGGCTCCTTCCGCGAGACGCCGCCGAGGATCATCGCATTGCGACGCAATCGCGTCCAGCCGGGGTCAGGCTCCGTTCAGGCGCCTAACCGACGTCCCGTCAGCGGTTGATGACGGCGGCGAGCTCGCGCCGGTAGCGACGCACGAGATCGCTGTCGCCGCCGACGGCATCGAAGATCGTCAGCATCCGGCGCCGGCCGACGTCGTCGTCGAACGTGCGGTCGGTCACGACGATGGCGAGGAGCTCGGGCAGCGCATGCTCGTAGTCGCCGGCCGCGGCGAGCGCGTCGGCATACGCGAGCTTCGCCGCGCAGTCGACCGGCGACTTCGCGGCGGCGGCAGCGAGCGTCGACACGTCCGCGTTGCCGTCCGCCGCCAGTGCGACGCGGGCCTTGAGCGCGGCGAGCCGTCGCTCGTCCTTGATCGGACGCGTGCGGACGCGTTGGGGCGATTCGAGCTCGCCGAGCACCGCTGCCGCCTGGTCGCGGCGGTCGAGCGCGACGAGCGCCTCCGCACGCAGCAAGAGTGCGGCCTCGTCTTGCGGATCGAGCGCGAACACAGCGTCGAGCTTGCCGAGCGCGCCGACCGCGTCGCCGCGCGCGAGCAGCGTTTGTGCGTCCGCGACCAGCGCCGCCGCGGGCGACGGGACGACGCCCGCGAGGAACTCGCGAATTGCGCCCTCGGGCAGAACGCCGGTGAACTCGTCGACGACCTGGCCGTCGGCGAACGCCTTCACGTTCGGAATGCCGCGGATCCCGTAGCGTGACGCGAGCTCCGGCTCGTCGTCGGTGTTGAGCTTCGCGAGCGTGAACCGGCCCCCGTATTCGCCGGCGAGCTTCTCCAGGATCGGCGCGAGCATCTTGCACGGTCCGCACCACGGCGCCCAGAAGTCGACGAGCACCGGCTGCCGCTTCGAGCCGGCGATCACGACGTCGTCGAAATTGTGCCGCCCGACGTCGACGGCAATGCCTTGACCCGCCATGGGACCCTTTCTAGGAGCTTGTCGGACTTGCTTTCGCGCATGCGACGGAGGCGAGTCGGGCGCAGTTCAAGGCGCGAGCCCGAAGGCATACCGGCAGTATGGCGAGGGCGAGTAACGTAGAAATGCGCCCGAATCGCCCCGTCCCTTCGAGTTGCTGCCAAAAAGCGCGTCTGCTTCGTTGCTCGACTCGCCGATATTCGCGATATCGGCTTCGCCTCGCGCCTCTCATCCATCGCTTTTTGGCTCTGCAACGCATACGTGAAAGTAAGTCCGACAGGCTCCTAGTGCTCTGGGATGCCGGCCTTGCGCAGTCCTTTGTACCAGAAGGCCTCGGCCAGCTTCAGGTATTCGGGATGTACCGGCTCTTCATTGGCTCGGAGCTGGGCGATCGTGAACCAGGGCTTGCTGCGCAGCACTTCCGCCCCGGCGTCGGCGGCCCGGTCCTGCTCGCCCTTGTTGGCGTACGCTGCGGCCAGCAGCGCGCGGATGTGCGTCGAATTCAGGGTGCCCGACGCCGTTTCGCCGGCCGCGATGGCAGCTTCCGGGTGTCCCAGCAACAGATGCGCCTTGCATGCCGCGGACTTAGGCGCCCACCCATAGGCCGGATCGAGAGCAAGCGCATGCTCTACGAGCTGAAGCGCTTCGGCGGGGCGCCCCATATGGATCATGAACCAAGCCCGATCCACGTAGAACCTGGGGTCGTAGGGATCGAGCTTCGACGCCGCAGCGTTGGCTTCGAGCGCGGCAACCCACCGCCCGAGAAAGAGCAGCGAAATGGCACGCCAGGCCCATTGCATCGGGTCCGTCGGATCCAGCTTGACGGCCCGCTCGGTACACCGGTCCATCTCGCGTGCGAGGCGCGCGTGGTCCGGACGCGGGTCGATGTCCCGTTCCTCCTCCGCGATCATCGCCCGAGCCAGGAGCGCGACCGGGAGATTCGGTTCGAGGTCGAGCGCCTGCTCCACCAACGTGCGCGCCTCAATCGTCCTTTCGAGCGAGTTCTCCTGCAGAATGACTCCCCTAGCACGCAACAGCAACTCCATTGCACTCGAGGCAGGCGACGACCCCGTCATCGCACGCAGGGTCTCCGCACCGATCAGCGCGGTTCGCACCCGCCTGCTCAACTTCCGAAGCCTCGTCGCCGACTCCGACGCGAGATCGGAGGGCTGCAACATGTCGCGCTCCGACCAAACCTGCGCGTCGGTGTCTGCATTGACGAGCCGCAGGCTGACGGCATAGGCATAGCCGCTGTTGGCCACATCGCCCTCGAGCGCGTAGCGCACTTTGAGGCGATGACCGGATTCGCGCCACTGCGTCGCGACCTGGCCGGCCGCATCCGCACGGCGGCCGGTTACGACGTGCGCGCGCAGTCCCCACTCCGCGTAGGACCCGCCACGACCGAGCCTCGCGGCAAGATCGCGCGCCAGCGCCTGGGCAAACCCCGACGCGCGTACATCGCCATGCGGCGCACCGAACGGGACAACCGTCACCGACAGGGCGGGTCGGACGGTCGCGGTCTCAACGCGCAACCGTGGCGCGGTGCCGTCGCCGAAGAGCGCGATGTAGAACACGCGAATCGGCCGCTCGAGATTCTTGACGTGCTGCTCGCCGAGGTCGACGTATTGCACACCCAGATCGTCGTGCAACTGCTCCCGCACGGACGCGCTCACGCAGATGCCGCCCGGCTCGGCCAGCGTTTCCAGGCGCGCGGCGACGTTGACGCCGTCACCGGCAATGTCGTTGCCCTCGACGATGATGTCACCCAGGTTGATGCCGATGCGAAAGTCTAACCGCAAATCGGGCGCGGCATCACGGTTTCGCGCGTGCATCTCGCGTTGAATGTCGATCGAAAAACGCAGCGCGGCGGAAGCGCTCGTGAACTCGAGCAGCATGCCATCGCCCGCGGTGCGCACGATGCGGCCGCCTTGCTCCCCGATCTTGGGATCGATCAGGTGCGCCCGAAGCTCCGAGAGCCGTGCGTGGGTGCCGGCCTCGTCCCGCTCCATGAGCCGGGTGTATCCGACCACATCCGCGACGACAATCGCGGCAAGCCTGCGGGTGATTTTGTCCGTGGCCACGGGAATTCGACCGGTGCCGAAATTATAGGCCGGGGAGGTGCCAACGCGGCTCCGACAGGCCCGAGGTGGCGCGCGCATTGACACCTCAACCGCCGCCCGCGAGCGGCAGCGCAATCGTGACGATGGCGCCCTTGCGGTCGGCGCGATCGTCGGCGCGCGCCGTCCCGCCGTGGAACTCGGCGATCAGGCGCACGATGTAGAGGCCGAGGCCGAGGTGCGGCACTTCACCACCCGACCCCGGGCGCACCGAGACCATCGAATCGAACAGGCGGTCGCGCATGCCCGCGGGCAGCGGCGGCCCGTCGTTCTCCACCTCGAGGCACGCCGAATCGTCCGCGCGCGCGAGCCGGATCGTCACCGGCGTTCCCGGCGGAGCGAACTCGTGCGCGTTGGCGACGAGCTTGTCCAGCATCTGCGCGATAAGGTCGGGCGCGCCGTAGATCGCGACCGGCTCCGCGGGAACGTCGAGCAGGAACGTCCGGGCCGGGTACGCGAGCCGGTACCCGTCGACGCAGCCCGCCACGAGCACGCAGAGGTCGACCTGCTCGCGCTCGACATCGTGCAGGCTCTGCTCGAGGCGCGTCGCCTCGGTCATCCGGGTCAGGATGTCCGCGAGGCGCTGCAGCCCGCCCTGCGCGCGCTCGATGTAGACGCGCGCATCGTCAGGCAACGGCTGCAGCCGGAGGTTGTCGAGCGACGAGCGGACGACGGCGAGCGGCGTGCGCAGCTCGTGCGACAGTCGGCTCGCCATGTTCTCGCGGTAACCCGCGTACTGCGCGAGCCGGGCTAGCACGGACGAAAAGCTGCGCGACAGGTCGCCGATCTCGTCGCCGGCGCGCGAACCGGCAAGCGCGCCGCGCACGCGGCCCTGCGCGTCGATCGCCGCCTCGGCGTCGTCACGCAGCTTGCGGATGCGCGTGGTCAGCCGCGACGCGAACAGCGTCAGCGCGACCGACCCCACGAGCAGCGCCGCGAGCACGATTGTGAACAGCCGCTCGAACGCCCGGTTGCGCAGGACGAGCGCCGCGTTCCCCGTCTCCTCGACGATCACGGCGCCGCGGACCTGGTCGCCCACCCAGATCGGATGCGCGGCGGCGACGATGACCGCGCGCCCGTCGGGCGTCGGCCGGCGGGACGTCGTGAGGATGCCGGCGAGCGCGCCGTCGACTTCGCGCATCTCGGAGAGCGTCGCACCGGCGCCCTCCTCGGCAAACTCCTCCGTCGGCTGCGCGAGCACGAGTGCGTAGAGCGGATGCAGGAGTGTGCGTTCGATCCAGCGCCCGATCCGGGCGAATCCTTCCGGCGCCGGCTCCGGCGCGAGTGCGGGGGCGTGCAGGGTACCCGCGCGCGCGAGGACGTCGAGCTGACGGTCGATCACCCAGATGCGCGCGGTCGTCCGCGACATCCCCTGCAGGATCTGCGCGACCTCGGCGACGGCGCCGGGGTGCGGGGTGGGCCGCGCTCCCGCAGCAGAGCCCGCGCTGTCGGCCCCGCGTTCGACCGCGAGCGACTCGAGCGGCACCGGCGTGAGATCGAAGAGGCGCGCGCGATCGTGCAGAGCGGTGGCCACCGCCTGCGCGGTGCCCGCGAGCTTCTGCTCCTGCGCGTCGCGCAGGACCCGCTCGAGCTCGCGCACGTAGCCCCAGCCCAGGAACGGGATCGCGAGGAACACGGTCAACACGAGGAGCAGTTGCGCGCGGATGCCGAGGGCCATTCGCGGTCCACCTACTCTCGCCATCGATACCCCATCCCGTACACGGTGTCGATCCGGTCGAACGCCGGATCGACCGCGGCAAACTTCTTCCGGATCCGTTTCACGTGCGAGGTGATCGTCGCGTCGTCGACAACGATCCGCGCGTCGCGCATCAGGCTGTCGCGGTCCTTCACGTGCCCGGGATGCCGGGCGAGCGCATGGACCATCCAGTACTCCGTCAGTGTGAGATCGACGCGCGTGCCGTTCCATTGCGCAGTCATGCGCTTGAGATCGAGCGAGAGCGGCCCGCGCGTGAGCACGTCCTCCGTCGATGCGGGTGCCGACGAGAGGTCGCTCCGCCTGAACAGCGCGGCGATGCGTGCTGCGAGGTGCGGGAGGCTCACGTCCTTGGTCAGGTAGTCGTCGGCACCGAGACGCAGGCCGGCGACAATGTCGAAGTCAGAGTCACGGGCGGAGAGGAAGAGGATCGGAAGGCTTGCCGACAGCGCGCGTAGCTCGCGACACAGCGTGAAGCCACCGTCGATGTCGTCGCCGAGACCGATGTCGATCAGCGCGAGATCGGGGAGTCGCGTGCGAAACGCCGCCATCGCGTCGGCGCGGTTCGCGTAGGCGGCGACCTCGTAGCCCTGCCGCTTCAACACGTCCGCGTAATTCGCGCGAATCGTGGGCTCGTCCTCGACGATGGCGACGCGGCGGGACATGAAGCGCGCGGCCGTCTACCGGGCGATTGTTGCGGCGACGCTGCCGATGCCGGCGAGCTCGGCGCGAATCACCGTGCGTCGTGCCGGCCGCAGCGGCGTGATCAGGCTGCCCGTCGTGATGATCTGGCCCGCGCGGAATCCGCCGAGCCCCATCAAGCCCTGGCCCAGGCACGCGAGGAGCGGCGCGTACGGATCATCCTGCGGGTGGCCGCCGATCCTGTCGTGCACGAGCTCGGCGTCGATGCTCATCCGACAACGCCGCTTCGCGAGATCGAGCGAGCGGAAATCGCGCGTCGATTCACCCGTCACATAGCCCGCGTTGCCGAGGTTGTCGGCGAGAAAGGGGAAGAACGGCGGCGGCTCGTCTCCCTCGAACCGCCAGTGGATCAACTCGACGCCGATCAATGCCTCTCCGACGGCCTCCTCGATCTCGGCGCGCGTGTAGGGCTCGGCCCGCACGGGCAGATCGGCATCGAGGCGGAACGCGAGTTCGACTTCGACGATGAGGGGTCCGGCGGAGGGGATCGGCCACGTGACGCCGCTTGCCTTGACCCGATCCGCGTAGATGGGTGCCGTCATCGGCGTGCCGTCGGGGCGGATACCGACCTTCCAGCCGCCGACCTCGGCGCCCAGCGTCTCGGCGACGCGTGCCTGCGCCGTGTACGCCGCAGCCAGATCGGCCGGCGCGAGCGCATCGGCGTAGGCAATGGTCCCGCCGCCGCGTTGTGCGGCCGCGAGCCGCGCGACGAGCGTCGCGCCCTCGGCGCGATCGGCGGAACGTCCGGTCGCCATGATCCGACTATACCGGATGCCCGCGCCGCGAGCCTCGGCGCGCAGCAGTTGCCATCTTTTCGCCACCATTCTTCTCCGCCTCGCCCGAATTCGCACCCGGGATTGCCGCACCGTGGGCCTCCAATGCAGTGCGAGGGGGTACGTCTGCGCCCTCGCTGCACCGGGGAACCACGCCATGACCAACGCCAGGAATCTGCGCCAGCCCGCGCCGAACCCGCTCACGAGCCACGTCTACCGCGACATTGCGCGACTCGCGGGCGAGGCGCTCGCGGCCGGGCTCGTCGTGAGCCTCGCGCTCGCGCTCGCGATCTTCGTCGTCGCGACGCAAGCGCAGGCCGCCGAACCCGGGCCCATGCAGGGGACGCTCCTGCTCAAGCCCGCGGCCGGCGCGCCGTCAGCCGCGGCGCCGCTCCTTTTCACGCACGTCGACATCGCCGTGAGCGGCATGACGGCGCGCGCGACGGTCACGCAGCGTTTCGCGAATCCGACGGCCGTCTGGCGGGAGGGCGTCTACGTGTTCCCGCTCCCCGAGAAGGCGGCGGTCGACCATCTCGCGATGCAGATCGGATCACGGCGGATCGAGGGGCAGGTCCGCGAGCGCGCGGAGGCGCGCGCCGCGTACGAGCGGGCGAAGACGGACGGACGCAAGGCGACGCTGGTCGAGCAGGAGCGCGCTAACGTGTTCACGACGAGCGTCGCGCACATCGGCCCGAGCGAAGAGATCACCGTGACGATCGAGTACCAGGAGACGCTCGCCTACGACGCCGGCGCGTTCCGGCTGCGCTTTCCGATGGTGGTCGCGCCGCGCTACATCCCGGGCGCCATCGCCGTCTCGGGCGAGGCCGGCACCGGCTGGGGCGTCAACACGGATCAGGTCTCAGATGCAGAACGCGTGACGCCACCCGTCGCGCACCCCTCGGAGGGATTCATGAATCCGGTCATGCTGGCCGTGGAGCTCCATCCCGGCTTCGCGCTGTCCCGGATCGACAGCTCATACCACAGGATCGACGTCACCGAGTCGGCCGATCATCGCTACACGGTGCACCTCGCCGACGGGCCCGTGCCCGCCAACCGCGATTTCGAGCTCGTGTGGACGCCCGACGTCGCGGCGGCGCCCGGCGCCGCCGTCTTCGCCGAGCGGAAGGACGGCCAGACCTACGCGCTCGCGATGATCGTACCGCCCGCCACCGCCGGTGATGCGCCGCGCAGCCCGCGTGAAGCGGTGTTCATCGTCGACACGTCAGGCTCCATGGAAGGCACGTCGATCCTGCAGGCGAAGGAGGCGCTCCAGCTGGCGCTCGATCGGCTGCAGCCGGGCGACCGCTTCAACGTGATCGAGTTCAACTCGGTGACGCGGTCGCTGTTCGGTGCGCCGATGCCCGTCGACACGGCAACACTCGCGCGCGCGAAGAGCTTCGTCGCGGCGCTGCGCGCTCGCGGCGGCACCGAGATGAAGCCCGCGCTCGAGGCCGCGCTCACGCGCGACGCGGCGCCCGGGTTCGTGCGCCAGGTCGTGTTCCTGACTGACGGCGCCGTCGGCAACGAGCGCGAGCTCGTCCAGCTGATCCAGGACCGGCTGAGCGACCGGCGACTCTTCACGATCGGCATCGGTTCGGCGCCGAACTCGTTCTTCCTCACGAAGGCCGCGCAATTCGGACGCGGGACGTTCACGTTCATTGGCGACGTCCGCGAAGTGGCCGCGAAGATGAGCGCGCTCTTCACAAAGCTCGAGAGCCCGGTGCTCACGGACATCAGCGTGGCGTGGCCGGGCAGCGCCGAAGTCTGGCCGCGCGAGCCGGGTGATCTCTACGCGGGCGAGCCGATCGTCGTCGTCGCGCGGACCGATGCGCAGGACGGCACCGTGACGATCACCGGGCGCCGCGCCGGCGCGCCGTGGAGCGCCCATGTTCCGCTGTCGGGAAGCGCGAACGAGCCCGGGATCGGCGTGCTGTGGGCGCGGGCCAAGATCGAGGCGCTGACCGACGCGCTGAAGAGCGGCGAATCGGAGACCGAGACGCGCAAGGCGATCGTCGAGGTCGCGCTCGCGCACCACCTCGTCAGCAAGTACACGAGCCTGGTCGCCATCGACGTCACCCCAACCGCGCCGCCCGGGACGCCTCCGGCGACGTCGGCGCTGGCGACGAACCTCCCGGAAGGCTGGTCGCACGACGCGGTGTTCGGCGCACCGCAGACCGCGACGCCCGCCACGCTGCATTTGGTCCTCGGACTCTCGCTGCTGCTGCTCGCCGTCATCGCGCGGTCATCGACGGACGGCAGACTGCGGATCTTCGCAAAGGGACACTGACCATGGCTGCCGCTGCCGACCGGGGAGGACCATTCGGCCCTCGCTCTGCCGCGATTCCCGCGAACTGGATGCGCGCGTCGCCTCCGGGCATTGCGAGCCGCGGTGCATGGGCCGAGTCTTCCCCCGTCGGCAGCGCCACCGCGCGGCCGAAGCGCAAGCCCAAGCGCCTATGGCTTGCCGCGGCGCTCGGCGCACTGGGCCTCGCGCTCACCGGCCACGCGCTCTACATCCACGCGAAGGCGCTCCTCGCGCAGGCCCTCCTGCACCGCGCGTGGGTGGCCACGCAGGCGACGGGCGTCCCCGCGAAGCCATGGCCGTGGGCCGACACGACCCCGGTCGCGCGGCTGATCGCGCCGGCGCACGACGTCGATCTCCTCGCGCTCGCGGGCGCGACGGTCCGCACGCTCGCCTTCGGCCCCGGGCACCACGACGGCTCCGCGCTGCCCGGCGAGCCCGGCAACGCGATCTTCTCCGCGCATCGCGACACGCACTTCCGCTTCCTGGAGGCCCTCGCCGCTGGCGACACGCTCATCGTCGAGATGCCGGCGGGGCAGCGCTTCCACTACCGCGTACGCTCGACCGAAGTCGTGGCGGCGAGCGAAATGAGACTGCCACGGCTTCCGGTCGAGCCGACACTGACACTCGTCACGTGCTGGCCGTTCGATGCGGTCGAACCCGGGGGCCCGCTGCGCTACGTCGTCGTAGCGACGGCGGACGGCGGCACGCTCTGATCCGACTCACCCGGCGCGCGTCGGCACAGTGACCTCGCCGTGCAGCGTCCGATGCACGGGACACTTGTTCGCGATCTCGAGGAGCTTCGCCCGCGCGGCGGCGTCGAGCTCGCCTTCGAGCGTGACGACCCGCTCGATCCGGTCGATCTTGCCCTCCCTCGTCTCGCAGTCGACGCAGTCGGCCGCGTGGATCTTCTCGTGCATGAGCGACACACTGACGCGCTCGAGCGGAAGCTTCTTCAGATCCGCGTACGTCCGCACCGTCATCGCCGTGCACGCGCCGAGCCCGGCGAGCAGCAGGTCGTAGGGCGAGGGTCCGCTGTCCATCCCGCCCGCCGCGACGGGCTCGTCGGCGACGAGGCGGTGCGGTCCGATCGCGATCGCCTGCTGGAACTTGCCGACGCGCGTTTCATGGACCGCAACAATTTCTCGCGGACCGGCGGGAATCGCATCCGGCACCGCCGGCAGATAGCGCGATGCCCAAGCGGCGAGCACAGCGCCGACGTACGCCGCGTCGTCGCGGCGCGTGAGGAGGTGATCCGCGTCGTCGAGCGAGACGAAACTCTTCGGATGCTTCGCCGCACCGAAGATCGCCGCCGCGTTGTCGACGCCGACCGTCGAATCGCGCGGGGCGTGAAAGACGACGAGCGCGCGCCGAAGCGCGCCAATCGCGGCCGCGAGCTTCCGCCCTTCGATGTCGGCCAGGAATTCGCAGCGGATACGGAACGTACGGCCAGCGAGCACGACCTCCGCCTCGCCGGCGGCCTCGATCTCGGCGCGCCGCGGCGCGAAGAGGCGCACGACGTGCGCGGGATCGGCGGGCGCGTTGATCGTCGCGACCGCGACCGCTTCCGGGATTCGATCGGCGGCAGCAAGCACCGCGGCACCGCCCAGGCTGTGCCCGACGAGCAGCGCCGGCGCACGGTGCGCGCGTCGCAGCCAGTCGGCCGCCGCGACGAGATCGGCGACGTTCGAGGAGAAGCTCGTGTTCGCGAACTCGCCCTCCGATCCGCCCAATCCAGTGAAGTCGAAGCGGAGCGTCGCGATCCCGGCGTCGGCGAGCGCCTCGGCCACGAACGTGGCGGCGCGCGAATCCTTCGAGCAGGTGAAGCAGTGGGCGAACAGCGCGAAGGCGTGCGGCGGAGTGCCCGTCGGGCGGTCGAGCCGCGCGGCCAGCGCGGCGCCTGCGGCCCCCGGGAAGGTGACGGCTTCGCTGATGCGGCCCATGGCGGCTCCTCGCGCGGCATTCGATGCCGGACAGTCGGCGCGCGGCGAGCGCGCCTTACACCGCCGCCGCCGGCGGCGCTATGATCGCATGCTCGCTCAGGAGGGAGATGCAGATGAAGCTCGAGGGCTCCTGCCATTGCGGCGCGGTGAAATACACCGTCGCATCGCACACGCCGTATCCGTTCATGCGCTGCTACTGCTCGATCTGCCGCAAGACGGCCGGGGGCGGCGGGTACGCGATCAACATCATGGGCGACGCCGCGACATTGCGGGTGCGCGGCGCGAAACACGTCAGCGTCTACCGCGCGCGGATCCGCGAGAAGGGCGGCGCGCGCGCGACGCTTTCGCCGGCGCGTCGGCATTTCTGCGCGAAGTGCGGCAGCGCGCTGTGGGCCTTCGATCCGCGCTGGCCGGAGTGGGTCTACCCGTTCGCCTCGGCAATCGACACGCCGCTGCCGAAGCCGCCGGAGCAGGTCGAGATGATGCTGCACTTCGCGGCGCCGTGGGCGGACGTGCCGAGCGGCAACGCGCACACGCACTTCCGCGGTTACCCCGAAGAAGGCATCGCCGACTGGCA
Source organism: uncultured beta proteobacterium (assembly GCA_963830485.1). GTDB lineage: Bacteria > Pseudomonadota > Gammaproteobacteria > Burkholderiales > Casimicrobiaceae > CAIWHR01. The sequence goes on from CAWHNE010000002.1 coordinate 45,559, forward strand.
CGCGAAGCGCGGGCTCGACGTCGCCTAGGTTAACGTTAGCGTCACGCCGCCGATGCCGAGCGCGCCGTAGTCGGAGGCCCAAGTCTGCCCGGACGTCACGGGCCACGCATCGGTCACGGTCCCGGTCGTGATCACTTCGCCCGGAGCGAGCGGCGGGAACTGCGGCTGCCCGGCGAGCACCCGGGAAAGATGCGCGAGCGCATGCGCCGGACCACCCAGCACGTTGGCGCCCGTGCCGCGGTCGATCACCGTGCGCCCGCGCCTCAGCGTCAGCACGAAGGTGGGCAGCGCCGCGGCCAGCGCTGCGCGGTTGCGATCGGTGACCGGGATAGGAGTGCCGACGATGAGCGCGCCATGGAGACCGAAGGCTGCCGTGCAATCGGCCGCCGTGAACTTCCAGTCCGGGAAATGGCATTGCACGAGCTCGAATCCCGGCGCGATCCAGTCGACGCAACGCAGCGCCGCCTCCGGATCGCTCGTCGGCGCGACCGCGGCCCGCAGGCGGAACACAACCTCGGGCTCGATTCGCGGCTGCACGAACGGTTTCAGGTCGAGCGTCGCGTGGCCATTCTTCGCGTAGTGCAGGGAATGCGCCCAGACGTGCGCCCACATCGGCTGGTACACGCCATAGCGGGACCAGATCGTCGTGTTGGTGAAACCGATCTTTCGCCCGACCGGCTGCCACCCCTGCACGATCCGGCGCCGGTTCTCGATCTCGCGAAGGACCTCATAAGCGGCCGGTACGTCGAAACCGGCGTCCGCACTCGAGATCGTTGCAATCCTCGTCGCGGTGTCGTACGCGGAGATCAGCCGCGTGGCGATGGCCGCGACGTCGTGCCCGGGGCTCATCTCGTTCGCCGCAGCGTGCGCAGGAGCAATGTGCAAACGGTCCACGCCGCTGTGGCGACGACCATGCCGATGACCGCGGCGAGGAGCGCGCCGACCACGCCGCTCACGCCCATCGTCGTTACGACCGCCCAGGCGGCGAGGCCGCCGATGCCGCCGCAGAGCACAATGCCGAGCAGGCTGCCGAGAATCGAGCCGCGCTGGAGGGGGGTCATCGCGTCGCCGGAATCGTAGGGCCTGTGGACGATGGTGCTCGGTTCGCTGCCGCGGGACCGCGCCGCCGCGGGCGGCCGCTTGCCGCACGGTCGCGAGCCGCAGTATAACGGGGCGGTCTTCCACCGAGGCAAACGCTTGCACCTCCGTCAACGGATCCTGGCCACCGTCGCGTGCGCGGTCGTCGCTGCCAGCGCGGCGGCCGCCGACATGGGGAAGACGCTGCGGGTTGCGTTCTCGAGCGCCGAGACCGGCCTCGACCCGCAGGCCTCCTACGACGTCTACTCGTCGGACGTCTGCCGCGCGATCTTCGACGCGCTCTACACGTTCGACTATTTCGCGCGGCCGGTGCGCCTCGTCCCGAACACGGCGGACGGGCTGCCGGTCGTCACCGACGGGGGGCGGACGTACACGATCAAGGTCAAGCGCGGCATCTACTTCGCCGACGATCCGGCCTTCAAGGGCAAGCCGCGCGAGCTCACCGCCGAGGACTATGTCTACTCGATCAAGCGCATCATCGATCCCAAGGTTCGCTCGTATTGGCTGTATCTGCTCGAGAAGAACGTGGTGGGCCTCGATCCGGTGCTCGCCAAGGCGCGCGAGACGGGCGCGCTCGACTACGGCGCGAAGATCGACGGGCTGCAGGCACTCGACCGCTACACGCTGCGCATCCGCTTCAACCGTCCGGATTACGCGTTCCAGTGGTGGCTTACGAGCGTGAATTTCGCCGCGGTCGCACGCGAGGTCATCGACGCCTACAAGGATGAGAGCAACCGGGTGATGGACAACCCGGTCGGCACCGGTCCGTACGTGCTGAAGCAGAGGGTCCGCGGCCAGCGCATCGTCCTCGAGGCCAATCCGACGTTCCGCGACGTCCGCTACCCGGCCCCCGCGGCTGACGCCGGGCCGGGCGACACCGCGATCGCGCAGGGACTCGCGGGCAGGCGGCTCCCGCTCGTCGGCCGCGTCGACATCAGCATCGTCGAGGAGTCGCAGCCGCGCCTGCTCTCGTTCGACACCGGGGCTCTCGACTATCTCGACGTTCCGGCGTCGCTGGCGACGAACGTCGTCACCGGTTCGGCCCTTCGGCCCGAGCTCGCGAAACGAGGCATCGTCCTCCACCGCGAGGTCTCGCCGTCGATCTCGTTCTTCTTCTTCAATCTCGACGACCCGCTGATCGGCGGCTACACGCCGGAGAAGCTCGCGCTGCGCCGCGCGATCAGCATGAGCTTCGATCGCGAGGCGCTAGTCCGGCAGCTCCTGCACGGCCAGGCGATTCCCGCCAACCAGCCGGTGCCCCCGCCTCTCTACGGCTACGACCCGAAATACGTTGCGCGCTACGGCTACGACCCCACCGCGGCGCGTGCGCTGCTCGACAAGTTCGGCTACCGGGATCGTGACGGCGATGGGTACCGCGAGCTGCCCGACGGCAAGCCGCTCACCATCGTCCTCGCCTCGACGACCGATGCGGCGGCGCGCGCCCGCGACGAGCTCTGGAAGCGCTGCCTCGACGCGATCGGCGTGCGGGTCACGTTCCTCAAGAACAAGTGGACCGAGCTCAACAAGATGTCGGAGGCGGGCCAGCTGATGATGTGGGGGCTGGGCTGGATCTCGAACATCCCGGACGGCCGCGACTACTACAGCTACTTCTACAGCCCGAACATCGGGATGTCGAACGATGCGCGGATGCGCCTCCCGGCGTTCGACGCGCTCTTCCAGCAGTCGCTCGCCCTGCCCGAAGGCCGCGAGAGAACGGCGCTGTTCGACCGGATGAACGACCTCATCTTCGACTACGCGCCGTGGATCCTCACCGACTATCCGTACACCAACGTCGTCGCGCAGCCGTGGCTCAAGGGCTACAAGCAGAACCCGTTCCTGCCGCACCAGTGGATGTACTACGATCTCGCACCGCATTGACGGCGCGCTCGTTTGCGACAGGCGATCAACGCTTCGGCCGGATGACCGGCTTGGGTGCAGCCGCGGTATGCGGCACCGGCACCGCGAGCGACGCGGCGCGCAGCGCGGCGAGCAGGCTTTCGAGACCGAGCTCGAAGGTGCTGTCCCACCACTCCGACTTGAACCAGGGCGCCGCCACGGCGAGGTGCGGGCAATGTTCCGCGATGTAGGCATCGGTCACCGGTTCGGCCGCCGACGGACCTTTCGCGTAGCCCGCCGTCTCGTCGAGCGCGGCACCGGTCACGTAATAGCTCAGCACGCGGAACCACTGCGCGGCGAGGCGGCCGTCGGGCATGACGTCACGCACGAGCTGCATCACCTCGTCGATGGCACGCACGCCCGTCGGCGTATTCAGGCGGTGCGTGGCGAGGAGCTGGAACAGCCGGGGATAGCGATGCGCCAGCGCGCGAAACGAACACATCATCTGCCGCAACCGGAAGAGCGGTTCGCCGGCCGGCGGCCGGGTGGAGAATTCGGCGATCACCTGGTCGATGACCGCGTCCTGGAGGTGCGCCTTGCTCGGGAAATAGTGGTAGATGCTCATGGGCTCGCAGCCCAGCGCGGCGCCGAGGGCGCGCAGGCTGAAAGCGGCGAGGCCGTCGCGCTCGATCAGCGCGAGCGCGGCGTCGACGATCCTCGCGCGGGTCAGCGGAATCCGGGGGGACGGCGCAGCGCGTGGCTTGCGTCCGGCCCCCGGGCGGAGCCCGGCGCGGCGGCGCGCAATGGGAACGGGCGGGCGGGCCATGACACTTGTAATCTTACACCGTAAGGGTATAGTTCCACAATAACCTTACGTTGTAAGTCCAATGGAGGGCCACATGGAGACCGTCGATATCATCGGGCTGCTCGCCCCCGTCACCTATTTCCTCTTCCTGATCACCGAGCGATTGTGGCCCGCGCGCGAGTTCCCGCCGCGCAAGGGCTGGCAATGGCTCGGCATTGGCTTCCTCATCCTCATCGGCACAGTGGGCGTCGTCACCCCTCTGCTCATTCCCGGCGAGTGGCTCGAGGCGCACCGCTGGCTCGACGGGACGAAGCTCGGTGTCGTGGGCGGGACGATCGTCGGCTACGTGCTGCTCGAAGGAGTGGTCTACGCGTGGCACCGGAGCGCGCACAACATCGGTTTCCTCTGGCGCGGCTTCCACCAGGTCCACCACAGCGCGCAACGGGTCGACATCCCCGGGTCGGTGCTCTTCCATCCACTCGAGATGATCGTCTATACGCTGCTGCAGCTCTTCGTGACCGTGATCGTGCTGGGCCTCGATCCGCTCGCGGCCGCGATCATCGGCTACATGATCGCGTTCAACGGCTACTTCCAGCACTGGAACGTGCGCACGCCGCAGTGGCTCGGGTACATCATCCAGCGGCCGGAATCGCATTGCGTCCATCACCGGCTGGGCGTCCACTACTACAACTACTCGGACTTCCCGCTGTGGGACATCCTGTTCGGCACGTTCCGCAATCCGCCGAAGTACCTGGGCGAGTGCGGCTTCGAGGGGGGCGCCGACCGCAGGCTCGGTGCGATGCTCGCGTTCGCCGACGTCAACGCCCCGCTCTACGGTCCAGGCAGCCTGGGCGCGAAACCGCCGGCCCGCCCGGCCGCGGCCTAGCGTCACACCCTCCATAGCGTCACACCCTCCATCTTGATGAATCGGCCAGAAGCACAGCCGCGCGTCAGCACGGTTGCCGACCTGATCGGCAACGCCGCGCGCGAATTCGCCGACCGCGCGGCGTTCCGCTCGTTCGGCGTGTCGCTCACCTATCGCGAACTTCTGGCGCGGGCAGGGAGGCGTGCGCGGACCGCAGGTGTTGGCCGGCTACCGGAAACGGCTCGCCGAAACGGCGAAGACGATGACGGCCGACGGCTTCCTGCGGACCGGGGATTTGGGCAGCGTCGACGCGCAGGGGCAGCTCCGGCTGCACGACCGGAAGAAGGACGTGATCGTGGTATCCCGATTCAACGTGTATCCGAACGAGGTCGAAGCCGTGCTCGCCAGTCACCCGAAGATCCTCGAGGCCGTCGTTGTCGCCATTCCCGATCCGCGCACGGGCGAAGCCGTCGCGGCGTCGGTCGTCCACCGCGATCCGGCGCTGTCCGAGCGGGCCTCCTCGATCACTGCCGCGCGAGTCTCGCCGCCTACAAGTGCCCGAAGCGGATCGAGTTCGAGGACGAACTCCCCAAGAGCGTCGTGGGCAAGGTGCTTCGCCGCGCGGTGCGCGAGCGCTGGGCCGAGCGCGTGCGCACGCCCGCTTGACGTCGTTGCCGCCGGCGGCGAATGTCGCACGCTTGACATTCGTCAACGTTCCCCGTGCGAAACGGTCGATTTCGCAGGATAATTGACGTCCTTTCTGCGGAGGGCATCCATGAGCGAGCAACGGGAAGTCGTCATCCTGAGCGGCGTACGCACCGCCATCGGCGATTACGGCGGCAGCTTGAAGGACATTCCGCCCAGCGACCTCGCCGCGCGCGTCGTGCGCGAAGCGGTGAGCCGGGCGAAGGTCGATCCCAACGAGGTCGGCCAGTGCGTGTTCGGCAACGTCATCCACACCGAACCCAGGGACATGTACATCTCGCGGCTCGCGTGCGTGAACGGCGGGCTGCCGCACGACACCGGCGCGCTGACGCTGAACCGGCTGTGCGGCAGCGGGATGCAGGCAATCGTCTCGGCGGCGCAGTACATCCTGCTGGGCGACACCGACGCGGCCGTGGGCGGGGGCGTCGAAAGCATGAGCCGCGGCGGCTACTGCGTGCCCTCCGAGCGGTGGGGCGCACGGATGGGTGACGCGAAGCTGATGGACATGATGGTGGGCGCGCTCACCGATCCGTTCGACACCGTGCACATGGGCATCACCGCCGAGAACGTTGCGAACAAGTGCGGAATCACCCGCGAGCAGCAGGACGCCTTCGCGGTCGAGAGCCACAAGCGCGCCGCGGCGGCCATTGCGGCCGGCCACTTCAAGAGCCAGATCCTGCCGATCGAGCTCAAGAGCAAGAAGGGTCCCATGCAGTTCGACACCGACGAGCACGTGCGCGGCGAATCGACCCTCGAAGGGATGGGCAAGCTCCGGACGGCGTTCGTAAAGGAGAACGGCAGCGTGACCGCCGGCAACGCGTCCGGCATCAACGACGCGGCGGCCGCGGTCGTGCTGATGGAGAAGTCCGCCGCCGCGAAGAAGGGCCTGAAGCCGATGGCGCGGTTTGTCGCCTACGGACACGCGGGCATCGACCCGAAGATCATGGGTCTGGGACCCGTGAGCGCCGTCAAGCGCGCGCTCGCGAAAGCCGGGCTCAAGGTCTCGGACATGGACGTGATCGAATCGAACGAGGCATTCGCGGCGCAAGCGCTCGGCGTCTCCAAGGAACTTGGACTCGACCCGAAGAAGGTGAATCCGAACGGCGGCGCCGTCGCGCTCGGCCATCCGATCGGCGCAACCGGCGCGATCCTTACGGTCAAGGCGATGTACGAGCTGCAGCGCACCGGCGGCCGCTACGGTCTCATCACGATGTGCATCGGCGGCGGCCAAGGCATCGCGGCGATCATCGAACGCATGTAGCCGTACGGCATTACCGCATCACAGGCCCCGTGGGCGACTACGGGGCTTTCTTTTTGCCGCAATGTCGCCTGCCTCCGCATTTCGTCGCCGCTTCGGGCGGTCTGTCGCGCGGCCCCTGTGTCGGCCGGACCTTTCGTAGGATGGCACGACCCGAACCCCATGGGAGAGACTCGTGCGACGCATGATCATCACATTCCTCGCGTTGCTCCCTGCGCTTGCCTGCGCTGCGACGCCGACGCCCGAAGGCCGCTGGGAAGGCGTCGTTCAGATTCCCGGGCGCGAGCTGCGCCTCGTCGTCGATCTCAACGAAGCCAAAGGCGGTGTCTGGACAGGATCGATCATCCTCCCGGGGCTCGGCATCAAGGGCGCCGCGCTCTCCGGCATCGTGGTGAGCGGCGCCGACGTGACCTTCGACATTGCCCATGCGCTCGGCAGCCCGACCCAGAGCCCGCCGAGCTTCCGCGCGCACCTCGTCTCGGCTGAAGCAATGATCGGTGAAATGCGCCAGGGCGGAAACGCGGCGAACTTCTCGCTCGCCAAAGCAGGGGCCGCGCAGGTCGAACCGCCGCCGCGAAGCACGCCGGTCAGTCGCGCGCTCGAAGGTCAATGGACCGGCGAATTCGAGCTGGGCGGCTATCCGCGGCACGTCTCGATCACGATCGAGAATCACGGTGATGCCGGCGCAACGGCGGAGTTCGCGATCGTCGGCAAGCAGAACAACCGCCTGCCCGTCGAGCTCGTGGTCCAGGACGGCAATTTCGTGAGGATCGAGTCACCGGCAACGCAGGTCTACTTCGAAGCGCGTTTCGTGGAGGCAAGCGGCGAGCTCCGCGGCGTCCTCGAGCTCGGGCCGACCGAGCTGCCGTTGAGCTTGCGCCGCCCAGCAGGGAGGGCGTCATGAAGGCGAGGATCGCCGTGGTCGCGGCCGCAGGCGCCGTTTACGTCGGGCTGGCTCACGCCCAATCCATGTTTCGCGGCGATGCCGCTCACGCTGGCGTCTATCGCGACGCGGGACCGCGCGAGTTCCATCGCGTCAAGTGGAGCTTTCCGACGGGCGACCGAATCGTCTCGTCGCCGGTATACAAGGACGGCGTCGTCTACTTCGGCGGCGACGACGGCAACGTCTACGCGGTGAATGCGGCCGATGGGCGCCAAGTATGGAAGCGCCGCACCGGGGGCCCGGTCCCGTCGACGCCCGCGATCGCAGGCGACACGCTGTACGTGGGCAGCTACGACGGCAAGTTCTACGCACTCGATGCGCGCACCGGTGCGACCCGCTGGAAGTTCGCGACCGGCGGCGAGCGCCGCTTCGAGGCGAAGGGGCTGCACGGAATGCAGCCGAAGAACCAGACCATTCCGGACGCGTTCGACGTCTACCTGTCGAGCCCGGTCGTCGCTACGGGAGCCGTCTATTTCGGCAGCGGCGATGGCAACGTCTATGCGCTCGACGCCGCGACGGGTGCGCTCAAGTGGAAATTCCAGACCGGCGACGTCGTGCACGCCTCTCCTGCGTACGCGGACGGGCTCGTGTACTTCGGCAGCTGGGACAGCTACTTCTACGCGGTCGACGCCGATACCGGCACGGAGAAATGGCGCTTTCACGGAGGGGAGGATCCACTGATTCACAACCAGGTCGGCTTCCAGTCCTCGCCGGCGGTCGTGAACGGCGTCGTGTATACGGGATGCCGAGACTCGAATCTCTATGCGCTCGACGCCGCCACCGGGAAGGAAAAGTGGCGCTACAACGCGAGCGGCAGCTGGGTGATCACTTCACCTGCCGTCACGCAGGGCAAGGTGATTCTCGGCACGTCGGATTCGAGCCTCTATCTCATGCTCGATGCCGAGACCGGCAAGCCGGTCGTGCAGAAACAGGGCAACGCGTACATCTTCGCCTCGCCGTCCGTCGCCGGCGACGTCGTCTACATCGGCGTTCTCAACGGCACGCTCGAGGCGCGCGACCTTCGCAGCGGTGACCTCCTCTGGGAATTCCGGACCGAGGCGTCGCGGCGGAACGACGGCTGGGTACTGACCGCAGAGCGCAAGTTCAACACTCCGCTGCATCTTCCCGTCGAGCTGGCGCGAAGCGCCGATCGTCGCAACCGATCGGCAGTTCGGAATCGGGGCGATCTTCTCCTCGCCGCTCGTCGTGGGCGGCGTCGTCTACTTCGGCAGCACCGACGGGAACCTGTACGCGCTGGAATAGCAGGTGCATCGCGCGGACTGGCATCGCCGCGCGCGCCGTCTTATGATGGACGAGGTTCAGGCGCGCCTCGTCCACGCCGCACCGATCGGCTGTCCCGGCCATGCCCGTCCCGTTCGCATTCCAGGCTGCGCTCGCGCTGTTCGCGCTCACCGCGCCGGTCGTCGCGGTCGCCGACGACCTCGACGCCGAGCGCCGCGAGCTGATCGGCGAAATCCAGGCGCTCGCTCGCGAGACCGCACGCGAGACCGGCCGGTCCTCCTTCGACCCGCGCGTGATGGCCGTGCTGTCCACCGTGCCGCGCCACCGCTTCGTCCCGGCGGGCGAAGTGCGCAATGCCTACAAGAACCGCCCGCTGCCGATCGGCTACGGCCAGACGATCTCGCAGCCGTACATCGTCGCGCTGATGACGGACCTCATGAACCTCAAGCCGGAAGCCGCGGTGCTCGAGATCGGCACCGGCTCAGGCTATCAGGCGGCGATCCTGGCCGAGCTCGCGCGGACCGTGTGCACGATCGAGATCGTCGAGCCGCTCGCGCGCGAGGCGGAGGAGCGCCTGCGCGCGCTGGGCTACGCGCGCGTACGCACGCGGGTCGGCGATGGCTATCACGGCTGGGAAGACTGCGGGCCCTTCGACGCGATCGTCGTAACTGCGGCGGCGAGCCACGTCCCGCCGCCGCTCGTCCGACAATTGAAGCCCGGCGGCCGGATGGTGATTCCCGTGGGCCCGCCGTTCCTCACCCAGCAGCTCCTTCTGGTCGAGAAGCGCGCCGACGGGACAATTGTGACGCGGCAGGTCCTGCCCGTCGCGTTCGTGCCGCTGACCGGAAAGCATTGATCGGCCTTTCGGCGATGGCGTCCGCGAATCAGGTTACCGGACGCGCGTCCAGCACGCGCGCACCGCTCGCGGCGATCGCCATCCTGTCGGCCGCCGCGCTCGGCTACGAAATCCTCCTGATGCGGCTCTTCTCGATCGTCCTGTGGCACCACTTCGCCTACATGATGATCAGCGTGGCGCTGCTGGGCTACGGCACCGCGGGCACGTTCGTCGCGCTGGCGAGACGAACGCTGCTCGCGCACTACGAGCGCGCGTTCGTCGCCGCAGCGGCGCTGTTCGGCGTCTTCGCGGTGGCGGGATTCCTGCTCGCGCAGCGCGTTGCGTTCGATCCGCTGGAGCTCCTTTGGGATCCGCGACAGCCGCTGCGCCTGCTCGCTGTCTATGGCCTGCTCGTCGTTCCGTTCTTCTGCGCCGCGGTGGCGCTCTGCCTCACGTTCACCCGGTTCGGCGAGCGCGCGGCATGGATCTACGGCAGCGATCTCGCCGGCGCCGGCGCGGGATGCCTGGCGATCCTTGTGGCGCTTTACGCCATCGCGCCGGCCGACGCCCTGCTGCTCGTCGGCACGCTGGGCCTCGCGACGGCGGCGATCGCGGCGCTCGTATTTCGATTGCGCGCGCAGGGCATCGCGCTGCTGGCGGCCGCGATCGTGCTCCCGTTCCTCGTTCCCACCGACTGGACCCGCCTGCGCGCCTCCGAATACAAGGAGCTCGACCGAACGCTGCAGATTGCCGGCGCGCGGATCGTCGCGGAGCGATCGAGTCCACTCGGCGTCGTTACCGTAGTCGAAAGCGCGCAGGTCCCTTTCCGCCATGCGCCCGGTTTGAGCCTCGCCGCGCCCGCCGGGCCCCCGGCACAGCTCGGCGTCTTCGTCGACGGCGAGGGCCCGGGCGCGCTCACGCGCTACGACGGGCAGCGCGAGCCGCTCGCATACCTCGACTACGTCACGTCGGCCGTCCCCTATCACCTGCTGGCACGCCCGCGCGTGCTGGTGCTCGGCGCCGGCGCGGGCGCCGACGTGCTGCAGGCGATCCTCCACGATGCGCGCGCGGTCGACGCCGTCGAGCAGGACCCGCAGGTCGTCGATCTGGTCGAGCGCCGCTTCGCGGATTTCTCCGGGCGCCCGTACAGCGCGCCGGGCGTGAAGGTGCACATCGCCGAAGCGCGCGGATTCGTCGCGCGGAGCCGCGACCGCTACGATCTGATCGAGGTCGCGCTGATCGACGCGTTCGGCGCGTCGTCGGCGGGACTCTATGCACTGTCGGAGAGCTACCTCTACACGGTCGAGGCGATGGACGCATATCTCGACCGCCTCGCGCCCGGCGGCATGCTCGCGATCACGCGGTGGGTCAACCTGCCGCCGCGCGACGTGCTGAAGCTGTTCGCGACCGCGGCCGTGGCGCTCGAGCGGCGCGGCGTCGCGGAGCCCGGGCGCCAGCTAGCGCTGATCCGAAGCTGGAGCACGGCGACGCTTATCGTGAAGAACGGCCCCTTCGACGCCGCCGAAATCGCCGCGCTGCGGGAGTTCTGCCGCGCGCGATCGTTCGACGCCGACTGGTTTCCGGGCATCGCGCCGGGAGAGGCGAACCGGTTCAACGTGCTCGAGCCGTCGCATTTCGACGAGGGCGCGAAGGCGCTGCTCGGACCGGAACGCGCCGCGTTCGTCGAGCGCTACAAGTTCGCGCTCGAGCCGTCGACCGACGACCGGCCGTACTTCTTCCGCTTCTTCCGCTGGCGGACGCTGCCGGAAGTGCTCGCGCTCAAGGGCCGTGGCGGGCTGCCGCTCCTCGACTGGAGCTATCCGGTGCTGATCGCGACGCTCGCGCAGGCGACGCTCGTCAGCGTCGTCCTGATCCTGTTGCCGCTCGCGATCGGCCTGCGCCATCCGGACGAGGCGCGGACGGGCAGACCGTCACGCGCTCGCGTCGCCCTCTACTTCGGCGCGATCGGCTTTGCCTTCATGTTCATCGAGATCGCGTTCATCCAGAAGTTCATCCTGTTCCTCGCGCATCCGATCTACGCCGTCGCCGTCGTCCTCGGCTCGTTTCTCGTTTTCGCGGGCCTCGGCAGCCGTGCCTCGGCGCGCCTGCGCGCAGGCGGGAGGCGACGGCCACGTCCGGCGACGCTTGCGGCGGCGGCGATCGGCGCGCTGTCGCTCGTGTATCTCGCCGCGCTGCCTTCGCTCTTCGGACTCCTCCTTTCGCTGCCCGGACGCCGCACGGATCGCGATCTCGGTTGCGCTCATCGCACCGCTCGCATTCGCCATGGGCGTTCCGTTCCCGACGGGAATCGCGCGCCTCGCGCCGGAGGCCCCGGCGCTCATCCCGTGGGCGTGGGGCGTGAACGCCTGCGCGTCGGTTGTCGCGGCGGTCGGCGCGACCGTGCTGGCGATCCACCTGGGGTTCGCCGCGGTCGTCGTGCTCGCGGTCGGTCTCTACGCCGTCGCCGCGGCCATTTGGCGGTAAGCTTCCACCGAATCGAATGGAGGCATCGGATGACGAAATCAACGCTGCGCATTGGCATCGCCGGCCTCGGCCGGCTCGGCAAGCGGCACGCGACAATGCTCGCGCAGCAGGTTGCGGGCGCCGAACTCACCGCCGCGTGCAGCCCCGTCGCCGACGAGCTCCATTGGGCGCGCGACGCGCTCGGCGTGCCGCACGCGTTCTCCGACTACGATGCGATGCTTGCGCATCCGGGACTCGACGCGGTCTTCCTCGTGACGCCGACCACGCTTCACGCGGACCAGATCATCGCGGCGCTGCGCTCGGGCAAGCACGTGTTCTGCGAGAAACCCCTCGCGCTCGGCCTCGCAGATTGCCGGCGCGTCGAGGATGAGGCGCTGCGCCATCCCCGGCTGAAGGCGATGATCGGCTTCGTACGCCGCTTCGATCCGCACTATCGCGACGCGCGCGCGAAGATCGACGCCGGCGCGATCGGCCGGCCGTTCCTGGTGCGGTCGCAATGCGCCGACCAGAACGACCCCGGCGGTTTCTTCGTGCGCTATTCGGCGATGTCGGGCGGCATCCTGCTCGATATGAGCGTGCACGACATCGACGCGGCCCGCTGGCTGCTCGGCGCAGGCCCGGCGAAGCGCGCCTACGCGACAGGCACGATCGCGATCCACGATGGCCTCGCCGCCACCAACGATTTCGACAACGCCGTCGCGATCGTCGAGTTCGAGGGAGGCGGCATCGCGACGATCTACGCGTCGCGCACGCTCGCGCACGGGCACGAGTCGATGAGCGAGGTCGTCGGCACCGCCGGTCGACTCGCGATCGGCGCGAACCCGCGCCTCAACCGTGTCGAGATCGCCGACGCGCACGGCGTGCGCAACGAATGCACGCCGACGTTCTACGAGCGCTTCGAGGAGGCGTTCCTGCGCGAGCTTGCGGAATTCGTCGACCTCGTGCGGGCCGACCGTCCCCCGCCCCTTTCGCTGGCCGATGCTACGGAAGCAACTCGGATCGGCATCGCGCTCATGGAGTCGCTGCGCTCGCGCCGCCCGGTCGAGCTGTAGCGGCGCGAGCGGCGAGCCGGGGCCCCGGCCGAAGGCGAGGGGGAGCGAGCGATCGCGAGTCGCCGCACGAGGCCGACAGCTCGGCGCAGCGATATGACTTGGCCGCGCGGAGGCCGATCCGGCGGCGCGGTCACTTCACCAGCCCGAGGGTCTTCGCCGAGTTGAGGTATTGCGGCGTTCGCTCCTGCATGAAGGCCGGGATCATCTCGAGCGTGATGTCGGTCACCTCGAAGCCGTCGTCGGTCATCCGCTTGCGCAGCGCCGGATCCTTGTTGATCGCGTCCATCATGTCGGAGACCTGCTTGCGCACGGCAGGCGGAGTCGATTTCGGCACCGCGATGCCGCGATAGGCGCCGTCGACCCAGTTCATCCCGAGCTCCTTGAACGTCGGCACGTCGGGGAATTGCGGCAGCCGCTTCTCGGTCGCGACGGCGAGCATCCGCATCTTGCCCTTCTGCTGGATCGCGAGCGTCGAGTACGACATCGCCGCCGACACGTGGCCGCCGAGGACCGAGGACACGAGATCGCCGGTGCCCTTGAAGGGGACGTAGATCGTCCGTATGTTCTGCTCGCGGTCGAGCCGGACCTGCGCGACGTGGTTCGCGGTATTGGTGCCCGAGCCGGCGATCGTGATCGTCTCGGGCTTGTCGCGCGCCGCCTTGACGAAATCGGCGAACGATTTGAACGGACTGTCGGCGGCGACGACGATCGCATCCGGCGTGTAGTGGAAGAAATAGACGGGCGTGATGTCCTCGGTCTTGAACTGCGTTCCCGGCTCGAGCGGCTGCAGCACGATGTGCGGCAGGTTGACGCCCACCACGGTGTGACCGTCGCCGGGCATTGCATTCAGCTGCGACCACGCGAGCGCGCCGCCGGCGCCCGGCTTGTTGACGACGATCATCTCCTGCTTGAACTTGGCCGAGAACACCTGCGCCTGCAGGCGCGCCGCGACGTCGGACTCGCCGCCTGGCGCGAACGGGAATGACGTACTGGACCGGCTTGTCGGGGTACGCGAGCGACAGCGGGACCGCGAAGAGAGCGACGGCTGCGACAAGGAGACGCAGGTGGGCGGGCGATCGCATGCGAGCTCCGGGCGTTGGACCCGCGGATTATAGGCCTGCAGGTGGCGCATAATGAACCGTCGGCACGCTGCCCGCGGCGGATCGCGTCCGGGCCGGCCGCGTACGTCGCATAGGAGGATCCGATGGCCAACACGCTGCGCAAAGTCGACTACTACTACGTGATGCTGCCGAACCGCTCGGGTCAGGGCGCGAAGGTCATGGCCGCGCTCGCGGCCGAGGGCGTCAACATGCTCGCGTTTTCGGGGTTTCCGAGCGGCGGCAAGGCGCAGCTCGACCTCATCCCCGAGGACGGCGCGAAATTTCGCAAGGCGGCGCGCAAGCTCGGGATCAAGCTCTCCACCCGCAAGACCGGCTTTCTCTACCAGGCCGACGATCGCGTTGGGGCGATGACGAGGATTCTCGACAAGCTCGCTGCGGCGAAGATCAACGTGATCGCGGCCGACGCGGTCACGAGCGGCAAAGGCCGTTTCGGCGCGATCTTCTGGGTCAAGTCAAACGCGGTCGCCAAAGCGGCGAAGGTGCTCGGCGCGCGCTAGCCGTCACGCGTAGAGCCGTCCGCCGCCCGGGGGCAGGTCGGGCCGCCCATGCGGCCGGCCGCCGTCCGGATCGTTCTCTGCCGCGGCGAGTTCAAAGGTCGCGGTGAGGTCCGCGCGCAGCCGGCGCACGAACATCTCGACGGTCGGCGTTGCCTCCCCGCCCAGGTGGACGACGAAATGCGTGGCGACGTCCGGCGCGATAGCGTCGAGAACGAAGATGCCGGCCGCGACGAGCGGGTCCACGTCGGGGAACGCGTCATCCGGGGTGACGAGGAACACGAACTGCGCGTCCTGATGGCACGGCGCGATTTCCGCGACCGCGGTGCGCCACGGCTCGGGAATCGAGGGCATGCCCCGCGCCTCGCTTCGCGCGAGCGCCATCGCGAGCGAATGCCCGATCCCGGTGCGCAGCTCTTCGGCCTCGACGCCGCGCGCGCGCAGGAACGCCTTGAGCGCGAACTCCACGCCCTGCGCGGCTGCGTGATAGGCGACCTGCGCCTCGGCGCACGGGATCCGATGCTGCCGGCAGAGCGTGCGCGCAACGCGCAGGTAATCGTGCCCGTACCGCCAGAACGCGAGCGGCGACGTGCGCCGCGCCTCGTGGTCCATCGTCGAGATCATCATGCGATCGCCCCCTCGTTTGTGCGGCACGGCCGCGTCAGGCGACGGCCGGAGAAGGTTGGTGCACCGATCGTGGTCGAAGTTCCCGGCCGCGTCAGCGAACGCCTGTCGCCTCTGCCCGACGCGCAAAATCCGCAGCCTGGTCGTCGCCGATCGCGCCGACAGCAAAATACGTCGCCTCGGGATGCGCGAAATAGAATCCCGAGACGGACGCGGCTGGCAGCATCGCGTAGCTTTCGGTGAGCGTCATCCCGATCTCGGCGGCGCGGAGGAGGACGAAGAGCGGCGCCTTGACCGCGTGGTCCGGGCACGCGGGATATCCCGGCGCGGGACGGATGCCGCGATATTCCTCGCCGATCAACGCCGCATTGCCGAGCGACTCGTCTCGCGCGTAGCCCCACAGTTCACGCCGCACCTTGCGGTGAAGCCACTCGGCGAACGCCTCGGCGAGTCGGTCGGCGAGTGCCTTCAGCATGATCGAACTGTAATCGTCGTGCGCCGCCTCGAATTCGGCGAGCTTACGCTCGATGCCGATGCCCGCGGTAACGGCGAAGGCACCCAGGTAGTCGGCGACCCCGGACGACGTGGGAGCGACGAAATCGGCGAGGCAGTAGTTCGGCTTGCCGGCAGGCCGCTCGTTCTGCTGGCGTAAGTTGGGCCATCTCATTGTGACGCGGGCCCTAGCCTCGTCGGCATAGAGCACGATGTCGTCCCCGTCGGAGGCTGCCGGAAGGAGCGCGACGACGCCATTCGCGGTCAGCCAGCGGCCCTCGACGATGCGCTTCATCATCGCTTGCCCGTCGGCGAACGCACTTCTCGCCGCGGCGCCCACGACCGGGTCGTCGAGGATCGCGGGGTACGGCCCGGAGAGCTCCCACGTCTGGAAGAACGGCCCCCAGTCGATCAGCGGGACGAGCTCGCGCAGATCGACGTTCCGGATTTCGCGGCGGCCGACGAACGTCGGCACCGGCGGCCCGTAATGCGACCAATCGGCCTTGAACGCATTGGCGCGCGCCGCCTCGATCGCGAGCAGCGTCGGCCCCTTCTTGCCCGCGTGCTGCGCGCGGATCCGAGCATAGTCGGCGGCGACCTCCGCGACGTAGGTGGCCTTCTGCGTGTCCGAGAGGAGGCTGCTGGCGACCGCCACCGCGCGCGAAGCGTCCGGCACGTAGACCGTCGTGCCGCCGTAGTTCGGCGCGATCTTCACCGCCGTGTGCACACGCGAGGTCGTCGCGCCGCCGATCAGGAGAGGCTGCGACATGCCGCGCCGCTGCATCTCGTGCGCGACGTGCGCCATCTCCTCGAGCGACGGCGTGATGAGCCCCGAGAGGCCGACGAGATCGGCGCCGCGCTCGGCGGCGGTGTCGAGGATCTTCTGGGCGGGCACCATCACGCCGAGGTCGATCACCTCGAAGTTGTTGCACTGGAGCACGACGCCGACGATGTTCTTCCCGATATCGTGCACGTCGCCCTTGACCGTGGCCATCACCACGGTGCCTTTCGGCTTACCCGCCAACCCGGAGGCCAATTTCTCGGCTTCGATGAACGGCACGAGGTGGGCGACCGCCTGCTTCATCACGCGCGCGCTCTTCACGACCTGCGGCAGGAACATCTTGCCCGCGCCGAAGAGGTCACCGACGACGTTCATGCCGTCCATCAGCGGCCCTTCGATCACCTCGATCGGACGCGCGCGGCGCAGCCGCGCTTCCTCGGTATCCTCGACGATGTAGGTCGTGATGCCGCGGACGAGCGCATGAGAGAGCCGTTCCTCCACCGTGCCCGATCGCCACGCCAGTTCTTCCACCACCGCCTTGCCCTGTGCCTTCACCGTCTCGGCGAACGCGACCAGCCGCTCGGTCGCGTCGGGGCGCCGGTTCAGCACGACGTCCTCGACGCGCTCGCGCAGCTCGGCCGGAAGCTCGTCGTAGACACCGAGCTGGCCAGCGTTGACGATGCCCATCGTCATGCCGGCGCGGATCGCGTGGTACAGGAAGACCGTGTGGATCGCCGCGCGCACCGGCTCATTGCCGCGGAAGGAAAAGCTCACGTTCGACACGCCTCCAGACACCTTCGCGTAGGGCAGGTGCTGGCGGATCCAGCGCGTCGCGTTGATGTAATCGACCGCATAGTTCGCGTGCTCGTCGATGCCGGTGGCGATCGCGAAGATATTGGGGTCGAAGACGATGTCCTCCGGCGGGAAGTCGGCCTGCCGCGTCAGGACCTCGTAGGCGCGGCGGCAGATCTCGACCTTGCGCAGGAACGTGTCGGCCTGCCCTGCCTCGTCGAACGCCATCACGATCGCCGCCGCCCCGTAGCGCCGCACAAGCCGCGCCTGGCGCAGGAATTCGGTCTCGCCCTCCTTCATCGAGATCGAGTTGACGATGGGCTTGCCCTGGACGCATTTGAGGCCCGCCTCGATCACCTCCCATTTCGATGAGTCGATCATCACCGGGACGCGCGCGATGTCGGGCTCGGCGGCGATCAGCTCCAGGAAGCGAACCATCGCCGCCTTCGAATCGAGCATCGCCTCGTCCATGTTGACGTCGATGATCTGCGCGCCGGCGGCCACCTGCTGCCGCGCGATTTCGACCGCGCCCGCGAAATCGCCGGCGAGAACGAGCTTCGCGAACGCGCGCGAGCCGGTCACGTTCGTGCGCTCGCCCACATTGACGAACAGGGAATCGTCGCCGATGTTGAGCGGCTCGAGGCCGGCGAGGCGCATCACGTGGGACATGGCGTAGCGTCAGGTGCGGCAGCGCTCGCTCTCTCGCCTCGTGCGGGAGAGCGCGAGCGGCAGCGCCGCGGTCTACGCCGCGTTCGCAAGGACTTCGGTCGGCACGGCGCGCGGCGCCACGTCCTTGACCACGCCGGCGATGGCGCGAATATGCTCGGGCGTCGTGCCGCAGCAGCCGCCCACCAGGTTGACGAAGCCGCTCCGCGCGAAATCGCCGAGGAGCCGCGCCGTCTGCGCCGGGGTCTCGTCGTAGCCTGTCTCCGCCATCGGGTTCGGCAGCCCGGCGTTCGGGTAGCACGACACGAACGTGTCGGCGACGCGCGCCATCTCCTCGATGTACGGCCGCATCAGCGCGCCGCCCAGCGCGCAGTTGAGCCCCACGGCGAGCGGCCGGACGTGACGCACCGAGTTCCAGAACGCTTCCGTCGTCTGGCCGGACAGCGTGCGGCCCGACGCGTCGGTGATCGTGCCGGAGACGATGATGGGGAAGCGGCGGCCGAGCCGCTCGAAGAGCGACTCGAGTGCGAAGAGCGCGGCCTTCCCGTTCAGCGTGTCGAAGATCGTCTCGACGAGGAAGAGGTCCGCGCCGCCTTCGGCAAGCGCCTCGGCCGCCTCGCCGTACGCGGCGGCGAGCTCGTCGAAGCGGATGTTGCGAGCGCCGGGATCGTTGACGTCCGGCGATATCGACGCGGTCCGGTTGGTCGGTCCGAGCGCGCCCGCGACGAAGCGCGGCCGGTCGGGCGTGCGGCGCGTCCAGTCATCGGCGCGCTCGCGCGCGATCTTCGCCGCGGCGATGTTGATGTCGCGCACGCGGCCCTCGAGCCGGTAATCGGCCTGCGCGATCGCCGTCGCATTGAACGTGTTGGTTTCGATCATGTCGGCGCCCGCAGCGAGATATGCGTCGTGGATCTCGCGGATCACCCCGGGCTGCGTCAGCACGAGGACGTCGTTGTCGCCCTTGAGGTCGTGTCCGTGGCCCGCGAGGCACGCGCCCCGGTAGCCGGCCTCGTCGAGCCGGTGGCCCTGGATCATCGTGCCCATGGCTCCGTCCATGACGAGGATGCGCTTGCGCAAAAGCGAGGCGAGGAGTTCCGTGCAGTCGGGTTGCATGGCGGGCAGGCGAGGTGAGGGCTCGCGCAAATTCTAGCATTGACGGTCTGCCGCGATTCTCGGTGGGGCGCGGTTATATGGCCGAAACCGGCCGCCATAACGCAAGCCGCGCCGCGCGTGCTACATTGGGCACGCATGAAGCACCTGACGCCCCACGAAACGGTCCGCTTCCTCGACGAGAATCCCTCGGCGGTGTTCATCGACTGCAGAAGCGAGATGGAGTACTTCTTCGTCGGGCATCCGGTCGGTGCGCACCACGTAGCGTGGAACGACGGCCCGGACTGGGACATCAACCCGCACTTCGTAGGCCAGGTGAAGAAGGTTGCGAGCATGAACCGGCCGGTGGTGCTGATCTGCCGCAGCGGGCATCGCTCGATCGATGCGGGAATGGCGCTCGAGAAGGCGGGCTTCTCCGACGTCTACAACGTGCTCGAAGGCTTCGAGGGGCCGCTCGACGAGAGCCACCATCGCGGGACACTTTCCGGATGGCGCAAGGAAGGCCTGCCGTGGGAGCAGCTCTAGCCTGATCACGCGCGGTCGCGCAGCGTGTATTCGGTGATCCGGCGCACAATGCCGGGGTCGCCACTCCACTCGAAGCTCGATGGCCGCCTACGGCCGCCTCTCCACGCGCTTCAACGACGCCGAGAAGCCGCGCGCCTCCGATGCGGAGGTCGACTGGTACGCGGAGCGCCTGCCGCGCGACGCCGGCCCGGTGCTCTTGGTAATGGCGGGCTCGGGCCGCTTGCTCGTGCCACTCCTCGAGCGCCGGCTCAACGTGCACGGCGTCGACGCTTCGCCCGCAATGGTCGAGAGTTGTGAGGCGCGGCTCGCTGCCGCCGGTCTCGCGACTTCGCTCTTCCGCCAGGACGTGGTGACACTCAACGTACCGTTCCGCTATGCGGCTGCGGTTGTCGCCGCCGGATCGTTCCAGCTGCTGACGGACCCCGTCGCGGCGCAGAAGGCACTCGCGCGCATCCGCGCACACCTCGTCGCGCCGGGCCTTCTGCTGATGGACCTCTACATGCCCGCCGAAGCCGTGCAGCCGCCGGGCGCGCCGGTCGTGCAGGTGCAGACTGTCACGCTGCCCGACGGCACGAGGATCGCCCGGCGCGCCGAGATGATCGTCGACGCCGAAGGGCGGCGCATCGACATCCGGAGCCGCTACGAGCAGCGCGAACGCGCGACGATCGTCGCGCGCGAAGACGAGGCACTCTCGGTGACGTGGTACGGCGAGGACGAGATCATCGCGCTCGTGCGCGACGCCGGCTACCGCGACGTCGCCGTCGGCCCGCCAGCATGGCCCGCCGGCGACGATGCGGCGGAGAGCGAACGGAGGTTTTCGGTCAGCGCGCGGGCGTAGTGGCGCAGCGGCGGACTACAGGGTGCGGGCCATGTACACAACGCCGGCAAGCGGGTTGTCGTAGTACGGCGCGCACTCGCGAAAGCCCTGTCGCGCGTAGAGCGCGCGCGCGTCGGTCATCCAGTCGAGCGTGTCGAGCTTGAGCTCCCGGTAGCCGATCGCGCGCGCCTCGGCGAGCAGCGTCTCGACGAGCTTCCGTCCCCAGCCGCCCTTGCGGGCCGTAGGTTGCACGTAGAGCCGCTTCACCTCGCCGACCGCGCTCGGCGTGTCGGTCGCGTCCGCTCGTTGCGCCGAGTCGCCGGCGATGGCGAGCGGCCGCAGCGCGATGCAACCGAAGGCCGCGCCCGGATCGCCTGCGAGCAGCAATCGTCCGTGCGGGCGCGCGTAAGCACCGGGAAGCGTGGCGAGCTCGCGGTCGAAACCCTGGAAGCAGAGATCGACGGCGAGCCACTGCGCGTACTCGACGAAAAGCACGCGGGCGAGCGCGATATCGTCGCCGCTCACGGCGTCGCGGATCGCGGCGGTCATGGCAGGATCCGTCAGGCCGGTCTGTCGCAACCGCCGATCTTCACTTCTGCCCCCGGGTACGCGGGCCCGAGCTCGCGCAGCCGCGCCATGACGGGCTGCTGCGGATCGCGGATGACGAGCATCGTCTGCACGACCACCTGCTGCCGCGGCCCCGTCTTCGCGCCGGTGACGCCCTGCCTCGCGATGGCGGCAAGATGCGCGTTGGCCGCATCCTCGGTCCGGAACACGCCGAGCGAAAGCGCGAACCGCTGCGCGCCGCCATCGATGACGAACACGTCCTTGATTCCCGCCGACCGGAGCTCGCTGGCGCGCTTGTCGGCGGCAGCCTTGTTCGCGAACGGTGGGAGGTATACCCAGAATCCCGTGGCCGACTCGACGCGACGTTGCGAAAGGAGCTTGCCGAGCGCGAGCGGCTCGACATCGGCCAGCGCGCGCACGCGCTCGACCTCGCCGAATGGCCCCCATTCGAGGCACACGTCGGCGAGCTCGGCCGCCTTCGTGGGCCCGAGCGCCGCAACCTCCTGCGGCGAGAGGAGCTTGATCGCGTCCGGCCGCACCTGCTGTTTCAAGCGCACGCCTTCGCCGCCGCTCGCATTGTCGAGCCAGATGAAGCCCGCGAGCGCGAGGTTCGCGAGGAGGAGAAGGATGACGACGGTGCGCATGGCGGAACAATGCGGGCCGGTGGGCGTGGCCGCGCCGAATGTTAACCCGGGACCCCGGCCAGAGCGAGCACGCCCTCGAGCACGAGATGTTCGACGAATTCGACGGGCGGATTGAGATGCGACGCGATCTCGCCCGCCGCGCCGCCGGCGAGATAGACGCGCACCTGGGCCGGGTCGGTGTCGATCCGCCGGCGCATCTGCTCGACCGCGCCGCAGATCGCCTGCATCGCGCCGGAATGGAGTGCGTCCGCGGTGTTGTCCGGAAACTCACGGAACGCGCCGGGCGCGGACCGCAGTGCGGCCGTGTTCTCGGCCAGCGCCTGCAGCATGAGCCGCATTCCCGGAAGAATGAGCCCGCCACGAAACACGCCGTCGACGTCGAGCGCATCGATCGTCACTGCAGTCCCCGCGTTGACGACGACGCACGCGGGCGGGAAGAGCTCGGTCGCGAGCGAGCGCGCTCGCGCGGCCACGAGCGACGCCCAGCGATCGGCGCCGAGCTGCGCGGGCCGCGCATAGCGATTGGTGACGCCACACGCGGACTCGCTCGCCGCGAGCCACTCCGGCACGAGCTTCCAGCGCGTGAGTTGTCCCTCGACACGCACGCGCGCCGCCTCGCCCGCGACGTTGACACCGACCGCGCGCAGCGGCCGCGGCAGATTGTGCCAGTCGCGCAGCGCGAGCGTCCCGATGTCGCTGTTGGGCGTAACCCCGAAGGCCGCCCAGCCGCGCGGCCCGTGGAGCCCCCACTTCATCCGGCTGTTGCCGACGTCGATGACGAGGATGTGGCTCATCGAAAAGCGGCGCGCAACTCGCGGCCGCGCGCGGCGTCAGGCGCGCCGCAGCGAAATCTCGCCGGAGAGGAAGCGCGCGCGCCGCGGGCCGTCGGCCAGCACCAGCGCACCGCTCGCGTCGACACCCGCCACCTTGCCGGCGACTGTCGCGCCGTCGGGCAGGAGCAGCGTCACCGCCTTCCCTTGGTATGCGTGGCGGTGCTGCCATTCGGCGGCGAACGGCGCGAAGCCCTCGCGCGCGTAACGCTCGAGCACCGCGGCGAGCTCCGCCACGAGCGCGGCGAACAGTTGGTTGCGGTCGACGGGCTTCGCCCCCCGTCCCGCGATGGTCGCGAGGTCCGTGACCGGGACCGGAATGTCCTTGCGCACCGCGGGCGGCAGCCGGACGTTGAGTCCGACGCCGACGACGGTCGTCGAGGGGCCGAGCGCATCGCCGTTCACTTCGATCAGGATGCCGCCGACCTTGAGATGGCGGTGCACGAGGTCGTTCGGCCACTTGAGCGCGACGCCGCGGAAGCCCTCGGCCTCGAGCGCGCGCGCGACAGCCACGCCGACCGCGAGCGAGAGGCCGGCGAGGAAACCCGCGCCCTGCTCGAAGCGCCACCCGAGCGAAAACGTGAGGCTGCCGCCCGCGACGGCGGTCCAGGTGCGCCCCCGGCGGCCGCGTCCCGCCGTCTGCCATTCGGCCGCGAGCGCGACGCCGTGGATCTCGCGGCGCGGCGCGCGGCGCAGTAGCTCGGAGGACGTCGAGTCGATCTGGTCGACGACCTCGACCGACAGCGGCGTGCGAATCGTGCGGTCGAGCACCCGCTCGGCGAGCGCCGAGCGCGCTGCCTGCGCATCGAGGAAGTCGGGCGCCTCGAGCAGGCGGTAGCCGCGGCCCTTGATCCGCTCGAGCGCCAGCCCCGCCGCCTCGGCGTCCTTCAGCACCTGCGAGACGCGGGCGCGCGTGAGCCCCACCTGCGCGGCGAGGTCCTCGCCCGAGTGGAATGCACCGTCGGAGAGCTGGCGCAACAGGGAAAATCCGAGCGGAGTGAGCACTGACTCGTATTAGGGTAGATAAGCCATTGAAGGATAACAGAATCCGAGTTGGATTGCCATCACCCCCCGATAGGCTTGAAATGCGGGCGATAGCCCGAGTTGCAACCTCTCCCACGCCGCTTGTTTGCGCAAAACCTTGACACGCGCAATCGGGTGTTCAGCGGCCTGGCGTTGCGAGGCGCTTCAGGACCTTTCGGTGGAGTTCACGATCACCGCAGGCAACCACCGAGCCGCCTTCGTCGCAGCGCTGATCGTCCCATGTCGTGATCACACCCCCGGCGGACTCGACGATCGGGATCAGCGCCTGGATATCGTAGGCGTGCAGCGACGATTCGATCACCACGTCAATCAGTCCCATGGCAAGCAGGCAGTACGCGTAGCAGTCGCCGCCCCATCGCGTCAGGCGCACGCGGTCGGCGACGCGGCGGAATGCCGCGCGGTCGCGCGCATTGCGGAACATTGTCGGATCGGTGCACGCGAGCACGGCGTCCGCGAGCGAGCGGCAGCGGCGAGTTCGCAGCCGCCGCCGCTCGCGGCCGCGCCGCCAAAGGGCAACGCCGCCCGCCTCCGCGATGAACGACTCGCCGACGTACGGTTGGTGCGCGACGCCCGCGACGACGCGCCGCCCGTCGTGGAGGGCGATCAACGTGGCCCAGTGCATCTGCCCGAGGATGAAGCTGCGCGTGCCGTCGATCGGATCGATCACCCACGTGTAGCGCGATGCGCCCTTGCGCCAGCCGAGCTCCTCGCCGCGGATGCCGTGGTCGGGGTGCGCGCGCTCGATCCGCGTGCGGATCACTTCCTCCGCCGCACGATCGGCGACGGTCACCGGATCGTAGCCGCGCGCGCCGCCTTTGTCGGCGACGTGAAGCGCCGCGCGGAAATGCGGCAGGATCGCCTTGCCGGCGGCGAGCGCCATGCCGTAGGCGAATTCGAGAAATGCCGCGTTGCGCGTGCTGGCCATTCGGTTCGTGTTGTCGGCGCGGGACGTATCATCGCACGCCCGTCGCCGCGTCCTGCAAGAGCGCCTCCTCCTTGGCCGCCGAGAGCACGTCGCGCCACGCGCCCGCATGATCGCGTTGCGCGAGCCAGGTCGCCGTGTCGGCGAGCGTGCGCTCGAGCGGGCGAAAGCGCAGACCGTGCCCCAGCGCCCGCCCGCACGAAAATGACATGAAGCCCGCCATCGAGCGATCCGAGGCGGGGATCCACAACGGCAGCTCGGTCCATGGCACGATGTCGCGCGCCACGAGCTTCGCATCGTCGATCCAAGCGGGCTCGATCGCGTGGCCCGCCGGAACCCGCGCCATCAGCGCGTCGACGAGCCTGCCCATCGTCACCTCGCCCGGCGGCGTTACTGCATTGAACGTTCCGTCGATCCGCGACGTCACGAGGTCGAGCATCCACTCGGCCAAGTCGCGTGCGTCAATGAATTGCAGCGGGCGCGACGGCGGCGCGGGCACGACCGCCCGCGCGCCGCGCTTGCCCAGTGCCTCCGGGTGTGCGAACCGGGCAACCCAGTACGAGAAGCGATCGGTGGGGTCGTGCGGGCCGACGATGAGCCCCGGGCGGACGATCGTCGCGCGCCGGCCGAAGGTGGCGAGGAATTCGCGCTCGCAGGCGGCTTTCAGTGCGCCGTAGTGCGCGGCCACGTCCTCGGAGTTGGGTTCCGCGAGCGTCGCCACCACTGCGTCCTCGTGCTGTCCCTCGCGGCTGTTATCGGCGTACACGGACAGCGACGACACGAAGAGGCCGTGCGCGACGCGATCGGCGAGAAATCGCGCCGAAGCGCCGACGCAGCGCGGCACGTAGCCGCTTGTGTCGATCACGGCGTCCCACGATCCCTGCGTGAGCGCGTCCAGACCCGGCGCGATACCCGGATCGCGGTTGCCCGCGCGCCGTGTTACCGCGTGGTCCCATGGCACCGGCGCACGCCCGCGCGTGAAGATCGTGACATCACATCGCCGCGCGAGCGCCGCGTCGACCACGTGACGGCCGAGGAAGCGAGTCCCGCCCAGAACGAGCAGCCGCACGGACGACGCCGATTCGCGCGAGGGTCAGCGGGGAACGATGGCGACGCCGGTGAGCCGCTCCTGCGCCTCGACCAGGGACGCGACGTATTTCTCGCCGAGCCCGAGCAGGTTCGCGTTGACGAGGCTCTGGTGCACCGCCTCGCCGACGATGCCGCAGGCCGGCAGTGATTCGACGAAGTGGGTGTAGTAGCGGAGGTCCTTCATCGCGTTGACGAGGGTGAACTTGAGCCCCGTGAGATCGCCGTGGTTGTCGAGCATCTTCCCCACGATCATCTGGAAGATGCCGGAATTCACGGCGCCGGCCGAGATCACCTCGTGCACTTTGCGCAGCGAGACGCCCGCCTTCGCCGCGGTCGCGCAGGCCTCGGCGGTGGCCGTCGCGATCGCCTGCGCGACGAAGTTGTTGATGAGCTTGATCATCAGGCCGTGGCCCGGCGGCCCCGCGTGGATGATGTTCTCGCAGAAGGCCTGCAGCACGGGCTTGAGCGCGGCAAACGTCGCGTCGTCGGCGCCCACCATGATGTTGAGCCGGCCCTGCTCCGCCTCGACAGGCGTGCGCGCGAGCGGCGCGTCGATGAACTGCACGCCGGAGCGCGCGAGCACTTCACGCATCTTCGTCGTCGTCGCGGGCTCGGAGGTCGACGTGTCGACGACGACCAGCCCGGCGCGCGCGGCGCCGGCGATGCCGTTCTCGCCATG
Source organism: uncultured beta proteobacterium (assembly GCA_963830485.1). Classification (GTDB taxonomy): domain Bacteria; phylum Pseudomonadota; class Gammaproteobacteria; order Burkholderiales; family Casimicrobiaceae; genus CAIWHR01. The sequence continues at coordinate 71,879 of CAWHNE010000002.1, forward strand.
GACGATCTCCTCGACCTGCGGCGCGCCGGTGACGCAGAGGATCACGATGTCGGAAGCGCGCGCGACCTCCGCGTTGGTCGCGACTTCTTTCGCGCCGGCAGCGAGCAGGTCCGCGAGCGGCGCCCGGTTGGAGTGCGCGCGCACCGTCAGCGGAAAGCCTTTGGTGACGAGATTCTTCGCGATTCCGTGGCCCATGAGGCCGAGGCCAATGAATCCGATGCGCGGCTTCGCGTTTGCGCTTGCGTTCATGGGGGATCCTCCGCGAGAAAGGAAAAGGCCTGACCCCGGGCGCGACGCCCGACCGGTCAGGCCTCCTGACCAATTGTAACGCGCTCGCGCGCCGCTCGGTCAATGTCCTACGCGTAAGGGGCTCGAGATCGCTCGCTCCCCCGGCTCGCCGCTCGCGCCGCGGCCTCCGCACTTCCAATGTGAATCGACGCGCCGAGGTGTCGGCCGCCTGCGGCCTCGGCCTCCGCACAGCTGTGCCATGCGTACATCGCGTTGTCGGCCTCGATGCGCCGGCTCGCCCAGGTCGCATCCCCTCTCGCTTCGCTCGGGGGCCCCTGCTTCCCGGCTCGCGTCGCTACTCGCGATTGCTCGCTCCCCCTTGCCTTCGGCCGGGGGAACGCGCGACCGGCGAGCAGGGACCCCAAGCGTGCTTGGGGATGCGAGCGATCGGGAGCGCGTTCGGAGGCCGACCTCTCGGCATCACGATGTGCGGCGGCCGCGCGGAGGCCGAACCGGCTCGCCGCTCGCGCCGCTAGTCGACCGCCGTCGGCTCTTGCGTCGCCGCGAGCGCGATCCGCCTCTCGTGCCACGCGAGCAGGAGGCCACTGCCACCGATGATCGCCATGCCCGCAAGCGCCGCGCCATCGGGAAACTGGCCGAAGAACGCCCATCCCAGTAGCGTGGCGAAGACGATCTGCATGTACGTGAACGGCGTGAGCCCCGACGCCGGCGCGCGCTGGAAGGCGAGAATGAACAGGAAGTGTCCGGCGGTGCCGAGCGCGCCCGCGAGCCCGATGAGCGCCACGTCCATCCACGGCAGGTCGGCGGGCCAGTCGACGAACGGCAGCACGAGCGTCATCAGCGCCGAGCCGGCGAGCGCCGGGTAGAACAGCGTCACGCGCGGATCCTCGGCCGCGAGCTTGCGCGTCATGATCTGGAACGCCGCGTAGAACAGCGCAGCGGCAAGCGCGAACACCGCGCCGGCATGGAGGATCGCTGCGCCCGGCCGCACGATCAAGAGCATGCCCGCCATGCCGGCGACGACGAACGCCCAGCGCGGCTGCGTCATCCGCTCCTTCAGCACGGCGACGGAAAGCAGGATCACGAGCGTGGGCGTCGTGTAGTTGATCGCCGTCGCCTCGGCGAGCGGCATGAGTCGCAATGCGTTCACGAAGCACACCGACGAGGCGAGAAGGACCGTACCGCGGGCGAGCTGCAGCGCCGGCTGCGGGGTGCGTACGAGACGCATGCCCATCGTCGGCGCGAGCCACAGCACCATCGCGACCGCCTGCACGAGATAGCGAGCCCACACGAGCAGGGGCACCGGATAGCGCGCCGCGAGATGCTTCACCGTGGCATCGAGCAGCGTGAAGCAGCCGACCGCGCCGACGATCAGGAGGATCGCTGCGAGCGGGATGTGCGCTGCAGCCCGGCGCGCGCTCGTGCTCATGAACGCCTCGCCCCCGATGACGCGGCTGGCGGCGGAGATGGAGGGACGGCCAAGGAAATCGGGCGCTTCCGGGACACGGGCAGCGTTCGCGGCGCAACGGGTTCCCGAAGGCCTTGCACGGCCGCCGAACGGCGCACGCGCGGTCCCTGTTTCGCATGATCATTGTAGCAGCGGAATGCTCCACTTCTCGATCGAGCATGGCTGACAGTCGCCCCTGGATGATCTACGGCGCTACCGGGTACACGGGCGAGCTCGTCGCACGCGAAGCGCGGCGCCAGGGTCTCGTGCCGATCCTCGCGGGCCGCGGCGCGCGGGTCACCGCGCTCGCCGCGGAGCTCGGCCTGCCTTCGCGCGTGTTCCGGCTCACCGACGCGCCTGCGGCGCGCCGCGCGCTCGACGGAATCGCCGTCGTCGCCAACTGCGCCGGGCCGTTCGCGGCTACGTTTGCACCAATGCTCGACGCGTGCATCGCGGCGCGGACGCATTACGTCGACATCACCGGCGAAATCGACGTCTTCCTTGCGGCCGAACACCGGCGCGACGAGGCGAACGCGGCCGGCATCGTCGTCTGCCCGGGCGTCGGCTTCGACGTGATTCCCACCGATTGCCTGGCCGCGTGCCTCGCCGAAGCGCTCCCCGATGCGACGCATCTCGCGCTCGGATTCAAGGGGCTGCCCGTGATGAGCCCGGGCACGGCGCGAACGTCGGTCGAAGGGGCGCAGCAGGGTGCGCGCGTGCGCAGGAACGGCGCAATCGTCTCGGAGCCGCTCGGGGCGCGGACGCGGCGGATCGACTTCGGGACCGGCCCGCGCTTCACGATGGCGATCCCCTGGGGCGACGTCGCCACCGCGTATTTCACGACCGGCATCGCGAACATCGAGGTGTACGTGCCAGTGTCGCGCCACACTGTCGCGCGATTGCGGCGCCTCGCGTGGCTGCGGCCGCTGCTTGCCGCATGGCCGTTGCGGGTATTCGCGGGCAGCGCCGCCGCGTGGCGCAACCAGGGGCCCTCGCAGAAGCAGCGCGAGAGCGAGAGGACGTGGGTCTGGGGCGAGGTCCGCAACGAGCACGGCGCTGTGCGCACGGCGCGCCTCGTCACGAGCAACGGCTACCGGCTTACCGTCGACGGCGTGCTGATGGCCGTCCGAACGCTGCTCGCGCGGACCGTCGGTCCGGGCTATTTCACGCCGTCGCAGCTGCTCGGCGCCCGCTGCGTCGAGCGTCTGCCCGGGTGCAGCGCGATCGCAATCGAGTGTAGCGGCGCGAGCCGGGAAGCAGGGCCCCCCGAGCGAAGCGAGAGGGGACGCGACCTGGGCGAGCCGGCCCAGCGAGGCCGACACAAAGGACTCCGAATTGTCCGGCGGCGCGGAGGCCGAGGCCGCAGGCGGCCGACAATTCGGCACAATGATTCACACGGGCGGCGCGGAGGCCGCGCACAGCGCCGCGATCAGCCGCTGCGGCATTCCTGCGGCAGAAGCCGGGGCGGCACGTCGATCGGGATGCAGTACCAGTGGATCCGTTGGTCGGCATCGACCGCCGGCGCAAGCAGCAGCGACTTGCCCGATGCTTCGCCCACCGCAGGCCCGAGCGCGAGCCGCACGCGGCCGGTCGTCGAGCTCAATTCCACCTTGTCAAGGAACACGGCGCCGCGCTCGGCCTTGACCGCCGCGTAATCCGGCCGCCGGGGAATCGACCCGGTGCGCTCCCACTGCTCCTCGACCTGGCGCTTGAGCGGCGCAGCGGCGGCAACGCCGGCGGCGACGCGCGCGCGAACGATCCGCTGTTCGTAGAGTCGCTCGAGACCGGGCACCGCGAACTGCACGACGAACCCGAGCGTGCCGAACGCGAGCCCGATCGCGACCCACGGCGCCGTTCGCTGGCGGGCGCACAGGATCGAGGCGACCTCATCGGTGCGCTCGGTTACCGCCTCGGCCTGCATGACGTCGCGCTGTGCTCCGCGAAACAGGAGCCGGGTCGCAGTGAGTGCGCCCGCAGCGCCGGGGATTCCCCACACCGTCAGCGCCGCGCACACGAGCCATGCGCGCGCCGAATCACCGATCAGGGGATCGAGCCAATGGAACGCGGCGGCGCAAACGAGCGGCAGCACCGCGAAGATAACGCCCGCGACCCAGAGCTTGCGGTAGAACGCCCACGCGGCCGGAAACACGAAGGCCGGCCAATGCCAGCGCAGACCGACGCGCCCGTCGCGCTCATAGCGCAGGAATCGCGGCACCCAGCGTTCCCCGAAGCGCCCGAGCACGAGCCGGTACAGGATCGCGAGCGACGGCCGAACCACATATTCGCCGATGCCCGTCGGCAACCATGGCATGCGAATCGTGTCGCCCAGCGGCATGAGCGTCGTGCGATTCGCAACGGAGGGCGTGCGAAATTCCATTCTCAACCCTTCTCCACGCGGCTGGTCAGGTCTGGAGCGGGTGAAGGGAATGTCGCGCAATCGCACTAGGCGCTCGCACGATCCCTCCGTGGCGTGTCGGGACGGCCGCGTGCTCCGCCACGGCGTCCTGCGCGGTCCTTGCACTCATCGGACCGCTGGGCGAACCCCAGTGTACGCTTCCCACGAGATCCGTCATCGACCGGCCCCCTAGCGGCCGGTCCGTTCTGGAGCGGGTGAAGGGAATCGAACCCTCGTCGTAAGCTTGGGAAGCTTCTGCTCTACCATTGAGCTACACCCGCAGAAAGCGCGATTGTAGCGAAATCGACCGAGGGCGTCGCGGCGCGCGGCAGGCGTCACCGCGACGCGGGTCGGGCGACGCGAGCCGGAGGTCCACCCGGCACGCCGAGATCCCAGAACAGCCCCGTCATCATGCGCAGGCCTTCGCGCGCGACGTCCGCGAGCAGGTGCTCGTCGGGCGCGTGCTGACGACATGCAGGATACGAATGTGGGACCCAGATCGTCGGCAGGCCGAGCACGTCGGCGAAGCAGTCGTTGGGCAGCGACCCGCCGAGGTTCGGCAGGACCGCGGGTGGCGCGCCGGTCGTCGCGGCGATCGAAGCGCACGCCCAGCGCACCCACGGGTCGTCCGGGTCGAGCCGCGTCGCGGCCATCGGCACCGTCTCGGCTGCGCGTACCTCGACGCGGCCGAAGCCGCGCGCGTCGAGATGCGCGCGCATCGCGGGAACGAACGTCGTCCAGTCGCAGCCCGCGACGAAGCGCACCTGCAGGCGCGCCGTCGCGCGCGGCGGGATCGCATTCACCGGGCGATCGGGATTGCCGGTGCGAAACGCGAGCACCTCGAGCGTGTTCCAGCCGAAGACGCGCTCGGCCGGCGACAGGTCGGGCTCGCCCCAGTCTGCGTCGATCGCGGGCCCCTCCGGCTCGCCGGGCTCGATCGGCGCGAGCGCGCGACGCACCGACTCCGGAATCGGCGCCGGTCGCAGCGCCGGCACGAGGATCCGCCCTCGCGCGTCGACGAGCGTCGCGATCGCGTGCGCGAGTATCGTACCCGGATTGGCGAGGAGCCCGCCCCAGTTGCCCGAGTGGTGCGCCCCGTCGCGCAGCACCACGGCGAGATCGAAGTCGAACGTGCCGCGCGAGCCCAGGAAGATCGTCGGCCGCGACGAGGCGAGGCGCGGTCCGTCGGAGGCGATCAGCACGTCGGCTGCGAGCTCGCGCGCGTGCGCCTCGCATGCCTTTCGCAGTCCCGGCGACCCGACCTCCTCGCCCATCTCGAAGAGCAGCTTCGCGTTGAATCCGAGCTCGCCGCGCGCCGCGGCGACGCGCGCGAGCGCCGCGAGATTGATCGTGTGCTGGCCTTTGTTGTCGGCGGTCCCGCGCCCGTACCAGCGCCGCCCCTCGACCGAGACGCTCCAGGGCGAGCGGCCACCGCCCCACTCGCCTTCATGCCCGGCGACAACGTCGCCATGGCCGTAGATCAGCACGGTCGGCGCCGCCGCGTCCTCGCGCCGCTCGGCAAACAGCATGGGGGGCGCGCCCGCGACCGGATTCGGCCACACCGTCCATTCGAACCCCAGTCGCGCGGCGGCCGTGCCAATCTCTTCCGTCAGATAGCGCAGGAGTTCCGGTGCGCGGTCGCGGCTCGCGCTTTCCGTGGGGACCGCGACGCGGCGGGAAACCTCCGCGAGCAACCCGCCCTCGTCGAACCACGCCGCAGCGCGGTCGAGCGCGTCAGCACGCGCAGGTTCGGTTCGGGTCAATTCCATGATCGATGTGCGGCGATATCCGACGTCATCTTATCGAAACGACCGCTTCCCGGTGCGCACAATCTGGACGCTCAGGCGAGGCGGAGTTATCCTTACCGACTCGACCGGGAGGGCGCAACGACAGCTGTCGAAGCTGTCGCGATGCTCTGGGTGCGCACCGGCCGCCGATCTCCCTCGCCGTTTTCCACGCAATCGTTCCGCTGGAGCCCACATGAAACCGCATGCCATCGTCTCCGCGTTCGCCATCGCCGTACTCGGCGCCGCCGGAGTCGCCCTCGCGCAGAGCGCAAGCCCACCCGCCGCCGCGCCGGTTCCACCCGCGGCGCAGCCGCCGGCCGATCCCTGGCCGCGCACGGTCGATCTCAAGAACGGCCAGGTGCTCGTCTACCAGCCGCAGGTGAACACGTGGGACGGCAACCGGATCGACTTCCGCAGCGCGCTCGCGATCAAGCCCCTCGGCGCCAAGGAGGAAGCGTTCGGCGTGATCTTCGCCAACGCGCGCACGCAGGTCGACAAGGTTGCCCGCACCGTCGTCTTCGAGGACATGAAGATCACGAAGACCGACTTCCCGACGCTGCCGAATCGCGGCGCGGCGTACACCGGCGAGCTGCAGACCGAATTCGCGAAGACGATCCGCACGATCTCGCTCGACCGGCTCACCGCGTCGCTCGCGCTCGTCGGCGTCAAGCCGCCCGTGGTCGAGGTGCAGAACAGCGCGCCGCAGGTGATCGTCAGCCATACGCCGGCGATTCTCGTGCCGATCGACGGTGCGCCGGTGATCAAGCCGGTGCCAGGTCACGACCGCGCCAAGCGCGTCGTCAATACGCGAGCGCTGATCCTGCAGGGCGGATTCACCGACGCGTTCTACATGCACGTCTATGACGGCTGGCTCACGTCGAACGGCATCAGCGGGCCGTGGACCCAGTCTTACCCCGGGCCGGTCATGGGCAAGGAGATGACCGCGATTGCGAGCGAGCTCTCGCAGAAGGGCGTGGTCGACCTCCTGGACGGCGGTCCGAAGGCGAACCCCAAACCCTCGCTCGCGAACGGCGTGCCAACGATCTACACGAGCCAGGCGCCGACCGAGCTGATCGTGTTCAAGGGCCAGCCCGACTTCGTGCCGATCGTCGGCACGCAGCTCCTGTGGGCGTCGAACACGACGAGCGACATCCTGATCAACACGGCGAACAGCCAGTATTACGCGCTGCTCGCGGGTCGCTGGTTCATGGCGCCCGGCCTTTCCGGCCCGTGGATGTTCGTCGCGAGCAACGCGCTGCCGCCCGACTTCGCGAAGATTCCGCCACACTCGCTGGCGGGCGCGGTCCTGCCGACGGTCGCCGGAACGCCACAGGCGCAGGCGGCGGTCATCGAAAACTCGATCCCGCAGACGGCGACGGTTCCGCTCAAGAACGGGCCGAAGTTCACACCGAACTTCGACGGGCCGCCGCAATACGCGCAGATCCCGGGCACGTCACTCTCGTACGTCGTCAATTCCTCGGAACCGATTATCCAGGTGTCGACGAACGCGTACTACGCGGTGGTCGCGGGAGTGTGGTTCACGGCCCCGCAGATCACCGGGCCATGGACCGTCGCGACGTCGGTCCCCGTCGCGGTCTACACGATCCCGCCGTCGTCGCCGATCTACTACGTCACCTACGTCCGGATCTACGAGGCAACGCCGCAGTACGTGTACGTTGGCTACACGCCCGGCTATCTCGGCACCGTCGTGTCGCCCTACGGCACCGTGGTCTACGGAACGGGCTACGTCTATTCGCCCTGGGTCGGCGCGGTATGGTATCCGCCGCCGTACACGTACGGTGTCGCGGCCGCGCCGGTGTACAACCCCTACGTCGGATTCACCTACGGCTTCGCGCTCGGCCTCGCGACCGCGGCGTGGACCGAGCCCTACTGGGGATCGTATTACTACCCGGCGTATTGGGGCGGCTATCACGGCTACTGCTGCGCGACGGCCTCCGCCAACGTCTATGGCCACTGGGGCGCGACGACGTGGTCCGGCACGCGCTCGTGGTACGCGGGCGGGGGCGTCGCCGGCACCACGGCTTCCGGTAACTACTACAACGCGCGCACCGGCACGTCGGGCAGCTACAACGCCGGTCGTCAGTTCAATGCCTATACCGGCAACGCAACCCGCGGCTACGACCGCACGGTCAACGGCGCCGCAGGCGGCACCGGCAATGTCGCGCGCGCGAGCAATTACAACGTCTACTCGGGTCAGCGTTCGACGGGCTCCGCCGTTTCGGGCACGACCGCGGGCGGCAGCTCGTACAACCGCGCCGGGGCAACGACGGCGGGACCCGAAGGCAACGCGCACGTCGGCGGCGGCTCGACGTACAACGCCAAGACAGGAAACACGAACACGTGGGGGACGGCGAGCGTAGGCAACAACCACTACGCCGACGTGAACGGCAACGTCTACAAGAACACCGGCGACGGCTGGCAGGAGCACTCTTCGAGCGGCTGGAACAACATGCTGACGAACACCTCGTCGGCCGACCGCGAGGCGCAGGCGAGGAGCAACGGCGGCGACCGCTTCGGCGGCTTCAGCGAGGCGAGCCCGATGGATCGCTCGGGCGGCTTTGGAGGTGGCGGCTTCGGTGGCGGCGACCGGTTCGGCGGTGGCGGATTCGGCGGCGGCGACCGCTTCGGCGGTGGCGGCGGCTGGGGCGGTCGTTTCGGCGGGGGTGGATTCGGTGGCGGCGGATTCCGCGGCGGCGGACGGCGCTGATGTCACTGTTCGAGCGCTTCGCCTGCTGCCTCCGGTGACGCCCGCCACCGGCCGACGCAGCGTCGCGATCTTCGACGTTGGCGGCGTGCTTCTCGAGTGGAATCCGCGTCACCTGTACCGCAAGCTCTTCGGCGGCGACGAGGCGGCGATGGAGGAATTCCTCGCGAACGTCTGCACGAAGGAATGGAACGAGCGCCAGGATGCCGGCCGCTCGTTTGCCGACGGGACCCGCGAACTCCTGCCGCGGCACGCCGACAAGCTTGAGCTCATCGAAGCCTGGGGCCAGCGCTTCGGCGAGATGATCCCGGGCGCGATCGACGGCGTCGTCGCCGTGCTCGCCGAGCTCAGGAAGCGTCGAGTCCCGCTCTACGCCATCACCAACTTTTCGGCCGAGACGTTTCCGCCGCAGCGCGAACGATTCGACTTCCTGTCGTGGTTCGACGGCATCGTCGTCTCGGGCGTCGAGCGCGTGATGAAGCCCGATCCGCGCATCTTCCGAATCCTGCTCGAGCGGTATGGGGTGGCGCCCCGGTCGGCCGTCTTCATCGACGACGTCGCGGCGAACGCGGACGCGGCTGCGCAGCTCGGCATTCACGGGATCCACTTCCGCACGCCCGGCCAGCTGCGATGCGAGTTGGTCGCGGTCGGCCTGCTCCCCGTGCAACCATGAAGTTCGCCGGGCCGCCCCAGGACGCGAATTCCCGATCACGTGGACCCACGACGACATGGCCGAGCTGGGGGACGGCTATTCCGGATGGCTGGTCGTCGACGCCAAGTGGGACCCCGCGAAGGCGCAACCGCTCACGTACGAGCTACGCCAATCTTTGGCGGGCGGCGGAGGCCGCCGGCTCCGTGGTCGCATGATCGACTTCTGCCTTGTGGGCGTCGGCTTCGTCGGCCCGGTCCACCCCATGCCATGACCACCGAGCTGCTGTTCAGACGCGATGCCTACCTGAATACGGCGCAAGCGCGGGTCACTAAGGTGCATGAGGGCGGCATCGAGCTCGACTGCACGATCTTCTATCCCACGGGTGGCGGCCAGGCGGGAGACACGGGCGCGCTGCTGCGGACGAACGGCGAGCGCATTGCCATCGTCGACACACGAAAGGGTGAGACGCTCGACAGCGTGCTTCACGTCACGGCACCCTCCGGGGGGCAGCTGGTGCCCGGGGAAACGCTTACGCTCGAAATTGACTGGCGACGCCGCTATTCCCTGATGCGTCTCCACACCGCGCTGCACGTGATGTCCTGCATCGTCGTGGCGCCAGTCACCGGCGGCAACATATCGCCGGACAAGGCTCGCCTCGACTTCGACATCGACATGAGCTTGCTCGAAGCCGCGAAGATCGAGCGGGAGACGAACGCGTTGATCGCGCGCGGGGTCGAAACGGAGACCGTCTGGATCACCGACGAGGAGCTCGACGCGCGGCCGGAGCTCGTCAAGACCATGAGCGTGCAGCCGCCGCGCGGTGCGGGACGGGTGCGACTGCTCAGAATCCCGGGCATCGATCTGCAACCCTGCGGTGGCACGCACGTAAACAACATCGCCGAGATCGGCGGCATCCGCGTGCTCAGGATCCGCAGCGAAGGCAGACGCAACAAACGCGTGGAGATTGCGTTGGCCTGAAGCCGGCAACGATACTTCACGCGCACTGGATCTGAATTCGCGTTGGCCTGCTTCTGCGGTATCCTCCCGATCTCGCTCGGTGCCGATTCGGAGCCAGGCCATGTCCAACGAAGCGACCCCGGCCGACGACGCGCAGCCTGCGCTGGAGCGCCGGCTGGCGACGATTCTCTCTTCCGATGTTGCCGGGTACAGCCGGCTGATGGGCGAAGACGAGGAGAGGACGGTGCAGACGTTTCGCGGCCACCGCGCCGTCTTCGACGCGCTGCTCAAGCAGCACCACGGCCGCATATTCAATACCGCCGGCGATGCGATCCTCGCCGAGTTCCCCAGCGCGGTCGAAGCGGTGCGCTGCGCCACCGAGATCCAGATGGCGCTGCAAACGCGCAACGAGCATCTGCCACCCGAGCACAGGATGCTCTTCCGGATGGGAATCAATCTGGGCGACGTCGTCGTGCAGGGGAGCGACCTGCTCGGCGACGGCGTCAACGTCGCGTCGCGCATCCAAACGGTCGCCGAGCCGGGCGGGATCTGCATCTCCGGCAGCGTTTACGACCAGATCCAGAACAAGCTGTCGCTGCAGTTCAAGCCGCTCGGCGATCAACTCTTCAAGAACATTCACCAGCCTGTTCGCACCTTCACGATCACACATGGCGAAGGCCGCGCGCTTCCCTCCGCCGCGCGTCGCGCGGGCGGAGGGTCGGCGCGCGCGATCGTCGGCGCGGCGGTCATCGCCGCCGTCCTGGCCGGCGGCGGCTACTGGTTCTACAGCGACCGCGAGGCCAAGCGAATGGGGGAGGAGACGCTCAACGCACAGCTCGCGGCAGAGAAGAGGGCGGCCGAGGACGCACGCCAGACGGCGCAGGAGCAGAGCCGGCGCGCCGCGGAGGCGGAGGGCAGAGCCGAGCGCGAACGGCTGGTCACCGAGGCCACGAAGCGCGAAGCCGCACTGCAGGCGCAGCTCCAATCGGCCGACGAAGCGCGCCGTCGCGCGGAAGCGGAGCGCAAGCGGGTCGACGAGGAGCGGCAGCGGGCCGAAGCCGACAAGCGCGCCGCGGAAGGGCGTGCCGAGGCGGAAAGGCGCGCCACCGAAGCGCGCGCCGAAGCCGGGAAAAGGCAACGCGCGACGACGTCCACAGCGTCGATAGAGGGATCCCGAGGTACGGCGACGGGAGCGACTCAGCCCGCTGCCGGCGGCAGCTCCGTCGACGCGGCCTATGTTGGCCAGTTCTGTAACTTTCCTGCAAATCCCGGCAGGAAGTTTTGCTGGCGGGTTCCCTTGAAATTTCAAAACGGGGTCGCCACCCCAACTTGGGCAAGCCGCGTTGCAGGCAAGTATGCGAACGCGCGCGTCACGATCGACCAGGCAGGTGTGGTGAAGGTCACACTCGATGGTTGGAACTCGATGGATGGAAGCCCGCTGACCGGCACACTGAGCGGACGTCTCGCCGATGATCGCATCGACGTCGAAGGGCGTTGGGCGAACGGCGCCCCGATCGAAGGGCATTGGACGCGCGCACCGTGACGCGGACCGCCGCCGCCGCAGGCGGCGAGCAGCGGAGCCGCTATCGAATCGCGTGCCACCCCGTATGGAGATCGAACATGCCAACGATGCCCGAGCAACAAACGTCCTCGCAGGAGCTCGCCGCGATGGTCAGAGAGCTCGAAGAGGCCGAGGCCTACGAGGTCAAGCTGCGGCAGAGCATCATCGATGCGCGCGATCAGCTTGCTGCCGGCAATACAAGCATCGCACTGTCGATACTGAATACGACGCTGAACGACATCGATGCCGCGACCGACGTCGTTGCCGAATCGCGGAAGCGCCGCTGACCGCGCGAACGCATGTTTGCGACTTCGACGACCCGCAAAGAAGACGAAAAGCGTGGCCGGTGCGGAGCAGCACTGGCGTTCCCTGCCGATTGCTTGTCTTCCTGCGCCGCCGCCGGCCCGGCGAATGCCCACAGCAGCAGACCGCCCGACAGCGTGGCCAGGACGCGCCCGCACGCCGCGACATCCTCATGAACGCCGGTCCGAAGCGCCATTCCTCGACCACGACGCGGGGGCCATTTGCACTCCTCTACGGCGCGCGCGAGGGTTGCCCCAGGGGCCGGATTGGCGTAACGTCGGCTCGACGCTAGGGGTCCTGCCGGCGGGAAACGTCCTACGCCGGCGGGTGAGAGCACACCCTTGGTACCTGTGCGGATAATGCCGGCGCAGGGAAGCGTGATTCGCCTCCGCTCCCCGCGCCTTCTCGCCTGAGGAGCTTCCATGAACGCCAACGACCGGTTCTACGCGCGCGACGCGCACGTCGACGCCGCCGCGGTAGCCCCGCTCCCCAACTCGCGCAAGATCTTCGTCGCGGGGTCGCGGCCCGACCTGCGCGTGCCGATGCGCGAGATCGCGCAGTCCGACACGCCGGCCTCCTTCGGCGCCGAGAAGAATCCCCCGCTCGTCGTCTACGACACGTCGGGCCCGTACACCGACCCGGCGGCCACGATCGATATTCGCCAGGGCCTGCCGGCGCTCCGCGCCCCGTGGATCGCCGAGCGCGACGACACGATCGAACTCGGCGGTCCGACGTCGTCGTACGGTCGCGAGCGCCTCGCCGACCCCGGGCTCATGGGAATGCGCTTCGACCTGCACCGCAAGCCTCGGCGTGCGAAATCCGGCGCGAACGTCTCGCAAATGCATTACGCGCGGCGCGGCATCGTCACGCCGGAGATGGAGTTCATCGCGATCCGCGAGAACCTGCTGCGCGAGAAGATGCTGGCCACGCTTCCCGAACTCGTGACCCGGCAGCACGCGGGCGAAAGCTTCGGCGCGGCGATTCCCGAGTTCATCACGCCCGAGTTGGTCCGCAGCGAAGTCGCGCGCGGACGCGCGATCATTCCCAGCAACATCAACCACCCCGAGAGCGAGCCGATGATCATCGGCCGCAACTTCCTCGTGAAGATCAACGCGAACATCGGCAACTCGGCCGTGTCGTCGTCGATTCACGAGGAAGTCGAGAAGATGACGTGGGCGACGCGCTGGGGCGCCGACACCGTCATGGACCTGTCGACGGGAAAGAACATCCACGAGACGCGCGAGTGGATCATTCGCAACTCGCCGGTGCCGATCGGAACCGTGCCGATCTATCAGGCGCTCGAAAAGGTCGATGGCAAGGCCGAGGAGCTGACCTGGGAGATGTATCGCGATACGCTGATCGAGCAGGCCGAGCAGGGCGTCGATTACTTCACGATTCACGCTGGCGTGTTGCTGCGCTTCATTCCGATGACCGCGAGGCGGATGACCGGCATCGTGTCGCGCGGCGGCTCGATCATGGCGAAGTGGTGCCTCGCGCATCACAAGGAGAGCTTCCTCTACACGCACTTCGAGGACATCTGCGAGATCATGAAGGCCTACGACGTCGCGTTTTCGCTGGGCGACGGGCTGCGTCCGGGCTCCGGCTACGACGCGAACGACGAGGCGCAGATGGCCGAGCTCGCGACGCTGGGCGAGCTCACGCAGGTTGCGTGGAAGCACGACGTGCAGACGATGATCGAGGGCCCCGGCCACGTGCCGATGCACCTGATCAAGCACAACATGGACGAGCAGCTGCGGCTCTGCGGCGAGGCCCCGTTCTACACGCTCGGCCCGCTCACGACCGACATCGCGCCGGGCTACGACCACATCACGAGCGCAATCGGCGCGGCGATGATCGGGTGGTACGGCACCGCGATGCTCTGCTACGTGACGCCGAAGGAGCATCTCGGGTTGCCGAACAAGACCGATGTCAAGGACGGCATCATGGCCTACAAGGTCGCCGCGCACGCGGCCGACCTGGCGAAAGGCCACCCCGGTGCGCAGATCCGCGACAACGCGCTCTCCAAGGCGCGCTTCGAATTCCGCTGGGAGGACCAATTCAACCTCGGCCTCGATCCGGACAAAGCGCGTGAGTTCCACGACGAAACGCTGCCGCAGGGGGGCGCCAAGCTCGCGCACTTCTGCTCGATGTGCGGCCCGCACTTCTGCTCGATGAAGATCACGCAGGACGTGCGCGAATATGCGGCGAAGCAAGGGATCGCCGAGGCCGACGCGCTGACGAAGGGAATGGAAGCGAAGGCCGTCGAGTTCGTGCAGAAGGGCGCGGAGATCTACTCGAAGGCGTGAGGTCCGCGAACCGCCTGCAGCGCGACCCGCCTCGGACATGAGCAGCCGCGCACACTGGGACACCGTCTACCGGACGAAGCCGGCCGACCAGGTGAGCTGGTACCGGCCGCACCTCGAGCGCTCGCTGGCCTTTGTCGAATCGGTCGCGCCGGACAGCGCCGCCGCGATCATCGATGTCGGTGGCGGAGAATCGACGCTGGCCGACGACCTCGTCGCACGCGGGTACCGAGACGTCACCGTGCTCGATGTCGCACCGTCCGCGATCGCCGGCGCGAAGGCCCGGCTCGGGGCCGCCGCGCGACGCGTGCACTGGCTTCAGGCCGACATCACGACGGTCGAGCTGCCTGTTCGGCGCTACGACGTCTGGCACGACCGCGCCGTGTTCCATTTCCTCACCCGCGCCGAGGATCGCGCCGCGTACGTCCGGCAGGCGCTGCGCGCGGTCAGGCCGCGCGGTTACGTGGTCGTCGCCGCATTCGGGCCCGACGGTCCGGAGAAGTGCAGCGGCCTGCCGGTCGTGCGCTACGACGCCGACCATCTGCACGACGAATTCGGCGGCGCGTTCCGGCTGATCGACTCGGCGGTCGAACTGCACCGCACGCCAACGGGCGCGATCCAGCAATTCACCTACTGCTTCTGCCGCGTCGACGCCGGAAAGGGCGGTTGACAACAGCTTCGGCCGGCGCGATAAGCTACGCTGGAGTGGCCCGTACAGCGTCCCGCGAGAGGATGCGCGGCCCGTCACATAGGAGGAGCCATGGATCGGCGATCGTTCGTGCTGGCCGCCGCGGGCAGCGGCATTCTCACGTTGAACTGGCGCGGCGCGATGGCCGCGGGGCTTCCGGCAGGCGCGATCGAATCGGGCGCGCTCGAGACGCTCCCGGGCAAGGCGCCACTGATCAAGCGGTCGTTCCGGCCCCCGAACTACGAGACGCCGGTCGACCTGTTCGACTCGGCGATCACGCCAAACCGCGCATTCTTCGTGCGCTGGCACCTGGCTGAGATACCCGAGGTGAATCCGGCGACGTGGCGGCTGCGCGTGGGCGGTCCGGCGGCGGGCACGCCGGCCGAGTACTCGCTCGACGATCTGAAGCGCGGCTTCGAGCAGGTCGAGTTGGTCGCAGTGTGCCAGTGCAGCGGCAGCCGGCGTGGACTTTCCGACCCGCACGTTCCGGGCGTCGAATGGGGTTACGGCGCGGTGGGAAACGCGCGCTGGAAAGGTGTGCGGCTGCGAGACGTGCTGAACAAGGCCGGGATGAAGAAGGAGGCAGTCGAGATTGCCTTCGACGGCGCGGACCACGGCGTCACTCCGGCGACGCCGGATTTCCGCAAGAGCATCCCGCCGTGGAAGGCGCTGGACGAAAACGCACTGCTCGCGTGGGAGATGAACGGCGCGCCCCTGCCGCATCTCAACGGCGCGCCCCTGCGGGTGATCGTGCCGGGTTGGACGGCGACGTACTGGATGAAGCAGCTCACGTCGATCGAGGCGCTCGACAAACCACTGGCGACGTTCTGGATGAACACCGCGTATCGGGTGCCCAAGGGCAAGTTCGCGTTCACCGATCGATTTCTCAGCCAGGAGAACGACGCGTCCACGCCGATCACCGAGATGGTCGTCAATTCGATCATCACGAACATCCGCGACGGCCAGAAGATCGCGGTCGGGCAGGATGCCGAAGTGCGTGGCATTGCGTGGGACGGCGGCTACGGCATCCATGTCGTCGACGTGTCCACCGATGGCGGGCGGAGCTGGACCGCGGCGGAGCTGGGGCAGGATCTCGGCCGCTTCTCCTTCCGCACCTGGCGAATTGTGGTTCGCCCGCCGAAGGCAGGCGAATATCCGGTCATGGCGCGCGCGACGAACCGCCAGGGTTCGACCCAGACGACGGAGCTCATCTTCAATCCCGCGGGCTATCACAACAACGTGATGCAGCGGATCGTACTCATCGCCGCCTGACACGTGCAGGGAGGGCCTTCATGAGAGCCGTTCTAGTAGTTTGCTTGGCCGCCGCCGCGGTCGCGGCGTACGCACAGGAATCGAAGATCGAGCTGAAGCCGGGACCGGGGCGCGAGCTCGTCATGGGCTACTGCGTGATGTGCCACAGCGTCGACTACATCCAGTCGAACTCGGTATTCATGACGCGCCAAGTATGGGAAGCCGAGGTCACGAAGATGATCAAGGCGTACGGCGCGGAAATACCGGCCGACGAGGTTCCGAAGCTGGTCGACTACCTGGTGACGAACTACGGGGTCGCCGCGCCGCCCAAATAGCGGACCGAGGGCGACGACGATGGCCGACAGGCTGACCGAGTTGCAAAATGCGGTCGACACCTTCGTCGCCGAGCGCGACTGGGCGCAGTTCCACACTCCGAAGAACCTCGCGATGGGTGTCGCGATCGAGGCGGCCGAGTTGATGGAGCACTTCCTCTGGAGCACCGGCGCCGAATCCGCCCAGCCGGACGCGGCGCGTAAGGCGCAGATCGCCCAGGAGATGGGCGACGTGCTGATCTATCTCGTTCGGCTCTCCGAGGTGCTCGACATCGACCTCGTCGCCGCAGCCATCGAGAAGCTCGCCGTCAACCGCGAGAAGTACCCGGTCGAGAAGGCGAAGGGCCGCGCGACCAAGTACCTCGATCTCGAGTAGACGCGGGAGCCTACTGCGAGATCAGCGGGAGTATCGCGGGCCACGCCACCACCACGCCGCCGAGGGCGACGAGCGCCGCGCCGGCGACTTTCGCGAGCAGGAGTCCGTGCTTCCAGTGCTTCTCGGCGAAGAAGAGCACGACCATGCCGGCCATCCACATCAGGTTCATGAGGCCGACGACGACGAGCACCGCCATCACCGCCCAACAGCAGCCGAGGCAATACAGGCCGTGCACGGCCCCGGCGCGCAGCGCACCGGGCACGCCCCCGCCGAAGTCGTGCATGACGACGAACGCGAACGGGCTTTGGCATCCGTCGAGGCAGAGTCGTTTCCACGACGTGAACTGATAGGCCCCCGCGACGATGAGGATCGCGCCGGCGAGCGCATGCAGCCATCGCGCCTCGCCGGCTTCGTCGCCCAACTGCGCGAATCCCCAATAGGCGAGCATCGGCAGCACCCCGGTCGCCGACCAGACCAGGAGGTAGCCGCCGACGAACGCAACGGTCGGAAGAGAGCCGCCGCCCCGCTGGCGCGTGACGGCGAGGTGCGCGAGCACCATCGGCGCGACCGTCGGCAGCATCATCGCCGCCATCATCGTCACCCACATCGTGAGCAGGACGGCGCCGCTCATCGCGCCCTGGAACCGGCTGCCGATCTGGCCGAGTCCCATCACCATGCCGCTCATTGCGTTCGCCTGCTCGATGGTGCTACGCCACGCCAGCGCCGACAGCGCCACCAGGGCGACGACCACAAGCAGGTTGATGCGCCAGGAGAGGAGGGCGAACGCCGCGCGCGGCGTATCGTCATCCGGCGTCATCGGAGCGTCGAACGGCGATCAGCCGGGACCGCTCCACGAGAACGGAATGTGTTTGCTCGACTGCCCGCTGCGGCTCCACTTGAAGCCGAAGGCGTCGGCGCGGTCCACCGTCGCAGTGCCCCAGGTCGCGACGCCGCCCGGCCCGACTTCGGATCCCGGAGGATTGATTGTCTGGACGCGCCGGCCCGCGGGCGTCGTGGGGCCGCTCAACGCTTCGGCTTTCGCTTCGACCTTGCCGGGAATCGACGCCCGCCACATCGCCAAGTCGCCCGCCAACTCGAACTCGATCGGCGCGAAATCGATACCCCTTATTTCGGCGATGTTCTGCGCAAACTGACCGGGCCAGCCGCCGGCCTGGCCGCCGAAGATCGTCTGCAGCGCCGCACGCTGTCCTGGGTCGGCGCGCGCGTCGATGAAGATTCCCATCGTCGCCTTGGCGCCCTCCCAGATGTTGCCCTTGAAGTAGCCCAAGGCGATCACGCTGAGCCCGTCGAGCGCGACGTCGCCGTAGGTTCCCTTGCGCACGTGCCAGACGAGAATGCCGTCGCAGTCGCCGTAGGTAGGCGGCCGTGCGAATTCACACGGACAGGGGATGTCGCACTTGCAGACGTCGAACCAGTCGCCGTCCAGTTGCCACTTCGGGGTGTCCGCCATCGCGCGCTCCTCGGACTCGGACGTCGTCGTAATCTATCGCGGGCCGGCCGCCATTTCAATCCGTCAAGCGGCCCGCGTGCGGGAGTCCGACGGCAAGGCTCACGCCGAGAGGCCGACCCTGATGGGGACCCGTCGCCGTCCCCACTGCCCGTCGAAGTGGTCGAAGCGGCCCGGAAGCTGCGCGCCGCAGTGCTTGCACGCGCCTTCGGGTGTCAGCTCGTAGCTCAGGATCTCGTGCCAATCGCGGACGATGACGGGCTTTGCGCAGCCCGGGCAGAACGTCGTGCCGCCGGTGCGATCGTGCACGTTGCCGGTGTAGACATAGCGGATGCCCTCGCGCAACGCGATCTCACGCGAGCGTGTCAGCGTGGCGGCGGGCGTGCGCGGCAGGTCCGTCATCTTGTAGTCCGGGTGGAACGCCGTGAAATGCACCGGTACGTCCGGGCCCAGCTCGCGGGCGATCCACTTGCTCATCGCCTCGATCTCCACGGGCGAGTCGTTCTTCCCCGGGATCAGCAGCGTCGTGATCTCGAACCAGCAATCGGTTTCGTGCTTCAGATAGACGAGCGTGTCCAGCACCGGCTGGAGCCGCGCTCCGCAGAGCTTCACGTAGAACTCGTCGGTGAAGCCCTTCAGATCGACGTTCGCCGCGTCCATCTTCGCGTAGAACTCGCGCCGCGCCTCGACGCCGATGTAGCCAGCCGTGACGGCGACCGTCTTGATGCCGACCGCGTGGCACGCATCCGCCGCGTCCATAGCGTACTCGGCGAAGATCACCGGATCGTTGTACGTGAACGCGACGCTCTTCGAGCCTGCGCGCACGGCGGCCTCGGCGATCTGCCGCGGGGAGGCGGCGTCCATCAGCGTGTCCATCTCGCGCGACTTCGAGATGTCCCAGTTCTGGCAGAACTTGCACGCGAGGTTGCAGCCCGCGGTGCCGAAAGAGAACACGGACGAGCCCGGGTAGAAATGGTTGAGCGGCTTCTTCTCGATCGGGTCGATGCAGAAGCCCGACGAGCGCCCGTAGGTCGTGAGAACGATCGCGTCGCCCTCGCGCTGCCGGACGAAGCACGCTCCGCGCTGCCCCTCGTGCAGCCGGCAGTCGCGCGGGCAAAGGTCGCACTGGATGCGGCCGTCGTCCAGCCGATGCCACCAGCGTCCCGGATGATTGCTCATGACCGCAGGGCCCCCGTCTCGAACTCGTGCTCCGTCCATTTGACGACCGTATAGCGCGCGACGTTCAATCCCGGACCGCGGAAATCCGCCGGCAGGCCCGCCTTCCGCTTGAGCGCCGCGACGAATGCGCGCGGCTCCGGCAGCGACTCCCAGACCTGCGGCAGGAATGTCGCGCGATCGCGACCGCACTGCAGGACGACGCCGTCGACGCCCGGCCGCAGCTGGCGCAGCAGGTGCTCCTCGTCGTCGAACGCCATCGGCTCGTGCGCGGACAGGAGCGACACCTCGACCGAGGTTCTCCCAAACTCGCGCGCCGCGAGCGGCGGAAAACGGGGATCGCGGAACGCCGCGGCCACCGCGTTCGCGCGGACGTCGAGGGCGAGCTTGCGGCGCGGCTCGAGCGAGCCGACGCAGCCGCGGAGCTCCGCGTCCTGCCGCAACGTGACGAACGTCGCGCCGGGCTCGTCGAGCGCAGCGTGCTCCGCGCCATTCGCGGTTCGCAATCCGAACTCGGCGCCGATCGCGCCGCGCGCGAGCGCAACGAGGACGCGCCCGAGGTCAAGATCGGCCATGCGGGGCCTCCTCGACGAACGCGAACGAAGCGTAGCCGACGACGCGCGAGCGGTCGCCCGCGGTGTCGCCCGAGTTGCGCAGGTCGAGCAGCTCGGGCACGAGGCCATGCCGGCGCGCGCACAAAGCGAGTCCGTTGATCGCCGTGGCGCCGCACGCCTGCTCGTGATCGAGCGACGACGACAGCGCGAGGATGCCCTCCGCGCTGCCGCGGTCGATCGCGCGCGCCTCGGCGTACCGATGGTAGTGCGAAAGGTCCGAGCTCACGAGGATCAGCGTCTCGGGGCCGCCCCAGAGCCGCTCGATCACGTCGGCGACCTCGTCGGGCGTCGCCGCGCCGACGGCGAACGGCACGATCCTGAAGTCGTCGAGCACCGCCTGCAGGAACGGCAGCTGCACCTCGAGCGAGTGCTCGAGCGCGTGCGCCGCGTCGTTCTCGGCGACCTGAGGGAGCGCAAGGGCAAGCGCGGCGGCCTTGCGGTCGACCTCCACCTCACCCAGCGGGGTCGCGAACGCGCGGACCGACGGCAGCGCGAGGCCGCGGACGGCCACGCGGTGCGTCGGACCCAGGATCACAACGCGGCGGATCGTCGCATGCGAACCCGCGAGGCGCGCGTACGCGGCGGCCGCGATCGGACCCGAATAGACGTAACCCGCGTGCGGGACGATCAGCGCCTTCGGGCGCGCGCCGCCGGCGTTGGGGCGCGTCGCCGCCGCGACCAAACAGTCGCGCACGCTGGCCACCAGAGCGGCGGGAAGCCCGGGATAGAACATGCCGGCCACGGCGGCCGGCCTCACGTCGCGCACCCGACACCTCTCGCAGTCGGAAGCCCGTGCACGGCCGGGTCGCCCGGCCGCGATGCACCTTGTTGCCCCCTGGGCCTGCCGCGCAGGATCCGTCGGGGGCGCTTAACAGTTTATTGTTGGGCCTCGCGCCCCGCAAATCAACTCCGATCGCGCGGGTATCCGTCCATGCTTCACCCCCGCTCGGCAAAGGCGAGGCGAAGGCCCAAGGCGACGAAGAGCGCCCCTACGGAGCGGTGAAGCCACGTCGTTGCGGAGGATCGCGCGGACAGCCGTCGCCCAAGGCGGCCGGCCGACCAGCCGACCAAGAGGTTCCACAGCGTCCCGTTGACGTTGAAGATCGCCCCTAGCACCAGGAAGGCCATTGCCTTGCGCGGCGCATCGGCGTCGATGAATTGGGGCAGGAACGCGAGGAAGAACAGCGCGACTTTCGGGTTCAGCACGTTGGTGACGAAGCCCTGCGCGAAGACGCGGCCGAGCGACGCGGGCGGCGGCGCGGATTCCGTCGCCGCGACAGAGCTCGTCGCGAGCAGCGTGAGCCCGAGGTAGACGAGATACGCGGCGCCGATCCACTTGACGAGCGTGAACGCGGTCGCCGACGTCGCGAGGATCGCGGACAAGCCGAGCGCCGCGGCCAATGTGTGCACGATGCAGCCCGCGCCGATCCCGAGCGCGGCGACCGCTCCGGCGCGCGCGCCCTGCGTCGTACCGCGCGCGACGATGTAGAGCGTGTCCGCGCCGGGCGTGACGTTGAGCAGGAGCCCGGACAGCACGAAGAACCCGAGATCGTGAATGCCGTCCATGCTCGCTCGTCGGCCCGCGCGTGTCTCGATCAACCCTCGGCGGAGGGGAGGCGGACGCGATAATTGGCCGACTTCTCGTCGCGCTCCAACGTCACGACACCACGGCGCGCGGCCTCCTCGAGCAGGCCGGTGAAAAGTCGAAAGCCATAATACGACTCGTTGAATCCCGGATTGCGCCGCTTCAACGCCTGCTTGACCATCGATCCCCAGATCTTCTCTTCGTCGCCACGCTCCGCGACCAGCGCCTCGACCGTATCCGCGATCAGGTCGACCGCCTCCTGTCGTCGCTCTTCGTCGTCCTTCTTGGCGGGCGGCGCGGACTCGACCGTAGCGGGCTTCGCGGCCGGCTTTCCGTTGCCGCCCGCCGCCTTCGCCGGCGCCCTGCGCGCGGCCGGCTTCTTCTTCTCGCGCACCAGGTCGTCGTAGTAGATGAACTCGTCGCAATTCTTGATCAACAGATCGGACGTCGAGTTCTTCACGCCGACGCCGATGACGACCTTCGCGTTCTCGCGGAGCTTCGAGACGAGCGGCGAGAAGTCCGAGTCGCCGCTGATGATGACGAACGTGTCGACGTGCGATTTCGTATAGCAGAGGTCGAGCGCGTCGACGACCATCCGGATGTCGGCCGAATTCTTGCCGGACTGCCGCACGTGCGGGATCTCGATCAGCTCGAAGCTCGCCTCGTGCATCGGCGCCTTGAACGTCTTGTAGCGCTCCCAGTCGCAGTACGCTTTCTTCACCACGATGCTGCCCTTGAGCAGCAGGCGCTCGAGCACCTTGCCGATGTCGAACTTCTCGTACCGAGCGTCCTGGACGCCGAGAGCGATGTTCTCGAAGTCGCAGAACAGCGCCATGTTGGTCGCGTCGGGGGTGTGGGCCATGCGGGCTCCGGGGCGGGGACGCCGCGCGATGCGCGGCATGGCCGTACGATACCAGCCCCATCGCATCCCGGCGCGCCGGCCGGTGGCGACGACGAACCAGTGCGACCTTGATCCCGGACAAGGCCCTCGTCCGGCCAGCCTCGGAGAATTTCCAATGGCCTCGTCAACGGAGGGAATCATGCGCAACATTCTTGCGGTCACCCTGACCACTGTCGCCGTGTCCGCGGCGGCCGCCGATTGGCAGCCGATCGGCGAGAACGCGAACGGCAATCGAGTCTATGTCGACCGCGCTAGCGTGAAGGCCGCGGGCGGCATCACGGCGGTGACGTTTCGGACCGAGCTCAAGGTGCCACTCGACATGCCCACCGGAGCGGTGACGAGCTTGCGCTCGCAGATGAAGGTCGATTGCAAGACGGGAACTGCGGCCGGCGTCGAGGTCGTGCTGTTCCAGGACGAGGCGAAGGACCGGGCGTTCGCGCGCAACAAGGCCTCGAAGATCGAGTACCTGAAGGAGCCCCCGGGCAGCGCGGCCGACCTCGTCGTCCGGCACGTCTGCGGCAAGTAGGTCTCCGCCTTGGAGGCCCGTTCCGTGCAGCGGGCACCTCGTCGCAGGTAGAATGGACGGCGATCGCTATCCATCCCTGGGAGGGGCTCCATGCGCCGCAACGTCATCGCCGCCGCGGCTTTGCTGCCGTTGGTCGCGCTTGCCGCCGACAAGGCCACGTTCTCGCTCGAAAGCACCGAGGTGAAGCCCAACGCCCGGATCGCCGACGCGCAGATCTACAAGGGCTTCGGCTGCGAAGGCCGCAACGTCTCGCCGTCGCTCACGTGGAAGGATCCGCCGGCCTCCACGAAGAGCTTCGCGGTCACGGTCTA
The DNA here is from genome assembly GCA_963830485.1 of uncultured beta proteobacterium. Lineage (GTDB taxonomy): Bacteria > Pseudomonadota > Gammaproteobacteria > Burkholderiales > Casimicrobiaceae > CAIWHR01. The sequence goes on from CAWHNE010000002.1 coordinate 95,486, forward strand.
CGATCCCGATGCGCCGACGGGCAGCGGCTGGTGGCACTGGGTCGCGTTCAACATCCCGGCTAACGTGAGATCACTGCCGGCGGGCGCCGGCAATCCCCCATCCGGCAAGATGCCGAAAGGCGCCGTGCAATCGATCACGGACTTCGGCGCGCCCGGCTACGGCGGTCCGTGCCCGCCGCGCGGCGACCGCCCGCACCGCTACATCTTCACCGTGCACGCCCTCAAGGTCGACAAGCTCGATCTCGACGAGAACTCGATGCCGGCGCTGGTGGGCTTCATGGTGAACTCGAACCGCATCGCGCGGGCGACGTTCACGGCGACTTACAGCCGCAAGTAGCTGCGCGTGAGCGCCCCGCTGCCGGCGCTGTCGTTGCTCGAGACGCGGGTGCTGGGCGTGCTGGTCGAAAAGCAGCACACGGTGCCCGACGGGTATCCGCTGACGCTGAACGCGCTCGCCGCGGGCTGCAACCAGAAGACGAGCCGCGACCCCGTCATCGACGCGTCCGATGCCGACGTGCAGGCGGCGGTCGACCACCTTCGGATGTTGTCCCTCGTCGTCGAGTCGAGCGGCGGCCGAGTGATGCGCTATGCCCACAATACCGAGCGCGTGCTCGGCGTGCCGTCGCAATCCGTCGCGCTGCTCGCCGCGCTGATGCTGCGCGGGCCGCAGACGGTCGGCGAGTTGCGTATCAACACCGAGCGGCTGCATCGCTTCGCCGACGTCTCTGCGGTCGACGGGTTCCTGAACGAACTCGGGGAGCGGCCCGCGGGCGCGCTCGTTGCCGAATTGCCGCGCCTGCCGGGAGCGCGCGAGACGCGCTGGGCGCATCTGCTCTCGGGCGTTCCCGCGATCGAGGCCCCTTCCGCAGCCGCGCCGCCGGGCGACGCTGTGGCAGCTTCGGAAATCGCGGCCCTCAAGGCCAACGTCGATCGCCTCTCCGCCGACGTCGCCGCGCTGAAGGCGACCGTTGCCCGGCTCTGCGCGGAGCTCGGGATCACGACCGGATCGTAATCCGGGAAAAGACCTTCGCGCGTCGCCACGCCGCGATTGCGCGATCCCCGCCTCGTGCTTCACAATGGACGGTCCGGCGGCGACCCGCCGGCTTCGTCGACATTCTTATCCCGGGAGACGCATGGATTTCACGAACATGTTCGACACCGCGAAGCCGGTGCTCGTCGCCTTCGGCTTCAAGGTGCTGGGCGCCGTCGCGATTTACATCGTCGGCCGCTGGCTGATCGGCATCGTCGGCACGTTGATCCGGAAGGCGTTCGAGCGCCAGAAGGTCGAGCCGACGGTGGCCCGCTACGTCGGCAACACGCTCAATATCGCGCTCAACGTCCTGCTCGTCATCGGCATCTTGGGCTACTTCGGCGTCGAGACGACGTCGTTCGCCGCATTGATCGCCGCGATCGGCATCGCGATCGGCGCCGCGTGGAGCGGACTGCTCGCGAATTTCGCCGCCGGCGCGTTCCTCCTCGTCCTGCGTCCGTTCAAGGTCGGCGACTATGTCCTCGCGGGTGACGTCGAGGGCACGGTCCGCGCCGTGGGCATGTTCACGACGGCGATCGACACCCCGGATAACGTGCGGACCCATGTCGGCAACGCGAAGGTCATCGGCGGCACGATCAAGAACTTCTCGGTGAACGCCTATCGTCGCGTGGACCTGACCGCGCAGCTCGACCACAGCGTCGATCCCGCCGACGCGGTGCGCCGGCTCAAGGAGGCGCTGCCGAAGATCGCGAACGTCATCGCCACACCGACGCCCGATGTCGAGATCCTGTCGTTCAACGAGCGCGGGCCGGTGCTCGCCGTGCGCCCCTACGTGCACCCGGATCACTACTGGCAGGTGTACTTCGACACGAACCGGACGATCCGCGAGACCTTCGGCGCCGCCGGATATCCGACGGCCGCGGCGCATCAGTTCGTGCGGCAGCGCACGGCGTAGCGCCCGCGTTTCTTCATTCTGACCGAGGAGGACGACCATGGGACTCTTGGATGGATTGCTGGGCGGCCTGATGAGCGGGACGTCCGGTAGCGGCACCGGCGCGCAGCAGCAGAACCCGCTCGTGTTGATCGCATTGCAGATCCTGCAGCAGAACGGTGGCCTGCAAGGGATGCTCTCGAAGTTCCAGCAGGCAGGCTACGGCGCGCAGACGGATTCGTGGGTTTCGACCGGGGAGAACATGCCAATCTCAGCCGATGCGCTCCAGCAAGTGCTGGGGCAGGGCCAGCTCGGCCAGATCGCGCAACAGCTCGGCATGTCGCACGGCGAAGCCGCTGGCGGGCTCGCGTCGATGCTGCCGCAGATGATCGATCGGATGACGCCGCAGGGGCAGGTTCCAGCCGACAACAACGACATCGTCGCGCAGGCGCTGGAGATCTTGAACCAACGAACCGCCTGATCCTCCGTATACAATGGGCGGGCCGGGCGGGCTCCTCCGCCCGGCCTTTTGTTGTCCACCTTCGTGGATTCCCCGTCCCTCACCACTGCGCTCGTCCTCGGCATCGTCGAGGGCCTCACCGAATTTCTGCCGGTGTCGTCGACCGGCCACCTGATCGTCGCCGGGTCGCTGCTGGGCTACACCGGCGAGCAGGCGAAAACCTTCGAGATCGTGATCCAGGCGGGTGCGATCCTCGCCGTCTGCTGGGAATACCGCGCGCGGCTCGCCGGTGTGCTGCGCGGGTTGCTCAGGGACGCCGCCGCGCAGCGCTTCGCCGTCAACCTCGTCGTCGCGTTCCTGCCGGCCGCGCTCCTGGGTCTCCTGCTCGGCAAGGCAATCAAGGCACACCTGTTCGCGCCCGTGCCCGTGGCAATCGCATTCGTCGCGGGCGCGCTCGTGATCCTGTGGGCCGAGCGCCGGCAGCGCGCGCGACCCGACAGCGTGCGGATCACCACCGTCGACGCGATGCGCTGGACCGACGCTCTGCTCGTCGGCTGCGCGCAGGCGTTCGCGCTCGTCCCCGGAACTTCGCGCTCCGGCGCGACGATCATCGGCGGCATGTTGTTCGGACTCTCGCGCGTGGCCGCGACCGAGTTCTCGTTCTTTCTCGCGATCCCCACGCTGTTCGCCGCCACGGGCTACTCGCTGTGGAAGGATGCCCCGCTCGTCGCAGCGCAAGACCTGCCGGCGTTCGGAGTCGGCTTCGCGGCGGCATTCGTCTCCGCGTTCGCGTGCGTGCGGTGGCTGATCCGCTACGTGAGCCATCACGACTTCGTTCCTTTCGCGTGGTACCGGATCGCGTTCGGCGCGGTGATTCTCGCGACCGCGTACACGGGCCTCCTCCGCTGGGATTGACCTCCGCGCCCACTCGCCGCTGGATCGGACCCGCGTGCGCCGTGCTGGGCGTGCTCGGATTCTCGTTCAAGGCGATCCTGATCAAGCTCGCCTACGCGGCGTATCCGGTCGACGCCGTCACGCTGCTCGCGCTGCGGATGGTCTATGCGACGCCGTTCTTCGCCGCGATGGCGTGGTGGGCCGCGCGCGACCGCGGCGCGCCGCCGCTCACGCGCGACGACTGGAAACAGCTCGCGCTGCTGGGATTCATCGGCTACTACCTCGCGAGCCTTTTCGACTTCATGGGTCTCCAGTACATCACGGCCGCGCTCGAGCGGTTGGTGCTGTTCCTTTACCCGACGATGGTCGTGCTCCTGTCCGCACTCTGGCTCGGCGTGCGGGTGACACGCCGAATGGCGATCGCGCTCGCTGTCTCCTATGCGGGCATCGCGCTCGTCTTCGTCAATGACCTGCGCGTCGCCGGCGACCCTCGCGTGGTGATGACGGGCGGTGCGCTCGTGTTCGGCAGCGCATTTCTTTACGCCGTCTACCTGGTCCGGGCAGGGCCCGTCATCGCCCGCATCGGCAGCACGCGTTTCATCGCGTGGGCGATGCTCGTCTCCTCCATCTTCGTGCTGGCGCAGTTCGCGCTCACGCGTCCGCTCGCGGCACTCGCCGTTCCGCCATCCATCCAGCTGCTCGTCCTTGCCATGGCGGTGTTCTCGACCGTGCTGCCGACGTGGCTGATCGCGGAAGCGGTGCAGAGGATCGGCGCGAACGCGTCGTCGCAGATCGGCTCGCTCGGACCGGTGTTCACGATCTTCCTGGGCGCGTTGTTGTTGGACGAACCGGTGCATGCGATCCAGATCATCGGTGCCGCCCTCGTGCTGGCCGGCGTTACGCTCGTCGCGCGGAAGCCCGCCACTGCCACCGCCGCCGCAACGCAAACCTAACGGCCTCCACGCGGAGATTCAATGTCCGATTCCACGAGCGGCCACGCAACGACACCGCGCCGCGAGACGCACATCTACAAGGTCGTGGATGGATGCGAGATCAAGGCCGACGTGATCGGGTGCGAGCCTGGCGGGAGCAAGCCATGCGTGATGTGGATTCACGGCGGCGGCCTCATCTTCGGCTCGAGGAAGGCGTCGCCGCGCCCCTCGTTGCTCGACGCCTTCCTGCAGCAAGGCCTCGTGGTGGTGTCCATCGATCATCGCCTTGCCCCCGAAACCAAGCTGCGTGAGATTCTCGAGGACGTGCAGGATGCGTGGCGCTGGATTCGCGAGGCCGGGCCACGTCTTCTGGGCGTCGACGCCGCGCGGCTTGGGGCGGGCGGCGGATCGTCGGGCGCCTACCTGTCGCTGGTCGGCGCCTACCTGCTACGCCCTCGCCCGCGAGCGGTGACATCGTTCTCCGGGTTCGGCGACATCACGGCCTCGTGGGAAGCGGACCCGAGCGCCTTCTATCGGGAAATGCCGCTCGTATCCAAGCAGGAAGCCTCCGCCTCGGTCGGTTGCGAACCTGTGTCCGACCCGCCGGCCGAGCCCGACCGGGGGTATTTCTACCTATATTGCAGGCAGCAGGGCCGCTGGCTGGCCGAGGTGACGGAGCACGACCCGGGACAGGACCCCGCGTGGTTCGACCGCTACTGTCCGATACGCAATATCACCGCGGACTACCCGCCGACGATGTTGATCCACGGGACCGTCGACACGGATGTCCCTCACGATGAATCGTGCCGGCTGGCGGCGCAGTTCGAGCGCTGCGGCGTCAAGCACGAACTTCTTTCGCTGAAGGACGTCGGGCACGGTTTCGCGGGTGCGCGCCCCGGGCAAACTGCCCTCGCGGAGGCCGCCGCCGCATCGTTCCTGGCGGCGAACCTTCGCTGACCGGCGAGCGTCAACGGAGGGGACGCCGACGGGCCTATAATTTCAAGTTCCCCCGGCGCTGCGCCGTCGCCTTTGCAGGAGTCCGCCATGGCCCCCGACACGCTCGAACGCTCCCTTCCCCCGCTCAAGGATCCGTCGCTCCTGCGACAGCAGTGCTATCTCGACGGCAAGTGGGAGAACGCCGACGGCGGCGCGACGCATCCGGTCGTCAACCCCGCGACCGGCAAGCTGGTCGGCACGTCGCCGATCATGGGCGCGGCCGAGACCAAGCGCGCGATCGCCGCGGCGAACGCCGCGTGGCCGGCGTGGCGCGACAAGACCGCGAAGGAGCGAAGCGCGGTCCTGCGCAAGTGGTTCGAGCTCATGATCGCGAACGTCGACGACCTCGCGCTCATCCTCACGACCGAGCAGGGCAAGCCACTCGCCGAGTCGAAGGGCGAGGTGACGATCGGCGCGTGGTACGTCGAGTGGTTCGCCGAGGAAGCGCGGCGCGTCTACGGCGACGTCATTCCGACGATCGCGAACGACCGCCGGCTCGTCGTCATCAAGCAGGCCGTCGGCGTCTGCGCGGCGATCACGCCGTGGAACTTCCCGTCGTCGATGATCACGCGCAAGGTCGCGCCGGCGCTCGCCGCGGGCTGCACGGTCGTCATCAAGCCCGCCAATGCGACGCCATTCTCGGCGCTCGTGCTGGCCGAGCTCGCGCACCGCGCGGGCTTCCCCCCCGGCGTGCTCAACGTGCTGACCGGCGACGCGAAGGCGATCGGCGGCGAGATGTGCGCGAACGAGACCGTGCGCAAGCTCTCCTTCACGGGCTCGACGGAGGTCGGCCGGCTGCTGATGAAGCAGGTCGCACCGACGATCAAGAAGCTCTCGCTCGAGCTCGGCGGCAACGCGCCGTTCATCGTCTTCGACGACGCCGATCTCGACGCCGCGGCGGACGGCGCCATCATTTCCAAGTACCGCAACGCCGGCCAGACGTGCGTCTGCGCCAACCGGCTCTTCGTTCACGACAAGGTCTACGACGCGTTCGCGGCGAAGCTGGCCGAGCGCGTCCGGGCGCTCAAGGTCGGCGACGGCACCGAGGCTGGCGTCACGCAGGGCCCGCTGATCGACCGCGCGGCGCTCGCGAAGGTCGAGGAGCACGTCGCCGACGCGACGGCGCACGGCGCGAAGGTCGCGACCGGCGGCAAGCGCCATACGCTCGGCGGAACGTTCTACGAGCCCACCGTCCTCACGGGGGTCACGCCGGCGATGAAGATCTTCCGCGAGGAAACGTTCGGGCCGGTCGCTCCCCTCTTCCGGTTCGGATCCGACGCCGAAGTCATCGAGCTCGCGAACCGCACCGAATTCGGGCTCGCGTCGTATTTCTACTCACGCGACATCGGCCGCATCTGGCGCGTCGCCGAGGCGCTCGAGTACGGGATGGTCGGGGTCAACACGGGCCTCATCACAACGGAAGTCGCGCCGTTCGGCGGCGTCAAGCAGTCGGGGCTCGGCCGCGAAGGGTCCAAGTACGGGATCGACGAGTTCGTCGAAGTGAAATACGTCTGCTTCGGCGGGATCGACCGCTGAAGCAGGCTCGTCAGAACGTCGGTTTCGGCGGGCCGTCGCGGACCGACACGGTCCCGACAGAGGCGTGCGCCGGACGCGGCGCCTCGACGGGCGCGACGCGTGCCGGCTCCGCGGCAGGCTGGTCGCGCGGACGCGGCCGCCACCGGGAACGGCACCGCGACGCCCGGCGTCGACAGGTTGAACCCGGCCCAGTATCCGAACACGCCGGCCACGAGCATGACGACGAGGGCTTTTTCCCCGGCCGTCAGCAGCTTGCCGTCTTCAAAATGTCCCAGTCTCTTCATAGCGAACTCCGGCAGGACTCCGGTGCTTGCCCGGGGGCCGGCCCGACAGCGATCGGTCCGGCTTTCTGCCCCATCGGCCCCGCGCACCGTGCGCGGCGTCGATGGGCACCACTCTAGGCGCCCGGTGGTCGCAACGAGGAGGGAACAATCCGGGCCGCAGCTGCCGAATATTCACGCGCAGCGGCGCGAGCGGCGAGCCGGGGGAACGCGCGAGCGGCGAGCCGGGGGCCCCAAGCTTGCTTGGGGATGCGAGCCATCGCGAGTCGTGTTCGGAGGCCGACAGCGCGGCGTGCGCATGCCTTGGCAGTGCGAACGCCGAACCGGCCGAAGGCAAGGGGGAGCGAGCAATCGCGAGTCGCCGCATAAGGCCGACTCCTCGGCCTCACAAGGTGAATAGGCAGTGTGGGAGGCCGCCAGGCCAACTTCCGAAAGACCCTACCAGCCGGGGGGAGGCTTGCGGAGAATCGCGATCGTGCGGTCCTCGACCGCGAGGTAGCCGCCGCCGACCAGGTCCTTCATCAGGCGGCTGATCATGTCGCGCGACGCGCCGATGCGCTCGGCGATGTCCTGCTGCGTGAGCTTCTCGGGGACGACCAGCCGGCCGTCGCGCTCGACGGCGAGCGACAGCAGGAGTCGGACCAGCCGACCGTAGACGTCGGAGAGCGCGAGGCTCTTCACGTTCTCGGTCGCGTTGCGCACGCGCTGGATCAGCTTCTCGATGAGGTGCAGCGCGAAATCGGGATGCGCGAGGATGAACTCGCGGAACTGCGCGCGGGATACGACCGCGCATGTCGTCGGCTCGACCGTCATCACGGACGCCGACCGCGGCGCGCCGTCGAGCATCATCTCGCCCACGTAGGTGCCCGGGCCATGGAAGTCGATGACGACTTCCTTGCCGGCGGCGTTGCTCGCGTAGACCTTGACCTTGCCCGAGAGCACGATGAAAAGCGAATCGCCCTGCTCGCCCTCGTTGATCAGCACCGCGTTCTTCGGGAACTGGCGGATCACGCCGGTCGCGGCGATCTCGCGCATCGTCGCCTGCGCGAGTGGCGCCAGCGGATCCTGCGGCGGAGCGTCACGACGGAGCATCACGGTCGACCTCGACCCGTCATTGTAACGGCGCGGACGCGTCGTCGGCCTCTTCCACGGCAGGCGATGTTCGTCAGCCGGACCAACGGCCGACCTCCTCGCTCGGCGACGCGCCCCGGGCCGGCTCGCTGTCACTCGCCGCTCAGTCGAACTTGCGCGTGTCGTCGATCACCTTGCCGTCGTTGGGCAGCTCGCCAGGCGCGCGGAAGGCGACCTCGCCGCGGAGCTTGGTCACCTCGCGGATCGTGCCGACGATCGCGTCGGCCGCAGGCGCACCTGCCGTCGTCTCCGCGTGCAGCGTCATCCGATCCGCGCCGCCCGGGTTGTCGACGACGAGGCGCGCCCGCCGGATCTCCGGATGACGCCGCACGATCTCGGCGACCTGCGAAGGATGGACGAACAGGCCCTTCACCTTCGTCGTCTGGTCGGCGCGGCCAAGCCAGCCCTTAACGCGAGCGTTGGTGCGGCCACAGGGACTCGTCCCGGCGAGGAATGCGGAGAGGTCGCCGGTGCCGAAGCGGATCAGCGGGTAGAGCGTATTCGCAAGCGTGGTGACGACGACTTCGCCGACCTCGCCCGGCGCGACCGCCTCGCCGGTGCCGGGGCGGACGATCTCGACCAGCACGCCCTCGTCGACGACGAGGCCTGCGCGCGCTTCCGTCTCGTAGGCGATTGAGCCCAGATCTGCCGTCGCGTACACCTGATAGCCGACGATGCCGCGCGCGGCGAGCGCGTCGCGCAGACTCGCCGGGAACGCTTCGCCCGAGACAAGCGCCTTCTTGAGCGAGGCCAGCGTGACGCCCAGCTCGTCGGCCTTCTCGACGATGATCTTCAGGAATGACGGTGTGCCCACGTAGCCATCGGGCGCGAGCTCGGCGATCGCCTGCACCTGCAGCTCGGTCTGCCCGGTGCCGGCCGCGATCACCGTGCAGCCCAGCGCATGGGCACCGGTCTCGAGCATCGAGCCCGCTGGCGTGAAGTGATACGAAAACGTGTTGTGGACCAGGTCGCCGGCGCGAAACCCGGCCGCGAACAGCGAGCGCGCGAGCCGCCAGTGGTCGGGGCGCCGGCTCTCGGGCTCGTAGATCGGCCCCGGCGAGGCGAAGATGCGCGCGGCCTCGCCGCGAGCGAGCACCGCGAAGCCGCCGAACGGTCGCGCGGCCTTCTGCAGCTCGAGAAGATCTGACTTGCGCGTGACCGGCACCCGGGCGAGCGCGGCGCGCGACGTGACCGCCGCCGGGTCGACGTCCGCGAGGATGCGCGCGAACGCGGGCGCGCGCGCCTTCGCGTGCGCGAGCTGCCGCGGCAGCGCGGCCAGCATCGCCCGCTCGCGCGCCTCCGGGTCGCGCGTCTCGAGCGTATCGAAGTGCTCGGTCATGTCAGGCGGCGCGATCGGCGCGTGCCGGCCGCAAAGCGCGGCACAAGGCGAGGCGCGAGGGCGCGCGGCGAGCGCCGTGTACATGAGACGTACACAAGCGAAGCCAAGCGCCCGAGTAACGAAGCATGGCGGCGCGATCTGTGGCCGGCTAAGCGAGCCAGCGCTTGCGGCGGCGGTAGTGCTTGACGTCGCGGAAGCTCCTGCGCCCCGACGACGAAAGGCCGAGATAGAACTCCTTGACGTCTTCGTTCTGCGCTAGATCCTTCGCGGCGCCGTCCATCACGACCCGGCCGTTCTCGAGAATGTAGCCATAGTCCGCGTAGCGGAGCGCGGCCATTGTGTTCTGCTCGGCGAGCAGGAAGGACACGCGTTCCTTCTTGTTGAGGTTGCCGACGATCTCGAAGATCTCCTCGACCAATTGCGGTGCGAGCCCCATCGATGGCTCGTCCAGCAGGATCATCTTCGGCCGCGCCATCAGCGCCCGGCCGATCGCCGTCATCTGCTGTTCGCCGCCCGATGTGTACCCCGATTGGCTCCCGCGCCGCTCCTTGAGTCGCGGAAAGTACGAGTAGACGAGCTCGAGATCGCGCTTCAGCTCGGCGCGGCCGACGCTGCGCGTGAACGCGCCGGTGAGCAGGTTCTCGTCGACCGTGAGGTGCTGGAAGCAGTGCCGGCCCTCCATCACCTGGCAGACCCCCATCCGCACGAGCTCGTTCGGTGTCAGCCGGTCGACCCGCTTGCCCATGAACTCGATCGTGCCCTTGGTCACGTCGCCGCGCTCGGCACGCAGCAGGTTGGACACGGCCTTCAGCGTGGTCGTCTTCCCCGCACCGTTCGCACCGAGCAACGCGACGATCTGTCCCTCGGGCACCTCGAGCGAGACGCCCTTCAACACGAGGATCACGTGGTCGTAGATCACCTCGATGTTGTTGACGGTGAGATGTACGTCGGCCGCCGGGACGGGCGCAGCAGCGGGCGACGAGGCAACAGCACTCATGGCATTAGGCGAAAGTGGACCAGGATCGCGGATCGGCGAGGGGCGGAGGCCGCATGTGCGTCTGCTGCCGCGCCTCGTTCGACGCCATCCCCTTCCCCCCGGCGACGCCGGGGGTGAGGGATGGGGCGGCACTGTTCTTCGCGCCGGGCCGCGATGCGGAACGCGACGATCAGCTCTCCTTGCTGCAGTCGCGCGGCGTGATGTTCTTTTCCTTCGCGTACGCAGCCGCCGACTGCTCGATCATCGGCCGCAGCAACTCGCGATCCGGCTGGATCCAGTCGGTGATCACCTTCCACTTTTCGCCGTCCCACTGCTGGAACTTGACCGCGCCGCCGCCCTCGTGGTCCGCGCAGGTCACCTTGACCGACTGCATGAACCCGACCGCGCCGAGCTCCTTCAAGCGAGCGTCGGAGATGTTGAGATGCTCGATGCCCCAGCGGACTTGCTCGGCCGTCATCACCTTGCCTTTGCCGAACTTCGCCTGCGCGGTGCGGATCGCCTCGGCCGTGACGATCCCGAAGACGACCCCGCGGTTGTAGTAGATCGATCCCAGCCGTGACTTGTCGTCGAGGTTGCCCTTGTTCTTCGCATACACGTACTTCTCGATTTCCTGGATCACCGGATAGTTGGTGCCCGCGACATTGAAACCGGCGGCGATGTAGCCCTTCGCGGCGCTGCCCGCGGGAATCGTGTCCTCCTCGGCGCCGGACCACCAAACGCCGATCATGTGGTCGCGCGGGAAGCCGACCTTCGCCGCGGCCTTCAGCGCCGTCGGGTTCATCACGCCCCAGCCGCGCAGGATTACCCAGTCTGGCTTGATCTGGCGGATCTGCAGCCACTGCGCACCCTGCTCGTTGCCCGGCAGGGCCACCGGGATGTGCGTGATCTCGAAGCCGTACTTCTTGGCCTGCGCGTCGAGCACCGGAATGGTCTCCTTCCCGTAGGCCGAGTCGTGATAGAGGTTCACGATCTTCTTGCCCTTGAGCTTGTCCATCCCCCCTTCCTTCGATCCGATGAACTTGATCTTCGCGGTGTTCTGGCTCCAGTAGTTCGTGAGCAGCGGGAACACGTACGGGAAGACGGTGCCATCCGTGGCGTCGGTCCGACCGTAGCCGATCGAGATGATCGGGACCTTGTCGGCGGTCGCCTTGTCGATCAGCGAGTACGTGATGCCGGTCGACAGCGGCATCACGAGCGAGGCCCCCGTCCCCTTCTTCTTCAGGCGCTCGTAGCACTCGACACCGCGGGCGTTGTTGTACTCGGTTTCGCACTCCTCCCACGTGAACTTCACGCCGTTGATACCGCCATCGCGGAGGTTGACGAGATTCAGGTAGTCGATGTAACCGCCGAAAATACCCGTGCCGCCGGCCGCGTACGGGCCCACGCGGTAGGAGAGCATCGGCACGAACTGCTCGTTCTGCGCGAGCGCGACGTTCGCGACCGCGGCCAGTGCCAACGCGAACAGCGTTGAATTCAGGTGCTTCATGGTGGGTCCTCCTGGAAGAACAGCGTCGAGTCTCGATCGAACCGGCCAAGGATTGGGTACACCCGCCGGCCTGTCAATGACGTGCCTCAAGAAACAGTGAAACGAGAGGGGAATTCCCGGCCATATTGCACTGCAACATCAATGGGGGAACGGCCACAGGCGGAGCTTCTCCTTGCCGATCTGCCAGAGGCGGGCGAGGCCGTGCGGCTCGACGATCAGGAAGAAGATGATCAACACGCCGAAGACGATCACCTCGAGATTGGACATGAGCCCCGACGGCAGCGTCACGCCGATCACGCCTTCGATGGGCCGCGACAGGCTGTTCAGGAAGATCGGCAGCAGCGTGATGAAGGCGGCGCCCAGGAACGACCCCAGGATGCTGCCGACGCCGCCGATGATGACCATGAACAGGATCCGAAACGAAAGGTCGAGGTTGAAGGCCTCCGGCTCGACCGTGCCGAGGTAGGTGTACGCGTACAGCGCTCCGGCGACCCCGCAGTAGAACGAGCTGATCGCGAAGGCGAGGAGCTTGGTGCGCATCATGCGGATGCCGATCACCTCGGCGGCGAGGTCCATGTCGCGAACCGCCATGAACATACGCCCCGTTTCGCTGCGCATCAGGTTCTTGGCCAGCAGCGCCAGCACCGCGACGATGCAGAGCGTCAACATGTACTTGGCGACCGGCGTGTCGAACGCGTAGCCCAGGATGACGACCTGCTGCGCGGTGATGACGCCGGAGGCGCTGTGGTTGGTGAACCAGCCGATCCGTTGCAGCGCCCACAGCACGAAGAACTGGCAGGCGAGCGTGGCCACGGCGAGATAGAAGCCCTTGATCCGCAGCGACGGCAGGCCGAACACGATGCCGACCGCGGCGGCGCACAGGCCGGCGAGCGCGAAGGACACGAGGGTCGGCAGCCAGGGAAGCCGCAGCTCGAAGTTGTAGGCCATGAATGCGCCCACGGCCATGAACGCCGCGGTTCCGAGCGAAAGCTGGCCCGCGTAACCCGTCAGGATGTTGAGGCCGAGCGTGGCGAGCGCGAGGATCAGGAACGGCGTGAGAATGGCCGAGAGCCAGTACTGATTCGCGAAGAGCGGCACCAGGAGAAACGCGACGATCAGCACGACCGCAACCGCGATCCGGTCTTGCCGGATCGGGAAGACCTGCTGGTCCGCCTGGTACGTGGTCTTGAACTGGCCGGCTTCGCGATAGAACATGGCTGGGAGCCTCTCCTACACCCGTTCGATGCGCCGTTCGCCGAACAGGCCCTCGGGACGCACCAGCAGGAACGCGAGCGCGAGCACGTAGGGGAACCAGGATTCGATCCCGCCGCCGACGTAAGGCCCCAGATAGACCTCGGCCAGCTTTTCCGAGGCGCCGATGATGAGGCCGCCGACGATCGCGCCGGACACTGACTCGAAGCCACCCAGGATCAGCACCGGCAGCGCCTTCAGCGCGATGAACGTCAGCGCGTACTGAACGCCGTTGCGCGCGCCCCACATGAGGCCCGCCACCAGCGCGACGAAGCCCGCCACGGACCACACGATTGCCCAGATCTGCCGCAGCGGGATGCCGACCGCGAGTGCTGCCTGGTGGTCGTCGGCGACCGCGCGCAGCGCACGGCCGATGCGCGTCGTCTGGAAGAACACGGCGAGCACCGCGACCAGCACTCCCGCGACCACGGCCGCGAACACGTCGAACTGGCTCACGTTGATGCCCGCAAGGTCGGACAGCCACTGCATCGGCTCGTCGGGAATGCCGAGCTCCAGCCCGTGCGGCTGCGAGCCCCAGAGGAGCTGCGACAGCCCCTCGAGCACGAAGGTGAGCCCGATCGTCGCCATGAACAGCGTGATCTGGGGCTGATTGACGAGCGGCCGCAGCACGAGGCGCTCGATCGCGATGCCGAGAACGACCATCACGGCGAGCGTGATGGCGAGCGCGAGCCAGAAATTGACGCCCCGTTCGACGAGGGACACGAACGTGAGCGCGGCGAAGAACACCATCGCGCCCTGCGCGAAGTTGAACACGCCCGACGCCTTGTAGATCAGCACGAATCCGAGCGCCACCAGCGAATACATCACGCCGGCGAGCAGGCCGCCCATCAGCACCTCGAGGAAGAACTGCCAGTTCATCGGCGTCACCGCCAGTGCCCGCCCGGCAGCCCGAAGGGCACTGGGCGCGGCCTCCGCGATGTCGTGCCCGATACGTTGCGTCGTGGGGTCGGCCGCCACCCGCGCTCGCAGACGCGCCCTTCGGGCCTTGGCTTCGCCCTGCTCGACCGGGCGTCCCTCGGGGGGCAGCGAACGCAGTGAGCGTGGGGGCTGTTCATCTCAATGCCCCCCGAGATAGGCGCGGATGACCACCGGATCCGCCTTGACTTCGTCCGGCGTTCCTTCGGCGATCTTCGCACCGTGGTCCATCACTACGACATAGTGCGAGATGTCCATCACGACCCCCATGTCGTGCTCGATCAGGATGATCGTCGTTCCCCAGTGGTCGTTGACGTCGAGGATGAAGCGGACCATGTCCTCCTTCTCCTCGACGTTCATCCCGGCCATCGGCTCGTCGAGCAGCAGCACCTTGGGCTCCATCGCGAGCGCGCGGGCGAGCTCGACCCGTTTCTGCAGCCCGTACGGGAGCTTGCCCACCGGCGTCTTGCGGATCGCCTGGATTTCGAGGAAGTCGATGATCTTCTCGACCGCCTCGCGGTGCGCGATCTCCTCCTTCTGCGCGAATCCCCAGTACAGCGCGTCGGTCAGGAAGTTGCCGCGCATCTTGAGCGAGCGGCCGGTCATGATGTTGTCGAGCGTCGACATTCCCTTGAACAGCGCGATGTTCTGGAACGTGCGCGCGAAGCCGAGCCGCGCGACGGCGTGCGCGGGCAGGTGCGTCCGGTCGCGGCCCTCGTAGACGATCCGTCCGGCGGAGGGCCGGTAGAACCCGCTGATGACGTTCAGCATCGAGCTCTTGCCCGCGCCGTTCGGCCCGATGATCGACGAGATCTCGCCGCGGTTGACCGCGAAGCCGACGTCCGCGATCGCCCGGACGCCGCCGAAGCTCAGCTGAATGCCTTCGACCTGCAGGACGGCCTGCTCGCTGGCGGCGGGCGCGCCGTCCGGCCCGGCGACGGGGTCGTGGCGATTGCGCAACTGCATCGTCCGCTCGGCCATCGGCTCTCCGAATCCTCTTGCTGAACGTCGCGGGGCCGCGTCAGGCTGCCGTCGCGAGCGGGCCGAAGACGCCGGCCTCGGAGATCGCGAGATCGGCGGCGACCATGCCCGTGCGGCCGTCCTCGAACTTGACCTGCGTCTCGATGTGCTGAACGGTCCGGCCGCCGTAGAGCGCGTCGATCAGCACCACGTACTTCTCGGCAACGAAGCTGCGCCGCACCTTGCGCGTGCGCGTGAGCTCGTCGTCGTCCGGATCGAGCTCCTTGTGCAGGATCAGAAAGCGCCGGATCTGCGAGGCGGCGAGCGCACCTTCGTTGGCGAGCTCCGCGTTGACCTTCTCGACGCACTCCTTGATCAGCTGGTAGACCTCGGGCTTCTGCGCGAGGTCGGTGTAGCCCGAGTACGGAATTCCCTTCCGCTCCGCCCAGTTGCCGACCGAGCCGATGTCGATGTTGACGAACGCGCAAACCTTGTCGCGCTCGTTGCCGAACGCGACCGCCTCCTTGATGTGCGGGAAGAACTTGAGCTTGTTCTCGATGTAGTTGGGCGCGAACATCGCACCGGTCGAGAGCTTGCCGACGTCCTTCGCGCGATCGATGATCTTGAGCTGGCCGTCGTCGCCGAACACGCCGGCGTCGCCCGTATGAAAGTAGCCGTCGGCGTCGATCGACTCGGCTGTTGCGTCGGGCCGCTTGTAGTACTCCTTGAGCAGCATCGGTCCGCGGACCAGCACTTCGCCATTGCCGGCGATCTTCACCTCGACCCCGGGCGCCGGCTTGCCGACGCTGTCGAACCGGATCTCGCCGTCGGGCTGCAGGCACACGTACGCGCACGTCTCGGTCGATCCGTAGAGCTGCTTCAGGTTGATCCCGATCGAGCGGTAGAACCGGAAGAGGTCTGGGCCGATCGCGGCGCCCGCCGTGTACGCGACGCGGATCCGGCTCATCCCGAGCACGTTCTTGAGCGGGCCGTAGATCAGCACGTTGCCAAGCGCGTACTGGAACCGGTCGGCGAACGGCACCGGCCTGCCGTCCAGGATCTCGGCGCCGCAGCGCCGCGCGACGCTCATGAAGTGGTGGAACGCCCGGCGCTTCGGAGCGCTGGCGTCCTCCATCCGGATCATCACCTGCGTCAACAGGTTTTCGAACACGCGCGGCGGAGCGAAATAGTAGGTCGGACCGATTTCGCGCAGGTCCGTCATCACCGTGTCGCCGGATTCCGGGCAGTTGATCGTGAACCCGGCGACGAGCCACTGCGCGACCGAGAACAGGTGGTCGCCGACCCACGCCATCGGAAGGTAGGAAAGGATGCTGTCGTCGGCCGTCAGCCGATCGAACGAGCAGCCGCCGCGCGCCGACGAGATGAACGCAAGATGCGACTGACACACCCCCTTCGGCTTGCCGGTCGTGCCCGACGTGTAGAGCATCACCGACACGTCGTCCCGCGCGCCCCTGGCAATCTCGGCGTCGTAGAACCCGGGATTCGTCCGATCGAACTCGCGGCCGATCTCCTGCAGCCGCTCGAAGCTCGTGACGTTTGTGTAGTTACGCAAGCCGCGCGGGTCGTCGTAATAGATGTGCGCGAGCGTCGGCACCTGCGGGCCCGCCTCGAGCATCTTGTCGACCTGCTCCTGGTCCTCGACGATCGCGTACGCGATCTCGGAATCGTTCAGCACGAACACGAACTCGGCCGCTGGCGCATCCTGGTACATCGGGACGGGGATCCCACCGAGCGCCTGCGCCGCGAGCATCGACCAGTACAGGCGGGGGCGGTTGTCGCCGATGATCGCGAGGTGCATCCCGCGCCGGAACCCCTGCGCCGCGAGTCCGCAGGCGAGCGCGCGCACTTCATCCGCGACCTGCCGCCACGTCCAGGTCTGCCAGATGCCCAGGTCCTTTTCGCGTGTCGCCGGATGGTCCGGCCGCACCTCCGCGTGGTGCAGCAGAAGGCGCGGAAAGGTATCCGGCTCGGTCCGAGCGGACGGCTCTGCCACCACTGCTCTCCTCCAGGTATGCGGGACGGGGTCCGTCCCGCTGGGTCTCGCGTGTGCCCCGCGATTGCCGGCCGTCGATTCTAGCGGATGTGGCCGGTGCCGTGGCAGCGACTCCGCCTCTCGTCCGGCGTAGGGACCGCCGCGCCTCGGGGTCGCGCGGGCGCCAAACCTTGCGAGCATAATCGCGGCTATGCAGCCCCGGCTGTCATCCGGCAGACAATCGCCGCCCCCGCGCGCGGCCGTCTCGCTCGAATCGATGCTTCGCGACAGCCTGTGGGCGCGATCGCTCGCCCCCGAGCTCGTCGACCGCGTGCTCGCCGCGATGGTCGAGCGGAAGGTCGCCTCCGGGCATTACGTGTGCCGCAAGGGCGAGCCGGTGACGCACTGGATCGGGATCGTCGAAGGCCTCGTGAAGATGACGAGCCTTTCGCGCTCCGGCAAGCTCACGACGTTCACCGGGCTCCCGGCGGGCGCGTGGTTCGGCGAGGGCTCGCTGCTCAAGAGCGAGCCCCGCCGCTACGACGTGATCGCGCTGCGCGATTCCCGCGTCGCGCTGATGCCGCGCGCGATGTTCGACCTGCTCCTCGACAGCAGCATAGCGTTCAACCGGTTCCTTTTGCTCCAGCTGAACGAGCGGCTCGGCCAGTTCATCGGGCAGGTCGAGCACGACCGACTGCTCGACGTCGACGCGCGCGTCGCGCGCTGCCTCGCCGCGATGTACAACCCATACCTGTATCCCGGCACCGGCGCCGACCTCGCGCTCTCGCAGGAGGAGATCGGTTACCTGTCGGGCGTGTCGCGCCAGCGGGTGAACCAGGCGCTGAAGGCGCTCGCGGGCGCGGGGCTCCTGCGAATCGAGTACGGTCGCGTCGTCGTGCTCGACCTCCCCGGGCTGCGCAACTTCGGCGCATGAGCGCGATCGCACCCACGGACGCCGAGCGCGCGGCCACACCGCACCCAACTTCCGTGGGAGCCGAACGTGCCGCGTCCGAGGAGGGGCCGCTAGCCGCTGCCATCCCGGCGATTCCGTCGCGCCTGCGCGGCGACCTCGCGGGCGGCCTCGCCGCCGCCGGCTGGAACCTCGCACTCGCGCTGTCGCTCGGGCTGCTCGCGTTCGCGCCGCTCGGGCCCGGTTACTACGAGATCGGCCTCTACGCGGGTTTCGCGTCCGCGATCTGGGGCCACCTGATCGCCGGCCTATTCGGCGGCGCCGCCCATCCGGGCAGCGGGCCGGCGGCCGCGACCACGCTCATCCTCGCGAGCCTCGTCGCGGCGCTCGCGGCGGATCCGGCGCTCGCGCCCCGCGACACACGGCGCGGGTCCGATCGTCGCGATCGCGGGCGCGACGGTCGCGATGGCCGGCGTCGCGCAGATCGTCCTGGGAGCGATCGGCGCCGCGAACTCCGCGCGGTTCGTGCCGTTCCCCTTCGTCGCCGGGTTCATGTGCGGCGCGTCCGCGCTCATCGTCCTCGCGCAGCTGACGCCGCTCTCCGGGATCAAACACGCCGACCTCGCCTCCGGCGCCGCGGCGACGTGGAACGCGCTGCAGCTCGTGACGCTCACGGTCGGTCTGGCGACGGCCGCGATAGTGTGGGCGGTCGGCTGGCGTTCGAAGCGGCTGCCCGCGCCGCTCGTCGGCCTCCTCGCGGGCTGCGCTCCTGTATTACCTTATCGCGCTGCTCGTACCCGGGGCGCGGCTCGGTCCCGTGGTCGGCGTCGTCCCGTCCGGCCTTCCCGTCCCGACGGCGCTCGAGCCACTCGCCGAGGTGCCCTGGGACGCGATTGCCCGTCACGGCCCGCTGATCGTGACCACCACGGGCCTGATCGCGTTCATCGGCACGCTCGACGGGCTCTTCGCGGCGGTCCACATCGACAACGCGACCGACGGCCGGCACAAGACCAAGCGCGAAGTCGTCGCGCACGGCGTCGCCAACGTCGTCTCAGGGCTCTGCGGCGGCGTGCCGGTCGTGCTGTCGCGCGGGGTCGCGCTCGCGAGCTGGAACGCCGGCGGACGCACGCGCCTCGTGACCGTCTACGCCGCGCTCGCGCTCGCGCTCGTGCTGACCTTCGGCGGATCGCTGCTCGCGCGCGTGCCGCTCGCCGTCGTCGCGGGCCTGCTCGTCGTACTCGGCTTCGCGCTGATCGACAACTGGACTACGGCGCTCGTCGGCCGGCTGCGGCGCAAGGGCGCGCTGCGCGAGCCCGCGCTACTCTGGAGCATCGCGACGGTCGTCGTGGTGGCGTTCGCCGAAGTCTTCTTCGGCTTCATGCCGGCGATCGGCGCCGGGTTCCAGCTCTCGGGCCTCCTGCTCTATCTCGGGATGAAGCGCTCGCTCGTGCGAAGCGTCGTCGACGGCAACGTGCCGGCCCTCGCGCCGCGTCTGGGGCGGCGAGGATGCGGTCCGCGTGCGGGCCGCCCGCCAGCGGATCCGCGTCGTCGAGCTCGAGGGCGCGCTCTTCTTCGGCAGCGCCGAGCGGATGAGCGATCGCGTCGAGCCGCTCGCGGGCGTCGCCGACGTCGTCGTCCTCGATTTCCGCCTCGTCACCGTGATCGACGCGACCGGCGCGCTCCTGATCGAGAGCATCGCGCGCCGCCTCGCGGCCCGCGGCACGCGCGTGCTGCTCGCCGGCGTGACGCCGCAGGGACGGCACGGCGCGACACTGATGGCGCACGACACGTTCCGCGATCCCGAGCTCAGGCTGTGGTTCCGCGACGCGGACCAGGCGGTGGAGTGGGCGGAGCGGACGATCCTCGAGGAGCGAGGCTTCGCGGAGCACGCCCCGGTCCCCCTCGCCGCTTTTCCGCTGCTCGACGGCCTGACGCACGCCCAACTCAAGCGCATCGAGCACCATTTCGTCCGCCGGGAATGCGCGGCGGGCGAAGTGCTGTTCCAGGAGAACGATCCCGGCGACCGGCTGTGCCTGCTCGCGAGCGGCGCCGTGGAGATCTCGATCATCGTTCCCGGCGGCGCCCGCGCGCGCATCGTGACCAATGCCGAGGGCTCACATTTCGGCGAGGCCGCGCTGCTCGACGGGCGACCGCGCTCGGCGACGGCGCAGGCGGTCGGTCCGACGGTCGTCTACGAGTTCACGCGCGCCGCGCTCACCGAGATCGAGGCACGCGAGCCGGAGATCGCGATCCGGCTGATGACAAACTTCGCGAAGCTCCAGTCGATCCGGATGCGCGAGACGAACGAGATCCTGCGCCAGCTCGAAGACTCTCGAGGGTAGCCACGCTCGTCAGCGCCCCGCGAATTTCGCCGGGCGCTTCCCGAGGAACGCGGCCATCCCCTCGCGCTTGTCGTCGGTCGCGCAGAGGAGACCGAACACGTCGGCCTCCATCGCGTTGGCATTGGCGAGATCGAGGTCCTGTCCGCGCTGGACGAGATGCTTCGCCATCTTCACGGCGACCGGTCCTCTGGCTGCCACGAGACGAGCGAGCTCGAGGCCCTTGTCGAGGAGCTTTTCCGGCGGAACGACGTGATTCACGAGCCCGATCGCGAGCGCCTCGTGGGCCTTCACCTGCCGCCCCGTGCAGATCAACTCGAGCGCCATCGCCTTGCCGACGAGCCGCGCGAGGCGCTGCGTGCCGCCGAAGCCAGGGACGATGCCCAGATTCACTTCCGGCTGCCCGAACAGCGCCTTCTCCGAAGCGACGATCCAGTCGCAGGCGAGCGCCAGCTCGCAGCCGCCGCCCAGCGCGTAGCCGTTGACGAGGGCGATCGCCGGAAACGGCGCGAGTTCGAGCGCGCGCAAGGTCGCGTGCCCCTCGAGCGCGAACGCGCGACCCTCGAGCGGCGTCATCTCGCTCATCGCGGCGATGTCGGCGCCGGCGACGAACGCCTTGTCGCCCGCACCGGTGATGAGAAGCGCCCTGACGCTGCCAACGCCGTTCAGATGAACGATGGCGCGTGCAATCTCACCCAGCACCTGCGGCGAGAGCGCATTCAGCGCCTTGGGGCGATTGACCGTGAGTAGCCAGATGCCGGACTCGGCCTGCTCGAGCAGGATCGTCTCGAAATTCATGGCTTCGGATACTCGTAGAAGCCGCGCCCGGTCTTGCGGCCGAGCCACCCCGCAGCGACCATCTCCTTGAGGAGCGGCGCGGGGCGGTACTTGGGGTCGTTGAAATCGCGATAGAAGACCTCCATCACCGCGAGCAGCACGTCGAGGCCGACCATGTCGGTCAGCGCGAGCGGTCCGATCGGATGACCGCAGCCGAGCTTCATCGCCTCGTCGATCTGCTCCGCCGTCGCGAGGCGCTCCTGCAGCGCGAACACCGCCTCGTTCAGCATCGGGCACAGGAGCCGGTTCACAACGAAGCCCGGGTTGTTGCGCACGACGATCGGCGTCTTCCCCAGGCGCTTCGCGAGCGACTCGATCGCGGCGACCGTCGCGTCCGACGTCTGCATGCCGCGGATCACCTCGACCAGCGCCATCATCGGCACCGGATTGAAGAAGTGCATGCCCACGAAGCGGTCGGGCCGCGTGACGATCGCCGCGAGCCTCGTGATCGAGATCGACGACGTGTTCGACGCGAGGATCGTTTCGGACCTGGCGATGACGTCGACCTGCTTCAGGATCCGGTGCTTCAACTCCTCGTTCTCGGTCGCCGCCTCGATGACGACGTCACAGGGCTTGAGGTCGGCGTAGTCCGTCGTCCCCCTGATGCGCGCGAGCGCCGCGTCCTTGTCGGCGACCGTGATCTTGTCCTTCTTGTGCAGGCGGTCGAGGCTCGACGTCACCGCCGACAAGCCGCGCAGGACGGCGGCCTCGTTGACGTCGACCATCACGACGTGGAGGCCGGCGACCGCGCTCGCCTGCGCGATGCCGTTGCCCATGGTTCCGGCGCCGATGACGCCGACTCGGTGGATCGTGCTCATGGAAGTCCCTGCGGGGTGAACGAGAATGTCGCTGCTTCGATTATAGGCGCGCGCCGCCGCGACGCCACACGCCTCCGGCTTCAGCGCGCGCGTGCGGACCGCGTGCCGCGGCGGGCGCGCGGGCGCGGGGGCGCGACACTTCGCCGCGGCGGATTCGCGGCGAGCCCCGCGAGCAGCGTGTCGATAAACGCGGGCGCGGCCCCGGCGAGGTCGTAGCTGCCCGGGCTCTGCACCCACTCGTGCATCACCCCGATCATGAACGCCTTCATCATCTGCGCGGCGAGCGCCGGATCGCAGTCGGAGGGGAGTTGTCCACACGCGATCGCTTCCTCGATCAGGGCAATCACCTGCCGCCCGCAGTCGTCGTCGGCCACGCGCTGGCGCCGCGCGACAGGCGCGAGCTCCGCCGTGAACTCGCACTTGTGGAAGATCACGTCGAACACCGCCTGCGTGCGCGCGTCGCGCGCGAGGCGGGACAATCCGAGCACCGCCATCGCGCGCAGCCGGCCGAGCGGATCACCGCGGCGACCGCCGCCGGCCGCGTCCAGCATCGCCTCCATCGGCATGGCCGCGCGCTCGCACATCGCCTCGAACAGCTCCGCCTTGTCGCGGAAATGCCAGTAGATCGCGCCGCGGGTGAGGCCCGCGGCAGCGGCCACTTCCGAGAGCGTCGCATGCGCGACGCCCTTCGCGCGGAAGACCTGCTCGGCCGCATCGAGCAGCGTCTCGCGCGTCGCCGCCGCTTCCTGCCGGGTCCTGCGTGCCATCAGTGATTCCCGCCCATCGATGCCGGAGCCCGCCCCAACATCCTCGTCGCAAACAGGGTTGCAAACATGCACGAATGTATGTAATTTTGACGCCTTCGTCAAGCCGAGATTCACGAAGCGGCACTCACGGAGCCCGCCATGCCCCTCCCCGCCTCGACCGTCACGCCCGCGCGCCGTGCCGTGTCCGCCGTTGTCGCATTCTCCATCGCCCTGCTTGCCGCCTGCGGCGCGTCGCAAGAGCAAGGTGGCTTCCACGGCATGCCGCCCGCGCAAGTCACGACGATGGTCGTGGCGCCGAAGACCATACCCGTCGCGTACGAATACGTGGGTCAGACGACCGGCTCGAAGGAGGTCGAGGTGCGCGCGCGCGTCACCGGCATCCTCGAGCAGAAGCTCTTCCAGGAGGGCGCCGCGGTGAAGCAGGGGCAGCGCCTGTTCGTCATCGATCCCAAGCCCCTGCAGGCGCAGGCCGCAGCCGCGCAGGCGGAGCTCGTGCGCGCGCAGGCGCAGAAGGCGCAGGCGGATCGCGAATCCGCGCGACTGAGGCCGCTCGCCGAGCGCAAGGCGATCGGGCAGAAGGAGGCCGACGACGCGGCGTCGAACGCCGAGCTCGCGGCGGCCAACGTCCACGCGGCCGAAGCGAAGCTGCGCGAGGTCGATCTCAATCTCGGCTACACGAACGTCGTCGCGCCGATCACCGGCCTGTCGAGCCGCGCGCCGAAGTCCGAGGGCAGCCTCGTCACGGCCAACGACACGCTGCTGACGACGATCTGGCAGGTAAACCCGATCTGGGTTCCGTTCGCGATTCCCGAGAGCGAGCAGCTCGCGCTCCAGAAAGAGGTCGCAGCGGGGCGCCTCACGCTGCCGAAGGACAATGCGTTCGCCGTCACGATCCGGCTTGCCGATGGCAGCGTCTTTCCGCGCGAGGGACGCATCAACTTCACCGACACGCGCGTCAATCCCTCCACGGGTTCGGTCGAATATCGCGCCGAGATTCCGAACGCAGACGTTGCACTGAAGCCGGGCCAATTCGTGCGCGTGCGGCTTGCCGGCGCGACGCGCAACGAAGCGATCGCCGTCCCTCAGGTCGCCGTGCTCGACGGTGCGCAGGGCAAGTTCGTCTACGTCATCGACCGCGACAAGGACGGCAAGGACGTGGCCGGGATGCGCCCTATCACCCTTGGCGAGTGGGTCGATGCGACCGACCCGAAGGTCGGGAACCTGTGGGTCGTCGAGTCGGGGCTCAAGCCCGGCGAGCGCGTGATCGTCGACGGCGTCGCGCGCCTGCGGCCGGGAGCGCCCGTCGTAGCCGACGCGCCGCCGCAAGGCCCGGCGGCACCTCTAGGCGGCGGTGGGGCGCCCGCGAAAGACAAGGGCGCGCCGCCGGCGCCGAAGTCGTAACCGGCGGACGTCGACATGTTCTCGCGCTTCTTCATCGACCGGCCGATCTTCGCGGCCGTCATCTCGCTGTTCCTCGTCCTCGCGGGGCTGGCCGCGATGCGGACGCTGCCCATCGCGCAATACCCGGAGATCGCGCCTCCTGTCGTCACCGTGCAGGCGGTCTACCCGGGCGCCTCCGCCGACGTGATCGAAAAGACCGTCGCCGCGCCGCTCGAAAACGCGATCAACGGCGTGCCGAACATGATCTACATGTCGAGCACATCGACGTCGAACGGCGTCGTGCAAATCCAGGTCACCTTCGAGATCGGCACGCGCATCGACGACGCCGCGGTCAATGTCAACAATCGCGTGAAGCAGGTCGATCCCCGGCTTCCGGAGGAAGTGCGCCGGCAGGGCGTCACCGTCGAACGCGGCAGCTCGTCGTTCCTGCAGGTGCTCGCGTTCTACGCCCCGGACGGCCGCTACGACGATCTCTTCACGTCGAACTACGTCACGCTGAACGTCCTCGACCGGCTCAAGCGGCTGCCCGGCACGACCAACGTGCAGATCTTCGGCGCGAAGGACTACGCGATGCGGATCTGGGTGAAGCCCGACCGCCTCGCGCAGCTCAAGCTCACGCCGTCCGACCTCGTGCGCGCGGTCAACGAGCAGAACGCGCAGTTCGCGGCGGGCAAGATCGGCCAGGCGCCGATCAACAAGGGACAGGATCTCGTCTACACGATCACGACGCAGGGCCGTCTCGCCGATGCGCAGCAGTTCGGCCAGATCATCGTCCGCGCGAATCCGGACGGATCTACGGTGCGCCTCTCCGACGTGGCGCGCATCGAGCTCGGCTCGCGCGACTACGACTTCATCGGCCGCATCAACGGCAAGCCGGCGACGCTCGTCGGCATCTTCCTGCAACCGGGCGCCAACGCGCTCCAGGTCGCGAAGAGCGTGCGCACGACGATGACCGAGCTCGAGGGCGCGTTCCCGGAGGGGCTCGTCTACTCGATTCCCTACGACACGACGCGCTTCGTCGAGGTGTCGATCCGCGAGGTCATGTTCACGCTGGGCGAGGCGATGGTGCTCGTGATCCTCGTCGTATTCCTGTTCCTGCAGAGCTGGCGCGCGACGGTGATCCCGCTCGTTGCCGTCCCGGTGTCCCTGCTGGGCGCCTTCTCGGGTCTGTTCGTGCTCGGCTACTCGATCAACACGCTGACGCTGTTCGGGATGGTGCTCGCGATCGGCATCGTCGTCGACGACGCGATCGTCGTGCTCGAAAACGTCGAGCGGATCATGCGCGAGGAAGGCTCGACGCCGCGCGAGGCGGCGATCCGCGCGATGCACGAGGTGACCGGGCCGATCATCGCGATCGTGCTCACGCTGACCGCCGTGTTCATTCCCATCGCGTTCCTGGGCGGCCTCACGGGCGAGCTGTACCGCCAGTTCGCGGTGACGATCTCGATCGCGGTCGTGATCTCGGGCCTCGTGGCGCTGACGCTCACCCCCGCCCTGTGCGCGCTGATCCTGCGTCCCGGCGAACCGCCGAAGCGCGGCTTCTTCGCGCTGTTCAACCGCGGCTTTGGCGGCGTGACGACCCACTACACGTCGGGCGTGGCGTGGATGGTGCGCCGCGGCGCGATCGGCCTGCTGCTGTTCGCCGGCATGGTCGCCATCGCCATCGGCCTGTGGCGCTTGACCCCCGGGAGCCTTGTGCCCGACGAGGACCAGGGCTTCTACATCGCGGCCGTGATCCTTCCGGACGGCGCAACGCTCAACCGGACCGACAAGGTGGTCGCCGAAGTCGAGCGGGCGATCCGCTCCAATCCGAACAATCAGGACATCATCGCGTTCACCGGGTTCGACTTCCTGGGCGGCGGGTTCCGCAACAACGCCGCCACCATCTTCGTCACGCAGATCCCGTGGGACGATCGCCACGTCACCGCACAGCAGCTCGTCGGCGAGCTGTTCGGCAAGACGATGGGGATCAAGGAAGCGCTGGTGCTCGCCTTCAACCCGCCGCCGATCTTCGGGCTGGGCACCGCGGGCGGCTACGAGTTCTACATCCAGCAGCGAGGCGAGGGCGGCCCCGCGCGGATGAACGAAGTCGTCCAGCAGTTCCTGCAGCGCGTGAATTCGGACAAGGAATTGGGCTTCGCGCAGACCCTGTGGCGCGCCAACGTGCCGCAGCTCTACGTCGACGTCGACCGCGACAAGGCGAAGAAGGCCGGCGTCCCGATCGACGACATCTACGCCGCGCTGTCGGCCACGCTGGGCTCGTACTACGTCAACGACTTCAACAAGTATGGTCGCGCCTGGCAGGTGCTGATGTCGGCCGAGCCGTCGCAGCGCACCCGTCCGGACGACGTCGGCGCCGTCTACGTGCGCTCGGAGAAGGGCGAGATGATCCCGCTGTCCGCGCTTGCGAACGTCCGCTACTCGTCGGGGCCCGACGCGCTCGACCGCTTCAACAACCTGCCGGCGGTCAAGATCTTCGGCGAGGCCGCGAAGGGCTACAGCTCGGGCCAGGCGATCACGCGCGTCGAGCAGATCGCCAAGGAGGTCCTGCCCCCCGACTTCGGTTACGACTGGGGCGGGACCTCGTACCAGGAAAAGCGCTCGGGCGGCGCGTCGACGTTCGCGCTCGGCCTCGCGGTCGTCATGGTGTTCCTGATCCTCGCCGCGCAGTACGAGAAGTGGTCGCTGCCGTTATCGGTGCTGCTCGCGCTGCCGTTCGGCACGTTCGGCGCGCTCGCCGCCGTCTGGCTGCGCGGACTCACCAACGACGTCTACTTCCAGATCGGCCTCGTGACGCTGCTCGGCCTCGCCGCCAAGAACGCGATCCTGATCGTCGAGTTCGCCGTGCTGCAAGTACCACGAGGGGATGTCGGCGTCCGCGGCGACGCTCGAGGCTGCGCGGCTGCGCTTCCGGCCGATCCTGATGACCTCGCTCGCCTTCATCCTCGGCGTGCTGCCGCTCGCGATCTCGACCGGCGCGGGCGCCGGCGCCCGCCACTCGACCGGCACGGGCGTCATGGGCGGGATGATCGCGGCGACGTTCCTCGCGATCTTCTTCGTGCCGATGTTCTTCAAGCTGCTCACCGACCGTCACCTGCGCGAACCTCGCAGCACCGAGGAGCTCCTTACCGAGGTTCGCCACGCGCGCGAAGCAGCGCGCCACCCGCCGCCGCAGACGCCCGGGTCATCCGCCGCATCCGCATGGAGACACCCATGCGTAAGCTCACGATCTGCCTCGCGCTCGCGGCGTTCGCCGCCGGCTGCGCGAGCACGCCGCCGCCGCCGCCGCAGCTCGACCTGCCGGCGGCCACGGCGGGCGACCTCCAGCTCGACCGCTGGTGGACCGCGTTCGGCGACCCGACGCTCGACAAGCTCGTCACCGAGGCGCTCGCGAACAACCTCGACCTGCAAGGCAGCGATCACCCGCGTCGAGTACGGCCGCGCGCTCGTGCTGCTCGCGCAGTCGGACCAGTATCCGACGGTCGATCTCGCGGCCGGCGCCGCACGAAGCCGTTCGACGCAGGTGGGCTCGAATCCGTTGCCATTCGGCTTCTCGCCCTACGCAACCGACCTGTCCGTGGGGCTGCAGGCGTCCTACGAGGCGGACCTCTGGGGCAAGTATCGCAACGCGACCGCCGCTGCGCAGGACGACCTGCTCGCGACCGAATACGCGCGCGAGGTCGTGCGCACGATGGTCGCCGCCGACACCGCGCGCGGCTACTTCAACCTCCTCGCCGCCGACGCCCAGCTGCAGCTTCTGCTCGACACGCTCAAGCCTGCGCGACGAGACGGTCGCGTTGCAAAAGGACCGCTACCAGGCCGGCGTCATCGGCGAATACGACCTGCGCACGGCGGAAGCCGAGCGCGCGGCGGTCGCGGGCGACGTGGCGCTCGCGCGGCGGATCCGGAGCGAATTCGAGTCCGCGCTCGCCGTGCTGCTCGGGCGCTCGCCGAAGGAAGTGTTCGCGCCGTCGATCGCGCGCGATCGTCGCGGTCGCCCGGCTCACCGCGGTGCCGACGCTGCCGTCGGGTGTCCCCTCCGACATGCTCGCGCGCCGGCCCGACATCCGGCGCGCCGAGGCGCAGCTCGCCGCGGCGAACATCCGCATCGACGTTGCCCGCGCCGACTACTATCCGTCGATCTCGCTCACCGGGAACTACGGCACGCAGGCCGGCGCGCTCAGCAACCTGTTCACCGGTCCTGGCGTCGTCTGGGGCCTCGCGGCATCGCTGCTGCAGCCGCTGATCGGGCTCAAGAAGATCGAGGCCAACGTCGACGCGCAGACGGCGCGCCGCAACGAGCTCGTGATCCTCTACACGCAGACGGTGCAGGGCGCGTTCCGCGATGCGCACGACGCGCTCTCGGCGAACGACACGACGCGCGAGGCGTTGGCCGCGCAGAACGAACGCCGGCTCAAGCTGCAGCAGGCGCTCGAGCTGTCCGACCTGCGCTACCGCGCCGGCTACTCGCCGTATCTCGAGGTGCTGGACGCGCAGCGCCAGCTGCTGCAGGCACAGACGCTCGAGATCGTCGCCGCGCGCAACGTGCGCCTGTCGCTCGTCGACTTCGCGAAAGCGGCCGGCGGCGGCTGGGAATACAAGACGGCGGTCGCGCAGCCGTAGCCCGCGCGCGTGTGCGCGAAAGACCTCGGCGTCACTGCAGGCTCGGCTTGCGGAGGAAGTCGCGACGGTCGCCGGAACGCACGTTCGCGCTCACGGGTGTCCCGTCGCGCGCGATCGTGAGCGCGATCTCCGCGCCGGCCGGTCCCTTGCGCCAGATTCGTCGGTACATGTCGGCGAGTCCCGTCACCCTTTCGTCGCCCACGGCGACGACAACGTCGCCTGGCGCGATGCCCGCCTTGTCGGCCGGCCCACCCGAGGCGAGCCCGTTGACGACGAGGC
Source organism: uncultured beta proteobacterium (assembly GCA_963830485.1). GTDB lineage: Bacteria > Pseudomonadota > Gammaproteobacteria > Burkholderiales > Casimicrobiaceae > CAIWHR01. The sequence goes on from CAWHNE010000002.1 coordinate 124,574, forward strand.
CCCCCGGTGTCTCCGCCGTGTACATCCCTAGCCAGGGTCGCGGCGGGACGGGGGAGCGCCCCGTGCGCAGCAGGTCGTCGAGGATCGGCGCGAGCAGGTCCGCAGGCACGAACATGTTGCCCTTGACGACCTCGTCACCGACGGCTTCCTGCACGAGCAGGGAGCCGATGCCGACGAGCCGGCCGTCTTCGCCGACGAGCGCCGCACCGCTCCATTCGGGATGGACGGGGGTCGTGAACAGCGCCTCGTCGAGCAGGTATTCCCAATAGCCCGCGAACTCGCGCTTCGCAATCACCGTCGCCTTGAGCGCATGCGATCGCCCGCCGCTCCCGAGCACGAACACGTCGTCGCTGGGCGCCACGGTCGCGGCGCTGCCGCGCGAAAGCGGTGGCACGCGGAGAGGCGAGAGCGGCAGGACGAGGCCAAAGCCTGTCGCAAAGTCGAACGCAATCGGATGCCCCGGCACGACGGTCCCGTCGTTCGCCGACAGCCAGATCGACTCCGCCTCGGTGACCAGGTAGCCGATCGTGAGCACGAGGCCGTCGTCGCCGATCACGACGCCGCTCCCGGTACGCTCCGTCCCGAGGATCGGTGCCGTGAACGCATCCTCGGGAACGTCGGCGCGCAGCGCGACCACCGCGTCGAGCGCAGTCTTGAGGTCGAAGTGGACGTCGCCCGGCGACGGCTGCATCGCGACGGGAAATGCCCAGCGGGTAGATTCGGCCACGGGAGCAATGCACACGCGGGCGCGACGACGCCCGCCAGGATTGCCATGGTACGCGAGCCGCGGGCGGGCGGCACGCCTCATCGGGTGCGGATGCGTGACGCCGCTCACTGGGGCACAATCCGGGCGCTCACGTCCATTGCG
>CAWHNE010000003.1:0-101799 GCA_963830485.1 uncultured beta proteobacterium
TGACTGCGATTGCCTGCCTCGCGCTGGCGGCGCTCGGCGCGGATGCCCGCGCGCAGGAGGCTTCGTCCAATGCGATCGACATTCCGCCCTGGTTCACCGAGACGTTCCTCGATTTCCGCGAGGACGTCGCCGATGCCGCGAAGGACGGCCGCCGGCTGATCGTATATTTCGGTCAGGACGGGTGTCCGTATTGCCGGCAGCTGATGGTGACGAACTTCTCGCAGCGCGCGATCGTCGACAAGACGCGCCGCCATTTCGTCGCGATCGCGCTCAACATCTGGGGCGACCGCGAGACGACCTGGCTCGACGGGCACACGCGCACCGAGAAGGCGCTCGCGCATCACCTCGACGTTCAGTTCACGCCGACGCTCCTGTTCCTGGACGAGAAAGGCAACATCGTCGCGCGCCTCAATGGCTACTGGCCGCCGCACAAGTTCGAAGCGGCACTCGACTACGTCGCCGGGCGGCAGGAGAAGCGCGAGCCGCTCGGCGCGTATCTCGCCCGCAAGCCGCCGGAGGCCGCCCGTGCCTCGCTCGCCGACGAGCCGTTCTTCCTGCCGTCGCCCTACGATCTCGCACGCAAGCCGGGGAGCCGGCCGCTCGCCGTCGTCTTCGAAACACCCTACTGCGCGGCGTGCGATGAGATGCACCGCGACACGCTGCGCCGTCCTGAGGTGCAAGCGGCGCTCCGGCAGTTCGACGTCGCGCGCTTCGGGCTCGGCGCGCGCACCGATCTCACGGCGCCGGACGGCGGCAAGGTCAAGGCCGACGCGTGGGCGCGCGACCTGCGCGTCAGCTACACGCCGGCGATCGTCTTCTTCGACGCGAGCGGGCGCGAGGTGTTCCGCATCGACGCCTACCTGCGCCCGTTCCATGTCGCCTCGGCACTCGAGTACGTCGCGAGCGGCGCGTACCGGAGCGAGCCGTCGTTCCAGCGCTTCATCCAGGCGCGCGCCGAGCGCCTTCGAATGAAAGGCGAGATCGTCGATCTCTGGCAATAGACCGAGATCCGCGTAGGCGCGTCGCCGCCCGCGAGCCCGCCCAGGAGGTCACCATGCCCCAGCGTCCGATCAGCAGCGTCATTGGCAAGCGGAAGGTTCTCATGGCCCCGGCCACCCTGTCGGTGCTCGAGGCCGCGAGACAGATGAGGGAGCGCGAGGTCGGCTCGATGATGGTGGTGCACACCGGCCGCCTCGTCGGCATCTTCACGGAACGCGATGCGCTCTACCGCGTGATGGCGGAGGGACGCGACGCGAAGACCGTCACGCTCGCCGAAGTGATGACCGCGCATCCACAGACGATCGATGCGGACAAGCCGGTCGGGCTCGCGCTCCTGATGATGTACGAGGGTGGATTCCGGCACGTTCCGGTCGTGAGTCACGGAAAACCGGTCGGCATGATCTCGGCGCGCGACGCGCTCGGCCCCGAGCTGCAGGAGTTCGAGTCGGAGCTCGAGCGGCGGAAGCGGATCGGCGAGGTGCTGGGCTAGGGATGTCCTCGCGGCCAGCGCGCCGCCCGCGCATTTTCGCGCATGGCAGCGCGCGTACGGACCGCGCAATCGTTTAAACTGCAGGGTTGGGCGCCACGGGCTTCGTGCCGTGCGCCCCTGCGGCCACTGCCGTGCGCCCCTGCGGCCACGTTTCCATCAGCTCGTGAACGAACGTCTCGACGCAACCGTCGCACCGGCGCCGACTCAAGCTCCGGCCACCGTTGACCGCGCCGCACCGTACGTCGCGCGGATGCTCCAGGAGCAGCTGGTCCACGATCCTGGCAATCGCGCCTGGACGCGCGACGGCACCGCGCTGTTCGTCGACGTCTCGGGCTTCACGCAGCTGTCCGAGCAGCTGGCCCGCAAGGGGCGCGAGGGCGCGGAGCAGATCACCGACGTGATCGGCGGCGAGCTTCGAGACAATGCTCGAGGTCGCCTACGACAACGGTGGCAGCCTGCTCAAGTTCGGCGGCGACGCGTTGCTGCTCTGGTTCCATGACGACGCCCACGTCGCCCGCGCGTGCCGGGCCGCGGTGATGATGCGCCGGGTGCTGCGCGAGGTCGGCCGCATCGAGGTACCGGGCGCCAAGGTCACGCTGCGGATGGCGCAAGGCGTGCATTCGGGGGAGTTCCATTTCTTCGCCGCGGGCACCTCGCACGTCGAGCTGCTGGCGACGGGCCCGCGTGGAGTCGCGTCGTCTCGATGGAGCACGGGCCGCCGCTGGACAGATTGTCGTCAGTCCGGAAACGGCGGCGCTGCTGCCGGTCCGGAGTGCTTGGGAGAGCCCAAGGCGCCAGGCCGTCCTGCTTCTGCGGGAGCCGCCGGGTCCCGCGAAAAGCTGCCGCTGATCCCGCGACCGAAGTTGGCCCCGGAAGACGGTCCTGCGCTGCCTGTCGCCAGCGTCCGCGCGCACGTGCGGGGCGGCGGCGGGACGACGGAGCATCGCCCCGTCACCGTCGCTTTCATTCGCTTCGAAGACATCGATGCGCTGATCGAGCGCGACGGCCTGGCGGTCGCCGCCGACGCGCTGCAGCGGCCTATTGGACGTTGTCGAGGCCGGCCACCGAGGCACAGGACGTCACGTTCCTCGGTTCCGACCTGGATACCGACGGCGGCAAACTGATCCTGACCGCGGGCGCGCCGAAGGTCACCGGCGACGACGAGGAGCGCATGCTGCTTGCGCTGCGCGAATCGTCGAAGCCGACAGTCCCGATTCCGATCCGCGTGGGCGTCCACCGCGACTCCGTGTTCGCCGGGGATATCGGACCATTCTTCGGCGCACGTACACGGTAATGGGCGATGCGGTGAACCTGTCCGCGCGCCTGATGGCGGGCGGAGAGCCGCGCCGGCCTGATCTACGCGACGGCCGACGTGCTCGACCGTTCGAATACGTTGTTCGAGACGACGGAGCTGCCGCCGTTCGAAGTCAAGGGCAAGGCCAAACCGGTCCAGGCGTGGTCGGTCGGGAAGGCCAAGGGATCGCGGACGCGCGAAGCCGCGCAGCAGCGGCTGCCGTTGATCGGCCGCGATACCGAGCTTGGCGTGCTCCGCGAGGCGCTGGCCGCCGCGCGCGAAGGAAACGGACGGCTTATCGATCTCGTCGGCGAGCCCGGCGTCGGCAAGACCCATCTCCTCGAAGCGATGCGGGACGAAGCGACCGGGTTCCACCTTCAGCACGCCGTGTGCGAGGCCTACACCACCGCCACACCGTACGCCGTGTGGCACGAGCTGCTGTGGGAGTTCATGGGATTCGCTCGGGACGAATCCGACGACGTCGTCGTGGAGCGCCTGCGCGCCGCCGTCGCGCAGCGCGCGCCCGATCTCCTCGCGTGGCTCCCGCTGATCGCGATCCCCTTCGGTGTCGATCTGCCGCCGACGCCCGAAGTCCAGATGCTGGCCGAAAAGAACCGCCGGCCAAAATTGCACGAGGTCGTCGGCCGGTTTCCTCGCGGCCCTGATGCCCGACCCGCAGCTCGTCGAAATCGAAGACGCGCACCACATGGACGGAGCCTCGGCGGAGCTGCTCGCTTATCTGACCCGCGAACTCGCCGCACGTCCCTGGCTCGTCGCCGTGGCACGACGTCCGTCGTCGTCAGGCTTCAGCGCGCCCGAGTTGCCTACCGCGACGCGGATCGAGCTCAAGCCTCTGGCGCCGCAGGATGCGCTGAAGATGGCGCAAGCGGCGACCGAGCACCATCCGCTCCACATGCACGTCCTCGAGGTCGTGACGCAGCGCTCGGGGGGCAACCCGCAGTTCTTGCGTGACCTCGTGCGATCGGTGATCGCGACCGGCGGGATCAGCGGCCTCCCCGACTCGGCGGAAGCCGCCGCGATGGCACGAATTGATGCGCTCTCTCCCGAGGACCGATCGCTGGTCCGGCGGGTCGCGGTGTTCGGCTTGACGTTCCACCCGAAAATGTTGTCCTGGTTTACCGACGAAGTCGACGGCGCGCTGCCGGGGCCGGCCACGTGGGCTCGGCTGCACGAGTTCTTCGACGAGGAGCTCGACGGATATCTGCGATTTCGTCGCTCGCTGCTGCGTGACGCGGCGTACGAGGGATTGCCGTTCAAGCTTCGACGCCGACTCCACGGCGCGGTCGCGACGCGCATTGCGCAGGAATCCGACGATGTCGACGCATCGGCATCCATCCTTTCCTTGCACTGTTTTCTCGCGGGCGACAACAAGCCTGCGTGGCAGTACGCCACGATCGCAGGCAAGCGCGCGGCCGGCGTCTATGCCTATGTCGAGGCCGCCGAACTATACTCACGTGCGCTGGATGCCGGCCGCCAAGTCGAGGATCTGGAAAAGGCCGAGCTCGCCGTGGTACAGCAGGCCCTCGGCGATGCGTGGTATCAGGCAGGCGAGTTCCGCAAGGCATCGGACGCCTACTCCGCGGCGCGTCCGCTGATCGCGGGCGAAGCGCTCCCGGACGCTGAATTGCTGCTCAAGTTGTCCCACGTCGAGGCAAAGCTCGGCGAATTCAAGGAAGCGCTGCGCTGGACCGAGCACGCGCGCACAGTGTTACAGGGGCTTCCCGGCGCCGAGGCAGCCCGGCAGACCGCGCGATCGGGCGCCTGGTACGCGATGATCCTTCAATACGAAGGCCGGACGAACGACGCGCTTGAGTGGGCCCAGCGGACCGTTGGCGAGGCGGAGGCAGCGGACGAGCCCGAGGCGCTCGCCGATGCGTATTACGTGATGGGGTGGGCATTCGGCGAGCTCGGCAAGGACGAAGGACTGCAGTTCATGGAGCGTTCGCTGGCGGCCTACCAGCGATCGGGGAATCTGGGCAGGCAGGCAGACGTCCTCACCAATCTGGGTGTCGTCTATCAATGGGCCGGCCGGTGGGACGAGGCGCTGTCATTCTACGAGCGGGGTCGCAACGAATCGTTGAAGATCGGTGACACCGTGGGCGCGGCTTTGGCACGCGTCAATGTTGCGGAAATCCTGATCGAACGCGGCGAATGGGCCGAGGCCGACGCGTTGTTGCTGGAAACGCTGCCGCTGTGGCGGGCATCGCACTATCGCTACTATCTCGCCGCCTGCCTCCTTTTTCTCGGACGGGTGTCGCTCCGCTTGGGACGGGTCGACGAAGCGGTGAGTCGCCTAGAGGAAGCCCGCGCGAATTTCGTCGACGTCGGCGCGGAGGAGGCGCTTCCGCTCGTCGACGCCCGGATCGCGGAATGCCACGAGGCCGCGGGAGATACCGACGCCGCGCTGAAGCTCGTGACCGACATGCTCGCGCGCGCGAGCTCGTCGACCGGCGTGGCGAAGGTGACCTCGCTCATCGGGCGCGTCAAGGCGCACGCGCTGATTCGAAGGGGCGACCTGTGGGGCGCACGCGATGCGCTGGAATCGAGCCTCGCCGCGGCACGCGAGCGGCGCGATCTCTTCGAAGCCACTCTCACCACGCTTTCGCTCATCGAGGTGGATCGTCTCGAAGGCGTCGAGCCGCCCCTCGAGAGAGTGAACGAGAGCCGTTCGTTGCTCGCAAGTCTCAAGGTACGGACCGTACCGCTCGTGCCCTCGCCCGCAGCCTAGGATCTACAGGAAAAAAGAGCGGCCCCGCGGGGCCGCTCGTGATCTTGCTGACTTCGTGGCCGCTACGGCATCTTGGTGAAGCCGTCGCTGTCGGTCACCTTGATCCACCACTGGACCATCCCGGCGGCGACCGGGGTCCAACCCAGTTGCGAGACACACATTTGCGCCGGTGAACCGGCCGGTGTGTATTGGGGAAACAACGACGTGGAGTAAGGCGGAACCGGCGGGTTGTTCGGGCGCGACGTGCTGTCCACGAAGTTGTTGTTGCAGGCGAGACCATCGATGTAATCGCCAGGGTAGCTTGGCGGGTTGGTGCTGAGCCCGGGTCCCCACGCGAACTTCGGATGACGATCCGGCGGCCAGCCGTTGACGGTCGCGCTCGGGTTCAAGACCAGGGCGTACTCGACGATCACGCTCTGACCGAGCTTGTCCGCGATGAAGCTGAACGCGTCGTTGGCGGGGTCGAACGTGGCCGTATAGGGGATATCGAACGGGCAGTCACCAGTCAAGTTAAAGTGGCGCCGCAAAGCAAACCCTGGCGTGCCCACGAACGGACCGTTCCCATTCGGGTCGTAGGCGGGGGTACCGGCGAAATTGTTGGTGTTGTTACAGCCGAGGGTGCCATCGGGCTTGACGATGTTGAACGAATTCGAATTCGCCGGGTTGGGGGAGTAGCCGGTCGCCGACGCCGACAGCACGCAGCCCGAAACACTTGCCGACGCGGTGCTCGTGAGCGTTGCGAACGCCGCGATGCCGCTGCTGTCCGTCGTCGCACTTCCGGTGATCGAACACGCGACGGAGCTGGCGGATACCGACACGCCGGCGGCGGGTGCAGCGCCGATCATCAATTGCACCTTCACGGGGGTGCCCGCCGAGTCGAAGGGCACGCTCGTGATGGTCTTCCCGGTGAAGGCATCCTTCGGCTGCGTAACGTAGGAGATCGTGCACGCTCCACCCGCGGTCGACGTCGAGTAGGGTCCGCCCGTCAGGTCGAACGACGTGCTCAGCGGACCGGGGGATCCGGTCCACGCCGCCGCCTTCCACGTTGTCGACGTCGGGCCGCAACTGCCGGTGACCGTCACGTTCAGCGTGATCGCCACCGAGCTCTTGTTGGGCGCCTGCTTGTTGAAAACGATCCCCTTGTACGGCGACCCGAATACTCCGGGGTCCTTCAGGGTTCCCACGTTCGCGGGTTGCGCTGTGACGAAGCCGCCCTGCACCGAGAAGTTGGCGTTCGGAATCCAGTCGATCTCGAAGGAGTTCGCATTCGAGTTGCCGGTGTTGTTGATGCTTACCTGAATCGTTTGCACGCCCGCCGCCAACGGCCCGGCGGGCACCGTCAGCGTGATCGTCTTGGCGGCGCTCGCCGGCAACGCGAACGCCATCAGCGCCAACGTCGTAACGAGGAAGAGCAATCTGCGGATGCTGGTCATGCCGAAATCCCCCCATTCTTGTCGTCGCGCCTGATCCCGGTACCGCGTCCTACCTCGAGCCGCGCGAAAGTCGGTGAATGTCGAACAGACTGCATTTGTACTCTCGTTCGACGCAGTGTCAAGCGGTGGTTGTCAGATTCTCCGACACAATTTTCTGTCGAATATTCCGCATGTTGCGTACAACGACGGCTCATGCCGATGTCATGGCAACTGCCCTAAGCGCGAAAAGCCATGGGGAGGTGCCTCGGTCGCCAATTTGGAAAAACCTATTGTTGGCATCTACAACTCGCGCGATGCGGAGATGCGAGAACGGCACGATCTTATTTGAGCAGACCTTGACGATGCTTTCGCTAATCGAGCTCGACCGTCTCGAAGGCGTCGAGCCTCTGCGCGAAATGGTGAGCGAGACCCATTCCGTACTCTCCAGTCTCAAGGTACGGGCGGTGCCACCCGTACCGCTGCCCCTGGCGTAGGGTCGTCCCAAGAAAGAGCGGCCCCGGGGGGCCGCTCGAAACTCCGATGGCTCGGGTGGCCTTTACGGCATCTTGGTAAAGCCATCCGATTCGTCGATCACCTTGTCCCAGTACTGCATCTGGATCATTCCCGTGCCTGCGGGGGACCTACCGAACGATGTCGCGCCCTGCTGGCTGACGCACATCTTCGCCTTCTGGCCCGGTGCGTACTGCGGGTAGGTTGCACCCAAAGTGATGAAAGGCTCGACATTGGGAATGTCCGGCACCAGAGTGTCCAGTAAGGCGGGCGTCGTATAACTCGTCAACTCATCGGGGTCTATCGGGCAAAACAGCGCGGGTGTGAAGACCGGAGCACCTGAGCCATCCTTAACCCACGCCAGCAGCGGGCGTTTCTGCGACCACCCGGCCGGCGCCCAGCCGGTTACGGGGTCCACAACGTCGGACGTGTCAAGGAAGAACGGCGGCCAAACAATGACGTACTTGAATGCCGTCCCGGGTGGCGACCCCGGCGGCCTGTCGGACACCAGGCTCGCGACGTTGCCGGCCAGCGTGAACACGTAGTTGGCATCGGGGCATGTGGTGGAGCCATCCAGACTCTGTCCGCTTCGCACGCCCCATTGATTGGGGGTAGTGAACGCCACATCGGCGAATGGGTCGAGGGCCGATACGTTCGGGCCCTGACTGGTTTGCAGGTCTCCGCACCCGTGGTTCGTGATCACGAAGCTCGCCGCGATGGTGTGGTTTGCCTGCACGTTGGTAAACGTGTACGACGTCGGCGCCGGCTGCCCGAGGGAGACGCCATCCACCAGAACGTCCTTGACGTGGTATGCCGGCGCCGCCGTGAAGGTAAACGCCTGGTCAGTGCCCGCAATAACATCCACCGCTCCCGACGGAGTGACGCTGCCGTTGGCCCCGGCCGATGCGGTGATGGTGTAGTGAATGGGAGTGAAGCTCGCCGCGATCGTGTGGCTGGACTGCACATTGGTAAATGTGTACGACGTCACCGCACCGACGGAGACGCCATCCACCAGCACATCCTGCACCTTGTAGTTTGCGGCCGGCGTGATCGCGTACCCCTGGTCGGTACCGGTATTCACGTTCGTCTGTCCCAGCGGAGTGATGCTGCCGTTGGCCCCGGCCGATGCGGTGATGGGGTTCGTGCAATTCACCGACACGGTGGTCACGTTCGCCATCACGTTGCTGCCCGAGCCGCCACTCACCGTGCAAGTCTGTCCCGACGGCTGCGTCAGCACTGTCACCGCGTAGGAATCGCCAGGCTTCGCCTTCGTGGCGAAGGTGAAGCTGCCGTTGGCTGTCAGCGTCAGGTTATCGCCACCATTGTTCTGGAGTACCACGCTCTTGCTGGCGCCTAGGCCGGCCAGCGTCCCGCCGATCGTGTAGCACAACGGCGTGACGGTCGTCTGCAGCACGGAACTCGAATCAAGCGTGAAGACCTCGTTGTTCACGATCAGCCCGCCCTTCGCGGTGGCCCCCCAGAGCAACGCGCTGGGGCTGCAACCGAGGCTTGCCGCGGGAGTGGCCTTGACCGTCAACTGGGTCGTCTTCGTGTAGGCCACCAAGGTACCGTTGACCGACACCACCTGCCCGGAGACCGAAACGCTGCCGGATGACGCCGTGGGAGTTCCGCTGATCGTCAGCCCCACCGGGACCGTGACCGTGTACGACTTGAGGTAGTCGAACTTGGCCAGGTTCTTGATCGTGGCCGTGAACGTAATTGCTCCGGCCTGCGCCGGGGGCGACGTAGGCGACATGACAGCGCTGAATTTGTCGCCACTGTCCGCGGAGGCCGGAAGCGCGAACGCGGTCAGCGCCAACGTGACCACGATGAAGGACAACCTGCGGATGCTGGTCATGCCGGAATCCCCCCTTCTTGTTTTCGAGCCAGTCTCGGCGATGCATCGAAGCTACACTCGCACGAGAGTCGGTATACCTCGCAGACCCGCATTTGTACCCTCGTGACAACTCGTGTCAAGCGCGGTTTGTAATTTTTTTCGACACGTATTCCGTCAAATATTCGGCAAGCTATAGTATGAAGCGGGGCCGACGCAGGCCTATGCGAATGTCATAGCGCATGCCTCGGCCGTGTCGATCGATGTAGTTGTACATCTCAACCGTCGCGGGCCAGCGGCAACAGCGACTGACGTTTGGCAATGACGGCTTCTGCGGGCGGCCTCTTCGAACGCCGCTACAGTCCGGCTTTGTAGATCGCAATCGCAGACGGCTCGGAAAGAGCCGGCGCCCCAGGGTCTGACCTCGACCGGCGTTGTCGACGCCGCCAAGGCATCCGACCGACGGCGTCCGTAATGGCTGGACCGAGGGTCGGAGGTCCGGCCCGGCCTCAAACGGCTCAGATCACGCGGGAGTATTGCGCCTTCTGCTGCGCCTCGCGCAGATAGCGGTCGAAGTGCATGGCGACGGTCCGCACGAGGAGCCGCCCGCGCATCGTGACCTTGAGGTCGCGCTTGCCGAGGACCACGAGCCCATCCTCCGCGAGCGGCGCGAGCGAGGCGAGATCGGGCGCGAAGTACTCGGGGAAGTCGATGCCGTAGTGCGCGCCGAGCGCCGCGAAGTCGAGCTCGAAGTTGCACATGAGCTTCTGGATCACGTCGCGGCGGATGAGGTCGTCGGCGTTCAACTCCACGCCGCGCATCACCGGCAGCGCGCCGGCGTCGAGCTTGTCGTAGTACTCGTCGAGCGTCTTCACGTTCGCCACGTACGACGCGCCGACCTTGCCGATCGCCGAGATGCCGAACGCCAGCATGTCGCAGTCCGGCTTCGTCGAGTAGCCCTGGAAGTTGCGGTGGAGCTTCCGCTGCGCCTGCGCGACTGCGAGCTCGTCCCCCGGCTTCGCGAAGTGGTCCATCCCGATGTACACGTACCCGGCCGCTCCGAGCTTCTCGATCGCGAGCGCGAGGATCGCGAGCTTCGTCTCGGGCGCGGGCAGGAGGTCGACGTCGATGCGCCGCTGCGGCTTGAACAGGTGCGGGACGTGCGCGTAGCTGTAGAGCGCGATGCGATCGGGCGCGGCGTCGATCACCTTGTCCAGCGTCACGCTGAACCCGGCGACCGTCTGCTTCGGCAGCCCGTAGATCAGGTCCACGTTCACCGAGACGAAGCCGTTCGCGCGAGCGGCGTCGATCACCGTCATCGTCTCGGCTTCCGTCTGGATCCGGTTGACCGCCTGCTGCACCTCCGGGTCGAAGTCCTGAATGCCGACCGAGATCCGGTTGAAGCCGAGCCGCCCGAGGAAGGCGACCGTGTCAGCGGTGACCTTGCGCGGGTCGACCTCGATCGAGACCTCGGCGTCGGGCGCGAAGTCGAAGTGGCCGCGCAGCATCCCCATCAGCGTCGACATCTCGTCCCGCGCGAGGAACGTCGGCGTGCCGCCGCCCAGATGCACCTGCTCGACCTTCGGGCTGCCCTCGATCAGGCCGGCGACGATCTCGATCTCGCGGCCGACGTACTTGATGTACTTGGCGCTGCGCCCGTGATCCTTCGTGATCACCTTGTTGCACGCGCAGTAGTAGCAGATCGTGTTGCAGAACGGGATGTGCACGTACAGCGACAGCGGCGCCGTCGGGCGCTCCTGGTTGCGGGCGTGCAGCGCGTTGACGTAGCTCTCGGCCGTGACGCCGGCGTGAAAGCGGTCTGCGGTGGGATACGAGGTGTAGCGAGGACCGAAGCCGTCGTACTTCTTCACCAGGGCGGTGTCGAGGACGAGGTCGGCTGCAGCGGCAATGGCCATGGCAGCTCCCGATAAGCGGACGTACTCCCGCGAATGAGAGCGATTGTCACCGGCTCCGTGACAGGCCGCCTTGACCGAAATCAACGGTCCGGACCGGGCCGGACATCGCGGCCGGGGCGGATCGGTGCCCTCCGCGGGCGTCACGCCCGGCGGGGAAACCGGTGTAGTCTGGCGTCCCGGCCCAGGCACCGGGCGGATGCGCAGCGCGCGCCCGCCTTTCCGACAATATCAACAACGGAGGTCCGATGAACACGATTCGCACGACGCTCGCCGTCACTGCCCTTGGAATCGGTAGCCTGTTCGGCTGCGCCGCCGCCCAGACGATCGACAACAGCGCCATCGGCAAGCCCGAGTTCCGCGAGCACAAGGCCACCTACGGGCTCGTCTACCGCCTGCCGAAGGACGTGACGGACATCCTCGACAGCAAGATCTACCCTCCGCTGCGCGAGCGCCTCGTGAAGCTGGGCCTCGTCGCCGAGGCGAGGACGTTCAACCTGCAGCACGTGACCGTCGTGCACCTCCACAACGCCGACCCGTCGACGCCGCGGAGGATGCTGGAGGCGCTGCCCAAGGTGCCGCCGGTCCTCAAGCTCACGCTGAAGAACTTCTACAACACGGAGGCGTCCGCCGGCGCCGGCGCGCCGTGGTGGTTCGACCTCGGCATCGTGAAGAGCGGGCAGGGCTACACGGACATGATGGCCTACAACACGGTCGCCACGGCCGCGCTGACGCCGTTGCGCGACGGGCCGCTGCCGCGGGTGACGGGGCCGGTGTACGCGAAGATGGGCGATCCGGCGCGCGAGCTCGTCGCCACAGTCGGCGTGAGCGGCGTCAACGTGATCAAGGACGGCAAGGAGACCGCGTCGCACAACCCGCACAACACGCTCGTGTACAGCATGACGAAGTACGATGCGCGGATCCAGGCGGCGATGAAGGAAGTGGCCGACGAGATGAACCGGATCCTGCCGAACGGCATCGACACGCAGTTCACCGACGTGTCGATCGTCGAGATCGGCTTCATGGGCAACGTGCTGCGGGAGTTCTACCGGATCAGCCTCGCGGACGGCTCGGCCTGGGACGTGACGAGCGGGCAGTCGGTGAAGTTCGGGCCGAGATAGCGCCCAGCCGGCTCAGACGGTCAGGCAGGCCCGGACGCCGTCGGCGTCCATGTCGGCGCCCTTCCCCGCCTTGACGACCTCGCCGCGGGACAGGACGACGTAGCGGTCGGCGAGCGAGCGCGCGAAGTCGTAGTACTGCTCGACCAGCAGGATCGCCATGCGGCCTTCGGCGGCGAGCGTGCGGATCGCGCGCTCGATGTCCTTGATGATCGACGGCTGGATGCCTTCGGTCGGCTCGTCCAGCACGAGGAGCTTGGGCTCCATCGCGAGCGCGCGGCCGATCGCGAGCTGCTGCTGCTGGCCGCCCGAGAGGTCGCCGCCGCGCCGGTGCAGCATGTCCTTCAACACGGGAAACATCTCGAAGATGCGCTCCGGAACCGGCGCGCGCGCGGGCCGCGTGGCGAGTCCGAGCCGGAGATTCTCGAGCACGGTGAGCCGCGGAAAGATCTCGCGGCCCTGCGGCACGTAGCCCAGGCCCAGCCGCGCGCGCTCGTGCGGCGGCAGCTTCGTGACGTCGGTGCCGTCGAAGCGGATCGCGCCCGAGCGCGCCGGCAGGAGGCCCGCGAGGCACTTGAGCAGCGTCGTCTTGCCGACGCCGTTGCGGCCGAGGATCGCCGTGACGGCGCCGGACGGCGCCTCGAAGGCGACGTCGCGCAGCGTGTGGCTGCCGCCGTAGTACTGGTTGAGCGCGGAAACGGTCAGCATGGCGCAGCTCAGCGTCCCAGATAGACCTCGACGACGCGCGGGTCCGCCTGCACGACCTCCATCGGGCCCTCGGCGAGCACGCTGCCCTCGTGCAGCACCGTGACCTTGCGCGCGATCCGCGCGATGAAGTCCATGTCGTGCTCGACGACGACGACCGAGTGACGCCCCGCGAGCGTCTGGCAGAGCTCGGCGGTGCGCATCGTCTCCTCGTCGGTCATGCCCGCGACCGGCTCGTCGAGGAGCAGGAGACGCGGTTCCTGAATCAAGAGCATCCCGATCTCGAGCCACTGCTTCTGCCCGTGCGACAGGAGGCCCGCGATGCGGTCGGCCGCGTCGGCGAGCTGGATCAGCACGAGCGTTTCCCCGATCCGGTCGAGGTCGACGGCCGAGAGCTTCGCGCGCAGCGTACGGCGCACGCGCTTGTCGGCCTTCATCGCGAGCTCGAGGTTCTCGAACACCGTGTGTCGCTCGAACACCGTCGGCTTCTGGAACTTGCGCCCGATGCCGGCGTGGGCGATCTCCGCCTCGGTCATCGTCGTCAGGTCGATCGTCTGCCCGAAGAACACGGTGCCCGCATCGGGCCGCGTCTTGCCGGTGATCACGTCCATCATCGTCGTCTTGCCGGCGCCGTTCGGGCCGATGATGCAGCGCAGCTCGCCGTCCTCGATCGTGAGCGACAGGTCGTCGAGCGCCCGGAACCCGTCGAAGCTCACGGTGATTCCGTCGAGATAGAGGATCGGCCCGTGGGTCGTGTCGACGCCCGCGCCGGCGACGCGCATCCCCGCCTGCGCGATGCCCGCGGATCCGCTGTCGACCGTGTGGAGCGCGCTCACGGCGCGGCCTTGCGCCACGGCCGGCGCGCGAGGCCGATCACGCCCGCCGGCAGGAACAGCGTGACGACGATGAACAGGAGACCCAGGAAGAACAGCCAGAACTCCGGGAACGCCTGCGTGAACCAGCTCTTCGCGCCGTTGACGACGAACGCGCCGGCGATCGGGCCGAGCAGCGTGCCGCGGCCGCCCACCGCCGTCCAGATCGCGATCTCGATCGAGTTCGCCGGCGACATCTCGCCGGGATTGATGATGCCGACCTGCGGCACGTAGAGCGCGCCCGCGATTCCGCACAGGACCGCCGACAGCGTGAAGACGAAGACCTTGTACCAGAGCGGGTTGTAGCCGATGAACATCGCCCGGCTCTCGGCGTCCCGGATCGCGGTCAGCACGCGGCCGAGCCGCGAGGTCACGATGAAGCGACACAGCAGGAGCGATGCGAGCAGCACGACCCCGGTGGCGATGAAGAGCGCGGCGCGCGTCCCGGGCGCGGCGATCGGGTAGCCCGAGGATGCGCTTGAAGTCGGTGAATCCGTTGTTGCCGCCGAACCCCGTGTCGTTGCGGAAGAAGAGCAGCATGAACGCGTAGGTCAGCGCCTGCGTGATGATCGAGAAGTAGACGCCCTTGATACGCGAGCGAAACGCGAAGAACCCGAACACGAACGCGAGGAGCCCCGGCACCAGCACGACGAGCAGCGCCGCGTACCAGAACTGATCGGTGAAGCTCCAGTACCACGGGTACGCCTTCCAGTCGAGGAACACCATGAAGTCGGGGAGGTCGCTGTGGTAGACGCCATCGCGCCCGATCGAGCGCATCAGGTACATGCCCATCGCGTAGCCGCCGAGCGCGAAGAAGAGGCCGTGGCCCAGCGACAGGATGCCGGCGTAACCCCAGATCAGGTCGAGCGCGAGCGCGACGATCGCGTAGCACATGATCTTGCCGACGAGCGTGATGAAGTAATCCGACAGATGCAGCGGGTGCGTCGCGGGCAGCCACAGGTACGCGGAGGGCAGCAGCACCAGCGCGACGTAGGCGACGACGACGAGCGCGATCCAGCCGGGGCGCGTCAGTACCGGGTGCTCGGGCGCCTTGACCGGCACGCGCAGCGGCAGGGGGAGCGGAGCGTTCACGATAGCCAGAGGGAGCCGGCGCTCACCCTTCCGCCATCCGGCCCTTGAGGGCGAAGAGCCCCTGCGGCCGCTTCTGGATGAAGACGATGATGAACACGAGCACCGCGATCTTCGCGAGCACGGCACCCGACCACGCCTCGAGCAGCTTGTTGACGATCCCGAGGCCGAGCGCCGCGTAGACGGTTCCGGCGAGCTGTCCGACCCCGCCCAGCACGACGACCATGAACGAGTCGACGATGTAGCTCTGCCCCAGGTCCGGCCCGACGTTCCCGACCTGCGACAGCGCGCAGCCTGCGAGTCCGGCAATGCCGGAGCCCAGCCCGAACGCGTACATGTCGACGCGATGGGTCGGCACGCCGAGCGCGCCCGCCATCCCCCGGTTCTGCGTGACGCCGCGGACGAAGAGCCCAAGGCGCGTGCGCGTGAGGAGCAGCCAGATCAGCGTCACGACGGCCGCGGCGAAGACGATGATCGCGATCCGGTTCCATGGCAGCACGAGGTTGGGCATGAGCTCGATCCCGCCCGACATCCACGACGGATTCTCGACCTGCACGTTCTGCGCGCCGAACACGGTGCGCGTCGACTGGATCAGGACGAGGCTGATCCCCCAGGTGGCGAGCAGCGTCTCGAGCGGCCGGCCGTAGAGGAATTGGATGACGGTACGCTCCAACACCATGCCGGCGACCGCCGACGCCGCGAACGCCGCCGGGATCGCGGCGACCAGGTAGAAATCGAACGCCTGCGGCAGGTGCGTGCGAAACGCGTTCTGAACGACGTAGGTCGCGTAGGCGCCGATCATGATGAGCTCGCCATGCGCCATGTTGATGACGCCCATCAGCCCGTAGGTGATCGCGAGCCCGAGTGCGGCGAGCAGCAGGATGCTGCCGAGGCTCACCCCGCTGAAGATGCGTCCAATCGTCTCGCCGGTCGAGAGCCGCCCCTCGATCTCGCGCAGCGACCGGTCGGCCTCCGCGCGCACGTCGCCGTCGGGCTCGACGAAGTCGGCGCCCTTCTTTTCGAGGAGCGGCAGCAGTAGCGTCTTCGTGTTGGGATCGCGGCTCTCGGCGAGCGCACGGATCGCGGCGATGCGCAGGTCCTTGTCGGAGCTCGACAGGCGGATCATCGCCTGCGTGAGCGCAAGGAGCGCCTTGATCTCGGCGTCCTGCTCCTGCGCCATGGCGCGCTCGACCGCGGGCAGCATTGTCTCGTCGGCCCCGCCCTGCAGCTCCTTCGCGGCGGCGACCCGGACGGCGCGGTCCGGATCGGTCAGCCTGAGCGCGGCGATCGCCGTGGCGAGCACGCGGCGGACGCGATTGTTGAGCACGAGGTCGTCGCGCGAATCCGGCAGCGGCGACACGCTCTTGCCAGTCACGAGGTCCGTCGCCTTGCCGTCCCTGACCCACAGGACCTGCTCGCCCGCCGTCTGCACCTCGCCGTCGGCGAGTGCCTGCAGCACCGTGAGCGCCTCGGCGTTGCCCTGGGTCACGAGGGTCGCGATCGCGCGGACCTTGTCGTCGTTCTCGCCGAAGGCAAGGTCGCGCGCAAGCTCGGGCGCGACGGTCAGCGCCAAGGCCGCCGCCGGTACCACGAACGCGGCGGTCAACGCGAACGCCGCGAGTGCGAACCGGAATGCTGCGCTCCCGCGCCACGCCCGTCGTGCCCGCGGACGCGGGGACCCAGTGGCGTTCGTCGAAAGACGCTGGATTCCCGCCTTCGCGGGAATGACGGCACTCGGATTTCCACCATCAAGCATTGTCGTTAAGCTCGAGATTCACGCGAAAACGCCGCGGGCGGCAGCCAGTGATCGGAAGCTACCGCCCGCGGCGCACTGCTGGTCAGCCCCGCGCTACTTCTTGTCGGGCTCGTCCTTCTTCTTCTCGTTGCCCTCGATGTACTGGCTCCACGGCTGCGCGCGGATCGGACCGTTCGTCTTCCAGACGACGTTGAACTGCCCGTTGCCCTGGATCTCGCCGATGAACACCGGCTTCCACAGATGGTGGTTCTTCTCGTCCATCTTGACCTCGAAGCCGTCGGGCGCGTTGAACTTCTGGCCGCCGGTGGCCGCGATGACCTTGTCGGGCTCGATCGATTTTGCCTTCTCGACCGCCTGCTTCCACATGTGGATGCCGATGTACGTCGCTTCCATCGGGTCGTTCGTCAGCGGCTTGTCGGCGCCCGGGAGCTTCTTGGCCTTGGCATAGTCGGCCCACTTCTTCTTGAAGCCCTCGTTGACCGGGTTCTTGAGCGACATGAAGTAATTCCACGCCGCGAGATGGCCGACCAGCGGTTTCGTGTCGACGCCGCGGAGCTCTTCCTCACCCACCGAGAACGCCACGACCGGGACATCGGTTGCCTTGAGGCCCGCATTGCCGAGCTCCTTGTAGAACGGTACGTTCGAGTCGCCGTTGATCGTCGACACCACGGCCGTCTTGCCGCCGGCGGCGAACTTCTTGATGTCGGCGACGATCGTCTGGTAGTCGGCGTGTCCGAACGGCGTGTACGTCTCCATGATGTCCTTCTCGGCGACGCCCTTCGACTTCAGGAACGCGCGCAGGATCTTGTTCGTCGTGCGCGGGTACACGTAGTCGGTGCCGAGCAGCACCCAGCGCTTCGCGCCGCCGCCTTCCTTGCCCATCAGGTACTCGACGGCGGGAATCGCCTGCTGGTTCGGCGCGGCCCCCGTGTAGAAGACGTTCTTCGAGAGCTCCTCGCCTTCGTACTGCACCGGGTAGAAGAGCAGCCCATTGAGCTCCTCGAACACCGGCAGCACCGACTTGCGCGAAACCGACGTCCAGCAGCCGAACACGACGGCGACCTTGTCCTGCGTCAAGAGCTGGCGCGCTTTTTCGGCGAACAGCGGCCAGTTCGACGCCGGGTCGACGACGACCGCCTCGAGTTTCTTGCCCATCACGCCGCCTTGCGCGTTGATCTCGTCGATCGTCATCAGCGCGACGTCCTTCAGGACCGTCTCGCTGATCGCCATCGTGCCCGACAGCGAATGGAGCACGCCGACCTTGATGGTGTCGGCTGCCCCGGCCGTGACGGCGGCGCTCAACGCGACCGTCGCCAGCGTTGCCGAAAGCGCGAGCCGCTGAATGAATTTCCTGCGTTGCATGGAGGTCCCCGTATTCAGGTTCGAGATGACTGCGCCCGTTGTCGTTCGAGCTCCGCCGCCTTTTCGCCACTCGCGCCGGAACTCTGCATTGATGCATCGCACAATCCATGCCACGCGCGGCGCAATGCGAGCGAGCGCAGGGAATTCAATGCGTTACACGTGATGTCTCGCGCGACCCGGCTACCGCATGGCGTGACCGCCGCTGCGGTGATCACCAAAGGGGTGCGCGATCATTTCGGCGCGCACCAGATTGGACGCGCCCGAAATGCGATCGCGGCGTTACGCGGGCGCGCCGACCGCCTGACAGACTTCGGCGCCCTCGGGGT
Source organism: uncultured beta proteobacterium (assembly GCA_963830485.1). Lineage (GTDB taxonomy): Bacteria > Pseudomonadota > Gammaproteobacteria > Burkholderiales > Casimicrobiaceae > CAIWHR01. The sequence continues at coordinate 18,430 of CAWHNE010000003.1, forward strand.
CGAGATCGATCTGTGCGCGCAGCGGACCCTCGTGGACGCGGCGCGCGAGCAGCGTGCGACCATCGTCGCGCTCGAATACGAGCTGCAGCCGCGCGTCCCGTCCGGCGCGGTCGAGCAGCGCGGCGACGCGGGGCGGCGCGAGCGTATCCATCATGCGAGTGTAACGCAGCGACGCCGACGGACTCGGCGGGCGGCGGTCACTCGCCGTCCGGCTTGAGCGCTCTTATTCGTGCATAGAGCGCGTCGCGCGCGAGGCCCGTGGCCGCCGCCGCGACGCGCGCGGCGCGCGCGGGCGGCAGCTCGTGCGCAAGTGCCTGCAGCAGGCGCTCCACACCGAGCGGCGTGCTTTCGTCACCGACTGCCGACACGGCGCCGACAGGCCTGTCGACGACGAGCACGAACTCGCCGCGCGTCCGATTCGGATCCGCGGCAAGCCACGCGGCCGACTCGGCGAGAGGCAGGCGCGCGATCGTCTCGAACTTCTTCGTCAGCTCGCGCGCGATGACGAGGCTTCGCGCGCCGTCGAGCGCGGCGGCGAGCGTCTCGACGGTACGCACGACGCGATGCGGGGCTTCATAGAAGACGAGCGCCAGCGGGAGTCGCGCCACCGAGGCCAGGAGCTCGCGCCGCGCCTTCGCCGCGGCCGGAAGGAAACCGGCGAAGAGGAATAGCTCCGCGACGAGTCCGGCCGCCGAGATCGCCGCCACCGCTGCGTTGGCCCCTGGTACCGGCACCACGGCAAAGCCGGCCGCGCGGACCGCGGCGACGAGCCGCGCGCCAGGATCGCTGACCGCCGGCGTGCCGGCGTCGCTGACGAGCGCGACGCTCTTCCCGCTGCGCAGGAGGTCGACGATGTCGGCCGCGCGCCGCGCCTCGTTGTGCTCGTGCAGTGACCGCGGGCGCGTCGCGATGCCGTAGTGACGCAGGAACGGCGCGGTGACCCTCGTGTCCTCGGCGGCGATCACGTCGGCCGTGCGGAGCACGTCGAGCGCGCGCAACGTGACGTCGCGCAGGTTACCGAGCGGCGTCGCCACCACATATAATATTGCGGGTGCAGCGCGAAACGGCGGCGCCGCGTCATCGCTGGCGCCGCTGCCCTCGGGGTGCACGTCGGATTGGGATCGTCGCATGAGCGCTGCAGTGCCCGGCCGCCGTATCGTTCCGCGCAGAGCGGCGGCCTGCGTTGCCGCGCTCGCGCTCGCGACGCTCGCGCCGCCGGCATTGTCCGCCGCCCCCGAAGGACCGGCAAGCGCCGATGCCACGGCGACCCGTCCAGCGCCGCCCGCCGCGAGCGCGATCGCGCTCGTGCTGCCCGTGAACTCCGGCACCTACGGACGCGCCGCCAATGCCGTGAAGGCTGGATTCCTTGCGGCGGCTGCGACGGCGAACGAGCAGCCGCTGGTCGTCGCGCACGGCGACGGCGACGTGGAGGCCGCGTTCGCGCAGGCGCGCGCAGCGGGCGCACGCGTGATCGTAGGCCCTCTCGTGCGCGACGACGTCCGCGCGGTCGAGGCCGCCGGCATCGAGGCGCCGCTCGTGCTCGCGCTGAACCAGGTCGACGACGGCGCGTCGCTGCCGCCCAACATGTACGCGCTCACGCTCGCCGTCGAGAGCGATGCGCGCCAGCTCGCGCGGCTCGCGCGCGATGCGGGTGCGCAGACGATCGCCGTCATCGCCGCGGACACGCCGCTGCAAAGGCGATTCGCCGCAGCGTTCGTCGACGCGTGGCTGCTCCAGGGTGGCACCGCACCGGTCATGCTGCGCTTCGACCGCTCCCCCGAGATGCTCGGGCTGCTCAAGCGCGAGCTCGCCCGCACGCCGGTGGATGCCACGCTGCTCGCCGTCGACAGCGCGGACGCCGCGCTCCTGAAGCCGTACGTCGGAACGATCGCCGCGTATGCGGGAAGCACCGTCAACGAGCGGCCGCCGCGCGAGGCGCTGCGCGACCTGGAGGACGTCCGGTTCGTCGACATCCCGTGGGTCGCCACCCCGGAAGCGCGCGAATTCGCGCGAATCCCGCGCGTCGATTTCCCGAATGCGACGCTCGATCGGCTCTACGCGCTCGGCATCGACGCCTTTCGGGTCGCGCAGATGTTGGCCGATGGCCGCGTTGAGCGGATCGAGTTCGACGGCGCCACCGGGCACCTGACGCTCGACGCGACGCGCCAGTTCACGCGCGACGCGCGCCCGCTGCAATTCAAGGGCGGCCAGATCGTGCCGGCCGCCGTGCCGTAGCGATGCCGGTGCCGCGGGGCCGCGCCGGCATGGAGGCGGAGCTGCTGGCCGCCGCGTTTCTTCAGGGCCGCGGTCTCGTGATCGTCGAGCGCAACTGGCGGCGTCGGGTGGGCGAGATCGATCTCATCGCGCGCGATGGCGACGTGCTCGTGTTCGTCGAGGTGAGGCTGCGCCGCCACGCCGATTTTGGCGGCGCCGCCGGCAGCATCACCGCGGCAAAGCGCGCGCGGATGATCGCAGCTGCGAACGCCTACCTTGCCGGACTCGCGCGCACGCCGCCATGCCGGTTCGACGCCGTGCTGCTCGACGCGCTCGATCCCGCGCGCATCGAGTGGCTGCGCGATGTGATTGCAGCGTGAGCGTCCGGTCCCGCACCGGAAACCTTGCTACAATTCGCGGTTGTCACGACTCACGATCTCATGGATCCCGTCGAACGCATTCGCACGCATTTCGCCGAGAGCGCTCGCCTCAAGCAGGACGCCGCGAGCACGCTCGCGCCGGTCATCGCACGCGCGGCGGCGGCGCTCGCCGACTGCCTGCTCGCCGACGGCAAGATTCTCGCCTGCGGCAACGGCGGCTCGGCGGCCGATGCGCAGCACTTCGCCGCGGAGATGGTCGGCCGCTTCGAGCGCGAGCGGCCGGAACTCCCCGCGATTTCGCTTGCCACAGATACGTCGATCCTGACCGCCGTCGCCAACGACTATGCGTTCGACCAGATCTTCGCCAAGCAGGTGCGGGCGCTGGGCACGAAGGGCGACGTGCTCCTCGCCATCTCGACGTCTGGCAATTCGGGCAATGTGATCGCTGCAATCGAAGCGGCCCGTGACCGCGAGATGCGGGTCGTCGCGCTGACCGGGCGCGGCGGCGGGCGCATCGGTGCGATGCTCGAGGAACGCGACGTGCACCTCTGCGTCCCGCACGACCGCACGGCGCGCATCCAGGAGGTCCACCTGCTAACCATCCACTGCCTGTGTGATGCCATCGACAACGCGCTGCTCGGAGACGAACAATGAGCTTCCCCCATGCGCCGGCGTGCCCGTCCCTCGCGGCCTTCGGCCTCGCCTTCCTGTGCACGGCCGTTCCACTGATCGACGGCTGCGCGCCGGCGATGGTCGCCGTAGGCGCCGCGCACGTCGCGATCATCGCCGGGGATCCGCGCTCGACCGGCACGCAGCTCGACGACACGTCGATCGAGTTCAAGGTAACGACCGAGGCAGGCAGTCGCTATGCGAACGACGTGCATCTGAACGTCACGAGCTACAACGGCGTCGTGCTCCTGAGCGGCGAGGCACCGTCGACCGTGGTCCAGGACGAGATCACGCAGCTCGCGAAATCGACTGACAAGGTTCGGATCGTCCACAACGAGATGGTGATCGGGCCGGTGACCGATCTCGGCGCGCGGACGAACGACACGTACATCACGTCGAAGGTCAAGACGCGGCTGCTCGAGGATGAGCAGGTCAAGGCGATCTACGTCAAGGTGGTCACCGAACGCAGCGTTGTCTACCTGATGGGAATCGTGCCCCGCACGGAGGGCGGGGTCGCCGCGCAGACGGCTGCCACCACGGAGGGCGTCGCCAGGGTCGTCAAGATCTTCGAGTACAAGGGCTGACGGCGCGGCCGGTCGATGACCGCAGGCACCGCGATCCCGCCGCCGCGCCATCCCGCGAAGATCGCGACAGCCGCAGACGCGCTGGCGCGGATCGCGCGGCTGCCGCGCCCGCTCGTGTTCACCAACGGCGTCTTCGACGTTCTGCATCGCGGCCACGTCACTTATCTCGACCAGGCGCGCGCGCTCGGTGCGTCGCTCGTCGTCGCGGTCAACTCGGACGCGTCGGCCCGACGCCTCGGCAAGGGTGACGACCGGCCCGTGAATCCGCAGGACGACCGGATGGCCGTGCTCGCGGCGCTCGCCGCCGTCGACCTCGTCGTGCCCTTCGACGCGGACACGCCGCGCGAGCTGATCGTCGCGTGCCGGCCCGACGTGCTCGTCAAGGGCGGCGACTACACGGCGGCAACGACAGCCGGCGCTGCCGAGACGATCGCGGCCGGCGGCCGCTTCGTCGCGATCCCGTTCGCCTTCGACCGCTCGACGACGGCGCTTCTTTCGCGCGTCCGCGGTCGGTGAGCGCCGCAAGGCGGCGCGCAGGCTCGCGATGAGCGCCGCCGGGCCGCCCCGAACGCCCGCGCGAGCAGGGCGAAGCCAAGGCGCGAAGCACGCGTCTGCGCGCGCGGGCGGCGGCCGACATTGGGTCGCGACGATGAACATGGACCGTCGCGGAGGCCGCGCGAATTGCTGGGGCAGCGCAGCGGCGACAGCTGCAAGCGTGGGGGCCCACCAGTGAGTATCGCGTTCCTGCTCCTGCCGGACTTCCTGCTGATCGCGCTCGGCGCGGCGCTGAAGCGGATGCGCGGCTTCGACGCGGCCTTCTGGTCCGGCGTCGAGCGACTGGTTTACTTCGTGCTGTTCCCCGCGCTCCTGTTCCGCTCGCTCGCGACCTCGCCGCTCGCGCTCGCCGACGCGGGTCGCCTCGCCGCCGTCGGCCTCGGCTTCACACTGGGCGGAATCGCACTCTCTGCGCTCGCGCAGCCGCTGTTCCGCCTGCCGCACGCCACGTTCGCCGCGTGCTTCCAGTGCGGATTCCGCTTCAACACCTACGTCGCGCTCGCTGCGGCGTCGAGTCTCGGGAATGGGCCCGCGCTCGCCACGATCAGCCTCTTGATCGGCGTCCTCGTCCCCATCGTGAACGTCGCCGCGGTCGGCATGCTCGCGCGAGGCTACGGCGGCCGCCGCATCGGCCTCGAGCTCGCGCGAAATCCGCTGGTGCTGGCCTGCGCCGCGGGCATCCTCTGGAAAGCGGCCGGCCTTCCGCTGCCTGAGATCGCCGCGCACTTGCTGGGCCTTCTCGCGAGTGCGGCGGTGCCGCTCGGGCTCCTCGCTGTCGGCGCGGGACTGACGCTCGCCGCCGCTTCACTCCCGCCGGCGGCGATGGCGTGGTGGCACGGCGTCAAGCTGCTCGCGATGCCCGCGCTCGCGCTCGCGTTCGCGCACGCGGCGGCGCTGTCGCCGCTCGAGCGCCTGGTCGCCGTCGCGATGGCGTCGGTGCCAACCGCGCCCTCGGCCTACATCCTCGCCACGCAGATGAAGGGCGACGGCGCTTCGGTCGCGCTCCTGATCTCGTCGGGGACGCTGCTCGCGGCGATCACGATGCCGCTGTGGATCGCATTGGTCGCTAAGTAGTCGCTTGGGCGGCCTCCGCATGTCCGATTGAATCGTTGCCGAGCTGTCGGCCGCCTGCCTCGCGGCCTCCGCACCGCCATATCCAATCGTCGCTCGGAACCGTCGCCGCCATACGGCGACTCGCGATCGCTCGCTCCCCCTCGGCGCTCCGCAGTGGGGGAACGCGCGAACGGCGAGCAGGGGCCCCAAGCCTGCTTGGGGATGCGAGCGATCGGGAGCGCGTTCGGAGGCCGACTCCTCGCTGTCACGATCGCTTTCGGCCGCGCGGAGGCCGAACCGGCTCGCCGCTCGCGCCGCTACCGCCTGTTCCGATTGATGAAATCCGCGACGATGCCCTTTTGGCTTCGGTCGATGGCCGCGTCGAGCGTACGATCGTTGGGATCGTATTGCTTCGCCTTGCGGAACGCGTTGATCGCGTCCTGGTGATAGCCCTGCGCCTGCAACGCCTGGCCGAGGCAGCGCCAGGCTTCGGAGTTGCCGAGATCGATCTCGGTCCAGGCGCGGCAGAGTTCGGCGGCACGGCGCCAATTGCCCGCCTGCAACATCCGCGGCCCTTCGATCTTCAGCACCGCGGCACGCGCGCGGCGCTCGGCGAACTCGGCGGCGAGCGCGGGGTCGACGGGCCCCGTCGCCACCGCCGTAGGCGGCGGCGTCACGGCGGGGGGCGGTGACGGCGCGGCCGTCGGCGCCACGGATTTGATCCCGCCGCTGACCCCGGTCGCGGCGCCGCGAGAGAATCCGCTCGGGAACAGCGACTCGGCCGTCGGCAGCGCCTCGGTGAGCGACGTACGCGCCCACGCAATCGACTGCGCCATCGGCTGGTGCCACGCGACGCCGTAGAGCCAGAGCATCGCGGCCAGTCCGCACACGCCCGTCACCGCGTTCAGCACGCCGGGCGGTCCGTGCGTGACGAGGCAATCCTGCGCGAAGTCCCAGTCCGTCTCCTGGTTCTGCGCGACCTTTTCGTAGGCGACAGCGATCAGGATTGGCGCGAGCAGCGGGAAGCCGCAGCCCACCCCCTCCCACCAGACGCGCACCGCGCGCTGCGACGCGCGGCGCAGTTGCGAGCGCGTGTCCCGGCTCGCGTACGCGTCGGAGATCGAGAACTGCAGGTAGCAGCCGAACAGCCACTTGCCCGGCGTCGTCTGCAGCGAAGCGATCAGGAGCGCCTCGATCGGCACCCACGTGCCCGTAATCAGGACCGGCGCGAGCAGCGGGTGACCGATCCAGTACGCGAGCGCCTCGGGCATCGCGCCGGCGCCGCGCAGCTCGGACAGGAGCAGCGCGAGGACGAGTCCCCAAAGCGCGTAGTCGAACAGGCGCGCGGCGAGCCGGTTCCACGGCCGCGGCTCGCTGGTCCGGCCGGCCTTCGCGCGTTCGAGCTCCGCCATCCGGAGCTGGAAGATCCAGCTCGCGTCCTCCTGCGGCTGGTTAGTGCCGAGGAACACGCTCTTCTCGCGCCGCCAGTTGAGGATCGCGAGGTCGGTCGTCGGCACCAGCACTGGCACGGGTGCCGCGCCGCGCCGCCGGCGCGACCACGCGAGGCCGTGGACGATGCCATAGACGATCGTGAGCACGAGGAGCGTGAGCGTGAGCCAGACGAGCACCTGCTTCGCGACGAGCACGGTATCGGCGGGCGTGACCGCGACGATCGCCGCCGCGATGAACGCGCCGAACAGCACGCACAAGGCCGCGGTGACGAGTGTCGAGCGGCCGAACGACGCGACCCGCTCGGTCAAGCCCGGGTGATGGAATACCCGCTCGGGGGGAATCTCCGCGCTGTCGAGGCCCGTCTCGAGTATCTCGTCTTGGCCCGGCTCGGGCTCGGGCGGCTTCACGTCCGTCTGCTCGCCCGCCTCCGCCATCGCGTTGCTGACGACGTGCGCTATCCGCTGCTCGGTCGTGCCGTCGGAGACGGCGAGCTCCTGGTCGTAGCGGACGCGGCGATCGTGGTCGCCCAGTATGCGGCTGGCATGATTGATGAAGCGCAGCGCCTCTTCGACATTGCCCTGGCCGTCGCGGGTCTTCGCGTAATATTTCCGGATGAGCCGGCGCAGCGCGGCCCGGACCTCCTCGTCCGAGGCGGCCTGCGGTATCCCCAGCGCTTCGTAGAGTGTTGCTCGCATCGCTTCGGCGGCCGGCAGGAAGCCGCCGCCGGGTGCAGGAATATTCGGTTAAAACCCCTTCGTAAGCAAGAGGAGCTAGCAAGAAGCAGGCCGATTCGGGCCAATTCGACGAAAAGTGCCCCAGGAAAGCACAAGGGCAGCCTGGAGGCTGCCCTTGCCGTCACGGCGCGTGCAGCGGCCCCGCGTGACCAAGCTCCCCTGACGGAAGGCTAATCCTGCTTTTCCCGGTGGGCGTGGGCGAGCTTCTCGCGGATGCGCGCGGACTTGCCCGAGCGGTCGCGCAGGTAGTAGAGCTTCGCGCGGCGCACATCGCCTTTGCGCTTCACCTCGATCGAGGCGAGCAGCGGCGAGTACGTCTGGAACGTGCGCTCGACCCCTTCACCGCTCGAGATCTTGCGCACGACGAACGACGAATTGAGTCCGCGGTTGCGCTTCGCGACCACCACGCCTTCGTAGGCCTGGACGCGCTTGCGCTCGCCCTCGACGACGCTCACGTTGACGATGACGGTATCGCCCGGCGCGAAGTCGGGAATCGACTTGCCCAGACGGGCGATTTCTTCCTTTTCCAGCGTTTCGATGATGTTCATGCCGCACACTCCGATTCGATCGACGGCCATCAGCCGCGCGCGCAGCGCAGGGTGCCCCCTGATGCGCGCGGATTGTTGTCGTGGAGGCGTTGCCGCCTCCGGTTCTTCGCTGCCTTCAATTACTCGATTGCATTGCTCGTTGCCCCGCCTGCCGCGTCCCGTCACTGCTGCGCGTGCTCCCGCCGGTACTCCGCGAGCAGCGCCGATTCTTCCTGCGACAGCGCGCGCCCGGCGAGAAGCTCGGGCCGCCGCTCGTCGGTCCGGCCCAGCGCCTGCATGAGCCGCCACCGCCGGATCTCCGCGTGGTGGCCCGACAGCAGCACGTCCGGCACCGGCGCTCCCTCGTAGCGCTCTGGCCGCGTGTAGTGCGGGCAGTCGAGCAGGCCCGCCACGAACGACTCCTGCAGCGCCGACTCCGCGTCGTTCAGCACGCCCGGGCGTTGCCTCACGATCGCGTCGATCAGCATCAGCGCCGGCAGCTCACCGCCCGAGACCACGAACTCACCCACCGCGATCTCCTCGTCGACCTCGCGCGCGACGAAGCGCTCGTCGACGCCCTCGTAGCGCCCCGCCACCAGCACGTACCCCGTCGTCTCCGCGGCCTCCGCCAGCTCGGCAACGCGCCGGTGCGTCAACTGCGCGCCCGCCGGTGTCAGGTGAATCGTCCGCGTCGTTGCGTAGCCCGCCTCACGCTGCGCCGTCCGGGCCGCCGCCACCGCCTTCGCGAGCGGCTCCGCCAGCATCACCATCCCCGGTCCACCGCCGTAGGGTCGGTCGTCGACGGTCCGGTAATTGTCCGTCGCGAAATCGCGCGGGTTCCGCGTCGCGAGCGACCAGAGTCCGCGCTCCAGCGCGCGTCCCGTGACGCCGAAGCGCGCTGCATGATCGACGAGCTCCGGAAACAGCGTGATGACATCGATCCGCATGCGCCACCCGTCCTACGCGCCGCTAATACTCTTCGCCCCAATCCACATCGATCCGTCGCGTCGCGAGATCGACCCGGTCGACGATCGCCGGCACGAACGGGATCAGCCGCTCGGCCCCGGATGCCGCCGCGGGCCGCGCGACTCGCAGCAGCGGATGCGCGCCGTGCGCCACCACTTCCGCGACGACGCCGAGCATCACGCCCTCGCGATTGCGCACTTCGAGGCCCTCGAGGTCGGCCCAGTAGATCTCGCCCTTCCTCGGGCGCGGCAGCGCCGCGCGCGGCACGCCGACTTCTCCCCCGCGCAGCGCCAGCGCGTCGTCGCGGGTCGCGACGCCCGCGAGCTGCGCGAGCAGCGCGCCCGAATGCATCCGACCGGACGTCATTCGCCACTCCCGCCACGCCGTCGCTCGCGGCGGCCGGATCCACCACGTCGCATGCGCGAGCAGCGCATCCGGCGCTTGGGAAAGCGGTTCCACCTTGATCCAGCCGCGCACGCCGTGCGATCCGACAACCCGGCCCATGACCACGATGCGCTCTGCCGCGGGCGTTGCCTTCGGCACCGCGGCCCGCGTTGCCGCGTGCGTCAGGCCGCGGCCGCCGGCGCCACCGCCGTCGCGCAGGCGCGGTCGACCTCTTCACGAGCCCCGCCACCGTGTCCGACAGTCGTGCGCCGCGCTCTTGCCAGAACGCGATGCGGTCGTGCGCGAGGCGCAGCGCCTCCTCGCCCTCGCCGGCGATCGGGTTGTAGAAGCCGACGCGCTCGATGAAGCGGCCGTCGCGCCGGTTGCGCGAGTCGGCGACGACGACGTTGAAGAAGGGGCGCTTCTTCGCGCCGCCGCGGGCAAGTCGAATGACAACCATGGTTTTGCTCGGTGAACGGAGAAAAGTCTTTAATTATACGGGGAAATCGGCAATGGCGGCAAGCTGGGCGGCTCGCGCCGGGAGGCCTTGGCGCCGGCGGCCGCCACGACGGTTGGTCGGCCGCAAGCCCTTGATTCGCCGACCCGTCGCGGCGGCAGTCAGCGCATACCCGGCAGCAGACCCTTCATTCCGCGCAACATCTTCTGCATCCCGCCCTTCGCTACCATCTTCATCATCTTCTGCGTCTGCTCGAACTGCGCGAGGAGCTGGTTCACCTCCTGCACGGACACACCGGCGCCGGCGGCAATCCGCCGCTTGCGCGAGGCCTTCAGGAGTTCGGGCTTTGCGCGCTCGGCGGGCGTCATCGAATTGATGATCCCCTCGACGTGCGCCATCTTTCGCTCGCTCACGCTCGTGTTCTGCGCGGCGCGCGCGAGCTCGGCGGGCAGCTTGTCCACCATCCCGGCGAGCCCGCCCATCTTGCGCATCTGCGCGATCTGGGCCTTGAAGTCGTCGAGGTCGAAGCCCTTGCCGGACTTGACCTTCTTCGCGAGCTTCTCCGCTTCGGCGACGTCGACATTCCGGTGCGCCTCCTCGATCAGCGACAGCACGTCGCCCATGCCAAGGATCCGCGAGGCCATCCGCTCCGGGTGGAACGTCTCGAGCCCGTCGATTTTCTCGGCGATGCCCACGAACTTGATCGGCGCTCCGGTGACCTGCCGCACCGACAGCGCGGCCCCGCCGCGCGCGTCGCCGTCGAGCTTGGTCAGGATCACGCCGGTCAACGGCAGCGCGTCGCGGAACGCCTTCGCCGTGTTGACCGCATCCTGGCCCTGCATCGCGTCGACGATGAAGAGGGTTTCGACCGGCCGGGCGGCAGCGTGCAGCTCGGCGATCTCGCGCATCATCGCCTCGTCGATCGCCAGCCGGCCCGCGGTGTCGACGATCACGACGTCATGGTAGTGCCGCCGCGCCCAGTCGATCGCGCCCATGGCGATCGCGACAGGCTGCTCGCCGACTGCGGATGGAAAGAAGTCGACGCCGACCTGGCCCGCGAGCGTTCCGAGCTGTTCGATCGCGGCGGGGCGGTAGACGTCGGCCGAGACGAGCAGCACTTTCTTCTTCTGCGCTTTCAGCAGTCGCGCAAGCTTCGCCGCGGTCGTCGTCTTCCCGGCGCCTTGCAGGCCCGCGAGCAGGATCACCGCCGGCGGTTGCGTTGCGAAATCGAGTGGTGCCGCGGCCGTGCCCATCAGCGCGGCGAGCTCGCGGTGGACGACGCCAACGAGCGCCTGCCCCGGCGTGAGCGAGCCCGTCACCTCCTCGCCCAGGGCCTTCGCCTTCACGGCGGCGACGAAGTCCTTGACGACCGGCAGGGCGACGTCCGCCTCGAGCAGCGCCTGCCGCACCTCGCGCAGCGCGTCGGCGATGTTGGCGTCGGTCAGTCGCGCCTCGCCGCGCAGCGTTTTGACGACGCGGGAGAGCCGCTGGGTCAGGGTGTCGAGCATCGGGATCACGCGGCGCCGGCGGGTGCGCCGGTGCCCTGAGGTAAACTTCGGGAGCGGCGGCGAACGCCGCGAGCCGCAACCGGAAGCCCATGATTTTACTCCACGCCGCGGTCGCCGCTCTCTACGCCCTGGCCGCGTGGGCGCTGTGGCCGCAGCCGGTTGCCGACATGCCCGGCGCGAAGGCCGGCCTAGCTCATCCCGCGCGGCAGTGGACGGTGATCCTCGTCCCGGCCGCGCTCCTCCTGCACGCATTCCTGGCGGGACGCGAGTTCGCGACGCCGGACGGGCTCGATCTCAGCCTGCCCAATGCGGTGTCGGTCGTCGCGGCGTTGGTGGCGCTGGTCGCATGGGCGTCCGGACTTCTGTCCACGTTGCCGGCGATCGGGACGGTCGTGCTGCCGGTCGCCGCGATCGCATCGCTCCTGCCCGCGGTGGTGACGAATCCGCACCGGTTCCCCTACGCCGGCGAGCCGTGGGCGGCGCTGCACGTCGGCGTCGCGCTCGTCGCCTACGCGCTGTTCCTCGTGGCCGCTTTGCAGGCGCTCGTCCTGATGGGTCTCGAGAGGCGGTTGCGCCGGCACCTTCCGGATCCAGGCGCGTCGGGATTGCCGCCGCTGCTCACGCTCGAGCGCTTCCTGTTCCGGATGGTGACCGTCGGTTTCGTGCTCCTCACTTTCACGCTCGCGAGCGGCATGCTGTTCTCGGAGCAGATCTTCGGGCGGCCGATGCTGTTCACGCACAAGAGTGTGTTCTCGCTCCTCGGCTGGCTCACGTTCGCAGCGCTCCTCTGGGGTCGCTGGCGCTACGGCTGGCGCGGCCGCGTCGCGCTGCGGTGGATCGTGGCCGGCACGGTCTTCGTCTTTCTCGCGTATCTCGGCGAGAAGTTCGTGCTCGAGGTGCTGCTCGGGCGATGACCCGGACTGCCGCCAGGCGCCGGCTGGAGCGCCCACGCTGCGCGCGCTCGTACCGCCTGCTGACGCGCGGCCCCTCTCATGGATGACATTCCGCTCGGCACGCTGTTCATAGCGCTCGCGCTCCTGCTGGTCGCGTCCGGCTTCTTCTCGATCTCCGAGACCGCGATGATGGCGGTCAACCGTTACCGGCTCCGGCATCGCGCGCACCGCGGTGTGCGCGGAGCGAAGCTCGTGCTCTCGCTGCTCGCGCAGACCGACAAGCTCTTGTCGGTGATCCTTCTCGGCAGCACCGTCGTCAACGCCGCCGCGGCGACGTTGTCGACGCTGATCGCGGTCCGCCTGTTCGGCCAAGGGGAGCTCGCGCTTGCGCTGTCGACCATCGCGATCTCGCTCGCGATCCTCATCTTCTCGGAGATCCTGCCCAAGGTAATCGGCGCCGCGCACGCCGATCGCGTCGCGGCGCCCATCTCGTATGTCCTGTCGCCGCTGCTCAAGGCGGCGGAGCCCATCGTATGGCTGCCGAACCTCGTCGTCCGCTTCCTCGTGCGGCTCCTGCGCCTGCGGCCCGCCGACGAGTCCGGCGCGACGCTCTCGCAGGAAGAACTGCGCTCGCTCGTGCTTGAAGCCCAGTACTTCCGCGGCAAGCACCGGTCGATGCTCGCGAACCTGCTCGACGTCGAGGCCGTCGCCGTCGACGACGTGATGACGCCGCGCAACCAGATTCACGCGCTCGATCTCAACGCGAAGGCCGCGCATCTCGAGGAGCAGCTCGCAACGTCCTATCACGCGCGCCTGCCGGCCTACGAGGACGAGCTCGACAACATCGTCGGCGTCCTCCACTTGAAGCACGTGGTCGGGCTGCAGCACGCGGGGGAGATCGACGCCGCGGCGCTGCGCACGATCCTGCGCCCCGCGTACTTCGTGCCGGCGGGGACGCCGCTCCTGGTCCAGCTCCAGCAATTCCAGAATGACCACGAGAGGATGGGACTCGTCGTCGACGAGTACGGCGAGCTGCAGGGGCTCGTCACGATCGAGGACATCATCGAGGAGATCATCGGCGATTTCACGACGCAGGCGCCGGCCGCGGGCGAGTCGTGGGCCCGCGAGGGCGACGGCAGCGTCGTCGTCGACGGGATGGCAGCGCTGCGAACGCTGAATCGCAAGCTCGGCACCCAGTTTCCCTTGGACGGGCCGAAGACGCTGAACGGCCTGATCGTCGAGCAACTGGCCGACATTCCCGAGGCGGGCACGAGGGCGACGGTCGCCGGGCAAAGCCTCGAAATCCTCCAGACCCAGGACCGCGCGGTAAAAGTGGTACGACTCCTGCCGCCAGTGGGCCGCAGCACACCCTCCGCGCCTTTACAAAGCCAAAGCGGACAGGCATCATCGACCGGCTGAAGTTTTATGCGGTTGGAATAACACCGGGAGGAAGGCGGGACCGGCAAAAGGCACGTAAATTGCTTCGGTATCCCGACAGCCCGGCGTTCCGCCGCTGAACCGCCCCCATCTAGCCGCCCCGCCCATGGCCACCCACGCCACCGCGACGCGAAACCTGAGCGGGCTCGCGCGCGCGCTGGCGCAGCATGGGCTGATGACCGAGTACGACGCCGAAGTGGTCCAGACGCAGGCGCAGCAGGCAAGCGTCACCTTCGTCGAGCAGTTGCTGCAGGGCAAGCGGATGTCCGCATCGCAGGTCGCTGCCTTCGGGTCGCGCGCATTCGGCGTCCCGATCATGGATCTGGCGGCGTTCGACCTCGACCAGATCAACAAGGACCTGGTCGACCTCAAGATGGCGCAATCGCGGCGGGTCCTGCCGCTGCACAAGCGCGGCAACCGGCTCTATGTCGCGACCTCGGACCCCGCCAACCTCCAGGCGCTCGAGGAGGTCCGATTCAAGACGAACCTCGTTGTCGAGCCGGTCGTGGTCGAGGACGACAAGCTCCAGCAGGCGATCTCCAAGCTGGTCGAGGCGAAAGGGGCGACCCTCAACGAGATGGCCGCCATGGAGGACCTGGAGCTGGACCTCCAGGAAGGCGGCGTCGTCGCAATTTCCGACGAGGAAAGCTCAGAGATCGAGGATGCGCCGGTCGTCAAGTACATCCAGAAGATCCTGATCGACGCGATCAACCAGGGCGTCTCCGACATCCACTTCGAGCCTTACGAGAAGAACTTCCGGATCCGCTACCGGCTGGACGGCCTCCTGTCGGAGGTCGCACAGCCGCCGCTCGTGATCAAGGACAAGGTCGCCTCGCGAATCAAGGTGATCTCGAAGCTCGACATCGCCGAGAAACGGGTGCCGCAGGACGGCCGGATGAAGCTCGTGCTGTCGAAGTCGAAGGCGATCGACTTCCGCGTGAGCTCGCTGCCGACGCTCTTCGGCGAGAAGATCGTGTTGCGGATCCTCGACTCGTCGGGCGTGAAGCTCGGCATCGAGGCGCTGGGCTACGACCCCGATCAGCAGGAGCAGCTGATGTTCGCGATCGGGCGACCGTACGGGATGATCCTCGTCACCGGCCCGACCGGCAGCGGCAAGACAGTTTCGCTCTACACCTGCCTCAACATCCTGAACCAGCCGGGCGTCAACATCTCGACCGCCGAGGACCCCTGCGAAATCCAGCTCCCCGGCATCAACCAGGTCAATGTCAACGAGAAGGCCGGCCTCACGTTCGCGGCGGCGCTCCGCTCGTTCCTGCGGCAGGACCCGGACATCATCATGGTCGGCGAAATCCGCGACCTCGAGACCGCCGACATCGCGATCAAGGCGGCACAGACGGGCCACCTCGTCCTCTCGACCCTGCACACGAACGACGGACCAACGACGCTGACGCGGCTTCTCAACATGGGCGTCGCGCCGTTCAACGTCGCCTCGTCGGTGATCCTGATCACCGCGCAGCGGCTCGGCCGCCGGCTGTGCTCGAGCTGCAAGCAGCCGAAGGACATCCCGCCCGAGGCGCTGATCCGGGCCGGGTTCACGGAAGAAGAGATCGACGGCACGTGGCAGCCTTACGGCCCGATCGGCTGCGACAAGTGCAAGGACACGGGCTACAAGGGCCGCGTCGGCATCTATCAGGTGATGCCGATCTCCGACGAGATGCGCCAGCTCATCATGCGCAACGGCACCGCGCTCGACATCGCCGACCAGGCGCGCAAGGAGGGCGTGCGCGACCTGCGGCAATCGGGCCTCATCAAGGTGAAGATGGGGATTACCTCGCTCGAGGAAATCGAGGCGATCACCAACGAGTGACCCCCGCCGCCAGGACAGGACCGAGACCATGGCCACCGCAGCCGCGCAACGCAGGGACGTCAAGGAATACACGTTCGTCTGGGAAGGCATCGACCGCAACAACCGACAGGTGCGCGGCGAGTCGAAGGCCGCGTCGCAGACGGTGGTCACCACCAACCTGCGCCGGCAGGGCATCCGCATTCAGAAGATCAAGCGGCTCACCTTCCGCGGCGGCAAGAAGGTCGGCGAGCGCGAGATCACGTTCTTCACGCGCCAGCTCGCGACGATGCTGCGCGCGGGCGTCCCGCTCCTGCAGGCATTCGAGATCGTTGCCCGGGGCCACAGCAACCCACGGTTCTCGCGCCTCGTGATGGACATCAAGGGCCGCGTCGAGGCCGGTTCGAGCCTGTCGCAGGCGTTCCGCGAGCACCCGGCGCAGTTCGACAATCTCTACTGCAACCTCGTGCACGCCGGCGAGACTGCCGGCATGCTGGACGCGATCCTCGACCGGCTCGCGTCGTACAAGGAAAAGATCCTCGCGATCAAGAGCAAGATCAAGTCGGCGCTGTTCTACCCGATCTCAGTGATCGTCGTGGCCATCCTCGTCATCTGGGTCATCATGGTCTGGGTGATCCCGGCGTTCAAGCAGATCTTCCAAAGCTTCGGGGCGGACCTCCCGGTCCCCACGCTGGTCGTCATGGCCATGTCGGACTTCGTCGTCGCATACTGGTGGCTTGGCTTTCTTGTCATCGTCGCCACCTTCGTCGGGCTCGGCTTCCTGCACCGGCGATCGGCGGCGTTCCGCTTCACGCTCGACCGGCTTTCACTGCGTATCCCGATCGTCGGCCAGATCCTCGAAAAGGCGACGATCGCGCGCTGGACGCGCACGCTGCAGACGATGTTCGCGGCCGGTGTCCCGCTGGTGGAGTCGCTCGACGCGGTCGGCGGCGCCTGCGGCAATGCGGTCTACAACTCGGCGACCAAGCGGATCCAGACCGAGGTCAGCACCGGCACGAGCCTCACCAACGCGATGACCAACAGCAAGCTCTTCCCGAACATGGTGCTGCAGATGACGCAGATCGGCGAGGAGTCGGGCTCGCTCGACAACATGCTGGGGAAGATCGCGGACTTCTACGAGCGCGAGGTCGACGATGCGGTCGCGGCACTCTCGAGCCTGCTCGAGCCGCTCATCATCGTGTTCCTGGGTGTCGTGATCGGCGGCCTCGTCGTCGCGATGTACCTGCCGATCTTCAAGCTGGGCCAGGTCGTCTGACAGCTCCGCGGCGACGCGGCGCGTGCCGGCAACGCACTGGCGCTGTCGAGAAGCGCGGCGCGGGGTTCGCCACCCTCGGTGTCGGCGTGTCGATATGGGCGAATCCATGCTGACGGTCGTCGCCGCGCGGATGGGCATTCGGTATGTCCTCCCATGATCGAGTCCGTGCCCGTTGCCGTTGCCATCGCGCTGGTCGTAGGTCTGTGTGCCGGCAGCTTTGGCTCCGGCATCACGTGCTCCGCGCATGAGCCTTCACCGAAGCTGCCCGTGGCCGCGCCCCGATGATCGAGTCGATGCCCGTTGTTGCTGTGGTGGCGCTGATCGTCGGACTGTGCATTGGCAGCTTTCTCAACGTCGTTGTCCACCGGCTGCCGAAAATGCTCGAGCGCGCGTGGCGGGACGACTGCCTCGAGCACGAGGGCAAGGACGTCCCGGACGCGCCCGCGTACAACCTGGTCGTGCCGCGCTCGGCGTGCCCGTCGTGCGGGCACCGGATCAGCGCTCTCGAGAATGTTCCGGTCGTCTCGTGGCTCGCGCTCCGCGGCCGCTGCAGCGCGTGCAAGGCGCCGATCTCGGTCCGCTACCCCATTGTCGAGATCCTGGGCGGTCTCTTCGCCGTCGCGGCGGTCGTAGCGTTTGGCGCGACGCCGAAAGGCGCGGCGGCCTGCGTGCTCTTGTGGACGCTGCTCGCGCTCGCGCTGATCGACGCCGACACGCAATACCTGCCGGACGACCTGACGCTGCCGCTCCTCTGGGCGGGGCTCGTTGCGAATCTCTTCGGCCTGTTCACGCCGCTCGCGAGCGCGGTGGTCGGCGCCGTCGCGGGCTACCTGTCGCTCTGGTCGGTCTACTGGGCATTCAAGCTGATCCGCGGCAAGGAAGGCATGGGCCACGGGGATTTCAAGTTGCTTGCGGCGCTGGGGGCGTGGCTCGGGTGGAAGATGCTCCCTCTCATCGTGCTGCTGTCGTCCGTGGCTGGCGCCGTGATTGGGATGGCGCTCATCGCCTTCCGCGGCCGCGACCACACCACGCCGCTGCCGTTCGGGCCGTACCTCGCGCTCGCCGGCGCGATTGCGCTCTTCTTCGGACCCGCGCTCGTGAAGTTGTGGCTCCCGTGAGTTTTGTCGTCGGACTCACCGGCGGCATCGGCAGCGGCAAGTCCGCCGTGGCCGAAGCTTTTGCGGCGCTTGGCATCGACGTCACCGACACCGATCGCCTGGCGCACACGCTCACCGCGCCCGGCTCCCCCGGCTTGGCGGCGATCGTCTCCGGGCTTGGCCCTGGTTGGCTGCAACCGGATGGGTCGCTCGACCGCGCGGCATTGCGTGAGCGGGTCTTCGCCGACGCCTCCACGCGCGCGCGGCTCGAAGCAATCCTCCATCCGCTGATCGGAAGCGCCGCGCGCGAAGAGATTGCACGCTGGACGAGTCCGTACGGAATTCTCGTCGTGCCGCTGCTCCTCGAGCGCGGCGGGCTCACGCCGATGGTCAACCGGATCCTCGTCGTAGACTGCCCGGAGGACGAGCAGATCCGCCGGGTCGCCGTCCGCAGCGGCCTCGTCGCAGATGAAGTCCGCGCCATCATGGCCACGCAGCTCGGGCGGGCCGAGCGCGTCGCCCGCGCCGACGACGTCCTCGACAACGCGGGTCCGCGTTCGGCGATTCCCTTCCAGGTCGCGGCGCTCGACCGTCGGTACCGGGCGCTCGCGGCCGAGGCGGGACGCGTCGCGTCGTCTTCGGGCAGAATGCGGGATTGACCCGATCGGCCTCGCCTGCCGTGATCCGCTACGAGCATCCGCTGAACGAGCGCATCCGCACGCTGATGCGGCTCGAGGACCTGTATCGCCGCGCGCAATATTTCGCGTCGCGCACCGAAGCGGCCGACCATCACGCAGCGCTGCTCGCGCTGTTCGAAATCACCGACGTCGCCGCGCGCGCCGATCTCAAGACCGACATCCTGCAGGAGCTCGAGCGGCAGAAGCAGCTGCTCGCGCCGCTGCGCAACAACCCGGCGATCGAGACGCGGGCGCTCGAATCGCTGCTCGCCGACATCGAGCACGCGAGCGGCGCGCTGCTCGCGCAGGCCGGCAAGGCCGGTACACACCTCCGCGAGAACGAATGGCTGATGACGATCAAGCAGCGCACCGCGATTCCCGGCGGCGTCTGCGAGTTCGACCTGCCTGCCTATCACTACTGGCTCAACGCCGACTCGGCCGCGCGGCAGAATGACCTCAAGGCCTGGCTCGAGCCGTTCCTGCCGATCCACGACGGTCTTGCGATCATCCTGCGCCTGTTGCGCGACAACGGCCGCGCGAGCCGACAGACCGCCGGCCGAGGTGTCTTCCAGCTAATGCTCACGACCTCGAAGGTCGCGCAGCTCTTGCGCCTCACCGTCGAGAACGACCTGCCCTGCGTGCCGGAGATCAGCGCCAACAAGTACGCGCTCAACATCCGGTTCATCGGCGTCACCGGCATGGATCGCGGCTCGGTCTACGACCACGATGTCCCGTTCGAATTGATGTTCTGTAATCTCTGACGGATCCAGCGGCGGCCCTGGCACGTTCGCGCCGGTCGCTCGGCGGATCCAGTGACCCGCGGACGGGTTCGCGGTTGCAACCGGCCATGTCTGTCCTCCGCCGTTTGACGCTCCTCGCGCTCCCGTGGATTCCGCTGGCGCTTGCCCTGTTACGTTCTCGTCGAGCGACCATGGCACGCGCAGAATGCTCTTTGCGCTGTATCGCCCTCCGACAGCGCAATTCTTCCTCGATCGCAGCGTCGCGGCCGGCAGCGATCTCGGCTACGACCACCGCAGTACGGGCGTCGTCGCGCTGGGCACCGCCGGAGATATCGGCTTGGTCTGTCCGAAAAGTCTCGGCAGGACGGGGAATGCCTTTCGCGCGTTCAATGGCAGGGATTGGGTCGTGTGGATCAATCCCCCCGGCTCGGCCGAGCGCGTACTCGCCCTGGGCCAGCCGGGCGATCTTCCGTTTTGCGCCGACTTCACCGGCGACGGCGTCGTCGACAGCGGCGTCTTTCGGAATGGCGAATGGCTGGTCTCGTCCACCAATCGCGGCGGCGGGGCCGACATCCGTTTTTCGTTCGGCGCCGCCGGGGACCGACCCGTCGTCGCCAACATCGCCGGTCGAGGGAACGCGACGGACCGCCGCGATCTCGTCTATGGCGTCTATCGGAACGGCGTCTGGTATCTCGACACCGAGGGCGGCGGCACCGTCACCGCGACCCACACCTTTGGCGGCGATCCACAGGACATTCCGCTGCTGATTCCGCGATGGTCAAGCGAAAAGACGGCCGACGGCAGGTATTCGCTCGCGATCTTCCGTGCGGGCATGTGGTTCCTCAAGCCTGATCCCGAAGGCCCGCAGGTGATTTCCTTTGCCTTTGGTCAGACCGGCGACCTGCCTTCGATCCAGTACTGAATCCGGGTGCATTGCGTTCAACCGATGCTCGCGCGCGTACAGGCCGTCGCGAGTCGATCCGGGCGGAGCCGCGAAAGGGTCGTACGCTTAAGCAACCGGTAGAGGCGATTCTCGAAGGCGCCGAAGACGCACGCGCCTGCAAAGGCGACCCCGACAAGCACGGTGAAGGCGCCCCACGCCCCGAAAGGCGCAAGATCGACGAGCCGGACGGCCGCTCCGAGGATTGCCAGGTGAAGCAAGTAGATGCCATACGAGCAGTCCCCGCAGCGCACGAGCCAGGCATTTCGGCCGGCATCATGTTCGAGCGCCAGCCGGCCGAAGATCATGACCAACGAGCCGCTGGCCAGGCCGATGACCCAGGCGCGGACTTCGACTGCCTCCAGGAATCCGGTGCCGACCCAGAGTGCGGCGCAAACAAACGCGAGCGCACCCAACTGACGCCGCTTGATCTTCGAGTGCGCGTGATACGCCAGCATCCCGAAGATGAAAGGAAGGTTGTAGGCCGACAGCGCGATCGTGATTCCATGCGGCATCGTCACCGTGTAGCGGCTCGGGTCGTAGAGTCCGGCGAACGCAATCGAAAGGAGCCACCCGGCGCAAAAAACCAGGACCGCTCGGCGTGACCTCGCGGCCCACATCAACGCGAACAGGATGTAGAAGAAGATCTCGTAGACGAGCGTCCACTCGACGCCGCCCAGAAGAGGTGGCGTCGGGCCAAGCGGCAACAACGTGAGAGTCGACCAAGCGCCGGGGGGCCACGCGGGCCGACCCGCAATTCCCCACTCGATCAGCAGCGTCAGCGCGATCGCCAGCCAGAAACCCGGATAGATGCGGAGCGCCCGTGCCAGCAGGAAGCGTGGTATCGAGTCCGACTGGATCGCATGCGTCAGGACGAACCCGGAAATGGCAAAGAATAGGGGAACGCCGTAATCGAAGCGCGCGACAACGTTCGAAGCAAGCGCAGTGGATCCCGGAAAGATTCCGGCTGTTGTCGCGCTGGCGTGATCGATCAGCACCGCCGTGGCAGCGATCGCGCGCAGGACCTGGACATTGTAATAGCGCGCAGGCGCGTTCGGTTCGAAGTCCGCCTTCATGCGAGCGTCGAGGATTGCCCTGCCAATCGGAGAGCTCGAGTGCAATGGGCGACCGCCCGCAATGGGACCCTCGAGGCGAGGACTGCGAGTCAATATGCCCTATTTTTCAGTGTGCTACCATCGAATCCACGCCAGCGCCCTCAAATCTGTGACGCGATGATCGCTTCGCGCGTAGTTCCCTGCCCGCAATGCGGCAAGGCGGTCGAATGGTCGCCGGCGGCGCCGTTCCGCCCCTTCTGCTCCGAGCGCTGCAAACTGATCGACCTCGGCGCGTGGGCCTCGGAGGCCTATCGCGTTGCCGTGCCCGAGGGGCCCGGCACAGGCGAGTCCGCGCCGGATGAGCCGGAAGCGGAATCGCCGCGCGATGGCTGACGCGACGCCCGCGATCGCACTCGGGAGAAACGCATGCGCAACGCCGCTACGCCCATCACGCTGATCGTCATCGGCGTACTCGGCCTCGTCTGGTATTTCGGCTGGTTCCCGGACTTCGATGCGATCACGTCGATTGCGCTGATCGCCGGTGGAGTAATCATCATTGCGATGGATGGCATCACGAAGAGCTCGGTCGTGCTGGGGCCAACGCTCATTGCCGTCGGCATCGCTTGGTGGCTGCACGACCACTACCGGCTGCGTTGGACACTCCTCGTCTCTGTACTGCTGATCGTCCTCGGCGGTCTGATGCTGCTCGCACGGAGCCCGAGGATCCCGGAAAAGCGTGAGAAAGCCGACGCCGGTTGAGGATCAGGCCCACGCCGCGCGACGCAGCGCGATGCCGTGCGCACCGCGGGCGATCGCGACGTCCAGGTCCGCACCCGACAATCCACCGAGCGCAAAGACCGGCAGCGCGGCGCCGACCGCGACCGCCTCGAACCCGTCCCAGCCGAGCGTGATCGCCTCCGGGTGCGTCGGCGTCGGCCGCACGGGGCCCAGCAGCGCGAAGTCGAGCGCGAGCGCACCGGCCTTCACGATTTCCTCGCGCGTGTGACACGACGCCGAGCACAGGAGGCCCTCGGGACGCTCGGACGCCGCTGCGAGCGCGGCGGATGTCCAGTGCACGCCGTCGAAGCCCCATGCGCGCGCGTCGTCCTCGCTGCCATTGAGCAGCACCTGCGCGCCGTGCGGCCGCGCGAGTGCCTGCAGCGCTTCGCCGAGCGCGCGCTGCCGCGCCGCCGGCCAGTCCTTCTCGCGGAGCTGGATCAGCTTGAGCCCGCGCTCGAGCGCGCCGTGGGCGCGCTCGAGAAATGCGGCCTCGCCCATGTCCGCTGCCATCGTGATGCCGCACACGGCGGGCAGGAGCAGCGCGCGCAGCACGAGCGTGTTGGCAGGCAACAGCGGCGCCACATCGAACGCGCCGGGCGCTCTGCCACGCGAACGCCTGACCGTCGTGGCCGACGGGATCGCCGTCCCACTGGAAGACGCGGAAGAAGTGAAGCTCGACGTGGGCGTGCGGATAGACGAACCGCTGCACCAGCCACGGCGCGGCGCACCGGACGCGGATGCCGAGCTCCTCGGCGAGCTCGCGTTCGAGCGCGTGGCGCGGCGCCTCGCCAGGCTCGAGCTTGCCGCCGGGAAACTCCCAATAACCGGCGTACGCCTTCCCCGCCGGGCGCTGCGCGAGCAGCACGCGGCCGTCGGCGCGCACGACGACCGCGGCGGCGACGGGAACGATGCTCTCGGTCACTAGGAGCCTGTCGGGCTGGCTTTCGCGCATGCGTTGCTGGGCCAAAAAGCGATGGATGCGAGGCGCGAGGCGAAGCCGATATCGCGAATATGGGCGAGCCGAGCAACGACGCAGACGCGCTTTTTGGCAGCAACCCGAAGGGACGGGGCGATTTGGGCGCATTTCTGCGTTACTCGCCCTGGCCATACATCCCGGTATGGCTTCTGGCTCGCGCCTTGAACTGCGCCCAAATCGCCTCCGTCGCATACGCGAAAGCCAGTCCGACAGGCTCCTAACGCGGACGCTTCCGCAGCGCCGCCGCGCCCGCGTACCCGCGCGCGAACTGCCACGCGATGCGGCCGCTGCGCGAGCCGCGCTGCAGCGCGAACTGCAGCGCATCGCGGTCACGCTCCTGCGCGTCGCGCTTCGTTCGCGGGGCGGGAACGTCGAACGCGTCGAGCCAGCTTGCCACCGCAGCGAGATAGTCGTCCTGGCTGAACGGGTAGAACGAGATCCACAGCCCGAAGCGTTCGGAGAGCGAGATCTTCTCCTCGACCGACTCACCCGGGTGGACTTCTTCGCCGACGTGCTTCGTCTCGAGGTTCTCGCTGAAATATTCGGGCAACAGGTGCCGGCGGTTCGACGTCGCGTAGATCAGGAGGTCGGTCGACGCCGCAGCGATCGTCCCGTCCAGCATCACCTTGAGCGCCTTGTAGCCGGGCTCGCCCGCGTCGAACGTGAGGTCGTCGCAGAACACGATGAAGCGCTCGCGCCGCGCGGCAACCTGCTCGGCGATGTCGGGCAGGTCGACGAGATCCGCCTTGTCGACCTCGATCAGCCGCAGCCCCTTCGTCGCGTACTTCGCGAGCATCGCCTTCACGAGCGACGATTTGCCCGTGCCGCGCGATCCGGTGAGGAGTACGTTGTTTGCGGGCAGTCCCGCGACGAACTGGCGCGTGTTGGCGTCGATGGCGCTCTTCTGCGCATCGATCGCGACCAGATCATCGAGCTTTATCGCGTGCGGATGGCGCACCGCCTGGAGAAAGCCGCGGCCCGAGCGCTTGCGCCAGCGAAACGCGGTCGCCGACCAGTCCGGCGGCGGGGGCGCCGGCGGGAGCACCGCCTCGACGCGCTCGAGGATGCCTTCGAGGCGATTGAGCAATGCGGTCAGGTCCGAGACGGACATCATGTCAGCTGCGATAGTCGGCGTTGATCGACACGTAGTCGTGCGAGAAGTCGCACGTCCACACCCGCGACGCCGCGGCGCCACGCCCGAGCGCGACGGTGACCGTGATTTCGTCCTGCTTCATCACGCGCTGACCGTCCTCCTCGCGGTACGACGGCGAGCGCCCGCCTTGGTCGACGACGAGCACGTCGTCGAGGCGGAACGAGACGCGCGATGGGTCGAGGTCCGGCGCCGCTGCGTTGCCGATCGCACAGACGATGCGGCCGAGGTTCGGGTCCGAGGCGAAGAACGCGGTCTTGACGAGCGGCGAGTGCGCGATGCCGAGCGCGATTCTGCGGCATTCCGCGGCGTCGCGCCCGCCTTCGACCGCGACCGTGATGAACTTGGTCGCGCCTTCGCCGTCGCGGACGATCGCCTGCGCGAGTTCCACCGCAACGTCGGTCAGCGCCCCGCGGACGGGCGCCAGGCGCGGATCGCCGGCGCTCGTGATCGGCGGCATCGACGCCTTGCCCGTCGCGGCGATCACAAAAGAGTCGTTAGTCGACGTGTCTCCGTCGACCGTCGCGCAGTTGAACGAGAGATCTGCAATCTCGCGGGTCAACACGCGGAGCACGTCCACCGCGATCGACGCGTCGGTCGCGACGAATGAGAGCATCGTCGCCATGTCCGGGTGGATCATTCCTGCGCCCTTGGCGATGCCGGTGACGGTGATCGGCACCCCGTCGACCGCCACGCGCCGCGACGCGCCCTTCGGCACCGTGTCCGTCGTCATGATCGCCGACACAGCGGCGAACCAGTGATCGGCCGCGAGCGCGCCCTTGGCTGCGGGCAACGCCGCGACGATCTTCTCGACGGGAAGCGGCTCCATGATCACGCCGGTCGAGAACGGGAGCACCGCGTCCCCCCTGCACGAGAGCGCCGTCGCGACGCCGGCGCAGGTCGCCTCGGCGTCGACGATTCCGCGCTCGCCCGTGCCGGCATTGGCGTTGCCCGCGTTGACGACGAGCGCTCGAATGCGTCCCGACCCGGCGAGATGCCGGCGACACACCGTCACCGGTGCGGCGCAGAAGCGGTTCTGCGTGAACACACCCGCCGCGACCGTGCCTTCATCGAACGCAGCGAGCAGCACGTCGTCGCGCTGCCAGTTCTTGATCCTGGCGGAGGCCGTGCCGAGCGCAACACCCGCGACGGGCAACAGGTCTTCGGGCCGGGGGGGCGTGTAACCGACGGGCATCAGCACGCTCTCGGTGTTGCCTCAATCCGGGCGACGGGCCCGGCGAGTTAACCGGCGCGATGCGACCGGTTCAACTCGGTGGGCCCGTCGCCGAAACGTCGGGCGCCTCGCAGGTTCACGCGAGGCGCCCGTGACAGTGCTTGTACTTTTTGCCCGAGCCGCACGGACACGGATCGTTGCGCCCGACCTTCCCGCCGGCGCGCACAAAAGGCGCTGCGCTGGGCATCGGCGCCGCCGTCGGCCGCTCCTCGACCGCCGTCGCCGTGGCGACCGCCTCGGCGGCGAGCGCCTCGTCGAAGTCGGCGTGCTGGTAGCGGACATTCTTCACGGGGGGCGTTTCCTCGACCGCCTGGACGTCCTCCTGCGTGCGGACTTGCACGGTCAGCACGATCTTCACGACATCCTGCTTGATCCGGTCGAGCATGTCGGAGAAGAGCTCGAACGCCTCGCGCTTGTATTCCTGCTTCGGATTCTTCTGCGCGTACCCGCGCAGGTGAATGCCCTGCCGGAGGTGGTCGAGGTTCGCCAAATGCTCGCGCCAGTGCTGGTCGAGCGTCTGCAGCATCAGGCTTCGCTCGAACTGGCGCATGAGCTCGGGGCCGACCTGCGCCTCCTTCCCGGCGTATTGCTCGAGCGCAGCCTGCGCGAGGCGCGCGCGCAACGCGTCGTCGGTGATCTCGGCGTCGGCCTTGAGCCACTCGCCGATCGGGGCCTGCATCTGGAAATCGGCCGCGAGCGAGGTCTCGAGGCCCGCGATGTCCCACTGTTCCTCGACCGACTCGGGCGGCACGAAGCGCCGCACGGTGTCGTCGATCAGCCCGCCGATCATGTTGCGGATGGTGTCCGCGATGTCCGCGGATTCGAGGAGCTCGTTGCGCTGCTGGTAGATGACGCGGCGTTGATCGTTCGCGACGTCATCGTATTCGAGCAGCTGCTTGCGGATGTCGAAGTTGCGCGACTCGACGCGCGTCTGCGCCTTGGCGATCGAGCGGTTGACGATCGGGTGCTCGATCGGCTCGCCTTCGGGCATCTTGAGCTTCTGCATGATGACGCCGAGCCGCTCGCCGCCGAAGATGCGCAGGAGCGGGTCCTCGAGCGACAGGTAGAAGCGCGAGCTCCCGGGGTCACCCTGCCGGCCCGAGCGGCCGCGCAACTGGTTGTCGATGCGCCGCGACTCGTGGCGCTCGGTGCCGACGATGTGCAGCCCGCCGGCGGCGACGACCTCGTCGTGGCGGACCTTCCACTCGGCGCGCATCTGCGCGATCTGCCGCTCCTTGTCGGACTCCGGCACCGCAGGGTCGTCGCGGAGCTTGAGGATCGTCGGCTCGAGGCTGCCACCCAGCACGATGTCCGTACCGCGGCCCGCCATGTTGGTCGCGATCGTGATCGCCTTCGACTTGCCCGCCTGCGCGACGATCTCGGCTTCGCGCGCGTGCTGCTTCGCGTTCAGCACCTGGTGCGGCAAGCGTTCTTTGTCGAAGTGCTGCGACAGGAGCTCGGAGCTTTCGATCGACGTCGTGCCGACCAGCACCGGCTGGCCGCGCTCGTAGCAGTCCTTGACGTCGAGGACGATCGCCGTGACCTTCTCACCGAACGTGCGGAAGACCTGGTCGTTCTCGTCCGCGCGGACCATCGGCATGTGCGTCGGGATGACGACGGTCTCCAGGTGATAGATCTGCTGGAACTCGAACGCTTCGGTATCCGCCGTGCCCGTCATCCCGGCGAGCTTGCCGTACATCCGGAAGTAGTTCTGGAACGTGATCGACGCGAGCGTCTGGTTCTCGCGCTGGATCGACACGCCTTCCTTCGCCTCGACCGCCTGGTGCAGCCCGTCGGACCAGCGGCGACCCGCCATCAGCCGGCCGGTGAACTCATCGACGATGACCACCTCGCCGTTCTGCACGACGTAGTGCTGGTCGCGCAGGAACAGCGCGTGCGCGCGCAGCGCCGCATAGAGGTGATGCATGAGCCCGATGTTGTGCGCGTCGTAGAGACTCGAGTTGGGCGCGAGGAGCCCCGCCGCCGCGAGGATCTCCTCGGCGTGCTCGTGGCCCTCCTCGGACAGGAGCACCTGCCGGCCCTTCTCGTCGACCCAGTAGTCGCCCGGCCCCTTCTCGTCGGTCTGGCGCGAGAGCTTCGGCGCGAGCTCGTTCAGCCGGTAGTAGAGATCGACGTTGTCCTCGGCCTGGCCCGAGATGATGAGCGGCGTGCGCGCCTCGTCGATCAGGATCGAGTCCACCTCGTCGACGATCGCGTACGTCGTGCCGCGCTGCACGCGCTGCGACGCCTCGAACACCATGTTGTCGCGCAGGTAGTCGAAGCCGAACTCGTTGTTCGTGCCGTAGGTGATGTCGGCGGCGTATGCGGCCTGCTTCGCCGCGTGGTCCATCTGCGCGAGGTTGACGCCGACCTCGAGACCGAGGAAACGGTAGATGCGCCCCATCCAGTCCGCGTCGCGCTGCGCCAGGTAGTCGTTGACGGTGACGATGTGCACCCCGTTGCCGGCGAGTGCATTGAGGTAGGCGGGCAGCGTCGCGACGAGCGTCTTGCCCTCGCCCGTGCGCATCTCCGCGATCTTGCCGTTGTGGAGCGCAATGCCGCCCAGGAGCTGGACGTCGAAATGGCGCATCTGGAGCGCACGCTTGCCGGCTTCGCGCACGACGGCGAATGCCTCGGGCAGGATCGCGTCGAGCTCCTCGCCTTTCGCGACGCGCTCCTTGAACTCGGCGGTCTTGGCCTTGAGCGCCTCGTCGCCGAGCGCCGAGATCGAGGGCTCGAGCGCGTTGATCTGGCGGACCGCGGCGCCGTACTGCTTCAGCAAGCGCTCGTTGCGACTGCCGAAGATGCGGGTGAGGATGTTCGAGATCATCGAAGTTTGGACTTGAAGCCGCCGCCGCAAAAAACAAGGGGTGAGGACCGCCTCACCCCTCGTTCGTCCGCGCGGGTCGCGCCGGGGCGTCAGCCCGGGGATTCGAGGAACCGCGCCGGATTCTGCGGCACGCCGTTCAGCCTGACCTCGAAGTGCAGGTGCGGCCCCGTCGAGCGGCCCGTGGATCCGACCGAGGCCAGGCGCTGGCCGCGCACGACGAGATCGCCCTCCTTCACGAAAATCTGCGACGCGTGCGCGTACCGGGTCAGGAGCCCGTTGCCGTGATCGATCTCGATAATTTTACCATACTGGACGTGGTAGCCCGCGTAGACGACCTTGCCGCTCGCCGCCGCCACGATCGACGTCCCGGCCTCGGACGGAAAGTCGATCCCCTCGTGGAACGACCGCATCCCGGTGAACGGGTCGATCCGGTACCCGAAGTTCGACGAGTACCAGCCATCGACGATCGGCAGGAGCGACGGCAGGAACTTGCGGTTCGCCGAGCTCTGCACGAGCAGCGCCTCGAGGACGCCCAGCTGGTCCGAGCGCTCGTCGACCTGTCGCGCGAGCTTCGAGAGCACGTCCTGGAATTCGGCGACACTCAGATTCCGGGCCGGCAGCGACGATTCGGCGCCGCCCAATCCGGGCGTCTGCCCGGGCTGCAGCGACGGCAGCTCCTGCGGCTTGAGCCCGGCGATATGCGCGAGCCGCTCGCCCAGCCCGTCCAACCGCATCATCCGCGCCTGGAGCTCACCCAGCCGCACGGCCATCGCGTTCAGGTGGCCCTGCACGATCTCCTGTGTCTTCTGCGCTTCCTGCCGCTGGTCGGCGAGGACGATCGCCTGCAGCCACGGATGCTGCGTCGCCGCCGCGTAGCGCAACGTGACGTAATTGAAGATCAGGGTGAAGACGACGAAGACGGCGATCAGGGCAAAGCCACCGGCGGTCCAGTGGCGCCAGTCGAGCGTCAGGCTTCGTGCGCGGGCCGTGGCGCTCGACACGAGAATGATGTTCAAATGGACCCCTCCCCGTTCACGCCGCCGACCGACCGGCCCGGCGCTCCGACGCGCATGGCGCGATCCCCGCAATCGCTGAAGCGCATCCTCGCTACCGACCCGACCCTTGCCGCCTGGACCGCTCGCCAGCAGCGCCAGGCCGCGCTGACGGCTCAGGTGCGTCGCCACCTGCCGCGTGCGCTCGCCCTGCGCATCCGCGTCGCGGACGATCAGGGGACCGAGCTCACGCTTGCTGCGGACGCCGGCGCCATCGCCGGTATCGCCCGCCAGCGGGCGCCGGACCTGCTCGCCGAATTGCGGCGCGAAGGTTACGAATTTACTTCAATACGGGTGCGGGTGCAAGTTGGTGCAGGCGCCCGGGAAACAAAGAAACCCGTTGCAAAACATATCGATAGGGCCGCACTTCGACCGCTCGCCTCCTTCGTCGCAGCCCTGCCGGGAGGCCCTCTGAAGGCTTCGCTGGCGCGCCTGCTGCGCCGGGCCGGATGATATGCCCCCCGCATAGACGAGGGCCGCGGAGCCTTCAGATCATCGGTCCGATGAGCCGTTCGAAGGCGAAGAACACGAAGACGATCACCCCCAGGATGATCGTGAACCGGATCACGTGGCCGATGAACCGGAGGTACCGGCGATCGCGCGTGTAGAGGTAGAAGAGCCCTGACACGGCGATGGCCGCGAGGGCGAGGAAGAGCAGCAGCCGGACGAGGGCCATGCCGTGGAACGCTTGCCGCGGCCGGGCGACGGGCGCCGCACAGCCGGACGCTCAGGCCGGCGCGAGCTGCCAGTCCTGGAACGCGGTCGGGACGTCGTCCTCGGCCTTGAACGTCACGAACTCGTACGCGTCGGGCCGCTGGAGCAGGGCCCGGGCGAGCGCGTTGTTGAGGCCGTGGCCCGACTTGAAGGCCGTGTACTGGCCGATCAGCGGGTGCCCGAGCAGGTACAGATCGCCGATCGCGTCCAGCACCTTGTGCTTGACGAACTCGTTGTCGTAGCGGAGCCCCTCGGCGTTCAGCACGCGGAAGTCGTCCAGCACCACGGCGTTCTGCAGACTGCCGCCCAGGCCGAGACCCGCGGCGCGCAGCGCCTCGACATCCTGCATGAAGCCGAAGGTCCGGGCGCGTGCCACTTCCCGCACGTACGAATGTTCGGCGAAATCGATGACGACCTGGCGGTTCTCCGAGCCGAACATCGGATGCGGGAAGTCGATCGTGAAATCGAGCTTGAAGCCGTTGAACGGATCGAACCGCGCCCACTTGTCACCATCGCGCGCCTCGACCGGCGCGACAATGCGCAGGTACTTCTTCGCGACGTCCTGCTCGACGATCCCCGCCGACTGCAGCAGGAACACGAAGGGAGCCGCGCTGCCGTCCATGATGGGGATCTCGGGGCCGGCGACGTCGATGTGCAGGTTGTCGATACCGAGCCCGGCGAGCGCGGACATCACGTGCTCGACCGTCGAGATCGACGTGCCGTCGCGCTTCAGCGTCGACGACAGCCGCGTGTCGCCGACGTGCCGCGCGTCGGCCGGCAGTGTCACCGGCCGCGCGAGATCGACGCGGTGGAAGACGATGCCCGTGTCGGGCGCCGCCGGCCGCAGCATGAGCTCGACGCGCGCGCCCGAGTGCAGCCCGACTCCCGTGGTCTTGATCGTCGTCTTGAGGGTGCGCTGTCTCAGCATGGGGAATCCCGACAAATGGCGCGCCGGGTCAAGGGCTTAGCGCGCATTCTAGCACGAGAGCGCCCGCCGGGCCAGCCCAAGGCCCGGGCGTATTGCCGGCACCGAGCGTGCTCGTCTCGGTCACGAGAAATCCGCGGTTGCCATCTCGTTGCCATCGAGACGACGGACCAACGGGCGGCCTCCATCGCAACTCAGTCGGCCTGTTTCCTCAAGAATGCCGGGATTTCCGCAGCATCGAACGCCGGCGCGGCTCCGGCCGCCGGGCTGCGTCCCCGGCGCACGACCGCGGGCTGGTCCAAGTCCTCGTAGTTGATGTGCTCGACCGACACGCCGATGTTGTCGGTGCCGGTCCGCTGGACGACCTGCGCGGGCTCGACGAGCGCCATCGACGGCGGCCGCTGCGCGACCTTGGCCGCCGCGCCGCCCAGCCCGGTCGCCACCATGGTGACGCGCAGGCGGTCTTCCATCGCGTCGTCGATCACCGTGCCGACGATGACGAGCGCCTCCTCCGCCATGAATTCGCGGATCGTGCTCATCACCTCGTGGTATTCCTTCATCTTGAGGCTCGCCGACGCGGTGATGTTGACGAGCACGCCGCGCGCACCCTGCAGGTTCACATCCTCCAGCAGCGGGCTCTTGACCGCCGCCTCGGCCGCCTGCCGCGCGCGGTCGGCGCCGGCCGACATCGCCGAGCCCATCATCGCCATCCCGACCTCGCCCATCACGGTGCGCACGTCGGCGAAATCGACGTTGACGAGACCCGCGTTGTTGATCACCTCGGCGATCCCCGACACGGCGCCGTGGAGCACGTCATTCGCAGCTGCGTAGGCGTCGAGCACCGAGACGTCGTCCCCCAGCACCTGCATCAGCTTGTCGTTCGGGATGACGATCAGCGAGTCGACCTTCTTCTTGAGTTCTTCGATCCCCGTATCCGCGACCTTCTTGCGCTTGCCCTCGAACTCGAACGGCCGCGTGACCACGGCCACGGTGAGGATGTCCATGCTCTTCGCGATATCGGCGATCACCGGCGCGGCGCCCGTGCCCGTGCCGCCGCCCATGCCCGCGGTGATGAAGAGCATGTCGGCGCCGTCGATCAGCTCGGCGATCCGGTCGCGGTCCTCGTTCGCGGCGTCGCGGCCGATCTCCGGCCGCGCACCCGCGCCGAGCCCGCGCGTCAACGTGCTGCCGAGCTGCAGCTGGATCGGCGCCGTCGAGCGCTTCAACGCCTGCGCGTCGGTGTTGGCGCTGATGAACTCGACGCCGACCGTGCCCTTGATGATCATGTGCTCGACCGCGTTGCCGCCGCAGCCGCCGACGCCGATGACCTTGATGATGGCCCCTTCCTGCGGGGATTGATCGATGATCTCAAACATGATGCGCTCCTTTCTCCTGTCCGAATTGCTGCGAAGTCAATCGAAGATGCCGTCGTGCCGCCATTTCCGTACGCTCGTTGTCGTCTGATCCCTGATCCCTGATTTCTGATCCCTGATCCCTGATCCCTGATCGTCGATCTCTCATTCAGAAGTTCGCCTTGAACCATTGCTTCATCCGTTCCGCAGCGCCGGCGATGCCGGTCGTCCGCGCGCGCGATTCGCGCGCCTGCAGGTATTGGTCGCGGCCGTGGAGAAGGAGGCCGACCGCGGTCGCGTAGCGCGGGCTCCGGACGACGTCCGCAAGTCCGCCGACGTACGCGGGCACGCCCACGCGCACCGGCAGGTGGAAGACTTCCTCGCCGAGCTCGGTCATGCCCGCGAGGAGCGCGGTGCCCCCCGTCAGCACGATCCCGGACGACAGGAGCTCCTCGAAGCCGGAGCGACGAAGCTCCGCCTGGACGAGCGTGTAGAGCTCCTCGATGCGCGGCTCGATCACCTCGGCGAGCGTCTGCCGCGAGAGCTTCCGCGGCGGTCGGTCACCGACGCCAGGCACTTCGATGATGTCCTTGGGGTCGGCGAGCTGTCGCAGCGCGCAGCCGTGCCGGAGCTTCAGTTCCTCGGCCGACTGGGTCGGCGTGCGCAGCGTCATCGCGATGTCGTTCGTCACCTGGTCGCCGGCGATCGGGATCACCGCGGTGTGGCGGATCGCGCCGTTCGCGAACACGGCGAGGTCGGTCGTGCCGCCGCCGATGTCCATGAGGCAGATGCCGAGCTCCTTCTCGTCGTCGTTCAGCACCGCGATCGACGAAGCGAGCGGCTGCAGCACCACGTCCTTCACCTCGAGCCCGCAGCGGCGCACGCACTTCACGATGTTCTCGACCGCCGAGACGGCGCCGGTGACGATATGGACCTTGACCTCGAGTCGGACCCCGCTCATCCCGAGCGGCTCGCGCACGTCCTCCTGCCCGTCGATGATGAATTCCTGCGGCAGGATGTGGAGGATCTGCTGGTCGTTCGGGATCGCGATAGCCTTCGCCGTCTCGACGACGCGGTCGATGTCGGCCTGCGTGACCTCCTTCTCCTTGATCGCCACCATCCCGCTCGAGTTGAGGCTCCGGATGTGGCTCCCCGCGACACCGGTGTAGACCTCGGTGATCCGGCAGTCGGCCATCAGCTCCGCTTCCTCGAGCACGCGCTGGATCGACGCCATCGTCGCCTCGATGTTGACGACGACGCCACGCCGCAAGCCGCGCGACGGCTGCGTGCCGAGTCCGATGATGTTGAGCTCACCCTCGGGC
Source organism: uncultured beta proteobacterium (assembly GCA_963830485.1). GTDB lineage: Bacteria > Pseudomonadota > Gammaproteobacteria > Burkholderiales > Casimicrobiaceae > CAIWHR01. Next base: position 52,167 of record CAWHNE010000003.1, read on the forward strand.
GTGACCTCGGCGACGATCGCGACGATCTTCGACGTCCCGATGTCGAGGCCCACGATCAGGTTCTTCGCATCCTTCACCATCGATCCACCGTCCCCTCGCAGTTCTTGCCCACGCCTGTCATGCGGCCCCCGTCTTCTTCGCCGGCCGCTCGCGAAACCCCGGCACGTGCGCCGCGAAGCCGTTGCGGTAGCGCAGGTCGACCCGGTCGACGCGCGTGCCCGCGCGCGCGAGCGCGCCGATCGTGCGGCGGTAGACCGCGACGAAACGGATGAGCCGTTCGGCCGGCTCGTCGCGGCCGAGCTCGAGGTCGAGCGGCCCCGTCGGACCCGCGACGCGAAGGCGCCAGCCGCCGCGCGGGGACACGCGGACCTCGCGCAGGGCGAGCCCGAGCGGCGCGAGCGCGGCCGACCACTCGGCGAGCCGCGCCGTGACCTCGGCGGCGCGCGCGTCGGCGCCTTCGAGCTGCGGGAGATCGCCGTCGAAGTCGGCGGCGAATATCTCACCGTGCGGGTTCACGAGCGCGTCGGCATTCCACCGCGCGTAAGGCTCGTGTTCCTCGATCGTCACCTCGAGCCGCTGTGGCCACTCGCGGCGCAACGCCACCTTGCGCACCCACGGCACGCGCGCGAGCGCCGCGCCGGCCCGATCGAGGTTCATCGTGAAGAACGTGCCCGCGAGCTCGTCGCGAATGATCGCCTCGAGATGCGCGGCGCTCGCGCGCACCGGCGGTGAGGTCACGATGACCTCACGAAACTCGAACGCAGGCTGCCGGACGAGCCACGCGAGCGTGCCGGCGACGAGCGCGCCCACCGCAACGAGCGCGAGCCCGATCGCGATCGCGTTCAACTGGCGTGGGTCATCCCACATGCGCGCCTCGCAGGATCTCGACGCAGAGGTCGGCGAACGGAATGCCCGCCTCCTTCGCCGCCATCGGCACCAGCGAATGGCCGGTCATGCCCGGCGACGTGTTGACCTCGAGGAACGAGTACGTGCCGTCGTCGCGGAGGATCAGGTCGAGCCGGCCCCATCCGGTGCAGCCGACGATCTCGAACGCGGCGAGCGACGCGGCCCGCAGCGCCTGCTCCTGCGCGGGCGGGAGTCCGCACGGGCAGAAGTACTTCGTCTCGTCGGAGAAATACTTGTGGTGGTAGTCGTAGTTGCCCTGCGGCGCCTCGATGCGGATCAGCGGCAGCGCGCGCCGACCGAGGATCGACGCCGTGAGCTCGACGCCGGTGACGAACTCCTCGATCAGCACCAGGTCGTCGTGCTTCGCCGCCTCCTCGTAGGCCGCGGCGAGCTCGCCGTGGTCGACTCCCGTGACCTTCGTGAGACCGATCGTCGAGCCCTCGCGCGACGGCTTCACGATCAGCGGCAGCCCGAGCTCGGCGACCACGCGCATCCAGTCGGTCGTGGCGCTCGCGATGCGGAAGCGCGGCGTCGGAATGCCCACCGCCTGCCACACGAGCTTCGTGCGCCACTTGTCCATTGCCAGCGCGGAAGCCATCACGCCGCTGCCCGTGTAGGGAATCTTCAGCGTCTCGAGCGCGCCCTGCACCGTGCCGTCCTCGCCGTAGCGCCCGTGCAGCGCGATGAAGACGCGCGCGAAGCCGTCGCGCCGGAGCTCGAAGACGTCGCGCTCGGCCGGGTCGAACGCGTGCGCGTCGATTCCCTTTCCGCGAAGCGCGCCGAGCACCGCATTGCCGGAGAGGAACGAGATCTCGCGCTCGGAGCTGGGTCCACCCATGAGCACGGCCACCTTGCCGAATTCGCTCATGACGATGCCTCCCCGATCACGCGCACCTCGGGTTCGAGCTCGACTCCCGTCTGCGCGAGGACCACCGCGCGCACGTGCTCCATCAGCGCTTCGACGTCGGCCGCGCGCGCGGTCCCGCTCGGGTTCACGATGAAGTTGGCGTGCTTCTCCGAGACCTGTGCATTGCCGATCGCGTGGCCCTTGAGCCCGCACTGCTCGATCAGCCGCGCCGCGTGGTCGCCTTCCGGGTTGCGGAAGACGCTGCCGGCGTTTGGCAGCTCGAGCGGCTGCGTCGCGATGCGCCGGCGGAGGAGCTCGCGGATCGTCGCGCGCGAGGCTTCGGCGTCACCAGCCGCGAAGCGCAACCACGCCGCGGTGAAGATCCCGTCGGGCGCGCTGCCGTCGGCGCGCCGCACGCTGCGATACCCGATCGAATACGCCGCGGCGTCCCGGATCTCGAACCGGCCGTCGTGTGTCAGCACTTCGACCTCACGACGTGGCGCCAGGTCTCACCGCCGTAGCAGCCGGCGTTCATCGCGAGCGCACCGCCGACGGTACCGGGGATTCCCGCGAGGAATTCGCCGCCGGCGAGCGCGTGATTCGCCGCGAAACGCGCGACCTTGGGGCTCGCGACGCCGGCTTCCGCGTAGACCAGGTCGCCGCGGAGCTCGAGCGTGCCGAGCGCCGCGTGGAGCACGACCACCGCGCCACGCACGCCGCCGTCGCGCACGAGCAGATTGCTGCCGAGGCCGATCACCGTGAGCGCCTCGTCCGGGGCGAGCTGCCGCACGAACGTCGCGAGGTCGTCGCGGTCGGCCGGCACGTAGAGGAGCTCGGCGGGGCCGCCGCAGCGCCAGCTCGTGTAGCGCGCGAGCGGCGTCCGGCGGGACAGCGTTCCGCGAAGCAGCTCGAACCGGCGCGGCTCGGTCATCATCATGCGGTCACCAGTTGCGCTGGCACCTGGCCGATCGAGCCGGCGCCCATCGTGACGACGACGTCGCCCGCGCGCGCGATCGCGCCGATCGCGGGCGCAACGTCGGCGAGCTTCTCCGCGAACACCGGCTCGACCTGACCCGCGACGCGCACGGCGCGCGCGAGCGCGCGGCCGTCGGCGGCGACGATCGGGGGCTCGCCAGCCGGATAGACGTCGCTCAGCACGAGCGCGTCGACGGTCGACAACACGCTGACGAAATCCTCGAACAGGTCGCGCGTGCGCGTGTAGCGGTGCGGCTGGAACGCGAGCACGAGGCGGCGCCCGGGGAAGCTCCCGCGCACGGCGTCGATCGTGGCCGCCATCTCGACCGGATGGTGGCCGTAGTCGTCGATCAGCGTGTACGTCCCGCCATCCGGCAGCGCGACGTCGCCGCAGCGCTGGAAGCGGCGGCCGACGCCGCGAAATTCGGCGAGCGCCTTCGCGATCGCGGCGTCGACGACGCCGACCTCGCGGCCGATCGCGATCGCGGCCAGCGCGTTGCGCACGTTGTGGACGCCGGGCAGGTTGAGCTCGACCGGCAGGTCGGGCGCCTGCGCCGCGCGCGCGACGAACCGCATCCGCCCCGCCACGTTCGTGACGTCGGTCGCGCGGAGCCGCGCGTCGGCGGCGAGACCGTAGGTGACGATCGGCTTCGCGATCTTCGGTGCGATCTCGCGCACGTTGTCGTCGTCGATGCACAGCACGGCGACGCCGTAGAACGGCAGTCGCAGCGCGAAGTCGACGAACGCGCGCTTGAGCCGGCTCGAAGTCGTGGCCGTACGTCTCCATGTGGTCGGCGTCGATGTTCGTGATCACCGCGAGCGCCGGCGAGAGATAGAGGAACGACGCGTCCGACTCGTCGGCTTCGGCGACGAGGAAATCGCCCTTGCCGAGCCGCGCGTGCGCGTCGGCCGACAGGAGCCGCCCGCCGATCACGAACGTCGGATCGAGATCGCCCTCGGCCAGCACCGAGGCGATCAGGCTCGTCGTCGTCGTCTTGCCGTGCGTGCCGGCGACCGCGATGCCGGTCTTCAGGCGCATCAGCTCGGCCAGCATCAGCGCACGCGGGACGACCGGAATGCCGCGCTCGCGCGCCGCCGCGATTTCCGGGTTGTCGGCGGACACGGCCGTCGACACGACGACGGCATCCGCGCCTTCGACGTGTGCGGCGTCGTGGCCGATCGCGATCCGTACGCCGAGGCCCGCGAGACGGCGCGTCACCGCGCCCGCCGCGAGGTCGGACCCCGAGACCTGGTAGCCCTGCGTCGCGAGCACCTCGGCGATGCCGCTCATCCCGGCGCCGCCGATCCCGACGAAGTGCACGCGCTTCACCTTGTGCTTCATCGCCGGCGTCCCCAGCGCGATGCAGGCGTCGGCGACGCGCTCGGCGGCGTCGGGGCGCGCGACCTTGCGTGCGGCGATCGCCATCGCGAGCAGCGATTCGCGCGTGTACGCAGCGATACGCGCCGCGAGCGCTTCCGGCGTGAGCTCGGATTGCGGCACCATCGTCGCGGCGCCCGCGTCGACGAGGAACCGCGCGTTCGCGCTCTGCTCGTCGGCGATCGCGCCGGGCAGCGGAACGATGATCGCGCCGACGCCGACCGCGGCGAGCTCGGCGACCGTCGTCGCGCCGCCGCGGCAGACGACGAGGTCGGCCTCCGCGTAGCGCGCGGCGATGTCGTCGATGAACGCGATGCATTCGGCGTCGACGCCCGCATCGCGGTACGCCGCGCGCAGCGCGTCGACGTGCCGCTCGCCGGCCTGATGGACGACGCGCGGTCGCGCCGCGCGCGGGATGAGCGCGAGCGCCTTCGGCACGCGCTCGTTCAACCCCGCGGCGCCGAGGCTGCCGCCGACGACGAGCAGCGCGAGCGGCCCCGCGCGTCCGGCGAAGCGCACCTCGGGCGGCGCCACGCCCGCGATCGCGTCGCGCACCGGATTGCCGACCCAGTCGACCTTGCCCGGAGAGCGGCCCGCGAACGCGCCCGGGAACCCGGTCAGGATGCGATCGGCGCCGTAGGCGAGCACGCGGTTCGCGAGCCCCGCGACGGCGTTTTGCTCGTGCAGCACGAGCGGCTTCGCCGCGGCGACGCCCATCAGCGCGCCGGGGAACGACGCGAACCCGCCGAAGCCCAGCACGACGTCCGGCGCGCGACGCCGGATGATGCCGCGGCTCTGCCAGCACGCGCGGGCGAGCGCGAACGGGACCCAGCACGAACTGGCGCAGGCCCTTGCCGCGCACGCCGCCGAACGCGACGCCCTCGAACGCGACGCCGTGCTGCGGGACGAGCTTCGCCTCCATCCCTTCGCGCGTGCCGAGCCAGAACACGCGCCAGCCGCGCGCGACGAGCTTCGCCGCCACCGCGAGCCCCGGGAAGATGTGGCCGCCCGTGCCGCCGGTCGTGATCATCACCGTTCCGCTCATGGGTGCGCCCCCACGCTTGCGGCTCGCGCCGCTGCGCTGCCCCCGAGGGGGAGTAATTCGCACCTTGGGGCGGCCCGGCGGTGCTCATACCGTGAACCCGCGGAGCAATCGTCGATTCTCGTAGTCGACGCGCAGCAGGATCGCGACCGCGACGCAGTTCGCGACGATGCCCGGAGCCGCCGAACGACAGCAGCGGCAGCGTGAGGCCCTTGGTCGGCAGCACGCCCATGTTGACGCCGATGTTGATGATCGCCTGCACGCCGAACCAGATGCCGATGCCCTGCGCCGTCAGCGCAGCGAACGGCCGCGCGAGCCGCGCCGCCTGGCGGCTGATCGCGTAGGCGCGATAGAGGAGCCACACGAACAGGCCGAGGATCGCGGCGACGCCCGCGAAGCCCAGCTCCTCGGCGATCACGGCGAGCAGGAAGTCGGTGTGCGCTTCGGGCAGGTAGAGGAGCTTCTCGACGCTCGCGCCCAGGCCGACGCCGAACCACTCGCCGCGACCGAACGCGATCAGCGAATGCGAGAGCTGGTAGCCCTTGCCGAACGGGTCCGACCACGGATCGAGGAAGGCGGCGAGCCGCTGCAGCCGGTACGGCGCCGCGACCAGGATCGCGGCGAGCCCGATCGGCAGGAGCAGCACGAGGCAGAGGAAGAGCCGCCAGTCGAGCCCGCCCAGGAACAGGATGCCGAACGCGATCGCGACGATGACGACGAACGCGCCGAAGTCCGGCTCGAGCAGCAGCAGCGCCGAGGTCGCCACCATGACGGCGAACAGCGGCAGGAACCCGCGCAGCAGCGTCTGCCGCAACGGCTGCTGCGCGTGCAGGAACGCGGCCTTGCGCACCGCGTAGCTCGCCGCGTAGAGCACGACGGCGAGCTTCATGAGCTCGGAGGGCTGCAGGTTGACGACGACGAGCGACAGCCAGCGCCGGCTGCCGTTGACGGAGCGGCCGATGCCGGGGACGAGCACGAGCACGAGCAACGCGACCGCGCCCGCGAAGAGCCACGGCGCGAGCGTCTGCCACGCCTTCATCGGCACCTGGAAGGCGACCAGCGCAGCCACGAGGCCAGCGGCGACGAACGTCGCGTGGCGCAGCAGGAAATACCACGCGCGGTAGCCGGTGTACGACGACGCCTCGGCCGTCGCGATCGACGCCGAGTACACCATCACGAGCCCCGCGGCGAGCAGGAGCAGCGTCGCCCACGCGAGCGACGCGTCCCAGGCGAGCATCGCGCGCGGTTCGCGAGGCAGCGCGCGCAGCGTCGCCGCGGCAGCGTGGCGCGGCGAACGGCCGCAGCATCGCCGTCGACGTGATCGCCTTACGCATGCGCACCCTCCGCAGTCCGCGCGCGGACGAGGCGCGCGAAGCGGTCACCGCGCTCGACGTAGCTCGCGAACTGGTCGAGGCTCGCGCACGCCGGCGAGAGCAGTACGGCGTCACCCGCCCGCACGAGCGCGACCGCGCGCGCGACCGCGGCGTCCAGCGTCTCGCAGCGCTCGACGGTCGCGCGCGATCCGACGAGCGCGCGCTCCAGCGCCGGCGCGTCGCGGCCGATCAGCAGTACCGCACGGCAATGCGCGTCGACGGCAGGCGCGCAGCGGCGCGAAGTCCTGGCCCTTGCCGTCGCCGCCCGCGATCAGCACGACCGGGCGCTCGATACCTTCGAGCGCGGCGCTCGTCGCGGCGACGGTCGTGCCCTTCGAATCGTCGACGTAGGCAACGCCGCCCGCCTCCGCGATTCGCTGCATCCGGTGCGGCAGCCCCTCGAACCGCGCGAGCGCCGCCAGCGCGTTGCGGTCGATCTTCGCGACGGCGGAAACGAGCGCGAGCGCAGCCAGCGCGTTCTGCGCGTTGTGCCGGCCGACGAGGTTCAGATCCGCAGCCGGGATGAGCAGCGCGCCGCCGCGCGCGAGCCAGACGCCGCCGGCGTCCGCGCCGCGGTCGACGAGGCCCCACGCTTCCTCGGATTCCGGAACGCTTGCGCCGAACGTCTGCACGAGGCTGCCTTCGCGCCGCATCGCGAGCGAGCGCGGGTCGTCGCGATTGAGCACCTGGGTGCCGCCGCGCGCGAAGATCCGCGCCTTCGCCGCCGCGTATTCGTCGATGGTCGCGTAGCGGTCGAGGTGGTTTTCGGTGACGTTGAGCACCGTCGCCGCGACGGGCACGAGCGACGCGGTCGTCTCCAGCTGGAAGCTCGAGAGCTCGAGCACGAAGACGTCGGGCCCGCGGCCGTCCGCGGGCAGCGCGTCGAGCACGGCGTCGCCGATGTTGCCGGCGACGACGACCGCGAGCCCCGCGGCCCGCGCGAGCGCGCCGGTCAGCGCCGTCACGGTCGTCTTGCCGTTCGACCCGGTGATCGCGATGCACCTTCGGGTGCGGCGGCAGCGCGCGGGCGAAGAGCTCGACGTCGCCGACGAGCTCGGCGCCGCGCGCAACCGCCGCCGCGATGAACGGTTGGTTCTTCGGAACACCCGGGCTGATCGCGATCAGGTCGGCGCCGGCAACGGTGGCGTCGGCGAACGGACCCGTCATTACGCGGATTTCCGGGTGCGCAGCCTGCAGCCGGTCGGCGAACGGCGGCGCCGGCCGCGTGTCGGCGACGCGCACCGCGGCGCCGCGCATGGCGAGATGACGCGCAAGCGAGAACCCGGTGAGCCCGAGGCCCAGCACGACTGCGTTGCGTCCCGTGTAATCCATCACCGCAGCTTCAAGCTCGACAGCCCGAACAGCACGAGCAGCATCGTGATGATCCAGAAACGGACCACGACCTGGTTCTCCTTCCACCCCTTGAGTTCGTAGTGGTGGTGGATCGGCGCCATCCGGAACACGCGGCGACCGGTCAGCTTGAACGACGCGACCTGGATCATCACGGACAGCGTCTCGACGACGAACACGCCGCCCATGATGAAGAGCACGATCTCCTGGCGGACGATGACGGCCATCGTCCCCAGCGCGGCGCCCAGCGACAGCGCGCCGACGTCGCCCATGAACACCTCGGCGGGATAGGCGTTGAACCAGAGGAAGCCCAGTCCCGCGCCCGCGAGCGCGCCGCAGATCACCGCGAGCTCGCCGGCGCCCGGGATGAGCGGGAATTGCAGGTAGCGCGCGAAGATCGCGTTGCCGCTCACGTAGGCGAAGATGCCGAGCGCGGCGCCGATCATCACCGTCGGCATGATGGCGAGACCGTCGAGGCCGTCGGTCAGATTGACAGCGTTGCTCGTGCCGACGATCACGAAATAGGTGAGCGCGATGAAGCCCCAGACGCCGAGCGGATAGCTGACCGTCTTGAAGAACGGCACGATCAGGTCGGCCTTCGGCGACAGGCTCACGTTGAACCCGCTCCGGATCCAGTCGAAGAAGAGCTTCTGCACCTGCACGTTGTCGGGAGCCGACACCGAGAACGCGAGGTAGGCCGCGGCCAAGATGCCGATCAGCGACTGCCAGAAGAACTTCTGCCGCGCGGAGAGCCCCTTCGGGTTGCGCCGGACGACCTTGCGCCAGTCGTCGACCCAGCCGATCGCACCGAACGCGATCGTCACGAGCAGCACGACCCAGACGAAGCGGTTTGTGAGATCGCCCCAGAGCAGCGTCGTCACGGCGATCGAGACCAGGATCAGCGCGCCGCCCATCGTCGGCGTGCCCGCCTTCGGGAGGTGCGTCTGCGGGCCGTCGTCGCGCACCGCTTGGCCGATCTTCATCCGCGACAGCCATGCGATCATCCGCGGGCCGACGATGAACGAGATGAAGAGCGCCGTCATGCAGGCGAGCACCGCGCGCAGCGTCAGGTAGCCGAACACGTTGAACGCGCGGACGTCCTTCGCGAGCAGGTCGGCGAGCCAGAGCAGCATCAGTGCGCTCCTTCGCCGTCCGACGGGCCGCCCCGAGGACGGCGGCCCCCTCGGGGGGAGGCATGCGAAGCATGCTCCGGGGGGGTCCCACCCGCGCCGCCGGCGAGCGCGGCGACCACGCGCTCCATCCGCATGAAGCGCGAGCCCTTGACGAGCACCGTCACGCCGGAGCCGGCCTCGGCCGCGAGGTGCGCGGCCAGCGCCTCGACCGTCGCGAAATGCGTCGCGCCGGCGCCGAAGGCCTCGGCCGCCTCCGCGGCGAGCGTGCCCGTCGTGAACAGCCGGTCGATCCCCGCCTCGCGCGCTCGCGCGCCAGCCTCGCGGTGGTATGCCGGGCCCTGCGCGCCGACCTCGCCCATGTCGCCCAGCACGAGCCATCGCGGCGAAGGCACGGCGCCGAGGACGTCGATGGCGGCGCGCACGGAATCCGGATTCGCGTTGTACGTGTCGTTGATGACCGTGGCGCCGCGTTCCGTGCGCAATGTCGCGAGCCGTCCCGGCACCGCGCGGAACGCCTCGAGCCCGCGCGCCACGGCGGCCAGCGGGACGCCGAGCGCGAGCGCCGCCGGTCGCGGCGGCGAGCGCATTCGCAGCGTTGTGCCGTCCCGGCACGGCGAGCATCGACCGTCACGTCGCCCGCCGGCGTCGACAGCACGAGCGGCGAGCCCGGGGCGCCTGCTGTCCAGCGTCCGCGCACGGCGGCTTTCTGCTCGAGGGCGAACTCGATCACGCTCACGCCGGGGCGCCCGCGAGCGGCGTCGCGCCAGACCTCGACGTGCGGGTCGTCCGCGTTGATGACCGCGATGCCGCCCGGGGGCAGCGCGCGGATCAACTCGGCATGCTCGGCCGCGACCTCGCCGACGGTACGCATGAATTCCTGGTGCTCGCGCTGCGCGTTGTTGACGAGCGCGACGGTCGGCTGCGCGATCGCTGCGAGCTCGGCCGTCTCGCCGCGATGGTTCATCCCGAGCTCGATCACGGCGGCGCGGTGCGCCTCGTTGAGCGCGAGCAGCGTGAGCGGCAGCCCGATCGCATTGTTGAGGTTGCCCTCGGTCGCGAGCACGTGGCCGGCGCCGTAGTGCGCGCGCAGGATCGCCGCGAGCATTTCCTTCACCGTCGTCTTGCCGTTGCTGCCGACGACGACGACGACCGGAATGGCAAAGCGCGCGCGCCAGTGCGCGGCGAGCGCCAGCAGCGCGGCCTGCGTGTCCGGCACTGCGATCAGCGGACCGGCGAGCGTTGCCGCGCGATCGGCGGCGACCAGCGCCGCGGCGGCGCCGCGCTGGAACGCGTCGCCGACGAAATCGTGGCCGTCGAACCGCTCGCCGGCGAGGGCGACGAACAGATCGCCGGGCGCGAGCACGCGCGTGTCGGTGCTGACGCGCGCGAAATGCACGTTGGCGCCGACGGCGCGGCCGGCGACAGCGCGGGCGGCGGTCGCCGTGTCCATCATCCGCCGCCCCGGCGGGCAAGCGCGGCCGCCGCCGCCTCCGCGTCCGAGAACGGCGTGCGCACGCCGTTCGCTTCCTGGTAGTCCTCGTGGCCCTTGCCGGCGACGAGCACGACGTCGCCCGCCTTCGCGCCAGAAATCGGCCGCATTGATCGCCGTCGCGCGATCGAGGTCGACGCTCCAGCGGCGATTGCCCGAGTCGCGGACGCCGTGGACGATCGCGCTCGCGATCGCCGCCGGGTCCTCGCTGCGCGGATTGTCGGTCGTGACGATCACGCGGTCGGCGAGCGTCGCGGCGACCCGGCCCATCTCCGGCCGCTTGCCGGCGTCGCGGTCGCCGCCGCAGCCGAACACGCAGACGAGCTCGCGGTCCTCGGCGACCGCGGGGCGAAGCGCGTTCAGCACCTTTTCCAGCGCATCCGGCGAGTGCGCGTAGTCGACGATGACGAGCGGAGCGTCGACGCCGCCCAGCCGCTGCATCCGCCCCGGCGGCGGCTCCACCTCCGCAAGCGCCGCGAGCGCGTCGGAGAGCGGAATGTCGCTCGCGAGCAGCGCCCCGAGGCAACCCAGCACGTTCGACGCGTTGAACGTGCCGACGAGCTTCGTCTGAAGCTCGCCGCGGCCCCACGGCGTCGCGACGGAGAGCGAGATGCCGCGGCCGGTGGCGGCCGTGCCGACGGTCACGATGCCGGTCGCCGCGACGTCGGCATTCGCGAGCCCGTAGGTCAGCACCTTGCCCCCGCGCGCGCGGGCTCGCCTCGGCGAGGCTCTGTCCGAACGCGTCGTCGGCGTTGATCACGCGCGCGTGGAGCCCCGGCCACGCGAAGAGCTTCGCCTTCGCCGCGCCGTACGCGGCCATCGTGCCGTGATAGTCGAGGTGGTCGCGCGTGAGATTCGTGAACACCGCCACGTCGAACGCGATGCCGTTGACGCGGCCCTGGTCGAGCCCGTGCGACGACACTTCCATCGCGACGGCGAGCGCGCCCGCCTGCTTGAAGCGCGCGAGCATCTCCTGCAGGAGCGCAGCGTCGGGCGTCGTGAGCGTCGCGGGCTCCGCCGCGCCGACCAGGCCGTTGCCGAGCGTACCGACGAGCGCGGCGCGCTTGCCACAGCGGTCGAGGCACTCCGCGATCCAGCGCGAGCACGACGTCTTGCCGTTGGTGCCGGTGACGCCGACCACCCACAGCGCCTGCGACGGGCTGCCATAGATGAAATCGGCGATCGGCCCCAGCTTCGCCTGCAGGCCGTCGATCGGCAACTGCGCCACGTGCCACTCAGGATTCCACTGGAAGCCCTGCGGCTCCCACAGCACGGCGCTCGCGCCGCGCGCGAGCGCATCGGCGATAAAGCTGCGGCCGTCGCTCTTCATGCCCGGGAACGCTGCGAACGCATCGCCCGGCGCAATCTGCCGGCTGTCGGCTGTGATCCGGTGCGGCCGCGCCGACAATCGCGTCAGCAGCGCCGGCACGTCGACGTCGGGAACGAGAGACGCCATCACGTGTCCTCGTCGATCGCGCTGCCGGGCGGCGGCAGGATCACGTTGTCGACGGGCGCGTCGTTCGGCACGGCGAGCATCCGCAGCGCGGCGCCGGTCACCGCGGCGAACACGGGCGCCGCGACGTCGCCGCCGAAGTGCTGACCGGCGGCGGGCTCGTCGATCATCACGGCGACGACGAGCCGCGGCGCCGACGCCGGCGCGAAGCCGACGAACGACGCGACGAACTTGTTGGTGTAGGCACGACCTTCCAGCTTGTGCGCGGTGCCGGTCTTGCCGGCGACGCGGTAGCCCGGCACCTGCGCCTTCGGCGCCGTGCCGCCGGGCTGCACCGCGAGCTCGAGCATGTGGCGCACGGCGAGCGCGGTCTCCGGCGCGAGGACCGGCCGCCCCGCGACGGAACCGTTCGTTTTGAGCAGCGTCGCCGGCTTCAGTTCGCCGTCGGTCGCGAAGACCGTGTACGCACGCGCGAGCTGGACCAGGTTGACCGAGATCCCGTGGCCGTAGGCGATCGTCGCCTGCTCGATCGGTCGCCACGATCTTCGGCGGCCGCAGCCGCCCGCCGACTTCGCCGGGAAATCCGGTCTTCGGCGCCGCGCCGAATCCCGCTTCGGACAGCGTGTGCCACATCGTCTCCGGCGGCAGCGAAAGCGCGATCTTCGCGGCGCCGACGTTCGACGACTTCTGGATCACCTGCTCGACCGTGAGCGCGCCGTGGACGTGCGCGTCGTGGATCGTCGCGGGCCCGATCGTCAGCGTTCCCGGCGCCGTCTGGATCACCGTGTCCGGCCGCACGCGGCCCGTCTCGAGCGCCGCCGCGATCGTGAACGGCTTCAGCGTCGAGCCCGGCTCGAACACGTCGGTCAGCGCGCGATTGCGCATCCGGTCGCGCGCGACGCCGTTGCGCGCATTCGGGTTGAACGTCGGCCAGTTCGCGAGCGCGAGGATCTCGCCGCTGCGCGGGTCGAGGATCACGAGCCCGCCTGCCTTCGCCTTGTTCGCCTCGACGGCGGCCTTGAGCTCGCGGAACGCGATGTGCTGGAGCCGCGTGTCGATCGCGAGCGCGAGGTCGCGGCCCGCCTGCGGCGCGCGGATCGCCTCGACGTCCTCGACGACGTCGCCGCGGCGGTTGATGATCACGCGGCGGCTGCCGGGATGCCCGCCGAGCCATTCCTGCTGCGCGAGCTCGATCCCTTCCTGGCCGACGTCGCGGTCGCCGGTGAAGCCCAGGATGTGGCTCATCGTCTCGCCGGCCGGATAGTAGCGGCGATATTCGTGCTGCTCGTTCAGCCCGTGATGCGGAGCGCCATCGCGCGGTCGGCGACCTCGGGCGCGAGCTGCCGCGCGATGAAGACGAAGTCCTCGTCGGCATCGAGCTTCCGCGCGAGCGACGGCGCCCGGCGTCTCGAGCACGACGGCGAGCTTCGCGCGCTGCGCCGGCGTCGCATCGAGCTTCGCCGGGAACGCCCACAGCGACTTGACCGGCGTCGAGATCGCGAGCGGCTCGCCCAGCCGGTCGACGATGCGGCCGCGATGCGCGGGCACCTCGAGCTCGCGGCTGTAGCGCGCGCTGCCCTGCTCCTGCAGGAACGCATGGTCGAAGCCCTGCAGCCACAGCGAGCGTGCGGCCAGCACGCCGAAGGCGAAGGCAAGGCCCGCGAACACGACCGCGGCGCGGAATCGCGGCAGCGCGGGCGGCGGGGCGCGCCGACTGTGATCCCCCCGGTGCCCGCTTCGCGCCGCTTCCCCCCGAGGGGGCGAGCGCCTTCGGGCGTCCGGGCGGCGCTCATCGCGCGGCTCCCGGCGGCACCATCTCGACGCGCGAGCTCGCGGGAAGCTCCATGCCGAGCGAGCTTCGCGCGATCTTCTCGACCCGCGCGGGCATCGCCCACGTCGACTGCTCGAGCTGCAGCTGCCCGTACTCGGTCTCGTAGCCGCGGGCCTCGGCCTGCGCGCGTTCGAGCTCGACGAAGAGCTTGCGCGCCTGGTGGCGCGAGGTGACGAGCGAGAGCCCGCAGCCGACGAGAACTGCGAGGAGGAGGACGTTCAGGCGCAGCATCTTGAGCCGGCTCAGCCGACCGCGGCGTCGAAGCCCGCGGGAATCGGGTGCGCACGTCCGTTCGGCGATGCGCAAGGTCGCGCTGCGTGCGCGCGGATTGGCTTCGACCTCGCGCGCGGACGGGCGGATCGCGCGTCCGACGCGCGCGAGCGGCGTGCCCGGCAGCGCGGTCGCGGCGAGCGGCGAGCCGCGCGAGGCGCGCGATCTCCGCCGTACGGTTGCGATGCGGCGGCGAAGAAGCGCTTCACGATCCGATCCTCGAGCGAGTGGAAGCTGATCACCGCGAGCCGGCCGCCGGGTGCAAGCAGCCGCACGGCCTGCGGCAGCGTCAGCGCGAGTTCCGCGAGCTCCCGATTGACGTGAATCCGGAGAGCCTGGAAGGTCCGCGTGGCCGGATCCTGACTCCGATCACCCCGCGGGCGCGTGCGGACGGCTTGGGCCACGAGTGCCGCCAGCTGCCGCGTCCGGACGACGGGCGCGACCGCGCGAGCCGCAACAATTGCTCTTGCAATCGATTGAGCAAACCGTTCTTCACCATGGTCGCGTATCACCTCCGTCAGCTCGCGCACGTCAGCGCGCGCGATGAATTCGGCCGCGGACTCGCCGCGCGAAGGATCCATCCGCATGTCGAGCGGACCGTCGGCGCGCAGCGAGAAGCCGCGCGCGGGATCGTCGATCTGCGGCGACGACACGCCGAGGTCGAGGAGCACGCCGTCGACCCGCATCGATGTGCGAGCTCCGCGAGCACCTCTTGGCAGCTCCGAGAACCACGCGCGGCGGAACGTGAAGCGCGTGTCCGCGATCGCGCGCGCCGCGCCTTCCGCGGCGGGATCGCGGTCGAGCGCGACGAGACGTCCCGCCGGCCCGAGCGCGATCGAGGATCCGGCGCGCGTGCCCGCCGCGGCCGAACGTTGCGTCGACGTACGTGCCGCGCGGACGAATCGAGAGCGCGGCGACGGCTTCTTCGAGCAGGACGGGGATGTGCGCGCCATCGGGCATCAAAGCGAGAAGCCGTCGAGCTCGGGCGGCAGGCCTCCCGCCGGGAACGTGATCGCGCGCGCGGTTGCGTCGTTCCAGCGCGCCGCATCCCACAGCTCGAACTTGTGGCCCTGGCCCGCGAGCACGACGTGATGGTCGAGCGACGCGTACGCGCGGAGCGCGGGCGGGACGAGGATGCGGCCGTTGCCGTCGACGTCGACGTCGTCGGCGAAACCGACGAGCAGCCGCTGCAGCGCGCGGATCTCGGGGTTGAACGACGAGAGCGACATCAGGCGCGCCTGGATCGGCTCCCACGCGACGCGCGGGTAGACGAGCAGACAGCGCGAGGGATCCGCAGTGATGACGACCGACGCGGGCGTTGCGGGCTCAGCGTCGGGCGCGCGGCGCGTGAGCGCGTCGCGGTGCTTCGCGGGAATCGCGAGCCGGCCCTTCGCGTCGAGCGCGAGCTGCGAGACGCCACGGAACACGGCGCTCTCCGCCATTGCCCTCCGACGCGACAGTCGCTCCCTGCGCCACCCTCGCCCTCCTCGCGCGCCGGCCGAAGGTGAGTGCCCATTCACGTCCGCGGCGCCCTTGGCCCGCGAACGCGCACAAAGCCCCACTTCAACCCACTTTTTACCACCAGCGGCCACTATAAGGGAGCCCGAGCAGAGCGGTCAACTGTTTTTCGTTTTCCGAACAATGACTTAGCGCCGATGTTGCAAGATAAACCTTCCTTCTATATTAAACAAATACTTAGGACGAAAATCGAAAGTAAACTGCGAAGAATCGAACGTCCGAAACGGCATGGATCGTACGATCGTTCGGAAACGCCTGCGTGAGCGCCTGTCGAGAGCAGATCGAAGGTCCGGCAGGCGCATTCCAGGGGCGATCTGCGGCGGGCTCGCGTTGCCCTGACGACCGCTTTCGACCGGCCGGCCTGGCGAAAGCCGCGCGCGGGCGGCTTCATGCCATCGGAATGGCGTCTGGCCGGGCGCGGCACCCCGGGCCCGCGATGCAATCGCGTAGAATCGCCGCGCGCCGTTACGCTTCACGCGTGCCGCCCTTCGTGTCGATCCTTGCCGCAAATGCCCCGGAGCCTTTGCATGACCCTGGAGCCTGTCGGAGTTGCTTTCACGTATGCGTTGCCGAGCCAAGAAGCGATGGGTGCGAGGCGCGAGGCGAAGCCGATATCGGAAATAACGGCGCGCCGAGCAACGAAGCAGATGCGCTTCTTGGCAGCAACCCGAAGGGACGGGGTCATCCGCCTCCGTCGCATGCGCAACGGTAAGTCCGGCAGGCTGCTAGCCTGCGCCTGCCTCGCCACCGCCACCGTTCTCGCGCTGGCGCCGGCGCACGCCCAGCTCGCCCCCGGCGAGGTGAGCGCGCGCGCGTCGATCACGGGTTACACGCAATTCAACACGACGCTCGATTCGGGCGGCCGCTTCAACTGGGCGGGCGGCCTCGCGAGCGCGTCGGCAGACGCGGCAGCTTTCGCCGCAGTTCTCGCTAGGCGTCGTCGCGCGCTACGAGTTTCAGTCGTGGAACTGGCATGAGCCGACGGCCTTCGGCAACCTCGCCGCGTGGAAGAACCTGAACGCGCCCTCGGTCGGCCTCGACCTGGGCTACGCCTACGCGCCGGACCTGCTCCTCTCGCTGCGCCCGATCGTCGCGTGGGACTTCGAATCCGGCGCGAACACCGGCGATGCGTTGACCTGGGGCGCCGTCGCGTCGGCCGCGAAGGTGTATTCGAAGGATCTGGTGCTGGGACTCGGCGTCGGCGCATTCCGGCGCATCGACAAGACGCAGGTGCTGCCGTTTCTGGTCGTCAACTGGCGGATCAGCGACACCTGGCGCATCGCGAATCCGTTTCAGGCCGGACCCGCCGGCGGCGCAGGGCTCGAGGCCGTCTACTCGCCGAACGAGCGCCGCGAATACGCGCTTGGCCTCTCCTACCGCAGCTACCGCTTCCGCCTCGCGACGGACAACGCCACCCCTTCGGGCATCGGAGAGAACAGCTTCATCCCGATCTTCCTGCGGATGACGGAGCGGCTGTCGAAGGACGCGCGGCTCGACTTCTACGGCGCAATCGCGACGTATGGCAACGCGAGCGTCGACTACCAGAACGGCGGCGGCCGCTACAACGACGACTACAACATCGGGCCCGCGCTCGGAGTGACGCTCGTCCTGGATTTCTAGGGGACAGACCACGATTTTCACGCGCGCAAGGGCCCGTCCGCTTCGTCTCCGGAAGATCGTGGTCTGTCCCCGATTGTGGTGGCTGCCGCTCATCGCGGTCGTCGCGCTCGCCGGCTGCGCGATCCGCTACGATCAAGCGGGCACCTCGCGCGTCGGCGTTTTCCTGTGGGGACTGGGCGATCCCCCGGGTGTGAAGTGGGATCTGGATTGGCCGCGGCGCGAGGTCCCGGAGCTCCCGGCGACGGCGCGACGCGACGCGCTGCCTTCGTTCGAGCCCGCGCGCGCGCCGGACCCGCTCCTCGCGCCGGCGCCGAACGGAAACGCGCCGGATCGGTCTTCCAATTCATTCGACCATAATCGCGATCGTGCCTCGCGCGGAATCGGCCCCCGCTCCCGTGGTTCCTCGCGCTGGCAATCGCGGTCGCGACGACGCCCGCCGCTGACGTCGCCGCGGAAGAAGGTCCGGCCGCCGCGCCGGCGGTCGCGTATCGCGTCACGGTCGAGGCGCCCTCGCCGCTCAAGGAGACGCTCGAGCGCGACGTCGGGCTCGTGCGCTGGCAGGGCTTCAGCGGCATGACGGACGACCTCCTCGATCGTCTCGCGCGCGAGGCGATCGACGAGACGCGAAACCTCGCCGCGGCGGAAGGCTGGTTCTCGCCGCAGACCGACGTCACGATCGACCGCGGCACGACGCCGCCCACGGTCACGCTCAAAGTGGTGACCGGCGAGCCGACGCGCATTGCGTCGGTGAAGATCGACGTCACCGGTCCCGCGAAGACCGACGTGCCGCAAGGCACCGACACGATCGCGCGCGTCGAGCGCGAATGGGGTCTGCCCGTCGGCGCGGTGTTCCGGCAGGCCGCGTGGTCCGCGGCGAAGGACCAGGCGGTTGCGACCCTGACGGCGACGCCGTACGCGGCCGCGAAGATCGTGCAGCAGCGAAGCGCTCATCGATCCCGCGCGCTTCGCCGCGGACCTGGCCGTCGAGCTCGCGAGCGGTCCCGCGTTCCGCTTCGGACCGCTCGCGATCACCGGCTTGTCCCGCTACCCCGACTCGCTCGTCCGCAACTTCAGCACGGTGCGCGCGGGAGATCCCTACGACGAGCGGGAGCTCCTGCGCTTCGTCCGCCGGCTGAACGCATCGGGCTATTTCGCGAGCGCGCAGGCGTCGATCGATCCGGACGCCGCGCACGCCGACGACGCGACAGTCAAGGTCGCCGTGATCGAGGCGCCGGCGAAGCGCCTCGAAGGCGGCCTCGGCTACTCGACCGACGTCGAGTTCCGCGGCAACGCGTCGTACCGCGACGTCAACCTCGACGGCCGCGGGATGCAGATGCTGGTCGAGGGCCGGCTCGAGTCGAAGCTGCAATCGGCGTCGGTGCGCTTCACGCAACCGCCGAACGAAGCGCAGTGGATCGGCACCTGGACCGCGGGCGCCGTGCGCACCGACATCGAGGGGCTCATCACGCGCACGGCGGCCGTCGGCACCCGCTGGCACACGGTCGAGGAGCGCAACGAGCGCGCGCTGTCCGCGACGTACTATTTGGACGAGCAGCAACCCGCAGGCGACGAGTGGATCCGCTCGCATGCGGTCTACGCCGAGGCCGAGCGGTACTGGCGGCGCACCGATAACCTGATCGCGCCGACCGAGGGCTGGATGGCGAGCGTGCAGGGCGGTGGCGGCATTCCCGGCGTGTCGACGCGCGGATTCGGACGCGTGATCGGCCACTACGCGACGTGGCTTCCGTTCACCCCGAAGGACGAGCTCGAGTTCCGAGCGCAGGCCGGCGCGGTGCTCGCGTCCTCGCGCGACGGCATTCCGTCGGTGCTCCTGTTTCGCACCGGTGGCGACACGACGGTGCGTGGCTACGCAGTTCGACAGCCTCGGCGTGCAGACCGGCGATGCGACAGTGCCGGGCCGCTACTACGCGGTCTTCAATCTCGAGGCGACCCACTGGATCCGCGAGGCGTGGGGCATCGCCGCGTTCGTCGACGCCGGCAACGCGACCGACAGCCCCTCGGACACACATCTCGCGCTGGGCTACGGCATGGGACTCCGCGTGCGCTCGCCGCTCGGGCCTTTCCGCGTCGACCTCGCGTACGGGCAGGACGTGCACAAAGTGCGCATCCACCTTTCGGTCGGGTTGACGTTCTGATGACGAGCGCGCCGCCCGCCGCTCCGTCCGCGCCCGCGCCGCGCCGACCGCGCCGCATCCGCTGGCTCGTCCGCGCGCTCGCGGCCGCGTTTGCTGTGCTCTTCGTCGTCGCGCTTTCGCTCCTTGGCGTGCTCACGACGGAGACCGGCCTCGCGTGGTTCGCGGGCGAGCTCGTCGCGCGGAGCGGCGGCGCGCTCGACGTCGAGGGCGCGAGCGGCACGCTGCAGGATACGGTCCGCGCCCGGCGGATCGCCTGGCGCGGCGTCGAGACGAGCGTCGTCGCCACCGACGTCGCGTTGACGTGGCGCCCATGGGCGCTGTTCTCGCGCGGCATCCTGGTGCACGGATTGGGCGCGCGCACACTCGACATCGAGCTCAAGCCGTCCGACCGCGTGATCTCGACGCCGTCGAGCCTCGAGCTGCCACTCGACATCGCGATCGAGCGCGTCGCAGTCGGCACGCTCGCGTGGCGCGTCGGCGCGAACACGGGAACGATCGAAGGCCTCGAGTTCGGCTATGTGGGCGATGCCGCGGCGCACCGTGTGTCCGGTCTCACGCTCGTCACGCGGGCCGGCACGGTCACCGGCGAGGCGACGCTCGGAGGCGCATGCGCCGTTTCCGCTGGACGCGCGCCTCAAGCTCACGGGCGATGCCGCGCTGCGCGACGCGCGCGTCGATTTCGTCGCGACGGGGACGCTGACGGCGCTCACGCTCGACGCCGAACTCGCGGCGGGCGACGGGCGCGCGAAGGCACACGCTGCGCTCGCGCCGCTCGCCGTGGTGCCGCTCGTGTCGATCGCGGTCACGGCCCGCGATGTCGATCTCGCCGCCTGGAATCGAACGCTGCCGTCGACGCGGATCGCCGGCACCGTCGACGCGACACCGGCGAACGGGGGCCTCGCAGGCTCGCTCGACTTCGCCAATGCGCAGGCCGGGCCCCTGGACGCCGGCCGCACGCCGATTCGCGCGCTACGGACGCGCTTCGCGTGGACGGGCGACGCCGTGACGTTCGACGGGCTCGAGGCCGAGCTCGCGGGCGGCGGCCGCGCCGCGGGACGCGGCCGCATCGCGCTGGGCGGCGCGGGCGCGGGCGGCAGCTGGCACCTCGACGTACGCGACGTCGACTTGCGACAGCTCTACGCGCCGCTGGTCGCGACGCGGCTCGCGGGATCGATCGATGCCGACCTCGACCCGGCAGTGCGGACTGTCAGCGGCAGCCTGGCCGATCGCGGCATCGCCGGCGGAATCGGGGTCGAGTTCGCGGCGTCGTTCGACGAGCGCGCCATCGCGCTCAGGCGCGTCCGCGCGCGCGCCGGCCCGGGCGAGCTAGTGCTGTCCGGCCGCATCGATCGCGACGGACGGCGCGCGTTCGCCATCGATGCGACCGCGACGAAGCTCGATCCGGCGCGCTTCGGCGCCTATCCGGCGGGGTCGATCGACGCCGCTATCAAGACGACGGGCGCGCTCTCGCCCTCGTGGCACGTCGACGCGTCGCTCGCCTTCGCGCGTGGCGCAGCAGCTCGCGGGCGCCACGCTCGCGGGGACGGCGCGCGGGAGCGTCGAGCCCGGCCGCGTGCACGACGCGGCGATCGATCTTCGGATCGGGCGCGCGACACTCGTCGCCAACGGCAGCCTCGGTGCGGCGAACGACCGCATGACCGTCGCGTTCGATGCGCGCGAGCTCGCCGAGATCGTGCCGCTCCTGCCGCCCCCCGTCCCGCGCGGGCTCGCGGGCGAGCTTCACGTCAGGGCCGACGCGACCGGCGCGCCGCCGGCCGCCGGCCTCGATCTCACTGCGCGCGGCGTCGGGCTCAAGCTCGGTGCCGGACTCGCAATCGGCACGCTCGACGCGCACTGGACGATCGCGCCCTCGGCGAGCGGGCATCTCGACCTCGCGACGCGTGCGCTCTCGCTCGAGGTCGGCGCGACCGACGTGCGCACGCCCTCGGGCGACGTCGTCAGCGGGCGCGCGCGCGTCGCGGGGACGCTCGCCGCGCACACGGTCACGCTCGCACTCGACGGCGGCGACCTCGGCCTCGACGCGGCGCGCACGGCGGCGTGCGCGGCGATCCCGCTAGCGATGCGGTGACGGCGCTCGCGTGGAATGGCACGCTCGACACGCTCGCCGGCCGCGGGCCGTGGGCGGTCCGGCTCGCGGCGCCGGCAACGCTCGCGCTCGCGCTACCGCAAGGCTCGGCTCGGCGAAGCGCACTTCACGGTCGCCGACGGCACGGTCGACGTCGAGCGAGTTCGCGTGGGACGAAGGAAGGATCACGTCGCGCGGACGCTTCGCTGCGGTGCCGCTCGCCACCGTCGCACGGCTCGCCGGCCAGCCGCTTCCGCTGCGCTCGACGCTCACGTTCGGCGGCGACTGGTCGCTCGCCGCCGCGCCGCGCCTGGACGGGACCGTCACCGTCCGTCGCGAGCAGGGCGACCTCTGGCTCGCGCGGGAGCGCGACGCGGGTGCCACGGGCAGCGCGGCGGGCATCACCGAGCTCGAGGCTACCGCGCGCGTGCGCGACGACGCGGTCGACGCGACGCTGAAATACCGCTCCGCGCGCGGCGGCACCGCGGATGCGACGCTCACGCTCGGCGTCCGATCCGGACGCGGCGCCCGGACGCATCTCGCCCGCGGCACCGCTCGCGCTCACGCTCGTCGCCGACCTGCCGTCGCTCGCGGTCCTGCAACCGTGGGCGGGCACGACGGCGGTGATCGACGGCCGCCTGCACGCCGATCTCACGGCCCGCGGCACACTCCGCGACGCGCCGGTCTCGGGCTCGGTCGCCGGCACGAATCTGACGGTCGACGCCCCGCAGTACGGGCTCTACTTCCGGAACGGGCGCGTGAGCGCGCGCATCGCGAACCGCCGCGTCACGTTCGACGATCTCGCGTTCACGGCCGGCGGAGGCGAGTTCCGCGCGACCGGAACGCTCGCGGCGCCGACCAACGCCGCCGATGCGTCGGCGGCGCACGTCGCGTGGCACGCGGAGAAGTTCCGCGTCTTCAACCGCCCCGACTTCAACCTCGTCGTGACGGGCGACGGCGAGATCGCGCTAGCGAACGGCAAGTTGACGCTCACGGGCTCGCTGCGTGCCGACGAAGGGCGCTTCGTCTACCAGTTCGACCCGCTGGCGACGCTCGGCGACGACGTGGTGGTCAAGGGCTGGGACCGGCGGCCGCCCGATGCGATGCGCGCAGCCGACGTCCCGCTCGCGATCGACGTCAATCTCGATTTCGGCGACCGGCTGACGTTCGTCGGCCGCGGGCTCGACACGGGACTGCGCGGCGAAGTGCGCGTGACGCAACGGCCCCGGCGGCTTCACCGGCCGGGGCCAGCTCCACACGGTGAACGGCACGTACTTCGCGTACGGTCAGAAGCTCGTCATCGATCCCGGTCGTCTCATCTTCGACGGCCCGCTCGACAACCCCGCGCTCGACATCGTCGCGCTGCGCCGCAATCTGCAGGTCGAGGCGGGTGTCGCCGTCACGGGCACGGTCCGCGTGCCGATCATCACGCTCACGTCGAATCCGCCGGTGCCGGACAGCGAGAAGCTCTCGTGGCTCGTCCTCGGGCAAAGCTCGAGCAGCGGCTCCGGCACCGACCTCGCGGCGCTGCAGGCGGCCTCCGCGGCGCTGCTCGGACCGAACAGCCGGCCGGTGACGGCGTCGATCGCGCAGTCGATCGGGCTCGACGACATCTCGCTCAAGAGCGGCACAGCGGTGACGCGCGGGCGCGAACGCCGCGACACCCACCGCGACGGGCCAGGTGGTCACGCTCGGCAAGCGGCTGAACGAGCGCCTCTCGGTCGCGTGGGAGCAGGGCCTGACCGTCGCGACGAATGCGCTGCGCATCGAGTACGCGATCTCCAACACGCTCTCGGTGCGGGCGGAGGCGGGGACGGTGAGCGGCGTCGGCGTCTACTATCGCCGCAATTTCGACTAGCGATTGCTCCGGGCCCGCTGCAGCTTTCGGTGCGGGCGCGCGAGGTGTGCGCGCGGCGCGCGCGTGGTCACCGCGGGTCTGGGGTGCAGCTCCCCGAGCAGCGCGGGCCCGGTGGCGACGACGAACTCGACGAACGCCGTGGACGCGGGGCTCAAGAAGCGGCCGGCGCGCCGCACGACGTACCAGCGGCGCATGAGCGGCAGCCCGGCGACGTCGAGGATCGCGATCCGGCCGGTCGCGAGCTCGAGGCCGATCGTGTGGCGCGAAAGGAACGCAAGCCCCATGCCGGCCATCACCGCCTGCTTGATCGTCTCGTTGCTGTTCATCACGCCGCCGATCCGCGGCTCGAACGCGTGCGCGGCGAAGAAGCGCTCCATCGACGAGCGCGTTCCCGAGCCCGGCTCGCGCACGAGGAAGGTCTCGCCCGCCAATTGGGCGAGCGGAATCCGTCGCGCGCGGGCGAGCGGATGCGCGGGTGGCGCGATGACGACGAGCGGATGGTCGGCGAACGCGACCGCTTCGGTCGCGAGCCGAGGCGGCGGCTGTCCCATGATTGCGATGTCGATCTCGTCGCGGTCGAGCTCGCGCACGACGACCTCGCGGTTGTTGACCGACAACGTCACGCGCATCGCCGGGTAGCGCTGCTGGAACCGGGCGATCAGCGCCGGCGCGAAATACTTCGCCGTGCTGACCACGCCCACCCGGATGCGGCCGCCGGCAAGCCCCTTGAGCGCGGAGAGTGCGGCGTCCGCATCCTTGAGCGCGGCGAGGATCTGCTGCGCGTAGCCTCGCAACACCTCCCCCGCCTCCGTCAATGCGACCTTCCGGCCGCGGCGCTCGAACAGCGCGAAGCCCGTGATCTCCTCGAGCTGCTTCACCTGCAGCGACACCGCCGCCTGCGTCAGGTGCAGATGCTCGGAGGCGCGTACGAAGCTCAGCCGGTCCGCGGCGGCGGCGAAGATCTGCAGCTGGCGGATAGTAGCGCCGCGCATTCGAATGCCCAGACTATTGCATAAAGGAAAGCTTAAGTTAGTAGTTAATAGAATTAACTTTTATTTGTCAATAGCCGGGAGCACGATGAGGTCGAGGCGGGCTTCGATCCGCCACGAAAGGGAATTGGAATGAACGACATCGCTGCCACGCCCAAGCGCACCGGCAAAGACCGCTACAAGGCCGGCGTGATGAAGTACAAGGACATGGGGTACTGGCGGCCGGACTACGAGCCGTCCACCACCGACTTGATTGCGCTCTTCCGGATCACGCCACAGGAGGGTGTTGCGCCCGACGAGGCGGCCGCAGCCGTCGCCGGCGAATCGTCGACGGCGACGTGGACCGTCGTGTGGACCGATCGCCTCACCGCCTGCGACAACTACCGCGCGAAGGCCTACCGCGTCGATCAGGTGCCCAACACCGGACCGGGCACAGGCACCGAGCAACAGTATTTCGCGTACATCGCGTACGACCTCGCGCTGTTCGAGGAAGGTTCGATCGCGAACCTTACGGCGTCGATCATCGGCAACGTGTTCGGGTTCAAGCCGCTGAAGGCGTTGCGGCTCGAGGACATGCGGATCCCGGTCGCGTACCTGAAGACGTTCCAGGGCCCGCCGACCGGCATCGTCGTCGAGCGCGAGCGCCTGGACAAGTTCGGCCGGCCGCTGCTCGGCGCGACGGTGAAGCCGAAGCTCGGCCTGTCCGGCAAGAATTACGGGCGCGTCGTCTACGAGGGCCTGAAGGGCGGCCTCGATTTCCTGAAGGACGACGAGAACATCAATTCGCAACCGTTCATGCACTGGCGCGAGCGCTTCCTCTACTGCATGGAAGCCGTCGCCAAGGCGCAGGCCGCCACCGGCGAGGTCAAGGGCACGTATCTCAACGTCACCGCCGCGACGATGGAAGATATGTACGAGCGTGCCGAGTTCGCGAAGGAACTGGGCTCGGTGATCGTGATGATCGACCTCGTGATCGGCTACACGGCGATCCAGTCGATGGCGAAGTGGGCGCGGCGGAACGACATGATCCTGCACCTGCACCGCGCGGGGCACTCGACGTACACGCGGCAGAAGAACCACGGCATCTCGTTCCGCGTCATCGCCAAGTGGATGCGGATGGCAGGCGTCGACCACATCCACGCCGGCACCGCGGTCGGCAAGCTCGAGGGCGACCCGCTGACCGTTCAGGGCTTCTACAACGTCTGCCGCGAGGAGAAGAACGCCGTCGATCTCGCGCGCGGAATCTTCTTCGAGCAGCCGTGGGCGAACCTGCGCAAGGTGATGCCGGTGGCCTCGGGCGGCATCCACGCGGGGCAGATGCATCAGCTGCTCGACCTCTTCGGCGACGACTGCGTGTTGCAGTTCGGTGGCGGCACGATCGGCCATCCACAGGGCATCCATGCCGGCGCGACCGCGAACCGCGTCGCACTCGAGGCGATGGTCAAGGCGCGCAACGAGGGCCGCGACATCGTCAACGAGGGCCCGCGGATCCTGCAGGACGCGGCGCGAAGCTGCGTGCCGCTGAAACAGGCGCTCGACACATGGAAGGACGTCTCGTTCAACTACGCGTCGACCGACACGCCCGACTTCGTGGCGACGCCGACCCCGGCCTGACCACGAGCCACGCGAGGACACCATGCGCATCACCCAAGGTACCTTTTCGTTCCTGCCCGACCTCACCGACGCCGAGATCTCGGCGCAGATCGAATATGCGCTGAAGCAGGGCTGGGCGCTGGCGGTGGAATACACCGACGATCCGCATCCCCGCAACGTCTACTGGGAGATGTGGGGCATGCCGATGTTCGATCTGAAGGACGCGGCTGGCGTCTTGATGGAGGTCAATGCGTGTCGCAAGGCCTTCCCCGAGCATTACATCAAGGTCAATGCATTGGACTCGACGCAGGGCTGGGAATCGACGCGGCTGTCGTTCATCGTCAACCGCCCGAAGCACGAGCCCGGTTTCCGCGTCGTCCGCCAGGAAGGACCCGAGCGCACGGTTCGCTATGCGATCGAGAGCTACGCCGTGGACCGCCCCGAGGGCAGCCGGTACTGACGTGGCCCCCCACGTCACCACAACCGCCGCAGCCGACCATGAACGACGCCGCTCCTGCCCACGTCGACCTGCACGCGCTGCTGCGCGAGGCGAATGTTCTCGACGTGTTGGAGACGCTGGATCGGGACCTCGTCGGGCTCCTGCCGGTGAAGCAGCGCATCCGCGAGATCGCCGCTTACCTCGTCGTGTCGAAGGCGCGCGCGGCGATGGGCCTCACCGGCGCGCCGCCGTCGCTGCACATGAGCTTCACCGGCAACCCCGGCACCGGCAAGACGACCGTCGCCGTGCGGATGGCGGAGATCCTGCACCGGCTGGGCTACGTGCGCAAAGGCCACCTCGTCTCGGTCACGCGCGACGACCTCGTAGGCCAGTACATCGGCCACACCGCGCCGAAGACGAAGGACGTACTGAAGCGCGCGATGGGCGGCGTCCTGTTCATCGACGAGGCCTATTACCTGTACCGCCCCGAAAACGAGCGCGACTACGGGCAAGAGGCGATCGAGATCCTGCTGCAGGTCATGGAAAACCAGCGCGACGATCTCGTCGTGATCCTCGCCGGCTACAAGGACCGGATGGACACGTTCTTCCGCAGCAACCCCGGAATGGCCTCGCGCATCGCGCACCACATCGACTTTCCGGACTTTTCGGAGGGTGAGCTCTACGAGATTGCCACGCTGATGCTCGGCAAGCTCGACTACCGGCTCGACGCGGACGGCGAGGCCGTGCTCCATGAATACATCGCGAAGCGCCGCGCGCAGCCGAATTTCGCGAACGCGCGGTCCATCCGCAACGCGCTCGACCGCGCGCGGCTGCGGCAAGCGAACCGGCTGTTCGCGGCGTCGGCGCCGGTGACGCGCGACGCGCTGCAGACGATCTCGGCCGCCGATATCCGCGCGAGCCGCGTGTTCTCGACCCCTACCGGAGCCTGACGATGCTCTACGGCCGCACGACGCTGTCCAAGTTCATCATCGAGGAGCAGCGGCGGCTCGAGGGCGGCGCCGAGCTGATCGCGCTCGTCAACGACATCCAGACCGCGTGCAAGTACATCGCGAGCGCGGTCGCCCGCGGCGCCCTCGCCACCGCCCACTCCGCCCCCGGCGCGACCAACGTGCAGGGCGAAGAGCAAAAGGCGCTCGACGTCGTCGCCAACGACATCATGCTCTCCTGCTGCGAGTGGGGAGGCTACCTGGCCGGCATGGTCTCCGAGGAGATGGAAGCCCCGTATCCGATTCCGCCGCAGTACCCGCGCGGCCGCTACCTCCTCGTCTTCGATCCGCTCGACGGCTCGTCGAATCTCGACGTCAATGTGACGGTCGGCACGATCTTCTCGGTACTGCGGGCGCCCGAGGGCGTCGTGGACCCGAGGCCCGATGACTTCCTCCAGGCCGGCACCCGGCAGGTCTGCGCCGGCTACGCGCTCTACGGTCCGACGGCGATGATCGTGATCACGCTCGGCACCGGCGTGCACGGCTTCACGCTCGATCCGGAGATCGGCGCGTACATCCTCACGCACCCGAACCTCCGAATCGCCGAGGACACGCAGGAGTTCGCCGTCAACGCATCGAACCAGCGCTTCTGGGAGCCGCCGGTGCGCCGCTACGTCGAGGAATGCCTCGCCGGAAAGAGCGGCGCGCGCGGCAAGGACTTCAACCTGCGCTGGATCGCCACGCTCGTGGCCGAGGTGCACCGGATCCTGATGCGCGGCGGCCTGTTCATGTACCCGCAGGACACGAAGGATCCCGCGAAGCCCGGCCGCCTGCGCCTCCTCTATGAGGCGAACCCGATGGCGATGCTGATCGAGCAGGCCGGTGGCGCCGCCTCCACCGGCCGCGGCCGCATCCTCGACGTCGCGCCCGTCTCGCTGCACCAACGCGTGCCGGTGATTCTGGGCTCGAGAAGCGAGGTCGACCGCCTCGAGCGCTACCACGCCGAGCACGATCGCGGCGAGGTCGCGTTCAGCTCGCCGCTCTTCAACGAACGGTCGCTCTTCGGCGCCGCGACGTTCATCTCCTAGAGGTTCGAATGTCGAAGCGGCATCCCGTCGTGGCGATCACCGGCTCCTCCGGCGCCGGGACGACGACCGTCACCAGGACCTTCGAGCACATCTTCCGCCGCGAAGGGATCAACGCGGCGATCGTCGAGGGCGACTCGTTTCACCGCTACGACCGCAAGGCGATGAAGGCGAAGATGGCGGAGGCCGCCGCCGCCCGCAACGAGCACTTCAGCCACTTCGGGCCCGAGGCGAACCTGCTGTCGGAGCTGGAGACGCTGTTCCGCAGCTACGGCGAAACGGGCACCGGCCGCGTGCGCAAGTACCTGCACGACGCGCAGGAGGCGGCGCCGTTCCAGCAGGATCCCGGAACGTTCACGCCGTGGGCCGACATTCCGTCCGGCACCGACCTCCTCTTCTACGAGGGCCTCCATGGCGCCGCGGTGACCGGCGAAGTCAACATCGCGGCCCACGCGGACCTGCTGATCGGCGTGGTGCCGATCATCAACCTCGAGTGGATCCAGAAGCTGCACCGGGACCAGCGGCTGCGCGGCTACTCGCAGGAGGCCGTCGTCGACACGATCCTGCGGCGGATGCCCGACTACGTGAACTACATCTGCCCGCAGTTCTCGCAGACGCACATCAACTTCCAGCGCGTGCCGATGGTCGACACGTCGAACCCGTTCATCGCGAAGGACATCCCGACCGTCGACGAGAGCATGGTCGTGATCCGCTTCGCGAAGCCGCAGGGCATCGACTTCCTGTACCTGCTCTCGATGCTGCACGACTCCTACATGTCGCGGCCCAACATCATCGTCGTGCCGGGCGGCAAGATGAGCCTCGCGATGCAACTGATCCTGACGCCGATGATCCTGCAGCTCATGGACCGCAAGCGCCGCCTCGCCGCCTAAACGCTTCACGGAGACCGCCGATGGACATGGAAGTGAGAACCCGCGAGCTCGCCAATGCGCTTCGCGCACTCGCGATGGACGCCGTTCAGGCGGCCAACTCCGGGCATCCGGGCATGCCGATGGGCATGGCCGAGATCGCGCTCGCGCTGTGGACCCGCCACCTCGCGCACAATCCGGCCAACCCGCGCTGGCCCGATCGCGACCGCTTCGTGCTGTCCAACGGCCACGGCTCGATGCTGCAATATGCGCTGTTGCACCTGACCGGCTACGACCTGCCGATGGCCGAGCTCAAGCGCTTCCGGCAGCTGCATTCGAAGACGCCGGGCCACCCGGAATACGGTGCGACGCCAGGGATCGAGACCACCACCGGCCCTCTCGGCCAGGGATTCGCGAACGCGGTCGGCATGGCGCTCGCAGAGCGCCTGCTGGCCGCCGAGTTCAACCGGCCCTCCCACCGGATCGTCGACCACCGGACCTACGTGGTCGTCGGCGACGGCTGCCTGATGGAGGGCGTCTCGCACGAGGTGGCCTCCCTCGCCGGGACCCTAGGTCTCAACAAGCTCGTTGCCCTCTACGACGACAACGGCATCTCGATCGACGGCGAGGTGCGCGGCTGGTTCACCGACGACACGCCGGGCCGCTTCGAGGCGTACGGCTGGAATGTGATCCGCGACGTCGACGGGCACGACGTGGAGGCGGTCGACGGCGCGCTTGTCGCCGCGCGTGCGAGCGCCGAGCGTCCGACGCTGATCTGCTGCAAGACCGTCATCGGCAAGGGCTCGCCGAACAAGGCGGGAACCGAAGCCGTGCACGGCGCGGCCCTGGGCGCCGCCGAGGTCGCGGCGACGCGCGAGGCGCTCGGCTGGCGTCACGCGCCGTTCGAGATTCCCGCGCACGTCTACGCGGGTTGGGACGCGCGGCCAGCGGGCGCCGCGCGCGAGCGCGCGTGGAACGAACGGATCGCCGCCTACGCGCAGGCGTACCCCGCGGAAGCGGCCGAGTTTCGGCGCCGGATCGCGGGCGAGCTGCCGGCGGGGTTCCGCGCCGCGGCGGTGGCGCTGATCGAGCGGCAGAACGCGAAACCGGCGAACGTCGCTACGCGGAAAGCGTCGCAGACGGTGCTCGAGACGCTCGTCGCGGAAGTGCCCGAGCTCGTCGGCGGCTCGGCGGATCTGACCGGGTCGAACCTGACGCACGTGCAGGGCATGGCCCCGATCGGGCGCGCCGGCGGCGGCCGCTACCTCCACTACGGCGTCCGCGAGTTCGGCATGGCCGCGATCATGAACGGCCTGGCGCTCCACGGCGGGCACATCCCGTACGGCGGGACTTTCCTCGTGTTCTCCGACTACGCGCGCAATGCCTTGCGGATGGCGGCGCTGATGAAGCTGCGCTCGATCTACGTGTTCACGCATGACTCGATCGGGCTGGGCGAGGACGGGCCAACGCACCAGCCGATCGAGCACGCCGCAAGCCTGCGCTTGATCCCGAACCTCGAGGTGTGGCGACCGTGCGACGCGACCGAGACCGCCGTTGCCTGGACCGCAGCGATCGAACGCTCCGGTGGCCCGACCGCGCTCCTGCTTTCACGCCAGAACGTCGAGGCGAAGCATCATTCGCCGACGGAGCTCTCCGACATCGCGCGCGGCGGCTACGTCCACTCCGAATCGGAGACCCCGCCCCGCGCGGTCGTGATCGCCACCGGCTCGGAGGTGCCGCTTGCGCGCGCGGCGCAGGTAGCGCTCGCTGCCGAAGGCATCGCGATTCGCGTCGTGTCGATGCCCGCGCCAGCGGTGTTCGACCGCCAGAGCGACGTCTATCGAACCGCCGTGCTGCCACCGCACCTGCCGTGCGCCGCCGTCGAAGCGGGCGTGCCCGACGGCTGGTACAAGTACACGGGACGCGGCGGAATCGTGATCGGCCTCGAGCGCTTCGGCGAGTCGGCGCCGGCCGATGCCGTCTATCGCGAGCTCGGCATCACCACCGAACGCGTGATTGGGGCGGTGCGGCGATTGCTGCCCGGCCCCAGCGCGGCCCCCCATTCGGGGTAGCAGGGCTATCCCCCGAAGCGGCTATAGACGGTGGATGCCGAAATTCGCCTAATGCCGGATTCGGCGGCCGCGGCGGATTGTCACAGGAAAAGTTCTACCCCATTTGACGTCCGACAAGGCAGTCGACCGCCGGGCGCCCACAATTCGTAATAGGGTCCGTTGCGACAGCCCCGATCGGGCGCGACTCCCTCCACCGGTATCGAGGAGACGAACGATGAACTTCGACAAGGAACTCGACGCGCGCGGGCTCTCTTGCCCGCTGCCTATCCTCAAGACCAAGAAGTCGCTGAACGATCTCGCGTCCGGTCAGGTGCTGAAGGTCGTCGCGACCGATCCAGGGTCGATCAAGGACATGCAGGCGTTCGCGAACCAGACGGGGAACGCGCTCCTGTCGTCGGAGGAGGCCGACAAGACCTACGTGTTCTACCTGAAGAAGAAATAGACCGGCAGCCGCGCCCTGCCCCAGCTCGGCCCCAGAAGGAGACGTCATGGAAACCCAAACCCGACCCCTCGCCGAGGACAGCGCCGCGCTCGATCGCCTGATCCGCGAGCGCGTCGACGCGCTGCTCGATCAACGGCTCGCCGCCAAGCTCGCCGAGTTGAAGGCGGCGAAGACGCCGTCGATGACGATCATCGCCACCAAGGGCACGCTCGACTGGGCGTACCCGCCGTTCATTCTGTCGTCGACCGCGGCGGCGCTCGGCTGGGACGTGTCGGTCTTCTTCACGTTCTATGGCCTCGAGCTCCTGAAGAAGGACCTGTCGGGGCTGCAGGTGAGCCCGCTCGGCAACCCGGCGATGCCGATGAAGATGCCGTTCGGGCCCCACTGGTTCAGGTCGATCCGCTGGAACATCCCGAACGCGCTGCAGTCGATCGTCCCCGGCTTCGAGGCCTTCGCGACGACGATGATGAAGAAGACGATCCGGAACAACGGCGTCGCCGAGATCCCCACGCTGCGCGAACTCTGCGTCGAGGCCGGCGTAAAACTGATCGGCTGCCAGATGACCGTCGACCTCTTCGGCTACGAGCGCGACGACTTCATTCCCGAGGTCAAGGAGTACGTCGGCGCCGCCACGTTCCTGCCGATGGCGAAGGACGCGGACGTGAGCCTCTTCATCTGACTCTCATGCACGCCGCAGACGGCCCGGTCGAGGCCGCCGCCGAAACCTTCTCGCTTCACCACCAGGGGATTCCTCATGAAACACAACAAGCACACCGCCCTCTGCCTCGCCCTCGCGGCGGCCGGCATGGCATCGCAGACGGCTTTCGCGACCGACGGCTACTTCGCGAACGGCTACGGCATGAAATCGATCGGCATGGGCGGCGCCGCCGTCGCCGTCGCGCAGGAGCCTTTCGGCGGCGCGGTCAACCCGGGCGCGATGAGCTTCCTCGGCAACGAGTGGCAGCTCGGCGTGTCGTGGTTCAGCCCGCACCGCAGCGCCTCGCGCACGGGCTCGGGCCTCGCCAACATCGACGCGTCCGTCGACAGCGACAGCACCAACTTCTTCATCCCCGAGTTCGGCGTCAACTGGAAGTACAGCCCGGACCTTGCGCTCGGCGTCACCGTCTACGGCAACGGCGGGATGAACACCGACTACCCCGGGCGGCCAGATCTCGAACCTGAGCGCCTGCACGAATTTCCGGCGGCGGCGTCCGGTCGGGCCGTACAACCTGCTCTGCGGCACGGGCAACCTCGGCGTCGACCTGATGCAGCTGATGATCGCGCCGTACGTCTCGTGGCAGTTCGTCAAGGGCCAGTCGGTCGGCGTGACGCCGGTCATCGCCTACCAGCGCTTCAAGGCCGAGGGCCTGCAGGCGTTCGACAACCCGATCTTCTCGACCAGCATGGGGAACGTCACCAACAACGGCTACGACGACAGCTGGGGCTTCGGCGTGCGCGTCGGCTACATGGGCCAGTTCACCGAGCAGTTCGCGATCGGCGCCGCCTGGCAGAGCAAGACCAGCATGGGCAACTTCGACAAGTACAAGGGGCTGTTCGCGCAGCAGGGCGGCTTCGACATTCCGTCGAACTTCACCGTCGGGATCGCGCTCAAGCCGTCGCCCCAGTGGCTGATCGCCGTCGACTACGAGCGGATCTTCTACGACGACGCGCCGTCGGTGAACAATCCCAGCTCGTGGATCGGCTATTGCGTCCCGCCGTCCTTCGGCGGTGCCGGCATCAGCGCAGCTACTGCCTCGGCGGCGACAACGGCGCCGGATTCGGCTGGCAGAACGTCGACGTCTGGAAGATCGGCGTGCAGTGGGCGATGAACGACCAGTGGACGTTCCGCGCCGGCTACAACCACACCGACAACCCGATCGGGCCGCAGGACGTCACGTTCAACATCCTCGCGCCGGGCGTCGTCCAGAACCAGTACACGGTCGGCGCCACGTGGAAGCTCGACAAGGTCTCCGAGATCACCGGCGCGTTCATGTACGCGGCGAACAACTCGGTGACGGGCACGAGCCTGTTCGTTCCGTTCGGCCTGCCGCCGACGACCTCCGAAACGATCCAGATGAAGGAGTACCAGCTCGGGGTCGCCTACAGCCGCAAGTTCTGAGCAAATTCGGGTTATCGGAATTTCCGGGCGGCGGGCGCGATGCGCTTGCCGCCTTTTTTCTTGCGCTCGCCTGCCGATGGAATTGGCGTGCCACACGCCGCCGTTCGCATGCGCGAAACCCGACACGCACGTCTTCTGGGACGACACGCATCCGACGAAGGCGCTTCATGGGATCGTTGCCCAGCAAGCGAGCTTGGCGATTTCCGCACCGTGATCCGGCGCGGACCGGCGACTCCCGCTCTTCGAAGTGGGCGTCGCCAACGGCGAAGGCCGCGGTTCGACGCAAGCTCAACGCGGTTTGCCGCACGGGTCGGACGCATCCCTCAGGGCGACACACCCGCACCCGCATCAGACCCGCATGATCGACGTACTTGCTTCCATCAGGTACCACCTCTCGGCCTTCGCCGGCCGCACCGTCTCAACGCGGCGTCGCGATGCTTGGTTCGTGCGATCGCGCCCGGGCTGCCGCGCCAGCGTCACGGCCGCAAAGCCGGCCACGACGAGCATTCCTACGCAAACAACGAGCGCGGTGGCGGCGAGCGGATCGTACCCGCGCTGGGCAACGAATATCGAGCCTGCGGCCGCAGCGATGACCGCCGGATAGACGGGGTCGCGGTAGCGGAGCGCGACGACGCCGCCCGCAGTCGTGGCGATTGCAAAGAACGCGGTGGCCAACTCGTGTTGTTCCATCATGGTCCCGGCGAGGAAGCCGCTCGCATTCAGCCAAAGCGGCGCCACAACCAGCAGCGCGAGAGTCATCGCTCCGAAGTAAAGGCTGAAGGGCACGCGCAACCAACCCGAGTACCTGCCCGGGGATACCCGAGCAACGCGCGCGAACATGACGCCACCCAGGACGACGCTGGCGGCAACCAACGCGAGGGACAGTCCGATTTCCTTGTGCCGGAAGGCGACGACCCAGCTCGCGGCCAGTACGCTCGCCAGCGCAAGCGGAACGACCAACTTGTCATAAATGCGCATCCCGCGCCGGCGGGGCCGCAGGGCGGCAAGGAAGAAGGACGGCAGGGAGGCCAGGAGGGCCCCGCCCATCCCCTTCGCGAATCCGGCCGGCACGAACGTGTCGCCGTATTCGGCCACCACGGCGGCGATCGGCGCGGATGCGCTAAGGTTGCTGTAGTCGACGATGAACCCGATGTTCGCCGCGACGACGATCAGCATCGCCCAGCGCAGGAACGTGGAGGAGAAACCGGTGCCGGAGGACTCTCGCATCGCAGATCGCTTGCTGTGGCCTACAACCAACAGTATGCCATCGCGCAACAGTTTGCGATAGGCGAGGCGAAAGCGACGGGACCGGGCGACGCGGTGGGCGCGTCAGAACCGACAGCCTTCGTCCCAGTCATCTCGACACACGCTCGCGCCGCCGACCGTCGGACGTAGCGGCTGTCCGGCAGCGTGTGTCCGACTCGCTTCCCCCTTCCCCGCTTTCAATCAAGTCGGGGAAGCCACCGCAACCTGGCCTCGGTGGTCACAAGCCCGGAAGCCGTGGACGTCAAGCTCATGGAATGCGAGGTCATCTCAAGGAAATCCCCAATTCCGAGTCACAGAGTGAGGAAGTGCGCAACTGTGTCGTCTATTTCTACGATCCGAAATGCTACGAGGAATGGATCGACGAGTAGCTCGGGGAACGGACGCGCGAACCGGGAGAACCCTGATCCTCCGCAGCGCGCGGTCGCCGCGGTGAAGAATGAGGACTTCGCGCGACGCGGTATTTCTGACCCAGCGGTTCACCCGGCGCAGGAAACTCACAGATCTTCCGGCGCAGGCGCTCCACTTGCGCGACTCCCGGCTAGGCTACGCTGCCGAAGCCCCTGTCGATCGCGCCCGCCGGCGTCTTGAGCCCCGCGATCCGGCCGCCTTGCGCCACCGGACCACCGGGAAACAGATGATAGAGGTGCCTGATGCCGCCCTGGCGATGGAACTTTTCGTCGAGCGCATCGTGCAGCTCGCGCAGGTTGATGGCGGTCGCGTCGTGTCGGGCGCAGTACTCCTGCAGGGCGCGGAGCGCTTCCCAGTGATCGTCGCCGAGCTCCAGGCCATCCTGCAGCGCGGCCTCGACCGCAGCGGCAGGCGTCCAGCCCTCGGGCGCATGAGGGAATCGGGGATCCTTGTCGGCGTCGCTACCGTCGCCTACGATTGCATCCATCAGACTTGTCATCTCCGTTTCCTCCAGGAAGCGAAGCCTGCATCAGCATTTGCGGATGTGGAACAGGTATTCGCCGGGCGCGGTTTCCCGGGCATCGGCCAGCTCCAGCCCGACCGCCTTTGTCCAGCTGCGCACATCCGCCCTGATGCCCGGGCAATCGCTGACGAGCTGCAGCACTTCCCCCTTGCGCATGCCGTCGAGCAGCTTCTTCGCCTCGATGATGGGACCGGGGCAGGTGGCGCCGCGAACGTCGAGCACGGCGTGGGGAGAAACGCGCTGAGCCTTGCCCTTGCGGATGTAGTACCCGGTCCCGCCGTGCGCCAATTTCTCGGTCTTCACAATCTCGACGTCGGCGTACTTGGGCCAGGAGAACAGGTCGTCCCGGGTAGACGGACAATCGGAAACGAGCAGCATCACTTCGCCCGCAAGCAATTCGTCGAGCACTCGCTTGGCGCCGAGCATCGGCCCGGGGCATGCCGCACCCATCATGTCGAGAGTGACGTGCGGCTTCGGACGGGTTGTCTTCACCATTCCGGCGAGCGATTCTATGGGTGCTAAACTGAGTATATACCTCCGATGACGATGCGCAATCTTCCGCAACTCGCGAGCGTGGTGCAGCGCAATTGCGACATCTCCGATGCCCGCCATGCGGGCGACTACGGACTGTGCACCTTCTTGCTGAAAATGCGCGAGTATTACCGCTGGGAGAACGAGCTGCCATTCGCACGCACCCTGCCCAAGGACGAATTGGGCGACTGGCTGACGGCGCGCGAACGAATTTGGGAAGGTCTGCAGACCGATGAGTTCGCACCGCTGCCACTGGGGAGCGGCGGGCTGGATCCGTTCGGCGCCGAGGCCGCCAACCGCGAGCTGCTGCCGCAGGGCTGCGTCTACAGCGCCGGCTACGCACGCTTTCAGAAGCCCATGTTTTTCCTGGGCCGGTTGCTGCGCGTCGAGGAGCGCGCCGGGTTCACGATTCTGATTTCTTCCTGCGAATACGCGCGCGAACTGGCCGCGCCTCCGGCGATGCTTCAGGGGCGCACGATCTTCGTGCGCCTGGAGTCGGTGCGCCGCTACCTGTGGGAGAAGATCGAGGAATGGCAGTGGCGCAAGCAGGACAACGCCATGGCGCGCGCGCTGGCGAGCTACGATTTCATCGCCGACACCGAAGCGGCGTTGCAGCGCATGGCCGACAACGAGATGGAAGCCATGATCCTGCACGAGGTCGGCGAGGCAATGGCCGGCGAACTCCTCGGCGAGGCATGGCGCGAGATGGTGCTGTCGGTGGCGCGCACCCGCAGCGAACCGACCGCGCGTGCGGTGCGCGACCTGTTGGCCGACTGCCTTTCGACGCTGCCGAGGCTGCTCGAGCGCGCCAACCTGCCGGCGCTGCATTTTCATTTCGCCACTTTCGATGCCCCGCGCCGCCAGTTGTTCCCGCAGGCGCTCGAGGCGTACGAGCATTTCCTCCGCCACGGCGATCTGGACCGGATATGGCAGGTCGTGCGCGAAGGAAAGGAACGTTGGTTGGCGACGGCCCGGGGGCTGCTCGCGCTCGACCCGGCTGCCCGTGAGACGGCCATTGAAGCTCTGCTCGAGGAGGCCTCGGCGCGCGCGGGCTCCGTCCGCTAGAGAGGCGTCGGATCCACCGTTTGCTCGACCAGCTTCCTGATGACGCGCACCATCTCCGGCGCCTCTATTTCCATTATCTGCTCGACGACCCACTTGTTGTCGCCGCTCGCCATGAGGTCGTCCACCTTGGCGGCAAGAAAGCGCAAGCACGAATAGCTCGGCTCTCCCCCGGGGTGCTCGAAGGCGGCGTACGCCCCGAAGCGAGCGTTGAGCAGGTCGATGAAGGGTTTGCGGTAGTCGCCCGGTCCGAAGAGGTCCAGCTGATTGTTCTCCATGGTCGCCGCCAGATGGCGCGCCGCCTCACCGATCAGCGTCGCGCGGTCTGCTTCGCTCAGCTTGCCGTATACCGCGCGATCGACGAGGTGGACGAGAAAGGCGATAAGCTCGGCGAGCACGTCGGTCACCAGCCGGTCCGAACCGAAGCGGAAGCCGTCCTTCTCCATATGCTTGAAGATTTCGAGCGAGATCTTCCAGACGTTCGCGCCGATCACGCCTGCGCGCTCGGCGAGCGTGCGCGGGCCTTTCTTGCGCCAGCGGGTCTTGACGAGCGCCACCGAAGGACGGCTGCTGATGATGGCCATGGTTGCCAATCAATGCACGATAATCAGGGATAGTAATCTCGGGAGCGAGACATGTCAGGACTGGATATGGAGCTGGCGAGCGGAATCGCTGCCTTCGAGGCCAAGGAATTCGCAAGGGCCATGCAGCTGCTGCGCCCGCTGGCCGAACAGGGCGATCCACAGGCGCAATACCGCGTTGCGATCATGGCCCAAGTGGGCCTGGGCGTCGTGAAAAACTGCGCGAACGCGGTCCAATGGATGCGTGCCGCCGCCGAGCAGGGATTCGCGCTCGCGCAACACGGCCTGGGCTTCATGTACTTTCAGGGAGAATGCACCCGGGCCGACCCCGTCGAGGCCGCCAAGTGGTTCCGGCTCGCCGCCGATCAGGGCCTGGCCGGATCCCAGGCGACCCTCGCGATGATGTACGAGAAGGGCGTGGGCGTCGAGTGCGACGCCACCGAGGCCGCAAAATGGCGCACGCTGTCCGAGAAGGACTCCGGCACTGTACCGTCTACTTCTTGATCCAGGCGTCGTAGCCACCGGCATTTTTCTCCAGGCCGTGTGCGTAGCCGGCTTCATAAGCACTATTGACGCGTTGCTCTTCGCGCCTGGGGTTGTGCAAGAATCCGCAAGCCCAGCCGTTGACGTACTCGGGATCGACGCCCTTTTTCTGCATGCGGTCGACGGTTTCGTAGTAGACGGTGCTCATCGGTCGTGCTCCTCGATGCGTTGAACGGGTACATGGTACGGGGGGCCAGGTCGTCTTCAAACACGCCGTGTGCCGGGAACGGGGGTCTCCACTGTCGTCGCGCTGCGCTCTGGCAAACCGGAGAAGGCTTCCGGGCGGGCAAATTCTGGAAGGCCTATGCGATTCAAAGTCATCATCGGCGAGCAGGTCTACGCAATCGAGGTGCCGGAAGAGCTCCTGGGAGAGGCGGCCGCGTTTCACGCCAAGCTGGACCGCGACATGGACCAGGGCTGGCAGATGAGTCGTCAGTTCGTGGAGCGGCCCGACCAACTGCAGCGCTGCCAGATCGTCGCCGACAAGCTGCTCACCGGCATCATGAACGGCAACCAGGCCACCACCATGTTGATGGCCGCGTACATCACGTTGCGCGTGCCCGGCGCAATGGGCGTGGACATCGACACTTCCGGGGAAATGCAGAATACCGTGTTGCTTTACGCCTAGACGATGCCGTTTCCCGGCGAGCGGATCCACGAGGTCAAACATCTCAGTTTCATCTATGAGGTAATGCGGGCGCTCCCGGCCGATGTGTGCCTCGAAGCGATCCGGCGCTTCGAGGCCAGCACGGATCAGCAGTATCGCGGGCGCATCGGCCCGGCGGGGAACGAGGCGCCGACGGTGAAGCGCTCGACCGATCTGCGCATAAGCGGGCGGGAGGACTGGCGCGACATCGACCGGACCCTGTCGCAGCAGCTCGTAGCGGCGTTCAACGAGTTCGCGCGCGAGTTCCCGTTCTTTGCCGCCAATGCCTTCAAGGATATCGGTTACAACCTGCAGCGGACCCTCCCCGGAGAGTATTACCATTGGCACGTGGACGCCGGTCCGGGTGCATTCAGCGAGCGCCAGTTGGTCGCAATCTGGTACCTCAACGACGTCCCGGGGCCGGGCGGCGAGACCGAGTTTCCGCTGCAAGAGGTCGTGATCCGGCCGGCACAGGGCAAACTGATTCTCTTCCCGCCGTTCTGGACCCACGTTCATCGCGGCATCACGCTGGAGAAGGGCGTCAAGTACATCGCCACGACATGGGTCTGTTTCGCCTAGACCGGCTGCATTGAAATGCTGCTCACCATTCCCGGCGTGCTTAAGGGCGACGAGGTCGCGCTCGTGCGATCGTGGCTGGCCGCCGCGCGGTTCGTGGACGGGCGGCTCTCGGCCGGGACGGCGGCCCGGCGCGTCAAGAACAATCAGGAGCTCGGGGGCGGCGAGGCGGAGTTGGAGCGGCTCAACCGCGTGGTGATGGGCAATCTCGTGCGCCATCCGGCCTATCGCGCCGGCGCGCTGCCGTTGCATGCCGCGAGCCCGCTGTACGCGCGCTACTGCCCCGGGATGGCCTATGGCGATCATCTGGACGATCCGATCATGGGCGCGGACGGCGTGAAGTATCGTTCGGATATCGCGGTCACGATATTCCTGAGTGCACCGCAGGAGTACGATGGGGGTGAACTCGTGATCCGCACGCATGCGGGCGACCAGTCGGTGAAGTCGGCCGCCGGGGACGCGGTGCTCTACCCGGCCGGGAACATCCACCATGTCAGCCCGGTCACCCGTGGCGAGCGCCTGGTCGCCGTCACCTGGGTGCAGAGCCTGGTACGCGATGCGGCGCGGCGCGAACTGCTCTACGAACTCAACGCGGCGCGCGAGACGCTGCTGCAAAGCGCGCCCGAGGCGACGGAAACGGCGCAGGTGAACGCGGCTTACCTTAACCTGATTCGCATGTGGTCGGACCTTTGAGGCGGGCGCAATGAGCGATCCGCTTCCTTCCATGGAAGAGCGCATCCTAACGGCGGTGAAGCTCACGCTCGCCGCGGTAATCAAGGACACCGCCACGCCGCACGGAATGCGTCACCCCCTGTCGGACGAAACGATCAAGGATCTGCGCCAATGCCTGGCGCTGATCAGCGCGCGCGAACGCGAGCTCGCGCAAGCTGCGGGCAGGCCGACAGGCGGGCGGCCACGCTACGCCGACGAGCCGGTGCGCGAGGACAGGGTAATCCGCTTTCACAAGAAAACGCCTTCCGGCGACGCGAGCTAGTCTCGGGAGAACGCGCCGCATGGCCCACGACAGCTGCAGCGTGCTCGAACCCTATGCGTTGCGGGTGCTGGGCGACAGCATGGAGCCCGAGTTCGCGGATGGCTGCGTCATCATCGTCGACCCCGGCCACGCGCCGCGCAACGGCTCGTACGTAGTCGTCGAGTTCGCCGGCGACGTTTTCTTCCGCCAGCTCGTCGTCGACGGCGAGCGCCGCTTTCTGAAGCCGCTCAATCCGAAGTACGGCGGCTTCGAGCTCACCCCGCCCTACACCATCCGCGGCGGCGTGGTGCAGCAGGCGGGCAGGAGACGCGCGCAGCGCAAACACTACGAATAATCGGCGGTCAGTACCCGCCCTTGCGCAGGCTCTCCGGGAGCCCGGCGATCTTGCCTGCCTGTTTGGAGGGATTGCCTGGATAGAGGTCGAACAGCGCCTTGTTGTCCACCTTGCGGTCGGGCCATTTTTCCTGCATGGCCTTGAGCATTGCCCGGTTGTTCGGCTGCTCGCCGTTGTGGTTGAAGTACGCGTCGCGCAGGTAGTCGATCACGTCCCAGTGATCCGGGGTGAGCGTAAGCCCCTCAACGACCGCGATCGCCTCCGCGACGTCCCTGTCCCAGTCGTCCGGAGATGCCAGATAGCCGTTTTCCGTGGCCTCGATCACCTTTCCGTTCACTTCGTACGCCATGATCTCCTCGCTTGTGACTAGACCGACCTGGAGTTGAGGTCGCCGACGTCCTTGTGGGGGATGAACACACCGCAGCCAAGCATGCGCTCCGCGCCCAGCCCCCGCTGCTGCAGCGCAAGCGATTGCTCCGGCGATAGGCCGGCGATCATCAGGCTGCGGCTCTGGTAGGTGCGCGCTGGCGTCGCGATTGGCGTCACGCGGCCGCACAGAATTGTTTTCGGATCGATGTCGAGCGTACCGAGCTCGCCCGCGGCAGCGACCAGGAAAGCGGCTTCGTCGCCCGCGCCGGCGAAGACGACGCTGCGCGAGAACAGGGTCGTTGTCCGCGACAGCGGCCGCAGGGAGAGCCTCTCCACGCGTAGCGGCCAGCCCGCCACGTCCAGGGTGCGACCGAGCAGCGCGGCGGCGGCGTCCAGCCGGTGTCGTGGCAGGCGCAGCGCGAGCTTCGCTCGATGCGAAACTTGCAGCAACGCGTCCGCACCTTCGGGCCGCATCCAGCCGCTGGCCGAAGCTGCACCGTAAACGGTATGCAGGCCGGCCCCGGGTTCCTCTCCAATCCAGGGCAGCACGGCCTGGATCGCCTGCGATAGCGCGTAGGCATGATCGACGGGCAGGCTGCGGCAGGAGATCGCGAATACGGCATCCACAATGTCGCCTTGATCGGCCTCCTCCGCCGTGGCGCCCTCTTCCTCCCGAAGCATGGTGAAGCCCCTCAGTCCACCGGCAGCGCGGCCTGCAGGGCCTTGCGGTCGAACCACCAGTCGTCCTGCACCAGCACGTCGACGACGTTGCGCAGGCGCGGCAGGAACAGCGCCGGGTCGTTCAACTCCATATCCTCGATCCACTTGTTGAAGACCTGCTGCCCGTCGACGCCGCTGTGGCGGCGCGCCACCGTGGCGAGCACCTGATTGGCGTAGATGAGAAGGTGCTCGCGCTGCGGTT
The DNA here is from genome assembly GCA_963830485.1 of uncultured beta proteobacterium. Taxonomy (GTDB): domain Bacteria; phylum Pseudomonadota; class Gammaproteobacteria; order Burkholderiales; family Casimicrobiaceae; genus CAIWHR01. The sequence continues at coordinate 94,759 of CAWHNE010000003.1, forward strand.
CGCGCGCGCGCAGATCCACGAGGTAGTACGCCGTGACGGCGGCCACCGCCGCGCCGTCGGAGTCCGGTGGCGTATCGTCGACGACGTGCTGCAGGAGCGCAACGCTGAGCTCGGGATCGATCGGATACGTGACCGCGAGCCAGATACCCTGGCCGAGCGCGGCGAGCGACTCAGGCTGATCGGAAACAAACAGGATGTCGCAGGCCTGCGCGGCGCCTTCCCAGGCCTGCTCGGCCAGGTAAAGGTCGAACGCCTCGCGCGCGGCAGCCCACGCGTCGGGCCGCTCCTCGAGCCGCACGAGGGCGCGGCCGAGCTGCAGCAGGAGGTCCGCGCGCCGCAGCGTTTCGGCGGCGGGGGAGAGCTCGGCGAGCTGGTCGCGCAGCTCGGCGACCAGGCGCTCCAGCATGCCGGTCGACTCCCGTGCGTCCTCGCTGCTGTCGGCGTTGCCGACAGCAGGATCTTCCTTGATGTACTTGAGGGGGATGTACTTCATTCGATGCCGGCGTTTCCTTCGGGAGAGGGACCGCGTCAGAGCGCGGCCACGCCCTCCGCGATGCGATCGGAGTATCGGGCGCGATAGACGAGCCGCCCAAGGTCGGGCGCGGTGGCGTCCGTGAAAGCGCTGCGGTCGTGCAGCACGTTGTTGCATATCAGGCCCTGGCCGCCGGCCAGCCGCAGCGCGAACACATAGGGCGAGTCCGCGTCGAGGATGCGACCGAGAAACTGCACGGCGGCGCGCGTCGTGGCGTCCGGCCGCCATTCGATGCTGCGCGTTCGCGCCGTGTAGCGCATGTGAAGCGCGCCGGCGTCGCCCGAGAACACCGGGCCGGTCTGGGCCGCACGGAATTCCACGCCTTCCGTGGCATTGGCGGGAATGGTCATCGCGTCAGGCGCGGAGAGCGCCTTCACGTACTCCGGATTGGCGTCGCGCAACAGAATGTAGGCCATCTCGTGATCGAGCACGCGATTCTCGCCGCCCGTGGCAGCGGGCCGCACGCAGTGCAGGATGAACGCGCGGATGCGCCGCTCCGGTGCGTTGTAGTAGCCGTCCGTATGCCATAGCAGGCGCCGGTTCGAGTAGGGAATATAGCCGAGAGTCGATTTTGCCGGCGCGACCTCGAGCGCGCTGATGCCGTCCTCGTCGGCGAGCGGATTGGGACGCAGTTGTGACAGGCCGAGGCATGCGCCCAGGCGGAGCGGAATGTCCTTCTCGGCCACACCGGAAAGCGGGCTCGCGTAGACGGCCATGTTCGCCGCGCTGAACACGCGGCGGATTTCCCCGACCTCGCTGTCGTCGAGGTTGCGCGGATCGCGCACCTCCACGATCAGGTCCTCGGCACGGCGCGGGTAGCGCGCGAGCTTGTGCTCGCGCCAGCGCAGATACGCTTGCGGCTGATCTAGCGCAAACGGGTCCTCGGCAAGGTGTGGCAGGGTGGGGTTCAAGGCGCGCGCGGTCGGTGTCGGAGTCCGGGAAGCAGAACGTACCGCATCGGCGCCGTGCAGAAAACGTTGTGGGCTATGTCGATTGCGTTCGCGCGCGCCGTAACCCGGTGGTCGCCGCGAATGTAGGCGTTTGAAAACATGCCCTTTTTGTGGCCAATCGCTCCCGACCTATCTCCAAAGGGTGGGGTGTGGCCGATCAAGGCTATCCCCAATGACCAGTGAGGCCGGATGATGCGGCGTCGCTAAACTATCGTCGCCAAGATTGCGCCTGGAGGAGGAATCCATGTCCGATTCGCAGAACCCGCCCAAGAATCCCGAGCGTCACAGCACCCATGTTCCCGCCGGGAAGCGATCGACCAAGGCGTTTCATCCGACGCCCATGCTCGACCAGCTCGAAAGCGGCCCGTGGCCGAGCTTCGTCACCGGCCTGAAGCGCCTGGCGCACGAGAACAACATGATGGTCGACCTGCTCGGCCAGCTCGAGCATTCCTACAAGACGCGCCTGGGCTACTGGAAAGGCGGCACGGTCTCGGTGTTCGGCTATGGCGGTGGGATCATCCCGCGCTTCTCCGAAGTCGCGAGCATGTTCCCCGAGTCCAAGGAGTTCCACACGCTGCGCGTGCAGCCGCCGGCCGGCAACCATTACACGACCAAGATCCTGCGCCAGCTGTCGAACTCCTGGAACAAGTGGGGTTCCGGGCTGATCGCGTTCCACGGCCAGACCGGCAACATCATGTTCATCGGCACGACCACCGAGAACACCCAGCACTTCTTCGACGAGATCAACGAGTACGGTTTCGACCTCGGCGGCGCGGGTCCGTGCGTGCGCACCGCGATGTCGTGCGTCGGCGCGGCGCGCTGCGAACAGTCTTGCACCAACGAGCACCGCATTCACCGCACGCTGGTCAACAACTTCATCGACGACATGCATCGCCCGGCGCTGCCGTACAAGTTCAAGTTCAAGGTCTCGGGTTGCCCGAACGACTGCATGAACTCAATCCAGCGCGCCGACTTCGCCGTCATCGGTACCTGGCGCGACGACATGCAGGTCGACCAGACGGAAGTAAAGACGTATGTCGCGGGTCATGGCCGCAAGTACACGATCGACAACGTGATTGCGCGCTGCCCGACCAAGGCGCTGTCCCTGAATGACGATGACACGCTCGAGGTCGACAACAGAAACTGCGTGCGCTGTATGCACTGCATCAACGTCATGACCAAGGCGCTCAAGCCCGGCAAGGACCGCGGCATCACGCTCCTCATCGGCGGCAAGCGCACGCTCAAGATCGGCGACACCATGGGTACGGTGATCGTGCCGTTCATGAAGATGGAAACCGACGAGGACTACGACAAGCTGCGCGAGCTCGCCGCGACGGTGATCGATTTCTGGGCGGAAAATGGCCTGGAACATGAGCGGTGCGGGGAGATGATCGAACGCATCGGGCTGGCAAACTTCCTGGAAGGCATCGGTGTCGATGTCGATCCGAACATGATCGCCCATCCGCGTACCAGCTCGTACGTGCGCCTGGACGACTGGGACCAGGAAGCCAAGAAATGGACCGACCGCAAGAAGCCGGCGGTCGCTTAGGCCCGAACGAAGGAGGCGCCCGTGACACAAGCACAGGTAGCAGTGGAAAAGAAGGTCATGCGCACGCCGATCGAGAGCGGGTGCCCCGACGGCATGCAGTACATGCATCCGCTGATGCTCAAGAACTTCGGCCACTGGAAGTATCACGACCGGCCCCGGCCCGGCGTGCTGCACCACGTCGCCTACTCGGGCGACGAGATCTGGACGGTGCGCGTCGGCACCCAGCGTCAGCTCGGACCCTACGAAATCAACCTGCTGTGCGACATCATCGACCAGTACGGCGAAGGCTACGTGCGCTTCACCATCCGCTCGAACATGGAGGTCATGGTTTCCAAGTGGGAGAAGGTCGGCCCGCTGATCCAGGCGTTCAACGACGCGGGCTACCCTGTCGGCGGCACCGGCAACTCGGTGACCATGATTTCGCATACGCAGGGCTGGCTGCACTGCGATATTCCCGGCACCGACGCTTCAGGCGTCGTGAAGTCACTGATGGACGAGCTCTATGGTGAGTTCATCAAGGAGGAGATGCCCAACCGCGTGCACATCACCACCTCCTGCTGCCAGATCAATTGTGGCGGCCAGGGCGACATCGCGATCAACGTGCAGCACACCAAGCCGCCGAAGATCAACCACGATCTCGTCGCGAACGTGTGCGAGCGTCCCTCGGTGGTCGCGCGCTGTCCGGTGGCGGCGATCCGGCCGGCGATCGTGAACGGCAAGCCCTCGCTCGAAGTGGACGAGAAGAAATGCATCTGCTGCGGCGCCTGCTATCCGCCGTGCCCGCCGATGCAGATCAACGACCCGGAGCATTCCAAGCTGGCCATCTGGGTGGGCGGAAAGAACTCCAACGCGCGCTCCAAGCCGATGTTCCAGAAATTGGTGGCGGCCGGCCTTCCCAACAATCCTCCGCGCTGGCCCGAAGTCGCCGCGGTGGTGAAGAAGATCCTCTACACGTACAAGAAGGATGCGCGTGACTGGGAGCGCGTCGGCGACTGGGTGGAGCGCATCGGCTGGCCGCGATTCTTCGAGCTGACAGAGCTGCCTTTCACCAAGTTCCACATCGACAACTGGCGAGGGGCCCGCAACAGCCTCAACGCCTCGGCCCACATCCGCTTCTGAGCGCGGGCGCGCCATGAAATTCGGCATTCTGGTCAGTGAAGGGCCCTATACCCACGAGGCTTCGGACACGGCCTACCAGTTCGTCAAGGCGGCGCTCGCGAAGGGGCACGAAATCTACCGCGTGTTCTTCTATCACGACGGCGTGAACAACGGCACGCGGCTCACGGTGCCGCCGCAGGACGACCGCAACATCGTCAAGCGCTGGAGCGATCTCGCCGCGCTGCACAAGCTCGACCTCGTGGTGTGCGTCGCCGCCGCGCAACGGCGCGGCCTGATCGACGCGAGCGAAGCCAAGCGCCATGGCAAGGACGCCGACAACATTGCGCCAGGGTTCCGGATTTCGGGACTGGGGCAACTCATCGAAGCGGGCATCCAGGCCGATCGCCTCGTGACCTTCGGCGGCTGAAGAAAGGGAAACCGCATGGCGAAGGAACTCGAAGCCGGCGCCGCCAAGAAGTTTCTGTACGTGAACCGCAAGGCACCGTACGGGACCATCTATGCGCTCGAGTCGCTCGAAGTCGTGCTGATCGGCGCTGCGTTCGAGCAGGACGTGAGCGTCGCGTTCGTGGGCGACGGTGTGTACCAGCTGACGAAGGGCCAGGACACCAAGGGTCTGGAGATGAAGAACTTCTCGCCGACTTACCGGGCGCTGGAAGACTACGACGTGACCAAGCTCTACGTAGAGGAGGAAGCGCTGCGGACGCGGGGGCTGAGCGAGAGCGACCTGGTGGTGCCCGTCGAAGTGGTGAGCGCGCAGCGCCTCACCGAAATCATGGAAGGCCAGGACGTGATCCTGAGCTTCTGAGGACGAGAAAGATGCTGCATACCGTCAACAAGTCGCCGTTCGACAACGGCACCCTGGAAACGTGCCTCAAGTTCGCCCAGCGGGGCAGCGCGGTGCTGCTGATCGAGGACGGCGTATACGCGGCGGCCAGAGACACGGCCGTCTCGAATCGGATGCAGGAAGCCGCGAAGAGCGTGTCGATTTACGCGCTCAAGCCCGACGTCGAGGCGCGGGGCCTGCAAGACCGGGTGATGGACGGCGTGCGCCTGGTGGACTACGGGGGGTTCGTGGACCTCGTAGTAGAGCATAACGCCGTGCAATCCTGGCTTTGACCTTGAAGGGAACACACGACATGAGTATCGAAGTGAACGGCCAAACCATCGAAACCGACGAGGAAGGTTATCTTGCTGACCGCACCGCCTGGACCGAGGACGTGGCAAAGGAGATGGCGCGCCTCGAAAGTTGCGAGCTGGGCGAGAACCACTGGGAAGTGATCAACTTCCTGCGCCAGTACTACGACGAATACCAGATCGCCCCGGCGGTGCGGGTGCTGACCAAGGCGATCGGAAAGAAGCTCGGCGCCGACAAGGGAAACAGCAAGTACCTGTACGAGCTCTTCCCCTACGGCCCCGCCAAGCAGGCCTGCAAGTACGCCGGCCTGCCGAAGCCGACCGGCTGCGTCTAGTACCCGCTTCACCCGAACCGGAGCGACCGTTGTCGGCGCTGACCATCGTCTACGCGCTGCTGTTTTACATCGCTGCCGCCACGCTCGTCGGAGGCGTGGCGCGCAAGGCCTGGGTGTACGCGCGCACACCGCAGCCGCTGAAGATCCCGATACCCCCGGCGCCGACCACACGCCGCGGTGTCGCGCTGCGCATGCTCATCGAGGTCACGCTCTTCAGAGCCCTGTTCCGCTCCAACAAGTGGATCTGGCTCTTCGGCTGGATCTTCCATGTCGCGCTGCTGGTGGTGCTCCTGCGCCACCTGCGCTATTTCACCGAGCCGGTCTGGGCCTGGGTGGCTCTCGTCCAGCCCTTCGGCCTGTATGCCGGATTCGCCATGCTGGCCGGCCTCGCGGGGCTCTGGGCGCGGCGCTTTCTGGTCGACCGCGTGCGCTACATCAGCAGTCTCTCGGATCACCTGATGCTCGCACTGCTCGCGGCCATCGCCGCGAGCGGGCTCGCCATGAAGTACCTCGCGCACACCGACATCGTCGCGCTCAAGGCGTTCTTCCTCGGCTTGATGGCATTCGACTGGCAGGAGCTTCCGACCGACCCGGTGCTGCTTTTGCACCTCACGCTGGTAGCGATGCTCATGATCGTTTTCCCCTTGAGCAAGCTGCTGCATGCACCGGGGGTGTTCTTCAGCCCGAGCCTCAACCAGGTGGACGACGCGCGCGAGCGGCGCCACGCCGCAGGCTGGTCGGCGCAGATCGCCCATGCCGACCGAGCGCGGGGCGGGTGAGATGAACCGCCCCCACGCTCACTTCGTTCGCCGCCCCCCGAGGGGGCGCTCAGTGCCCTTGGGCGGCCCGGCGAGCACTGATATGGCCGCTTTCGAGACGCCGGTGCCGGGCAAGTACCCGGTGATTCCACTGGTGCGCGAGGGGGCCATGGCGCACAGCAGGCCGTTCGTCGCCAAGGCCGAGTATCAGAGTCCGCTCGGCTTTCCGGGCGAGCTGGTGCCCGGCTGGGAGAAGGTCGCGGTCACCAAGCTGGGCGAGCTGGTGTCGCAGTCGCGGGCATTGCAGGTGTTCCTGGACACATGCGTCAAATGCGGCGCCTGCACCGACAAGTGCCACTATTATCTCGGCACTTCGGACCCGAAGAACATGCCGGTCGCGCGCCAGGATCTGCTGCGCTCGGTGTATCGCCGGTACTACACCTTCGCGGGGAAGCACTTCCCCAGCCTCGTGGGCGCGCGCGACATGACCAAGGAGGTGCTGGACGACTGGTACAGCTACTTCCACCAATGCTCGCAATGCCGGCGCTGCTCGGTGTTCTGCCCCTACGGCATCGACACCGCCGAGATCTCGATGGCCGCGCGCGACATCATGGACAGCGTCGGCCTGGGCAACAATACGGTACCGGCTCAAGGGCTACAACAT
>CAWHNE010000004.1:0-112187 GCA_963830485.1 uncultured beta proteobacterium
ACGTTGGCGCCCGTCTTCAGGGCCGTGACCACGAGCCAGAGCGGCGCTCCGTCGAGGTCGTAGGTGAACCACGTCGCGAAGATCGTGTCGCCCTGATGGTTGAGATTGATCCCCCATCCCGATTCCGCGCCCGCCGGCGCCGCCCACCACAGGTCCTGGTAATTCGTCGCAAGCGCGAGGTTGGGCTGCAAGCCCCACGTGCAGACGGCAGCGGCCCGAACACCTGCCGCGTGATCGCCTTCGAGTTGCATCACGCCGCCCAGCGTGTACGAGAAGGTGCCGTTGTTCCCGCTGGCAAACGTGAGCGTGCCCATGCCCACCGCCGCGTTTACCGCGGCCGGGCTGAAAGGCACCGCGTTGAACGCGGGGCCTTGCGATTGCAGCAGCGCGCCGCTGTACGTGTTGGGTCCGGTCTTGTCAGCGGTCATGACGAGCCACCATCCGTGCCCGCCCGCATCGTAGGTGAACCACGTCGCGAAGATCTTGTCGCCCTGGTGCGCGACGTTGAGGCCCCACCCCGACTCGGACCCCCCGGCGCGTTCCACCACAGCCCCTGGAAGTTGAGCGTGACCGGAGGCGTCGGAGGTGCATAGCCATCCATCGCGAGGGGCAGCCGGTACGCGCGGTCGGACGTCGCGATCACGGCCTCGGCCGTGCGCGTGCCGGAGATTCCGGGCCGCGCGGCGAGGTCGATGGTACAGCCCGCGCCAGGCGCGAGCGGCGTCGACGGCGTGCATGTCGTGCCAGTCACGAAGAACTCGCCACTGGCGATCGTCGTGCCGCCGACGGTCAGCGGCAGCGTAGCGGTCGAGTCGTTGATGAAATTGACCCGCTTCGCAGCCGACATCGCCCCGACCGTCTGCACGCCGAAATCGACGATCGTTGGCAGCGAGCACGCATAGGCAGCGAGTTGGGACGGCGCCGGGCCGTACAGACAGCGACACGCGCGAATGTCGTCGGGCTGCGGATCCGTGACATAGCTGTACGGCGAGTCCGGCAGCCCGGACATGAGCGCGTCGGACAGGTTCGAGTGGCCGATGCCGATCGCGTGCCCCCATTCGTGCGACGCCGTCCGGTCCATCTGACCGGCGACGTCCGCGATGGTGCTCGGCGGCGAACGGGCGAAGCGGCTCGGGCTGAACATGACGTCGGCGTCCACCAGCATGTCCGCGTTCGGCGGAGAGCCGTTCCAGGTGTATGTGAGCCCGATCGTGCCGGGATCGAGCTCGCGCCACCCGACGACGTTCACGTTGTCGGGGTTGGCATCCGTCGGCCGCGTGGGGGTGGCGCTCGTCGTGCCGTCGTAGACGAACTGAATGCCGCAGGCGGCCGACCACTTGGCCGCTGTCGCGACGAGCTTCTGGATCGTTCCGGCCTCGTCGGCGGAAAAGGGATACGGCGCCGAGGCGTTGTTGTACCGCCAATGGAGCACCTTGCCGGGCCAGCGGGCCGCGGTGCCGAAGCTGAATTGGAACTCCGGCTGGTACGGAGGGGGTGGCGTCGTCGCGGGCACCTGCCGGCGGACGTAGTCGGACTCGCCGCCCGCGAGGGCGGTCGCGACGGGAAGGAGCAGCACGGCGGAGAGCGCGAGCCTGGGAGAGCATCGAGGCGGGGTGGCCCTGGGGCGGGCCGGGGTTGGACCGTTATGACAACAGAATATCACCCGACCCCGCGCGGCCGGTGGCGGGACGGGTGACCGGCGGACCCCGCGGATGGGCGGCTACTTCGGCGCGGACCGCTCGGCGTGGCCGCCGAACTGGAAGCGCATCGCCGAGAGGATCTTGTTCTGGAAATCGGCCTCGCCGCGCGAGGCGAATCGGGCCGCGAGGGCGGCCGTCAGGACCGGCACCGGAACGCCCTCGTCGATCGCCGCCTGGACCGTCCAGCGCCCTTCGCCGGAGTCGGCAACGCGTCCCTTGAAGCCGGCGAGCGCGGGATCCTCTGCGAGTGCCCCCGCGGTGAGGTCGAGGAGCCACGACGCGACAACACTCCCACGCCGCCAGACCTCGGCGATCGCCGCCAGGTCGAAATCGTAGCGGTAGCGCTCGGGGTCGCGCAGCGGCGTGGTCTCCGCGTCGTGCGCGCGGTCGGCCATGCCCGCATCGGCCGCGCAGAACGCTCAGGCCCTCGGCGTAGGGAGCCATCATCCCGTACTCGATGCCGTTGTGGACCATCTTGACGAAGTGGCCCGCGCCGCTCGGCCCACAGTGCAGGTAGCCGCTCTCCGCCGTGTCGCCGCGCGCCTCTTGCCGTGGTGTCGGCGCGACCGTGCCGGCGCCCGGCGCAAGCGTGGCGAACACGGGATCGAGCCTCGCCACCATGTCGTCCGCGCCGCCGATCATCAGGCAGTAGCCTCGCTCGCGACCCCACACGCCGCCGGACGTGCCGACGTCGACGTAGCCGATTCCTTTCGCGCCGAGCTCGCGCGCGCGCCGGATATCGTCCGCGAAATGCGAGTTGCCGCCGTCGACGATCACATCGCCCGCCTCGAGGTGCGAAAGCACTTCGGCGATCGTCGCGTCGACGGCGCCGGCCGGCACCATCAGCCAGACGTGGCGCGGACGGGCGAGCCGTGTACGACGTCGCCGAACGACGTCGCCGCGATCGCACCCTCGGCCGCGAGCGACGACACTGCTTCCGCAGCGCGGTCGAATACGACGCATTCGTGGCCACCGGCGCGCAGCCGCCGCACCATGTTCGCGCCCATTCGCCCGAGTCCAATCATTCCGAGCTGCATGTCGACGGCTCCCCGCAAGTCTTGCAATCGATCGCATGGTACGACTGCGTCGTGGCCCCGCTGCATCTTTCCCAACCGGTGGAGGGGCTATCATCTTCGTTCCAAGATGCTCGAATGGGTCGGGCATGGGGAAATGCCGGCTAGGAACAACGCCATGCATCTCGATGCCCGCGGCCTCCCCATCTCGATCGGCCAGCGCCAAGGGCGCCGCTGCATACGACCATCTCGTCACGGGCTACCTCACCTTCCGCGCCGATACGCCCGCCCGTCTCACCGCCCTGCTCGAAGCCGATCCGGAGCTTCGCGCTCGCGCATTGCATGAAGGGCTATTTCGCGATGCTCGCCTTCAAGCAGTCCGTCGTTCCGGTCGCCGTGCAGGCGTCGCGCACTGCGCAGTCGCTTGCCGCCAGCGCCACGCCGCGCGAGCGCAGCCACGTCGCTGCCGTGACCGCCTGGGCCGAGGGCGAGCTCGATCGCGCCATCGCCACGTGGGAGTCGATCCTGCGTGACTATCCGCACGATGTGGTTGCCTTCCGTCTCGCCCATTTCGTCAATTTCTGGCTCGGCCGACCGCAGGACATGGTCGCTTCCGTCGAGCGCGTGATCCCGGCCTGGTCGGAGAACATCCCGGGCTACGTATCGATCCTCGCCTGCCGCTGCTTCGCCCACGAGGAGGCCGGCAACTATCTCGGCGCCGAGCCGTCCGGTCGCCGCGCGATCGAGCTCGACCCCGGCGATCTCTGGGCCGCGCACGCCGTCGCCCACGTGATGGAGAGTCAGGGCCGCCGCAGCGAAGGCATCGAGTGGCTCACCACGCTCGCGCCCCACTGGGAGGGCAGCCACAACCTGCAGCACCATCTCTGGTGGCACGTCGCCCTGTTCAAGCTCGAGCAGGGCGGCTACGCCGACGTGCTCGAACTCTACGACACGCGCTTCCGCAACCTCGCCGCGCCGCTCACAGTCGCCTCGCCGGATGTCTACATCGACGTGCAGAACGCAGCGTCCGTGCTCTTCCGCCTCCAGCGCCTCGGTGTCGATGTCGGCAATCGTTGGGAGGAACTGGCGGACAAGGCCGAGGCACGGATCGGCGATTGCCAATCCGCCTTCACTCTGCCGCATTGGCTGATGGCGCTCACCGCCACCGGGCGCACCGCCGCGGCGGAGCGCATGATCGAGGCGATGCGCGCCTTCGCCAGAGGGCCGCGGTACCGTGCCGCCCATCGTGCGCGACTACGTGCTGCCGATCGCCGAGGCCCAGCTCGCCCACGCCGCCGGGCGCTACGCCGAGGCCGTCGCTCTGATGCGTCCGGCCATCGGCGGCATGTACCGGCTCGGCGGCAGCCACGCCCAGCAGGACGTGCTCGAGCAGCTCTTCGTCGACGCCGCGCTCAAAGCCGGCAGCACCGCGGATGTCCGCCTCGCCCTCGAGCGTGTCGCCGGTCGCCGGGCGATTCCCCCCGAGCGTTTCATCGGTTGGCGCGAAGCCGCGAACCGGGTGGCGATGGGGACGCTATAGGCGCGATGGTGGCCCGGTCTCACGCGATGCACGAGACCGCATTTGGCCGAGACGACGATTCGCGAAACCCGCGTCCGACGTGTGCTACACGGCAGTGCGCCAGTACCCCGTTGACAATCGCCCACCCGAGCGCGCACGATGATCGCGTCCAATTTGCCCGACGGAGGATGCGATGCTGCGCGATATCTCTCTCGCTGTTGCCTTGTTCGCTTTCGCGGGCGTAGCTGCCGCCGACTGCAGCGATTCCCACGGTGCCAAGCGCGCAATCACCGACGACCAGGCGCAGGCAACGCAAGCCCCGGTCAAGAAGGCGGCGCTCACTCCTTCGAAGAAGAACGTCGCCGCATGCGAGGGCAATTGCGCCGACAAATCGGCGAAGGTGAAGGACACCGCGCAGGGTTCGGTCGCGCTCGCGCGGAGCCGCGCCCGCGGCCGACAAGCCCGCGAACTGACGCCCGCGCGCGGATTGCGAGGAGCCCGCTTCGTGCGGGCTTTTTCGTTTGCCGGGCTCCGTGATTCGCTCACTATCGTGCCGGGTGTCAGTCGGTCAGGCGAGGCCAATTTGCTCTTGACATTATACTATCGAGTATATCTTTAGACCTGTCGTACGGATGTTTGGAGGAGTTCATGCACCGAGCCTTTGGAGTTTTCCTTTACCCCCGCGTACGGCTGCACCGGCCGCTACAGCCATCGCCGCGGGTTCGGCGCGCTGTTCGGAGGCGTCATCGGCGGCGACGACCTCGGCTGGCACGGGTTCCGCTCGGGCCGGAAGCTCGGCGCCGAAGATCTCCAGTTGCTGATTCTGGCGCTGCTGGCCGAGAAGCCCGCGCACGGCTACGAGATCATCAAGGCGTTGGGCGAGCGCTCCGGCGGCTTCTACAGTCCGAGCCCGGGCATGGTGTACCCGGCGCTCACCTACCTCGAGGAGATCGGCCACGCTTCAGTCGAGGCCGAAGGAACGCGAAAGCTCTACCAGATCACCGAAAGCGGGCGCGCCTATCTCGAGCAGAATCGCCGCGTCGTCGACACACTGCTGAGCCAGCTCAGATGGGTCGGCGAGAAGATGGAGCACGTGCGCCGTGCGTTCTCCGGCGAGGGCGAGCAGCACGAAGGGATGTCGACTGAGCTGCGCACGGCGAGGTCGCGACTGAGGGATGACCTCTTCGAGAAGCGAGGCAGTTCCGAGGCGGAACAACGGCGTGTCGCGGAGATCCTGAAGCGGGCCGCCGACGAGATTCGAGGCAAGTGATCCGCGGTGGCGCCCTGCGTCGCCACTTTGCTGTGTCGGACCACAACGCGGGATCGCGATCAGGCGCCGCGCGCTGCGTCCGGCGCCTTCGGCCCGGGCCACGGGCGCGCTGACTTTCCGCTGAAGATCGTCTCCGGATTGGCGGGCGCGAGCGTCCAATCGCCGCGCGCGATCTCGGCCTCGAGCTGACCCGGCGCCCAGCCCGAGTAGCCGATGAATATCCGCAAGCCGTCCATGGGCCGCTCGCGGCCGAGCAGCTTTCGCAGCAATTCCGGGTTCGTGCTGATGCAGACGCCATCGAGCACCTGGGTTGCGTGCTCGGGAGGCGTATCGGCGCGAAAGAGGAACGACACCGACGTCATTTGGACCGGACCGCCGAAGTACACCTTGTCGTCCAGTCGCGCGAGGCGTTCGAGATCGGGAAAGAGCCGGGCGACGCCGATCGTCGTGGGCCGGTTGAGGATCACGCCCCCGGGCACGGGAGCGATGTTGTTCACCACGAGCACGACCGAATCCTTGAAGTTGGGATCGGGCAGCTCTCCGCGAGCCACGAGCAGGATCGCGGTCAAAGGCTTCGCGTCGTCGGCGGATGTCGGGCACGACATCCCGAACAGAAGCAGGAATGCAAGCAACGCTCGGCGCATGTCACGCCGTGAGGCGCAATGCAGACGCCTCCCTCATCGCGCCATCGATCACCCTTGGCTTCGCGGAAACCGGATGGCCACCCCGTAGCAAATGAACCCCGGCTCATTGCTCTGGAACCACGTCGAGCGGCCTTGATCGATGCAGCTGACGCTGATCAGGGCGTCCGCGTTCAGGCTTGCCGCCTCGGACTGCAGAGCGGCAATGGCCTCGTCCCTCTTCGGATAGGTCGGAAGCCGAAAAGCCGTTCGCCACGAGCCCGCCCATAGCGGGCCCAAAACCTCGTAGGGCTTTCCGACGTACGGGTTCATCTCATGGACTTGCACGGCCGCGGGGTTGCCCACCGGAGGAGAACTTGCACAGCCGCAAGCCAGGTACACGGCGCCGACGATTAGGAACGAATGCGTTGCAAATCGGACTCGCATGTCGGTAGCCCCTTGGCGCGTTCTCCCGGCGGCCCACGAGTATTGGGGCCCGCCGTTTGGGAGGCGCCGCATTCGCTTAGACGAGCCGCGATTTCGATCGGCTCGAGCCGATCGACAACCCGTTCCAGCCGAAAGTGTCGCTCATGTCTCCCGTATAAACCGTTACCCATGTAACCGGAATAGACCGACAGTATGTGGCGGAGAGTGAGGGATTCGAACCCCCGTTAGGTTGCCCTAAACCTGATTTCGAGTCAGGCGCCTTCGACCACTCGGCCAACTCTCCGGACCGCAGATTATACCGTCATCGCGCAGCCGCCCGCGAGCGTGGGCCTGCAGGACTGAGACACCCCCGATGCAGTCGCGCCGGCGATCAAGGCTCGCTCTGCTGACGCTGGTATTCGTCACGCTTCAGGTCGAGGTACTCGGCCTGGTCGAGCTCGCGCAGCTGGAGAGGAAACCGTTCCGTCGATGCGAACCACTCCCGCAGTCGCCTGTCGAGCTGCTCCTGCGGCGGGGCGGTCATCGCGTTGAGGTATGCCTCGATCGCGAGGTAGAAGCGCATCGTGTTCCGCTCCAGCGCTCCGCGCAGGTCGTTGACGTAGACCGGCTTGCCGCTCGGGTCGGTGTCGACGACGCTGAATCCCACCTTGCCGGCCCCGACCGTATTGAGGTACGCCCGCATGGCGAGCCTTGCGCGCAGACCGAAGGCGTACGAGTACGAGAGATGGACGAAGGTCTTCCCGCCATCCAGCGGAATCGCCTCCAGCAGGATCGTGTAGTTGGCGGTGCTGAACGGACCTCTTTCCGCGGTCAGCGCGATCCGGAAATAATCCGCGTCGGCCGCGACGACTCGATGCGCGAGGGTCACGCGGCGGGCCACGTCGAGGGGCTCGCCATTCTTCCGGCCGATCTGGACAGCGAGCGAGCTCCCCGCCCGGTCTGACGACGCGCGGCAATACTTCACGTTCAGGTGCAGGATGAGGACGTCGCACCAATGCGTCGCCTCCCCGAGCGCGGCGCTCACCGTCGCGAACGGGTGGTCGACGACGGCGTGGACGTCGCCTCGTTGGTCGCTTGCCCTCTCCTGGGACTCGAGGTGGATCGGTCGCTGGAACGGATTGGCGGCAAGCCGATCCAGCATCGCTGCGTATTCGGCTCGCAGCGAAGCGGCGGATCCGGGGACCGGAGCCGCGGCACACGCCGCGCTAAACGCGGCCAGAAGCGACGCGACCACCACCGCGGTCAAGCAGGCGCGCACCGGATCGAGCCAGCGCGCCGCGCTTCGCGTGCCGGCCTGCGCATTCCCCACGTGACGCGGACGTCCGTTTCCCCTCTGCATGATTGCGACCTCCGGGCGCATCGGGCCTCGTCGCCCGACGAAGAGACTGTAGGCGGCCCAGGCGCCACGGCCGACGGCGTATTCCGTCGCTTGACGCCGGAATATTCACCAGAGGGGCTCCGGTGCCGCCGCGAGGCGGACCAATGAAAAGGGCCCCGCGCGGGGGCCCTTCGAGTGAGAAGCGACGCCGGGGCTATTTCTTCGGCGGTGCGGCGGCGGCCTTGGCGAGCGCCGCGCCCTTCGCCGGAGCCGCGGGAGCTGCAGCCGCGGCGGGCGCCATCTGCGGCGGCGGGACCGCCTTGCCCTTCGCCTTCATCTCCGCGAAGTAGCGGGCGGCGACTCGGTCCTCGGCCTTCGCCTGCTGCGCCTTCGCGGCCTCGGCCGCGGCGGCGTCCTTCGCCTTCTTCTCGTCCGCTGCCGCCTTCTGCGCGTCGGTCGGCGGCGGAGGCGCCGGCAGCTTCGCCACCGCGGCGCCGAACACGCCGACGACGAGTCCCGCTGCGATGAGTGCGCGTAGCGTGGTCATTCCCGTTCCCCCTTGCCCAATGGCGTCACGCGGGTCGCGTGCGCGCGACGACGCGCTCGGGCTTCTCCTCGCCCGGCACGACGAATTTCTGGCGCGCCTTGCCGGCCGCGACTTCCTGGTACCAGCGCTGATGGTGGTGCTCAGCCCACGACGCGTCGACGTAGCCGTCGCGCATCGCGCGGTAGGCGCCCTCCATCCCGAGCGTGCCAAGGTAAATGTGGACCAGCGCGAGCGCAATCGAGAGATAGGCCGCGATCATGTGGATGATGTTCATGACCTGCATCGTCGAGCGCGTCTGGTCGAAGTTCGGGAAGAGGAGGACGAAGCCCGTCACGATCAGCACGGTCGACGCGACGACCAGGACGAGCCAGAAGACGGTCTTCTCGCCGGCATTGAAGCGGCCCGACGGATACTCGTGCCCCTTGAAATAGTCGACGATGTGCGTGAACCACTTGACGTCCTCGCCGCTCACGCCGTTGTCGCGGATGAACCGCAGGAACAGCCACGGCACGCCGATGATCAGCAGCGGCCCGATGAAGTTGTGGAGGTTCTTCGCGAGCGTCGCGAGCCACGAGAAGAGCGTGTAGCCGATCAGCGGCAGCAGGACCGCTTTCCCGAGCGACAGGATCAAGCCCGTGATGGCGAGCGCGACCCAGACGATCGCAAGGAACCAGTGCGCGTAGCGGTCCATCGGCGAGAACCGCTCGATCACGCGATCGCCCGGCTTCCGAGCCGCGGCCATCGTGCCGCGCCAAAGGTAGAACACCGCGAGCCCGCCGACGGCGAGGGCCAGCAGGATCCCGCCCCAGAACATGATGGGAACCCGCACAGCGCGCCATGTCTGGCCCTCGGGCTGGATGAGGACGTTCGTCTCGCGCCCGCGCACTGTCGTGATCTGCGGCTCGCCCGACCGGATTTCCTTCCAGACCGGCGCATTGTTGAGCGGCTGCTCGATCTGCCGCTTTTGCTCGGCGGCAGCCTGCGACGCTTCCTTCGAGTTGACGGCCGGCGACTGCGCGTACGCGAGCCCCGCAACCAACGACACCACGGCCGCCAGAGCGACAGCCGCCCGCACGATCGATCGGCTCACCATTCCCCCTTCGCCGCGGTCAACGGATCCGCTTGTACTCGTTCTGGTTCTGATTGCGGTTGTTGATCGCGAGCTCCCACTCCTTCTGGTTGCCGTCCCAGGGCTTGCCTGCCCACGCCTTCTCGTCCGGCTTGCCCTGGTAGCTCCCCTGCTTGTACTCGATCACCTGCGGGCGCTCGCCGCAGCCGGCGAGCCCGAGCATTGCGAGCGCACCGCCCAGTGCCAGCCACGCCCGACGCGTCATGACTTGCCTCCTGCGGGCGCTGCCGGCGCCGCGGGTTTGGCCGCGCCGGTCGGTCCGTACGCGGTGTCCCACCCCCATGGGGGCATGCTCGGCGTGCCGCGTGCCGCGCGGTTGACGACGCGCTCTCGATAGATGCCGGACAGCACATCGGCGTCGCCGCCCAACAGGGCCTTGGTCGAGCACATCTCGGCGCACACGGGCAGCTTGCCTTCGGCGAGCCGATTGCGGCCGTACTTCTTGTACTCGGCTTCGGAACCGTTGGGCTCGGGGCCGCCCGCGCAGAACGTGCACTTGTCCATCTTGCCGCGCACGCCGAACGCGCCGGCCTGCGGGAACTGCGGCGCACCGAACGGGCACGCGTAGAAGCAGTAGCCGCAGCCGATGCACAGGTCCTTGTCGTGCAGCACGACGCCGTCATCGGTCCGGTAGAAGCAGTCGACCGGACAGACCGCCATGCACGGCGCGTCGGAGCAGTGCATGCACGCGACCGAGACCGACCGCTCGCCGGGGACGCCGTCGTTGATCGTCACCACACGGCGGCGATTCACGCCCCACGGGATGTCATGCTCCTGCTTGCAGGCGGTGACACAGCCGTTGCACTCGATGCAGCGCTCGGCGTCGCACAGGAATTTCATTCGGGCCATGTTGGGTCTCCTCGCGCCTTACGCGGTGATCTTCGCGACCTGACAGAGCGTCGTCTTCGTTTCCTGCATCATCGTCACCGAGTCGTAGCCGTACGTGGTCGCCGTGTTGACCGCCTCGGCCCGGACGATCGGATGCGCCCCTTCGGGGTAGTACTCGAGCATGTCCTTCCCCTGCCACCAGCCGGAGAAGTGGAACGGGATGAACGTCACGCCCGGGCCGACCCGCTCGGTCACCAGCGCGCGCACCTTGATCTGGGCGCCCGTCGGCGACTTCACCCACACGTACTCGCCGTCCTTGATCCCGCGGTCGTTCGCGTCCTTGGGATTGATCTCGACGAAGTTCTCCTGCTGCAGCTCGGCGAGCCACGGGTTGGAGCGCGTTTCCTCGCCCCCACCCTCGAACTCGACGAGGCGGCCGCTCGTAAGCACCAGCGGGAACTTCTCGGGGACGCCGGCCTTGATGTTCTCGTCCTGCTTCGTCTTGTAGAGCGTCAGCAAGCGCCAGAACGCCTTCTTGTCGTCGTGCGTCGGGTACTTGGCGACGAGGTCGGGCCGGTTCGAATAGATCGGCTCGCGGTGCTGCGGGATGCCGTCCGGGAAGTTCCAGACGATCGCCCGTGCCTTCGCGTTGCCGAACGGATGGTTGCCGTGGTTCTTCATGAACACGCGCATCATCCCGCCCGAGAGGTCGGTCTTCCAGTTCTTGCCCTCGGCCGCCTTCTTCTCGGCCTCGGTGAGCTCGTCCCACCAGCCGAGCTTCTTCAGCAGCACGTGGTCGAGCTCGGGATAGCCGCCGGTAAGGTCGCCCCCCTTCGGATAGCTGCCATCCTCTGCCAGCAGGTTGACGCCTTCGCGCTCGACGCCGAAATTCGCGCGGAAGCAGCCGCCGCCGTCCATCATCGCGACCGACGTGCTGTACAGGTTCGGCGAACCGGGGTGCTTCAGCTCCGGATTGCCGTAGCACGGCCACGGCAGGCCGAAGTAGTCGCCGTCGCATGGCCCGCCCTTCGCGCGAAGCGTCTTGACGTCGAAGGTCGCCATGTTCTTCATGTGGAGCTTCAGGCGCTCCGGCGACTGGCCCGTATAGCCGATCGTCCACGTGCCCTTGTTGATTTCGCGGAGGATGGATTCGGGCTCGGGCTCGTCCATCTTGTTCGCGTCGGGCTTCACGACCTTGTAGTTCTTCACGAACTCCTTGTCCCAGCCGAACTTCTTCGCGAACGCGTACATGATCGCCTGGTCGGTCTGCGACTCGAACAGCGGGCTGATCACGCGCTCGCGCCACTGGATCGAGCGGTTCGACGCGGTCGCCGAGCCCGAGGTCTCGAACTGCGTGCACGCGGGCAGAAGGTAGACCGCGCGATTCGGGTTGGCACTCTTCTTCGCGTCCGCAAGCACCTGTTTCGCCTGCTCGGAGAGCGGCATCGCCGCCATTGCGGCCGTCGACGACGGGTAGGGATCGATGACGACCAAGAGGTCGAGCGCGTGCATCGCCGCCTGCATCTCCATCCCGCGCGTCTGGCTGTTCGGCGCGTGGCCCCAGTACACCATGCCGCGCAGGTTCGGGCCCTGGTCGATCACGTCGTTCGGCAGCAGCACGCCGTCGATCCAGCGCGAGACCGTCATGCCGGGCTTTTCCATCATGCCGTCGGCGTACTGCTTCTTCAGGTACTCGTAGTCGACGCCCCACACCGCCGCCCAGTGCTTCCACGAGCCGGCGGCGACGCCGTAGTAGCCGGGCAGCGAGTCCGGGTTCGGGCCGACGTCGGTCGCGCCCTGGACGTTGTCGTGGCCGCGGAAGATGTTGGTGCCGCCGCCGGAGACGCCGACGTTGCCGAGCGCGAGCTGGAGGATGCACGACGCGCGGACCATCGCGTTGCCGATCGTGTGCTGCGTCTGCCCCATGCACCAGACGACCGTCGACGGTCGGTTCTTCGCCATCATCTCGGCGACCTTCACGACCTGCGCCTCGGGCACGCCGCAGGCGTCCTGGACCTTGTCCGGCGTCCACTTGGTCATGATCTCGTCTTTGACCTTCTCCATGCCGTAGACGCGGTCGTGCAGGTACTGCTTGTCCTCCCAGCCGTTCTTGAAGATGTGGTAGAGCATGCCGAACAGGAACGGGATGTCGCCGCCGGAGCGCAGCCGCACGTACTCGTCGGCCTTCGCCGCCGTGCGCGTGAAGCGGGGGTCGACGACGATCATCTTCGCGCCCGTCTCCTTCGCGTGCAGCATGTGCAGCATCGACACCGGGTGCGCCTCGGCCGCGTTGCTGCCGATGTACATCGCGCACTTCGTGTTCTGCATGTCGTTGTACGAATTGGTCATCGCGCCGTAGCCCCAGGTGTTGGCTACGCCGGCGACCGTCGTCGAGTGGCAGATCCGCGCCTGGTGATCGCAGTTGTTCGTGCCCCAGAACGACACGAACTTGCGCATCAGGTACGCCTGCTCGTTGCTGTGCTTCGAGCTGCCGACCCAGAAGATCGCGTCGGGGCCCGATTCCTTGCGCAGGTCGAGCATCTTCTTGCTGATCTCGTCCATCGCCTGGTCCCAGCTGATCTTCTGGTACTTGCCGTTGACGAGCTTGACGGGCGTCTTCAGACGCATCGAGTGCTCGTGCATCCCGTGCTCGCGCACCGAGGCGCCCTTGGCGCAGTGCGCGCCCAGGTTGAGCGGCGAATCGAACACCGGCTCCTGCCGTGTCCACACGCCGTTCTCGACGGTCGCGTCGACCGCGCAGCCCACCGAGCAGTGCGTGCAGACGGTGCGTTTGACCTCGGTCTTGGTCGCCGCATCCGCCGCGGCGTCGGCCTTGCCGATGGCGCCGTAGGGCAGCTGGCTGGCGAACGCCCCGGCCCCAGCGACGAGGCCCGAGCGCTTGAGAAACGTCCGGCGATCCAAGCCCGCGGGAGCGGCTCCCGCGAGACGGCGCAGACGCGGACCGGCTGCAGCGACGTCGGTGTTCTTCCTGGTCAGCAGCATGATCCTTCCTCCTCCTGGAGCTTCAGATTTTCGCGGTGCGGTAATAGTCGCGCACGTGCGCCGTCTCGCTGTATCGCCCGTCCGCGTCGTTGTCGGCGGCCTGCGTGTGTGCAGCGATTGCCGGAACTGCGGCGACGGTGGCTGCCGCCGCGCCTGCGCCGCTCACGCCGAGCGCAAACAGGAAGCGGCGGCGTTTCGGGTCGGTGGAGGTTGGCGCCGCGCCGGATGCGGGCGCAACAAAACGATCGCTACGCGGGGGTTTGCGCATGGGGACCTCCAAGTGACCGCGTGACGTTGTGATCTCTATTCCTCCACGGCGAACGAGTCACGTTCGAGCGCCAGGAAACGATCGGCGAATTGTGCTACCCGACGGTAGTAGTTGGCAACTGAATTTGCGGTTATTGCGATGCAACAATCGAAGGCCCAAGGGGCGACATGACGATCGAAAAATGATTGCTGTTCCTCGACCGGCACGGGACGACGCTCCCCGTCCCCGGCCACCAGCATGCGCATGGTTTCCAGGACTGCGGAAAGATGGTCCTCGAACTCGCTCGACTCGGGCCGCCGGCCAAGCCCGAGTCCGGCCAGCGTCGCCCGGATCTCGGCCAGCGGCCGACCGGATTGCGGTCCGAGGTAATGCGAGGCATACAAGCTCACCTCGCTCCGCCCGATCCCCACGAAGAGCGCCTGGAATTCGTCGCGAGCGGCCTCGGGGTCCATCGCGGTGCTGGCGGCGCGCAGCGCGTCCCAGGCGCCGGCGAGGCTACCCCCCGCCACATCGACCCCGTCGCCGTTGCGGGCATGCGCCGGCGGCGCTAGCGAAGGGGCCCGGGCGATCGC
Organism: uncultured beta proteobacterium; assembly: GCA_963830485.1. Classification (GTDB taxonomy): domain Bacteria; phylum Pseudomonadota; class Gammaproteobacteria; order Burkholderiales; family Casimicrobiaceae; genus CAIWHR01. The sequence continues at coordinate 14,235 of CAWHNE010000004.1, forward strand.
CGCGAGCAGCGAGGCATCCGGCGCGTCGGAAAACAGCCGGGCGAGGAGCGCATAGAACTCGGCCCGCGCCTCGTCTTCCGGCGGGAGCGGCCGGCGCACCACGATGGCGTCAGACATCGCGAATGTCGACGCCGCGCTCGTGCTTCATGAGGTCGACGACCCGGCAGTCCGCACACATCTTGAGCCGGTCGAGCGCGCCGGGCGCGGCGAACATCGAGTGCGAGGCGAGCCGGTCCAGCATCCCGGCGATCATCTTCTCCGTGCCGAGGGGCTTGCCGCACGAGATGCACTTGAACACCACCGCTTCGTTCAGGACCCGCGGCTCCTTCGCCTCCGGCGCGAGCGAGAGGCGCGGCGCGAGCGCGATCGCGTGCTCCGGGCAGGTCACCGCACAGAGCCCGCACTGCACGCACTTCGTCTCGATGAAGCGGAGTTGCGGTGCCTCCTGGCCGTCCAGGAGCGCGCCGACCGGGCACGCGCCGACGCACGCGAGGCACATCGTGCAGGTGTCCTTGTTGACGACGAGCGTGCCGTACGGGGCGCCCGCGGGGAGCGCGATCTCGCGCTGCGGCACCGGCGCGTGCCGCGCGAGGTGCTCAATCGCGAGCGCCGCCGTCGTGCGCTTGTCGGACGTGAAGGCAAACGTCGCCGCGGCACGGACGCCGAGCGCGGCGGGCCACGACCAGAGCGCCGCGTCGAGCGCCGCCGGATCGGCGCCGTCGAAGACGCGGAAATGCTCGCCCTGGTAACCCAGCGCCTGCGCGATCGCATCCGCGATGCGCATTTGGTGCGAAAGCGCCTCGCGGTACTGTGGTGCCTCGGCACCGGTCGCAAGCACGGCCACCTGCGAGGCGCCGTGCGCCAGCGCGGCGAGCCAGACGTCGAGCCCGACCGAAGCGACATGATGGACCTCGACGGGAATGACCCGCGCCGGCAGGCCCCGCGCGCGGCGCGCGAGCCGGGTGATCACCCCGCGCCCGCCCTCCGCGTGCAGCAGCAGGCACGCGTCGCGACCGCTCGCCTTTGCATAGGTCGCGAGCAGCGTGCGCACCCGCGCCCCGAGATCCGGCACGGACGGGTACGCGTAGGTCATTGCGCCCGACGGGCAGACGGTCGCGCAGCCGCCGCAGCCCATGCAGAGGTGCGGCTCGACCTTCACGTGATCGCCGTCCGGAGAGATCGCCGCCGTCGAGCAGACGTCGATGCAGAGGTTGCACCCCTCCTTGCGCGAGCGGCTGTGCGCGCAGATCGACGGCTTGTACGCGAAGAACTTCGGCTTCTCGAACTCGCCGATCATCGCCGCGAGTCCCGCCACCGCCTGCGCCTGGGCGACGGCGTCGACGCCCGGAGCGAAATAGCCCTGCGGCGGCTCGTGCATCCGGAGCGCGGACGTTTTCTGCAGGTCGAGCACGAGGTCGAAGCGATCGCTCCGCGCGGCGTCGCGCCGGTCGAAGTCGATCGCGGCCGTCGCGCCGCACGCCGCGACGCACTTGCGATGCGCCTTGCAGCGGTCGAGATCGATCTGGTAGCTCCAGTCGATCGCGTGCTCCGGGCAGGCGCGCACGCACGCGTTGCAGCGGGTGCAGAGGTCGAGGTCGATCGGGTTTTCCTGCGCCCACGCCGCCTCGAAGGCGCCGAGCCAACCCGAAAGCGCCGTGATCCGGCCCGAATAGACCGGGAACGCGCGCTCGGGTGGAAGGTCCGCGCCCATCGCGCGACCGGTGAGGAGGACCGTCACCGCGAGCTGCGGCGCGAGCACGCGCGCCCAGTGCAGTGCGGGCTCCGCCGGACCGGCGATCAGCAGGCGTCCTTCCGAGCGGTACGACACGGTCGGCACGGGCTCGGGTTCCGGCAGGCCCGCGACTGCGAGGAGCGCAGCGATCTTCGGCGTCGCAGCGCGCGCCTCGGCCGACCAGCCCGCGGTCTCGCGGACGTTGACGAAGCGGATCGTCTGCGTCTTTCCGCCCTCCTCCGCGACATCGCCGAACAGTCGCGCTTCCTGCGTGCACGCGACGACGACGTCGCCCGCCGCGCCGCCGGCGAACGCCGCAAGCTCCTTCTGGCAGAGCATCGTCTTCACGACCGGCGTGCCCGCAAGCTCGAGCGCGCGCGCGAGCGCCTGCGCGTCGAGCGGCATCGTCGCGTTGCACGAGCAGAGGTGCAGGTTCCTGTCGGCTAGGCTCATCGCGAGGGTGGCGGGTCCGGCGCGTCGGCGTCGGCGGGCGGATCGGCTCCAGCTTTCGGAGTGGCCGCGGGAGCAGACGCCGGCACGGTGCCCGGCTCGGGCAGCGATGTGCGTGCGTCTTCCGCGATCGCCCGAGACTCGGACGCGCGCTCCAGCGACCGCTCGGGCGCAGGCGGTCCCTCGACGGGCCCCAGGCCCAACCCGCGCACGAAGCCCGATTGCGCCAGGCGCTCGAGCACGTCGGGGGGAATCGGGTCGGGCTTCGTGTAGTCGTCGATGTAGACGTCGAGGCCGTCCATCACGTTGAAGTGCGGATCGGAGAAGAGCTTCTTCAGCGCCTGGCGCTTGAGCGTCTCATCGACCTTCGGTTGCATGAACGCGGAGAAATCCGACTCGGTCGTCAACGTTTCGATCGGTGGGAGCGCGGGCTCTACCGCCGGCGGGGGCGTGCCGGGCATGGTCGCCGTGGGTCCTTGCGCAGCGGGACTGGCGTCGGGCGGTGCCGGCGCGGGTGTTTGGCTCGACACCGCGTCGCGCGTCGCCTCGAGCTTCCGGCGCGACCACCGCCGCAGCGAGAATCCTTCGGGAGACTTGTCGTCGGCCGGCATCGTCGAGCGCGCGGGTCAGCGCCGCGAACCGCGCTCGCGACGGAACGCGCCGTCCGCGAACGGATCGTTGCGGCGGACCTTCTCTTTCGGTTCCGGTTTGTAATGCAATGCGGCAAACGGCGCCATCCAGTCGCGCAGCACGTCGGGCAGCGGCACCGCGTCGACGCGCTCGCCGCCGTCCATCATGCGCGCCGCCTCGTTGTAGCTCACGGTAACGATCACCGGATACACGGGCGGCACGATCGCGTCCTCGTGCATGCGCCAGTTGACGAACACTTTGGGCTCCGGTGCGACGAGGTTCAAGTGGTAGCCCTCGGCCTCGGAGCGATGGAGCTCGACGGCGTGCCCGTCGAAGCGCCACTGCGCGCACGTCGCGTCGTCGCGAATGCATACCGGGGGAACACCCGGCGGCGCGTCGTCGTCGCGCGGCAGCACAGAGACCGGCTCCCAGCGCTCGCTCACCCAGCGATTCGCGAGCGGCGTCCGCTGCATGACCACCGCAACGGGAAACCGCATGAGAGGAATGGGCATTCGAGGCTTGATGCCGGGCCATCGGCCGGCGGCGCAGGCGTCCGCGAGGAACGCCCGCATCGGGGATCGATCATACACCAGGGGCTGCACGCTCTGCTAACATCACCAGTTGCCCGTTCTGTTCCGGCAAAAACACGAGATTCATGGCGACGATCATCCCGCTCACCGACGCGCGCGGCGCGCCGAATGCCGACGCGCGGCGCGCCGCGTACGACGCGTTCGTGCGCGAGGCCGCGCTCGGGCTGGAGCCGGCGCCTGGGCCGCTCGCCGACACGCGCGGACGCCCGCTCTCCGACCTGCGGATCTCGGTCACAGACCGTTGCAACTTTCGCTGCGTCTACTGCATGCCGCGCGATGTCTTCGACGCCGACTACCGCTTCCTTCCCCACGCCGAGCTTCTGACATTCGAGGAGATAGCGCGCGTCGCCGCCCTCTTCGTCGAGCGCGGCGTCTCGAAGATCCGGCTCACCGGTGGGGAACCGCTGCTGCGGCGGAATGTCGAGCGGCTGGTCGAGCTGCTCGCGCGGACCGGTGTGACGGATCTCACGCTGACGACCAACGCCTCGCTGCTCGCGAAGAAGGCGAAGGGTTTGCGCGACGCGGGCCTCACCCGCGTCACGGTGAGCCTCGATTCCCTCGACGACGCCACGTTCCGGGCAATGAACGACGCCGATTTTCCCGTCGGCAAGGTGCTCGAGGGCATCGACGCCGCCGCCGCGGCGGGCCTCGCGCCGGTGAAGATCAACATGGTCGTGAAGCGCGGGATGAACGAAGGCGATGTCGTCGCGATGGCGCGGCACTTCCGCGGCACGGGCCACATCGTCCGCTTCATCGAGTTCATGGACGTCGGCGCGACCAACGGCTGGCGGATGGACGACGTCGTGCCAGCCGCCGAGATCGTCCGGCGGATCGGCGCGGAGTTTCCGCTCGCCCCCGCGGATCCCAACTACGCGGGCGAAGTGGCCGAGCGCTGGCGTTACCGGGACGGAGCGGGCGAGATCGGCGTGATCGCGTCGGTGACGCAGGCGTTCTGCCGCGACTGCTCGCGCGCGCGGCTGTCCACCGACGGCCGTCTGTACACATGCCTCTTCGCGAGCGAGGGCTACGACCTGCGCGCGCTCGTCCGCGGCGGTTTCGACGACGCGCAGATCGGCCGCGCGCTCGCCGCGGTGTGGCGGCGACGCGACGACCGCTATTCGGAGATCCGCACGGCCAACACCGCGCGGCTGCCGAAGGTCGAGATGAGCTACATCGGCGGTTAGCTCTGCACCTCGCCTGCGCGCGCTGCGCGGCCCTTCCCATGCACGTTCCCGCGCTGATCGACTTCCTGGACGGCCTCGCGCGCAACAACAACCGGCCGTGGTTTGTCTGGAACAAGCCCGCCTACGATATCCTGCGACAGGAGTTCGAGGAGCTCGTGGCCGAGCTCGCCGTGCAGGTCGCCGGTTTCGATCGTGACCTGGGCCCCGTCGATGTGAAGAAGGCGATGTTCCGGATCTATCGCGACACCCGCTTCTCGAAGGACAAGACGCCCTACAAGACGCACTTCAGCGCCGCGCTCGGCGATCGCTCGAAGCGCGGGCTCGCGCCGGGCTACTACTTCCACATCGATCACACCGGCACGCTGCTCGTCGGCGGCGGCATCTACCGCCCTCACCCGCCGATCCTCCAGAAGATCCGCCGCCACATCGCGGCGCATCCGGAGGCGCTCACCCGCATGCTCCGCGACCGGCGGTTCAAGGCGGCCTACGGCGGGCTCGCCGACGAGGACGCGCTGTCGCGGCCCCCGAAGGGCTTCTCCGCCGACACGCCGCACATCGAAGCGATCAAGCAGCGGCATTTCTTCGGCATGGTCGAGGTCAACATCGCACGGCGCCCGCCGCGCGATCTCGCGCGGACGATCTCCGGACACTTCCGCGACCTCCTGCCGCTGATGACGTGGCTGCGCGTCGCGACGGGCGCGAAAAGACGATGAACGCTCCCGACGCCCCCTATCGGCCGATGCTGAGCGCTGCCGCCCGGCCGTCGACGTTCGCCGTGAATGCGGTCGACGAGACGGGCGCGACGCGCGAGACCGCGATCGCCGGCGAGCATCCGCTCACGCTCTACATCGACAAGCAGGAGCTGCTGACGCTGATGACGCTGGGCGCCGCGCCCGAGGCACTCGCGATCGGCTACTTGCGCAACCAGCGGCTCATCGATCGCATCGACGACATCGTGTCGGTGCAGGTCGACTGGGATGTGAACGCCGTCGCCGTGACGACCCGGAGCGGGCTCGCCGACCTCGAGACGAAGACCGCGAAGCGCACGAAGACGTCCGGCTGCGGCCAGGGCACCGTGTTCGGCGACCTGATGGAGGAGATCGACGAGGTGCGGCTGCCGGCGGACGCGAAGCTCACGCAGGCAGCGCTCTTCGCCCTCCTCGACCGCGTGCGGCTGCACGAGACGATCTACAAGCAGGCGGGCGCCGTGCACGGGTGCGCCCTCGCGCGCCACGACGCGACGAGCGCCGAGATCCTCATGTTCGTCGAGGATGTCGGCCGCCACAACGCGGTCGACGCGATCGCGGGGCAGATGTGGCTCGACCGGATCGAGGGCGGCGACAAGCTCTTCTACACGACGGGGCGGCTCACCTCCGAGATGGTGATCAAGGCGGCGCAGATGCGCATTCCGTTTCTCGTGTCGCGCTCGGGCTTGACGCAGATGGGTCACGAGATCGCGCAGAAGGTCGGGATGACGATGATCGGACGCGCGACCGGTCGGCATTTTCTGCTCTTCACCGGCGCCGAGCGATTCGTTCGGTAGCCAAAAGCGGGGACAGACCACGTTTTCCACGCAGCGCATGTCGGATCAGACCACCATCTTCCACGGAAGCGTACTTCGATGAGTGCAATGGAAAAACGTGGTCTGTCCCCAACCGAAGCCCGCGGCCGCTGCCACTGCGGACGCGTCCGCTTCGTCGCGCGCTTTCCATCGCGCTTTGTCGCGCACTGCCACTGCGAAAGCTGCAGGCGCGCGCACGGCGCGGCCTTCGTCACTTGGGTCGGCTTCAGGACGCCACAGGTGACGGTCACCGCGGGCGCCGAGCTCATCGCCGCGCACGAGTCGTCCCCCGATACGTTCCGGAAATTCTGTCGCGTCTGCGGCACCAAGCTCTTCTTCGAAGGCGCGAAGTGGCCCGACGAGACGCACGTGCACGCTCGCCGCGTTCGACGACCCGGTCGACCGCGCGCCGCAGGGCCACGCGTTCTACACCGAGCACGTCGGCTGGCTGCCCGCGCTCAAGGAACCGCCCGCGCAATGAACGCGCGCGCGACCGTCACAGGCATCGTGCTGGCGGGCGGCCAGGGTCGACGGATGGGCGGTGTCGACAAGGGATTGGTCGAGCTCGCCGGCCGGCCGATGGTCGCGCACGTGCTCGACCGCCTTCGCCCCCAGGTCGCGGACATCCTGATCAACGCGAACCAGAACTCGGAACGCTACGCCGCGCTCGGCCATCCCGTCGTGCCCGATGCGGTCGGCGGCTTCGCGGGGCCGCTCGCAGGGTTGCACGCGGGACTGACACACGCGACGCGCAAGTTCGCCGTCACCGTCCCGTGCGATTCGCCGTTCCTGCCGGGCGACCTGGTTGCGCGACTCAGCGCCGCGCTCGCAGCGCGGAGCGCACAGCTCGCCGTCGCGAAGACCTTCGATCAGCCGCATCCGGTGTTCTGCCTCGTTCGGCGCGACGTATTGCCGCATCTCGCCGCGTTCCTTGAAGCGGGCGGGCGCAAGATCGACGCGTGGTACGCCACGCTCGCGGTGGTCGAGGTTTCATTCGACGACGAAGCGGACGCGTTTCGCAATATCAACACGACCGACGAGCTCGCCGCGGCGACGCGCGCGTAGGCACCCTCGGATTAGAATGGTGCGTCCGGCCATTCCGGTGACAACCATGAACGCGCCCCAGACCCTTCGCGACGTGTCCTGCGCCGACGACTACGACCCGAACTCGATGCCGGTGGATCGTGCGCGCGCGCTGATCCGCAGCTTTCTCACGCCCGTGACGGCGACCGAGCGCGTCCACATCCGGCAGGCGCTCGATCGCGTGCTCGCCGTCGATGTCGTGTCGCCGCACGACGTTCCCGGCCACGACAACTCGGCCATGGATGGCTACGCGGTTCGCTTTGCCGATCTCGCGCGCGACGCCGAGACGATTCTCGTGCGCGTCGGCGAATCGTTCGCCGGCAAGCCATCCGCGGCGACCGTGGGCCCGGGGCAATGCGTGCGGATCTTCACCGGCGCCGTGATGCCGGCGGGCGCCGACACGGTCGATCTTGCAGGAACGCGTGCATGCGGAAGGCGAACGCGTGCGGGTCGCCGCCGGCGCCGTCGCGAAAGCGGGAATGAACCGGCGCTTCGCCGGCGAGGACCTGAAGCGCGGGCAGGTCGTGTTCGAGGCGGGGCAGCTCGTGCGCGCCGCGGAGCTTGGGATGCTGGCTTCGCTCGGCATCGGCGAGGTGACCGTCTATCGGAAGCTGCGCGTCGCCTATTTCTCGACCGGCGACGAACTGAAGGCAGTCGGCACGCCGCTCGCCGCGGGCGAGATCTACGACAGCAACCGCTACACGCTGCACGGGATGCTCGCGCGCCTGCATTGCGACGCGATCGACATGGGTGTCGTGCCCGACGCGCCGGATGCGCTCGAGCGCGCGTTCGCGAGCGCCGCCGCGTGCGCGGACGTCGTCATCACGTCCGGCGGCGTCTCGGTCGGCGAGGCGGATTTCGTGAAGACGCTGCTCGACAAGCTGGGCGAGGTCGTGTTCTGGAAGATCGCGATGAAGCCCGGGCGCCCGCTTGCGTACGGCCGGATCGGCGGCGCGCACTTCTTCGGCCTGCCCGGAAATCCGGTCGCCGTGATGGTGACGTTCTACGAGTTCGTGCAGGACGCGCTCAAGGTCCTGCAGGGGCGGCGCGCCTTTGCGCCGCTGCCGACCTTCAAGGTGACGCTCGCCGCGCCGATCCGGAAAGTTCCCGGACGCACCGAGTTCCAGCGCGGCATGCTCGCCTGCGACGGCGCCGGCGCGTGGACGGTGCGCACGACGGGCGATCAGGGCTCGGGCATCCTGTCGTCGATGTCGCGCGCGAATTGCTTCATCGTGCTGCCGGCCGCGACCGGCAACGTTGCGGCGGGTGAGACGGTCGACGTGCAGTTGCTCGAGGGGCTACTCTGAACGAGCGGGCGCGTTTGACAGCGGTTCCACGCCGCCGATAGAATGGCCGCGGGGCTTTCGCAGACGCCCCGCCGCATCGCTGGCCCTGGCGCCATCCAAGCTCTGCTTCGTTGCTGCAGCCGCAGCAGGAGGCTTGGAATGACGACCGACACGGCAATCTCCCCCCTCGAACTGAAGCGTCGCCTCGCGGTGTTTCCGCCGCCGGCGCTGCTCGACGTCAGGCGCGGCCCCGCGTTCGACGCCGACCCCGAGATCATCGCCGGCGCCGTGCGCCGCGCACCGGAGACCGTCGACGCCTGGGTCGGCACGCTCGAGCCGTGGCGGCCCGTGGTCGTCTACTGCGTCCACGGGCTCGAGGTCGGCACGGGGGTCGCGGCGACGTTGCGCGCCCGCGGCTTCGACGCGACCGCACTCGAAGGCGGGCTCGAGGGCTGGCGCGCCGCGGGCTTCGCTACCGTGCCGTGGACGCGCCCCACTCGCTGGGTCACGCGCGAGCGGCCGAAGATCGACCGCATCGCGTGTCCGTGGCTCGTCCGCCGCTTCATCGACCCCGCGGCGGAGTTCTTCTACGTCCCGGCCGCCGAGGTACGCGCCTACGCTGCCGCAAACGGGGCGACCGCGTACGACATCGCGGACGTCGAATACGGCCACGCCGGGCCCGACTGCAGCTTCGATGCGTTCGTTCGCCTGCACGCGCTCTCCGATCCGGCGCTCGCGGAGCTCGCGCGAATCGTCCGCGGTGCGGACACGTCGGCGCTGCACCTCGCGCCGCAGGCGTCCGGGCTGCTCGCGGTGTCGCGCGGCCTGTCCGCGCTGTTCGCCGACGACCACACGATGCTGCGGTGGGGAATGCTCGTCTACGACGCGTTGTACGTCGCGTGCCGCGACGCGATTCACGCGGGCGCGAACGCTTCGGCCCCGGGCGCTCGCACCGCGATCAGCACATGACGCCAGCGGCGAAAGCGCAAGCGCGCGGAGCATCCGTGAGCGGCGCGCCCGGCGGCCGGCCGGCGGCACCAACCGCCGCGGAGGCGTTCCGCTACTGGCTCAAGCTCGGCTTCATCTCGTTCGGCGGGCCCGCCGGCCAGATCGCGATCATGCATCGCGAGCTCGTCGACGAGATGCGGTGGATCTCCGAGCGGCGCTTTCTGCACGCGCTCAACTACTGCATGGTGCTCCCGGGTCCGGAGGCGCAGCAGCTCGCCACCTACATCGGCTGGCTCCTGCATCGGACCTGGGGCGGTGTCGTGGCCGGCGCGCTGTTCGTGCTGCCCTCGCTCGTCATCCTGATCGCACTGTCGTGGCTCTACATGGCGTACGGCGACGTGCCCGCCGTCGCCGGCATCCTCTACGGGATCAAGCCCGCCGTGGTCGCCATCGTGCTGCACGCGGCGTGGCGGATCGGCTCGCGCGCGCTCAAGCGTCCCACGCTCTGGGCGATCGCCGCGGCGGCATTCGTCGCGATCTTCGCCTTCCACGTGCCGTTCCCGGCGATCGTGCTCGCCGCGGGTGTGATCGGCCTCGTCGGCGGTCGCCTCGCGCCCGGCGAATTTGCCGTCGGCGGCGGCCATGACGCGAAAGGCTGCGCGCAGGCGCCGGCCGTGATCGACGACGACACGCCCACGCCGCCGCACGCGCGCTTTCGCGCGTCGCGGCTCGCGCTCGTCGTCGCGGTCTGCGTCGCCATCTGGCTTTTCGCGCTCGCGCTGGTCGTCGCGAGCTACGGCCCCGGGTCGCCGCTGCCGCGGATGGGCTGGTTCTTCACGAAGGCGGCCCTCCTCACGTTCGGCGGCGCGTATGCGGTGCTGCCCTACGTCTACCAGGGTGCGGTCGAGACCTACGCGTGGCTCACGCCGACGCAGATGATCGACGGACTCGCGCTGGGCGAGACCACGCCCGGCCCGCTCATCATGGTCGTCGCGTTCGTCGGTTTCGTCGGCGGCTGGACCAAGGCGGTCTTCGGCCCGGACTCGCTCGCGCTGGCCGGCATTGCCGGCGCGTGCGTCGCGACGTTCTTCACGTTCCTGCCGTCGTTCCTGTTCATCCTGGCCGGCGGACCGCTGGTCGAAACGACGCACGGACAGCTCAGGTTCACGGCGCCGCTGTCGGGGATCACCGCGGCCGTCGTCGGCGTGATCGTCAACCTGGCCGCGTTCTTCGCCTGGCACGTGTTCTGGCCCGACGGCTGGAATCCCGGCGCGCCACTTTCGGGGCTCGATCCGATTGCGCTCGTCATCGGCGTCGGAGCCGCCGCCGCGCTCTTCCGCTGGAAGGCGGGCGTGATTCCCGTCATCCTTCTCTGTGGCGCCGCCGGCCTCGCCGTGCGGCTGCTGACGACGGTTTCCTGACCCGACAACTCGATTTCCATTCGCCATGTCCTCCCTCCGCCATCTGCTCGAACGAAATCGCGCGTGGGCCGCGCGGCTGCGCGTCCACCATCCCGACTTCTTCGTGGAGCTGGCTGAACAGCAGGCGCCGCGCTACCTCTGGATCGGCTGCGCGGACAGCCGCGTTCCGGCGACCGACATCACGGACCTGGCGCCCGGCGAGCTCTTCGTCCACCGCAACGTCGCCAACGTCGTCGTCCACACCGACCTCAATTGCCTGTCGGTGCTGCAGTACGCAGTCGAGGCGCTCAAGGTGGAGCACGTGATCGTCGTCGGCCACTACGGCTGCGGCGGCGTCCGGGCCGCGTACGAGGGGAAGCCGCTCGGCCTGATCGACAACTGGCTGCGTCACGTCCAGGACGTTGCCGTGCGGCACGCGGTGCTGCTCGACGCGATCCCCGACGTCGGCGCGCGCGTCGATCGTCTCTGCGAGTTGAACGTCATCGAGCAGGCGATGCACGTCGCGCGCACGACGATCGTGCAGGATGCGTGGCGGCGGAGCCAGCCGCTGACGCTGCACGCGTGGATCTACCGGCTGCAAGACGGCCTGGTACGCGACCTCGGGCTCGAGGCCGACAGCCCGCGGTCGTTGGTCGAGCTCTATCCGCGCGCGATTGCCGCGCTCGGCGCCCCGGCGGGCTGACCGCCCGCTTCAGCGCCGCGTCGCCGCCACCACACCCGGGACGTCGCGGACGAGCGCAAGCGCGCGGGCCAGCGCTTCGAGACTTCGCACCTCGAGCGTGAACGCCATCCGCGTGCGCATGTCGCGGGTCAGCGTGTTCGCCGCCGTGACGTTGATCCGCTCGCGCGAGAAGACCTCGCTCACGTCGCGCAGGAGCCCCTGCCGGTCCGCGGCTTCGAGCACGACGTCCACCGGGAACACCTCGTCGCGCGGCGCGCCCCAGTCGGCGGTGATAAGCCGCTCGGGCTCGCGCGCGCGGAGTCGCGCGACGTTGGTGCAACTCTGGCGGTGGATCGTTACGCCCTTGCCGCGGGTGACGAAGCCGACGATGGGGTCGGGCGGCGCCGGCTTGCAGCAGCGCGCGAGCACCGTCATCAGCCGGTCGACGCCGACGACGAGAATGCCGCTGCCCGCGCCGGCCGCCTTGCTCTGCCGCAGGAGGCCCGGTTCAGGCTCGGCCGTGGGGACCGCGGCCGGCTGCACGATCGCCTTGATCGCGGTCTGGATCTGACGCGTGTTGATCTCGTCGCGGCCGACGGCAGCGAAGAGGTCGTCCGCGCGCTCGTAGCCGGCTTTCGCCGCGACCGCGTCGAGATTCACTGCTGTCGCGCCGGCGCGCGCGAGCTCGCGCTCGACGATCGCGCGGCCGTGTGCGAGCGTCTCCTCCTGCTGTAGTGCCTTGAACCACTGCCTGACCTTCGTGCGCGCACGGTGGCTCGTCACGTAGCCCAACTCTGGATTTACCCAATCGCGGGAAGGCCCGCCCTGCTTCGCGGCGACGATCTCGATGCGTTGCCCGTTCTTCAGAACGAAATTGAGGGGCACCATCGCACCGTCGACACGCGCACCGCGGCAGCGGTGACCGAGGCTTGTGTGCACCGCGTACGCGAAGTCGACCGGCGTCGCGCCGCGCGGCAGGTCGACGACCTTGCCTTGGGGTGTCAGCACGTAGATCGTGTCGGTGAACAGGCTCGTGCGAAAGGCGGCGAGTGCGTCCGACGCGTCGGCGACCGCGTCCTTCCAGTCGAGCACCTGGCGCAGCCACGCGAGCCGGTCCTCGAAGCCCGGGTCGCGGCGCACGCCCTTCAGCGCACCCTCCTTGTAGCGCCAGTGCGCGGCGACGCCGTACTCCGAGTCCTGGTGCATGTCGAACGTGCGGATCTGCACCTCGAGCGCCTTGCCTTCGGGGCCCATGACCGCGGTGTGCAACGACCGGTAGCTGTTCGCCTTCGGCCGCGCGATGTAATCGTCGAATTCGCCGGGTACCGGCGTCCACAGGTGGTGGACGATACCGAGCGCCGTGTAGCAGTCTCGGAGCTCGGGGACGAGGATCCGCACGGCGCGGATGTCGTAAAGAGCGTCGATGCCGACTTCCTTGCGTCGCATCTTGTTCCAGATGCTGTAGATGTGCTTGGGGCGCCCCGTGACCTCGGCGCGGAGGCCGATCCCGGCGAGCTCGGTGCGCAGCACGGCGATCACGCCGTCGATGTAGCGTTCGCGGTCGGCCCGCCGCTCGTCCAGCATCGCGGCGATGGCCTTGTACGCGCCGGGCTCGAGCGCGCGGAGCGCGAGATCCTCGAGCTCCCACTTCAACTGCCACACCCCGAGCCGGTTCGCGAGCGGCGCGAACAGGTCCTGCACCTCGCGCGCCGCACGCGTGCGCGGCTCCGCAAGCTCGGGACCGCCCGCCACGAGGTGGCGCAGCGCCGCCGTCCGCTCGGCGAGCTTGATCAGCACGACGCGGATGTCCTCGACCATCGCGAGCAGCATCTTGCGCAGCCGCTCGGCTTGCGCGGCGCGCTCGGCTTCGTCGCCGGCGACCGATGCCGCACGGATCTCCTCCATGCGCGCGACGCCCGCCACGAGCGTCGCGACGTCGGCGCCGAAACGGCCCGCGACGTCGTCCGCGTCGAAGGCTTTCGCGGCGGGGAGCCCGATCAAGAGCGCAGCGCGGATCGTCGCCGCGTCGAGCCTGAGTCCGGCGAGGATCGCGGCGGTCCGCTCGGCGCGGGCCGCGGCCGGCTCGCCGTCGCGCACGGGCACCTCCCCCGTGTGTGTACGCGCGTACGCGTCGGCCGTACCGAAGGTCGCGATGTCGTCCGCCGGATACGTGCCGCGCAACGTGTCCTGCCACGCCGCGAACCGCGTCGACGCGCTCGATTCGGCGGCGGTGGGCGACGAGTTCATCATCGCCGCATTATAGCGACGGCGGCGGTCGCTCCGCGCGTCAGCCCGTGGCGGTGGCGAGCGTCGCGGCGATCGAATCGGCGACGCGCTGCGCGCAGTGGTCCGCGGTCGAGCGATCCGCCGCTTCGACCATCACGCGCAGCACGGGCTCCGTGCCCGACGGCCGCAGGAGAATGCGGCCGCTGCCGCCGAGCGTCGCGAGGGCATCGGCTTCGGCGGCGCGAATCGCAGCGCTGCCCTTCCAGTCGAAGCCCTTCGGCAGCCGCACGTTGATCAGGCGCTGCGGGAACAACGTGACCGGCGCCGTCGCGGCCGCGAGCGACGACGTCCTGCCATTAAGCGCCCGCAGCACCGCCAGCGCGGCGATGATCGCATCGCCGGTCGAATGCTTGTCGAGACAGAGCAGATGGCCGGAGTTCTCGCCGCCGAGCTGCCATCCCTTCTCGAGCATGCGTTCCAGTACGTAGCGGTCGCCGACCGGCGCGCGCTCGAGCGCGATGCCCGCGCGCCCCAGTGCCTGCTCGAAGCCGAGGTTGCTCATCAGCGTGCCAACAACGCCACCCCCGAGTGTGCCGCGCGCGAGGTAATCCGCCGCGATCACGTAGAGCAGCTGGTCGCCGTCGTACAGGCGTCCCTCGCCGTCGGCCATCAGGAGCCGGTCGCCGTCGCCGTCGAGCGCGATGCCGACGTCGGCGCGATGCTCGAGCACCGCCTGCCGCAGGTGCTCGGGGTGCGTCGCCCCGACGCCCGCGTTGATGTTGAGGCCGTTGGGCTCGGCGCCTACGGCAATGACCTCGGCGCCGAGCTCGTGGAACACCGGAGGCGCGACGTGGTACCCGGCGCCGTGCGCGCAGTCGACGACGATGCGCCAACCCTTGAGGTCGCGCTCGGTCGGAAAGGTGCTCTTGCAGAACTCGATGTAGCGGCCCGGGGCGTCGTCGATGCGGCGTGCCTTGCCGAGGTCGGCCGACGCAACGCACGCGAGCGGCTCACCCATCGTGCGCTCGATCGCCTGCTCGACCGCGTCGGGAAGCTTGGCGCCGTTCGCGCCGAAAAACTTGATGCCGTTGTCGTCGAACGGATTGTGCGATGCGCTGACGACGATTCCTGCCGACAGCCGGAGCGCGCGCGTGAGATACGCGACGGCCGGCGTGGGCAGCGGTCCGGACAGGTAGACGTCGACGCCCGCCGCGGACAGCCCGGACTCGAGCGCCGCCTCGAGCAAGTAGCCCGAGATCCGTGTGTCCTTGCCGATCAGCACTCCCGGTCGCGTGCCGACGCGCGCAGGCTCCGCCGCGAGCACGCGGCCCGCGGCCCACCCGAGCTTGAGCACAAGCTCCGGCGTGATCGGGGGTTCGCCGACGCGGCCGCGGACACCGTCGGTGCCGAAGTACTGGCGGGTCATGATCGCATCCCTGTCTCTGGTTCCAGTGATCCGCGCTCGAACGCGCGCCAAACCTTGAGCGCATCGACGGTCTCGCGCACGTCGTGCACACGCACGATCGCGGCGCCGCGCGCGACCGCCGCCAGCGCCGCCGCAATGCTCGCCGGCAGCCGGTCCTCGACCGGCCGCCCGGTGATCGTGCCGAGCGACGACTTGCGCGAGAGCCCGACGAGCATCGGACAGCCCGCCGCCGCGATTTGCGGCAGCGCGCGCAGCAATTGCAGATTATGCTCCAGCGTCTTGCCGAAGCCAAAGCCGGGATCGACGACGATCCGCTCGCGGGCGATTCCCGCGCGCTCGCAGGCGCGGACCCGCGCGGCGAGAAAGGCGTGCACCTCGGCGACGACGTCGTCGTAGTGCGGTGCCTGCTGCATCGTTCCGGGCTCGCCCTGCATGTGGACGAGGCACACGGCGGCGCCGGATTCCGCGACCGCCTCGATCGCGCCTTCCGCGCGCAGCGCGCCGACGTCGTTCACCATCGCG
Organism: uncultured beta proteobacterium; assembly: GCA_963830485.1. Lineage (GTDB taxonomy): Bacteria > Pseudomonadota > Gammaproteobacteria > Burkholderiales > Casimicrobiaceae > CAIWHR01. The sequence goes on from CAWHNE010000004.1 coordinate 29,955, forward strand.
GCGCCGGCCGCGATGGCCGCACGCATCACGGCGGTCCGACGGGTGTCGACGGACACGACGAAGCCGTCGCGGGCGAGCGCGCCGACGACCGGCACGACGCGCCGCAGCTCCTCGGCTTCCGGCACGGGCGCCGCGCCCGGCCGCGTCGATTCGCCGCCGACGTCGATGATGGCGGCGCCGTCGGCCGCCATCTGCCGGGCATGGGCGATCGCGTGCGCCGCGTCGCCGTACCGCCCGCCGTCGTGGAACGAATCCGGCGTGACGTTGAGGATGCCCATCACGCGCGGGACCGAAAGGTCCAGGACGTGCGCACCGCACCGCAGCTTCATCAACAAAGACGGGGCGCCGCGCGCCCCGTTTCCATCAGAAGTTTTCCAACGTTTTCTATGCGGGATTCGCCGTCGGCGCCGTCTCCGGGCCGATGGTCGTGCCCGGCGTCGCGGCACCCGCGCTCGATCCCGACGGCTTCGGGGGCCGCGGCGGCTTGCCCGCCATGATGTCGTCGATCTGGTCGGCGTCGATGGTCTCGAGCTCGAGCAGCGCCTTCGCCATCGCGTCGACCTTGTCGCGGTTGTCCTCGATCAGCTTGCGCGCGACGGCGTACTGCTGGTCGATGATCTTGCGGATCTCGCCGTCGACTTTGCGCATCGTCTCCTCGGAGACGTTCTTGTGTGTGGTGATCGAGCGGCCGAGGAACACCTCGCCCTCGTTCTCGGCGTAGACCATCGGCCCCAACAGGTCCGACATCCCGTAGCGCGTCACCATGTTCCGCGCGAGCTCGGTGGCGCGCTCGAAGTCGTTCGACGCGCCGGTCGTCATCTGGTTCATGAAGATCTCTTCGGCGATGCGCCCGCCGAACAGCACCGCGATCATGTTCAGCATGTGGTTGCGGTCCATGCTGTAGCGGTCCTGCTCGGGCAGCTGCATCGTCACGCCGAGCGCGCGGCCGCGCGGAATGATCGTGACCTTGTGCACCGGGTCGGTCTTCGGCAGGAGCTTGGCGACGAGCGCATGGCCGGACTCGTGGTACGCCGTGTTGCGCCGCTCCTCCTCGGGCATCACGATCGAGCGCCGCTCGGCGCCCATCACGATCTTGTCCTTCGCCATCTCGAAGTCGTCCATGTCGACGAGCCGCTTGTTGCGGCGCGCGGCGAACAGCGCCGCCTCGTTCACGAGGTTCGCGAGATCGGCGCCCGAGAAGCCGGGCGTGCCGCGGGCGATGATCTCGGCCTTCACGTCGGCCGCCATCGGCACCTTGCGCATGTGGACGAGCAGGATCTGCTCGCGGCCGCGGATGTCGGGCAGCGGCACGACGACCTGCCGGTCGAAGCGCCCCGGACGCATCAGCGCCGGGTCGAGGACGTCGGGCCGGTTGGTCGCGGCGATCACGATGACGCCGGCGTTGCCCTCGAAGCCGTCCATCTCGACCAGGAGCTGGTTCAGCGTCTGCTCGCGCTCGTCGTTGCCGCCGCCCAGGCCCGCGCCGCGCTGGCGGCCGACCGCGTCGATTTCGTCGATGAACACGATGCACGGCGCGTTCTTCTTCGCCTGCTCGAACATGTCGCGCACGCGCGCGGCGCCGACGCCGACGAACATCTCGACGAAGTCGGAGCCCGAGATCGAGAAGAACGGGACCTTCGCCTCGCCCGCGATCGCCTTCGCGAGCAGCGTCTTGCCGGTGCCGGGCGAACCCACCATCAGCACGCCGCGCGGGATGCGGCCGCCGAGCTTCTGGAACTTGGTGGGATCGCGGAGGAACTCGACCAGCTCGGAGACTTCCTCCTTCGCCTCGTCGCAGCCGGCGACGTCGGCGAACGTGATCGTGTTGTTCGACTCGTCCAGCATCTTCGCCTTGCTCTTGCCGAAGCTGAACGCGCCGCCGCGCCCGCCGCCCTGCATCTGGCGCATGAAGAAGATCCACACGCCGATAAGGAGCAGCATCGGGAACCACGAGATGAATACCTGCGCGAGGAAGCTCTGCTCCTCGTCCTGCTTGCTGTCGACTTTGACGTTGTTCTTGAGGAGGTCGCTGACCATCCAGAGGTCGTTCGGGCTGTAGGTGACGAACTTCTTCTTGTCCGTGGACGAGCTCCAGATGATCTTGCGACCCTCGATCTGCGCCGACTCGACGCCGCCCGAACGAACCTTTTCCATGAACTCGGAGTACGGGATCGTGTCGCGGGTGGTCTGGCGGGAATCGAACTGCTTGACGACCGTGAGCACGACCAGGCCGATCACGAGCCAGATTCCGATGTTCTTCAATAGATTGTTCAACCTTTGCTCCTTGCGGCGTCCGGGACCGCCGCGGCCCTTTTGCCGTCTTACGTCCCGTCGCGGGCGACGGATGCGCCGGGAAGTCGATTCTAGTCCTTCATGACGCCGGCAGCCACTTTCGTGGCCGCCGAGCGTCTCCCAAAGGCGACATCTCCGTGGAAAATGCCCCTACTCGGTGCCTTTGAGCCCCTTTGCGACCAGGTAGACCTCGCGGCTCCGGTCGCGGGAGGCCTTCGGCTTGCGCACGTAAACCTTGCCGAAATGCTGCTGCAACTCGCGCTGGAAGTCCTGGAATCCTTCACCCTGAAAGGCCTTGACCACCAGATCGCCCCCGGGTTCGAGCCATCGCGTCGCGAATTCGAGCGCGAGCTCCCCGAGGTGAACCGCGCGCGCCTGATCGGCCGACTCGATGCCGGAAAGGTTGGGGGCCAGATCCGAAACGACAAGGTCGACCTTGTGGCCTTCGAGCGCCGCCTCGAGCTCCGCCAGGACCGAATCGTCGCGGAAGTCGCCCTTGACCTCGACGACACCCGGCAGCGGCGCCATGTCGAGGAGGTCGAGTGCGACGATCCGCGCGCGCCGCCCGAGCTTCTCGCGCAGCACCTGGGTCCAGCTCCCGGGCGCGGCGCCCAGGTCGACGACGCTCATCCCCGGCCGGAACAACCGGTCCCGCTCGGCGAGCTCGATCAGCTTGAACGCGGCGCGCGAACGGTAACCCAGGCGCGTGGCCTCCCGCACCCAGTGATCGTTCAAGTGCTCGTCCAGCCACGCCTTGACGAACTTGTTCTTCTTCGGGCGCTTCGCCGGCATGTCGTCAAGGCCCCGGCGGCGTGCCACCGGTAGAATGCGTGAATGGAAACTCTATCACCTGCGCAGCGACGGGCGCTGCGCGCCAAGGCACATCACTTGCACCCGGTCGTCAGCATCGGTCACCACGGGCTCACGCCGGCGGTGCTGAAGGAAATCGACGTCAATCTCACCGCGCACGAGTTGATCAAGATCCGCGTGTTCGCCGACGCGCGCGACGAGCGCCTGGTGCTGCTGGGACGAATCTGCGCTGCGCTCGGCGCCGCAGCGGTGCAACATCTGGGGAAGCTGTTGATCGTCTGGCGCCCGGCGCCCATCGAGGACGTGCCGCCTCCGCGTCACCGCAAGCCGGCAGACAAGTCCGCCGCGAAGAAAGCTCCGCAGGCGCGGCGACCGCGCTCGCCATTGCCGCGGGCACCGGTGCGCCCACCGCGCGGCAAAGCACCTTTCGAGGCGCCGGGGGCGCCGAAACAACGCCGCCGCGGTGCGGACAAGGGATGGACGTCCGCGCCGGCCACGGAAGATCGCTCGCGACGGCGGCGCCGTGCGACGCCGGGCGGCTCCACGCCGTCCGGCGTGGCCATCGCTCGCCGCGCCGTGCCGCACGGCAAGTCCGCGTCGAGCATGAGCGGAGCGTCGGGCGCACGCCGGCGACGCAAGGCGCGCTGAGCGGCTAATTGGCGGCTTCCGGTCCGGAGACCGTCACCTGTTGCCGCGCGTGAATGGCACGACGGTCTCGCCGCCGTCGCCGCCGCGCAGCGACCGCACGTTCGCGCCCGGGCGGTCTTCGACGCGCTGTGGAACGCGGGGCGCGCGCGGCACGGGAACCTGCCCCGCCCCGGACGCCGCGAACGTACCGCTCGCGCGCACGAAGCGAACGAGCTCGCCTTCCGTGAGCGGCGGCTGGCAGAAATAGCCCTGAAACTCGTCGCAGCTTTCGGTGCGCAAGAGGTCGAGCTGCGCCTGCTGCTCGACGCCCTCGGCGACGACGCGGATCGACAGCGCGTGCGCCATCGCGATCACGGCGCGCGTGATCGCGACATCGTTCTGGTCGTCCGGCAAATCGCGGACGAACGTCCGGTCGAGCTTCAGGCTGTCGATCGGGAATCGCTTCAGGTGACCGATCGACGAGTAGCCGATGCCGAAGTCGTCCATCGCGAGCCGAACGCCGAGCCGACGCAGCTCGTCCATCAGCGTCACCGCCTGCTCCGGATTCTGCATGACCGTGCTTTCGGTGATCTCGAGCTCGAGGTCGCCGGGCTCGAGCCCGGCTCCAGCGAGGATAGCCGCGATGTCGGCGACGAGGCGGCCGTCGTGGAACTGGCGTGCGGACAGGTTGACCGCGACGGGCAGCGGCATTCCCGCTTCGCGCCACGAGCGTGCGCTCGCGCATGCGGTGCGCAGCACCCACAGGCCGATCGGCGCGATCAGCCCCGTCTCTTCGGCGAGCGAGATGAACCGGTCGGGGCGCAGGAGTCCGAGCTCCGGATGCTGCCAGCGAACGAGCGCCTCGACCCCCGCGATGCGCCCGGTCGCGATGGCGATCTTGGGCTGGTAGAGGAGCACGAGCTCGTTGCGCTCGATCGCGTAGCGCAGCCCGGTCTCGAGCGCAAGCCGCTCCACCGTGTGCGCGTTGTGCCGCGGCGAGTAGAAGCGGAAGCGGTTGCGGCCCTGCTCCTTCGCCTGATAGAGCGCGATGTCGGCGTTGGAAAGCAGAGTGCCCGCGTCGCGGGCGTCGGTCGGGTACGTGCAGATCCCGATCGACACCGACAGGTTGATCTCGTGGCCCCCGAGCGCGAGCGGCTGGTAGATCGCGGCGAGAATCCGCTCGGCGATCTCGATCAGCACGGTCGGGCCCTCGAACTCCTCGACCAGCAGCACGAACTCGTCGCCGCCGAGCCGCGCGGAGAGGTCGCTGTCGCGGATGCAGGACGAGAGGCGGCGCGCCGCCTCCTTGAGCGCCTCGTCGCCCAGCTGGTGACCCAGCGTGTCGTTCAGGTTCTTGAACCGGTCGAGGTCCATGAAGAACAGCGCAACCGGCCAGCCGTGGCGCTCGGCCCGCGCGAGCGCGCGATTCAGGCTTTCGGTGAAGAGCGCGCGGTTCGGCAGCCCGGTCAGCGTGTCGTGCGTGGCAAGCCGGCGGATCGTCGCGAGCGCCGTGCCAAGCTCCTCGTTGCTGTGCCGAAGCCGCGCGCGCATCTCGCTTATCTTGCCTCCGGCGAGCGCGAAGCACGGGAGCACGCATGCGAGCACGGCGATCCGGAAGGCCTCCGCCGGGAAGCTCGTCGCCTCCGGCTTGAGCGCGAGCAGTAGGAACACGATGCCCGCGTAGCTCGCGAGCACGAATCCCGACGCCGCCATGAACTGCCGCGTCGTGAAGCGGAACATGCCGAACGTGAGGAGCACCGGGCAGAGGACCAGCGCGGCGCCGCGCTCGTGGTCGAGCGCGTACGCGGAAGCCATCACCAGCGTTGTCGCCACGATGATCTGGGGCCACGTGAGGCTCGCATCCGCGAAGCGCAGGTTGACGCCGGTGCGGAACAGGAGATAGAGGCCGGCGTTGACGACGAGCACCGCGGCGATGATCGCGAGTGCCGGGGCGAGCGCGACGAAGCCGAGCGCGTGCGCAAGCAGGAGCAGCGGGATGCCCGCGAGGTAGGACGCCGACGCCATGACGAAGCGGCGCATCCGCACCGCCTGCTGCGCTTCGAGCGACGGCGGGGGCAGCGACGCGGTCGCCGGCGCGTCGCGGGTCTCCAAACGGAACTGAGCGGTCGTGGCCATGCCTGGGAGGGCGTCGCAGGTCGCAAACACCTCGAGGCAAGCAAGGCATATGCCAAGGGAATCAGCGAGTTGGAATTACCTGGCGCAACAGCGGCTTGATCGCGCGTAAGGGGCGTGCACGCCGGACGGGGGCGGCACAGGCTGCCGCACCAGGTCGCGCCGTTGCTGCTGACCTTCAGGTGTAACGGACCGCCAACACCTCGTACTCGCGCACCCCGCCGGGGGCGTTCACCTCGACCACGTCGCCCTCGGACTTGCCGATCAGCGCACGCGCGATCGGGGAGCTCACCGAGATCTTGCCGTGCTTGAGGTCCGCTTCGTCCTCGCCGACGATTTGGTAAGAGACGCGCTCGCCGCTCGCGCCGTCCTCGAGCTCGACCGTCGCGCCGAACACGACGTGCCCGCCCGCGTCGCGGATCGCGGCCGGGTCGATCACCTGGGCGCCGGCAAGCTTGTGCTCGATCTCGGCGATCCGGCCCTCGATGAAGCCCTGCCGCTCCTTCGCCGCGTCGTAGTCGGCATTCTCCGAGATGTCGCCGTGCGAGCGCGCGTCGGCCAGCGCACGGCTCACTGCGGGCCGGTCGACAGTCTTCAGGCGCGAGAGCTCGGCGCGCAGGCGCTGCGCGCCCTCGATCGTCATCGGGAATTTCTTGGTCATCGTGATTTCAGCCGAGCCGCCGGTGCAGCGCCTGCATCGCGTATGGAACGAGCTCGCCCATCCCGGAGAGACCGACGACCGCTGCGCGCGCTCCGGCGAGCGTCGTGTACGTGGGGATCTGGTCGGTGAGCGCTTCGCGCCGGATGTGAAAGCTGTCCCGGATCGCCGAGCGCTTCTCCTGCACCGTGTTCACGACGAGCGCGATCTCGTCGTTCTTCATCATGTCGACGATGTGCGGCTGGCCTTCGTGGACCTTGTTCACGGGCGTCACGGGCACGCCGGCCGCCGCGAGCGCCGCCGCCGTGCCGCGCGTCGCGACCAGCGTGAACCCCAGACCGGCCAGGAGCTGCGCGATCTCGACCGCGCGCGGCTTGTCGGCGTCCTTGACGCTGACGAACACCTTGCCCTTCGAGGGCAGCTTCACGTTCGCCGCGAGCTGGCTCTTCAGGAACGCCTCCGCGAACGAATCGCCGACGCCCATCACCTCGCCGGTCGACTTCATCTCCGGCCCGAGGATGGTGTCCACGCCCTGGAACTTGATGAACGGGAACACCGCTTCCTTCACCGAGTAGTACGGTGGAACGATCTCGCCCGCAACGCCCTGATCGCGCAGCGTCTGGCCGACCATGCAGCGCGCCGCGATCTTCGCCAAGGGTCGTCCCGTTGCCTTCGACACGTACGGCACCGTGCGCGACGCGCGCGGATTGACCTCGAGCACGAACACCACGTCCTCGCCGTCCGCGTTCCGCTGGATCGCGAACTGGACGTTCATGAGCCCCACCACGTCGAGCGCCCGCGCCATCGCCGCGGTCTGACGACGCAGCTCGTCCTGCGTCGCGGCGGTCAGCGAGAACGGAGGTAGCGAGCACGCCGAATCGCCCGAATGCACGCCGGCCTGCTCGATGTGCTCCATGATGCCGCCGATCACCACATCCGCGCCGTCGGCCAACGCGTCGACGTCGACCTCGATCGCGTCGTTGAGGAAGCGATCGAGCAGCACGGGGCTGTCGTTCGACACCTTGACCGCTTCGCGCATGTAGCGCTCGAGGTCGCGCTGCTCGTGGACGATCTCCATCGCGCGCCCGCCCAGCACGTACGACGGCCGCACGACCAGCGGATAGCCGATCTCGTCGGCCGCCTTGATCGCGTCCCCCTCGGTGCGCGCCGTCCGGTTCGGCGGCTGCTTGAGGCCGAGTCGGTGCAACATCTGCTGGAAGCGCTCGCGATCTTCGGCCATGTCGATCATGTCGGACGACGTGCCGATGATCGGGACACCGTTCTTCTCGAGGTCGCGCGCGAGCTTCAACGGCGTCTGTCCGCCGTACTGGACGATGACGCCGAACGGCTTTTCCAGGTCGACGATCTCGAGCACGTCCTCGAGCGTCAGCGGCTCGAAGTACAGGCGGTCGGACGTGTCGTAGTCGGTCGAGACGGTCTCCGGGTTGCAGTTGACCATGATCGTCTCGTACCCGTCCTCGCGCAGCGCCATCGCCGCGTGGACGCAGCAGTAGTCGAACTCGATCCCCTGCCCGATCCGGTTCGGCCCGCCGCCCAGCACGATCACCTTCTTCCGGTCGGTGGGCGCGGCCTCGCACTCCTCCTCGTAGGTCGAGTACATGTACGCGGTCTTCGTAGCGAACTCGGCGGCGCAGGTGTCGACGCGCTTGTAGACGGGCCGGATGCCCTGCGCATGCCGGCGCGCGCGCACCTCCGCTTCGCCGACCTTGAGCAGGTGGGCGAGCCGGCGGTCCGAGAAGCCCATCCGCTTCAAGCCACGGAGCTCCTCGGGCGTAAGGCCGGCGAGCTGTCGCAGGTCGAGCGCGAGCTCGGTGTCGACGATCTCCTTGATCTGCGCGAGGAACCACGGGTCGATCTTCGTATGCCGGTGCACTTCCTCGAGCGGCATGCCGACGCCGAACGCGTCCGCGACGTACCACAGCCGCTCTGCGCGCGGATACGCGAGCTCGTCGGCGATCTTCTCGGCGTCGACCGTCTTCAGGTTGAAGCCGTCGACGCCGACCTCGAGCCCGCGCAGCGCCTTCTGCAGCGACTCCTGGAACGTCCGGCCGATCGCCATCACCTCGCCGACCGACTTCATCTGCGTGGTGAGCCGGTCGTCGGCCTGCCGAAACTTCTCGAACGCGAACCGCGGCACCTTCGTCACGACGTAGTCGATCGTCGGTTCGAACGATGCCGGCGTCTGCCCGCCGGTGATGTCATTACGCAATTCGTCGAGGGTGTAGCCGACCGCGAGCTTCGCCGCGATCTTCGCGATCGGGAAGCCGGTCGCCTTCGACGCAAGGGCCGAGGACCGCGACACGCGCGGATTCATCTCGATCACGATCATCCGGCCGTCCGCGGGGTTGACCGCGAACTGGACGTTCGACCCGCCGGTGTCGACACCGACCTCGCGCAGCACCGCAATCGCGGCGTTGCGCATGATCTGGTACTCCTTGTCGGTCAGCGTCTGCGCGGGCGCCACGGTGATCGAATCGCCGGTGTGCACGCCCATCGGGTCGACATTCTCGATCGAGCAGACGATGATGCAGTTGTCCTTGCGGTCGCGCACGACCTCCATCTCGAACTCTTTCCAGCCGAGCAGCGACTCCTCGATCAGCAGCTCGCGCGTCGGAGAGAGATCGAGCCCGCGCTTGCACAGGTCGACGAACTCGTCCTTGTTGTAGGCGATGCCGCCGCCGGTGCCGCCCAGTGTGAACGATGGCCGGATCACCGCAGGAAACCCGATCTCCGCCTGGACCTCCAGCGCCTGCTCGAGATCGTGCGCGATGCCCGAGCGCGCCGAGGCGAGGCCGATCCGGGTCATCGCCGCCTTGAACTTCTCGCGGTCCTCGGCCTTGTCGATCGCCTTCTTCGAGGCGCCGATCATCTCGACGTCGAACTTCGTCAGCACGCCTTCGCGCGCGAGGTCGAGCGAGCAGTTCAACGCCGTCTGCCCGCCCATCGTGGGCAACAGCGCATCGGGTCGCTCGCGCTCGATGATCTTCGCGATCATCGGCCAGGTGATCGGCTCGATGTAGGTGACGTCCGCCATTTCGGGGTCCGTCATGATCGTCGCCGGGTTCGAGTTTACGAGGATGACGCGGTAGCCCTCCTCCCGCAGCGCCTTGCACGCCTGCGCGCCCGAGTAGTCGAACTCGCACGCCTGCCCGATGATGATCGGGCCGGCGCCAATGATGAGTATCGACTCGATATCGGTGCGTTTCGGCATCGTTAGGCCCTGTTCACAACCCGAAGGGAACGGGCATCATGGAACGCCACTCTGTGTTGCTCTCCTCGCGAAGATGCCCAGTCTTCGCTTCGTCGGGCGCCTTGATTGGCGCCCCATGCCGCCCGTTCGCGTTTGCGTCCATAGTGTGAACAGGCCCTACTTCTTTTCCATCAACTTGATGAAGCGGTCGAACAGGTAGCGGATGTCGTGGGGGCCGGGGCTCGCCTCGGGATGGCCCTGAAAGCCGAACGCGGGCCGGTCGGTGCGCGCGATCCCCTGCAGGCTGCCGTCGAAGAGCGACACATGCGTGACGCGAACGTTGGTCGGCAGCGATGCCGGATCGACCGCGAAGCCGTGGTTCTGGCTCGTGATCAGCACCTGGCCCGTGTCCTGATCCAGCACCGGATGGTTCGCCCCGTGATGGCCGAACTTCATCTTGAGCGTGCGGCCGCCCGACGCGAGCCCGAGCAGCTGATGGCCGAGACAGATGCCGAAGGTCGGCAGGCCGCCGTCGACCAGGGTCCGGATCGCGTCGATCGCATACGTGCACGGCTCGGGATCGCCGGGACCGTTCGACAGGAAGACGCCGTCGGGCTCGAGCGCGAGCGCCGCGGCAGCGGTGGTCTGCGCCGGAACGACGGTGATCCGACAGCCGCGGTCGACCAGGAGCCGCAGGATGTTGTGCTTGACGCCGAAATCGTACGCGACGACGTGGAAGCGCGACGCCGGCGCTGCGCGATAGCCCTCGCCCAGCGCCCAGCTCGCGCCGGACCACGCATACGGCACTTCGCACGAAACGACGCGCGCGAGATCCTGCCCGGCCATCGACGGCGCGGCCTTCGCACGCGCGAGGGCGTCTGCGACGTCGGCGTCCCCGAGGGTCGGCGCGGCATGGAGGCATCCGTTCTGCGCGCCGCGCTCGCGCAGGATTCGCGTCAGGCGCCGCGTGTCGAGGTCCGCGATGCCGACGATCCGGTTCTTCGCGAGGTATGCGCCCAGGTCGCCGGCCGCGCGGAAGTTCGAGACCACGCGCGGCAGATCGCGGATCACGAGGCCAGAGGCAAACGGCCGCCGCGATTCGACGTCCTCGGCGTTGACGCCGACGTTCCCTATGTGCGGGTAGGTGAGCGTGACGATCTGGCCCGCGTACGACGGATCGGTCAGGATCTCCTGGTAGCCCGTCATCGACGTATTGAAAACGACCTCGCCGACCGAGAATCCGGACGCGCCGATGGCCACGCCGCGAAACACGGTGCCGTCGGCGAGCGCGAGGATCGCGCTGGCGCCATTGCCCGCGACCGGCAGCAGCCGGGCGTGCGACGTGGCGGCATTCGTATCGGGCATGTCGGGTAGCGTTCGTGGCCGGGTTTGCGCGCCGGCCGTGCGCGCCGGGGTCCGGACGTGCGAAGCGGGAACGCCCGCGTATGAGCCGTTCCCGCTTTGAGGCTTCCAATTATACCGGCAGCGCAGCCTCAGCGCCAACCGCCGGCCTCCGCGCAGGCAAATCAGTGCGGTGCGTCAAGATGTCGGCCGCTTGCGGCGACTCGCGATCGTTCGCATCCCCTCGCCTTCGGCGGGGGCCCCGCTCACCGCTCGCGCCGCCACTAGTACGCTGCCGAAAAGCCCCCATCCACGTACAGGAGATGGCCGGTCACATAGTCGGCGGCGGACGAGGCGAGGAACACCGCGGCGCCGGCGATCTCGCCGGGCTCGCCCCAGCGGCCGGCGGGCGTGCGCCGCTCGACCCACGCCGAAAATTCCGGGTTCGCAATCAGCTCCGCATTCATCTCCGTTCTGAAGAAACCGGGCGCGATGCCGTTCACCTGCACGTTGAACGGGGCGAGCTCGACCGCGAGCGCACGCGTGAGCATCCTGAGCCCACCTTTGCTTGCGGCGTAGGCGACGATGTTCGGCCGGCCGAGATCGGAAGCAAGCGAGCACACGTTGACGATCTTGCCGCGCCGCCTTGCTTTCATCGCGGGGAGGACCGCACGGGTGACGAGGAACGGGCCGTCGAGGTTCGCGGCCTGCAGCTCGCGCCACTGGTCGAACGAGAACTCCTCGAGGGGCTGGCGACGGTTCATCGCTGCGTTGTTGACCAGGATGTCGATCGCGCCGTGCTCGCGCGTGATCGCGGCCATCCCTGCCTCGACCGCGTCCTCGTCGGTCACGTCGAAGGGCGCCACGGCCACAGCGATCCCAGTGCCGACGAGCTTCGTCGTTGCCGCATCGAGCTTCGCGCGGTTGCGACCGTTCACGACGACGCGCGCCCCCGCACGGCCCAGGCCCTCGGCGATCGCGAGCCCGAGTCCGGAGCCGCCGCCGGTGACGAGCGCCAGCGCACCGCGCAGATCGAACGAGTGTGCCGCCGCCACGGCGCTACGCGATTCCCAGGACGTCCCGCATGTCGGCGAGCCCGGGCTTGCCTGCGACGCGCCGCGCAGCGACGAAATGCGCGGCACGCAGTGCTCCCGCGGCGAAATTCTGCCGCGACGCGGCCTTGTGCGAGAGCTCGACCCGCTCGCCCGCGCCGGCGAAGATGACCGTGTGCTCGCCGACGACGTCGCCGCCGCGCAACGCGGCGAAGCCGATTGTGCCGGCCTTGCGCTCGCCGGTCACGCCTTCGCGTGCGTAGACAGCGCAGTCGGCGAGCGTACGTCCCGCGCCGCGCGCCGCGGCGTCCCCCAGCGCGAGCGCGGTGCCGGACGGCGCGTCGACCTTGTGCCGGTGGTGCATCTCGAGGATCTCGATGTCGTAGCCCGAACCAAGCTGCCGCGCCGCGGTCTCGACGAGCGAGAGCAGCACGTTGACGCCGACGCTCATGTTCGGCGCGAAGACGACCGGCACGCGCCGCGCGAGCTCCGCGAGCTTCGTCTTCTGCGCAGCGCTGAGCCCCGTGGTCCCGACGACCGCGCCAGTGCCGTGCCGCGCGCACGCCTCGAGGTGCGCGAGCGTGCCCTCCGGCCGCGTGAAGTCGATCAGCACGTCGGCCGCCCGCACAGCCGCGTCGACGTCGGCGCCCACCGCGACGCCGGTCGCGCGGCCGCAGCGCAGTCCGGCATCGCATCCGGCCATCGGACTGTCGGGAACGTCGAGCGCGGCCGCGAGCGCGAGCTCGGGATCAGCGAGCACCGCTTCGATCAGCGCCTGGCCCATGCGGCCGCCGGCGCCGGCGATCGCGACGCGAATCGCCATCAGGGCCTGCTCGCTATGGACACGAACGCGTTGCACGGCCGAAAAACGCCCAGCGCAAGGCGCAAAGGCGAAGGCGAGTCGTCAACCCGGCGAGACTTTGCAACGCCGCGATGGGCGTTTTCGGCAGCAACCCGAAGGGAAAGGGCGCCCTGGGCCGCCACTCCGTGTTGTTCCCCTCGCGAAGACGCCCGGTCTTCGCTTCGTCGTCCGCCTTGATTGGCGGCCCCAGGCCGCCCGTTCGCGTTCGCGCCCATAGCGTGAACAGGCCCTACTGCCTGAAGACGTCGAGGATGCTGTCCCACCAGGAGCGCTGGTCGCCCCACTTCATTTCGCCGGCGGTGCGCGCCGCGATCTCGCGATTGAGCTCGGCGGTCGACGGCGGCGCCTCGTCGCCTTCCCAGCGTGCGACCTTGTCGTCGACGAAGTAGACGGTGAAGTTGCGCTGGTCGAGCGTGCGGCCCTGCCGGTTGAACAGGTAGGTGTAGTCCCAGCGGTCGTCGCGGAAGACCGTCACGACAAGCGGCGTGCCGAGGATCAGCCGCACCTGCTGTCGGGTCTGGCCGATCTTGAGCTTGTCGACCATGTCCTGCGAGATGAAGTTGCCCTGGTTGATGTCGAGCTTGTAGACGCCGAACGAGCGCAGTGTCGGCGCGTAGGTGTCGATGGTCGCGCAGCCCGCGACGAGCGCGGCCGCGAGCACCACTGCAGCGGTCGACGGCGACACGAAAAGGCGGGTGGACACGTCTGGGAACCGGAGAGGCGACGCGCTATTATAGCCATGCACGTCGACGCGACGCGCCGATCAGGGCGGCCGCCGCCGCCGCCCGATCCCGCCGCCTTCGCCTGGAGCGCGCCCGATGACCTCGCAGCACGACCTCAAGACCGCGGGCCTCAAGGCCACCGCGCCCCGCCTCAAGATCATCAACCTCTTCGAGGCGTCGAAGGTGCGGCACCTCACAGCGGAGGACGTCTATCGGCAACTCCTGAGCGAAGGTCTCGATATCGGCCTCGCGACGGTCTACCGCGTGCTGACGCAATTCGAACAGGCGGGACTGCTGACGCGCCACCATTTCGAATCCGGCAAGTCCGTCTTCGAGCTGAACGAGGGCCGGCATCACGACCACCTGGTGTGCCTACAATGCGGCCGCGTCGAGGAGTTCTACGATCCCGAGATCGAGAAGCGGCAAGCGAAGGTCGCGCACGAGCGCGGATTCCAGATCGCCGAGCACGCGCTCTATCTCTACGCCGAGTGCGTCAAACCGCGGTGTCCGTACCGCAAGACGCCCGAGGACAGCTGACACCCGCCGGCTGCTCGCGCCGCAGCCTCCGCACCACCAATGTAAATCGTCGCGCCGAGTTGTCGGCCGGCTGCGGCCTCGACCTCCGCATAGCCGTGCGATGCGCATGTCGCGTTGTCGGCCTCGCAGCGCCGGCTCGCCCAGGTCGCATCCCCTCTCGCTTCGCTCGGGGGCCTCAGCTTCCCGGCTCGCGTCGCTACTCGCGATCGCTCGCTCGCCCTCGCCTTCGGCCGGTTCGGCCTCCGCACTGCCGTGACATGCCATTGCCGAGCTGTCGGCCTCTGAACGCGACTCGCGATGGCTCGCACCCCAAGCAAGCTTGGGGCCCCCGCTCGCCGCTCGCGCGTGCCCCCGGCTCGCCGCTCGCGGCGCGGCCTCCGCACCACCAATGTGAATCGCCACGCCGAGTTGTCGGCCGCCGGCGGCGACTCGCGATCGCTCGCTCCCCCTCGCCTTCGGCGTGGGGCCCCGGCTCGCCGCTCGCGCCGCTACTCGTCGCCGGGGTCGAGAGCCGCCGCCGGGTCCGACTCCACCTCCCGCCGGTCGAAATCGCCGAGGCGGAAGCCCAGGAGCCACAGCGCGCCGAAGTACGCGGCGGCCCCCGCCGCGCAGATCCACGCGAGACGTCCGACCTTCGTCCACAGCGTCGCCGCGAGCCATAGCGACGGCGGCCCGACGACGGCCACCAGCACGAACGCCAGCACGAAAAGCGCGACGGCGAGCTTCGAGACGAACTGCAACCATCCGGCGCGTGGCACGTAGACGCCACGGCGGCGCAGGAACCAGAACAGGAGACCCGCGTTGAGGCACGACCCGAGCGAGGTCGACAGCGTGAGCCCGGCATGGCCGATCCGGAACATCAGGATCAGCGCGAGCGTCTGTGCGAAGAGAATGGTCGCGAACGCGATCTTTACCGGTGTCTTCATGTCCTGGCGCGCGTAGAACCCGGGCGCCAGGATCTTCACCAGGATGAAGCCCAGCAGACCGACGCTGTAGCCCAGGAGCGCATCGCGCGTCTGCAGCACGTCGTTCACCGTGAAGCGCCCGTACTGGTAGAGCGTCGCGATCATTGGCGTCGCGAGGATCCACAACGCAACTGCGGCCGGCAGCGCGAGCAGGAATGCGAGCCGCAAGCCCCAGTCGAGCAGCGAGCTGTACTCGGCGGGATTCTCGTCGGAGTGATACTTGGCGAGCGACGGCAGGAGCACCGTGCCGAGCGCGATGCCCAGGAGTGCGCTCGGAAACTCCATTAGCCGGTCCGCGTACGTGATCCACGAGATCCGGCCGTCGCCCAGCAATGCCGCGAGCTGCGTGTTGATGAGCGCGGAGATCTGCGCCGCGGACACGCCGAGCACGGCGGGACCCATCGCGCGGAGGACGCGGCGCACGCCCTCGTCGCGCCAGTCGAAGCGCGGCCGCGGCAGCATGCCGATCGCGGCCAGCGGCCGGAACTGCAGGACGAGCTGCGCGACGCCGCCGATCAGCACGCCCCACGCGAGCGCGGTGACGGGAGGATCGCAGTACGGCGCGAGGAAGATCGCGGCGCCGATGATCGCGAGGTTGAGCAGGACGGGCGTGATCGCGGGAATCGCGAACCGGTGGTAGACGTTCAGCACGCCGCCCGCAAGCGAGACGAGCGACACGAAGAGGATGTACGGAAACACGATCCGGATCATCTGCGCGGTCAGCTCGACCTTGCCGGGCGTCTGCGCGAACCCGGACGCAAGCAGGTAGACGAACGCGGGCGCGGCCAGGACGCCAACGATCGAGACTCCCAGCAGGGCCACGGCAAGCAGCGTACCGACGCGACCGACCAGCGCCTTCGTGTCGGCATCGCCGCGCTGCCGGCGGTATTCGGCGAAGATCGGGACGAACGCCTGCGAGAACGCGCCCTCCGCGAACAGCCGGCGCAGGATGTTGGGCAGCCGGAACGCAGCCTCGAACGCGTCCATCTGCAGCCCCGCGCCGAAGATCGTCGCCTTCAAGCTCTCGCGGACGAGCCCGGTGATCCGCGACAGCAGCGTCATGCCGCTCACGGTCGAGAGCGCGCGCAGGAGCTTCAACGGCGAGCGTCCGGCTCGTCGGCCGGGTTGCGCGATGCGGTGCAGGTAACCGAACTTTGCAAGGGGCGGAGAGGGTGCGGAACAGGCAACCGGCGCGGGTGGGACCGCCGACGCGACCGGAGGTTGCGCCGGATTCGATAAGCTGCTATTATGCTTGGTCTTTTTCCGGTTCTCCAGAAACAGGGTTCTTCGACATGGCCAACAGTGCCCAAGCCCGCAAGCGCGCCCGCCAAGCCGAGGCGACGAACCGTCGCAATGCCGGACTTCGCTCCGCGCTGCGCACCGCGGTGAAGAAGGTCAGGAAGGCGATCGCCGCCGGCGACAAGGCCGCCGCGCAAAAGCAGCTCCAGGCTTCGCAAGCGGTCATCGATAGTGTTGCGGACAAGAAGATCGTTCACCGCAACGCCGCCTCCCGCACGAAGTCGCGCCTCGCACACGCGATCAAGGCGCTCGCCTAGACTTCGCGTCGACGCAGTCCCCGAAAGGCGCCTCCGGGCGCCTTTTCCGCATTCTGGGCCGCCGCCGCGGCTCGTCGAGGGATGGGCATGACGCTTGCTTTATCGTCAGGGATAATTTGTCGAAAAGCTGGCTACCCCCACCGTCCGAGCCATCCGATGCTTCGCCCGACCGATTTGCGGCAGCCTTCGCCCACCGCGCGCCCCGCGGGCCGGACGTGCGCGCGGATCTCGTGCGCCGTGCTTGCGGTCGCGCTCCTCGCCCTGTCAACCCCCACGCTGTCTGCCGGCGGTGACAGCGAATCGGCCCGGCGCGCGAACGAAATCGAGGCGTACCTTCTCGGACACCCCAAGCGGGCGCTCGCTGAAATCGCCGCTCTCCTCCCTCGCGCCGACGCGACCCCGGCGGACCGGCGGCGGCTCCTCGCACTCCAGGGTCACGCGCTCGTGCTCGCCGGGCAGATCACCAAGGCCCAGGCGTTCGCGGATCGTATCGACGCTGAAGCACGCGCAGGTGCGGATCCGCTCGGCCGCGCCACCGCGCTGCTCGTGCGCAGCGCGGTCCAGTGGTCGATCGGCGACGCCGGAATGGCCAATGCGCTGGCGGGACAGGCGCGGACCCTTCTGCAGGGCACGGACGAGCCGTTTCTCACGCATTGGGCGTTGATGGCCGTCGGCACGACGGCGCGCGCGCGCGGTCGACGGGACGAGGCGATGGCGGCGCTCCACGAGGCGCTCGGGCGCGCCGAGCTGCTCGACAACGCATACCGACGCTCGGACGCGCTCTACCAGCTCTCGATCCTGCACCTCGATCTGAAACAGGGCAGCCGTGCGCTCGAAGCGAGTCTCGAGGCTTGGAAGTCGGCGGAGGCCTCGGGCAGCGTTTATGCAATGGTCAACGCACGGATGGCCGAATCGTACGCGCTCGAGCTGCTCGAGCGCCCGGAGCGCGAACTCGCGGCGATGGAGGAGGCTCTCGCGATCGCCCGGAAGGCACAGTCGAGGATCGCCGAATCACGCGCGCTCGTGAACCTGTCCGACATCATGCTGCGGCGGCACCGCTACAAGGAGGCGCTTGATCTCGCACGCAGCTCGCAGGATCTCGCCGGCGCCCTCGGCGATGTCTCGCTCACGTCGACGTCGAAGGCCAACATGGGCTTTGCGCTTTTCGGCCTGGGACGCGTCGCCGAGGGCAAGCGGCTCACCGACGAGGCACTCGCCGGATACGAGCGAACCGGCGCCACAGCCGAGATCGCGGGACTACTGGGCGAATACGGCCAATACCTCGAGCGAGCCGGCGACCACAAGACCGCGCTCGCCCTGTTCCACCGCGAGCGAAAGCTGAACGACGAGATCGCGCATACGGCGCACGAGCGCGTCGTGCTGGAACTCCAGGAGAAATACGAGTCGGACAAGCGGCAGCGCGAGATCGAGCTCCTGAACCGCGACAACGACCTCAAGTCGGCCGAGCTGCGCACGTGGTGGCTGCTCGCCTTCGCGTTCGGCGCGTCGTTCCTCGTCGTCGTCGCGCTCCACCGGAAGCTCCGCGCGACCAACCGCCTGCTCGGGGAGAAGAACCGCGAGCTTTCCTTCCAGAGCAGCCGCGATCCGCTGACCGCGCTCTACAACCGCCGCTTCTTCCAGGACTTTATCGGCGACGCCGAGGTGCGCGGCGAGCGCCGCCGCTCGGACGGCCGGACGACCGAGGCCCTGCTCCTGATCGACCTCGACCACTTCAAGGAAATCAACGACCGCTACGGCCATGCGGCCGGAGACGCGGTGCTCGTCGATGTCGCGGCGCGCTTGCGCGACACGCTGCGCGAGACCGACATGATCGTGCGCTGGGGCGGCGAGGAGTTCCTCGTCTATGTTGCGGCGACGCAGGTCGGCCGGCTCGACGAGATCGCCGCGCGGATCATGGACGCTGTCGCGTCCGAGCCGTTCGTTCACCAGGGCAAGCGGATTCCGATCACGGCTTCGGTCGGCTTCGTCCCGATGCCGCTGCCGCCGCGCGAGGACCCGTTGCCGTGGGAGCGCGCGATCGCCCTCGCCGACATGGCGCTCTACCTGGCCAAGGTCCACGGCCGCAACCGCGGCTACGGCATTCGCGAGCTTGCGAACGCCGACAACGACACGCTCGCGGCCGTCGAGCGCGACCTCGAGACCGCGTGGCGTGACGGGCGGGTCGACCTCTACGTACTGGGCGACGGGGAGGCCATGCGACTGCCGGCGGCGGAAGGCACGGTCGTGGCGCTACGCCACTGACGTCTAAGCGACGTCAGCCAGGCCGGCCGTCGGCCCGCGGGCGCCAGTACACGGGGGCGTACCTCGCGCCCCAAACCACGAAGCACGCGGACCACGCCAGCGCGGCGGCGGCGATCGCGACGTAACCGGGCATCAGTTCGGCTGCGACGCGGAGCAGCGCAGCCGCCTGCAGGAGCTGGAACAGGCGCCAGGTGACGGTATCGGCGGCGAGCACGCGTCCCGCGTGCCCGCAGGTGACGCGCGTCACCATCGCGAGCAAGACCGATGCCGTGAAGCCGATCGTCAGCGCGTGCAGCGGCGCGAGACCGAGCCCCACTCCGCCGAAGCGCAGCGAAAGCGAGCTCGCGCCGGCCAGCAGGAAGCCGAGTCCGTACCAAATGAAGCCCAGATGCAGCATCGCGAGCAGGCGGTTCGAGAGGCTCTGCACGAGGCCCCAGCGGAACGTGAGCCACAGCGTCAGCGCGGCCGTCGGCAGGTCGACGCACCACGTCCATGCGTCCTGCCCCGCGCCTGCGAGCGCCGCATGTGCGATAGGCGTTGCGACCAGCACGAACAAGAGCCACCACGGCCGGAACGCGGTGACAAACGGCAGCGCGCCCGACGTGAAGAACGGGATCATCCGGTGGCAAACCACGACGAAGACCGGGATCAGGAAGCACCACACGGCGGTGCCACGGATCCACGCGTGCGCAGCCGGTCCCAAGACCGCGAAGGCGGCGGGCGCGCTCGCGCCGATCGCGAGCGCCGCGAGCACCAGCGTCGCATGGACCTTGTCCGGCGCGGGGCTGGCGCGGACCAGCCGGAAGAAGCGATCGAGAAGCAGCAGCCAGCCACCGGCGTAAAGCGCCGCGGCGGCGCGCAGCGCAAGCGGATGCGCGTCGGCCACTTGCAGCGGAACGAGCGCAAGCGCGCCCGCCGCGGCGACGAGGCCACCCGTCCGCCACGCTGCAGGGACGGCTGGCGGCATGCCGAGCCACCGCGGGCCCGCAGTGAACAGGAAACCGAACATGAAGAACGGTGCGAATCCCGTCGTCATCAACAACGCGTGCAGCGTCGGATCGGGCATCGCGGACGCGGGCCCGGGGATCGCGTGCGATGCGCGCGCGACCAGCACCCACGTCCACCACAGCGAAACGAGCGCGAGCGCGCAGACGCCCGTTAGGAAGAAAAACCGGTGCGGCGCACTGAACACGAGCGCGGCCGAACCGGCGGACCGCGCGCGCGGCGCGACGGCAATCGCCGGAGACTCCATTCAGGCAGCGCTTGCCTGCGCCGGGTCGCAACCGGTCAGCAGGTATGTGATCAGGTCGCGCACGGGGCGAATCTCGCTGCCGAACGGAAGCGCCGCGGCGCCGCGGAAGAAGAGCCCCTTCGCAACGTCGCCGCGCAACGCCGCGGCGAGCTGCGTGTCGATGCAGAATTGACCAATCTTGGCGACACCATCGCGCAGGCCGCACTGGATCAGGCAATCCCATTTGAGCGAGCAGCGTGACTTCCGCCGGGCCGCGGCCGCGAGCTTCGGCAGGTAGCGGAGATAGGTCTCGAGCCACGGCGTGCGCACGGCGCGCGCCGGCAGCCCGGCCACGCTCATGAACTCGACGATGTCCTCGGGTTTCGCCCCCGCGAGGACGCGCTTGAACGCGATATCGGCATCGCCTTCTTCCGTGACCGCGAACGCAGTCCCGAGCTGCACGGCCGCGGCGCCCAGCGAGAAGAGCTCGCGGATCCGCGCGTGCGTGTTGATGCCGCCCGCGGGAATCAGCGGAATCGCGTCGGCCGCGATGCCCTCCGCGCGGAAGTACGCGTGGACTTCGGGCAGGACACGCTCGAAATCGAAGCGCGGATCGGCGAGATCCTCGATCTTCGCGGCGCCCAGGTGCCCGCCCGCGTAGCGCGGGTGCTCGATCACGATCGCGTCGGGCACGCGGCCCTTGCGCGCCCACTTCTTGATGACGAGCTGGATGCCGCGCGCGTCGGACAGGAGCGGGATGAGCGCGACGTCGGGATGCTCGGCGGCGAGGTCGGGCAGATCGAGCGGCAGTCCCGCTCCCATCACGATCGCGTCGACCCCGCTCGCGCATGCCTGGCGCACCGCCGACGCGTAATCGCTGACGGCACGCATGATGTTGACGGCGACGATTCCCTTGCCGCCGGCGAGCACCTTCGCGCCGCGGATCTCGCGGTCGAGCGCGGTCATGTTGGCGGCCGTCACCGCGGCCTTGTCAGCGCGCGCGCTCTGCGTCATCAAGTCCGGATGATGTCGGCGCAGATCGATGCTCGCGATCGTGCCGACGGCACCCAGGCTCGCGACGGTGCCCGCGAGGCGGTGCGCGGAAATGCCGACCCCCATCCCGCCCTGCACGATCGGCAGCGCACGACGCCCGCGAATCACGAGCGGCGGAAAGTCACGCGTCGCGACAGGAAGTGCGATGCATTCGGTCGTCAATGGTCGGGCAGCCGCGCGGCGTCGTTTGGCCACGAGTGATCCCGCGAGGGTAGTCCTCGCCGGCGCCCGCGTCCTTGACACGTGTCAATCGATGCTCGGGGCCGCCGCAGGTCGCCATCGTGCTAATATGTTGATTTGACAGGATTCCGCCACTCCCGACGGCGGCATCCGGCTCCCCGCCATGCTCCCCGCCCCACCCCGGCACTTCCTCCAGTTTCGCGATTTCTCGCAGGAGGAGTTCGATCACCTGTTCGCACGCACGCGGTGGATCAAAGAGCGGTTCAAGCGCTACGAGATCTACCAGCCGCTGCGCGACCGAACGCTCGCGATGGTGTTCGAGAAGGCATCGACTCGAACGCGGGTCTCGTTCGAGGCGGGGATGAACCAGCTGGGCGGCATCGCGATCAACCTGAACCGCGGCGATACGCAACTCTCGCGCGGCGAGCCGATCGAGGACGTCGCACGCGTGATTTCGCGGATGGTCGACGTCGTGATGATCCGCACCTTCGAGCAGGCGATCATTGAACGCTTCGCCGCACACTCGCGCGTCCCGGTGATCAACGGTCTCACCAACGAGTACCACCCCTGTCAGATCCTCGCGGACATCTACACGTACGTCGAGCATCGCGGCTCCATCGCAGGTCGCACCGTCGCGTGGATCGGGGACGCCAACAACATGTGCTACACGTGGCTGCAGGCAGCGGCGCTCCTCGACTTCGAGGTCCGCGTCGCCGCGCCGGCTGGATATGCCGTCGATCGCATGCGCGTCGGTCCGGAGGCGGCCGCGCATTTCGTCGCCTGCGACGTTCCTCCCGACGCCTGCCGCGGCGCCGACCTCGTGACCACCGACGTGTGGACCAGCATGGGGTTCGAGGCGGAGAACGAGGCACGCAAGCGCGCGTTCACCGACTGGCGCGTCGACGCCGCGATGATGCGCGAGGCCAAACCCGATGCGCTGTTCATGCACTGCCTGCCGGCGCACCGCGGCGAGGAGGTGACCGCCGAGGTGATCGACGGTCCGCAGAGCGTCGTCTGGGACGAGGCCGAGAACCGGATGCATGCGCAGAAGGCGCTGCTCGAGTATCTCGTTTGCGGACGCGTGAACCCTTGAGGAGGACCGGCGATGATCGATCACATGGGACTTTCCGTCAGCAACCTGTCGAGCAGCCGCGCGTTCTACGAGGCGGCGCTCGCACCGCTCGGCTATGCGTGCATCCTGTTGTTCGACGAGGCGGCGGGCTTCGGCGTTCCGCCCAAGCCGGACTTCTGGCTCTCCGAAGGCGATCCGGGCATGCCCGCCCTGCACGTTGCCTTTCGCGCCGAGACGCGCGCGCAGGTCGATGCGTTCTACCGTGCGGCGATCGCCGCGGGAGGCCGCGACAACGGCGGACCGGGCCTGCGGGCGCACTACCATCCCAACTACTACGGCGCGTTCGTGCTCGATCCGGACGGTCACAACATCGAGGCCGTGTGCCATGCGCCTGCCTAAGCTCCTCGTCGTCGTCGCCGCATTGTGCGCGAGTGTCTCCGCGGTCGCGCAGACCTGGCCCGACAAGCCGATCAAGTTCGTCGTCGCTGCGGGTCCCGGCAGCTCGCTCGACACGCTCGCGCGCGTGATCGGTGACAAGTTGAAGGACCGGCTCGGGCAACCGATCGTCGTCGAGAACAAGCCCGCGGCGGGCGGCACGGTCGCGACGACCGAAGTGGCGAAGGCAGCGCCCGACGGCTACACGATGCTGCTCGGGTTCAACGGGCCGCTGGCGTTCGGCCCGCTGCTGCAGAAGCTGCCCTACGACGTACAGAAGGACTTGGCGCCGGTGATCATCACGTCGAGCCAGCCCAACGTGCTCGCCGTCAACGCGACGCTGCCCGTGAATTCGCTCGCGGAACTCGTTGCCTACGCGAAGGCGAATCCGGGGAAGCTCAGCTACGCGTCGGTCGGCAACGGCAGCTCGTCGCACCTCAACATGGAGCTGCTCAAGGCGATGGCAGGAATCGACGCCGTCCATGTGCCGTTCAATGGCTCGCCGCCGGCCGTCACCGCGACCGTCCAGGGCGAAACGCAGATGATGTTCGCGGTGATGCAGCCGCTGCAGCCGCAGATCCAGGCGGGCAAGCTCCGCGCGATCGCGGTCACCACGGCGAAGCGATTTCCGCTGCTGCCCGACATCCCGTCGATCGCCGAATCGGGCTACCCGGGGTTTGAAGCGCTCGCGTGGAACGGGATCATGGTGCCCGCCGGCACGCCGAAGCCGGTGATCGCGAAGCTCAACACCGAGATCAACGCGATCCTGAAGCTGCCCGACGTCGCGCAGAAGATGAACGCGCAGGGCTTCGACCTGATCGGCGGCACACCGGAGGACCTGGGCGCGCTGATCCGGCGCGAAACCGACACCTGGGCGCCGGTGATCCGGAAGGTGGGACTCAAGGTCGACTGACCGCGCCCGCCGCGACCTCCGAACCTTGATCTTGGATCGCAAGACCGAGGAGTCGGCCGCTTGCGTCGACTCGCGTTCGCTCGCTCCCCCTTGCCTTCGGCCGGGGCCCCGGCTCGCCGCTCGCGCCGCTACTTCGCCTTCGAATCGTCGTCGGTCAACCGCGGCAGCGGCGAGTCGGCGGCCGGCCGCAGGAGTCCCGTCTTCACGTACGTAACGAGCTTCTCGCGCGTGTCAGCGATGTCGAGGTTGCGCATCGTCAGCTGGCCGATCCGATCCTGCGGTGTGAAGAACGCGGCGCCCTTCTCCATCGTAAGCCGCTCCGGCTTGTAGGTGAGATTCGGGCTCGTCGTGTCGAGAATGGAATAGTCGTTGCCGCGGCGAAGCTCGAGGGTCACCTCGCCCGTGACGGCGCGCGCGACCCATCGCTGCGCGGTCTCGCGCAGCATCATCGCCTGCGGGTCGAACCAGCGCCCCTGGTAGAGCAGGCGCCCGAGGCGGCGGCCGTTGTCGCGGTACTGCTCGATCGTATCTTCGTTGTGGATCCCGGTGACGAGCCGCTCGTAGGCGATGTGCAGGAGTGCCATGCCCGGCGCCTCGTAGATGCCGCGGCTCTTCGCCTCGATGATCCGGTTCTCGATCTGGTCGCTCATGCCGAGCCCGTGGCGGCCGCCGATCGCATTGGCCTCCAGCATCAGCGCGACGTCGTCCGCGAACCCGATGCCGTTCAGCGCGACCGGCCGTCCTTCCTCGAAGCGCACCGCGACCGTCTCCGCCTTGACCGCGACGTCGTCGCGCCAGAACGCGACGCCCATGATCGGCTCGACGATCCGGATCCCCTTGTCGAGGAACTCGAGGTCCTTCGCCTCGTGAGTCGCGCCGAGCAGATTCGAGTCCGTCGAATACGCCTTCTCGGTACTCATCCGGTAGCCGAAGCCGGCGCGGTTCAGGTACTCCGACATCTCCTTGCGCCCACCCAGCTCGTCGATGAATACCGCATCGAGCCACGGCTTGTAGATGCGGAGCTCCGGATTGGCGAGGAGGCCGTAGCGGTAGAAGCGCTCGATGTCGTTGCCCTTGTACGTGCTGCCGTCGCCCCAGACGTGGACGTCGTCCTCGCGCATAGCGACGACGAGCATCGTCCCGGTGACCGCGCGGCCGACGGGGGTCGTGTTGAAGTACGGTAGTCCCGCCGTCGTCACATGGAACGCGCCCGCCTGCAGCGCGACGATCCCCTCGGCGACGAGCGCGGCGCGGCAGTCGACGAGTCGCGCGAGCTCGGCGCCGTACTCCCGCGCCTTGCGCGGAATCGCTTCGTAGTCGCTCTCGTCCGGCTGCCCGAGATTCGCGGTGTACGCGTACGGAATCGCACCCTTCGCACGCATCCAGTGCAACGCAGCGCTCGTGTCGAGGCCGCCGGAGAACGCGATGCCTACCTTCTGGCCGATGGGAAGGTCCTGCAGGATGTGCGACATGGGTCTCGACGCGGACGCGACGGGAAATGGGTTATTCTATCCGAGCGACGGATCTCGCGATGGCTGAATCCCGGCTCCATCGGTACGAGGCGGCTTACGCGGTCGTCACCTGGGACGCCGGCGTGTGCCGGCACGCGGCCGAATGCGTGCGCGGACTGCCGGCGGTATTCGATCCCACGGCAAAGCCCTGGATCGCCGTCGAGGGCGCGAGCTTCGATGCGCTCGCTGCGACGATCGCGCGCTGCCCCAGCGGCGCGCTACGGCTGTATCGGCCGGACGGCACGCTGGCGGTCGCGAGCGGAACATCGCGCGCCGCGCCGGCGTCCGAAACCGCCGCGACCGTGGTCAAGGTCCGTCCGGATGGACCGAACGTTATCACCGGCGATGTCGTCGTCGCCGGCGCGAAAGCGGCGGCCGCGACTTCGCGCGTGACGGTGGTCCTGTGCCGCTGCGGCGCGTCGCGCAACAAGCCGTACTGCGACGGCACGCACACGCGGACCGGCTTTCGCGATGCGGGTCTCCTCCCCGCCGACGCCGTTGCAGGAACGCGGACGTCCGGTCGAGTCATCGTCACCCCGACCCCGAACGGCCCCCTCAAGTGCATTGGGCCGCTCGTCGTCGAGGGCGCCGACGGGCGTTTCGCGTGCGGTGATGAGACGTGGCTCTGTCGCTGCGGCCATTCGCGCACCAAGCCGTTTTGCGATGGCTCGCACAAGAAGGCCGGTTTCGTCGGTTAGCCCCTTGGCCGGAGACGACAGGGACACTCCCACTCCCGGCGAATCGCCGTTGTACTTGTACGCACTGCGGCCGGAGCGCGCCGGCGACCCCACCAACGCGACTGCGTTCGCCGCCGACGGGACGCTGCCGCCCTGAAACGGACCGAAGCCACCTTTCGCAATGCCGGAGCTTCCGGACATCGAGCTCTACCGCGAGGCGCTCGCCACACGCGTGACCGGCGAGATACTCGTCGCGCTTCGGATCGACCATCCGTTCGTGTTGCGAACCGCGGTGCCGCCGATCGCCGAGGCCGAGGGCCGGCGCGTGCGAGAGGTTCGCCGACTCGGGAAGCGAATCGTGCTCGCGCTCGAGGAGGCGCTGTTTCTCGTCGTCCACCTGATGATCGCCGGACGCCTACGCTGGCTCGAGCCCGGCGCGAAGGCGGCTGGCCGCATCACGCTCGCCCGCTTCGAGTTTCCGCACGGCACGCTGGCGCTCACCGAAGCCGGTACGAAACGGCGCGCGTCGCTTCATCTCGTACGCGGCGAAGCGGCGCTCGCGGCGTTCGATCCGGGCGGCCTCGACGTGTATGCGTGTGATGCTGCCACGTTCGCCGAGCGCCTGCGACGCGAGAGCCACACTCTCAAGCGTGCGCTCACGGACGCGCGGCTCCTGAGCGGCATCGGCAACGCGTACTCCGACGAGATCCTGCATCGTGCGAAGCTCTCGCCGCTCGCTTTGACCGCGAAGCTCACCGACGCCGACATGACGCGCCTGTTCGACGCGACGCGCGCCGTGCTCGCCCAGTGGACGGAGCGCCTGCGCACCGAGGCAGCCGGTGCCTTTCCCGCCAACGCCACGGCATTCCGGCCGGAGATGGCTGTGCACGGCCGCTACGGGCAACCCTGCCCCGTATGCAGCGCGCCGGTGCAACGCATCGTCTATGCGGAGAACGAGTGCAACTACTGCGCCCGTTGCCAGACCGGCGGCCGCCTGCTCGCCGACCGGGCGCTCTCGCGCCTGCTCAAGGCAAGCTGGCCGCGCGCCCTCGACGGCGGCTAGCGGCGCGAGCGGCGAGCCGGGCCCCGCGGCGCGAAGCGCCGAGGGGGAGCGAGCGAACGCGAGTCGCCGCAGGCGGCCGACAGCTCGGCATTGGCGAATCCATTTGAGGGAGCGGAGGCCGCAGCGATCGGCCGCACCCGTTCCGTAGCAGGGCCGTTGCCTGTAAAATTTCAGACTCCGTCGTCTGCGATTCCATCATGCCTTCCTTCGATATCGTCTCCGAGGTAAATCAGGTCGAGGTGCGCAATGCGCTCGACCAAGCCAACAAGGAGCTCGGCACCCGCTTCGATTTCAAGGGCTCGGACGCCCGTGTCGAGCTTGCCGACAAGACGCTGGCACTGCATGCGGACGACGATTTCAAACTGAAACAGGTGACCGACATCCTGACGGCAAAACTCACGAAGCGTGGCGTCGATCTGCGCGCCCTTCAGTATGGAGCGATCGAGAAGGTTTCGGGCAACAAGGTGAAGCAGGTCGTCACGGTCCGTGCCGGCGTCGAGACCGACCTCGCGAAGCGGATCGTGCGGATGCTCAAGGACAGCCGGTTGAAGGTGCAGGCCAGCATTCAAGGCGACGCGGTGCGCGTGTCCGGCGCGAAGCGCGACGACCTGCAGAGCGCGATCGCGCTCGTGCGTGCGCAGGTCACCGACTTCCCGCTGCAGTACGCCAACTTCCGCGACTAAGGAACCTCCGATCAGGTCCCACACGATTGTGCTGCACGGCCGCGCGGATGAATGCCTCAGTTGGCAACTGAGGCGCGGCGAAGGTCGTGGTCCAACGGCGATGCCGAGGAGCGCGGCGACGCCTCGCGCCGCATTGGGCCTCAGTTGGCAACTGCGCGGAGGGACGGGGCGACTTCGGGCGGTCTGCTTTGTAGTTCCGGCCGCCGCTTCGCGGCCTAACGCTCGCCGGGCTCGCGTTAGCCGTCACTGGAGCCAAGGCTCCGCTCGTCTTGCGAAGGGAACCACCCTTCGCTGCGCCGCGCTTCGCGCATCCCATCCCGAAAACTCCCCGTCGCAATCGCGCGCGACCTGATCGGAGGTTCCTGCCTTGGCCCTGCCCGAGCGCATCACCTCGTTCCCCGTCGTGCTACGGGTCTTCGCGCCGGGCGACGCCGCGCGCGTCACCGAGCTTTGCGGCGATCCCGACGTCGCGCTTTCGACCGCCGAGATTCCGCATCCCTATCCTGTCGGCGCCGCGAGCGCGTGGATCGCGACGCACCGCGACGCGCGCGAGGCGGGCACCGCGTGGACCTACGCGATCACCTGCGGGGACGACGGGGCGCTCGTCGGCGCGATCGACCTGCGGCCCGGCATCGATCCCACCGGCAACGTCGGCTACTGGATCGGCCGCCCGTACTGGGGCCGCGGCTACGCGACCACCGCCGTCCGTGCGTTGCTCGCGATGGCGTTCCTCGGCGTCGAAATCGACGTGCTCGGGGCAACGCACCTCGTGCGCAATCCTGCGTCGGGACGCGTGCTCGAAAAGTGCGGGATGGCGCTTGTGCGCCGCGAGCGCAGACGTCACCGCGACGGTCCCGAGGAGGAGATGTGCGTCTGGTCGATCACGCGCGAGCAGTGGTCGGCGCTCAGGGCGTAGGGCCTGCCCACACTATGTTCACGGACGCGAATGGCTGGCATGGGGCGCCAAGCAAGGCGCTTGACGAAGCCAAGAACGGGCGTCTTGGCGAGGAAAGCAACGCAGAGTGGCGCCCCAGGGCGGCCATTCCCTTTGGGTTGCGGCGATCAAAGGCCCTACGCTTTGTTGCAAAGCCTCGGCGGGCAGCCGGCCCGCCTTCGTTTTGCGCCGCGCGCAGAGCCCTTTTTGCTCGCAACGCATCTCGCGAACATAGTGTGAGCAGACCCTGATGCGGGCCCCGCTCCTCTACGTCGGCGGCCCGCTCGCGACGGAGCGGCTCACGCTCGAGCCGCTGACGCCCGCGCATGCGGGCCCCATGTTCGGGGGCTTCGCCGATCCGACGCTCTATCTGTGGGTAAACGCGGAGCCGCCGAAGGACGTCGCCGACCTCGAGAGCCGGTTCGCGCGAATCGCCGATCCGTACGCGCCGGGCGGAGAGCTGTGGCTCAACTGGGCGGTGCGTCTGAACGAGAACGGTACGTACGCGGGCCTCATCGAGGCGACGGTGCGGCCCGACCGCGTCGTGTTCCTCGCGTTCTACGTGTTCACGGCGTTCGCGCGCCGCGGCATCGCCCGCGAGGCCTGCGCCACCGTCATCGAGCACCTCTGGCGCGCCTACGATGCGGCCGAGGTCCGGGCTGATGCCGATTTCCGCAACGTCCCGGCGCGCTGCCTCGTCGAGTCGCTGGGCTTCTCGCGCCGCGCGCGCAACATCGTGACGAACCTGCGCGGCGAGCCATCGATCGACTACCGCTACCGGTTGAAGCGCCGCGCCAGCTAGCTGAGGTCGGCGACGAGCGCCGCGCGCGTCGCGTCGGCAACCGCCGGAACCGTTACCGTGTACGCAGGGTGGTCGATGCCGATCGCAAGCGCGGCGCCGCGTTTCAGCGCCGCAACGGTCGCGGGGGGCAGCTCGAAGCGCAGGAAGTGCACCGCGGAGGTCTTCTCCTCGTTCTCGCGATCGAGGTCCTCGTCCGCGATCGCGTAGACGCGCTCGCCGCCTTCGGCCGCGACCCAAGTCCGCCGCTCGATGCCCTTGAGCGTCGCGAGGGCGGCGCGGCGCGCCTCGACATCTTCGTACTCGATCAGCATCGTCGCCTTCCAGTTCGAGCCGTCGGGAACGAGCGCGCTGTAGGCGGCCAGCTCGTCGCGGATGCCCTCCTCCTCGAACGTCTTCTCGATCCGCAGCATCTCCTGGATCTGGTAGCGCACGGTGAGCTCGTCCTCGAAGAGCAGCGTCACGTGTTCGCCCAGCTGCACGGTGCGCGGCCGTTTGTGCTCGAGCACGCGCGCACGAAACGCAGGCCGCTCGCGCGCATACGCTTCGAGCGACAGCAGCGATTCGCGGGTGATGGCGGTCATCGTCATGGCCTCAGTGCTGGCCCGTGATCGGGCCGTCCTTGAACAGCGTCTCCCGGAGCTCGCGGTCGAACACCGGGTTGTTGCGACGGATCCATTCGAGCGTCATCACCGCGTGCTCGACTTCCTCGTCGCGGTTGTGTGCGAGGATCGCCTTGAGCGTGGGCTCGGTGCAGGCGTCGACGCGCTGGTTGTACCAATCGATCGCCTCCAGCTCCTCGATCAGCGACTGCACCGCGCGGTGAAAATCCATCGTCGCGCGCGACAGCCGGTCGACGGGTTCGTGGTAGCCTTCGTGTGCCATTGCGTTCTCCCTTCAGAGTCCGTACGCGATCCGCAGCAGCGTGAGCGGATGCTCCTTGCGCGCGTGGTGCGGCTCGCCGCCCTGGTCGATCCCCTGCAGAATCCGGCGGCCCGCGATCGGGCAGTCGGAGCTCACGTAATCAGGATCGGCCTGCGCCATCTGGCGGAACACCGGCCTGCCGATCTTCATCGACGCCGCATAGAACTCCCGCTTGACGCCGTAGGTGCCGTCGTGGCCCGCGCAGCGCTCGACCGTGCTGACCGTGGTGCCCGGAATCCACTCGAGCACTTCGCGCGTCTTCTGCCCGACGTTCTGGACACGCGAATGGCAGGGAATGTGATAGCTCACCTTGCCCAACGGCTGTTTGAACTCGGTCTTGAGGAGCCCGTCCTTGTCGCGCAGGACGAGGTATTCGAACGGATCGAACATCGCGTCGGCGACCATGCGGACGTCGGCGTCTTCCGGAAAGAGCAACGGCAGTTCCTGCTTGAACATGAGCGTGCACGACGGTACGGCCGTCACGATGGCGAACCCGTCCTTTGCGTACGCCGCAAGCGTCGGGATGTTGACGTTCTTGAGCTTCTCGACCGAATCGAAGTCGCCCAGCTCGAGCTTCGGCATCCCGCAGCAGGCTTCTTTCTCGACGACCGCGTACGGGATCTCGTTGTGCGCGAGCACGGCGAGCAAGTCGCGGCCGATCCCCGGTTCGTTGTAGTTGACATAGCACGTCGAGAACACCGCGACCTTGCCCGGCGTGCGCGCACCGTCGCGGGCCGGCCAGTCGGCAGAGGCCGCCGCCGACTTGCGAAACGTCGGCGACGCGTAAGGCGGCAGCCGCGGCTCCGCGGCGACGCCGAGCGTCTTTTCCATCGCTTTGCGCACCACCGGCGTCCGGTTCGCCCGGTTCACCATCTGCACGACCACGGGTATCGTGGCGAGGCGCCCGAGCCGGTCCGTGCCGGTAAGCAATCGATCGCGAAACGTCGTCTCGCCCTTGCGGAACTTGACCGCCTTGGCGCGCAGCATCAGGTGCGGAAAGTCGACGTTCCACGGGTGGGGCGGCACGTACGGGCACTTCGTCATGTAGCAGACGTCGCACAGATAGCACTGATCGACGACCTTGCCGAAATCGGACTTGGCGACGCCGTCGACCTCCATCGTACTGCTTTCGTCGACCAGGTCGAATAGCGTCGGGAACGCCTGGCACAGGCTCACGCAGCGGCGGCAGCCGTGGCAGATGTCGAATACCCGCTCGAGCTCCTTGTCGAGCAACGCTTCGTCGTAGAACTCGGGCTTGCGCCACTCGACGGGATGGCGGGTCGGTGCTTCGAGACTGCCTTCGCGGGTCGTCATTCGGACAAGTCGAAATCAAAAACAGAGTGAGTGGCAACGGATCGACGAGAACTCCGCCCGCTGCGCGGCGTCCCGTGCGTCCGCGTCGAGTGTCGCGTTCTCGGCGACGCTCCAACGCGGACGTGCGCGATGAGCGTCGCGCCTGCCGCGACGCTTCATCGCGCTGGACAAGCCTCAGTCGGCCAGCGCGTCCAACGCTTTCTGGAAGCGGTTCGCGTGCGACCGCTCCGCCTTCGCCAGCGTCTCGAACCAGTCGGCGATCTCGTCGAAGCCCTCGCCGCGCGCCGCCTTGGCCATTCCCGGGTACATGTCGGTGTACTCGTGCGTTTCGCCGGCGATCGCGGCCTTGAGGTTCGCGCGCGTCGCGCCGATCGGCAGATCCGTCGCCGGGTCGCCCACCTGCGCCAGGTAGTCGAGGTGGCCGTGCGCGTGCCCCGTCTCGCCTTCCGCCGTCGAGCGAAAGACCGCCGAGACGTCGTTCTGGCCCTCGACGTCCGCCTTGTTCGCGAAATACAGGTAGCGCCGGTTCGCCTGCGATTCGCCGGCGAACGCCGCTTTGAGGTTGTCGTGCGTCTTCGTGCCCTTGAGAGTCTTCATTGCTCATCTCCTCGAACCGACCGGCGACGGACTTCGCCAGCGACGAACCCATTCTGCGCGCCGCCTACTCATACGTCCAATTGATTGTTCCAATTCCATCGATAGTCTTTATCAATGCACCACTGCGAGCGAAGTACGGCCTCCCGGCACTGACTAAATGGTGCCACGCGCCGCCGATGCAAGCCCGCGGCCGATTGCCGCAGCCCTGGGAGCGCCCAAGGATTCGCCGCGCGAGCGCCGCAGCCTTCGACAGCGGAGACCGGTGCACCCGGCTAGTCGATCCGCTCGTAGGCGGGGAGCGTCAGGAATTCGACGAACGTGTCGTTGTCGACGAGATCGGCGAAGATCGTCGCCGCGTCGTCGTACTTGCCGGCGTTGAACGCCGCGCCCAGTAGCGAGCGGATCTTCGCAAGCTCGTCCGGAATCATCGCGGCGACCATCGTCTTCGTGACCTTGCGGCCGTCGTCCAGCACGCCCTTCGGCGAGCGGATCCACTGCCAGACCTGCGAGCGCGAGATCTCGGCGGTGGCCGCATCCTCCATCAGGTTGAAGATCGGCACCGCACCCTGCCCTGCGAGCCAGGCCCCGATGTATTGGATCGCGACGTTGATGTTGAGCCGCAGGCCACGCTCGGTGATCGGCTTCTCGGGTTCCCAGTGGATCAGGTCGGCGGCGGTCACGCGGACGTCGTCGCGCCTTTTCGTCGCGATCTGGTTGGGCGCGGGCATCAGCCGGTCGAACACTTCCTTCGCGACCGGTACGAGCCCCGGGTGCGCGACCCACGTGCCGTCGTGCCCGTAGGTCGCCTCGCGCTCCTTGTCGGCCTTCACCTTGGCGAATGCTTCGGCGTTCGCGGCCTCGTCGTTCTTGACCGGGATCTGCGCAGCCATCCCGCCCATCGCGTGGATGTTCCGGCGATGGCAGGTCTTGATGAGGAGCTCGGCGTAGCTCCGCATGAAGTGCGTCGTCATCGTGACCAGCGCGCGGTCGGCGAGGCAGAAGTCCTTGTTGCTGCGGAATTTCTTGATGCACGAGAAGATGTAGTCCCAGCGTCCGCAGTTGAGGCCTGCCGAGTGCTCGCGCAGCTCGTAGAGGATCTCGTCCATCTCGAAGGCGGCCAGCAGCGTCTCGATCAGCACGGTCGCCTTGATCGTCCCCGGCGTGACGCCGAGCTCGCGCTCGGCCGCGACGAAGACGTCGTTCCACAGTCGTGCCTCGAGGTGACTCTCGAGCTTCGGCAGGTAGAAGTACGGTCCGGTGCCGCGTGCGACCAGCTCCTTCGCGTTGTGGAAAAAGTAGAGAGCGAAGTCGAAGATGCCGCCGGAGATCGGCGCGCCGTCGATCAGCACGTGCTTCTCCGGCAGGTGCCAGCCGCGCGGCCGGACGAACAGCACCGCGGTCTTATCGTTCAGCCGATACTGCTTGCCCTCGGGTGACACGAACTCGATCCGACGGCGGACGGCGTCGCGCAGATTGAGGTGGCCCTGGAGGTTGTTGTCCCACTTTGGCGTGTTCGCGTCCTCGAAGTCCGCCATGAACACGCTTGCACCCGAGTTGAGCGCGTTGACGATCATCTTGCGGTCAACGGGACCCGTGATCTCGACGCGGCGATCGGCGAGGTCCGCGAGATAGGGCGCGCAGGTCCAGCCCCCCTCACGGATCGCCCGCGTCTCCGCCAGGAAATCGGGCAGCTTGCCGGCATCGAGCTCCGCCTGGCGCTGCGCACGCCGCGCGAGGAGCTTCGCGCGGCGGTCGCCGAACGTGCGCTGAAGTCGCGCCGCGAATGCAACCGCTTCTGGCGTGAGGATCTGCGCGTACTCGGGGGGGACGCGGCCGGTGATCTCGATCCCGGGACCGTAGGTGGGCATGCTCATCGGAAGGCTCGCTCGGGGAAGTTCAGACGCGCGGCCCCGCGAAGCGGCGCCCCGCGGACCGGCCATGGCAACGGCCCAATTCGCCGGTCTATTTTACCCGATCCAGGGTCCGGGGCTGCCTCCGGCGCGCGGTCTGCGCGCGCGGAGGCACGCCGACACGCGAGACGTCAGGCGTAGCTCACGCGCCGCGCCTGCGGCGGCGCGAGCATGCCCTGCGCGATCCCGCGGTTGATCGCGCTCACGACGGCGCGCAACGTCGCCGTGACGATGTTGGGATCGAGCCCCACACCGTAGACGGTCTGCTCGGCGCCGATCCGGAGCTGCACGTAGGCGACCGCGGTCGCATCCTCGCCCGCACCGACCGCGTGCTCGCTGTAGCTCTGGACGTGGATGTCGAAGCCGCCGCCGGTGCGGAGCGCATGGACGAACGCGTCGACCGGACCGTTCCCAGAGCCGGTGAGCCGCCATTCGACGCCGTCGACGACGAGATGTGCCGTCAGTTGCTCGACCGTGCCGTCGGCGGCGTTGTGCTGCGCCCGATGGCCCCCGTAAGCCACGGGCAGCGTCGCCGCGACGTACTCGCGGTCGAACACGGCACGGATCTCGGCGGCGGTCAGCTCCTTGCCGGTCGCGTCGGCGATCTTCTGGATCACCTGGCTGAACTCGATCTGCAGCAGTCGCGGCAGCGAGAGCCCGTAGTCCCGCTCGAGCAGATACGCGACTCCGCTCTTGCCCGACTGGCTGTTGACGCGGATCACCGCGTCGTACGTACGCCCGACGTCCGCCGGATCGATCGGCAGGTACGGGACGTCCCATACTGGATTGCCGCGGGCCATCTCGGCCGCCCGCTCGGCGAGACCTTTCTTGATCGCGTCCTGGTGCGATCCGGAGAACGCGGTGAACACAAGGTCGCCGCCATACGGATGGCGCGGGTGGATCGGCAGCTGGTTGCAGTACTCGACGGTGCGGATGACATCGTTGATGTCGGAGAAGTCGATGCCGGGATCGATGCCCTGCGTGAACAGGTTGAGCCCGAGCGTCACGAGGCAGACGTTGCCCGTGCGCTCGCCGTTGCCGAAGAGGCAGCCTTCGATCCGCTGCGCGCCGGCGAGGAGCGCGAGCTCCGCCGCCGCTACGCCGCAGCCGCGGTCGTTGTGCGGGTGCACCGACAGCACGATCGAATCCCGGCGCGCGAGCCGCCGCGACATCCACTCGATCTGGTCGGCGTAGATGTTGGGTGTCGCCATCTCGACAGTCGCGGGCAGGTTGACGATCACCTTGCGCGACGGCGTCGGCTGCCACACATCGTTGACCGCATCGCAGACCTCGGTGGCGAAATCGAGCTCGGTGCCGGTGAAGCTCTCGGGCGAGTACTGGAAGACCCACTCGGTGTCCGGCCGCGCCGCCGCGCAGTCACGGATCAGCTTCGCGCCGGATACCGCGATCTCGCGGATGCCGGCGCGGTCGAGTCCGAACACGACGCGGCGCTGCGTCTCCGAGGTCGAGTTGTACAGATGGACGATCACGCGCTTGAATCCCGCGAGCGCGTCGAAGGTGCGGCGGATGATCGGCTCGCGCGACTGCGTGAGCACCTGGACCGTCACGTCGTCGGGAATGTGTTTCTCGTCGATCAGCTGGCGCGCGAAGTCGAAGTCGGTCTGCGACGCCGCGGGAAAGCCGATCTCGATCTCCTTGTAGCCCATCTTCACGAGCAGCTTGAACATGCGGAGCTTGCGCTCGGCGTCCATCGGCTCGATCAGTGCCTGGTTGCCGTCGCGCAGGTCGACGCTGCACCAGGCGGGTGGCGCGGTGATCGTGCGGGAGGGCCATTGCCGGTCAGGCAAGGCCACCGGAGCGAAAGGCCGATACTTGCGGGTCGGATCGAGGGTCATGGGTCGCTCTTCGAAGCGTTCGAACGATGCGGAGCCGCCCCCGGGTTCCGGCGGGCGCCTGTCCTGTACTGCTCGAATTGAGGGGTTTAGGTTATCTGCGCGCGAGGCGCAGCAGCAGCAGCAGGCCGCCCGTGAGGGGGGTCGGCGCAAGAAGCGCGAGACGGCCGGCGATGGAGAAGCTGCTCATTGCGGTGCACTATAACCGCAGTTCCGCCACAAAAGCAAGACCTTGCGGCCGGCGCCGCGCCCGACGCTCAGGACGCCGGCGACACCGGCGGGCGGCGGCGCAGCTTCGTCCACACGAGCCAGACGTATCCTGAGATCGCATAGACGACGAAGCCGGCGAACAGCACGAGCGGCGGCTGGTAGGACAGGAGCGCGATCGCGAGGACGAACACGAGAATTGCGATGAACGGCACGCTCTTCTTGAGGTTGATCGACTTGAAGCTGTAGTAGGGAACGTTGCTGACCATCGTGAGTCCGGCGAACACCGTGACCACCAGCGCCCAACCCTTGAGTCCGGCGGGATCGATGTTGTAGTCGTCGACGATCCACACCATGCCCGCGACGAGCGCCGCGGCAGCGGGGCTCGGCATGCCGGTGAACCAGCGCTTGTCGGCGACCTCGAGCATCGTGTTGAACCGCGCGAGCCGCAGCGCCGCGCCTGCGACATAGATGAAGGCCGCGATCCAGCCCAGCTTGCCCATTCCCTTCAGCGCCCACTCGTAGACGATTAGCGCCGGCGCCGCGCCGAAGCTCACCATGTCGGCCAGACTGTCGAACTCGGCGCCGAACGCGCTCTGCGTGCGCGTCAGGCGCGCGACGCGCCCGTCGAGGCCGTCCAGCACCCCTGCCACGAAGATCGCCGCGGCGGCCTGGTCGAAGCGCAGGTTCATCGCCTGCACGATCGCGTAGAAACCGGCAAACAACGCGGCGAGCGTGAACAGATTGGGCAGCAGGTAGATTCCGCGCCGGCGGATGCGATTCTTCCGAAGCATGCGCTGGGTATCGAAATCGACCATGACGGCAGCAGTTTACACAAACGGCCGGGCACCCCCGTGGGCGTCCTGGTGCGGGGGCAGGTCCGCCAGGATCGTCGCGGTCGCGTAGACGACGTCGCCCACGGCGACTTTCGGCACGGCCGCCGGGGCGAGGTACACATCCACACGCGAGCCGAAGCGGATGAAGCCGTAGCGCTGCCCGCGCGCGAGCGTATCGCCCGCCTTCGCGTAGCAGAGGATCCGGCGTGCGATCAGCCCGGCAATCTGCACGCACGTGACGTCGTCGCCGCCGGGCGTGCGCAGATGGAGTGCGCTGCGCTCGTTCTCGAGCGACGCCTTGTCGAGCGCCGCGTTCAGGAAGGTGCCACGGTGGTACCACGCCTCGATCACGCGGCCGTCGACCGGACTTCGGTTCGAGTGGACGTTGAACACGTTCATGAACACGCTGAGCTTGAGCGCGTCGCGGTCGAGGTAAGGGTCGTGCGCGCGCTCGATCTTGACGACGCGCCCGTCGGCCGGCGACAGCACGGCGCTCGCATCGGCGGGGACGATGCGCGGCGGATCGCGGAAGAACTGGACGATGAAGGCGAACGCGATCCACGCCAGCGCCGCGACGACCCACCACTGAAGCGCCGACAACGCGAGGGCGGCGGCGAGCGTGACGGCGACGAAGGGCCAGCCTTCGCGGGCGATCAACGGGTGGGGATAGCTAGGGAGCCGCTGCATGGGTATTCGCGATCGCGACGGTGGCGTTTCGGGATGGGATGCCGCAGTTGCCAACTGAGGCGGGCCGAAGCGAATGGTCGACCCCCTTCGCAAGGCCCGCGCCAAAGCAGACCGCCCGAAACGCTCCGTCCCTTCGGGCTGCTGCCCAATGCGGCGTCTGCGGCGCCGCGCTCCTCGGCATCGTAGGCTTGGCTACGACCTTCGTCGCGCGTCTTGCATCCATCCGCATTGGGCTGTGCAGCGCAATTGTGAATACCCATGCAGTGGCTCCCGGTCGACACGACGCTTCGCGCGGCCGGGACCCGACGCGCCGATTCTAGCAGGGACTCATCGCGCGGGTGCCGGTTCAGGCTTCGAGGGCGTCGCTACGTCGGCGGCGGCGCGCGCGGCGTTCGTGTCGACCGCGCGCTCGATGCGCTTCGCTCCGCGCGCGCTGCTGCCGCCGAACGCGATCATCGACACCTTGAGGATCAGGTAGAGGAACGCGACGACGACGATCGCAACCGCGATGCGCATCACGACGATGCGGTCGACCTCGAAAGGCAGGCGCCCACGTCCGCCCGACGACGGCTTGGCGCGTGACGGCACGCGCGCGCGCCGACCGCCCATCCCGTCACCGCGTCGCGTCGTCGATGCGGCGGCCCTGTGCCTCGGCGCCGCGCGTGACGGTGCCTTCGACACTGCGCGCCCGTTCGACCGGTCGCTGGTACGACGGTGTCGCGCCACCGGGCGGCGCATCGGACACCGCGGCCGGCGTCGGGCTGCGCTGGTAGCCCGTCGGCGCCGCCGGTTCCTCGGGCGGCTCGGGCAGCGACAGATACTCCCTGAGTGCGTCCTTCGCGAGCCACGCGACGATCAAGAGCGCGATCAGGAATCCCACGAGCCCGATCCATCCGCGCTGCCTGCCGATGCGGTGCATGGGGGTCCTCCGTTGCGCGGATGGCGCGCTAGTTCCTGGATTGATCGACGAGCTTGTTCTTCCTGATCCACGGCATCATCGAGCGCAGCTTGGCGCCGACCTGTTCGATCGGGTGCTCGGCCGTGAGGCGGCGGCGCGACAGGAGCGTCGGCGCGCCGGCGCGGTTCTCGAGAATGAAGTCCTTCGCATATTCGCCGGTCTGGATCCGCTGCAGCACTTCGCGCATCGCCTGCTTCGTCTGCGCGGTCACAATCTTCGGGCCGGTCACGTACTCGCCGTACTCCGCGTTGTTCGAGATCGAGTAGTTCATGTTCGCGATGCCGCCCTCGTAGATCAGGTCGACGATCAGCTTAACCTCGTGCAGGCACTCGAAGTACGCCATCTCCGGCGAATAGCCCGCCTCCGTCAGCGTCTCGTAGCCCGCCTTGATGAGCTCGACCAGCCCCCCGCACAGGACGGTCTGCTCGCCGAAGAGGTCGGTCTCGGTCTCCTCGCGGAAATTGGTCTCGATGACGCCTGCGCGCGCGCCGCCGATCGCTGCGGCATAGGAGAGCGCGACGTCGCGCGCCTTCTTCGACGCATCCTGATGGACCGCGATCAGCATCGGCACGCCGCCGCCCGCGACGTACGTCGAACGCACCGTGTGTCCGGGTGCCTTTGGCGCGATCATCACGACGTCGAGGTCCGCCCGCGGCACGACCTGCCCGTAGTGGATGTTGAAGCCGTGCGCGAACGCGAGCGTCGCGCCCTTCCGGATATGGGGCTCGACCTCGCTCTTGTACGTCGCGGCGATGTGCTCGTCGGGCATCAGCATCATCACGACGTCGGCGGCCTTCACCGCGTCGGCGACCTCGGCGACCTTGAGCCCCGCCTTCTTCGCCTTGTCCCACGACGCGCCGCCCTTGCGCAGTCCCACCGTCACCTTGACGCCTGAGTCGTTCAGGTTCTGCGCGTGCGCGTGCCCCTGGGAGCCGTAGCCGACGATCGTGACCTTCTTGCCCTTGATGAGCGAGAGGTCGGCGTCCTTTTCGTAATACACCTTCATCGTCTTCTCCACATTTTGCGCCTAGACCCGGAGGATCCGCTCGCCGCGCCCGATCCCCGACGCGCCGGTGCGCACCGTCTCGAGGATCACGCCGGGCTCCATCGCCTGCAGGAACGCGTCGAGCTTCACGCCGGTGCCGGTCAGCTCGATCGTGTAGCTCTTGTCGGTGACGTCGAGGATGCTGCCACGGAAGATGTCGGCGAGCCGCTTCATCTCCTCGCGGTCCTTGCCGGCGGCGC
This sequence comes from uncultured beta proteobacterium, assembly GCA_963830485.1. Classification (GTDB taxonomy): domain Bacteria; phylum Pseudomonadota; class Gammaproteobacteria; order Burkholderiales; family Casimicrobiaceae; genus CAIWHR01. The sequence goes on from CAWHNE010000004.1 coordinate 70,065, forward strand.
GCACTTTGACGAGCATCAGCTCGCGCTCGATGTGGTTGCCCTCGGTCAGGTCGACGACCTTGACCACGTCGACCAGCTTGTTCAGCTGCTTCGTGATCTGCTCGATCACGTCGTCGGAGCCGACGGTGACGATCGTCATCCGCGACATCGTCGTGTCCTCGGTCGGCGCCACCGTCAGCGACTCGATGTTGTAGCCGCGCGCGGAGAACAGCCCCGAGATCCGCGACAGCGCGCCCGCCTCGTTCTCGACCAGGATCGAAAGAATGTGCCTCATCTCACAATTCCTCCGCCAGGATCATCTCGGTCAGTCCCTTGCCGCCGGGCACCATCGGGAACACGTTCTCGGTCTGGTCGGTGATGAAGTCGAGGAACACGAGGCGGTCCTTCAGCTTGAACGCCTCCTTGAGCGCGCCCTCGACGTCACCGGGCTTCTCGATCTTCAGCCCGACATGGCCGTACGCCTCGGCGAGCTTCACGAAGTCGGGCAGCGCGTCCATGTACGACTCGGCGTAGCGGTTGCCGTAGAAGAATTCCTGCCACTGCCGCACCATCCCCATGTAGCGGTTGTTCAGGTTCACGATCTTGATCGGCAGATGGTACTGCTTGCAGGTCGAGAGCTCCTGGATGCACATCTGGATCGACGCTTCGCCGGTGACGCAGACGACCGTCGCATCCGGATTGACGAGCTTGACGCCCATCGCGGCCGGCAGCCCGAAGCCCATCGTGCCGAGCCCGCCCGAATTGATCCAGCGGCGCGGCTTGTCGAACTTGTAGTACTGCGCGACCCACATCTGGTGCTGGCCCACGTCCGAGGTGACGAACGCGTCGCCCTTGGTCAGCTCGTAGAGCTTCTGCACCACGTACTGCGGCTTGATGAGCGGGCTCTTCGTGTCGTAGCGGAGGCAGTCCTTGCGCTGCCAGTCCTTGATCTCGGCCCACCACGCCTTGAGCGCAACCGGATCCGGACGCTGCGGCGACGACTCGATCAGCTTGATCATCTCGTCCAGCACGTCGGCGACGTAGCCGACGATCGGCACGTCGACCTTCACCCGCTTCGAGATCGACGACGGGTCGATGTCGATATGGATGATCCGGCGGTCGCTCCTGAAGAAGTGCGCGGGATTGCCGATCACGCGGTCGTCGAACCGCGCGCCGATGGCGATCAGCACGTCGCAGTGCTGCATCGCCATGTTCGACTCGTAGGTGCCATGCATGCCCGGCAGCCCCGTGAACTGCGGATCGGTGCCGGGGAAGCCGCCGAGCCCCATCAGCGTGTTCGTGCACGGAAAACCGAGCAGCCGCACGAGGCGCGTCAACTGCGGCGCCGCGTTGTTCAGGATCACGCCGCCACCGGTGTAGACCATCGGCCGCTTCGCGTCGAGCAGGAGCTGCACCGCCTTCTTGATCTGCCCGGCGTGGCCCTTGGTCACGGGGTTGTACGAGCGAAGCGCGATCGTCTTCGGATACGCGAAGTCGGCCTTCGCCTGCGTCACGTCCTTCGGAATGTCGACCAGCACCGGCCCGGGACGCCCCGTCGACGCGAGGTAGAACGCCTTCTTGATCGTGGTCGCGACGTCCTTCACGTCCTTCACGAGGAAGTTGTGCTTGACGCAGGGCCGCGTGATCCCGACGGTGTCGCATTCCTGGAACGCGTCCTGGCCGATCGCGTGCGTCGGCACCTGGCCCGTGATCACGACCATCGGGATCGAGTCCATGTACGCCGTCGCGATGCCGGTCACCGCGTTGGTGACGCCCGGCCCCGACGTCACGAGCGCGACGCCGACCTTGTGGCTCGACCGCGAGTAGCCGTCGGCCGCGTGGACCGCGCCCTGCTCGTGGCGGACGAGCACGTGCTTGACCTTGTCCTGCTTGAAGAGCTCGTCGTAGATGTTGAGGACCGCGCCACCCGGGTAACCGAAGACGTACTCGACGCCCTCTTCCTGGAGGCAGCGGATGACGATTTCGGCACCCGTGAGTTGCATGGCCATTGCCCTATGCGAGTTGGCGAAGCCGGCCCCCGCGTCCGCGACGCGCGGGGCTCCCTGGACTGCTCGGCGCGCAAAAGGGATGGACGCGCCCACCAACGCTTGGACCGGGTAGAAAGCCGCGTTTGAAGTGCTCCGGCCGCGTCCCGAGGGATACTCCGGCGACGCTTGTGGCATCTCCGGAGGGGGCGCAATCGGCCGTTGTTGCACTACAGCATCGACCGCTGCCGGTCGACGCTCGAACCATACCCGCGCCGCCCGTGGCGGTCAAGACGGTTGCACCGCACAACGGCTCGTGCCGCGCCTGCGTCCTATAATGGCGCGCTTTCGACCGAGACGGACCCACTCTGGCCTCGACCCAAGAAATATCGGCGTTTCTCGCGGAAGTCGAACGCCGGGCGTTCAAGCAGGCGATGTTCGCCGTCCGCGACGAGGCCGCGGCGCTCGACATCGTCCAGGACGCGATGCTCAAGCTCACGGAGAAATATGCACAAAAGCCCGCGGCGGAGCTGCCGATGCTCTTCCAGCGGATCCTGCAGAACACGATCCACGACCATTTTCGCCGCCAGAAGGTGCGCTCGACGTGGACGACCGTGCTCTCGGCGCTGGGGAAAGGCGACGAAAAGGACGAAGATTTCGATCCGCTCGAAACTCTGCCGGCGAAATCCGACTCGAACGCGACGGCCGATCCCGCGGCGCAGCTCGAACAAGTGCAGGTTGTGCGGCAGATCGAGGAGGCGCTGGCGCGGCTGCCGGCGCGTCAACGGGAAGCGTTTCTGTTGCGTTACTGGGAAGAGCTGGACGTGGCGGAGACGGCCGCGGCGATGGGCTGCTCGGAAGGCAGCGTGAAGACCCATTGCTCGCGGGCGGTCGCCGCCCTGGCCTCGATGCTCAGGGCCAAAGGAATTGCGCCATGACGCGACGATCGCGATTTCGCCAAGAAAATAACGACTTACCTCGACCGCGGGGCAGCGGAGCTCAAGGCCGGGACGGCCTACAAGCTCCAGCTCGCGCGGCAGGCTGCGCTCGCCCGCCTCACCGATCCGAAGCGGGAGGCGCGCGCGCAGTGGGCGCTCGCTGGCGCCGGTACGGGGACGGTCGGTGGCGGTGGATTCCGGTTCGGCGCCCGATTGGGGCTCGGCGTGCTGCTCGTGGTCGCCGCGGTCGTCGGCTATCAGCAGTGGCAGGCCTACCAGCAGCTGCGGGACATCGAGGAGACGGACGCCGCGATCCTGTCCTCGGACCTGCCGATCGACGCTTACCTGGACCGGGGATTCCAGAATTGGCTGAAGCACGTGTCCGACGAAGACTGATTCTCGCTTTGGCTGTCGCTGGCGCTCGTGGCCGGGTCGGCCGGGGACGCCCTCGCGCAGCCCCTCGCGCTGCGCTCGCCCGCATGGAATGAGCTGCCGCCGCAGGAGCGGCAGATCCTCGCCCCGCTCGAGCCTGAGTGGGGCAAACTCGATGCGCAACGCAAGCAGAAGTGGCGCAGCATCGCCCAGCGCTATCCGAAGATGACCGCGGACGAGCAGCAGCGGCTCCAGCAGCAGATGGGCACGTGGTCGCAGCTCACGCCCGCAGCAGCGTGCCGTCGCACGCGAGCAGTACAAGTCGCTGACGCTCGCCGGCATGGGCTGACCTCCCGCCGCAGGAACGCCAGGTCCTGGCGCCCATCGCTCCCGACTGGGACAAGCTCGACGCGCAGCGCAAGCAGAAGTGGCGCAGCCTCGCGCAGCGCTATCCCGAAGATGACGCCGGACGAGCAGCAGCGCGTCCGAGGAGCAGATGGGCGCGTGGGTGCAGCTCACGCCGCAGCAGCGGGCCGTGGCGCGCGAGCAGTACAAGTCGATGAAGCAGCTGCCGCCCGAGCAGAAGCAGGACGTGCGGCAGAAATGGGAGCAGTACCAGACCCTGCCGCCCGAGACACGGCGCGAGCTGGCGACCAAGCCCGCGCCGCCGCCGCCCGGCGCGCCGAGCGGCCAATCGCGTGCGCCCGGCGCCGACGCTCGCCCCGCCGCCGCAACTCGCGCCACGCCACCCCCGCGCCCGCCGATCGGTCCCGCAACGACGCCCGGCGCCGCCCAGCGGTGACCGGCGCGTGAGTTCGCCGGCGGCCGGCCGGCCCGGACGACGGCGGGTCGCCGGACGCCTTCCTGCCGGAGGCGCCGCTGCCACGCCGCCTCGCCGCGCTCGCCTACGAGGTCCTGCTCTACACGGCGCTGATCCTCGTCGTCGGCTTCCTGACGATTCCGCTGTCGCGTCAGCCGTGCCGGGCGACGCCACGCTGCGCGTCCCGGGTCTTGCCGACGCGCGTGCTCTCATTCGCGCTCGTGTTCGGCGCCGGCGCCGTCTACTACGTCGCCTGCTGGACCGGCGGACGGCGGACGCTGCCGATGAAGACCTGGCGGCTCGCCTCGTGCCGCTCGGACGGTGGCACCGCTCGATCGCCGGACGGCGCTCGTCCGCTATCTCGCCGCGTGGATCGGCCCGTCGCTCGCGCTCGCTCGCGTTCGTCGCGCTTCGCCCATCGGAACCACGGCGCACACGCGCTCTGGCTCGTCGGCGTTCAACTATCTCTGGGCGTTCGTCGATCCGGACCGCCGGTTCCTGCACGACCGCATCGCCGGCACGCGCATCGTCGCGATCGCGGCGGTCCGGTGCCTACCGGCTAGGGGTCGCGCAATCGACGTGGCTTAAGCGCCGTCACGACGCGTTCCCGGCGCCGAACCGCGGCGACGCTCTCCACGATCTCGCGTCTTCGCTTCCTCGGCCCCGACCCACGTCGACACGCGCACCCACTTGCCGGGCTCGAGATCCTTGTAGTGCTCGAAGAAGTGCGCGATCTGGCGCGTCGTGAGCTCCGGAAGATCGCGCGGCGACTGGATGTCGCGGTAGAGCGAGGACAGCTCGTCGACCGGCACGGCGAGGATCTTGGCGTCGCCGCCGTGCTCGTCGTCCATCTTCAGCATCCCGATCGGCCGGCAGCGGACGACGACGCCGGTGATCAGCGGCATCGGCGACAGCACGCAGCACGTCGGAAGGATCGCCGTCGTCCGACAGCGTCCGCGGGATGTAGCCGTAGTTGCACGGGTAGTGCATCGCCGTCGCCATGAAGCGATCGACGAAGACGGCGCCCGTCTCCTTGTCGACTTCGTACTTGATCGGATCGCCGAGCATCGGGATCTCGATGATCACGTTGCAGTCGTTCGGGATGTCCCGCCCGGCGGGAACGCGATCGAGGTTCATGCGGGAGCGGGAGGAAGGGGCACGCCCCGGATTATAGCGGCGTGCGCCGGGCGCGCTATCATGCTGGCTCCCCCGGAGCCGTTGCGTCGTCGAAGGCTGTTACGAGGACAATCGTTTCGTGGCAACCGACGATGGCGTTCCCCTCGATCAGCCGCCGATGTCCATGACCGTCTACGCGATCGGCGATCGCCGCGTCCTGCTGCGCGGCGAAGGCCACTTCATTGCGCCGACCGCGGCCGTCGTCGGCTCGGTCGTGCTCGAGCCCGAATCGTCGATCTGGTTCGGGGCGGTCGTCCGCGGCGACAACGAGCCGATCACGATCGGCGCGCGATCGAACGTGCAGGACGGCGCGGTGCTGCACACCGACCCCGGTTATCCGCTCGCGATCGGCCCCGGGGTCACGATCGGGCATCAGGTGATGCTGCACGGATGCACGATCGGCGCCGGGTCGCTCGTCGGCATCCAGGCGATCGTGCTGAACGGCGCCGTCGTCGGCCGCGAGTGCGTGGTCGGCGCCGGCGCGCTGATCCCCGAGGGCCGGACGATCCCCGACCGGTCGCTCGTCGTCGGCAGCCCGGCGCGCGTGGTGCGCGAGGTGACCGACGACGAGGCCGCCCGCATCCGGGAGGGGGTCGACGTCTACGTGCGCAAGGCCCGCTGGTACCGGCGCGACCTCGTCCCCGAGGATCGGGGCTGACGCTCCGATCGCGAACCCGGCGCCCCCGGACCTGAATCCGGCCCGGTCCCTTCCCGCATCCAACGGGGACCGGGTCCCAAGGATCGCGATGAAGCGCCTCGTCCTGCCTTTCGTCATCCTGCTCGCGATCGCCGCCGCGGTCGTGGCGGCGTGGTATGTGCTGGAGCGCGGATTCCGGAGCGGCGGCTCTGCAGTGGGCGGCGAGGTCGTGATCGAGGAGCGGACGCTGCCGCCGTTCACGAAGCTCGCCGTGGACGGGATCGCCGAGATCACGCTCGTCCAGGGCGCCGCGGAATCGGTGCGCTACGAGACTTCCGCCAAGCAGCGGAACCAAGTCCGGGTCGAAGTGCGCGACGGCACGGCTGCACGTCGAGAGCGCGGCGTCGCGCGGGTTCTTCTCGTTCCTGTTCGGCGGCGGGCCGCGGCCCGTCCGAGCCATCGTCACCTTCCGCGACCTGGAGCGCGTCGACGTGTCCGGCGCCATCAAGCTCAAGGCCGATGGCTGGAAGGCCGACAAGCTCACGGTCTCCGTGTCGGGCGAGGCGGCGCTGCGCATCGCGGGCCTCGACGTGAATGAGCTCGTGCTCGGGGCGTCGGGCGCCGTGAAGGCGGAAGTGGCCGGTCGCGCCGTCGAGCAGCGGATCGCGATCTCGGGCGCCGGCGACTATCGCGCGGCGGAACTCTCGAGCGACAGCGCGCGCGTCGCCGTGAGTGGCGCAGGAAAGGTGCTGGTCAACGTGGCAAAGACGCTCAAGGTCGCGATCTCCGGCGCGGGCAGCGTCGAGTACCTCGGCGATCCGAAGGTGACGCAGGACATCAGCGGCGTCGGACGCGTCCGGCGGCGCGAATCCTCGCGGGACGGGTTGCCGGCGATCGCCTAGCGACGCTCTGCTATTCTGGCGGCGCGATGCCGCCGTTGAGCTACCCCGCGTTCGTCGAGCGCCTGAAGCGCGAGCAGGGCCCCGACCGCGCGCTCGAAGCGGCGATCGGACGGTATTTCGATCCGGTCGGCGTGATCCTCCGCGCGTTCCTCGTGCAGAACGGGCTCCTGCCTGCCCACGACCTGGTCGATGTCGGCTGCGGCGCCGGGCGGCTCGCGAAGCATCTTGCCTCGTACCTCACCGGGCGTTATCTCGGCACCGATGTCGTGCCCGACCTGGTCGATCATGCGCGGGAGCTCGCGGGCCGCGCCGACTGGCGGTTCGAAACCGTGCGCGACTTCGTGATCCCGGAGCGTGAGGGCGCGGCCGATTTCGTCTGTTTCTTCTCGGTGTTCACGCACCTCGACGCCGCGGACTCGTACCGCTACCTCGCCGAGGCGGCGCGCGTGGCGCGGCCCGGCGGGCGCATCGTGTTCACGTTCCTCGAGTTCGCCGTCGACCGGCATTGGCAGTACTTCGAGACGGCGCTCGATCCGGTGCGCGCGGACGCGGCGCCCGCGATCGTCTTCCTCTCCCGCGACGCGATCGAGGCGTGGGCGGCGCACCTGCCGGTGACGCATTGAGAAGATCCACGCGGGCGACGAGGCGCACGTCGAGCTCCCGCATCCGGTCGTATTTCCCGATGGTCCGACGTTCGAGCGCAAGGCGACGCTCGGGCCCATCGGCCAGTCGGTGTGCATCCTGCGCCGGAGGTGACCGGCCGGCGCACGCGTCAATGCACGGGCAGCGATCCGGGCAGCGTGTCGGGCTTGAACAGCAGCGTCTGCCCGGTCGCCGGATCGCGATCCGGATGCACGCCCGGCGCGATGCGGATGTCGTCGACGCGGCAGTCGGTCAGGAGGTCGACGAGCATCGTCGCGACGTCGACCACGCGATCGAGCGGATAGAGCGGGCAGCGGAAGCCCTCGGCGTCCCGCGGCGCGAACGGCGAAGACAACGAGAGGCGCAGCTCGCCGCCCCCCGGCGCATCGGGCGTGCGATGCGCGCTGATCACCGCCGTCGGCTCGCCGGCGGCGGCGCGGAGCGTGCGGATCGCGTTGCCCGCGAAGAGCTGCGCACCGACTTCGCGCTGCGCGGCGCGGCCGACGGCGAGCGCGGGTAGCGGTCGCTGCGGGGCACGCGGCAGCGCGAGCACCGATGCGCCCGGCATCGCGAGTTGCCGCGACAGCTCCTTCGTGAACGGGACCCCCCACGGCCCGACGTGCGGTTCGGCGAGGAGATCGACGTCCGCGCGGGCGATCATCGTTCCGACGACGAACCGCAGGTGGACGCTTTCGCCGGAGCCGTGCGAGGAGATGATCGGCGCGGGCGGCAGCGCGTGTCGCGGCGACGGCGCGGTCCGACGGGGCTTCCGGGAGACGCCGCCACGCGAAGAGCTCGGGCAGGCGCGCGAGGTCGATCGCGTCGGCGCCGACGAGCGCGGGCGAGAGCGAGAACGCTTCGCTGCCGCCGAGCGCGCCGTGCTCGCGCAGGATCGCGGCGAGCCGCGCCGCGTCGTCGAGCACGCCCGGGTGACGCGCCGTCGGCCGCGCCCTCGCCCCCGGTGACGACGACGACGGGAATTGCGAACACATCGAACGCCAGCGCCCCGTCGCCGACCGCCTTCGCGCCACGCGGCGTCGAGCTGCCGCCAGAGATGGCGCGCCACGTCGACCGCCGGCGCGGTCGCGAACAGCGCGGCGAGCGCAGCACCGTCGCCCTCGAGCATCGCTGCAAGCGCGTTGCGGATCGCGCGATCGAGCGCGTCGGCGTCCTGTCGCGTCGCCGCCGCGAGCGCATCGCGCGGCCAGCCCATGCAGGTGCGCGGCAGGCGCGGCGGCCGATCGAGGAAATTCGCGCGGATCGGAGAGGTCGCCGACGTCCATGATGCGCCGATTGTAGTCGGCGGCGTGGATGCACGCTCAGAAGCAGAACGCGCCGTGACCAGGCGGAAGCGTTCCGGACAGCGCGCGCCAGATGCCGAGTGCGGCGAACCCGGCGAGCAGCGTCGCCGCTCCATAGCGGAGGAACCGCGCGTCGAGCCACGATCGCGCGCGGGTGACGAGCCAGCCCGCGGCGAGCAGGTTCGGCAGCGTCCCCAGTCCGAACGCGAGCATGACGAGCGCGCCCGCAAGCGCGCTGCCGGCGAAGAGCGCGATCGGCAGCACGCTGTAGACGAGCCCGCACGGGACGAGCCCCCAGATCGTGCCGAGCGCGAAGCGCGCCGAGGCGCCATTGCGCGCGACGAGCGGCCGCACGGCCGGGAACGATGCGCGAGAACACCGCGGCGCCGACGCGCTGCAGCCATTCGACGCTTGACCCGCGACCGGCGATCGCGACCGCGAGCGCGAGCAGGAACAGATTGGCGATGACGTAGAGCGCGCGCTGGACGGCGGGCCACTCGCCGGTGCCGAGCGCCGCGGCGCCGACGCCGCCCGCGATCGCGCCGAGCGCCGCGTAGGTCGTGATCCGACCGAGGTTGTAGGGTAGCTGGCGCCGCGCGAGCGCTCGCGCCGGCAGCAGCGGCGTCCCCAAGGCTGATGGGGGTATGCCCGCGCCCGACATGGCCGCGACGAAGCCCCCGCACATCGCGAGGCAATGAGCGCCGCCGAGGAGACCCGCGAGCAGCGCGCCGGTCAGCGCGGAAAGCGAGACCGAATCCATGTGCGACATCCGGTCGCAGGCATCAATGGGAAGATCTGCGAGCCCGGCGGGCGCCGAACAGATCGTCTGGCCAACGCACCGATTTGGCATTAGACTGCCGCTCGTTTTGCCGCACCGCGGCACCGCACCGATCGCATGACCCTTCCCGCGAAGTCCTTGGCTCCCGCCGATCCCCACCCGTCGCCGCCGTCCTCGCGTCCGACCGGCCAGACCGGGTCGGCGTCGGTCGTTTCGCTCCGCGACCTCAAGGTCCACTGCTCGACCTGCAGCATGCGCGAGCTGTGCCTGCCCGATGGGCCTCGACACCGAGGACCTGAAGCAGATCGACGCGCTCCTCGGCAACCGCATCAAGCTCCGCAAGGGCGACACGCTCTACCGCGCGGGCGAGCCCTTCACCGCGCTCTACGCGATCCGCATCGGCTCCCTCAAGACGACGGTGCTGGCCGAGGACGGCCGCGAGCAGGTCTCGGGCTACCACATGCTCGGCGACATCATCGGCCTCGACGGCATCGGCACCGACCGTCACGGCTGCCAGGCGATCGCGCTCGAGGACACCGACGTGTGCGTGTTGCCCTTCGAGCGGATCGAGGAAATGGCGCGCGCCGTCCCGCCGCTGCAGCACAACCTGCACAAGCTCCTGTCGCGGGAGATCTCGCGCGACCAGAACGTCATGCTGCTGCTCGGCAGCATGCGCGCCGAAGAGCGCCTCGCCGTGTTCCTGATCGTCTCTTGCCGACCGCTACAAGCGGCGCGGCTACTCGTCGACCGAGTACGTGCTGCGGATGACGCGCGAGGAGATCGGCAGCTATCTCGGGCTCAAGCTCGAAACGGTGAGCCGCCTCTTCTCGCGCTTTCAGGAAGAGGGCCTGATCCAGGTCCAGGGTCGCGCCGTCAAGCTGCTCGACCCCACCGCGCTCAAGCAGCTCGTCGGTCAGCGGGGCTAAGCCCCTCACCGTCGCAGGACCTCGCCGGGCGCGCAGCATGCGTCCGATTCCTCGCGTTTCGGGCATCCGTCAGGCCGTGCCATCGGCTCCACCGGGCACCGGTTGACCTCCCACGGCGAGCGCTCGAGGAACACCGTCAGCGCGGATGACGCGATGCCGAGCGCCCAGAAGCCGAAGAATCCCATCGTGTAGATCGCCGAGCGCGACATCTCGAGCGGCGCGCCGAAGAAGTGCAGATCGAAGGGGTCGAATATCGTGAAGAAGATCGCCTCGGCGATCCCGGCCACGAGAAAGGCCGGCCACATCACCCACATGAGCCGGTGCGCGAAGCTCCCGTCGGTCGTCATTGCCGTCTCCCCGCGGAATCGCGATTGATCACCACCTGGTCGAGCCCGTCGGTCGTGGGTACCGTCGGGAGCCGCCACGCGTCGGTCTCGACGGTGACGAGCCAGCCGCCCGCCGGGCCGCGGCCCGATCGTCCCGACGTAGAGACCGTCCGGTCCGCGAGTCAGAACGACGTTCCGATCCTGGCCGGCGCGCGTCGGATGCGCAAGCAGGAGCCGGACCGCCGGCGGCGCCGCGGCCGCGTCGTCCGAGCCGCGGAGTTCGAGCGTCGCGGTGCCTTCGGGCGTCACGCGGAGCGTCGCGGCCAGCCCGAGCGCGCGGGCCCGAGCAGAGCGGTCGATCTCTTTGTTCACGAGGAGCCCGCGCTTGTAGTAATCGTCGGCGATGACGCCGTCATCGGTCGTCGCGGCGAGCCACGCGGTGAACAGCGCCGCGACGACGACGATCGCGGGACCGGCGATCAAGAGCCACGGCCAGCGCTGGCGGTACCACGGCGCGGGCGGCAGGGTGTCGGCGGCCATCGTCATCGCGGCAGCAGGAACGTCGACTTCTCGCGGCGGACGAGCGCGGGCTCGTCGCTCGACCGCACGACGAACTCGATCGCGTTCGACCCCGGTTTGGCGGCGTCGGCCGGGGCCTGCACGCGGACGGGGACGAGCCGCGACCCGGCCGCGGCGACGGCGAGCGGCTGCTCGACGCCTTCGACCTGAAGGCCCGGAATTCCTTCGGCGGCGATCGTGAACGACCGCGCAGCTTCGTCGGTGTTCATGATCTGGATCCGGTAGACGTTCTCGATCACGCCGGGCGCCGCCTCGCGCGCGAGTGCGCCGCGGTCGCGGATGACGTCGACCTTGAGCGGGTTCCTGAGCGCGAGGGAAACGCCCATCGCGACGATGATGACCGCGAGCAGCCCCGTGTAGATCAGCGTCCGCGGCCGCAGCATCCGCCGCCACATCGCGCCGCGGTCGAGATGCCGCTCGAGCGCATTCTCCGATGCATAGCGGATCAGCCCCTTCGGGTAGCCCATCTTGTCCATCACCTGATCGCAGCCGTCGATGCACGCGGCACAGCCGATGCATTCGTACTGCAGCCCCTTGCGGATGTCGATGCCGGTGGGACACACCTGCACGCAGATGTTGCAGTCGACGCAATGGCCGAGGCCCGCGGCGGCCGGATCCGCCTTGCGGCTGCGCGGCCCGCGCGGCTCGCCGCGCTCGCGGTCGTAGGCAATGATCAGCGTGTCGCGGTCGAACATCGCCGACTGGAATCGCGCGTACGGGCACATGTACTTGCACACCTGCTCGCGCATGAAGCCGGCGTTGCCGTAAGTCGCAAAGCCGTAGAACAGGATCCAGAAGCCCTCCCATGGTCCGAGGTGCCACATGATCGCGCGAATCCCGAGGTCTCGGATCGGCGAGAAGTAGCCGACGAACGTGTAGCCCGTCCACACGCGCGATAGCGAGCCACGCGATGTGCTTGAGCGCCTTGACCACGAATTTCTCGAGCGAACGCGGCGAGCCGTCGAGCTTCATCCGCGCAACGCGTTCCCCCTCGATCTTCCGCTCGATCCACTGGAAGATCAGCGTGTAGACCGTTTGCGGACACGCATAGCCGCACCAGACGCGCCCGGCGACGGCGGTGAACAGGAACAGCGCAAAGGCGGCAATCACGAGCAGCGCCGTGAGATAGATCACGTCCTGCGGCCAGAGTACGAGCCCGAACAGATAGAACTTCCGATCGGCGATCTCGAAGAGGACGGCCTGGCGGTCGTTCCACGAGAGCCAGGGCAGTCCGTAGAAGATCACCTGCGTCGCGAAGACGAAGCCCCAGCGCCACTGCGCGAACCAGCCGTGCACCGCACGCACGTAGATCTTCTTGCGGATCTCGAGGAGCGAGACCTCTTCGGCCGCCGGCGCGGCGACGATCGGAACGAACGGAGGGGTCGTTGGCGTTCACGGCGCGAGCATACCAATCACCCGCTGGCGGGGCCTGCGGCGGAAGCGACCGGCGCGGGCACGCCGCGGCCGCGGGTATCGCCCGGGCCGCCGCAGCAGCATCGAACCGTCATTTGCCGGCGGGCTTGTTCGACAGGCCCCAGACGTACGCGGCGACGAGGTTGATCTTCGCCGGCCCGAGCGGACCCTGTCCCAGCGTGTTCTTGAACGACGGCATCGGCGGATGCTCGGCGTCCATGCCGACGTGGCGGCCGGTGTTGATGCCGTACGCGATCGTCGCCTCGCTGCTGTCGTAGAGCCAGATCTTGTCGGTCAGGTTCGGCGCGCCGAGCGCCGGGTTCCCCTTGCCCTCCATCCCGTGGCACGCCGAGCAGGTCTGCTCGAACAGCGGCTTGCCGAGCTGCGCTTTCAAGCCGTCGCTCGGCAGGCCCGACAGCGAGCGCACGTACGCGACCACGTTCTTCACGCCGTCCTCGCCAAGACCGGGGCCGAGCGGCGGCATCACGCCCATGCGGCCGCCGGTGACGGTAGCGACGATCGTCGCGGGATCGCCGCCGTAGAGCCAGTCGTTGTCGGTCAGGTTCGGAAACCCCTTCGAGCCCCGCGCGTCCGAGCCGTGGCACGGCGCGCAGTTGACGAGGAAGATCCGCTCGCCCATCGCCCGCCCTTGCGTGTCCGCTGCGATCGCGGGCAGCTCCATGCCGGCGAACTTCTCGTAGAGCGGCTTCAGGCGTGCCTCGGTCTCGTCGGTCTCGGTGTTCCACGCACCGGTCGAGGACCATCCGAGGAGGCCCCGGAAGCTGCCGAGGCCGGGATACGCGACCAGGTACGCCGAGCGAGTATGCGATCGTGATCCAGAACAGCCACATCCACCAGCGCGGCAGCGGATTGTTGTATTCGGCGAGGTCGCCGTCCCACGTGTGCCCCGTGAGCTCGACCGTCTTGCCGCCCGGCGGCCGCCGGCGCCACGTCCGGCCTTGACGCGCATGCGACCCGTCACCCACAGGAGCCACGCGCAGTAGCCGATCGAGCCGAGCGTGAGGACGATGACGTACCAGCTCCAGAATCCCGATGTGAAGTCGCTCATGACCGCCGCTCTCCGATGTCGCGTGCCCGCGTCGTCGGGCAGCGCGAACGGCGCGTTCGCGGCTTCGTCGAACGCCGCCGTGCGGCGCCGGCTCCAGGCCCACGCCACGATGCCGAGGAATGCGACGAACGTGAGGACCGTCGCCGCGATGCTGACCATGCTGTAGAGATTCATGACTACCTCACGCTCGGCAGGGCGAGGCCCAGGTTCTGCAGATACGCGACGAGCGCGTCCTGTTCGGTCTTGCCCTTGACCTCCTCGTCGGCCTTCGCGATCTGGTCGTCGGTGTAGGGAACGCCGACGCGGCGCAGCGCGCGCATCCGGTCCTTGAGGTCGCCGCCGGCGGCCGGCGCCTTCGCGAGCCACGGGTACGCGGGCATGTTCGACTCCGGCACGACGTCGCGCGGGTTGTTGAGGTGCACGCGGTGCCAGTCGTCCGAGTAGCGGCCGCCGACGCGCGCGAGATCGGGCCCCGTGCGCTTGCTGCCCCACTGGAACGGGTGGTCGTAGACCGACTCGCCCGCGACCGAATAGTGGCCGTAGCGCTCGGTCTCCGCCCGGAACGGCCGGATCATCTGCGAGTGGCAGTTGTAGCAGCCCTCGCGCAGGTACACGTCGCGGCCGGCCAGCTGGAGCGCCGTGTACGGCAGCACCCCTTTGGTCGGCTCCGTCGTCGACTTCTGGAAGTAGAGCGGCACGATTTCGACGAGGCCGCCCACGCTCACCAGCAGGACGATGCAGACGATCATCCAGCCGACGTTGCGCTCGAGCATTTCCTGGTTGAGCTTCATCGTCGGCTCCTCACGCGTGCGCCGGCGCGACGGCCGGGATCGGCGCCTCGACGGCGCGCCCTCCCGCGACCGTCTTGATCACGTTCCAGGCCATGACCAGCATCCCGGCGAAGAACAGCATTCCACCGACGAGCCGGATCGCGTAGAACGGATAGGTCGCCTTGACGCTCTCGACGAACGCGTACGTCAGCGTACCGTCCGCGTTGACCGCGCGCCACATGAGCCCCTGCATCACGCCGGCGATCCACATCGCGGCGATGTAGAGGACGACGCCGATCGTCGCGATCCAGAAGTGGAGCGTGATGAGCTTGATCGACCACATTTCGGTCTTGCCGAACATGCGCGGGATCAGGTAGTAGATGCAGCCGATCGAGATGAAGGCGACCCAGCCGAGCGCGCCCGAGTGCACGTGGCCGACCGTCCAGTCGGTGTAGTGCGACAGCGCGTTCACGGTCTTGATCGACATCATCGGGCCCTCGAACGTGCTCATGCCGTAGAACGAGAGCGACACGATCAGGAACTTGAGGATCGGGTCGTCGCGCAGCTTGTGCCAGGCGCCCGAGAGGGTCATCATCCCGTTGATCATGCCGCCCCACGACGGCGCGAGCAGGATCAGCGAGAACAGCATGCCGAGCGACTGCGTCCAGTCGGGCAGCGCCGTGTAGTGCAGGTGGTGCGGGCCCGCCCACATGTACGTGAAGATCAGCGCCCAGAAGTGGACGACCGAGAGCCGGTAGCTGTAGATCGGCCGGCCGGCCTGCTTCGGCACGAAGTAGTACATCATCCCGAGGAAGCCCGCGGTCAGGAAGAAGCCGACCGCGTTGTGCCCGTACCACCACTGCACCATCGCGTCCTGCGTTCCGGCGTAGGCCGAGTACGACTTCATCGGCCAGAACGAGACCGGCATCTCCGCGCTGTTGACGAGATGCAGCACGGCGACGGTCAGGATGAAGGCGCCGAAGAACCAGTTCGCGACGTAGATGTGCGGGGTCTTGCGCAGCACGATCGTCCCGAAGAAGACGATCGCGTAGGCGACCCAGACGAGCGTGATCAGGATGTCGATCGGCCACTCGAGCTCGGCGTATTCCTTGCCCGACGTGAAGCCGAGCGGCAGCGTGACCGCGGCGAGCACGATGACCGCCTGCCAGCCCCAGAACGTGAACGACGCGAGCGCGTCGCCGAAGAGCCGCACCTGGCAGGTGCGCTGGACGACGTAGTACGAGGTCGCGAACAGCGCGCAGCCGCCGAACGCGAAGATCACCGCGTTCGTGTGCAGCGGCCGCAGCCGGCCGTACGAGAGCCACGGAGACGCCGTCCCAGAGGAAGAAGTCCGGGCGACAGCAGCTGCGCGGCGATGATCACGCCGACCAGCATGCCGACGATGCCCCAGACGACCGTCATGATCGCGAACTGGCGCACCACCTTGTAGTTGAACGTCGCAGCGCTTGCCGCACCCATCGTCGATTGCCCCCGCAGAATGTTGAACCGCGCCGAATTGCTCGCTGCGCGCCAGGTTCGCGCGCCGACATCGCCAGTGTCACGCAGACGCGCGATGTTAAGGAGGGCGCTCCCGACCTTGTTTGACCTCGGTCAAACCCTCCCTCAGCGCGATGGCAGCGGGGTCTTTGTCGGAGCGATCCTCCGGCGCCGCACCGCTGTCGTCGTCGGCGAGGATCCGGTGCGCGGGACCTTCGAGATCGTCGAACTGGCCGCTCTTGCACCGACCACCAGAAGCCCGCACCAATGAGGAGCACGAGCACGACCGACACCGGGATCAGCAGGATCAGGACATCCATGCGGATTCCTCATCCGCGCGCGGCGGTCCCGGACTCGCGCATCCTCGCGACGCGCAGCGCATTGGCGACGACGATGATCGACGAGAGCGACATCCCGGCCGCGGCGGCGAGCGGCGTCACGTAGCCGAACGCGGCCGCGGGAATGGCGATTGCGTTGTAGGCGAACGCCCAACCGAGGTTCTCGCGCACGATACGGAACGTGCGGCGTGCATGCGAGAGCGTGGCCCCGACGAGCCGCAGGTCGTCGGACAGCACCACGACATCCGCCGTCCACTGCGCGAGCGGCGTTGCGCTCCCGAGGCTCAGCGACACCTGCGCCTGCGCGAGCGAAGGCGCGTCGTTGATGCCGTCGCCGACCATCGCCACGACCGCACCCGCCGCCTGCAACGCGGCGACCGCCGCGCGCTTGTCCTCCGGCGCGGCGTCGCCGCGCGCATCGGCAATCCCGAGCCGCGCCGCGACTGCCTCGACGGTCGCGCTACGATCGCCGGAGAGGACCACGGGAACGACCCGCATCGAAGCGAGCGCGGCGACCAGATCCGCGCGCGCCGGGCCGCAACGCATCCGACAGCGCGAACAGCGCGCTGACGCCGCGGCCATCGCCGAGCGCGACGAGCGTCGCGAGCGGGTCCAGCGTCTCGGTCAGGACGGGCAGCCCCTGGCCCGAGAGCGCCGCCACGAACGCCGGGCGTCCGAGGCGAACGACATGGCCCGCGACCCTGCCCTCGACGCCGTGGCCCGCGACGACGTGCCATTCGTCGACCCGGGGAAGCGCGCGCCCCCGCGCGGCGTCGCGGAAGGCCTGCGCGAGCGGGTGTTCCGACTGCGCTTCGAGCGCCGCCGCGAGCGCGAGGGCATCGGCGGGCGCGATGTCCTCGCGGCGCCACGGAATGTCCGCGAGCGTTACGCGCCCTGCAGTCAGCGTCCCGGTCTTGTCGAACACCACATGGGTCACCCGGGCAAGCGTCTCCAGCGCATCGGCGCGCGCGACGACCACGTGCCGCCGCGCGAGCGCGCCTGCCGCCGCGGCGAGCGCCGCGGGCGTGGCGAGCGACAGGGCGCACGGGCACGACACGACGAGCACGGCGAACGTGATCGCGAGCGCCCGCGCCGGATCGACGAACGACCAGACCAGCGCGGTGGCGATCGCCAGCGCCAGCAGGAACGCGACGAAGCGCGCGGCGACGCGGTCCGCGAGGCGGGCGACGCGCGGTCGCTCGCCCGCAGCGCGGGTGACCAGCCGCTCGATCGCGGCGAGTCGCGTGGCTTCGCCCGCCGCTGCGACGCGCACGACGAGCGCGTC
Source organism: uncultured beta proteobacterium (assembly GCA_963830485.1). Lineage (GTDB taxonomy): Bacteria > Pseudomonadota > Gammaproteobacteria > Burkholderiales > Casimicrobiaceae > CAIWHR01. Next base: position 87,798 of record CAWHNE010000004.1, read on the forward strand.
GTCCCGGACGACGCTGCCCGCCAGCACCGCATCGCCGGGCGCGCGATGCAGCGGTCGCGATTCACCGGTCAGGATCGCCTCCTCGACACTCGCCCGACCCTCGACGACGACGCCGTCGGCCGGGACCGTCGCGCCCGCGCGAACGAGCACCAGCTCGCCCGGCGAGAGCGCCGAGGCGGCGACTGCTTCGACGTCGCGCCGCGCGGGCCAGTCGACGAAACGCTCGCCGCGCGCGGGCCGCGCCCGCGCGACCGCCTCGACTGCGTCGCCCGCGCGCCGCCGCGCGGCGAGCTCGACATAGCGCGCGACGAGGAGCAGTGCGACGAACATCGCGACGGAGTCGTAGTAGACGGCGCCCGAGCCGGAGAAGGTCGACCACGCGCTCGCACCGAACGCGGCGACGAGACCGATCGCGACGGGTACGTCCATGCCGGGGCGCCGCAGGCGTGCGTCGCGCCATGCGCCGCGGAAGAACGGCGCGGCGGAATACAGGAGCACCGGCAGAGTCAGCGTGAGGCTCGCCCACTCCAGCAGCAACCGGTGCGCAGGCTCGACGCCGTCGATCGTGACGTAGGTCGGGACGGCGAACATCATCACCTGCATCATCGCCAGCAGGGCCACCGCCATCCGCAGCAGCAGTGCCCGCGATTCGCGCTGCACCAGCGCCTCGCGCCGCGCGGGATCGTACGGGTGGGCGCGATAGCCGACCTCGGCGACGGCGCGCAGCACGCCGGACAGGCGCTCCCGCGCGGGGTGGAAGGCGACGCGCGCACGGCGCGTCGCGAAGTTGACGTCGACGGCCGCGACCCCTGGTCGCTGCGCGAGCCAGCGCTCGATCAACCAGACGCAAGCGCCGCAGTGAATGCCTTCGAGCAGCAGCGACACTTCGCGCTTCCCGTCCGGCAAGTCACGGACGAATCCCGCGTGCGTCGCGACGTCGTCCCACGGCGTGAATTCATCGGCGCGGTCGCTTCCCTCGGCAGGCCGGTCGGCAGGCTCGGTGCGGCGGTCGTAGAACGCGTCGAGGCCGGCCGCGTGAATCGTCTGCGCGATGCCGAGGCAACCTCCGCAACAGAAGTCGCGCGGTGTGCCGGCGAGCACCGCGCGCCATCGCAGCGGATGCGGATTGGGCAATCCGCAATGGAAGCAACTCGGGGATGGTGGCGCGCACGCAGCCTCGCTGGCCCGGGCATCCGCCACCGGCGGAGACGATTCGGCAGTGACCGTTGCGTCCGACATCGGCCGCAATCTACGGCCCGACCCGCGACGGGTCAATCGGCCTGGAGCCGGACCTTGACCGAGGGCAAGACCCCATTGATTTCAGTCAACGCGCAGGCGATGATGCGAGCGGACAATGGATTTACCACGGACCTTTCAGGATCGGCCATGTACAAGAACATGTTGGTGGCGACCGACGGCTCGAAACTTTCGGACAAGGCGCTTGCGCACGCGATCTCGCTGGCGCAGGCGGTCGGCGCGAAGCTCACCGCGTTCTACGCAGCGCCGGACTATCCGATGCCCGCGTACGCCGACGGCGTCGTCTACGAACCGGTGACGCGCAGGGAATACGCGAAGCTGGCCGCAGAGGACGCGCAGAAGATTCTCGACGCGGCGGCAGCGAAGGCGGCCGCGGCCGGCGTCGAGTGCAAGACGACGTACGCGATCGCGCCCGCCCCGTGGGAGGCGATCCTCGCCGCGGCGAAGAAGCACAAGTGCGACTCGATCGTGATGGCGTCGCATGGACGGCGCGGCATCTCGGCGGTGCTGCTCGGCAGCGAGACGCAGAAGGTGCTCACGCACTCGAAGCTGCCGGTCATCGTCGTCCGCTAAGGAGCCCGACGGGCCCCTGGGATTCCGGCCTCGCCCCGCGTGCCGTGGGCGCTCGAGTCGGGCGTCCCCGGCTCTTTCCGGCGTTTGTTATGCTTTCCTGTTGCGGCTGCCCGTGCGCCGCGCCGGGGGAAGCCATCCGCATGACGCTGCGCGCATCGAAGGCCGGCGCGACCGCCCCGCTCCTGTTCGGCTTCGGCACCGAGGGCGCCGAGCGCGACATCCTGCCGTGGCTCGCGCAGAACGTCGCCGCGATCTTCACGATCTTGCTCTCGCTCGCGCTGATCGCGCTGCTCGGCGCGCTCGTCTACGCGCTCTGGCGCGAGCTCCGGCGCAGCACGATCGTCCTCGATCCGCTCGAAGTCCCGCGCGAGCTCGCCGAGCGCGGCTACACGCCTGCGGTCGTCACCGAGCGGCTTCTCGACGCGATCCACACGATCCAGAACGTCGCGACCACGCAGAAGCCGCGCCGCGGCCACGTCGCGTCCGCGTTGCAGGCCGACATCCGGATTCCGGTCGGGCAGCTGTCGGTCAAGTCGTTCGCGCGCTATTTCCGCCAGCTCTTCGACCGGCCAGACCAGGGGCTCGCCGGCGAGATCACGCGCGATGGCGACGTACTCACGCTGCAGCTCCGCAGTCGCGACGGCGCGCGGATCACGCAGGCCCGCCCGCGCATCGCCACCGATGTTCCGCCACTCGTCACGGCCGGCGCGGAGGAGGCGGTACGGCTCACCGATCCGTACGTGCTCGCGTCGTATTACATGGAGCAGGAGCTGCCGGGGCCCGATTTCTCGCGCACCGAGGAAGCATTGCGATACGTGATGGAGACGCGGCCCGACGAGGCGCCGTGGGCGTGCAATCTCCAGGGGCTGCTTGCTCCTGGCCCGCGGCGAGGACGAGGCGGCGCTCGCCGTCCTGCGCCGCGGGTTCGAGGCCGATCCCGGGCTCCAGAGTCCGGTGACGGAAGAGTTCATGACGGCGCTCGTCCGCACCGGCCGCACCGACGAAGCCCTCCGCATCGTCGACGCCGCGAGCTCGCGACCGCTCACCGCTTCGCAACGCACCCGAATCGGCTGGTGCAACGTAATGCTGGGACGCTATCGGATCGCGTTGCGCCAGTTCCGACGTGTGCTCGCGCTCCGTCGCCGCCACGTCTATGCGACCTACGGGCTCGCCTTCACGCTCTGGCGCCTGCATCGGCCGCACGAGGCGGTGACGGCGTTCGAGGCGTTCTTCCGCGCGCGCGGACCGGGCTGGACCGGCGCGCACATCTACGTCTGCGCGCTCCTCGACGCCGGCCGCCTCGACGATGCCGCGCGCTTCGCCGACGAGCTCTACGCGCGCTACCCGCTCGAGTCGGCGGCGATGGCGGCGCTCGCCGCGGTCCGGTTGAAGCAAGGGCGCTACACCGAGGCCGCCGAGCTCGCCGAGGCCGCCACCAAGCGCTGGTCGTTGCGCTCGCTCAGCTGGCAGGTCTGGGGCGAGGCGCTGCTCGCGCTCGGGGACGCCGAGGCGGCGATGGCCAAATTCCGGCGGCTCCTTGCGCAGGACGCGCCGACGGGCGATTGCGTGAGCGGCTGGGCGCGTGCGCTGGCCGCGCTCGGCCGCACCGACGAGGCGCTCGCGAAGTTCGCCGAGGCCGAAAAGATCGATCCACTCAACGCGCGCAACTATCTCCACTGGGGCGAGTCGCTCAAGCGCGCGGGACGCGCGAGCGAGGGTGACGCGCTGATCGCGAAGGCCCACAAGCTGGCCGCGAAGCAGGGTCTCGCCCCGTAGCCTGGAAGCCGCCTCATGGCGAGGCAGCCGAGACCCGGAGCCCGGGCGGCTCCCGATCCGGTACAATTGCGGTTTTTCCAACAAAAACAGCGCTATGCGCGTTTCCCGCTATTTCATTTCCACGCTGAAGGAAGCGCCCGCCGAGGCCGAGCTCGCGAGCCACCGCCTGATGCTGCGCGCCGGCATGATCAAGCGGCTCGCCGCGGGGATCTACACGTGGCTGCCCCTCGGCCTTCGCGTGATGCGCAAGGTCGAGGCGATCGTGCGCGAGGAGATGAACCGCGCCGGCGCGATCGAGCTCCTGATGCCGGTCGTGCAGCCGGCCGAGCTCTGGCAGGAGACCGGGCGCTGGGGCAAGTACGGGCCCGAGCTCCTGCGCCTTAAGGACCGTCACGAGCGCGACTTCATCGTGCAGCCGACCTCGGAGGAGGTCATCACCGACATCGCGCGCAAGGACCTCCGGAGCTACAAGCAGCTGCCGATCAATTTCTATCACATCCAGACCAAGTTCCGCGACGAGGTGCGGCCGCGCTTCGGCGTGATGCGCTCGCGCGAGTTCGTGATGAAGGATGCGTACTCGTTCGACGTCGACCGCGAGGCGATGCTGCGCTCCTACCAGGCGATGTACGACGCGTACACGCGCATCTTCACGCGGATGGGCCTCACGTTCCGCGCGGTCGCGGCGGATACGGGCCAGATCGGCGGCAGCGCGTCGCACGAGTTCCAGGTGCTGGCCGACTCGGGCGAGGACGCGATCGCGTGGTGTCGCGCGTCGGACTACGCTGCAAACGTCGAGCTCGCCGAGGCGGTGGCCCCCGCCGCCGCGCGCCCCGTGCCGGCCGAGCCGATGCAGAAGGTGCCGACGCCGGGCCGCGAGACGTGCGAGGACGTCGCCGAACTGCTCGGCCTTCCGCTCGCGCGCACCGTCAAGTGCATCATGCTCGCGACCGATGTCGAGGGCCGGCCGCCGCGCATCTGGATGCTGCTGATCCGCGGCGACCACGCGCTCAACGAGGTCAAGGTCGGGAAGGTCGCGGGGCTCGAGAAGTTCCGCTGGGCGAGCGAGGCGGAGATCGTCGCCGCGACCGGTTGCGCGCCCGGGTATCTCGGTCCGGTGGGCATCGCGCAGGATTTGCCGCTGATCGTCGATCGCACCGTCGCCGCGATGAGCGACTTCGTCTGCGGCGCGAACGAAGCGGGCTTCCACCTGCGGGGCGTCAACTTCGGCCGCGACTGCCGCGAGCCCGACACCGTCGCCGACGTGCGCAACGTCGTCGCCGGCGACCCGTCGCCCGACGGAAGGGGGACGCTCGAGATCCTGCGGGGCATCGAGGTCGGCCACGTGTTCGCGCTCGGCACGCGCTATTCGCAGGACATGAACGCAACGTATCTCGACGCCCAGGGTCAAAGCCGGCTGATCGAAATGGGCTGCTACGGGATCGGCATCACGCGGGTCGTCGCCGCGGCCATCGAGCAGAACCACGATGCGAAAGGGATCATCTGGCCCGAGCCGCTCGCGCCATTCACGGTGGCGATCGCCCCGGTGGGCTACGATCGCAGCGAGGCGGTCCGGACGCTTGCCGACCGCCTCCATGACGAGCTCGAGGCGGCGGGGATCGAGGTGCTGCTGGACGACCGGGGCGAGCGTCCTGGCGTGATGTTTGCAGACCTCGAGTTGATCGGCATCCCGCATCGCATTACGATCGGCGAGCGCGGCCTCAAGGACGGCAACGTCGAATACCAGGCGCGCAGAGGGGCGGCGGAGGCAGCGCGCGCCGCCGCGGTGCCGGTCGAGGACATCGGGACCTTCATCCGGGGGACGCTTTCGGCATGACGTTTTTCGGCACTTGGCGACCGTGGGCCGGCGTGGCTGGCGTGGCAGCGCTCGCGCTGTCGCCCCTTCCCGCCCGCGCCGGCGCGCAGGCCGAGGAACTGCTCGCGCCTTCGGTCGTGACCGTCCTCTCGGCCGCGATCTCGGATCGGCCGGTGCCGGTCGACTACGGGTATCGCCAGGACATCCGGCCGTGGATGGACGAGATGTCGCGCCGGCTCGCGCCGAAGGTCGCCGACGGTCGTACGCGAGAGGAATTTCTCTCGACGCTCCACTACGAGGCGATGCGGGCGGGGCTCGACCCTCAGCTCGTCCTCGGCGTCGTCCAGTACGAGAGCGCCTTCCGCAAGTACGCGATTTCGACCGCCGGCGCGCGCGGATACATGCAGGTGATGCCGTTCTGGACCGGCCTCATCGGCGGCGGAGACAACAACAACCTGTTCCACCTGCGAACGAATCTGCGCTATGGCTGCGTGATCCTGCGTCACTACCTCGACATCGAGGGCGGCGACATCTATCGCGCGCTCGGCCGCTACAACGGCAGCCTCGGACGTCCCGAATATCCGACCGGCGTCATGGCGACCATCGCGCGCCACTGGCAGTACGCGCCCGCGCCGTCTCCGCAAGGCGTCCCGGTGACGTTCACCGGCGCGCGGTGATCCCGCGCGGCCGCTTCGCGCCGTCTCCCACCGGACCGCTGCATTTCGGCTCGCTGATCGCCGCCGTCGCGAGCTATTGCGACGCCCGGGCCGCGCACGGCGAGTGGCTCGTGCGCATCGAGGACGTCGACCTCCCGCGCGCGCGGCCGGGCGCGGAGCGCGCGATCCTGTCGGCGCTCGAGCGCTACGGTTTCGCGTGGGATGGGCCCGTCGTTCGACAGTCCGAGCGCGGCGACGCGTACGCGGCAGCGCTCGATCGACTGCGCGCGCATGGCGACGTCTACGAGTGCGCGTGCGCGCGGCGCGAGCTCGCGGGCGCACCGATCGGCGCAGGCGGAGAGCACGTCTACGCCGGCACCTGCCGCGACGGCATTCCGCCGGATCGCGCGCCGCGCACGGCGCGCGCGTGGCGCTTTCGCGTGCGCTCCGCGCGCGTCGAGTGGCGCGACCGGCTCCAGGGTCCGCAGACGCAGGATCTCGCGCGCGAGGTCGGCGACTTCGTCGTCAAGCGCGCCGACGGGCTTTTCGCGTACCAGCTCGCGGTCGTCGTCGACGACGCCCTGCAGGGCATCACCGACGTCGTGCGCGGATCCGACCTGATCGCATCGACCGCGCGGCAGATCCTGCTGCAGCGCCATCTCGGACGTCGCGACGCCGTCGTACCTGCACGTGCCGATCGCGCTCGACGCGGCGGGCCTCAAGCTCTCGAAGCAGACGCTCGCGGCGCCGGTACCCGAGGTCGCGCTGCCCGCGCTCGTCGCCGCGTGGCGCTTTCTCGATCAGAGTCTGCCGGGAGGTTCGGCCGCCCCGGCGACCGTCGACGAGTTCTGGCGATCCGCGCTTGCGTCGTGGAATCCCGCGCAGCTCCCGCCGGTGCCCATGCTGCCGGCGCCGGTCGAGTTCAGGCCGGAAGCATCCCGCGGCGTATAATTGATCCTTCGCTGAACCGGACCCGCCGGGACGCGGTTGGTCGCTCGCGCAGGTCCGAGACGGCGGGCCGGTCAGCTCGGGCGGGACCGCAGCCACTCGCTTCCCACGCCATGACCACGCTCGTTGTCGTTCGCAAGGACGACGCCATCGCCATCGCCGCCGACTCGCTGACGACGTTCGGCGACACCCGCCTCACCGCCGACTACGACCGGACGCCCGAGAAGATCGTCCACTACCGCGGCACCTACATCGGCCTCTGCGGAAGCGCCGCGCACCAGCTCGTGTTCGAGAGCCTGCTTGCGAAGCACGGCGACCTCGACTTCTCGAACAAGGCGGCGATCTTCGAGACGTTTCGCAAGCTGCACCCGATCCTGAAGGAGCAGCACTTCCTCAACCCCAAGGAGGAGGACGACGATCCGTACGAGTCGACGCAGGTGACCGCGCTGATCGCCAACGCGCGCGGGATCTTCGGCGTGTTCTCGATGCGCGAGGTCTTCGAGTACACGCGCTTCTGGGCGGCCGGGACCGGTCGCGAGTTCGCGATCGGCGCGATGCACGCGATGTACGACCGCCTCCGCTCGGCCGAGGAGATCGCCCGCGTCGGCGTCGATGCAGGCACCACGTTCGACAAGAACTCCGGCCTCCCGCTCACGCTCTACACAGTGGCGGCGACGGGCTAGGCCTGCGGAGCCGTCGAGCTTGGCGCAGAACCCGCCGTTCGCCAACGCGCTCGCGCGCTTCGTGCTCGAGCACGCGGCGGTGCGCGGTGCGCTGGTGAGCCTCGACGGCGCGTGCCGCGAGATCCTCGATTGCCATCCCTACCCGCCAGCGCTGCGCCACGTGCTCGCGGAGCTGCTCGCGGCCGCGACGCTGCTCGCGTCGACGCTCAAGTTCAAGGGCGCGCTGATCGTGCAGCTTCAGGGCGACGGGCCGGTCCGCCTGCTCGTCGTCGAGTGCGACGCGACGCTCGCGCTCCGCGCGACGGCGCAATGGAAGGACGCGGCGGCCGCACTCCCCGCGGGCGCGTCGCTCGCGGAGCTCGCGGGCGGCCCGGAGCACGGCCGCCTCGTGATCACGCTCGATCCGAAGGACGGCGGGCCGCTCTACCAGGGCGTTGTCGCGCTCGAGGCGGCGTCGGTCGCGACGCTGATCGAGCACTACCTCCGCACATCGGAGCAGATCGACAGCCGGATGGCGATCGCGACCGACGGCCGGCGCGTGCGCGGGCTCCTGCTGCAACGGCTTCCCGGCGCCACTGCCGCGGACGACGAGACCTGGGAGCGCGCCGCGGCTCAGGTCGAGGGGCTCGACCCGGAAGCGCTGCTCGCGCCGCACGCCGCGCCCGAGCTCCTGCAGGCGCACTTTCCGGACGATGACGTCCGACTGTTCAGGGCGCGGCCGGCGTCGTTCTCTTGCAGCTGCTCCGAGGAGCGCGTCGCCAACGCGCTGCGCCTGATCGGACGCGCCGAGGTCGAGAGCATCCTGGCCGAGCAGGGCCTGGTCGGCGTGACGTGCGAGTTCTGCAACCGCCACTACACGTTCGTCGCGGAGGACGCGCGCGCGCTCTTCGCGACCGATCGCGGCGCCGTTCGCCACTGAGCTCACGGATGCCGCGATGAGTCTGTACGTCCCCGGTGCCTTCGACACGCGCGATCGCGCCGCGGTCGCGCGTCTGCTGCACGACCATCCGTTCGCGACGCTGGTCACGCCCTCGGCGCCCGAGCCGTTCGTCTCGCACGTGCCCCTGCTCCACATCGCCGACTGCGAGCCGCACGGCACGCTGCTCGGCCACTTCGCGCGCGCGAATCCCCACGCCGGAGGCGCGAGTGGCCGCGAGTCGATCGCCATCTTCCACGGACCGCACGCGTACGTCTCCCCGTCGTGGTACGCGGAACCCGCCGCGGCCGTGCCGACGTGGAACTACGCGGTCGTCCACGCGCACGGCTCGCTCGAGTTCGCCCGCGATCCGGCGGAGACACGCGCCATCCTCGACGCGCTGATCCACCGCTTCGAGTCGAATCGCGCGGCGCCGTGGCAGCCGGGTCTCGACCGCGCGCACCTCGACGCGATGGTCGCGGTGATCGTCGGCTTCCGGATGAAAGTGCGAAGGCTCGACGCGAAGTTCAAGCTGTCGCAGAACCGGTCGCCCGGCGATCGCGCACGCGTCGCGTCGGCGCTCGCGGCCGAGGGCTACGCCGAAGCGCTGGCGACGGCGGAGTGGATGCGCGCCTATGTCCCGGCTGCCGACGGCAAGCGCTGAGCGCGTCCGCTTCGACAAGTGGCTGTGGGCGGCGCGCTTCTACAGGACGCGGAGCCTCGCGGCACAGGCGATCGACACCGGGCCAGGCGCGCCTCGACGGCGAGCGCGTCAAGCCCGCGCACGGGCTGCGCGAGGGCGCGCTCGTCACGGTTCGCCGCCGCGGCATCGTGGTCGAGGCTGTCGTGGTCGCATGCTCCGACCGGCGCGGATCGGCGACGGACGCCGCCCGCCTCTATCGCGAGACACCGGAAAGCGTGGCAGCGCGCGAGAGCGAGGCGCTCGCGCGGCGCGCGGCTGACGCGACGAACCCCCGTCTTCCCGGGCGCCCCACCAAGCGCAACCGGCGCCGCCTCGAGGATTTCCTGAACGAACCCTGAGTCCGCGCGAAGCGCGCGGCTAGCAGAGGCGGAAAGCGGAGAGGTCGAGCAGCAGGTCCGGGCTCTGGTAGCCGCGCCAGATCACCCACGCAAGCAGCGCGGCCAGCACCAGCCCGATCGCGTGCCAGACGAAGCGCGGCAGGCGGACGCCGTACGGCGAATTGCGGGTCGAAGGGAAAGGTGCTCACGCCGCGAGCGTAGCAGCCCGCGGCGTGTTCCGCCACCGCAACGCAGCGGATGCTAGGCGCGCGCCCGGGCTGTCGGCGAGCGGGCTCAGCATCGTGACCGGCGTCTGCGGCATGACACCCAGCTCGCGCATCGTCGCCATGATCGAGCTGAAGTCGGCGGCCGTGCGCACGTTGGCGATCGGCTTGGCGAGCAGATTGACGGCGCGTCCGCTGACGATCAGGGGCAGACTTTCCGGCAGCGCGTTGCGCAGCGAGCGGATTTCCTGGCCCGCGATCTTGCCCGAAATGCCGCGGTCGAACAGCAGCACGACCAGCGCGACCTTGTAGGCTTCGGCGGCGCCGGCGATTTCCTGCGCCGGCACGCCGGCGCCGAGCGACAGGCAGTTGATGCCGTCGGTGAACAGCAGGAGCTCGAGGATCGCGAGCCCGAGCTGATTCGGATCGTTGGGAGGCGTCGCGAGCAGGATCTGCCGCGCGTCGCGCGTCGGACGGACGAGCCGCGTCACGTCGCGCAGGAGCCGCTGCGCGAGATCGGCGAAGCGGAGCTCCTGGAAGTTCTGCATCTCGCCGCGGACGACGCGCTCGTGCACCGCTTCGTTCAGCGGAATCAGCGTCGACTCGAGGAACTTGCGCAGCCCCTGTCCGACGAGCAGCTTCGACAGGTGGTTCTGCAGCTCGCCGATGCGATGCGCGCCCAGCAGCTTGACCGCGGTCTCGATCTCGCCGGGCAGCGGCGCGGGCGCCTCGACCGCGAGGCCCATCATCGACTGCAGCGCGGATTCGGCCAGCGGAACGACGGCACCGGCTCGCCAGCCCTCCGACAGGAGTTGCTTGATCAGCTTGAGTCGCGCGACCTGGTCGGCCGGGTAGACGCGATCGCCGAAGGCGTCGCGGAGCGGCGCCGGGAACCCGTAGCGGCGCTGCCACATGTAGAGCTGCTCACGGCGCAGGCCGGTGATGCGGACGACTTCGCGGATGTGCGCGTTGCCGCGCGATTCCACGGTCGATTCGCGTGCTTCGGTCGGGCCGATCGCCGGTTCGTTCCGCCTCGTCGGCGCCTTGATCAGGATGCCCATCGTGTCGTTTCCTTACCGTAGTCGTCAGTATTGGTGCGCATCCTGTGCTGCACAAGTATAGCCGAGCGCAGGAGGGGGTGGCTGCACGCCGGTCGTTTCGGACGGATCCCCTTCGGGATACGCGCCGCGAGGCGACATTCTGTGCAGCACGGCCGGTTACATGCACGATGCGTGCCAGCGGATCTGACCGCCTATTGCTCCCCGTGAGGCTTTGGGCGATCATCGAACCCCGGGAGGTGCGACCGCAAGCACCGGAATTCGCAACGGATTTCCATGGCGTGCCCGCGCTGCGCCGGGCAGACCTCGGCCGCGGCATCCCGAGTGTCGAATCGTCGCGATCGCCGGGCGTCTGGCGCGATTCATGCGGAGTGCCGCGCAAGCGCAACTGGGGAAGCGATAACGGATGTTCGGAATCGGCAAGGACCAGAAGGACCCCCTCGCGGACGCCAAGGCGGCCGAGCGGTGGTATGCGTCGCTTCCCGGCAACGATCCCGTCGCGATCCAGCACGACGTGCAGGCCGAGCTCGCCCGTCTCACGGAGCGCAGCGCGCGGCACACGCCACAGGGCCTCGAAGCCGTGTTCCGCGTCGACCTCGAGACGCAGAGCCTCCGCCGCACGCTGTCCGCGCAGTATCTCGAGCACGCGAGCCGCTCGTCGCGGATCGAGAACCAGCTCTGGCAGGCGCTGTTCGATCTGACGCAAGGGTTTCTCGCCTGCTACGCCGCGTTCGAGCGCGAGCTCTCTGCGCACGCGCAGAGCAGCAAGTGGCAGGCGCTCCTGCCCGAGCTCGTCGCGCGGCAGATCCTGCACCTCGGGCTCGACGCGAGGGTCCGGCTCTACCGATACGAGCAGTGGATCCCCGCGAAATGGGCCGAGCTGCACGCGCTCTTCACGCTCGCGTGCTCGCGGCAGATCGAGCGCCGACTCGTCGTCGTCAGCGCGCAGGGCGAGACGACGACCGTCGAGCACGAGTACCTGGTGGCGCTCATCCTCCAGCTGGTGAACTCGGGCAACCTGACGCCGAAGCACGTCGATTGGGTCGCGACCCATCTCGACGAGTGGTGCCAGCCCCTGCGGCTCACGCTCGAGCCGTCGTCGGTCACCTCTTTCTACGTGGACCTGGGCAGCCGGGCGGGACTTCGCCGCCGCACGCCGGCTCCGCTCGAGGGCCGCGTGCTGTTCCTCGACACCCGTCCGTTGCACGCGCTGCTGCTGCAGAACGTCGCGATGCTCGAGCAGAAGATCAAGAGCCAGCCGCTGTCCGACCGGACGGCGCGCCGGAGCGAGCAGCTCGCGCTCTTCACGAAGCTCGCCTCGCAGGTCGACCCGGAGTTCAAGCCGTTCGCCCGGCGAGGCGAGCGCACGTCGGCAGCGGGCACCGTCGACGCGATCGTCGGTTTCGCGAAGATCTCGGGTTACCTTCGCGAGGAAGAACGGGCGCCGATGCCGGCGCTCGATCCCGGCAACAGCTTCGGCGGCACGATGGAACTCGCGGTGTTCGGGCGCGCTCGCAACGAGCGCGACCGGCGGCTCGAGCAGGCGCAGCGCCGGCTCGGCGCAATTACGCGGCCCCGGGCGGGCCGTGGGAAGTGAAGGACGTGAGCCAGACCGGGTTCCGGCTGCTCGCGCCGATGAGCGTCGCCAACGCGGTCACGCTCGGCACGCTGGCGGCGATGCGCCCGCACGGCCAGCCCGTCTGGGCGCTCGGCATCGTGCGGCGGATGCGGCGCCTCACCGCCGACCGCGCCGAAATCGGCCTGCAGGTGATCGCGAACTCGCTCGTCGAGCGTCGACCTGATCGAGCAGCGGAAAGCGCAGGACGCGGACTATTCGGTCGACGGCGAGGCGACGACGATCAACGGCCGCATCTTCCACGGGCTGTTCCTGTCGCTGCGCAAGCGCGAGGCGGATCCGGCGGTGCAGTCGCTGATCGTGCCGGCGATCGAGTACCAGCCGGCGAAGCGCTTCAAGCTGCAGACACCGCGGCGCCGATGCACGCGATCCGCCTCGGCCGGCTGCTCGAGCAGCAGCCGGAATGGGTCTGGACCGCCGTCGAGCCGCTCGAGCCACCGCCGCCCGGCGACGCAGCGCCGCGCCGCTGACGTCCGCAGATCCGGCAATGCACGGTCGATCCGCCGTAACGCGGAGCCTGTCATCGTGCCGAGTCCAGCGCCGCTGGGACGTGCCGGCGCGATTTCAACATCGCGGACGCCTGCTGCGGCCGCTGGGCGCCACGACCGCGCGCGCTTCGCGCTCTACTGGGAAGACGAGTCCGGCGCGACGGCCGCGCTACACGTTCTGGGACCTCGAGCAGCAGGCGAACCGGCTGTCGAATGCGCTCGCCGCGCTCGGCGTCGCGCGCGGCGACCGCGTCGCGCTGATCCTGCCGCAGCGCCCGGAGACCGTCGTCGCGCACATCGCGGTCTACCAGCTGGGCGCGGTCGCGGTGCCGCTGTCGTTCCTGTTCGGCCCCGACGCGCTCGAGTACCGGCTCGCCGATTCGCAGGCGAAGGTCGCGTTCGTCGATCCGCAGTCGCTGCCGAACCTCGCCCCGATCCGCGAGCGCTGCCCGGCGTCGCGCACGTCGATCGGCGTCGCCGGCGCGCGCGAAGCGGGGTCACGCCTTGGGAGACGCTGCTCGCGCGCGGATCGCCGCATTTCACGCCGGCCGGAGCTCGCCGCCACCGATCCCGCGCTGCTCGTCTACACCAGCGGCACGACCGGACCGCCGAAGGGCGCGCTGATGCCGCAGCAGTGCCTGCTCGGCAATCTGCCGGGCTTCGTCCATTCGCACGACGGCTATCCGCGGACCAGGCGACCTGTTCTGGTCGCCGGCCGACTGGGCGTGGACCGGCGGCCTGATGGACGCGCTGCTGCCGACGCTGCTATTTCGGCCAGCCGATCGTCGGCTATCGCGGCCGCTTCGATCCGGAGCGCGCGTTCGCGCTGATCGAGAAATACGGCGATCCGCAACACGTTCCTGTTCCCGACCGCGCTCAAGATGATGATGAAGGCGTTCCCGCGGCCGCGCGAGCGCTTCGACGCTCAACCTGCGCACGATCATGAGCGCCGGCGAGGCGGTCGGCACGACGGTGTTCGAATGGGCGCGCGAGGCGCTCGGCGTCACGATCAACGAGATGTTCGGCCAGACCGAGATGAACTACATCGTCGGCAACTCGCACGAGCTGTGGCCGGCGAAGCCGGGCTCGATGGGCCGTCCCTATCCCGGCCACCGGATCGCGGTGATCGACGACGACGGGCAGCGAGGTGGCGGCGGCGAGATCGGCGAAGTCGCGGTGAACCGCATCGCGCCCGACGGCACGCCGCGATCCGGTGTTCTTCCTCGAGTACTTCGGCAATCCGGAGGGCACCGCGAAGAAGTTCACCGGCGACTGGTGCCGCACCGGCGATCTCGCGAAGCGCGACGCCGACGGCTATCTCTGGTATCAGGGCCGCGCCGACGACATGTTCAAGGCGGCCGGCTACCGGATCGGGCCGTCGGAGATCGAGAACTGCCTCGTCCGCCATCCGGCGGTCGCCAACGCGGCGGTGGTGCCCTCGCCCGACGAGACGCGCGGCAACGTCGTCAAGGCGTTCATCGTGCTCGCGCCGGGCACGGCGCCGACGCGGCGCTCGAGGAAGACATCCGGCAGCACGTGCGCAAGTTCCTCGCGCCCGTACGAGTATCCGAAGGAGATCGAGTTCATCGACGCGCTGCCGATGACGACGACCGGCAAGGTGCAGCGGCGCGTGCTGCGCGAGCGCGAGCGCGAGCGCAAGGCGTCCGGCCCGCTGATGATGCTCGCGGCACGCCGCGGCGGCTGCGCCTCGTGCTGACCGACGAGCCGATGGCGATCTGCCGCCTCGGCCGCGCGACGCGCGCGCCCGCCTGGGCGACCGGCGGCTCGCTGGTGGTCGATGACGCGGACGCCGGACGAGCTGTCGGTCGTCTGCGCGGAGGCGTCGGTGCCGAGCGACGTCGCGGCGAGCCGCGGCTGGCGGCGCTGCGCGTTCGAGGGCCCGCTGCCGCTCGACCAGACCGGGAATCCTCGCGAGCGTGACCGGCTCCGCTCGCCGCCGCGCGCGTGTCGCTGTTCGCGGTCGGCGACCTACGACACCGACTACGTGCTCGTTCCCGCCGCGCAGCGGCACGCGGCGATCGCCGCGCTCGAGACGGCCGGAGCACACGATCAGCGCGGGGATGTAGGCGCCGCGCCGGCGGCGGGCGGCTCGCGCAGCCGCTCGAGGAACGTCGCGGTGCGTGAGCACCCACGTGACCGCCGGGCACCACGGTCGGCAGGATCAGCGAGCCGAACTGGAAGGCGAACGCGATCGCCTCGCGCTGCCACGCCGACGAACCCGGTCTGCGACGCCACGAGCGGGCCCGACGTGATCGCGATGTTCTTCAGGAAATCGGCGAGCACGCCCCACGCGACGAACGGCAGCTGCACCGCGTAGCCGAGCGCGAGCGTGCGCGGCCAGTCGCGGCTCGCGCGCCGCGAGCACGAGCGCAGCGAAGAGCGGCATCCCGAACGAGTAGAGGAGCCCGTCGACGTCGACCGTGATCTGCGCCGCCGTGCCGAGCGCCGCGCCCGGCTTCAGCGTCGTTGCGAACGTGAAGATCGCCGCGTTCTGCTCGACCGCGGTGACGATGTCGGGCAGGCCCGTGCGTGCCACGAGCGCGACCAGGATCTTGACCGGCCAGAGCAGGACCGGCGCGCCGAAGTACCAGACGACGAACGCCGCCGGAAGCCAGGCAAGCACCTTGAAGACGAAGCGGCCGAGCGGCGTGCGCATCAGGGCACGTTCCCCCAGGCCGGCGCCGCGCGCGCTCGCCGGCAGCGTGCGCACCCAGATCAGCCAGACGACGAGCACGTCGAGCATGATCAGCGCCTGCCAGACGTAGAGGTGCGCCCACTCGAACGCGTCGAGGTCCCACTGCCCGAGGTAGAAGAGGCTGATCACGCGGATGATGTTGAGGCCCTGAACCGCGACGATGCCGACGGCGAGGCCCAGCAGGCGGCGCTTCCACGGTGCGGGAAACGCGAGGATCGCGGCGACCAGGACGATCGTCGCCTCGACGCCGTTGCATCCGGATTCGATGGACACGGCGAAGCCGTTGACCGTGCTCTGCAGCACCTTGCCGGTCGCAACGACTCCGGGATCGAACAGCGTGACGAGCCACGCGCTGACCGACGCGAGCGTGTTGGTCCACGGCACGACGAGCGCGTCCTGCACCCACGGCGTCAGCTCGGCGCCGAAGAGCACGGCCTGCAGGACCAGGAACAGGACGAAGAAGCGGATCACGGACGTCGATTCTACCGTCTGGCACGCCGACCCGGGCCACGCCGGGCGCGGGTTACCATACGCCGCGCAGGCCGCGCGGGCTCCGACGCTCGCCGGTGACCGGCCACGGTCGAGCGCGGTATCCCAAAGACGCCCCCGCGATGCTGTTCAACAGCTACGACTACCTGCTCTGGTTCCTGCCGGGAACCCTCGTCGTCTTCTTCCTGCTCGGACGGCGCCCGCTCGCGGCGCAGGCATGGCTCACGGTCGCGTCGCTCTTCTTCTACGGCTGGTGGAATCCCTGGCACCTGCCGCTGATCGCTCGGCAGCATCGTGTTCAACTTCGCCGTGGCGACGCGCGCTGCGCCGTGGCGCCGGCGGGCGAATGCTCGCGTTCGGCGTCGCCGCGAACCTCGCGCTCCTCGGCGTGTTCAAGTACGCCGACTTCTTCCTCGCCAACGCGGCGCGCGTCACC
Organism: uncultured beta proteobacterium; assembly: GCA_963830485.1. Classification (GTDB taxonomy): domain Bacteria; phylum Pseudomonadota; class Gammaproteobacteria; order Burkholderiales; family Casimicrobiaceae; genus CAIWHR01. The sequence goes on from CAWHNE010000004.1 coordinate 104,487, forward strand.
GGCGAGCGCGCCGCATCTCCTGCACCTCGCGCTGCCGCTCGGCATCAGCTTCTTCACGTTCACGCAGATCGCCTACCTGGTCGACGTCCACCGGCGCAAGGCGCAGGAGCCGGTGTTCGTCAACTACGCGCTCTTCGTGACGTTCTTCCCGCACCTGCTCGCGGGACCGATCCTGCATCACAGCGAGATGATGCCGCAGTTCGCGGAAGCGACGAACAAGCGGCCGCAGTGGGACAACCTCGCGGCGGGGCTGTTCCTGCTCGCGATCGGCCTCGTCAAGAAGGTGCTGATCGCCGACACGTTCGCGCCGATCGCCGACGCGGGGTTCGCGCGCGCCGGCGACGCTCGCGGCGCCTGCCGCATGGGTGGCCGTGCTCGCCTACACGATGCAGATCTACTTCGACTTCTCGGGCTACACCGACATGGCGCTCGGCGCGGCGCGGATGTTCAACATCCGGATGCCGATCAACTTCGACTCGCCGTACCGGGCGACCGACATCCGCGAGTTCTGGCACCGCTGGCACATCACGCTGTCCCGGTTCCTCCGCGAGTACCTCTACATCCCGCTGGGCGGCAACCGCGGTGGCGACGCGCGGACCGCGGCCAACGTCCTCGTCACGTTCCTGCTCGGCGGCTTCTGGCACGGTGCCGCGTGGACGTTCGTCCTGTGGGGACTCCTGCACGGCGTGGCGATGATCGTCTGCCGCGTTTGGGGCCGCTTCGGCGTCCCGCTCCCGCGCGCGCTGGCGTGGGCGCTCACGTTCCTGTTCGTGATGGTGAGCTGGGTGTTCTTCCGCGCAACGTCGCTCGACTCCGCGCTCGCGATGCTGATGGCGATGGCGGGCGGCAACCCGGCGCCCGCGCTGCCCGCGCTCGGGTGGCTGAACGAGACGGCCGCGCGCGTCGGCGCCGCGCTGGTCGTCCCGCCCGCGTGGGCGCTGGTGCCGCCGGCGATCGGGCTCCTCGTCGTGTTCCGCCGCGTGAATTCGAACGCGCTCGCCGAGACGTTCCGGCCAACCGTGGCGACCGCCGCCTTCGTCGCGCTCGCGCTGCCGCTCTGCGTGCTGCAGCTTGCGCGCCCGACGCCGTTCCTCTATTTCAACTTCTGACTTGCGGCGATGGCCGACGCTCGATCCGACAATCGCCGCGCGACGCTGGTTCGCCGCAGCCCTCGCGGTCGCCGTCGCGATCCTCGTGGCGATCGGCGCCTTCAACGCGTGGGTCGATCCTTTCCAGCAGTACGGAGTCGCCCACGCCTATCCACCGCGCTTCTACACGTCGTTCCACCGTTACATCGCGCCGGGCCTCGCGAAGCACGGTTCCTACGACACGCTGCTGTCGGGCTCGTCGATCGTCGAGAACACGAGGAACAGTGCGATCGGCCGCGCGTGCGGGGGCACCGGGCTCAACGTCGCGATGCCCGCGCTGACCGCGAGCGAGCAGGCGCTGATCGTGTCGACCGCGCTCGCCGCGAAACCGCTCGCGCGCGCGATCCTGATCCTGGACTTCAACGCGTTCTCGGGGACGCCCGATCAGCGCAACCCGCTCGCCGGCCCGCTGCCCGCGTACTTCTACGACCGCAACCCCGCGAACGACCTGCCGTACCTCCTGTCGTGGGGCGTGCTCGTGCGCTCCTGGCGGATCGTGAGCGGCGATACCAGCGAGCGCTTCCGCACCGACGCGGATGCGCCATGGTGGTGGGCCGACGAGAAGCGTTTCGCGCGGGACGAGGTGGTGAAGCGACTCGACCCGCGCGATCTCAACGCCCAGTTCCAGCAGCCGCCGCGCGACCTCTGGGGCATGCAGGCGAGCTTCCGGCACAATCTGATGCCGCTGTTCGCTGCGCACCCGGCCACCGAATTCGTCCTCGTCTGGCCCCCCTACTCGATCGTCGTGTGGGCCGACTTCGTGCAGCGCGGGCAACTCGAAGCCTCGCTCGCGTTCAAGTACTGGGTCCATGCGATCACGCGGGACCTGCCGAACGTGCGCGTCGTCGACTTCCAGGGAGTGGCCGAGATCACCCACGACCTCGACCGCTACACGGACCTCTATCACTTCGCGCCGGCGGTCAACGACTGGCTGATCGCCGAGGCCTGCGCCGACCGCCATCGGGTCCGCGAGGACAACGTCGAGGCGCTCGACCGCGAACTGCGCCGGCAGGCGCGCGGGTTCGATCCGCAGACCCTGGCGGCGCCCGTGAAGACCCGCACCACGGCAGGGCTTGCTATCAAGAATGCGAATCATTATCATTTGCGTATCGACCCACGCTCAGGACCGCCATGAATCGCGCGTTGCCTCTTCTCCTCGCCGTCGCCTTTGCCGCATTCGCGGCCGCCCCGGTATTCGCCGCAGACGATGAATTCAAGCTCGTGATCCAGGATCACAAGTTCGACCCGGCCGAGCTCACCGTTCCCGCCGGCAAGAAGCTCAAGCTCGTGGTCGAGAACCGCGACGCGACGCCCGAGGAGTTCGAAAGCAAGTCGCTCAACCGGGAGAAGGTGATCGCCGGCAAGGCGACGGCGACCATCAACATCGGCCCCCTCAAGCCCGGAAGCTACCCCTTCGTCGGCGAGTACAACGAAAAGACGGCGAAGGGCGTGATCATCGCCAAGTAGCGCCGGATCGGACGCACGACCGTGTTCGCCACCGCCGTCATCGTCTTCCGCGAAGTCCTCGAAGCGGCGCTGATCATCGGCATCGTCGCCGCCGCGACGCGCTCGGTGCCCGGGCGCAACCGGTGGCTCGCCGCCGGCGTGGTGGCGGGCCTCGCGGGGGCCGGCGTCGTCGCGCTCGGCACGGAGCGGATCGCCGAGCTCGCGAGCGGCGCGGGCCAGGAGCTCTTCAACGCGACGGTGCTGGGTCTGGCCGTCGTCATGCTCGCGTGGCACAACCTCTGGATGTCGTCGCATGGCGCCGCGCTCGCGGCGGACGCGCGCGCCGTCGGCACCGCCATCCGGGATGGGCGGCGCGAATGCTCGGTGCTGCTCGTCGTCGTCGGCCTGGCCGTGCTCCGCGAAGGCTCCGAGACCGTGCTCTTCCTCTACGGCGTCGCCGCGTCGCAGGGCAGCGAAGCCGCGGCGATGCTCGCCGGAGGCGCCGCGGGTGTCGCCGCGGGTGCCGCGCTCGGGTGGATCGTCTACAAGGGGCTGCTCCGCGTCCCGCTGCGCTGGTTCTTCACGGTCACGGGCGTTCTCGTCCTGTTCCTCGCCGCCGGGATGGCGTCGCAGGCCGCGCGCTTCCTGATCCAGGCGGACCTGCTGCCCGGGCTCGCGACCCCGCTGTGGGACACCTCGAACCTGCTGCCGCAGACCTCGGTCGTCGGCACGCTCCTCCACAGCCTCGTCGGCTACGAGGCGCAACCTGCCGGGATGCAGATCGTGTTCTACGTCGCCGCGCTCGCGGCGATCGCCGGCGGGATGGTGTGGGTCGGTCGAAACGGGCGCCGGCCGGCGACCGGCTGAAGCGTCACGCGTTGCCGCTACGCGAGCGGGCGAGCGGCGGATTGCCCGCAAAGTAGCGCCGGATCCCCTCGTGGATCGACTGCGCGAACTGCGCCTGATGGCGCTCGCTCCGCAGCTTCAACTCCTCGTCGGGATTCGAGATGAACGCGGTCTCGACCAGAATCGACGGAATGTCGGGCGCTTTCAGCACCGCGAAGCCGGCCTGCTCGACCGCACCGCGATGCAGCGGATTGACGGTGCCGATGCCGTCGAGAACGTGCCGGCCGACCTTCAGGCTGTCGCTGATCTGCGCCGTCTGTGACAGGTCGATCAGCGTGCGCGCGACCACCGGATCGCGCGGATCGAGATTGACCCCGCCAATCAGGTCGGCGGCGTTCTCCTTCTGCGCGAGCCACTTCGCCGCGGCGCTCGTGGCTCCATGCTCGGACAGCGCGAACACCGACGAGCCGCGCGCGCTCCGCTCGCGAAAGGCGTCGGCGTGAATCGACACGAACAGGTCCGCCTGCGCCGCTTGCGCCTTCCGCACGCGGGTCGCGAGCGGAACGTAATAGTCGTCGTCGCGCGTCAGCATCGCGCGCATGCCGGGCTCGCCGTCGATGCGGACCTTGAGCTTCTTCGCGATCGCGAGCACGACGTGCTTCTCGTAGGTTCCGCGCTGGCCGGTCGCCCCGGGGTCCTCGCCGCCGTGACCGGGATCGATCGCGACGACGATCTTGCGGCGACCCTGCTTCTTCGCGTCGCCGCTGGGGGGTGCCGGCCGTTCCGGAGCGGCTGGCGCCCGGGCACCTTCCTCGGCCCTTCGCCCTTCGAGCGCCGCCATCAGCGGGTCGAGCGGCGCAAGCGGATACAGATCGAGCACGATGCGGTGGCCGAAATTGGCCACGGGCGCGAGCGCGAAGAGCTGCGGCTGCGTCTGCACCTTGAGGTCGACGACCAGGCGCACCGAGCCGGGCGTGGAGACCGTGAACGTGATGCCCGCGATGTAGGGATCGGATGCCTGCAGCCGGAACGGGAGGAGCTCGAGCTCCGTCGCGTCGTCGACGCCGTCGAGCTCGAGCGCGACCTGCGGCGGCGCGCGCTGCGTGACGAGCCGGTACGCGATCGGCGCCGGCGATTCGATGATCACGCGCGTGTACTCGTGCGAAGGCCAGAGACGCGCGGACGCGACGCGCGCCACCGCGCCCCACGCGATCGTCGGCACGGCGAGCTGCGCGGCAGGCAAGAGCAGCCAGCGGAACGCGCGGCGGCGCTCGAGCGAGACGTGAACTAGCGCGCGGGGGCTGCCCGCGCGGCGATCGCGCTCAGACATCGCTCACCCGGCTCCGTGTGGGAGTGAAGCGCGAGCTCGCGGCCGTCGCCGTTCGCCCCGTGCGCGAGGACCAACGCCAAGTCGGGTGTCGGCAGCAGCACACCCACGCGCTCGGGCCATTCGACAACGCAGACGCTGTCGTCGCGGAAACAATCGGCGAGCCCCGCCGTTTCCCATTCGTTTGGATCGGCGAATCGATAAAAATCAAAGTGATAAAAGTATAAGCTCGACAGCGGATAATGTTCAACCAAGGGATAGGTGGGGCTTTTCACGGGACCTCGCCAGCCGAGCGCGCGCAGACAGCCGCGCACGAGCGTCGTCTTCCCGGTGCCGAGGTCGCCCGTGAGCGTCACGACGATGCCCGGGCGCACGCGCGACGCGAGACGTGCGCCGGCGGCCTCGGTGGCGGCAGCGTCCGCAAGGTGAAGCGAGGCGGTCGACATCGACGTTTTCGGAGGCGGTGTACGCTGAACGGATGACGACAGCAGGCGTCCCGCAAGAAGCGCCCGACCCGCGCAACGGCCACGATCTCGTGCATCGGATTCGAGGCTGGGCGCAAGCGCTCGGCTTCGATGAAATCGGCGTCGCCGGCACCGACCTCGCCGACGACGAGGCTCGCCTGCTCGCCTGGCTCGCCGCGGGCCGTCACGGCACGATGGATTATATGGCACGGCACGGGGTCCGCCGGGCGCGACCCGCCGAGCTCGTCCCCGGCACGCTGTCGGTGATCACGGTGCGGATGAATTACCTGCCGCCCGGCGCGCATGCAAGCGAAGCGGTTCTCGCCGATCCCGCGAAGGCGTACGTCGCGCGTTACGCGCTCGGCCGCGACTATCACAAGGTGCTCCGCACGAAGCTTCAGCGCCTCGCCAATCGAATCTCCGACGAAGTCGGCCCGTTCGGCTATCGCGTGTTCACTGACAGCGCGCCGGTGCTCGAGGTCGCGCTCGCTGCGCGGTCCGGCCTCGGCTGGCGCGGCAAACACACGCTGCTGCTCACGCGCGAATCCGGGTCGTGGTTCTTCCTGGGCGAGTTGTACACGACCCTGGCGCTGCCGGCGACGCCGCCGCAGTCGCCGCATTGCGGTACCTGCAGTGCGTGCATCGACGCCTGCCCGACCGGCGCGATCGTCGCTCCCTACGAGCTCGACGCCCGCCGATGCATCTCGTATCTGACGATCGAGCACGCCGGCAGCATTCCCGAGGACCTGCGGCCGCTCGTCGGCAACCGGATCTACGGCTGCGACGACTGCCAGCTCGTCTGCCCGTGGAACCGCTACGCGACGGCCGCGACCGAGATCGGCTTCGGCGTCCGCCACGGCCTCGACGACCCCCAACTGATCGCCCTCTTCCGCTGGACCGAGGCCGAATTCGGCACGCGAACCGCGGGCAGCGCCATCCGCCGGATCGGCTACGAACGCTGGCTCAGGAATATCGCGGTCGCGCTCGGCAACGCGCCGCACGATCCGGCGATCGTCGCCGCGCTCGAGGCCCGCGCCGGCGACGCGTCGGCGCTGGTGCGCGAGCACGTGGCCTGGGCGCTCGCCCGGCAGCGGGAACGCGCTACCGCCGCGGCGCCCACTTGACCAGGAACGCGTACATCGCCGCGGCATCGTAGCTCTTCTTCGCCTCGAGCTCGCTCGTGGCCTGCGAGTGCGCGAGCCGTCCGCCGCCGTCGAGGACGAAGAAATGCGGATAGCCGGGAATCGGCGGATAGCGCCGCAGGAACGCCTGGTTCGTGTTCTCCGGGGACCAATTGACCTTGAGCCAGACGTAATTCGCGTCGCGGTAGCGGCGGAGGTCCGGGTTCGCCTCGAAGAAGCGGTCGAGGATGTGGCACCACGAGCACCACTCGCCGCCGACCTCGATCAGCACGCGCCGCCCGGCCGCGTGCGCGATCCTCTGCGCGACCTCGAGGTCCCGGGCGGGATCACGGGCCGGGTCGAAATCGGTGGGCAGCGGCGACGCCGGCTCCGCTGCGACGGCCGGGCCGGTCAGCGCCCACGCAGCGCAGACGGCGAGAAGGCGGCGACGTGAAGCGTTGGGTGGGATCATGATCGGGGATGGGACCTTGTTGGTCACGATTTTACGCGCGGCGGCAGGATGGCGCGCGGGCGCTGTCGACGAATGAGCTGGTTCATCGAGGACAACTATTTGGGATAAAGACTATTTAAAATTGAATCGAAACCAGGATGGGACCCTTCTTCATTCACAATCAGCTGAACTGACCTCTGTTAATCCGATTTTTAGGTTTTTTAAAGACTTCTTAATTAAAATTAAGCTTGTGTTTGGTTTTATTCAAGAGAAGCCTCCAAAAGAGATCAATTTTAAGATTCTTTCTCAAGTCGTTCGGGCTGTTCCTGAGCAAAGTAACTGTCCTACTTCTGCATTATTAGCTTACACTCACCAGCATATTAAGCAACAAAATGATCATAACAACGATAATAACGCTATAGTCACTCTAGAAGACCGACAACTTGAACATAGACTGAAAAAAGCTAGCTCTTGGTCTAAAGAAATTGAAACGCTTCAACAAACCACCGATTTATCTCTCAGTTCTAAAAAACTAAAGGGATTAATCAACACGCTGAAAACAGAAGTCAGTCAATTACAAATTGGAGAAAAGAGGCTTATCCCCGGGGGGGTTCAACAAGAAGGAGGCAATTTTTCAGATGCCCTTTATGAAATCGAAAAAACAGGTGGGAATACTTTTACTATAAAAGTCATTTCGCTGAATGAAGAGAATAAGGATTTTTGGAAGGGAGAAAAAAATTTAAAGACAGACACCCTTCGCTATAATCCTATTTTGGAATTTCGTGACGTAACTACTCAAGATTTACTCAGTAGTCTTGAACCTTTAATCCATATTCAATTGCCACTCTTATATCAGTCTAAAGAAAAAAATCGAGGATTTATCGGAGAACGTATTAAC
>CAWHNE010000005.1:0-200186 GCA_963830485.1 uncultured beta proteobacterium
GGTATCACGCCCTCTGTCCGATCGGTGCAATGCCGATCGCCATCTGATCCGCCCAACGGATCGTCCAACGCACCTACTTCGGTGCCCCGTGAGTCTTGGGATAACGACTCTCGCGATTGGCGGTTCCCGCAGGAACGCGTCGCGACGCCAAGTAAGCGCCGTGCGGCGCTGGCGGGCAGCAAAGCAACCGCACAAAACGGGATGTGGTGTCCCGTGCTCGCATCTACCACTGGGGCCGCTAAGGCGCTCCAGGCGAGCAGTAACACTTACCTGACCGGATTCACCACGGCAATAAGGAATTGCACTTGGCGCAATGGCAAAAACGCTGTGACGGAAGGAATCGACGCATGCACGGGAAACGATTCAGCTGCCCGAAACGAAAGACGGTCGGCGAGCCAGCGTTGGCGAGGCGGGCGGCCGTCCGGCAATTCCTCGCGGGCATGGCTGCACCCGCGCTCGCGCCCTGGTCCCGACTTCTGAGGAGGAACGGGTGCGCGACTTGAACCACGACTTCAAGGAGCTGTGCCGGCATAACCGCGACGGAAGTTATGCCACGCAGGCCGACCGCGAACACATCCTGGATGTGGTGGCCAATCAGCTGCACGAGATGGGCCATCGCGGTCTGCGCGCGCAAGGGCTTAAGCCCAAGCACGTCGAGAAGCTGGCCGCCCATTGGCTCGTCGAAGAGCTCTCCCCAGGAACCATCAAGAATCGGATGTCGGCGCTGCGCTGGGCCGCGCAGAAGCTCGGCAAGGACAACATCGTCGCCCGCACCAACGCCGCCTACGGCATCCCTGATCGGGTGTATGTCACCAACATTTCCAAAGCAAAGCAGTTTGGCATGGAACAACTCACGGCCATCCGCACCCCCTCTGCGCAGATGTCACTGCGCTTGCAGGCTGCCTTCGGCCTGCGCCGTGAAGCCTCGATCAAGATCGTCCCGGCGTGGGCCGATCGGGGCGATACCCTGGTGCTCAAGGATTCCTGGAACAAGGGTGGGCGGGAAATACGGATTCCCATCGTTACCCCGGAGCAGCGGCAGCTTCTGGACGAGGCCAAAGCACTCGCCAAGGGCAAGAGTCTGGTCGCACCGGGTTACGCCACCTACCGTGATTACCTGCAGCACTTCCGCTACGAGTGTGCGCGGGTTGGCATTCATGCCTTTCATGGGCATCGGCATTTGTATGCCCAAACCCGCTACCAGAAACTGACCGGCTGGGAGTGCCCGGCGCGCGGGGGACCGACGTCCAAGCAGCTCGCCCCGAAGCAGAGGGCGATCGATCGCGACGCTCGAGAGGAAATCAGCCACGAGATGGGGCACGGCCGCGAACAGATTACCGCGGTGTACTTGGGTCGCTGAACGCGAACTGCAACATGACCACCAGGTCTGCGCCAACCGATCGCATTGATGTCGCTGCCCATTTGCGAACCCTCTCGCTAGCCGAAGCCGCCGTCCTCCTCCACATGCATCCGGAGGAAGTTCGGCGCCGGGCGAAATGCGGCGCGATTCCCGGAGCGAAGCCCGGCCGCTGCTGGATCTTCATCGAAGACGACCTTGCCGAATACGTGCGTTCGTTCTACGCTTCCCCTCGGCAAGCGTTGCAAGTGACTCTGAGAAAGGAGATGCAATGTCACTTCGCAAACGCGGCGGTATCTGGTGGGTCGACGTCGTTGCTCCAAACGGGGAGCGAGTACGCCGAACTACTGGGACTGCCAGTAAAGCCCTAGCGCAAGAGTTTCACGATCGGTTCAAGTCCGAAATGTGGCGGATCGCCAAGTTGGGCGAAAAGCCGCGGCGGACGTGGAACGAGGCGGTGGTGCGGTGGCTCAAGGAGAAATCGCACAAGGCCACGGCCAATGCAGATGTCAACACGCTGCGCTGGCTCGACACCTTCCTGGGCGGCAAGGACCTCGGCGCCATCAGCCGCGCCACGCTCGACAGGGTTACCGACGAGAAGCTCGCGCGGGGCTGCAGCAATGCAACGGTGAATCGGATGTTGGCGCTGGTGCGTGCAATCTTGCGCAAGTGTGTCAGCGAGTGGGAGTGGTTGGATCGGGCTCCGCAAGTTCGCATGTTGCGGGTACCGACCCGGCGCATTCGCTTTCTCTCGCACGAGGAAGCACAACGCCTTCTGACCGAGTTGCCGGAGCATCTTGCGGATATGGCGGCATTCTCGCTCGCGACGGGTTTACGAGCGGCGAATGTCACGGGTCTGCAATGGAAGCAAGTGGATTTGGCGCGACAGTTGGCGTGGATACATCCCGACCAAGCCAAAGCACGCAAGGCCATCGCGGTACCACTCAATACCGACGCGATGGCGCTGGTGCGAAAGCAGGTCGGGAAGCATCTGACGTGCGTGTTCAGCTTCCGCGGGAAGCCGATCAAGCAGGTCAGCACGAAAGCCTGGTACCAGGCGCTCGAGCGGGCCGGCATCCAGGATTTCCGCTGGCACGATCTTCGGCACTGCTGGGCGTCGTGGCACGTGCAGAACGGCACGCCGCTGTTCGCGTTGCAGGAGTTGGGCGGTTGGGAGAGTCCGGAGATGGTGCGCCGCTACGCGCACCTCTCCGCCGGCCACCTGGCACCCTACGCGGAACGCCTTTGCGCAACGCGTGCCGTCGCGGTGGAAAGCGACGGCACAATTACGGCACAGAGGTGAGGTCAGGTTAGCTGTCGCTAACCCGCAGAACCGCGTAGAGATTGGTGCCGGTGGAAGGAGTCGAACCCTCGACCTTCGCATTACGAATGCGCTGCTCTACCAACTGAGCTACACCGGCACAAACCCGAATACCAAGCCCTGCGTCTCATCCGGCTGAGGCGCAAGGGCAACTTTTAATTTTAGCGGAAGATCGACGCTCGCGCCACGCGCTCTCCAGTCCTGCGCGATCTACGCGCGCCGAATCTTGCTCGGCCGATGACGGGCGAAGCGCGCCTGTCCGGTAATTGCCGTCGCAAACCGAAGGACGCGACGTGCCCAAGCGCGCGACCTGAGCGCGCGTGGTTGCGTCCCACCGAGCGGCCGCGTGCTTCGTCGCCGTCGCCTCTCCGTCATGACCCACGACATCGTTGGCGCCTGGCAAACCTTGGCGCCAGCGAGGCGGGCGCCCGGTCTGCGCAAGCCCATGAATTCCGTGTGGTTTTCTGAACTGGGCTCTCGATCGCGTATTCCGAGGCAGCCCGTTTGTGCTCAACAAGTATCTATAACAACATGAAAGATTGAAGGAAAGATATTCATTCCATGCCGATCGCATTTATGATGCTTGCATATTCTCAAAATAAGTGGGAATATTTCCCACATTATCGGCCCGGCGTTTGGCGGCCCTACTGCCCGACAACGCGTGCGTTCGAGCGAGACGCCTTTGGACGACAACATCGACGACAGCGCGATGCCGGGACAACCGCGTGCGGCTGTCGTGGCAGCGCTGCGCCGCGTCCTGCGACCGCTCGTCCGACTGCTCGTGAGCCAAGGCGTCACGTTTCCATTTCTCTCGGACCTGCTCAAGTCCGTCTACGTCGAGACCGCGGCGAGCGAATTCACCCTCGGCGGCAAGCTCGCTACCGATAGTCGCCTGACGCTGCTGACGGGGGTTCACCGGAAGGACATCCGCCGGCTGAGGCGCGAAACACCACCCGACGCGGGACCGACGCCCGCAATGACGCTCGGCACGCAGATCGTCGCGCGCTGGCTCGGCGATCCGGCGTACCACGACCGCGACGGCGAGCCCCGCGTGCTGCCGCGAACTCCGAGCAAGGGCGGTGCCGAATCGTTCGCCGCGCTGGTCGAGAAAGTCAGCAAGAACGTCCGGCCGCGCTCGGTGCTGGACGAGCTCGCCCGCCTGGGCGTGGTCGAGGTCGAGGCGGATGATCACGTTCGCCTCGTGACGCGCGGCTTCGTTCCCGGCAAGGAAGTCGACGCGAAGGCGTTCTACTTCGGCGAGGCGCTGCACGATCACCTCGCGGCGGGCGTCCACAACCTGAGCGGCGCACGGCCGGCGTGGCTCGAGCGCAGCGTCTATTACGACGAGTTGTCGAAGGCGTCGGTCGTCGAGCTGCAGGAGAAATCCGAGCGCCTTTCGATGCAGGTCCTGCAGGAAATCAATCGCGACGGCATGGCACTGGAAGCGCGCGATCCGCCCGCTCCAGGCGACCGAATGCGGATGCGGCTGGGCGTCTTCTTCTACGCCGAGCCCGTCGCGCTGCCGGCGCCCCCGGCCGCACCCGCCGCGCGCACCGCGCACAAGAAGCAGAGGAAGAGCTGATGAAGATCACTCCGTTTTTCATGATCTGGGGCCGCGCGCTCGCGCGTGGCTGGTTCTCGGCGGCGCTGGCGATGACGCTCGCCGCGTGTGGTGGCGGCGGCGGCATGATCGCGAGCGGCGGCATCGTCGGGACCGGCGATGCGGGAGTCGTGGCGGTCGGCACGATCTCGGCTCTGGGCGCGGGCAAAGTGACCGTCAACGGTCAAGCGTTCACGACGCCGGGCGCAGCCATCACCGTCAACGGCCAGACCGCTGCCGAGACGGCGCTCAAGGTTGGCATGGTCGTCACAGTCCAGGGCCGGTTCCTCACCGACGGGAGCGCGCAGGCCGTCGCGATCGAGTATCGGGCTGAGGTCCAGGGTGTGGTAAGCGGCATCGACACGGCAAGTTCCGCCTTCATCGTGCTTGGCCAGCACGTGCGCACTGATGCGCTGACCGTGTTCGACGGCGGCACCTTCGCGACACTGATCGATCAGTACGTCGAGGCCAGCGGATTCCGGTCCGCGCCTGGCGAGCTGCTCGCGACACTCGTGCAGATCAGGCCATCGATCGTGGCCGGAGCCCCTCTCACGGTCCGCGGGCCGGTGGCGACCTTCGATCCTTCGAAACGAACCTTCCACGTCGGCGCGCAACTCGTCGATTACTCGCAGATGCCGATCGCATTCGTGCCGCCGTCGCTCGCGAACGGCACCGTGGTCGACGTGCAGGGGACGATGGTCGCGGCCGGCGACCGGCTGCTCGCGAACGCGATCGCGATTGTCGCGACAACGATTCCGGGCGGAGAGTCTTCGCGGATCGAGCTCGAGGGGATCATCACCGATTTCACGAGCATTGCCGCGTTCCGCGTGAACGGGCAGGCGGTCAACGGCAGCGGCGCGACGATCACCGGCGTTGCGGGCGCCGTGCTCGCCGACGGCGTCAAGGTCGAGGTCGAGGGCCGGCTCACCATGGGCGTGGTCGTCGCGACAACGATCGAGATCGAACAGACGGCGACGCTCACGCTCGACGGCAGCGCCGACGCGATCGACGTCACGGCGGGGAAGATCACGATCGCGGGGCAACTGCTCACCGTCACCGCCGCGACGCAGTTCGAAGACAAGAGTGCCGCAGCGGTACGCGACTTCAGCCTGAGCGCGATCCAGGTCGGCGACCACCTGCATGCGAAGGCGGCGCGCAAGTCGTCCGCGCTGGTCGCGACCAGAATCGAGCGGCTCGACAAGGGAGCGCCTCCACCATCCGGTCCCACGACGAAGGCCGAGGGCCCCATCAGCGAATTCGTCTCCGTCGCCGACTTCAAGGTCGGTGGACGGAAGGTGAATGCGAGCTCGGCCAAATTCGAGAATGGCAAGGCCGCCGATCTCGCGAACGGCAAGCGCGTCGCCGCCGAGGGAACGTTTTCCGGCGACGTGCTCATGGCGAGCAAGGTCGAATTCAAGTCGGATGACACGCCGGGCGATGTCACGGTCGAAGGCACCATCACCGATTTCGTTTCGCCGTCGAGCTTCAAGGTCGCCGGACAGCCCGTCGACGCGTCGGGTGCGACGTTCGAAGGCGGCACGAGCGGCGACCTTGCCAATGGGCGCCGGATCGAGGCGACGGGTCCGGTCAACGCAAGCGGCGTTCTCGTCGCGCGCAAAGTCGAGATCAAGGCGTCATCGGGGACGCCGACGCTCGAAGTCGAGGGGAAGATAACGGGCTTCGTGTCAGTCGCGAACTTCAAGGTCGCCGGTCAGCAGGTCGACGCGACGGCGGCGACGTTCAAAAACGGCAACGCCTCCGATCTCGCCGACGGTCGCGACGTGACGGTGAAGGGCCCGCTTGTCGCAGGAGTATTGAAGGCGACCGAAGTCGAGTTTCACGATTCCGGGGAAGACGACGGACAGGAGGTCGAAGGCAAGATCACCAGCTTCGTCTCGCCCTCGAACTTCGTCGTCGCGGGACGTACGGTCGACGCGTCGGCGGCGACGTTCAAGCACGGAACGATCGCCGACCTCGCGAACGGCAAGAAGGTCGAGATCAAAGGCAACCTTGTCGGCGCCGTGCTGAAGGCGACGCAGGTGGAGTTCGACGACTGATGACGACGCTCGAGCGCAGGGACGCGGCCGGTGCGTCAGGCTGTCCCGTACTTCGTCTCCACGGTGACGCCGAGCTCGCGGAGCAGGCGCGTCGGGAGCTCGCCGCCCGCCTGCACGATCACGGCGTCGTTGTCGACGCTCGCGTCCGCTCCCTGCGCGGTCAACTCGACGCGGTCGGGGAGGATGCGCCGGATCTCGGTGTTCAGTCGCACATCGATCCGGTCGGCGGCACGGGCGGCGTCGAGGCGCTCGCGGTTCTTCGCCTTGATCCGGCCGAACGTGTCGCCCCGGTAGGCGAGCGTCACGCGCGTGCCCGGCTCCTGCCCGCAGGCGAGCGCAGCCTCGACCGCGCTGTCGCCGCCGCCAACGATCAGAACGCGCTGGCCGCGATACTGCTGGGCTTCGATCAGGCGGTAGACGACCTTCGGCAGCTCCTCGCCGGGTACCCCGAGCTTGCGCGGCGTTCCCCGTCGTCCGATGGCGAGCAGAACGGCGCCGCATTCGAGCGTGCCGCGGGTCGTCGCGACGCGATAGGTGCTGTCGGCGCGTTCGATTCTCTCCATACGCGCGCCGAACTGGATGTCGAGCCTGGCGCGCCGGACGATGTCCTGCCAGAACGCGAGCAAGGTCTCCTTGCTTACTTCTTCGAACTTGACGCGGCCGACCACCGGAAGGTCGACCGGCGTGGTCATCGCGATCTTGTTGCGAGGATAGTGGAAGATCGCGCCGCCCAAGTCGGATTCCTGCTCGATCAGCCGATATCGCAGTTTGTGCTCGACGGCGCCGAGGCCCGCCGCGATTCCCGCCGGCCCCGCGCCGACGATGACTACGTCGAGCCGCGCGGCGGTGCGAGGGCGCTTCGCGATCGAAGCCATCGCTTGCCTCCCCTGCTCGGACGCCTTGCGAATGAGACCCATGCCGCCCAGCTCCCCGGCGATGTAGATGCCCGGCACGTTGGTCTCGAAATCGGGCTTGACGAGCGGGATGTCGATGCCCCGGCGCTCGGTGCCGAACACGAGCGTGATCGCGCCGACCGGGCAGATCGCCGCGCACGCGCCGTGGCCGATGCACGCCGAAGGATTCGTGAGCTGCGCCTTGCCGCCGATGACGCCGAGCGCCTGCTCGGGACAGATCTTCGCGCAGGACCCCGAGCCGATGCACGCGAACGGGTCGACGACGGGATGCAGCGACGCCGGCTCGGTGAGCCCAGCCTCGACTGCCTCGTCGAGGTCGCGCCGATAGTGCGACTCGAGTCGCATTCGGCGCCGCAGGTACAGCGCGACGATCGCGACGAGTGGCAAAGCGTAGAGCGCGACGGCGAGAGGCGAAAGCTCGAACACGGCGATAACGGGCGTAAGGCCGCGTGCGAAAGCGGCAGCGGCGAGGACGAGTGTAACGGGAACGCGGGCGGCGCGCAGCTTCGTCGTGTCGTCCGTTGAAGGAAAGCGCCGGAGCCCGATCGATGCCGAACGAGAATCTTGTTGGAGCCGCATCGTTCACCACGGTGATCGGCTCACCTCCGACGTCGAAGAAGGCGCCGGTGGCCGAGCGGCCGACGCCAAGCGCGCGCCGGCGTTCCGCGGGACGCGAATGGCTGCTGTTCTTGCTCGTACTCGCGCTCGTTGCGGCGGCGATCGCCGTGAGTCGGTCGGGTCACTTCACCGCAGGATCCGACGTCGGCTACTGGATCGGCGTCGCGGGGGGCGTCGCGATGCTGCTGCTGTTTCTCTATCCGCTGCGGAAGCGCTGGCGGCCCCTGCGGCAGGTCGGAACGACGCG
Source organism: uncultured beta proteobacterium (assembly GCA_963830485.1). Lineage (GTDB taxonomy): Bacteria > Pseudomonadota > Gammaproteobacteria > Burkholderiales > Casimicrobiaceae > CAIWHR01. The sequence goes on from CAWHNE010000005.1 coordinate 8,115, forward strand.
CTTCTGGTTCGCGCTCCACATGATGCTGGGCATCCTGGGGCCGGTGCTCATCGTGGTTCACTCGACGCTCACCTTCGGCTCGCTCAATGCCACGGTGGCGTTCGGATCGATGGCGCTCGTCGCCACCAGCGGCATCGTCGGCCGGTTCCTCTACACGCGCATCCACCACGGGCTCTACGGCCGCCGGGCGACGCTCGGGGAGCTGCGCACGGAGGCAGGCCTCGACGCCGAGGCGGTGCACTCGAAGCTCGCGTTCGCCCCCGAGGTCGAGGCGCGGCTCGCCGAGTTCGCGCGGCTCGCGATGGCGACCGGGCAGGACGCGCTCGGCCATCCGCTGCAGTTCATGGCGCTGGGATGGCACGCGAAGGTCGCGCGGTGGAGATGCACGGCCGAGGCCATCGATGCGTTGCGACGCTACGCTGCGACCGAGCGATGGCCGCGGCAGAAGCTCGAGCGGCGCATCCGCAGTCGGAAGGCGCTGATCGCGGCGCACCTGCGCGTGGTGCAGCGAGTCGCGCAGTTCGGTGTGTTTGAGCGGCTGTTCTCGTGGTGGCACGTGCTGCACGTGCCGCTCGTCTACATGATGGTGCTCGCGGCGGTCGCCCACGTGATCGCCGTGCACATGTACTGACTACCGGAACGGAATGGGGCTGCGGCAATGCCGACGCGCACTTGCAATCCTGGCGACCTTCCTCGCGACAGGCGCGGCCGCGCCAGTCGCTCGAAGGCGTGCTGATGCCCGGGAAGGTCATCCAGGGGCACGCGAAATACGAGCAGGACTGCGACAAGTGCCACGTCAAGTTCAACAAGGCGGCACAGGACGGCCTTTGCCAGGACTGCCACAAGGAGGTCGGGCAGGACGTGCGCGGCAAGACGGGGCATCACGGACGTATCCGGATCGACTCGTGCCGCAGCTGTCACACGGACCACAAAGGCCGTGACGTGAAGATCGCCGCGTTCGACACGAAGAATTTCGATCACGCGAAGACCGACTTCGCGCTTGCGGGCACGCATGTCAGGACGGAGTGCAAGGAATGTCACGTGCCGGGGAAGAAGTATCGCGAGGCGCGCACGGGCTGCAACGACTGTCACCGTAAGGACGACAAGCACCGCGGGACGCTCGGCGCGGCCTGCGGCGATTGCCATACCGAGGTCAAGTGGAAGGAAACGCGGTTCGACCACGGGAAGACGCGCTTCGCGCTCGCAGGCAAGCACGTCGACACACCGTGCAAGGATTGCCACGCGATCGATGCCTACCGTAACACGCCGCTCACCTGCATCGGCTGTCACAGGAAGGCCGACGGCAAGCAGCACCGCGGACGACTCGGCGAGAAATGCGAGACATGCCACAGCGCGAAGGATTGGAAGGACGTCTCCGCGTTCCAGCACGATCGGGACACGAAATATCCGCTTGCGCGGCAAGCACCGCGCCGCCAAGTGCGAGACCTGCCACACGACGGTCGCGCCGGTGATTCCGAAACTCGATTCGACCTGCATCGCATGCCACAAGAAGGATGACAAGCACAACGGCACGCTGGGAACCGCGTGCGCCGACTGCCACACCGAGCGCAGCTGGACCGAAGCGAAATTCGACCACGACCTGTCCGAGTTCAAGCTGCACGGCAAGCATCGCGACGTCGAGTGCAAGGAATGCCACCGCGATCCGAAGAGCTTCAAGGGCGTCCCGCTCTCGTGCATCGGCTGTCACAAGAAGGACGACAAGCACAAGGACCGGTACGGCATGAAGTGCGAGAGCTGCCATACCGCGGTGTCGTGGAAGGACATCACGTTCCGTCATGACGTCGACACCAAGTACCGGCTCGTCGGCAAGCACGTGGAGACGAAGTGCGACAGCTGCCACACGGGGCACGTGTACAACGACAAGCTTAAGACCGACTGCTGGTCGTGCCACCGCAAGGACGACAAGCACAAGGATCAACTCGGACGCGAGTGCGACACGTGCCACGACGCGATCGACTGGAAGAGGACGGTCCGCTTCGATCACAACAAGTCGCGCTTCCCGCTGCTCGGGCGGCACGCGAAGGTCGAATGCAAGGAGTGCCACGCGACGCCCGCCTACAAGGATGCGAAGCGCGAGTGCATCGCATGTCACCAGAAGGACGACAAGCACAAGCGGATGCTTGGCATTCGAGTGCGCGGACTGCCACAACGCGCGCGACTGGAAGATCTGGGACTTCGACCATAGCCGCCGCACGAAGTACGTTCTCGACGGTGCGCATGTCCGGACCGCTTGCGTGGATTGCCACCGGAAGCCAGCCGAGCCGGGCAAGCCCATCCCCGCACTTGCAACGATGTGCGTCGCGTGCCATCGCGCCGACGATCTGCACAACGGCGAGTTCGGACCCCAGTGCGACCGCTGTCACCGCACGGGGACCTGGCGCGACATCAAGCCGTTCGGCAAGCTGACGGGCGATCGGGATCCGTGGATCGTCGTCGGATCGGGGGTCCTGCAATGAGCGTGCGGGCCGCCGTGTTCGCTTCGCTCGCGAAGGCGTGTCGGCGGCGCGGTGCCGCGCTGGCCGCCTTGGTTGCCATCGCGCTGACGGTGGCGAGCGGATTCGCACATTCGGCCAGCGAGAACGGCGTCCGCGAAGGCGCGTTCCGATTCTCGCGCGCTGTCCAGCAGCACCTTTCGACCGGATTTCCGTTGCGGGGCGCGCACGAGGTCACACGCTGCGAAAGCTGCCACGTGCGCGGCGTGTTCAAGGGCACACCGAAGGACTGCGCGACCTGTCACGGGCCTGGCGCACGCATCAGCTCCGTGACGATGACCCCGGGGCACCCGGTCGTCGCGCAGCCATGCACCGTCTGTCACAACCAGATCAGCTTCACCAACATCAAGTTCGACCATACGAATGCTATGCCCGGAAGCTGCGCCTCGTGCCACAACGGCATGCAGGCGTCGGGCAAGCCCGCAGGGCACGTCGTGACCACGCAGTCCTGCGACACCTGTCACAAGACCACGCTCTGGGCGGGAGCGACCTTCGACCATACGTCGGTACGCGCCGGCACGTGCGCGACCTGCCACAACGGAACCAAGGCGACGGGCAAGCCGGCGACCCATGTCCCGACCTCCGCGTCGTGCGACAGCTGCCACCAGGTGGTCGCGTGGAAAACAGCCCGGTTCAACCATGCCGGCGTGACGGGGGGCAGCTGCGCGAGCTGCCACAACGGCGCGTCGGCGACGGGCATGCCCGCGAACCACGTCCCGGTGAAGGGGTCGTGCGACGCATGCCACTCGACGTCGACGTTCGCCGGCACGGCGATGAATCACGCCGGCATCGCGAGCGGCTGCGCGGCCTGCCACGACAGCGGGCGCAGCTTCTTCGGCGTCACCATGAAGACACCGCCCCCGAATCACGTCCCCGCGACGGGCGCCGCGTGCGAGGCGTGTCACGCACCGGCCAACTTCGCCGCGTTCGGACCGAATACACCGATGAATCACGCACCGGTGACAGGAACCGCGTGCGCAACGTGCCACGAGACGGGCAAGAGCTTCTTTGGCGTCACCATGGTGACGCGTCCGACGGCTGCCAAGGACCCGAAACATCCGACGTCGGGGGACTGTGGAACGTGCCACACGACGATGTCGTTTGCCGTCGCCGCAGCCAAGCCGGCGAACCACATCCCGACGACGCAGGGATGCGCGTTGTGTCACGCGAATCTCTCCACCTACAAGCCCGGGGTCATGAACCACGCCGGCATCGGCAGCGGCTGCACCGTCTGTCACGCCGCAGCGCCTTCGGGCATCGCGTTCGTCGGTGTCACCCCGGTGTCGCAGGGGAGCGGCCACATTCCCACAGCGGCGGACTGCGCGACGTGCCACAAGTCGACCAGTGCCTTCGGTCCCGGAACGGCGATGGTGCACGCCGGCATAAGCTCCGGTTGCGCGACCTGTCACGAGACGGGCAAGAGTTTCGTCGGGGTGACGAATCTCAAGACCAAGCCGTCGAACCACATTCCGACTAGCGCGGCGTGCGAGAGCTGCCACGCGGCGGGCAACTTCACGAGCTTCGGCGGCACACCGATGAACCACGCGCCGGTGGCGGGGACGGCGTGCGCGACGTGTCATGAGACGGGGAGGAGTTTCTTCGGCGTGACGATCGTGACGCGGCCGACGCCGGCAGCGGATCCGGCGCATCCGCCGACGGGCGACTGCGGGACTTGCCACACGACGTCTTCGTTCGCGGTCGCGGGAGGCAAGCCCGCTAATCACATCCCGACCACGGCGGCCTGCACGCTATGTCACACCAATCCGTCCTCGTACAAGCCGGGGGTGATGAATCACACGGGTATCAGCTCGGGTTGCACGACCTGCCATGCGGTCGGAGCGACGGGGACGCCGTTCTATGGCGTGACGCCGAAGCCGCAGGGAGCCGGCCACATCCCGACGAGCTCCGATTGCGCCATGTGTCACAAGTCGACGACGGCGTTCGGTCCGGGGACGCTGATGGTCCACACCGGCATCACGACCGGCTGCGCGACCTGCCACGACACCGGCAAGAGCTTTACCGGCGTCACAAACCTCAAGACGAAGCCGTCGAACCACGTGCCGACCAGCGCGGCGTGCGAGACGTGTCACTCGGCAACGAACTTCACCACGTTTGCCGGCACCGCGATGAATCACAGCGGCATCGCCAGTGGCTGTACGACCTGCCATGCGGCGAGCGTGACCGGGACGCCGTTTGCGGGCGTCACGCCAGTACCCCAAGGGAAGGGGCACGTTCCGACCGCGGCGGACTGCACGCAGTGCCACAAGTCGACGAGCGCGTTCGGGCCGGGGACGGCGATGAACCACGCGCCGGTGGCGGGGACGCCATGCGCGACCTGCCACGAGACGGGGAAGAGCTTCTACGGGGTGACGATCGTGACGCGGCCGACGCCGGCGGCCGATCCGAATCATCCGCCGACGGGAGATTGCGGCGGCTGTCACAGCTCGACCACCTCGTTCAGCACGGGGGTCAGCGGCGGCAAGCCCGCCAATCACGTTCCAACGACGGCGGCCTGCACGTTGTGTCACACCAATCCGTCTTCTTACAAGCCGGGGGTGATGAACCACAGCGGCATCAGTAGCGGTTGCACGACGTGCCACGCGGTGGGCGCGACTGGAACGCCGTTCTACGGTGTGACGCCGAAGCCGCAAGGCAGCGGGCACATTCCGACGAGCTCCGATTGCGCCGTGTGCCACAAGTCCACGACGGCCTTCGGCCCTGGTACGGCGATGGCCCACACCGGCATCAAGACCGGGTGCGCGACATGCCACGACACCGGCAAGAGCTTCACCGGAGTGACGAATCTCAAGACGAAACCGCCCAACCACGTGCCGACCAGCGCGGCGTGCGAGACGTGCCACTCCGCAAGCAACTTCACGACGTTCGCCGGCACGACGATGAATCACAGCGGCATCGCGAGCGGTTGCCAGGCATGCCATGCGGCAAGTGTGACCGGTACGCCGTTTGCGGGCGTCACGCCGAAGCCGCAGGGAACGGGCCACATCCCCACGAGCTCCGATTGCGCCATGTGTCACAAGTCGACTACGGCCTTCGGCCCTGGTACGGCGATGGTTCACACCGGGATTAGCTCCGGCTGCGCGAGCTGCCACGACACCAGCAAGAGATTCACCGGGATCACGAACCTCAAGACGAAGCCGTCGAACCACATCCCGACCAGCGCGACGTGTGAGACGTGTCACTCCGCAACCAACTTCACGACGTTCGCCGGCACGGCGATGAATCACAGCGGTATCGCGAGCGGCTGCACGACGTGCCATGCGGCGAGCGTGACGGGGACGCCGTTTGCAGGGGTGACCCCGAAGCCGCAGGGAACGGGCCACATCCCGACGACGGCGGACTGCACGCTGTGCCATAAATCCACCACGGCGTTCGGTCCCGGGACGGCGATGAACCATGCGCCGGTGGCGGGGACGCCGTGCGCGACGTGTCACGAAACCGGAAAGAGCTTCTACGGCGTGACGATCGTGACACGCCCGACGCCGGCGGCCGATCCGAATCACCCGCTGACGGGAGATTGCGGCGGCTGCCACAGCTCGACCACCTCGTTCAGCACGGGAGTCAGCGGCGGCAAGCCGGCGAACCACATTCCGACGACCCAGGCGTGCACGCTCTGTCACACGAACCCGTCCTCGTACAAGCCGGGCGTGATGAACCACACGGGTATCAGCTCGGGTTGCACGACGTGTCACGCGGTCGGCGCGACGGGGACGCCGTTCTATGGCGTGACGCCGAAGCCACAAGGGACGGGCCACATCCCGACCAGTTCTGATTGCGCCATGTGTCACAAGTCGACGACGGCGTTCGGTCCGGGGACGCTGATGGTCCACACCGGCATCACGAGCGGCTGCGCGACCTGCCACGACACCGGCAAGAGCTTCACCGGGGTGACCAATCTCAAGACCAAGCCGTCGAACCACGTGCCGACCAGCGCGACGTGCGAGACGTGCCACTCGGCTAGCAACTTCACCACGTTCGCCGGCACGGCGATGAACCACAGCGGCATCGCCAGTGGCTGCACGACCTGCCATGCGGCGAGCGTGACCGGGACGCCGTTTGCGGGGGTGACGCCGAAGCCGCAGGGCAGCGGGCCACATCCCGACCACGGCGGACTGCGCGACGTGTCACAAGTCCACCACGGCGTTCGGTCCTGGGACGGCAATGGTGCACACGGGCATCACCAGCGGATGCGCGACCTGCCACGAGACGGGGAAGAGCTTCTACGGCGTGACGATCGTGACACGGCCGACGCCTGCGGCCGATCCGAATCACCCATCGACCGGAGATTGCAGCGGCTGCCACACCTCCACGACCTCGTTCAGTACGGGAGTCAGCGGCGGCAAGCCGGCGAACCACATTCCGACCGCGGCCGCCTGCACATCTGTGTCACACCAATCCGTCGTCGTACAAGCCTGGGGTGATGAACCACACGGGCATCAGCTCGGGTTGCACGACGTGTCACGCGGCAAGCGTGACCGGGACGCCCTTCTACGGGGTGACACCGAAGCCGCAGGGCACGGGCCACATCCCGACGACGGCAGACTGCGCGACGTGTCACAAGTCCACGACCGCGTTCGGTCCGGGGACGCTGATGGTCCACACCGGCATCACCACCGGCTGCGCGACCTGTCACGACACCGGCAAGAGCTTCACCGGGGTGACGAATCTCAAGACGAAGCCGTCGAACCACGTGCCGACCAGCGCGACGTGCGAGACGTGCCACTCGGCAACCAACTTCACCACGTTCGCCGGCACCGCGATGAACCACACCGGCATCAGCCGCGGCTGCACGACTTGCCACGCCGCGGGCGCGACCGGAACGCCGTTCTCCGGCGTGACGCCGAAGCCGCAGGGCAGCGGGCACATCCCGACCACGTGCCGATTGCGCCGCGTGTCACAAGTCGACGACGGCCTTCGGTCCGGGGACGGCGATGGTGCACACGGGCAGTCACCAGCGGATGCGCGACCTGCCACGAGACCGGAAAGAGCTTCTACGGCGTGACGATCGTGACGCGGCCGACGCCGGCGATGGATCCGGCGCATCCGCCGACAGGGGACTGCGGCGGCTGCCATGCGTCGACCACATCGTTCACGACAGGGGTGACCGGCAAGCCGGCGAATCACATTCCGACGACGGCGGCCTGCACGCTGTGCCACCTGAGTCTGCCGGGCTCCTACAAGCCGGGGACGATGAACCACACGGGGATCACGAGTGGCTGCACGACCTGCCACGCAGCGTCGCCGACCGGGACGCCGTTCTATGGCGTGACGCCGAAGCCACAAGGGACGGGCCACATCCCGACGACGGCGGACTGTGCGACGTGTCACAAGTCCACCACGGCGTTTGGTCCGGGGACGCTGATGGTGCACACCGGCATCACCACCGGCTGCGCGACCTGCCACGACACCGGCAAGAGCTTCACCGGGGTGACCAACCTCAAGACGAAGCCGTCGAACCACGTGCCGACCAGCGCGACGTGCGAGACGTGCCACTCCGCAACCAACTTCACCACGTTCGCCGGCACGGCGATGAACCACAGCGGCATCGCCAGTGGCTGCACGACCTGCCACGCCGCGAGCGTGACCGGGACGCCGTTTGCGGGGGTGACGCCGAAGCCGCAGGGCAGCGGGCCACATCCCGACGACGGCGGATTGCGCGCTGTGCCACAAGTCGACCACGGCGTTCGGTCCCGGGACGGCAATGGTGCACACGCGGCATCACCAGCGGTTGCGCGACCTGCCACGAGACGGGGAAGAGCTTCTACGGGGTGACGATCGTGACGCGGCCGACGCCGGCGATGGATCCGGCGCATCCGCCGACAGGGGACTGCGGCAGCTGCCACACCTCGACCACATCGTTCACGACAGGGGTGACGGGCAAGCCGGCGAATCACATTCCGACGACGGCGGCCTGCACGCTGTGCCACCTGAGTCTGCCGGGCTCCTACAAGCCGGGGACGATGAACCACAGCGGGCATCAGCAGCGGTTGCACGACGTGCCACGCGGCGGGCGCGACCGGGACGCCGTTCTATGGCGTGACGCCGAAGCCACAAGGGACGGGCCACATCCCGACCACGGCCGATTGCGCGACCTGTCACAAGTCCACGACGGCGTTCGGTCCGGGGACGCTGATGGTGCACACCGGCATCACCACCGGCTGCGCGACCTGCCACGACACCGGCAAGAGCTTCACCGGGGTGACCAATCTCAAGACGAAGCCGTCGAACCACGTGCCGACCAGCGCGACGTGCGAGACGTGCCACTCCGCGAGCAACTTCACCACCTTCGCCGGCACGGCGATGAACCACAGCGGCATCGCCAGTGGCTGCACGACCTGCCATGCGGCGAGCGTGACCGGGACGCCGTTCGCGGGGGTGACGCCGAAGCCGCAGGGCAGCGGGCCACATTCCGACGACGGCGGATTGCGCGACTGTGCCACAAGTCCACGACGGCGTTCGGTCCTGGGACGGCGATGGTGCACACGCCGGCATCACCAGCGGATGCGCGACCTGCCACGAGACGGGGAAGAGCTTCTACGGCGTGACGATCGTGACGCGGCCGACGCCGGCGATGGATCCGGCGCACCCGCCGACCGGGGACTGCAGCAGTTGCCACACCTCGACTACATCGTTCACGACCGGGGTGACGGGCAAGCCGGCGAATCACATTCCGACGACGGCGGCCTGCACGCTGTGCCACCTGAGTCTGCCGGGCTCCTACAAGCCGGGGACGATGAACCACACGCGGCATCAGCAGCGGCTGCACGACTTGCCACGCTGTGGGCGCGACCGGGACGCCGTTCTATGGCGTGACGCCGAAGCCGCAGGGGACGGGCCACATCCCGACGACGGCAGACTGCGCGACGTGTCACAAGTCCACGACCGCGTTCGGTCCGGGGACGCTGATGGTGCACACCGGCATCGCTGGCGGGTGCGCGAACTGTCACGCCAGCGGCAAGAGCTTCACCGGCGTCTCGATCAAGACGCCACCGACGAATCACATCCCGGTGCCGGGCATCGCCTGCGAGGGTTGCCACTCCCCGACCAATTTCACGACGTTCGCCGGAACGAGGATGAATCACACACCGGTCGCGGCGATGACCTGCATGAGCTGCCACGAGACCGGCATGTCCTGGTACGGCGTGACGATCAGGACGCGTCCGAAGAATCACCACACGGGCGTCGACTGCAAGGGGTGCCATACGCCGGGACCGGAATTCGATGCCATGAAGCTGGCGATCAAACCGGCACCCACCACCGGCGGTGCGACGACAGGCACGCCGATACCGACGTCGGGCTCAACGCCACCGCCGAGTTCCGCTCCGACGCCGGTGTCGCCACCGCCGAGCTCCGCTCCGGCGCCGTGTCGACTCCGCCGCCTGCGTCGGCCCCACCTTCTGCACCGCCAGCGTCGCCACCGTCTGCGCCGCCAGCAGCGCCGCCTATCGCGCCTCCCGCAGCGCCGCCGTCGCCGCCCGCGACGCCACCGGCACCGCCGGTTGCCCCGCCCGCGGCGCCTCCGGCGGCGCCGCCGTCGCCCCCAGTCGCCCCGCCGTCACCTCCGCCGTCACCTCCGGTTGCGCCGCCGGCGCCTCCACCGTCGCCGCCCGTTGCGCCGCCGCCGGCACCGCCATCGCCTCCCGGCAAGTTCAATCACGCAGGCGTTGCTCCGGGCTCGTGCTTCACGTGCCACAACGGCTCGAGTGCGAAGGGCAAGCCCGCGCGGCACCTTCCGACCACGATGTCGTGTGATTCGTGCCACCGCACGACCGCGTGGACGCCCGCGAACTTCACGCACACGGGAATACCGCCGAACTCGTGCGCGACTTGCCACAACGGCGCCGCCGCGAAGGGCAAGCCGGGCAATCACTTCGTCACGACGAAATCGTGCGATGACTGCCATCGCACGACGAGCTGGGCCCGCGTCGGCTCGTACAACCACGTCTCGCCTGCGTACACCCGGCACAGCGGCGGCGTCAATTGCACGTCATGCCACAAAGCGAACAGCGAAGTGATTGTCTGGAAGTTCGCCGGCTACAAGCCCGATTGCGCCGGATGCCACGCCGGCACGTTCAAGCCGGAGGCGCACGTCAAGGTCGATTCGCCGAAGATGCTCTACAACGTGACCGAGCTCAAGAACTGCACCGGCGCCTGCCACGTGTACGCGAATCCGTCGCTGACCGCGGTCAAGAAGTCGATACCGTCGCGGCACCGGTCGACCGACGGCGGATTCTGATCGTGCCCGCAGCGAGCGCCCGGGCCGGGTCCTTGCGTGTCGCCCGTCCCCCGAAGAGCGGCCGTGTGCGCCGATTCCTGATCGTCCTGGCGACCGTGGCGGCCGGCTGGGTCGCCCTGTTCGCCACGAGCGCGTCGGCGCAACTCATCGACTCGGTCGAAGTCACGCACGACGGCGCCAACGCGCTCGTGCGGATCAAGTTCAACGTGCTGGTCCAGTACATCAGGCACGCGCCCGCCACCGAGGGCAGCCTGATCCAGGTCTACTTCCAGATCACGGCGCGCGGCGAGGACCCGGCGCGCGGCGTCGTCGAGGAGCAGCGGCGGCCGAATCCCACCGATCTCGTGCCGTCGCTCACCGTGACCTACCCCTCGCAGCCGCCGAGCCAGTTGCGGCGGATCGACATCCAGTTCGCGTCACCCGTCCAATTCCGGTTGCGGTCGGACGGCACATCGACGTTCGTCCTCGTGATCCCGCTCACCGACGAGCAGATCGCGAAGCTGAAGCCGCCGAAGCCCGAGGGCGTGAGGCTGCCGCCGTCCGCCATCGCGGCGGCGCCGACGACCGACGTCGAGCGCGAGGCGGCAGGCCTTTCGCGCGACGCCCGCGCGGCGCTCGAGGCCGGCGATTTCGAGAAGGCCGTCGTGCTGCTCAACCGCCTGCTCAACCTGCCGCCGAACGCATGGTCGCAGGAGGCACAGGAGCAGATCGGCCTCGCCCGTGAGCGGCTGGATGAGATCGCGAAGGCGAAGGCCGAATACGAGCTCTACCTCAAGCTCTACCCGGACGGACCCGGCGCGGACCGGATCCGCCAGCGCCTTGCCGCAATGGCGGCCACGCCGGCCGTCGCGGCGGCGGCGCGCCCCGGTGCCCTCACGTACTGGGGAAGCGTCTCGCAGTATTACTACGGCGGACAGTCGCGCTCGACGACCACGACGACGACGGTTACGCCCGCGACGGGCGCCACCACCATCGACACCGCCAGCCTGTCGGGCATCGATCAATCGCAGCTCTCCAACACGATCGATCTCACCGCGCGCTACCGCGATGCGACCTGGGATAACCGGGTCGTGGTCCGCGACTCGTACCTCGTCAACTTCCTCAGGGGCGCGGGCAACCAGAATCAGCTCAATGCGCTGTTCTTCGAGACGCGCTACCAGCCGGCGCAGCTCATGGGGAGGTTCGGCCGCCAGTCGGCGACGACCGGGGGCGTCCTCGGGTTGTTCGACGGCGCGGTCTCCACGTGGGGCTTCGCCGAGAACTGGCGCGTCGGAGGCGTCGTAGGACAGCCGGTCGAATCGCAGCTCGGCGGAACTAACAAGACGTTCTACGGCGCCAACGTCGAAGCCGAGAACATCGCGAACAAATGGGGCGGCAACGTTTTCGCGATCCGGCAGAACGTCTCGGGCTACGAGGACCGGACCGGCGTGGGTGGCGAGCTGCGGTATTTCGAGGCCGCCTGGAACGTCTATTCGCTGTTCGACTACGACACGACATTCAAGACGACCAACATCGGGATGGTGCAGGGGAACATCCAGTTCCCGACGGGCACGTCGGTAAACCTTCTCTACGACTATCGCCGCACGCCGACGCTGCAGCTCACCAATGCGCTGGTCGTGGACCCGACGTCGAGCATCGGGACGCTGGTGCAGACGCTTGGCCTTTCGGCGGCGCGCGACCTCGCGAAGGCGGTGACGCCGATCTCGCGTGTCGCGTTCGTCGGCGTGACCCAGCAACTCTCGCCTCGCTGGCAGATCGGCGGCGACTTCCGGATCTCATCGCTGAGCGCGACGCCGGCGTTCGGGACGACCTATCCCGGCACGCCGTCGACCGGCAACGTGTACACCTATACAATCCAGTCGATCGCGAATGGCCTGACGCCCTGGCAGGACATCCTCGTGCTCAACGGCAACGTGCTCCGCTCGCGCGACCTCGATGCCGTCCAGCTCGGGCTCGATTTCCGCTTCACCGTCTGGCAGGACCTTCTGATCGAGCCGCTGCTCCGCTGGTACCGGCAGACCGACACGCGCGACACGACGTTGACGCGGACGACGCCGGGGCTGCACCTCCTGTGGCGGATCCGCGACCGCTTCTCGATCGAGGCGGAGGGCGACTGGGAGATCACGCGCACGAACAGCCCCGTGATCGTCGACGACGTGCGTCGACAGTTCTACTACGTCGGCTGGCGCTGGGACCTCTGATTGGGGAAGGCAGGTTGGACATGCTCGATCGCAAGTGGCTGTTCGGAATCGTGGGTCTGGCCGCACTCGCCGTGGTCGGCTCGGGCATTGCCCTCTACCTCAAGGTGAGCTCGCGCTCCGAATCGACGCCCGCCGCGTTCCCCCACCCCGCCGAGCCGAATGCCACCGCCACGCCGGCCGACGCGGTCCCACCTAAAGCGGTGCCGTCGATCGAAGCCGCCGCAGAGGGCCTGGCACAGCGCCTTCGCGCGAACGACGGCACCGGCGACGAGTGGGCGCTGCTGGCGCGGAGTTACGTGCAGATGCGGCGCTACCCCGAAGCCGTCGACGCGTTCGGAAAGGCGCTACAGAAGTTGCCCGGCGACAAGGCGCTGATCGACGAGCAGGCGGCGGCGCGCAAGGGCGCCGGCGAGGGCGCGGCGTCGAAATAGCGCGCCACGCGCTGCACACGCGGCGGGCGCCGCGCGGCGTGCGCTACACTGCGGCCGCGCCGCGGCGCCTCTTGCGTCCGCGCTTCCCTCGAGTGTCGGCGACCCGAACCCTGCACGGCTTTCACGCGGTCACGGCCCGCCTGCGCCAGCGGCCGGAATCGGTGCGCGCGCTTTACGTGGCGGATGCGAAGCAGGGGCCGCGCGTGCGCGACCTCCTGGCGCGGGCCGCCTCGTCGCGGTGCCCGGTGCACATGGCGGACGGGCAGCGCCTGCGCGATCTCGCGGGCACCGACCATCACCAGGGCGTCGTTGCGATCGTCGATGCGACAGAGCGCCGAGCTCACGCTCGACGAGGTGATCGAGTCGGCGCGCGAGCCGCCGCTGCTGCTCGTGCTCGACGGCGTCACGGATCCGCACAACCTCGGAGCTTGCCTCCGCAGCGCGGACGCCTTCGGTGCGCATGCGGTGATCCTGCCGAAGGATCGGGCGGTCGGCGTCAATGCGACGGTGGCGAAGGCGGCGAGCGGGGCCGCCGACACGGTGCCCGTCATCACTGTCACGAATCTCGCGCGCGCGCTCCGTGACTTGAAGGAGCACGGCGTCTGGATCCTCGGTGCCGACGCCGGCGGCGAAAGCCTGTTCGATGCCGACGTGACGGGCCCGATCGCATGGGTGCTCGGCGCGGAAGGCGCGGGGCTGCGCCGCCTCACGCGCGAGCTCTGCGACCGGATCGTCGGCATCCCGCTCGGCGGCACCGTCGAGAGTCTCAACGTCTCGGTCGTCGCCGGCATCTGTCTCTTCGCGTCGCGCCGGGCAAGGACTACGGGTCAGTAGCGAGTCCGTGCCCGCCGCGCACCTCGTGTGCGTGTGTTTCATGGCGGCGCTCCACGTCGAATGGCCGCGCACGGAACCGTGCAAGGTTCGGCGTCCCCAATAGCATCGAGCGATCAAGGGGTTTTCACTACCCCCTCAATGGAGGGCGAATTGTTTTCGTGTCGATCCTATAGTTCTGACGCACACGAAGACTGCATGATGCGCGATCCGGACACCCCCAGGCGCGTGTGCATCGACATGAAACGGAGTTGCGTCCAATGCGGGCTGGTTCCCGCGGGAAGGAGTATGCCATGCCATCTCTGCTGCCAAGGTGCTCTGCTGTCTTTCTCGCCGCCGCGATAGCAGGCGGTCCATCCGCCAATGCCGGCGCTGAAACGATCGTTTGTCGCAGCGAGGTATCGACCGTCAAGGCAGTCACGATTGCCGAGGACTATTTCGCGGTCACCACCCGCTTCCAGTTCGACGTCCCCAACCTGCAACCGCTGCTCGAAACCACCATCCACGTAACCGGAGGCGGCCATAGCTGCGTGGTTGCGTACTTCAGCGCGGTGGTGAAGCCCACCGACAACTACATGGTGTTCCAAGCCACCGTGGATGGCGTGCCCATGCACGGGCACACGGTGACGTTTCCGCAGCCGCAGACTCCGGTAGTCATCGAAACGGAGGAGACGGATCAGAACCTTCCCCGCATGGTTGCCCACCACTTCTTCGATCGGGTCCAACCGGGGCCTCACAAGGTGGCCATCAACGTCGCCGCCGGCAGCAACATCGTCGCGCCTTTCTTCCCGACCATCGAGGCGCCCGTGCTGTCGATCCACTATCGATAGCGCCCGCAGTCGGCGATCCAGCCGTCGCCGGCCACGAACGACCGGCGGCCAACCCGAAAGGAACCAAGACATGCGAATCAGACATGCAAAGCCGATATTCGCCGCTCTGGCGTTCGCGACAGCGTTGCTTGCAGCCGCCCGCGCCGAGGCCGTCATTGCGATCATTGCGCCTGATCCGGTGGGCATCGTGAGCGGCCAGACCGTGCGCCTTACGGTGCTCAATCGGGGTCTGGGCCGCGGCGCGGAGCGCGGTATCGTCATCAATTGGCGCTTCCTCGACGCCGCGGGGCAGGTGCTGAAGCAGGGCGCCGGATGCGTCAACATCGGGGCCGGCAAGATGATGTGGTTCGATTTGCCCTATATCGAACTCGGCGCTCGCACCGGGGATCGAGTTCAGTTGCGCGCAGAGGTGATCGCGCTGGGCGGCCCGGACACGAGGAACCTGGGGGCCAGTGTCGAGGTCATCGACGACGCCACCGGGCAGACGACGGTCTTGATCTGGAATCCGGGAGACAGAATCGGCTTCAACCCGCAGCCCGACCCGCCCGGCAATCCGTGCGCGGGGGGCTGAGGCCCGGCGCAACAGAGCACGCCCTGCGGTGCGTTTCGGCGCCGCAGGGCGAACGCTTCGTCGTCGTGGTCGCGCGCTCGGGTCGATTCAGGTCAAGCGCCTTCCGGACAAGACCGATCCGTCGGAAAACTTTACGGTCGCCGAGCTCGTCGTCAAGTGTAGGCGTGTAACTATATGAAAACAAATAGCATTATCCGCTGGCGCGAATCCTGCTAAATCAGTGTGGACTTACCGAAAGATCAACAGCGACCGACACGCTCGGCCCCGCCACTCGTCAGGGAGACGCTCCATGCGAATGCTACAACCTCTGAGAACCTTCGCGTTCGCTGCGCTGGTCGCAAGCGGCGCGATGTTCAGCGCCACCAACGCGACCGGCACGGTGCTGGTCATCGACAGCGGGTGGAACTACGATCAGCTCGATGCGGCCGGTGCTCCGACCGAGAAGTCCGACTGGACCTTTACCATCACCAGCGGCGCCGTATTCTCGATCACGGACGCCTTCAACTTCGGTGACCAGTACACGGTTAGCGGGAGCTTCGCGCTCGTTACGTCGTTGGGCCTGTTGCCGGTGGTTTGGACGCTGCCAAGCGATCCAACCGCGGACGGTGCTTGGGCAAATGCGGGTTTTCAGCATGGCCAGATCACCTTGGGCCCGGGCTCCTATACGATTAGCGTTACTGGCGACGGCGCCGGCGGTATCCCGGCCGGTCTCTACGTCCGCCTCGACGCAGCGGTTCCCGAACCCACGACGCTCGCGCTCTTGGGCCTGGGATTCATCGGCGTTGCGTTTGCTCGCCGGCGCAAGCCAAGCTGACTGAATCAAGAGCTCTGCAAAAAGCCCCGCCACATCGGCGGGGCTTTTTTTGGTCGACGCCAAATGCGCGATCGTCGATACGCTATGCGCCGACGTCAGGGTCCTTCCTTGATGTCGACCCCGTAGAACGTGTGACGGCCGAACGGGGAGAGCTTGAAGTCGATCACTTCCTTGCGCACCGGCTTCAACTGCACGGCGTGCGCGATCGTGAACCAGGGCGCCTGCTCCTTGAAGATCACCTGCGACTTCGAGTAGAGGTCCGCCCGCTGCTTCTGGTCGGGCAGCGTCTTCGCTTTCTGCACGAGCTCCTCGAACGGCTGGTAGCACCACTTGGAGACGTTGCTGCCGTTGGACTTGGCCGCGTCGCAGCCGAGCAGCGTGTTCAGGAAGTTGTCGGGGTCGCCGTTGTCGCCGGTCCATCCGAGCATCCCCATCTGGTGCTCGCCGTTTTGCATCCGCTTCCGGTATTCGCCCCACTCGAAGCTCTTGATCTCCGCGATGATGCCCACCTTGAGCAGGTCGGCCTGCATCAGCTCCGCAATGCGCTTGGCATTGGGGTTGTACGGCCGCTGCACCGGCATCGCCCAGAGGTCGGTGGTGAACCCGTTCGGGTATCCGGCGTCGGCCAGAAGCTTCTTCGCAGCCGCCGGGTCGTACGGATCGTCCTTGATCGCGTCGTTGTACGACCACTGCGTCGGCGGGATCGGATTCTTCGCCGCCACGCCGGCGGTCAGGTAGACCGCGTCGATGATCGCCTTCTTGTTGATCGCCATGTTGACGGCCTTGCGCACGCGCACGTCGTCGAAGGGCTTCTTGGTCACGTTGTACGCGAGGTAGCCGACGTTGAGGCCGGGTTGCTCGAGGATCACGACGCCCGGGTCCTTGCGGATCGCGTCGAGGTCAGCCGGGATTCGGATACGGCATCACGTGGCATTCGCCCTTCTGCAGCTTGGCCCAGCGCACCGACGCGTCCGGCGTGATCGAGAACACGAGGTCGTCGATCTTCGCCTTGCCGCCCCAGTACTGCGGGAACGCCTTGTAGCGAATCACCGCGTCCTTCTGGTACTGGACGAGGTAGAAGGGTCCGGTGCCGATCGGCTCCTGGTCGATCTTCTCGGGCGTGCCCGCCTTCAGCATGGCGTCCGCGTATTCCTTCGACTGCACGCCCGCGTACTCCATCGCGAGATCCGACAGGAACGGCGCCTCGGGCTTCTCGAGGGTGATGCGGACCGTGTAGTCGTCGACCTTCTCGACCGACTTCAGGAGCTTCGGCAGACCCATGTCGTTGAAGTACGAGTGGTTCGAGCTCGTCACCTTGAAGTACGGGTTGTCCTCCTTCCACTGCCGTTCGATCGCGAAGATCATGTCGTCGGCGTTGAAGTCGCGCGTCGGCTTGAAGGCGCGATGGTTGTGCCACTTCACGCCCTTGCGCAGCTTGAACGTGTAGACCTTGCCGTCGGGCGAGATGGTCCAGCTCTCGGCGAGGCCCGGGACGACAGTGGTGCCGCCGCGCTCGAAGTCGACGATGCGGCTGTAGATCTGGCTGTTCGCGTCGAACGAGGTGCCGGTCGTGTTGACCGCAGGATAGAAGTTCTCGGGGCTACCCTCGGAGCAGAACACGAGGGTCTTGGCCGCGAGCGGCGCGGCCGCGACGAGCGCGGGAAGGGCGAGCGCGACGACGAGCGCGCGCGGGATCCCGGGGAACCGGCGGGCGGCCGGATCGGGCTTGGTCATGGGTACGGCTCCTTTCAATGTGCCGGCAGGGGATTCGGGTGGGAAGCCCCGGCCCCGGTGTGGCCTGGGTCCAGGAACTGCTCCGCGAGGTGACATGATACCTGCCGCCCGCCCAGCGGGCGGAGGATCGGGCGCTCGGCTCGGCAGCGGTCGATCGCGTGCGGACAGCGCGTCGAGAACACGCAGCCAGCGGGCGGATCGAGCGGCGAGGGTCGCTCGCCCTTGAGCACGATCTTCTCGCGGCGGCCGGCCGGGGAGATGCTCGGCGTCGAGGCCAGGAGCGCCTGCGTGTAGGGGTGCAGCGGCTGCGCGAAGATGCGCTCGCTCGGTCCCTGTTCCATCGCGAGGCCGAGGTACATGACGAGCACGTCGTGCGCGATGTGCCGGACCACGCCCAGGTCGTGCGAGATGAAGAGGTAGGCGAGCCCGAGCTCGCGTTGCAGGTCGGCGAGCAGGTTCAGCACCTGCGCCTGGACGGAGACGTCGAGTGCCGACACCGGCTCGTCGGCCACCACCAGCGCCGGGTTCAGCATCAGCGCGCGCGCGATCGCGATCCGCTGACGCTGGCCACCCGAGAACATGTGCGGATAGCGGATGTAGTGCTCGGGCCGCAGCCCGACCTTGGCGAGCATCGCGCACCCGCGCTCGGCCCGTGCCGCCGGCGCGAGGTCCGTGTTGATCGCGAGCGGAGCCTCCAGGATCGCGCCGATCTTCTTGCGCGGATTGAGCGACGCGTACGGGTTCTGGAACACCATCTGCACGGTCTTGCGCAGCTCACGTCTGCCGCGTTCGTTCGCGGCGACGGCGTCGCGGCCGGCGAGCCGGAGGCTCGCCACTCGACGGCGGCTCGATGAGCGCGACGACCCGCGCGAGTGTCGACTTGCCGCACCCCGATTCGCCGACTACCGCGAGCGTGCGGCCCGGCGCAAGCGAGAAGGAAAGGCCGCCGACCGCGTGCAGATGTGCCGGCGCGCGCAGCGGCCCGCGGCGTATCTCGTAGACGCGCGTCACGTCCCGCGCTTCGATGACCGCGGCCCCAGCATGATCCCCCCCGAACGGCGCTTCACGCCGCTCCCCCCAAGGGGGCCGAGCGCCTTGGGGCGGCCCGGCGGCGCTCATGTCTTCACGGCCTCGACCGGGCCGTCGCGGGCGATCGCAGCGGCGCGCTGCGGGTCGCCGAGCGGATAGTGGCAACGCACGCGCCCTCCCGCCCAGTTGCGGAGTTCCGGCCGATGCGCGCGGCAATGGCCGGTCGCATAAGTGCAGCGCGGCGCGAACAGGCACCCTTGCGGCCGGTCGTAGAGTCCCGGCACGACACCGGGAATCGTCGTGAGGCGTTCGTCCACCGTGCTGCGCTCGGGCATCGCGGCGAGGAGCGCCGCGGTGTACGGATGCTCCGGCGCCGCGAACAGCGCGTCGGCCCCGCGTTCCTCGACGATCTGCCCCGCGTACATCACGGCGACGCGGCGCGCCATCTCGGCGACGACGCCCATATTGTGCGTGACCAGGATCAGCGCCATTCCGCGCTCGCGCTGCAGCGCGCGCAGGAGGTCCAGGATCTGCGCCTGGATCGTCACGTCGAGCGCGGTGGTCGGCTCGTCGGCGATGAGCAGCCGCGGATTGCAGGCGATCGCCATCGCGATCATCACGCGCTGGTTCATCCCGCCCGACATCTGATGCGGGAAGTCGTTGAGCCGCCTGGCCGCCGCCGGGATCCCGACCTGCTCGAGGAGCTCGATCGCGCGGCGGCGCGCCGCGTCGCGATCGAGCTTCAAATGGAGCCGCAGCGTCTCGGCCAGCTGGAAGCCGATGGTGAAGCACGGATTGAGGCTCGTCGTCGGATCCTGGAAGATCATCGCGACGTCCTTGCCGACGAGCGCCCGCCGCTCTCGGTCGGACACGCGCTGGAGGTCGCGGCCCGAGAACGCGAGCCGCTTGGCGCGAACGCGTCCCGGCCACGCGATCAGGCCCATCAGCGCGAGCATGGACACGCTCTTGCCCGAGCCCGACTCGCCGACGATGCCGAGCACATCGCCCTCGTCGAGCGTGAGGCTCACGCCCTCCACGGCGCGCATCACGGCGGCCTGCGACGGGAAGTCGACGTGCAGGTCTTCGATTTCGAGGAGCGGCATGGCTAGCGTTTCAGCTTCGGGTCGAATGCATCGCGCAGTCCGTCGCCCAGCAGATTGAACGCGAGCACGGTCACGAGGATCATGATCCCCGGGAACGTCACGACCCACCATGCACGCAGCACGAACTCGCGCGCGTCGGCCAGCATCGTTCCCCACTCGGAGGCGGGGGGCTGCGCGCCGAGGCCGAGGAAGCCGAGCGCCGCGGCGTCGAGAATCGCCACCGATACGCCAAGCGACGCCTGCACGATCAGCGGCGCCGCGCAGTTGGGCAGCACCTCGACGAACATGAGCCGCAGGAGCCCAGCGCCGTTCGCGCGCGCCGCGGTCACATAATCCTTAGACGTTTCCGTGATCACCGCCGCGCGCGTGATCCGCACGTAATGCGGCAGCACGACCACGGCGACGGCGAGCATCGCGTTCATGATGCCGGGCCCGAGGATCGCGACGATCACGATCGCGAGGAGCAGGCTCGGCAGCGTCAGGATGATGTCCATGAACCGCAGGATCGCGATCTCGGTCACCCCGCGCGCGAAGCCGGCGATGAGGCCGAGCGCGATGCCGATTACGATCGACAGCGCGACGACGGCGATGCCGATCAGGAGCGAGAGTCGCGCGCCGTAGATCAGCCGGGAGAGGATGTCGCGGCCGATGGCGTCGGTGCCGAGCAGGTAGGCGGTCGACCCGCCGGCCTGCCAGAAGGGCGGCTTCAGGAACACGGCGTTGTTGGTCAGGTCGGGCGGGTAGGGCGCGAGCACGTTGGCGAACGCCGCCATCAGCAGGACGGCGATCACGACCGCGAGCCCCGCCACGGCGCCGCGATTCTTGCTGAAATAGCCCCAGAACTCGCGCAACCGCCCCGGCGGAGCCGGCGCGACGCCCTCGACGGTCAGCATCGTACTCATTTGGCGTGCCTGATTCTGGGATTGATGACGCCGTAGGCGACATCGACCAGCAGGTTGACCATCATCACGACGAACCCGAGCATCAGGAGCCCGCCCTGCAGGACCGGATAGTCGCGGCGATTGATCGCCTCGATCAGCCACTTGCCGACGCCCGGCCACGAGAAGATCGTCTCGGTCAAAATGGCCCCCGTGAACAGCACGCCGACCTGCAGGCCGATGACGGTGATCACAGGGATCAGCGCATTGCGGAACGCGTGTAGCGCGACCACGCGCAGTTGCGAGAGCCCCTTCGCGCGTGCGGTCCGGATGTAGTCCTCGCCAAGCACCTCGAGCATCGACGAGCGCGTCATCCGCGCGATGATCGCGAGCGGCTGGGTACCGAGAACGATCAGCGGCAGGATCAGGTGCGAGACGGCCGATTTGAACGCGCCCTTCTCACCGGACAGCAGCGCGTCGATCGTGAGGAAGCCCGTGACCGGCTCGATGTAGTACTTGACGTCGACGCGTCCGGATACGGGCGTCCAGCCGAGCTGCACCGAGAAGAGCAGGATCAGCAGCAGGCCCCACCAGAAGATCGGCATCGAGTAGCCGGTGAGCGACACGCCCATCACGCCGTGGTCGAAGATCGAGTTGCGCCGCACGGCGGCGATCATCCCCGCCGGGATGCCGATGATCAGCGCGAACAGGATCGCGCAGAGCGCGAGCTCGATCGTCGCCGGAAACAGCGCCGCGAATTCGCGCAACACGGGTTCCTGCGTGATCATCGATCGTCCGAGGTCGCCCCGCAGCACGCGACCGATGTAGATGCCGTACTGCACGAGGACGGGGCGGTCGAGCCCGTACTCCTTGAGCAGCGTCGCGTGCCGTGTCGCATCGATGCCGCGCTCGCCCGCCATCGTCTCGATGGGATCGCCGGGCACGAGCCGGATCAGGAAGAACGCGAGCAGCGTCATCCCGATGAAGGTCGGGACGATGAGCGTGAGGCGGGTGAGCAGGAAACGGAGCATGACGCGCGGACGCCGGCACGCGGCCGCGTCCAGCGGCGCGGGCAGCGTATTGAACCACAAATGCGGCGGTAGACCCGACGGCGCCCTCCGGGCTGCCGGACAACTGCGGTGAACCTGGTAATCGGGCGCTCTCGGTCGCTCGGCGACGCGCGGCCTCCGCACCGCTTGCGGCAATACGTTCCATCGCGCAGTTGGCCGCCACCCGCGCTCGCAGGCGCGAGCTTCGCTCCTTGGCTTCGCTCTGCTCGCGCGGGTGTCCACGGGCCTTCGTTCGGCTTCACCTCGCGCGCCTCGCTCCCTCGTACATTGACGGTCCGGGAGGGTTTGGGCATCATCGGCGCGCCCGGAGCCGCCCCGGCGCGTGCGCGGGGCCAGACCGGTCCGTTCCCGTCGCGGCCCGTCGTAGCAGCCTGATGCAGAACCCCTCATGAGCCGCGTTTCGGACAAGATGGCTCCGAATACTAGGCGCGAGCCGCGTCGAATAGCCGATGCATATTCGCAAGGCGAGGAGCGACGTAGACGGAGCCCTCATTTGTCAAATGAGCGTCGAAACCCGGTCGGCAGCGGCTTGCCGGGCGGTCTGCTTTGTAGTTCCGGCCGCCGCTGCCGCGGCTTAACGTTCGCTGTGCTCACGTTAGCCTCCACTGAGACCTGCGGTTTTCGCGGCTCGCTCGTGTGGGGTCGATCACACGTCGCTCACCGCCGCAGTTGGCAAATGAGGCATCCCATCCCGGCACGCCGCTGCGCGGCCATGACGGGTTCTGCATCAGGCTGTTAGTGTCCGCCTTCATCCTCCGCCGCATCCTGCAGTCCGCCGCCGTGATGCTGGTGGTGGCGTTCATCGCCTTCGGCCTCTTCAACTACACGGGTGACCCCGTCGCGTTCATGGTGGGCCAGGACGCGACCGTGGCCGAGAAGGCCAAGCTCAGGAGCGAGCTCGGCCTCGACCGGTCGTTCCCGGTGCAGTTCGCGCGCTTCGTCGACAACGCGGTGCATGGCGATTTCGGGCTGTCGCTGCGCCAGGGGCGTCCGGTGTCGACGCTCTTGAAGGAGCGCCTGCCGGCGACGCTCGAGCTCTCGGTCGCGGCGGCGCTCCTGGCGCTCGTCGTCGGCATTCCACTCGGCGTTTACACGGCGCTCAAGCGCGACACGTGGCTCTCGCACCTGCTGCTCGCCGGCTCTCTCGTCGGCGTGAGCCTGCCGACCTTCCTGATCGGCATCCTGCTGATCCTCGTGTTCGCGGTCATCCTGGGCTGGTTGCCGTCGTTCGGTCGCGGCGAGACCGTAGCCTTCGGCTGGTGGACGACGGGCCTCGCGACGAAGAGCGGGCTGAAGGCGCTGATCCTGCCCGCGATCACGCTGTCGCTCTTCCAGATGACGCTGATCATGCGCCTCGTGCGCTCGGAGATGCTCGAAGTGCTGCGCACCGACTACATCAAGTTCGCGCGCGCCCGCGGGCTCACGAACCGCGCGATCCACTTCGGCCACGCCTTGAAGAACACGCTGGTCCCCGTGATCACGATCACCGGCCTGCAGCTCGGCGCGATCATCGCGTTTGCGATCATCACGGAGACGGTGTTCCAATGGCCCGGGATGGGCCTCCTTTTCATCCAGGCGGTGAACTTCGCCGACATCCCCGTGATGGCGGCGTATCTCTGCTTCATCGCACTGGTGTTCGTGCTCATCAATCTCGTCGTCGACCTCATGTACTATGCCGTCGACCCGCGGCTGCGCTTCGAGCGCGGCGTCGCGCACTGATTCACATGCCCACGTGAGCCCCGTCGCCCACATCCGCGGCTGGCACGCCGAGTTCTCGGCGTTCCGCCGCGACCTGCACATGCATCCGGAGCTGGGCTTCGAGGAACACCGGACGGCGAAGGCCGTTGCCGAACGACTCGCGGCACTCGGTATCGAGCACCATGCCGGCATCGGGCGCACCGGCATCGTCGCCGTCGTGCCGGGCAGAAGCACGGCGAGCGGCCGCGCGATCGGACTGCGCGCCGACATGGACGCCCTGCCGATGCAGGAGGAGAACACGTTCGCACACCGGTCGCGCTACGACGGGCGGATGCACGGTTGCGGGCACGACGGGCATACGACGATGCTCCTTGCGGCCGCGCGCTACCTGGCCGAGACGCGCCGGTTCGACGGCACCGCCTACCTGATCTTTCAACCCGGCGAGGAAGGTTACGCCGGCGCGAAAGCGATGATCGAGGACGGGCTCTTCGAGCGGTTTCCCGCCGAGCAGGTGTTCGCGCTGCACAACTGGCCGGGACTTCCGCCCGGGCGCATCGGCATCACGCCGGGTCCCGCGATGGCGGCCGCCGACCGCATCGAGATCACGATCGACGGCAAGGGCGGCCACGGCGCGCACCCGCATGCGGCCATCGACCCCGTGCTGGTCGCGGGCCACATCATCACCGCCGTCCAGTCGGTCGTAAGCCGCAACGTGAGCCCGATCGACACGGCGGTCGTAAGCCTGTGCGCGATGCACGCAGGCAACCCGGGCGCGATGAGCGTGATCCCCGCGCACGCGAAGCTCGTCGGCACGGTCCGCACGTTCCGCGCGGCGACGCAGGACATGATCGAGCGCCGGCTCTCCGAGCTGATTCCGGCGATCGCCTCCGCCTTCGGCGCCCGCGCCACGCTCCGCTACGAGCGTGTCTATCCCGCGACGATCAACCACGAGCGCGAAGCCATGTTCGCGGCCGACGTCGCCGAGGCGCTGGTCGGCGCCGACAACGTCGTCCGCAACCTCGACCCATCGATGGGCTCCGAGGACTTCTCGTTCATGCTGCAGGCGAAGCCGGGCGCGTTCGCGCGGCTGGGACAGGGAGGTGCCGAAGGCGGCTGCTTCCTGCACAACAGCACGTACGATTTCAACGACGACGTGATTCCGCTGGGCGCCGGCTACCTCGCCGCGCTCGCGGAGAAGGCGATGCCGCTCGGGCCGGCGTGACCGGCGCACGCGGCTGCCGCATGGATCCCGCCGCCCAATTCTCGCAGACCTACGTGGAAGCGCGCGAGCGCTTTCTCGCGGCAGCTTCGGCGCGCGCGCTGCGGGTCGAGTCGCACGTGCTCCCGGACCTGCGAGGCGCCGACGGCGAGGCGCTCGCCATGGATGTCGTGCTCGCGGGCGACGCGACGGCTCCGGATCTGCTGATGCTGTGGTCCGCCACCCACGGCATCGAAGGCCACTGTGGCGCCGGCTGCCAGACGGCGCTCCTGCACGACGACGCCTTCCTGCGTGCAGTCGACGACGCCGGGGCAGCCGTGCTCTTCGCTCACGCGCTCAATCCGCACGGATTCTCGTTCGGCCGTCGCGTCAACGAGGACAACGTCGACCTCAACCGCAACTTTCGCGACTTCGCGGCACCGGCGCCGCAGAACTCGGCATACGGGGAGATTCACGCGCTGCTGCTGCCTGCGGCGTGGCCACCGCCGCCAGCCGAGGAAGCGCGGCTCGGGGCGTGGATCGCCACGCATGGCGAGACGGCGTTCCAGGCCGCGGTTACGGGAGGGCAATACGCGTTTCCCGACGGCCTCTTCTTCGGTGGCGCGCGGCCGACATGGAGCAATCGCACGCTGCGCGCGGTGCTGCGCAAGCACGCGTCGACACGGTCTCGGCTCGCGGTCATCGATTTCCACACGGGCCTCGGGCCGCGCGGGCATGGCGAAAAGATCTACAACGGCCCAGCCGTCGCGGCCGACGTCGCCCGTACGCGCGACTGGTGGGGCCCGGACGTGACGTCGTTCCTCGATGGAACGTCGAGCTCGGCGCCGCTCGTCGGCATCAACGGTAGTGCGCTCGCTGACGAGTGCCCCGATGTTCCTTATGCGTCGATCGCGCTCGAATTCGGAACGGTGCCGCTGCGCGAGGCGCTCCAGGCGCTTCGCGCCGACCATTGGCTGCACAACCACGCCGACGCCCCGGCCGGGTTGCGAGCTTCGATCCGGCAGCAGATGCGCGACGCGTTCTACACCGACGCCGACGACTGGAAGGCACAGATCCTCGCGCAGGCGCGTGCGGCCGCGCTGACGGCGCTCACGCGCCTCGGAAGCCAGAAGCCGACATGAACGATTCGACCACGCCAGTCGAGGCTGCCGTGCGCGGCTCGCTCGGGGATCGCCTCGCAACTGCCTGGCGGGGCGACGTCGCGTGGAGCTTCCGCCACAGCCCGGTCGCCATTGTCTCCGCGGCCGTGCTCGCCGTGTGCCTGTTCGCCGCGCTGTTCGCACCGTGGGTCGCGCCGCACAACCCGTTCGACCTCAAGACGCTCAACCTGACCGATTCGCTCGCGCCGCCGGCGTGGCTCGACGGCGGGAAGCCGGGTTATCTGCTCGGCACCGACGACCAGGGACGCGACGTGCTCTCGGCGATCATGTTCGGCGCCCGGATATCGCTGCTGGTCGGGCTCCTGTCCGTCGCGCTTGCCGTCGTCTCCGGCGTCGCGCTCGGCCTCGTCGCCGGCTACGCGGGTGGCAAGGTCGACGCGTTCATCATGCGCGTCGCCGACGTGCAGCTCTCGTTCCCGGCGATTCTGATCGCGCTCCTGATCGACGGCGTCGCCCGCGCGATGCTGCCGCGCGACGCGCACTCGGACGTCGCGTTGATAGTGCTCGTCCTCGCCATCGCCGCGGCCAATTGGGTCCAGTACGCGCGGACGGTCCGCGGGTCCACGATGGTCGAGAAGAACCGGGAATACGTCCAGGCCGCCCGCGTGATCGGCATTCCGCCGCTCGGGATCATGCGCCGGCACCTCCTGCCGAACGTGCTGGGCCCCGTGCTCGTGCTCGGGACGATCAACATCGCGACGGCGATCGTGACCGAGGCGACGCTCTCGTTCCTTGGCGTGGGGGTGCCGCCGACGCAGCCGTCGCTCGGGACGCTGATTCGGGTCGGCAACGACTTCCTGTTCTCGGGCGAATGGTGGATCACCGTGTTTCCCGGTGCCGCGCTGGTGATCATGGTGCTGTCGATCAATCTCCTGGGAGACTGGCTGCGCGATGCGCTCAATCCGAAGCTGCGCTAAGGGCCTGTTCACGCTATGGACACGAACGCGTTGCAGCAACCCGAAGGGAACGGATGCCCTGGGCCGCCCGTCGGCGTTGTCCTCCTTGCGAAGACAGCCGGTCTTCGCGTCGTCGTCCGCCTTGATGGGCGGCCCAGGCGACCCGTTCGCGTTTGCGCCCATAGCGTGAACAGGCCCTAGATGATGGCCGGCACAGCGGAACCGCTGCTCGCGGTCGACGGCCTGCGCGTCGAGTTCCCGACACGCCACGGCACGCTGCATGCGGTCAACGGGATCTCGTTTGCGATCGCGCCGGGCGAGGTACTGGGCGTCGTCGGCGAATCGGGTGCCGGCAAGTCGGTCACGGGCTCCGCGGTGATAGGACTGATCGATCCGCCGGGGCGCATCGGCGGCGGCGAGATCCGGCTCGCCGGCCGCCGGATCGACAACCTGCCGGAAGAGGCGATGCGCCGGATTCGCGGTCGAGAAATCGGCGCCGTGTTCCAGGATCCGCTGACCTCGCTCAACCCGCTCTACACGATCGGCCGCCAGCTCACCGAGACGATGCGCACGCATCTGCCGCTCTCGGCGGCGCAGGCGCGCGCGCAGGCGATCGCGCTGCTCGAGGAAGTGGGAATCCAGGCCGCGGCGCGCCGGATCGACCACTATCCGCACCAGTTCTCGGGCGGCATGCGCCAGCGCGTCGTCATCGCGCTCGCGCTCGCCGCGAAGCCCAAGCTGATCATCGCCGACGAACCCACGACCGCGCTCGACGTCTCGATCCAGGCGCAGATCATCCAGCTCCTGAAGCGGCTCTGCCGCGACCACGGCACGGCGGTGATGCTCGTGACCCACGACATGGGCGTCATCGCGGAGACGGCCGACCGCGTCGCTGTGATGTACGCGGGCCGGATCGTCGAGATCGGACCGGTCGCCGACGTCATTCATCGGCCGGCGCATCCCTACACGATCGGCCTCATGGGCTCGATCCCGTCGATCGTCGAGGAGCGGGCGCGCCTCGCGCAGATCGACGGCGCGATGCCGCGCCTCGATGCCGTCCCCGGCGGCTGCGCGTTCCACCCGCGTTGCGCCCACGCCGTCGCGCAATGCCGGAATGAGTTGCCGGTCCTTGCGAAAGTGGGCACGACGTTCGCGGCATGCTGGCGTCCGCAGAAATCGGGGTCAGACCCCGATTATCCGGCTCGGAGGAGCGGTCTCAATGAACGTAACAGATAATCGGGGTCTGACCCCGATTTCTTC
Source organism: uncultured beta proteobacterium (assembly GCA_963830485.1). Taxonomy (GTDB): domain Bacteria; phylum Pseudomonadota; class Gammaproteobacteria; order Burkholderiales; family Casimicrobiaceae; genus CAIWHR01. The sequence continues at coordinate 36,607 of CAWHNE010000005.1, forward strand.
CGGCGCGCTGCTCGCCCTGAACGACGTCGCGAAGACCTTCGATGTCTCGCTACCGTGGCTCGACCGGGTGTTGGAGCGCCAGCCCCGCACGCTGCTCACCGCCGTCGATGGCGTGACGTTGTCCATCGCCACCGGCGAGACGCTCGGGCTCGTCGGCGAGTCCGGCTGCGGCAAGTCCACGGTCGCGCGCCTCATCGTCGGCCTGCACGCACCCTCGCGTGGGACCATCGAGTTCGACGGTGTCGTGCTCGCCGGCGAGGGCGCGTCAGCCGCAGGCGGCGCCGGGCAGCGCGCCGCGCGCCGCGGCATGCAGATGATCTTCCAGGACCCATACGCGAGCCTCAACCCGCGCTGGACCGTCGACGACATCGTCGCCGAGCCGATCCGTGCGCTCGAGACCGGCATCGGTCGGGCCGAGGTCGCGGAACGGGTCGCAGCGCTTCTCGCTCAGGTCGGACTCGACGCCGCCGACCGCTCGAAGTATCCGCACCAGTTCTCTGGCGGCCAGCGGCAGCGGATCTCGATCGCCCGCGCGCTGTCGACGAAGCCGAGGTTCCTGGTCTGCGACGAGCCCACCTCCGCGCTCGACGTCTCGGTGCAGGCGCAGGTGCTGAACCTGATGCGGGATCTGCAGCGCCGCATGGCGCTCACGTACCTCTTCATCTCGCACAACCTCGCGGTCGTCCATCACATCGCCGATCGCGTGGGCGTCATGTATCTGGGGCGGATCGTCGAGATCGCGCCAACGCGGCGGCTGTTCGGCGCGCCAGGGCACCCGTATACGCGGATGCTGCTGGCCGCCGTGCCGGATCTCGCCATGACGGGCAAGGCGCGTACGGCGGTCGCGGGCGAGGTTCCGAATCCGCTCGATCCACCGCCCGGATGCGCGTTTCACCCGCGCTGCAGCTACGCGAACGATCGCTGCCGGGCGGAGCGGCCGCTCCTGCGCGCGGCCGGAGGCGGTGCCGAAGTCGCCTGCCACGCGGTCGAGGAGGGCCGCATCGGCGTCGTCACGTTCGAGGTCCGTCCCGGCGTCGGCGCGACCGACGCATCCCCCCGGGGACAGTCGGCGGATCGGCTATAATTTCCGTTTTTCGCGGGGGCCGCAGACGAGCGCAAGCGCATCTGCCGACTTTCGCACGAGTGAGCGCGCCCGGGAGTCCCGGTGCGTTCGAATCTTCCTCGCCTTTCGCACGCCGGTTCTCAATTGCGCCTCACCCAGATCAAGCTCGCCGGATTCAAGTCGTTCGTCGATCCCACCGCGATCAGCACACCCGGCCAGCTCGTCGGCATCGTCGGCCCGAACGGTTGCGGCAAGTCGAACGTGATCGACGCCGTGCGCTGGGTGCTCGGCGAATCGAAGGCGTCGGCGCTCCGCGGCGAGTCGATGCAGGATGTGATCTTCAACGGCGCCGGCGAGCGCAAGCCCGTGGGCCGCGCCTCGGTCGAGCTCTTCTTCGACAACAGCTCCGGACGGATCGGCGGGCAGTGGGGCCAGTACGCCGAGCTGTCGATCAAGCGCGTGCTGACGCGCGACGGCGACTCGACGTATTACATCAACAACATTCCGGTCCGCCGCCGCGATATTCACGATCTCTTCCTCGGCACCGGGCTCGGGCCGCGCGCCTACGCGATCATCGAGCAGGGAATGATCTCCCGCGTCATCGAGGCCAAGCCAGAGGAGCTCCGCATCTTCCTCGAGGAGGCCGCAGGGGTGTCGAAATACAAGGAGCGGCGCAAGGAGACCGAGGGGCGCCTGGCCGACACCCGCGACAACCTCTCGCGCGTCGAGGACATCCGCATCGAGCTCGGCACGCAACTCGAGAAGCTGGACGCGCAGGCGAAGATCGCGACCGAGTATCGCGAGTGCGAGACGCGGCTGAAGCAGGTGCAGCAGCTTCTGTGGTACTCGAAGCAGCAGGACGCGCAGGCCGCGCGCGAACGGCACGCCGGTGCTATCGCCACGCTGACGGTGGGCTTCGAGGGTCTGCAGGCAGAGGTACGTGCGGCCGAGGCCCGACAGGAGGCGCTGCGCGCGGATCACTACACCGCGGGCGACGCGCTGCACGAGAAACAGGGCGCGTACTACGAAACCAACGCCGAAGTCACGCGCCTCGAGCAGCAGCTCGCGTTCGCACGCGAATCGGAGACGCGGATCTCGCAGCAGGCGGCCCAGCTGACCGACCAGCTCGGCTCGCTCGCCGGCCAGGAGGCTGCGCTCGCCGACGATCGCAAGTCAGCCGAGGCCGCGCTCGAGCAAGCCCTCGCGGCGCGCGAGACCGCCGCCGCGGCCGAGCGGGCCGCCGCGGCGGCACTTCCGGCATTCGACGAATCCTTGCGGCAGGCCGAGGCCGTCGTGGCCGGGCTCTCGGAGCGGATCGCGCAGGGTGAGCAGGCAATCCGGGTGAGCGAGACGCGGCGGGAGAGCCACGCAAGCAATCTTGCCCAGCTCGCCCAGCGCCGCGAACGGCTCGATGGCGAGAAAGACAGTCTCGCCGCGCCGGTGACGGGCGCGCTCGCGGATATCGAGGAACAGCTCGCGCAGGAGACGTCCGAGCTCCAGTCGAAGGAGAAGGCGCTGGGGGCACTGCGCGCGTCCGTGCAGGAGCTCCAGGAGCGGCAGCGCACGCAGAGCGAGACGGCGCGGGAGACCGCCGCCCGACTCGCCGATCAGGAAGCGCGCGAGCAGGCGCTCGCCGCGCTGCAGGCGAAGATCGGCCAGGGCAAGGACACGACGAAGTGGCAGGAGGAGCACGGGCTCGCGCAGGCGCGGCGGCTGTGGCAGGGCCTCGACATCGAGCCCGGCTGGGAAGACGCGCTCGAAGCGGTGCTGCGCGAGCGGCTCGACGCGATCGAGCTCGATCGGCTCGATTCCGTCACGCGGTGGATCGACGCCGGCGCGGGCGCACCGCCGGGGCGGATGGCCGTATACGCCGCCGAATCCGCAGCAGGTTCGGCGCCTGCGCAGGGCGACGCGCTGTTGGCCAAGGTCCGGTCCGTCCGACCGGGCATCGGCCGTTTGCTTGCGGACTGGCTCGCGGGCACGCGCTGCCGCGACAGCTTCGCCGCGGCGCTCGCCGACCGCGGCTCGCTGAAGGTCGGCGAGGCATTCGTCACGCCGCAGGGCCATGTGGTCACCGCGCTCGCGGTTTCGTTCTTCGCCCCCGACAGCGAGCTTCACGGCGTACTCGCGCGGCAGCGCGAGTTGGCCGAGCTCGCCCACGCGATTGCCGGTGCGCGCACCGCGGCGGAGGCTTCGCGCCAGGCGCTGGCAGCGATTGACGCGGAGCTCGCAACCTCTCAGGACGCCTACCACGCCGAGAGCATGGCCTTCGCGTCGCAGCAGCGCCGCTGCCACGATCTCGAGCTCGAGCTCCTGCAGATGAGGCAGGCCGCCGAGGTGGCGGAAAAGCGCCGCGCGCAGATCGCGGAAGAATTGGCGGGCATTGCCGCGGACGAGAACGCGGAGCGGGAGCGCTCGCGCGCGCTCGGCGGCGAGTTGGCCGACGCGCAGTCGGCGCTGCACGACGAAATGGCACAGCGCGAAGCCGCGCGGGACGCGCGCAACGAAGCGGAGGTCGCGCAGGCGCGCGCCCGCGAGCACGCACGCAACGCCGAGCGCACCGCGCAGGAGGCGGCCTTCGCGGAGCGGAGCTGCCGCGACCGGCTGGCCGAGCTCGACCACCGGCGGGAATCGCTCGTGGCACAGGTCGCCCAGCAGCAGGGACTCCTCTCGCAGCTCGGCACGGAGCGCGCGGCGATCGACTGGACGCCCGTCGAGGAAGCCCTGCAAAGGCAGCTTGCGGCGCGCGGCGTTGCGGAGCAGACGCTCGCCGCGGCGCGCGACCGGCTGGAAGGCCTGGGTGCCGAGCTGCGCGCGGCGGACGAGGCGCGACTCGAGGCGATGCAGAAGCTCGACCCGGCGCGCGCAAGGATCGAGGACATGCGATTGAAGGAACAGGCGGCGGCGCTCTCGGAGGAGCAGTTCACCGCCCAGCTCGCCGAAGCGGGGGCGGATCTCGCTGCGTTGCCGGCGGAGCTCAAGGCGTTCGGGAGCAAGTCCGGCCTGCCGGGCGAGATCGAGCGGCTGCAGGCCGCGATCGAGGGTCTGGGCGCCGTCAACCTGGCCGCACTCGACGAGCTCGCCCTCGCGCAAGAGCGCAAACAGTACCTCGATGCGCAGGCGGCGGACCTGACCGAGGCGATGGCGACGCTCGAAAGCGCGATTCGCCAGATCGACCGCGAATCGCGGCAGCTTCTGCAGCAGACGTTCGACACCGTCAACGAGAATTTCGCGAAGCTCTTCCCGACACTGTTCGGCGGCGGGCAGGCCCGGCTCGTGCTGACCGGAGAGGAAATCCTCGACTCCGGCGTGCAGGTTGTCGCGCAGCCGCCGGGCAAGCGCAACACGTCGATCCACCTGCTTTCCGGCGGCGAGAAGGCGCTGACGGCGATCTCGCTCGTGTTCGCGCTGTTCCAGCTCAACCCGGCGCCCTTCTGCCTGCTGGACGAGGTCGACGCGCCGCTCGACGACCCGAATACCGGGCGCTTCTGCCGGATGGTCACGGCGATGGCGGCCGAGACGCAGTTCGTGTTCATCTCGCACAACAAGATCACGATGGAGATGGCGGGCCAGCTGATCGGCATCACCATGTCCGAGCCGGGCGTTTCGCGCGTCGTCGCCGTCGACATCGCCGAGGCGATCGAGCTCGCCGAATCGGGGGCCGCCGCGGCCTGACGCGTCGTCTATCGATCGGCGACGCGCTATAATCCGCGTCGCGCTCCTCCGGAATCCGCATGACTTCCCTGCAACTGGGCCTCATCGCCGCCGGCGTCGCGCTCGTCGTCGGCGTGCTCGTCTACAACTGGCTGCAGGAACGCCGTGTCCGGCGGCGGATTCGCGAGGCGTTTCCCGATACAGGTGCATCCGCGGCGCCGCGCGTGACGTCCGGCCGCGGCAGCGCGCGCGTAGAGCCGACGCTTGCGCGGAGCAATGTCGCGGACGCGATCCCCGAGAATCCGCCGGGCGTAGCCGATGCGGCGACCGACGACGCGGCCTACGAGCCGCCGCTCGAGATCCAGGCGCGGATCGCCACCGATCTCTCCGCGGAGCCCGCGAGCGTCCCGCCGGCGCCCATCCAGGCCGCGCCTGCCGATCGCGGCGTGCGCGCGCCCGACGCCGACATCGAATGCGTCGTATCGCTGCAGCCGGTCCATCCGGTCAGCGCCGGGGCCCTTGCCGCCGGACTGCACGCGCGGGTCGGCAAGCCGCTGCGCTGGTTCGGCCGCCGCACTCCGGACACGCCGTGGCAACTCCTGAAGTCGGATACGACCGGTGAATTCGCCGAGATCGTCGCGTGCCTGCTGCTCGCCGACCGCGGTGGCGCGGCGAGCAAGGAGCTGATCGACGCATTCGCACGGCTCGCGGGCAGCGTCGCGTCGTCGTTGCCCGCGGCGTACGTGCCCCCGGACTCCGCGCGCGAAGCGGCGCGGGCCGAGGCGCTCGACCGCATCTGCGCGGACCTCGACGTGCAGATCGGCCTCACGGTGCTGAAGACGGGCGCCGCGACGATCGCGGGCACGCGGCTGCGGGGCGTTGCCGAAGCTGCGGGGTTCAGATTGGGCGACAACGGCCGATTCGAATGGGTGCAGGACGACACCGGCGCGGTGCTGTATTCGCTCGCAGACTACCGCTCCGAGCCGTTCACCGCCGACAGCCTGCGCGCTGCGGCGACCCCCGGCGTCGTTTTCCTGCTGGACGTCCCGCGCGTCGCTGATCCGGCCCGCGTGTTCGACCAGATGAAACTCGCGGCGAAGCGGATGGCGCACACGCTCGACGGTGTGCTGGTCGACGACAACCGGCGGCCGCTCGACGACGCCGCACTCGCGTCGATCCGTGCACAGGTCCAGGCGACTGCGGCGGCGCTCGCCGAAGTGAACATCGCGCCGGGCAGCCCGCGCGCGCTCGCGCTGTTCGGGGGCTGACGGCGGCGCTGGCGCTGCCGCAGCAGATTGCGATGAGCACTGCGCGTGCCCCAGGCGACGGCGCCCGCATTCCGGCCGCGGCGCGGGCCCGCACGGCCGCCCTGCGCGCCGAGATCGCAGAGCACGACCATCGCTATTACGTCCTCGATGCGCCGACGGTCAGCGACGCAGAATACGACGCGCTGTTCCGCGAGCTGCAGGCGCTCGAAGCGCGGCATCCTGTGCTCGTCACACCCGATTCGCCGACGCAGCGCGTCGGCGGGGTGCCCGCGGCCGCGTTCGAGTCGGTCCGGCACCGCGTGCCGATGCTGTCGATCCGCACCGAGACGGACACGCAGGCGGGCGCCGCCGCGAAGTTCGACGCCCGCATCCGCCGGGACCTCGGCCTCGCGCCGGACGCTCCGCCCGTCGAATATATGGCGGAACTCAAGTTCGACGGGCTCGCGATCAACCTGCGCTACGAGAAGGGCGCCCTCGTTCAGGCCGCGACGCGCGGCGACGGCGAGGTCGGCGAGGACGTCACGCGCAACATCCGCACGATCCGCGCGATCCCGCCGCGGCTGCGGGGCCGCGGCGCACCCGAGGTGCTCGAGATCCGCGGCGAGGTGTACATGACGCGGCGCGACTTCGAGGCGTTGAATGAGCGGCAGCGCGCCGCCGGCCAGAAGACCTTCATCAATCCGCGCAATACGGCGGCGGGCGCCGTGCGCCAGCTCGATCCGGCGGCGACCGCGCAGCGGCCGCTTCACTTCTTCGCGTACGGCCTCGGAGAGATCTCGGGCTTTGCGAGCCCGGCCACGCTCTCCGGCGTGCTCGATGCGATCGCGGCGTTCGGCGTGCCGGTCAATCGCGACCGGCGCCGCGCACACGGGCCGGACGAGCTCGCGCGCTTCTACGAAGACGTGGCCGCGCGGCGCGCGGAGCTGCCGTTCGACATCGATGGCGTCGTCTACAAGGTCGACAGCCTCGAGCTGCAGCGGAAGCTGGGGTTCGTGACTCGCGAGCCCCGCTGGGCCGTCGCGCACAAGTTTCCCGCCGAGGAGATGGCGACCGAGGTCATCGGCATCGACGTGCAGGTCGGCCGCACGGGCGCGATCACGCCGGTCGCACGGCTCAAGCCGGTCTTCGTCGGCGGCGTCACCGTGACCAACGCGACGCTGCACAACGAGGACGAGGTGCGGCGCAAGGACGTCCACGTCGGCGACACCGTCATCGTGCGTCGCGCGGGCGACGTGATTCCGGAAGTCGTGCGGGTCCTCGCGGATAAGCGGCCGCGCGGGCGCCAAGGCGTTCGTGATGCCTGCGACGTGCCCCGAGTGCGGCTCGGCGGTCGTCAGGCTACCCGACGAGGCCGTGGCGCGGTGCACGGGCGGTCTCGTCTGCCCCGCGCAGCGCAAGCAGGCGCTGTTGCATTTCGCGTCGCGCCGCGCGATGGACATCGAGGGCCTCGGCGACAAGCTCGTCGATCAGCTCGTCGACGCGGGGCTCGTTCGCACGCCGGCCGACGTCTACCGGCTCACCGCGGAAGCGCTCGCCGGCCTCGAGCGGATGGCCGAGAAATCCGCGGCGAACGTGGTGAAGGCGATCGACGCGAGCCGGTCGACGACGCTGGCCCGGTTCGTCTACGCGCTCGGCATCCGCCACGTCGGCGAAGCGACGGCGCGGGACCTCGCGCGCCACTTCGGCGGTCTCGATGCGCTGATACGGGCCGACCGCGAGGCAGCTGCAGGAAGCCCCGGACGTCGGACCCGTGCTCGCCGAGAGCATCGCCGATTTCTTCGCCGAGCGGCACAATCGCGAGGTGATCGCGGCGCTCCGCAAGGCCGGCGTGCACTGGACCGAGTCGGCGCCGCAGCGCGCGGTCCAGGGCAAGCTTGCTGGCCTGACGGTGGTCCTGACCGGGACGCTGCCCACGCTATCGCGCGACGAAGCGAAGGCGCTGATCGAAGGCGCCGGCGGCAAGGCCGCGGGCAGCGTCTCGACGAAGACCGATTACGTGGTGGCCGGCGAGGACGCCGGCAGCAAGCTCGCAAAGGCGCAGGAGCTCGACATCCCGGTTCTCGACGAGGCGGGGCTCAAGCGGCTGCTCGCGACTGGAAAGGCGCGCTAGCAGAGGGCGCGAGGCGAAACGGAGCTCCACGATGCGCAAGATTACGAAGGCGGTGTTTCCCGTGGCCGGACTCGGCACGCGCTTCCTGCCGGCGACCAAGGCGAGCCCGAAGGAGATGCTGCCGGTCGTCGACAAGCCGTTGATCCAGTACGCGGTCGAGGAGGCCGCCGCAGCCGGCATCACCGACATGATCTTCATCACCGGACGCAACAAGCGCGCGATCGAAGACCATTTCGACATGGCCTACGAGCTCGAGACCGAGCTCTCGCGCACCGGAAAGAGCGAGCTCCTGCGAAGGGTGCAGGCGGCGACGCCGCCCGGGATCAACTGCATCTACATCCGGCAGACCGAGGCGCTCGGCCTCGGCCACGCGGTCCTCTGCGCGGCGCCGGTCGTGGGCGACGAGCCGTTCGCCGTGCTGCTCGCCGACGATCTGATCGACGCCGACGTGCCGGTGATGCAGCAGATGGTCGAGGTGGCGGCGCACGATGGCTGCGCCGTCGTCGGCGTCATGAACGTCGCCGCCGGCGAGGTCTCCAACTACGGTATCGTCGAGACGGGACAGATGATCGATCGCGCAGCGCCGATCGAGCGCATCGTCGAGAAGCCGAAACCGGGGACGACGCCGTCGACGCTCGCCGTCGTCGGGCGCTACGTCATGACGCCGCGCCTCTTCGACCACCTGCGCGCGATCGCGCCGGGCGCCGGCGGCGAGATCCAGCTGACCGACGGCATCGCGGCGTTGCTGGCCAAGGAGCGCGTGCTGGCGTACGCCTTCGAAGGTCGCCGCTACGACTGCGGCAGCAAGCTCGGCTATCTCGAGGCGACGGTCGACTTCGGGCTCAAGCATCCCGAGCTCGCGGACGACTTTGCGGCGTTCCTCCGGCGCCGTGGCGAGAAGCCGACACGATGACTCTGAACGAGCTCCGCTACATCGTCGCGGTCGCGCACGAGCGGAGCTTCGGGCGTGCGGCGCAACGCTGTTTCGTGAGCCAGCCGGCGCTGTCGGTCGCGATCCAGAAGCTCGAGGAGGAGCTCGGCACGCGTCTCTTCGAGCGGGGCAAGGCCGAGGTCTCGGTCACGCCGGTCGGCGAGCGCATCGTCGAGCAGGCGCAGAAAGTGCTGGAGGAGGCCGCCCGCGTGAAGGAGCTCGCGCAGGCCGGCCGCAACCAGCTCTCGGGACCGCTCCGGCTGGGCGCGATCTACACGGTCGCGCCCTATCTGCTGCCCGACCTCATTCCCGCGCTGCACGAGCTCGCGCCGCAGATGCCGCTCGAGATCGAGGAGAACCTGACCGAGAACCTCGAGACGGCGCTCAAGAGCGGACGGATCGACGCGGCGATCGTCGCGCTGCCGTTCGAGCCGCCTGGCGTCGTCACCGAGTTCCTCTACGCAGAGCCGTTTCAGATCGTCGTCCCGCGCGCGCACAAGTGGGCGCGGCGAAAGTCGGTGCCGGCCGCCGAGCTCGCTTCGGAGCACCCGATTCTGCTCGGTGTCGGCCACTGCTTCCGCGACCAGGTGCTGGACGCCTGCCCGGAGCTCAACCGCGCCGAGTCTTCGGTCGCGCGCGCGAATTCGCTCGAGACCGTGCGCAACATGGTGGCCTCGGGCCTGGGCGTGTCGGTGCTGCCGCGCGACGCGATGACGCCGAAGTACCACAGCCAGCTCGTGGTTCCGGTGCCGTTCGCACGGCCGACACCCACGCGGCGGATCGCCCTTGCCTGGCGGAAAAGCTTTCCGCGGCCGCAGGCGATTGGCGCGATCCGCGATGCGGTCGCCGCGTGCCGGAAAAAGCAGGGGTAGATACCCGGCGGGGGCCTGACCCGGGTCAGACCCCGGAGACTGGCACAGTTCAGGCGAGCAGCGCGGGAAGGTCCGCGAGCGTCGCGATGATCCGGTCCGGCGGTGGGCCGTGACGATCGACCGGCGCGCCGGCGCGGTTGATCCAGAACGACGTGAATCCGAACGCCTTCGCGCCGATCGCGTCCCAGCCGTTCGACGAGACGAAGCCGATCCGCAGCGCGGGCACGCCGAGCCGATCCTGCGCAAGCTGATAGACGCGCGGACTCGGCTTGTAGATGCCGGCGGCCTCGACCGAGAGAACGCCGTCGAGATGTCGATCGAGGCCGCAGTGGCGGACGAGCGGCGCGAGCATCGCAAGCGTGCCGTTCGACAGGATCCAGCGTGGGCGCGGTGCCAACGCTTCCAGCGCCGCATGCACGTCCGGAAAGGGTGTGAGCGTCAGGTACGCATCGCGCAGGTCCCGCCGCGCGCCGGCTCCGAGCGGCAGGCCGAGCTCGGCGAGCGCGTAGTCGAGCGCGTGCGCAGTCACCGCTTCGAAATCCTCGCGCGCCGATGGCCCCATCAGACTTTGCAGCCACGTGTACTCGAGCTGCTTCGTGCGCCACAGCCGGGACAGCATCGCGCCGTGTCCGGGCAGCAGCTCCTCGGCGCGCGCGACGACCGCATGCACGTCGAAGAGCGTGCCGTACGCATCGAACACGAGCGCGTCGACGGCGATCGCAGAAGGACTCATGTCTGACGTCTTCGGCGCCCGGTATACCCAAAAAAAGAGGGGTTACACTTGCGCGTAACCCCTTGGTTCATTTGGTGGGCGGTACAGGTTACGATCCAGTGACCCCTGCCGTGTGAAGGCAGTGCTCTACCGCTGAGCTAACCGCCCCGCGAACCCAGACAGGAGCCGTGATTTAAGCATGGTGAAAGGAGGGGGGTCAAACCGATAAGGCCGGTTTGTCTAGTCTCGTCCAGGACGAAAATGGCACCTCGGCGGTGCGATTTTCGCCCCAGAATGGGAGCGAGGCCCCGGCCCGAAATCGGGAGCTCCGGATAAGCCTCTAGCGCCGAACGCTTTTCCCGCTTGGCCTGGGAATTGCGATCGGATTCTCGATCGGTTGGGCCCCCCTCGGAAATTTTCCGTGTCCCGCACCTCGTACGACGAAATGCAGACCCCGGATGGCGGGGTGCGGCCCCATTACGAGGCATTCGCGGGGTGGCTCGGCCGGACAGCCCCCGCCCGCATCGCCCAGAAGCGCGAGGAAGCCGAGCGCGCGTTCCATCGCGTCGGGATCACCTTCGCGGTTTATGGCGAGGAAGCCGGCACCGAGCGCCTGATTCCGTTCGACATCGTTCCGCGCATCATTCCGGCCGACGAGTGGAAGGTGCTCGATCGGGGATTGCGCCAGCGCGTGCACGCGTTGAACGCGTTCCTGCACGACGTCTACCATGACCAGGCGATCCTGGCGGCTGGCATCGTCCCGCGCGAGCGCGTGCTGGGCAACGACCAATACCGTGCCGAGATGCACGGGATGGACGTTCCCGGTGGCATCTATGCGCACATCGCGGGTGTGGACATCGTTCGTGCAGACGGGGGCGAGTATTACGTGCTCGAGGACAACCTGCGCGTGCCTTCGGGCGTGTCGTACATGCTCGAGAACCGCAAGATGATGATGCGGCTCTTTCCCGAGCTCTTCGCCACGCAGCCGATCCGGCCGGTCCAGCATTACCCCGACCTGCTGCTCGAGAATCTCCACGCGCTCGCGCCCGCGGGCGAGGAGTCGCCGACCGTGGCCGTGATGACGCCGGGCGCCCACAACTCGGCGTACTTCGAGCACGCGTTCCTCGCCCAGCAGATGGGGGTCGAGCTGGTCGAGGGCCAGGACCTGTTCGTCCAGAACGACACGGTCTACATGCGCACGACCAAGGGCCCACAGCGCGTCCACGTGATCTATCGCCGGGTCGACGACGACTTTCTCGATCCGCGCGCGTTCCGCCCCGACTCGATGCTCGGTGTGCCGGGGCTGTTCGCCGCGTACCGTGCAGGCCGCGTCACGCTCGCGAACGCGATCGGAACCGGCGTCGCCGACGACAAGTCGATCTACCCCTACGTTCCGGACATGATCCGGTTCTACCTGTCCGAGGAGCCGGTGCTGTCGAACGTCCCGACCTGGCAGCTCCACCGGCCCGCCGAACGCGACCACGTGCTCGCGCACCTGGCCGAGGTCGTCGTCAAGGAGGTGCACGGGGCGGGCGGCTACGGAATGCTGATCGGTCCCGCGGCGAGCGCCGCGGAGCGCGAGGCGTTCCGCGCGCGGATCCTCGCCTGCCCGGACAAGTACATCGCGCAGCCGACGCTGTCGCTGTCGACCTGCCCGACGTTCGCCGAGAGCGGACTCGCGCCGCGCCACGTCGACTTCCGGCCGTACGTGCTGTCGGGCAAGCAGGTCAACCTCGTCCCCGGCGGACTGACGCGCGTCGCGCTGCGTGAAGGCTCGCTGGTCGTGAACTCGTCGCAAGGCGGGGGCACGAAGGACACGTGGGTGGTCGCGCGCTAGCGCGGGACGGAGTTCGTCGATGCTCTGCCGCACCGCGAACGAGCTCTTCTGGATGTCGCGCCACATCGAGCGCGCCGAGAATTCCGCACGGCTGCTCGACGTCACCTACCGGATGTCGCTCCTTCCCTACGAGGTCGTCGAGCCGGGACTCGCGTGGGCGGAGCCGTGGGCAGTGCCGCTCGTCACCTCGGGGCTCGCCACCGCGTACTACGAGCGCTACAACGAGCTCTCGGCGGAAAACGTGCTGCGGCTGATGGTGCTCGACGCGGGCAACCCGTCGTCGATCTACAACTGCCTGCGCGCGGCGCGCGAGTCGGCGCGCTCGGTGCGCGGCGCCATCACCTCGGAGATGTACGAGGACCTGAACTCGTCCTGGCTCGAGATGCGCGAGTGCGACTACGGCACGCTGGAGGCGCGCGGGGTGTCGGAATTCCTCGACTGGGTCAAGATGCGCTCGCACCTGTTCCGCGGCGTCACGTTCGGCACGATGCTGCGCGACGAGGCGTACCACTTCATCCGCCTCGGCACGCACCTCGAGCGCGCCGACAACACGGCGCGGATACTCGATGTGAAGTATCACACGCTGCTGCCGAGCGCGGCCGACGTCGGCGGCGCCGTCGACTACTACCAGTGGGGCGCGCTGCTGCGCTCGCTGTCGGGCTTCGAGTCGTACCGCAAGATCTACAGCGACGTGATCACGCCGCGGCGGGTGGCGGAGCTCCTGATCCTGCGCGAGGACATGCCGCGCTCGCTGCACGCGTGCATGAACTTCATCCACGAGACGCTGGAGACACTCTGCGACGCGGGCAGCCGCGAGGTCGAGCGGTCGGCGGGCGAGCTCCACGCGAAGCTGCACTACGGCCGCACCGACGACATCATCCGGCAGGGGCTGCACGAGTACCTGATGGACTTCCTCGAGCGGATCTCGGCGCTCGGTGAGGGCATCAATCGCCACTTCCTCGTTCCGGCGTACTGAGCCTGCGGGCGATTCGGTAGAATCCATCTTTTCGAGGAGATGCGAGGCGCGAGGCTGCGCCCAACTCGCCGGCGTCGCATGCGCGAAAACATGCCCGTGCTCCCAGCCCCATGACCTACTGTGTCGCGATGACGCTCGACGCGGGGATGATCTTCGCGTCGGACTCCCGCACGAACGCGGGCGTCGACCAGATTTCCCGCTTCTCCAAGATGCGCACCTTCGTGCGGCCCGGCGAGCGGGTGATCGTCATGCTGTCGTCGGGCAACCTGTCGATCACGCAGAACGCCGTCAACACGCTCGAGCAGCGGGCGCGAGCGAGCGACGGCCAGCTTCACCTGTGGAACGCGACATCGATGTTCGAGGTCGCCCGGCTCCTGGGCGACGCGCTGCGCGAAGTGAAGACGCGCGACGGGCCGTACCTGCAGCAGAACAACATCGATTCCAGCGCCAACTTCCTGGTCGGCGGGCAGGTCAAGGGTGAACCACCGCGGCTGTTCGACGTCTACAGCGAAGGCAACTTCATCGAGGCGACGCCGGAGACCTGCTACTTCCAGATCGGTGAGAGCAAGTACGGCAAGCCGGTGCTCGACCGCGTGGTCGCTCGCGACACGTCGCTCGTCGAGGCGACCAAGTGCACGCTCGTGTCGTTCGACTCCACGATGCGCTCGAACATTTCGGTCGGGCTGCCGATCGACCTGCTCGTCTACGAGGCCGATGCGCTGTCGGTGCGCATGCAGCGGCGGATCGAGGAGAGCGACCCGTACTTCCAGATGGTGCACAAGGAGTGGGGCGAGGGTTTGCGGCGCGTCTTCTCCGAGCTGCCAAACCCGGACTGGTCCTGATGTGGCCATCCGCGTCGCGCTGCATCACCGCACAGTCGTACCGATTCGACCGGCCGGTCACACTCTCGCCGCACGAGATCCGGCTGCGCCCGGCGCCGCATTGCCGTACGCTGGTCCTCGGCTACTCGTTGAACGTCACGCCGGACACGTATTTCCTCAACTGGCAGCAGGACCCGTACGGCAACTGGGTCGCACGGCTCGTCTTCACCGAGCCCGCCACGGCGCTCGACATCGTCGTCGACCTGACGGCCGACATGAGTGTGGTCAATCCATTCGATTTCTTCGTCGAGCCCTATGCCGAACATTACCCGTTCGGCTACGCGGCGGCGCTCGCGAAGGAGCTGATCCCCTTCCTCGAGACGGCGCCCGTCGGGCCGCGGCTCGCCGCATGGCTCGAGCGGTTCCGCGCGACGATTCGGCCGGGCGAGAAGACCGTCGACCTGCTTGTGCGGCTGAACCACGAGCTGCAGCGCGAGATCCGCTACCTCGTCCGCATGGAGCCGGGTGTGCAGGAACCCGACGAGACACTTGAGCGCGCCTGCGGCTCGTGCCGAGACTCCGGCTGGCTGCTGGTGCAGATCCTCCGTCACCTCGGACTCGCCGCGCGATTCGCGTCCGGCTACTTGATCCAGCTCGTCGCGGACGTGAAGCCGCTGGACGGCCCCGCCGGCACCGACCACGACTTCACGGACCTGCACGCATGGGCCGAGGTCTTCCTACCGGGCGCCGGCTGGATCGGGCTCGATCCCACCTCGGGACTCCTCGCGGGGGAGGGCCACCTGCCGCTTGCCTGCACGGCCGATCCCGGGAACGCCGCGCCGGTGATCGGGTTTACCGACCCGTGCGCGGTCGACTTTTCGCACGAGATGAGCGTGACCCGCGTCCACGAGGACCCGCGGGTGACGAAGCCGTACTCCGATGCGCAATGGGCTGCGATCGACGCGCTCGGCGGCCGCGTCGACGCCGACCTCGCGGCGCACGATGTCCGGCTCACGCAGGGCGGCGAGCCGACGTTCGTCTCGGTGGACGACATGGACGGCGCCGAATGGAACTACACGGCGCTGTCGCCGAAGAAGCGCGAACTGGGCGAAGCGCTGCTGCGGCGGCTCGCACAGCGCTTCGCGCCCGGCGGCTTCCTGCACGCCGGGCAGGGCAAGTGGTATCCCGGCGAGCCGCTGCCGCGCTGGACGCTGGGCGCGTACTGGCGCGCCGACGGCGTTTCGCTGTGGCGGGATCCGGCGCTGATCGCCGACACGCGCGCGACCGGCCAGGCCGACATCGGCGTCGCACAACGGTTTGCCACCGCGCTCGCCGAAGGGCTGGGACTCGAACACGCCGACGTGATCACCGCGTGGGAGGACGTGCCGAAGCTCATCGTGGGCGAGGCGGCGCTTCCGGCGAACGCGGACCCGCTGCAGGCCGACCTTTCGCAGCCGACCGAGCGCGCGCGTCTCGCGCGGCTTCTGCGCAAGGGACTCGATACGCCGGTCGGATTCGTGCTTCCGCTCCGCGCCGTTGCGAGCGAGGATAGGTCCGTCCCCGTTTGGGAGACGAGCCCGTGGCCGCTGCGGCGCGAGCGCCTCTACGCGATCGAAGGCGATTCGCCGCTCGGGCTGCGCCTGCCGCTCGCCTCGCTGCCCGAGGTGCTGCCGGCGGACGAGGAAACCGAGCCGCCGGTCGACCCGTTCGCGCCGCGCGGTGAGCTTCCTGCGCCCGGCGCCGGAGCTGCGACGGCGGCGCGGCGCAAGGCAAAGCGCGCGGTCGTCGCGCCGAAGGAAGTCGTCAAGACGGCGCTCTGCGTCGAAGTACGAGACGGCCATGTCCACGTCTTCATGCCGCCGCTCGTGCGGCTCGAGGACTACGTCGCGTTGCTCGGCGCAGTCGAGACCGCGGCCGGTCGCGTCGGGCACGCGGTCGCTATCGAGGGCTACACGCCGCCGCGCGATCCGCGGCTCAAGGTGCTGAACGTGACGCCGGACCCAGGCGTCATCGAGGTCAACATCCATCCGGCCTCGACGTGGGCCGAGCTGATCGCGACGACGGAAACGCTGTACGACGAGGCGCGGCAGTCGCGGCTCGGTACCGAAAAGTTCATGCTCGACGGCCGCCACACGGGCACCGGCGGCGGCAATCACGTCACGCTCGGCGGCGCGACGCCCGCCGACAGCCCGCTGCTGCGCCGCCCCGATCTCCTGCAAAGCCTGATCACGTATTGGCAGAACCATCCGGCGTTGTCCTACCTGTTCTCGGGCACCTTCATCGGGCCGACGAGCCAGGCGCCACGTGTCGACGAAGCGCGCGACGACCGCCTCTACGAGCTCGAGATCGCGTTCCAGCAGCTTCACCGGCGGCACAAGGCGGGCGAGGAAACGGCTTCGCCGTGGCTCGTCGACCGTCTTCTGCGCCACATGCTGACCGACCTGACCGGCAACACGCACCGCGCCGAGTTCTCGATCGACAAGCTCTACTCGCCCGATAGCGCCACGGGAAGGCTCGGGCTGCTCGAGTTCCGCGCGTTCGAGATGCCGCCGCACGCGCGGATGAGCGCCGTCCAGATGCTGCTTCTGCGCGCGCTCGTCGCCCGCTTCTGGCAGCAGCCCTACGCGGGCCGGCTCGTTCGCTGGGGGACTGCTCTGCACGACCGCTGGCTGTTGCCGCACTTCGTCACCGCCGACTTGCACGACGTGGTGGCGGACCTCGAAGCGTTCGGCTACCCGTTCAAGCACGAATGGTTCGCGCCGTTCGTCGAGTTCCGCTTCCCGCGCTACGGCACGGTCACCTACGACGGCGTCACGATCGAGCTGCGCCAGGCCATCGAGCCGTGGCACGTGCTGGGCGAGGAGGTGAGCGGCACCGGCACCGCGCGCTTCGTCGACTCGTCGGTCGAGCGATTGCAGGTCAAGGTGACCGGAATGACCGGCGAGCGTCACCGCGTCGCGTGCAACGGCCGCGCGCTGCCACTCGTGCCGACGGGCGTCCCGGGCGAATTCGTCGCCGGCGTGCGCTTCCGCGCGTGGCACCCGCCGTCGGCGCTGCACCCGACGATCGGCGTGCAGGCACCGCTCGTGTTCGATCTGGTCGACACGTGGGCCGCGCGCTCGCTCGGCGGCTGCACGTACCACGTCGCGCATCCGGGCGGACGCAATTACGACACGTTCCCCGTCAACGCGAACGAGGCCGAGGCGCGGCGCTTCGCGCGCTTCTGGCCGCACGGCCACACGCCCGGCGGGATGAAGCTCGCCGACGAGCCGCCGAATCCCGCGACGCCGGCGACGCTCGACCTGCGCTGGCAGCCGCACTGAAACGCAGCGGCTGATCGCTTTCCCATTCGCTGCGCCCGATGGTCCGCACCCGCTTCGCGCCCAGCCCCACCGGCTTCCTGCACCTGGGCGGCGCGCGCACCGCGCTCTTCGCGTGGGCGTACGCGCGACGCCACCGCGGGACGTTCATCCTGCGGATCGAGGACACCGACGTCGAGCGCGGTACCCCGGAGGCGCTGCAGGCGATCCTCGACGCGATGGCGTGGCTCGGGCTCGATTACGACGAGGGCCCGTTCTACCAGATGCAGCGGATGGACCGCTATCGCGAGGTCGTCGCCGAGATGCTGGCACGCGGGCTCGCCTATCACTGCTACATGTCGCCCGCCGAGCTCGATGCCTTGCGCGCCGCGCAGATGGCGCGCGGCGAGAAGCCTCGCTACGACGGCCGCTGGCGCCCCGAGAACGCTGCCGGGATGACGCCGCCGCCGGGGGTCGCGCCGGTCGTCCGCTTCAAGAATCCGCTTTCGGGTACCGTGGCGTGGGACGACCGCGTGAAGGGGCGCATCGAGATCTCGAACGCGGAGCTCGACGACCTCGTGATCGCGCGCCCGGACGGAACGCCGACCTACAACTTCTGCGTCGTCGTCGACGACCTCGACATGCGGATCACGCACGTGGTCCGCGGCGACGACCACGTCAACAACACGCCGCGGCAGATCAACATCATCCGCGCGCTGGGCGCGGAGCCGCCCGTGTACGCGCACGTGCCGACCGTGCTGGGCGAGGACGGGCACAAGCTCTCGAAGCGGCACGGCGCGGTGAGCGTGATGCAGTACGAGGAGCTGGGCTACCTGCCCGAGGCGCTCGTCAACTTCCTCGCGCATCTGGGCTGGGGTCACGGCGACGACGAGATCTTCACGCGCCAGCAGTTCGTCTCGTGGTTCGACCTCGACGCGATCAATCCCGCGCCGTCGCGGTTCGACACCGACAAGCTCAAGTGGGTGAACCAGGAGCACATGAAGCGGCTGGGCGAGGCCGAACTCGGTCGGCGCCTGGCGCCGTACCTCGTGCGCGCCGGGCTCGAGCCCGAGGCGGGACCGCCCGCCGGGCGCGGTCGCGGTGCTTCTGCGCGACCGCGTCGCGACGCTCGCCGAGATGGCCGACGCTGCCCACTACTTCTACGTGACGCCGCATCCCACGCCCGAGGCGATCGCCGAATTCGTCAACGACGGCAACCGGGCGGCGCTGGCCCAGATCGCGGCCGAATTCGCGACCGTCGAGTGGAAGCGCGAGGCGATCGGCGCCACGATCAAGGCCGTCGCGGCGAAGCATGCGCTCGAAGCCGCCGCAGGTGATGATGCCGCTGCGCATGCTGGCATGCGGCACGCGGGAGACGCCCGCGATCGACGCAGTGCTCGCCTTGCTCGGGCGCGACACGACGCGCGCGCGGATCGCCGCGGGCTTGGCGCCAGCGAGCTAGCGGGCGCACGCAGATGTTCGTCGTCCCCGCGCAGGCGAGAATCCAGTGTCGTTCGAATGCCTATACTCAGTAGCCGCCGCGAGTGAGATCTGGCGTATCATTGCGCTATGGCAAGGAGCTTGATCACCGTCAATCCGCAGATCCAAGGCGGCGTGCCCGTCTTTGCCGGGACGCGTGTACCCGTGAAGAATCTGTTTGACTATCTTGAGGCTGGTCAATCCCTTGATCAGTTTCTGGATGACTTTCCGAGTGTCGCGCGGGATGTTGCCGTTGCCGTTCTGGAGCAGGCGCGCGAGGCGGTAACGCCGCATGCGCATCCTGCTTGATGAGTCGCTTCCTCGCCGGCTCCGCAATATTTTCGCCGGCCATGAGGTTGTGACGGTCGTCGAGGCCGGGTGGTCTGGCGTCGAAAATGGCGAACTGCTTCGGTTGGCCGCAACGCGCTTCGATGTGTTTGTCACTGCGGATCAGAATCTTCAGTTTCAGCAAAATCTGAGCGCATTGCCGATATCGGTCGCGGTATTGGTTGCTGTCGACAACCAGCTCGAATCGTTACGTCCTGCCGCAGCGGAGCTACTTTCGCGTTTGAGCAGTCTTCCTGCTCGCAGTTTCTTGCGTTGTGGTGGCTAAGCTCTCGCTCAACTCGGCGCCCCGCCGATGGCGGGGACGACAGCTTGGCGCGTCGGAGCCGTTCCGGTAAAATAACAATTTCCGGCCCCTTAGGCTCCCATGCCCAAGTTCGTGTTCGTGACCGGCGGCGTCGTTTCCTCATTGGGGAAGGGCATCGCCGCCGCGTCGCTGGCCGCGATCCTCGCCTCGCGCGGCGTCCGCGTCACCAACCTCAAGCTCGACCCGTACATCAACGTCGATCCTGGAACGATGAGCCCGTTCCAGCACGGCGAGGTGTTCGTCACCGAGGACGGCGCCGAGACGGATCTCGACCTCGGGCACTACGAGCGCTTCGTCGACGTGAAGATGGGCAAGCGCAACAACTTCACGACCGGCCAGATCTACGAAAGCGTGATCCGCAAGGAGCGCCGGGGCGACTATCTCGGCGGCACCGTGCAGGTGATCCCGCACATCACCGACGAGATCAAGAGCTGGATTACCGCCGGTGCTGGCGATTCCGAAGTCGCGGTGGTCGAGGTGGGCGGCACCGTCGGCGACATCGAGTCGCTGCCGTTCCTCGAGGCGATCCGGCAGATGGGCATCACGCTCGGCCGCGAGAACGTCTGCTACATCCACCTGACGTTGGTCCCGTTCATCGCGACAGCCGGCGAGATGAAGACGAAGCCGACACAGCACTCGGTCAAGGAACTGCGCGAGATCGGGATCCAGCCCGACGTGATCCTCGCCCGCGCCGACCGGCCGCTGCCAGACGGCGACCGTCGGAAGATCGCGCTCTTCACCAACGTCTCACCCGAAGCCGTCATTCCTGCGCTCGACACGGACTCGATCTACAAGATTCCCGCTGCGCTGCACGCCGAAGGACTGGACGCGATCGTCTGCAAGAAGCTGCAGATCCAGCCGCCGCCGACCGACCTGTCGACGTGGAACGGGCTGGTCGACGCGCTGGAGCATCCGGAGCACGCGGTCAATATCGCGATGGTCGGCAAGTACGTCGACCTGACCGAATCGTACAAGTCGCTGTCGGAAGCGCTGACGCACGCCGGAATCCACACGAAGAGCAAGGTGCAGATCCACTACGTCGATTCCGAGGCGGTCGAGCGCGACGGTGTCGAATGCCTGGCCGGCATGGATGCGATCCTCGTTCCGGGCGGCTTCGGCAAGCGCGGCGTCGAGGGCAAGATCAAGGCGATCCGTTACGCACGGGAGAACGGCGTTCCGTACCTCGGAATCTGCCTCGGCATGCAGCTCGCGGTGATCGAGTACGCGCGGCACATGGCCGGGCTCAATGACGCGAACAGCACCGAGTTCGAGCCGTCGACGCCACATCCGGTGGTCGCGCTCATCACCGAGTGGCAGAACCGCGACGGCTCGATCGAGAAACGGACGACAGCCTCGGACCTGGGCGGCACGATGCGGCTCGGCGCGCAGCCCTGCGACGTCGCGCCCGGCTCGCTCGCGCACCGGATCTACGGCGCGACGACGGTGGCCGAGCGCCATCGGCATCGCTACGAGGTCAATAATCACTACCTGCCGCGGCTCGAGGCGGCTGGACTCGCGGTCGGCGCCCGCGCGAAGAGCGCGACCGCGGGCGACCTGTGCGAGATGATCGAGCTGCCGCAGCACCCGTGGTTCTTCGGCTGCCAGTTCCACCCGGAATTCACGTCGAACCCGCGCCGCGGCCATCCGCTGTTCATCGGCTTCGTCAAGGCCGCGCTCGAGCAGCGGCACCGCGCGCAGGCGCACGGCGCGACCGACGCCGTCGCCGAGCTGGTCGCGTCGATCTGACGCGGCACATCTCATGAAGCTTTGCGGTTTCGACGCGGCGCTCGACCGGCCGCTGTTCCTGATCGCCGGTCCGTGCGTGGTCGAGTCGGAAGCGCTGCAGATCGACGTCGCGGGACGCCTGAAGGAGATGTGCGCGGCGCTCGCGATCCCGTTCATCTTCAAGTCGTCCTACGACAAGGCGAACCGCAGCTCCGTCGCCTCGTTCCGCGGGCCGGGGATGGCCGAGGGCTTGCGCGTGCTCGCCGAGGTCAAGCGGCAGGTCGGAGTGCCGGTGCTGACCGACGTGCACGCCGAGGACGAGATTGCGGACGCCGCGGCGGTCGTCGACGTGCTGCAGACGCCGGCATTTCTGTGCCGGCAGACCGACTTCATCCAGGCGGTCGCGCGGGCCGGCAAGCCGGTCAACATCAAGAAAGGCCAGTTCCTGGCACCCGAGGACATGCAGCAAGTCGTCGCCAAGGCGAAGGCGGCGAGCGGCACCGACAACATCCTCGTCTGCGAGCGCGGTGCGTCGTTCGGCTACCACAACCTCGTCTCCGACATGCGCTCGCTCGCGATTCTGCGCACGACGGGGTGTCCGGTCGTGTTCGACGCGACGCACTCGGTGCAGCTCCCGGGCGGGCAGGGGACGTCGTCGGGCGGGCAGCGCGAATTCGTCCCGGTGCTCGCGCGCGCGGCCGTCGCGGCGGGTGTCGCGGGCGTGTTCATGGAGACGCACCCGAATCCCGAGAAGGCGCTGTCGGACGGTCCGAACGCGTGGCCGCTCGGCCGGATGCGGGCGCTGCTCGAGACGCTGAAGGAGCTCGACGCGGCGGTGAAGCGTGCGGGCTTCCCCGAGAATGAGCTGATGACCGCACCGGCGGGCTGACCGCGGCCCGGACCACGCGATACGATCGACCTGCACGACCAATCAAGGGGAACCCAGCAT
Organism: uncultured beta proteobacterium; assembly: GCA_963830485.1. GTDB lineage: Bacteria > Pseudomonadota > Gammaproteobacteria > Burkholderiales > Casimicrobiaceae > CAIWHR01. The sequence continues at coordinate 58,955 of CAWHNE010000005.1, forward strand.
GAGCGCCATCGTCGACGTCATCGCCCGCGAGATCCTCGATTCCCGCGGCAACCCCACGATCGAGGCCGACGTCGTCCTCGAGTCCGGCGTCTCGGGTCGCGCCGCGGTGCCGTCGGGCGCGTCGACCGGCTCGAAGGAGGCGATCGAGCTCCGCGACGGCGACGCCGCGCGCTACTTCGGCAAGGGCGTGCTGAAGGCGGTGGAGAACGTCAACACCGAGATCTGCGAAGCGATCATCGGTCTCGATGCGAGCGAGCAGGCGTTCATCGACAAGACGATGATCGATCTCGACGGCACCGACAACAAGGCGCGGCTCGGCGCGAACGCGATCCTTGCAGTCTCCTGCGCGGTGGCGAAAGCCGCCGCCGACGAGTCCTCGCTGCCGCTGTACCGCTACCTCGGCGGCGCGGGCGAGATGCAGCTGCCCGTCCCGCTGATGAACGTGATCAACGGCGGTGCGCACGCGAACAACAAGATCGACATGCAGGAGTTCATGCTCGTGCCGCTGGGTGCGCCATCGTTCCGCGAGGCGCTGCGCTACGGCGCCGAAGTCTTCCACACGCTGAAGAAGATCATCGACGTGAAGGGCATGCCGACCACCGTCGGTGACGAGGGCGGGTTCGCACCGGACCTGCCGTCGAACGAGGCGGCGCTGCAGCTCCTGGTCGAGGCGATCGACAAGGCGGGGTACGTGCCCGGCACCGACATCGCGGTGGCACTCGACTGCGCGGCGAGCGAGTTCTACGCGGACGGCGTCTACACGCTCGCGGCGGAGGGCTCGAAGCTCACGCGCTCGCAGCTCGTCGACGTGCTGGCGACGTGGTGCGACAAGTATCCGATCATCAGCATCGAGGACGGCATGTCGGAGCACGACTGGGATGGCTGGAAGCTCCTGACCGACCGCCTCGGGAAGAAGGTGCAGATCGTCGGCGACGACATTTTCGTGACCAACACGAAGATCCTGAAGCAGGGGATCGCAAGGGGTGTCGCCAATTCGATCCTCGTCAAGATCAACCAGATCGGCACGTTGTCCGAAACGTTCGCGGCGATCACGATGGCGAACCGTGCAGGATATACCGCAGTCATCTCCCATCGGTCGGGCGAAACCGAGGACAGCATGATTGCCGACATCGCGGTCGGCGCGAACACCGGGCAGATCAAGACCGGCTCGCTGTCGCGCTCGGACCGAATGGCGAAGTACAACCAGCTCCTGCGGATCGAGGAGGACCTCGGCGAGGCTGCCACGTATCCCGGCCGCGCCGCGTTCTTCCAGCTCAAGTAGAGGATCGGAACGCCGGTGCGCTGGCTCGCGCTCGTCTTCGTCGTGCTGATCGCCGCGCTGCAGTACCCGATGTGGCTCGGCAAGGGCGGCTGGCTGCAGGTGCGCGAGCTCTCGCAGCAGGTCGAGGCGCAGCGCGCGGCCAACGCGAAGCTGAAGGAGCGCAACGGCGCGCTCGACGCCGAAGTGCGCGACCTCAAGACCGGATCCGAGGCGATCGAGGAGCGCGCTCGCTCGGAGCTCGGCATGGTCCGGCACGACGAGGTGTTCTTCCAGCTGCAGGACGGCGGCGCGCCCGGCAAGGACGCCGCGGCGCCACCGGCGGCGACGGAAAAGCGCTGACCGGCGCGGCTCGAGCGCCGGATGCAGCGCGTCACGTCACGCCAGAATCCGCGACTCCGCGAAGCGATCGGCCTGATCGCGTCGGCGCGCGACCGACGCAAGGCCGGCAAGTGCGTGCTCGAAGGCGAGCACCTCGTGGCGGTCTATTCGCAGCGGCACGGTGCGCCGGAGACGGTCATCGTCTCCGACGATGCGCTCGCGCGGCCCGCGGTGACGGGCGCTCGCCGAGGCTCACGCCGCCCGCACGCTCGTCGTCACGACGAAGTTCCTGTCCGAGCTGACGGTGCTGCCTGCGGGCGTCGGCGTGCTCGCGGTCGTCTCCACGCTGCGCCCGGCGACGACGGCGCCCGGCGAATTCTGCTTGCTCCTGGACGACGTACAGGATCCCGGCAACGTCGGCTCGATGCTGCGCTCGGCCGCTGCGGCCGGCGTCGCACAGGCGTTTCTGTCGAAGCACTGCGCGTTCGCGTGGTCGCCGAAGGTGCTGCGCGCGGGGCAGGGCGCGCATTTCTGCCTCGACATTCACGAGGACGTCGACCTTCCCGCGTGGGCCGCCGCCTATCGCGCGGCGGCGGCGAGGTCGTCGCGACGGTCGCGTCGGGCGGCGCGAGTCTCTACGACGCGCGACTCGTCGGCCGAGTCGCGCTTGCGGTGGGCAACGAAGGCGCGGGGCTCGATCCCGCGCTTGTCGCGCAGGCTACGCAACAGGTAACGATTCCGATGCCGGGCGGCATGGAATCGCTCAACGCCGCAGCCGCGGCGGCGGTCTGCCTGTTCGAGTGTGTCCGGCAGCGGCGAGCGCGCTCGCCCTGACGTCAGGGAAAGACGGCGGAGAAGGTGCCGTCCTCGCGTAGCACCCGCCGACGTTCGGCGCGCTCCACCGGCCCTCGAGCCCGAGCGAGGTGGCCTTCACCTCGTAGACGGTCGCCGTCGTGTTGAGCGTCGTCGCGCCACCGCGTGCAGACGTAGCGTCGCTCGGAATGCGGAACAGCGCTCCTTCCTGCGCATAGGGGCCCTGACAGCGTGCACGACTCGCTGCCAGAAGGTCAGCACGATCTGCAGCTGCCGCTCGTGTTCTGCGTCAACGACGGGATCGACGTCGAAGACCTGCTCGTTCGCGCTGCTGGCGCAGCCCGTCGTGTTGACCACCGCTGCGCCGAAGTAACTGCCGCCGAGCGCGATGCTCCTCAGCGTCTGCCGGACGATGTCCTTCGGACGACCGTCGTTGCGCCGACGTTGTAGGTCAGCGTGCCGGTCGTCGAGGACGTCGGCGCGAACGTCGCCGTGCCGACCTCGGTTCGTGTGTTCTGCGCCGGATTCCACGGTGCGCCGATGCCGGTGCCGGTCGTCTGGTACAGGTCCCCGGTGAAGAAACCGCCGGGTGTGCGCGTCGAGCGTTGCCGACGTACCAGAATTCGGCGTCGTCGACGGCGCGGGGCCGTAGACGAAGAACGTCGCGAAGATGACGTCCTGGCTCTGGATCAGGTTGACGCCCCAGCCGTCTCTCGGCGCCGCCCGCCCACCAGATGTCGGTGTAGTCCTCGGCGCGAGCGGGCGACGATGAGCAGGAGAGCGAAGGCGAAGAGGCTGCAAAGGCGAAAGGCGAAGTGTGCGTAGCGACATGGCGTTCAATCGAGTGAGTGTGAGACGAGCGCCGATTCTACCTTGGATGCGAGACGTCCGATCGCCGCGGCGGCGGGAAGCGCGGTTTGCGCGCCCATCGCCGCGCACGCGAGCGAGCCGGCGGCGACGCCGGCGGCGAGCGCGTGCGGCCACGACGCGCCGCGATCGAGCGCAGCTGCGAACGAGCCGGTGAACGCATCGCCCGCGCCCGTCGTGTCGATTACCCGCACTGAGGGCGCGGCCGCACGCACGAGCGCGCCGTCGGCCGCCATGATTGCGCCCTGCGCGCCGAGTGTGACGATCGTCGCGCATCCGAACCGGCGATGAATTGCCCCTGCGAACGCCTCGGGTAACGCAGGCGCGCGGAGTGCGGCGGCGATCGCCGCGGCCTCGATCTCGTTGACGATCAGCACGTCGAGTGTTTGCAGCAGGTCCGGGGGCAGCGCACGCGACGGGCGCGGCGTTCAGGATCGTCCGCGCACCACAGGCGTGCGCCCGTGCCGCGAGCGCGCAAACCGCCGGCAGCGGAACTTCGAGCTGCATCACGACGGTCGTGCCGCGCACGAGAAGTTCGTCGCGAACCGCCGCGGGATCGGCGCTCGCGTTCGCACCAGCGACGATCGTGATGCAGTTCTCGCCGCTCGCATCGACGTGGATCAGCGCGATGCCGGTTGGCGCGTCCACCCGGCGCACGTGGGACAGGTCGACCGCGGCGTCTTCGAGCGATTGCAGCGCTGCCGTGGCGAAGCTGTCCTTGCCGACGGCACCGAAGAGCGCGACGTCGGCTCCGGCGCGGCGCGCGGCGAGCGCCTGGTTGGCGCCCTTGCCGCCGGGGTGCGACGCGAACGAGTCGGCCGTGACCGTCTCGCCTGGACGCGGCAGCCGCGCGACACGCGCGACGAGATCGAGGTTGATCGAGCCGAAGACGACGATCACGCTCTCGGGCGGCCTAGTTGTGAAGTTGTTTGCAGAACGCCTGCACTGCGCTCATGCATTCGGTTGTCGTCTCCGCGAAGGCGGGGACCCAGGGTCATTCGGGCTTCTGACGCGAAAGAGTTGGGAAACGACACTGGATTCCCGCCTTCGCGGGAATGACGGATGCGGGGAATGCGTGCGTGGCGCAACCAACGTCCTGAAGGTCCACACCTAGTACACGTGCCGCCGCAGTTTCGCGCGATGGACGATCGTCGTCGCGATCTCCTCGATCGATTTCGCCGTCGTGTCGAGCATCGGCACGCCCTCCCGCGCGAGCAGGTCTTCGCACTCGCGGACTTCGTAGCGGCAGTTCTCGAGCGTCGCGTACTTGCTGCCGGGCCGCCGCTCCTCGCGGATCTTCTGGAGCCGGTCCGGATTGATCGTGAGTCCGTACAGGCGGTCGCGGTACGGCAGCACCGAGGACGGCAGCTTGCGGTCGGCAAAATCGTCGGGCGTGAGCGGAAAGTTCGCCGTGCGGATGCCGAACTGCAGCGCGAGGTAGAGCGACGTCGGCGTCTTGCCGCAGCGGGAGACGCCGACCAGGATCACCTGTGCCTTCGCGAGGTCGCGCGTGTCGGCGCCGTCGTCGTGCGCCTGCGTGAAGTTGATCGCGTCCATCCGCGCGAAGTACTCGTGGCTGTTGGCGATGCCGTGCGTGCGTCCCGCCGCGTGCGAGCTCTTGGCCTTGAGCTCCGCCTCGAGCGGCGCGATGAAGATCTGGAACAGGTCGAGCGTCAGCGCGTTCGCGTCGCGCCGGATGGTCGCGCTCATCGCCTCGTCGACGATCGAGCTGAAGACGATCGGCGGCTTGCCTTCGCGCTCAGCCGTGTCGTTGACCTGGCGCACCACCGCGTCGATCTTGTCGGCCGTGTCGACGAACGGGACCGTGTGCGCGATGGAACTGGAAGTCCTCGAATTGCGACAGCAGGCTGTTGCCGAACATCTCGGCCGTGATCCCGGTGCGGTCCGAGATGAAGAAGACGGTGCGGCGATTCGGCATCGGCGTTGCGTCGACGCGGCACGGCGCGCGCCGGCGCGCGCGCTACCAGTCCTGCCAGACGGGCACGACGCCGGCGGGCAGCGGCGGCAGATCGCCCAGATCCATCCAGCTCTCGCCGGGACCGTGATAGTCGGACCCGGACGACGCGCGAAGGCCGAACACGCGACACAGCGTCGCGAACTCCGCGTATTGCGCGGGCGTGTGCGCGGACGACAGCACCTCGATCGCATCGCCGCCGGCGTCGCGGAACTCACCCAGCAGGCGGCGCATGCCGCTCGCGCCGACGCGATAGCGCCCCGGATGCGCGATGACCGCCTGTCCGCCTGCTACGTGGATCCAGTCGACGGCCTGGCCCAGCGTGGCCCACGCCTGGGCGACGTGGCCGGGCTTGCCCGCCACGAGGTAGCGCTTGAAGACGTCCTTCACCTCGCGCGCATACCCCGCCTCGACGAGCCAACGCGCGAAATGCGTGCGCGAGACGAGCCGCTCGCTCGTCACGTACTTGAGCGCGCCCTCGTACGCGCCAGGGATTCCCGCGGCCGCCAGCGCGTCGCCCATCCGTCGCGCCCGAGAAGCGCGGCCGTCGCGTATCGCGGCCAGGCCCGCATTGAGCGCAGCGTTGGTGGGGTCGATGCGGAGGCCGACGACGTGGATCGTCTGGTCCTCCCAGCTCACCGAGAGCTCGGTGCCGCAGACGAATTCGATGCTGGCCGCGATCGCCGCCGCACGTGCTTCCGGCAGGCCGGAGACTTCGTCGTGATCGGTCAACGCCAGGACGTCGACTCCGCGCGCGGCGGCGCGCTCGACCACGGCGGCGGGCGCAAGCAGTCCGTCGGAGCGGGTCGAATGGCAGTGGAGGTCGTAGCGTCGCACGAGGGCGGGCGAGAGGTTGAATACGTTAACCCATTGATTCTAGCAAACTGATAGCGGTATCCTTCCGATTAGACCGCGAGCACGTTCCCAGTGCTTCCGGACCGGCGACCGGGGGCGCCGGGGCTCGCGGCTCGAAGCTACAGCAACGTCTTCGCAACAGCTGGAGGGGCGGGCGGGCCCGCCGGACGAATGGCGCTTGCGTTCACACGCCATTTCGGTGAAAAATATGCCATTGGTATAGCGTCGTGCATCCGTGAGGCAGGTTAACCCTTGTTCCCGCAGGGACAAGCTCAAGCGAAGGCGTCGACTCCGTGAAACTCTTCGACCGCGTCCTCAATCCCCGCGAGATCCGGCGGCGGCTCGGGCTCAACCAGGAACAGTTCTGGACCCAGATCGGCGTCACGCAAAGCGGGGGCTCGCGCTACGAGAGCGGCCGCGAGATGCCGAAGCCCGTGCGCGAGCTGTTACGGCTCGTCCACGTCGAGCAGATCGATCTTTCGCAAGTGAAGCGCGTGGACTTCGAGATCATCAGCTATCTCAAGGAGTCGCATGCGGACCTCTATCGCACGCTGCGGCGCGCGGTGAAAGGCCGCAATCGCGCCGGCGGCGCGCCGCTCGTGCTCGACGACGCCATGCTCGGTGAACCGGCCGAGACAGCCGAAGTTGCCGATGCAGGCGCCGGGATCGGCGGCTCCGAGCCCAAGGCTGGGCATTCCGAATAGCGTCCCGTCGTCTCGCGTCACCTCGATGAACCCGCTGCGGCGGGTTCTTCGTTTCTGCGGCGCAACATCGTCTCGGGTGTCGGCTTCGCCACGGTAGAATTGAGCCTATTGCGGCGAATTTGCGCGTCGCAGCAGGCGTCGAAGGCGCCGGGGGATTCTATGGAAGCAGAGGCACGGGTCGTGCCGTTCGAGCGGCTACGAATGGGCGACGTCGAACGCGTCGGCGGCAAGAACGCATCGCTCGGAGAAATGATCGGCCAGCTGGCCGGCGCCGGAATTCGCGTTCCCGGGGGCTTCGCGACCACGGCCTTCGCCTTCCGCGAATTCGTCGCGCACAACGACCTCGAGAAGCGCATCGCCGCGCGCCTTGCCGAGCTCGATATCGACGATGTCGGCGCGCTCGCTGCCGCCGGTGCGCGAGATCCGCGGCTGGGTCGCCGCAGGAGCCTTCCCGGCTCCGTTGCAGGACGCGATCCGCGAGGGCTACGCGGCGCTGACCGCGGGCGTGCCGGACGCCTCGTGGGCCGTGCGGTCCTCGGCGACCGCGGAGGACCTGCCAGAGGCCTCCTTCGCCGGACAGCAGGAAACATTTCTCAATATCAGTGGCTTGGACAATATTCTTCATGCAGTTAAGGAGGTATTTGCCAGTCTCTACAACGATCGCGCGATCGCCTATCGCGTCCACCAGGGCTTCGCGCACGGGGACGTCGCGCTGTCGGCAGGCGTTCAGCGAATGGTGCGCAGCGATCTCGGCGCGGCCGGTGTGATGTTCACGCTCGACACCGAGTCGGGCTTCGACCAGGTCGTGTTCATCACCGCGTCCTACGGACTGGGCGAGACCGTCGTGCAGGGCGCGGTCAATCCCGGACGAGTTCTACGTCTACAAGCCGAATCTCGCGGCCGGCCGGCCGGCGATCCTGCGCAAGACGGTCGGCGGCAAGGCGACGCGGATGGGCTTCGCCGACGCGCAGCAGGTCGGGCAAGTCGACGGTGACCGTGCCCGTCGCCGACGCCGACCGGCATCGCTTCTCGATCACCGACGCGGAGGCCGAGGAGCTCGCGCGCTACGCGGTCGCCATCGAGCGCCACTATGGGCGGCCGATGGACATCGAGTGGGGCAAGGACGGCGTGGACGGCAAGCTCTACATCCTGCAGGCGCGGCCGGAGACCGTGAAATCGCGCGAGCGCGGCGACGTGCTTCGCCGCTATCGTCTCAAGTCGAAATCGGCGGTACTCGTGTCGGGCCGCGCGATCGGCCAGAAGGTCGGGCAGGGCGCCGTCCGGCTCGTCAAGTCGGCCGCTGAAATGGACCGCGTGCGGGAGGGCGACGTGCTCGTGGCCGACATGACCGACCCCGACTGGGAGCCGGTCATGAAGCGCGCGGCTGCAATCGTCACCAACCGCGGTGGGCGCACCTGCCACGCTGCGATCATCGCGCGCGAGCTCGGCATTCCCGCGGTCGTCGGCTGCGGCGACGCGACGAAGAAGCTGAACGACGGCGCACAAGTCACGGTGTCATGCACCGAAGGCGACACTGGTCACGTCTACGACGGTCGGCTCGAGGTCGAGGTGGTTGAAGTGGCGCTCGACCGGATGCCGCCTGCGCCGACGAAGCTGATGATGAACGTCGGCAATCCCGAGCTTGCCTTCGAGTTCCGCCGGCTGCCGAACGAGGGCGTCGGGCTCGCGCGGCTCGAGTTCATCATCAACAAGAACGTTGGCATCCATCCGAAGGCGCTGCATCGAGCTCGACCGCCAGCCGCCCGACCTGCAGCGCGAGATCCGCGAGCGCATCGCGGGCTACTCCGGCCCGACCGAGTATTACGTCGCGAAGATCGCCGAGGGCGTGGCGACGATCGCCGCCGCCTTCTGGCCCAAGAAGGTGATCGTCCGCCTTTCCGATTTCAAGTCGAACGAGTACTCGAACCTCGTCGGCGGCACGCGCTACGAGCCGCACGAGGAAAACCCGATGCTCGGCTTCCGCGGCGCGTCGCGCTACATCGCGCCCGAATTCCACGACTGCTTCGCGCTCGAGTGCGCGGCGATGAAGCGCGTGCGCGACGCGATGGGATTCACCAACGTCGAGCTGATGATCCCTTTCGTGCGCACGCTGACCGAGGCCGAGAACGTGATCGCGCTCCTCGCGAAGCAGGGGCTCGTGCGCGGCGAGAACGGGCTCAAGGTCATCATGATGTGCGAGATCCCGTCGAACTCGATCCTCGCCGACCGCTTCCTCGCGCACTTCGACGGCTTCTCGATCGGCTCGAACGACATGACGCAGCTGACGCTCGCGGTCGACCGCGATGCTGGGGGGAAGCTTGCCGCCACGTTCGACGAGCGCGACGACGCGGTGAAGGCGATGCTCGCGATGGCGATCACGGCGTGCCGCAAGGCGGGGAAGTACGCCGGCATCTGCGGTCAGGGCCCGTCCGACCATCCGGACCTCGCGCAGTGGCTGGTCGCGCAAGGCATCGAGAGCATGTCGCTCAACCCGGACACGATCGTCGCGACTTGGCTGCTGCTCGCGGGCAAGTCTCCGGACGTATCCGCCAGCTGATTCGCGCTTCGGCCGCCTGGCCGATTGACTGAGCGGAACGGGTCGGGCGCAATGGCCGGCGATGAAGCCGCCGCCGCGCCTGCGCCTCGAACCGCGGCCATCGGGCATCGCCGGCGCGACGATTGCGGTCGTTTGCGCGGCCATGGTGACGCTCCTGCTCTCGCTGCCACTCGATCCGTGGTCGCTGACGGGCACGCTGCTCGCGACGGCCGGAGCGCTGGCGCGCGGCCTTTGGCGCTGCATGGGGCGCGGCGTGCCGGCGCTTCTTCAAGTCGGTCACGATCGGCGGCTCACGGCGACCACGCGCGACGGACGGTCGCGTGAAGGCGCGATCCTCGACGACTCGTACGTCGGCGCGCGCTTGACGACGATCGTCTGGCGTCCGGACGGCGCACCGTGGTACGCCCCCGCGCGCACGATCCTGATCCTGCCGGACACGCTTGCGGCGGACGAATTTCGCCGGCTGCGCGTGCTCTTGCGCTACGGTCGCCCGCGCTCGGACGATTCCACGAGCGGCCTCGACGCGGGCTGACCGTCGAGCCACGCGCGGCCGTCGATCACGACGCCGCTCTCCGCTTTCGTTTGCGCACCGAGCAAGTGGAGGTACAAGGGCACGAGCGCATCGGGAGAGGGCAGCGGCGCCTTGTCCTCGCCCGGATGGGAGCGGGCGCGCAGCGGCGAATGCATCGGGCCGGGCACGATGGCATTGACGCGCAGATTCGCACGCGTCTCCCACTCGTCGGCCAGCGTCGCGGCCAGCGCGGCAAGTGCGGCCTTCGACGCCGCATAAGCGCCCCAGAATGCCCGCGGTGCGATCCCACGCGTGTCGAGCGTGAAGACGACGCTGGCATCCGGCGCTGCCGAGAGGAGCGGCAGCACGGCGCGCGTCAACGCGACGGCCGATGTCACGTTGACGTCGAATGCCGTGCGCCACGTATCGGGCGCCTGATGCTCGATCGGTCCCAGCGTGCCCAAGAAGGCGGCCGTGTGCACGAGACCGTCGAGGCGACCCAACTGCGCGCGCAGCGCGCCGGCGACGTTGTCGTGTTCGGCGCGCTCCGCCTTTGCGAGGTCAAGCGGCAGGATCGTCGGTTGCGGATGCCCGGCCGCGACAATCTCGTCGTAGAGCGCCTCGATCTTGCGCACGACGCGACCGTGCAGCACGACGGTCGCGCCGCGCGCGGCGCATGCGAGCGCGAGCGGGCGGCCGAGGCCACCGGAGGCGCCGGTGACGAGAATTGCGCGCCCGGCGAGATCGGGCAGGTCGGAAGCGCGGGGCGACGGGAGCGGCACGGGATACGACAACGTTCGGGCGCGACGATTCGCGCACGCGGGGCGGGCGCGATGATAGCCCAATGGTGGGCGGGTCGTCGGAATCGGCGCGCGCCGTTTGCCAAGGGCAGGTCCGGCCGGTATAATTTTCGATCCGCCGTGGGGGTATAGCTCAGCTGGGAGAGCGCTTGCATGGCATGCAAGAGGTCAGCGGTTCGATCCCGCTTACCTCCACCACGATCCAACCGCAGCCGGCGTGACCGCGCTGCCGCAGCACCTGGTCCAGGTCCCCATCGTCTAGAGGCCCAGGACATCACCCTTTCACGGTGAGTACGGGGGTTCGAATCCCCCTGGGGACGCCAATATAATCAAGAGGTTATGAGTTAACCTGGCGTCCAAGACCCGGAATAACCCCATAACTCACCCCATAATCGCGGCCGTCCGCGTTACGATTGCGCCATGCGCGGCGATGGCGACGACGTGGTGTTGTGGTTGTTGCGCGCATGCTGCGACGTACTGCCGCCGAGCGCAGAGCGCACCAATGCGTTGATCACGGTCGAGCAGCTCGCGCGCCGCACATTCGGCGGGAGACGCTGCTACATCGCGAAGCGAGCGCCGGCGCCGCTCCCTGCAGCGCCCGCTAGGCGCGAGAAGCGCCGCGGTGGTAGCTAGGTAGCCCGACCCTCGAGATCGTGCCTTGTGGCGAGTTTCTGGCGCTACCTCGCCAGCCGCAACCCTACCGAGCGATGGGACTTATCCCTCGGTTTGCCGCCCACTCTTCACCGCGGGGCATATATGCCGCGCCAGCACGTCACTGATCCAGACATAGAAGAACATTCCGAGGACAAAAGAGCCGACCACGGCCACGACGACTATAACCCAATAGAGAATGACCAAAATATCCGAATCCATACGACTGAGACCCTCGCGGCCTGCGTTGATCTACGCGGTCGGCATCATGCTTGACTGGGGGAGTCCAGCGGGTGAAGGCCGTCGTCGTCAAGGTCTCGCGATCGCCCGGCGTATCGCGCGACGCGGTCCCGCATGCTGGACAGTTGAACGATTGCCATAACGAGCACGCCGAAGGTGAAGGCTCCGACGATACATACGACCAATATCCACCACGAAACCATAAATTACCTCCGTTCCCTCACTAACAGCGAAAGGGCCACCACCACGGCGGATGCACCGTCTCCGCTTCGTTTGAGACAGCTTGCCACGTTCAGCACGCAATGGCAAAACTCACCAAGTGTAGATGCACGCAGCGGCGATTCTGGCGCGGTCAGCGCCAGGGCGAGAACATCGGCGCGGAGTGCCGCCGCACTTCCGGCGGGCCGATGATCTCCCACTCGCGACAGCGCTCCGTGATGACGCTCCGCTCGGCGACGTAGCGCGCGCGGACCCACTTGCCCGACAGCGGGTCGCGGAACCTGAACGGGTACAGGATCAAGATCGACGGGGCGTGCTGCGGGCCGGGCATGGTGCGATGTTACGGCCGCGGATCGGTTGTCCGATAGGCGGTAATGAAAACAAAAAGCCCCGCCGAAGCGGGGCCGACTCGTTGGCGCGGAGTTGGTTACCGCTTGCGGCGCGCGAAGCCAAGTCGGGCAAGACCGAGGCCAAGAAGCGCAAGCGTCGCGGGTTCGGGGATTAGACCTTCATGGCTATGGATCTCCCACGTTCCGATTTGCACTGTGTCATCGAAGGCGAAGACCGCGCCGGTGACGGAAAACGATCCAAAGTGGTCGCTCATCAATGTGGCGATTGAGATCATGGGCGCGTTGAAGGGATTGCACGGCTCGCTAGGTATGGCGAAGTCACTGTAGGCGCAGACGGGAAAGGTGAACTCGCCAAAGGAGAGCAACCCGCCAAACGACCAGAGAATGGTCTCGCCGGGATTGATCCAGAGGGGACCGTCTAAAGTAGATAGGTCAGTCGGCCCGTCAACTGGATTAACGTCGAAAAAGTGGATGGGGTAAATTGGCCCTCTCGCATCAGTAGATATCGACGATGCTCCTGATACGGTGCTTGGAACAAACGGGAAATCGGACGTCCAGTTGACAGTCGTCGTCAGATAGACGGCGATCGGATCAGCGATCGCAGTCGTCGCAACGCCTAGCCACGCGAGGCCGCCAAGCAACACAGCCGCGCCATTAAGAATTTGAACGCGTGAACTCAACATTTGCCCGTCCTCGCAAAGCGTGGTTTCGCGTCATAACCGATACAGCTTCACGCAATTTCGCGCCCATTGACCCAGCCGCGTATTGACCGCCGTCAAGAACGGGCTCGCGATAGTGCGCCGCGATCTCGTGGCGCTCGCCGACGTAGCGCGCCTTCACCCACTTGAACATCACGCGGGTGACATTTCTCCTCAAAAAGTGGCCGCGTGCGCGCGGCTGGCTCGCGCCCCGGAGCGGCCTCACGACGTCAGGCGCCGTCGCCCGGAATTGCTGGTCCCCACCGTGCAGCGCGCAGCCTGCGCCCCCGAGGCAGGGTCGCGGACAGGGACGATTCCGTCCACCGGGCGTCGGCGCAGGCGCAAAGGAGGAGCGCCACGTCGACGGGTCGAAACACGGTCCCGTCGTACCGGCGCGGGAGACGCCGCCCGAGACGGGTCGCAGGCGGTTACAGACGGGCCCGCCTGCCAGGCGCCGACGCGACGCGACTGGTGGGGCGCGCCGCATCGACGGAAGACTCAATGCCAGCGCCCGCCGCCCAGCGCGAACGGAGCAGGCGCTCCGCGCGGCTGCGATGCGAGCGCCTGACGATGCACGCTCACATTCCACGCATCAATCGCTGCCTTCGCCGCGACCGGATCGACCGCGACGCCGCCGCCCGCGAGCAAGTTTGCAGCTTGCGGCACGCTGAGCGTGACGATATCGCCCGGCTCGGCGATCCTGTCGGCCGTGACGTAGCAGCGGCGCGCAACCTTTACCGCGATTGTTAGGTCGCTCATGACACACTCGTTGCAACCGAGAACGCCGTCGGGAAGGTGATCGCGACGTCGTAGTAGTAATCCATTGCAATCCCGACGATGCCGGCCGGGAAGTTTGCAAGCGGATTCACTCTGAGCTCAATGCCGGCGCCGAATTCGCCAACGACAACCTGGCTCCAATCGCCGGCGACGATCGTCGCACTCGGTACGCTCCCCGAGCTGAACGCGCGCGCGCCAGCGAGCGTGCCCTCGTCGAGCCCGCCGAGCCACATCGGCGCATTCGCCGAGAAGCCTTGCCTCTTCGCCAGCAGTTCGGCGACGGCCACCGTCGTGACGTATGCAAACGTCCCCGGATTTACCAGCGCATTACTGGACAGCACGTCGCTTTGCCCCTCGAGGATGCCGGCCCACGCGACATTTGCGCCCGTGAACGTGCCGACGCCCGCGGTGCCAACGATCCCTTGCGGCTGCGACGTGCCGTTGCCCGCGATAGCGACCGCATCGAGCGCGTTCTCCTTGAGCAGCGTCAAATCATTGCGGATGAGTTGCTCGGTGAGGTCGGGCGCCAGCAGTTCCAGATTCCGCGAACGCTCGATATAGACGGACATATGCCGCGGCGCCAAGGGGACGCTCACGACGATTTGCGACGATTCGGTGGTGCTTGTCCCTTCGTTCGAGATCCATTGCACGGTCGCGGTGCTTTCCTGGCGAGCGATGCCGCGTTGGCGTTCCAAACTTTGATAGCCTCCGCAGCGGCCGCCGGGTCGACCGCGACGCCCGCCGCCGTAGCCCATCATGTTCGCGGCGCTCGGCACGGCTCGAACCGGTGGCCAACCCGTTCGAGCCGAAAGTGTTACCCATGTCTCCGGTATAAACCGTTACCTTGTATCTTCGAAAGAAGCGATTTCGCCGCGCTAAGCGCGCAAACTTTTGCCTCTCCGGGGAGGCCCGCCGTTACCTCAAGGCTTGACCTTGTTACATAGATCGGCCCCCCGCCTTCTTTGCCAATACCGTGGAGTATCACAGACCCGAGAGTCTGCATCACAAGGTCGGTTTAGCAAGGGCGCAAGGTCGGGGGAACCGGAGTTCAGGGTAGTACCGGAGCCACCATGAAGCAAACTAATCACGTCGGGGTCGATGTTGCTTCGGAAGAGCTCGTGTGCGCAATGGCGCACGCGGGAGAACGGACGCTATTGGCCAGGTTTGCGAACACCGCTGCTGGTCACAAACAATTCATCCGTTGGGCGACCAAAGCGGGGCGTCCTGCCCGGGTCTGCCTCGAAGCAACCGGTATTTACGGCTTGGAGTTCGCGATCGCCTTGCACCATGCGAAGAACGTCGAAGTAATGGTGGTCAACCCACGGGTGATCAAGGACTTTGCCCGGGCGCGCATGCAGCGTGCCAAGACCGACGCTGTGGACGCCGACGCCATTCTGGATTATCTCGAACGGATGCCGTTCACTGCGTGGGAACCGCCAGCGCCAGAGATCCTGGAGCTGCAGGCGATCAACCACCGCATCGTGCAACTCAGCAACGAGCTCACCCGGGAGAAGAATCGCCGCCACGCCTCGGCGTATATCCGGTCCAGCGCCGACATTGCCAGAGACCTCGAGGTCAACATCCGACATTTGGAGCGGCGCATTGAACGCATGCAAGAGAGTGGCTTGCGCCTCATTCGTGGCGTGCCCGCGTTGGCTGCCAAACTGGCCCATCTGGTGTCGACCAAGGGCATCGGTGAGGCCTCCGGGATGCGTTTGCTAGCCGAAGTCTTAGTGCTTCCCGATGATCTCACCGCCCCACAGTGGGTAGCCCACGCCGGGCTCGACCCGCGCCCGTACGAATCGGGTACCTCGGTCCATCGGCCACGGCGCATCACCAAAGTCGGCAATCGCCACTTGCGTGCCGCTCTCTACATGCCTGCCCTCGTCGCCATCCAACACGAGCGCCACGTCAAAGCGTTCTACGACAAACTCGTTACCGCCGGTAAGAAACCGTTGCAAGCTGTCGTCGCCGTGATGCGCAAGCTGCTGCATGCAATTTGGGGCATGCTCAAGCACGACGAAGACTTCGACGGCAACAAATTCTTCCGCATGGCCCCAAAAACCGCTTGACTGCCAAGAGAGTATCTATGTAACCGGAATACACCTTCAGATGATTGGCGCCCGAGCCGGAATCGAACCTGCGATCCCGCGCTTAGCAGGCGGTTCGCAGTTTACTTCGGCGAAGATGACTTCGCCGGGCGATCGTCCGGCCTGTCGTAACGTGGCAGGTCCGTCAGTGCGGTGGTCGGCGTTCCGTCGTCCGTGTGACTGAAAAGGTACTCGCGCCGGCCGAGCTTGACGTTGATGCCGACGCGGTCCGTGTTCTTGTATTTGCCCCGGCCAGCGGTCACGACTACCCAGACCGTGGCGCCGCCACGAATCAGCACTGCAACATCGGCGCACCAAGCCGGTTCGCCGTGCCTGAGAGCAAACACGCCTTCGCGCTCTTGCCGCACGACCTTGTGCAACTGTACCTCGTCGATTTCGCCGAGGTTCGCGTTCCAGTGAATCGCGCTGATGCCGTAGTGTTTCATCTTGTGGTACCCGGGCCGGAATCGAACCGGCGACCTCTCGCTTAGGAGGCGGGTGCTCTGTCCGAGTGTGCTCCAACTTCCGCGCACGATTCAACGTCAGCAGCGCTCCGATACGGAAAGCTTCGTAAGCCCAACTCGGGGGTCCAAGCGGGGGTCTCATGGGCCCTGGCGGGGCTGAAATCTCAAGCGCGGCGCGGGGTTAACCTCTGTTCGTGGACGGCCCTGGGGACGCCAACAAGGGACGCGATTGGGAATGAACCGCGTCGCCGTGTCTAGACGTGTCCAAGAGCAACACGGCACCCACCCGGCACAAATGACATAGCGGGAGACCCTTTAGCGTCCCGCGAAGCAGTGGTCGGCTGCCATCATGCAGGCGCTGCCCTCGGCGCCGCTCTGCCTCCAACGCTGATGGGCCTATCCGCGCTGCCGGGTCCGCTTCGCGTCAGCATCAGCTTCCCAATCAATAATGGGATGCAGTCTTGTGTAGTACATGCGAAGGTTGATGATGTCCTCCATCACCTCGTGCGGGAAGCCGCGCCGCCCACCGCGTTGATCGTGCAAGAGCGAGGAGATGAATGCGGTGCAATCCCTCGGGTTATTCCAATTAGCAGCAACGAGGTTTGCCAAGCGCGGGAACTGCTTTGCCAAAGCCTGTGGGCGAGACTCAACCGGCAATGAGTCCAGCCAGTGTCGGGTCGCCGGCAGAAGCACCTCCGCCGGCTGCGCCTTGCGCCGCCCGGCCCAATCCGATTGGTCGTTGGATGTTGCTCCCTGTGGAACGTGCGCGTCCGTGTCGATGTGCGCACCCTGGGCAAGATCGGTCTCGGGCAAGGTAACCGAGTGTTTGGGGCGATATATCGAGGGCACAGTATGGGTCTCTCGCATTACGCGCGTTGCGTTCTCGCGAATTCTAGGCCTTGGTGCTGCCGCCCTTCAACTCTCAAGGCTCGTTCGCGAAGCCGCGGATACCTGGTCGCGGGCGTTCCACATTTTGGCGCCCAGAATGAGCCAAATGTGTGCCGCTTGTCGGCGACGCGCGTCTAGCCATCAGGCGAGCGATCGGACGGCGTGATCGAGTCACTGGTGGAGAGCCGGGCGAAAGGCAATCGCTTCTTTCTCCAATTTGCACTGAAGCTGTGGTAAAGGGAGGGCGTTCCGCCCCCGCACGCATGGTGCTAGTTGACCCTCCGACCACAACCGCCTAACTTACTGCGGCGCGCTGGTCGGTTGGGGCACCCGGACACGGTAAAGAATGTGCCGGTGACCGCTGGCTTCGTTACGCTGGGCAAGCGCCTTGCTGCTCCGCGCGGATGAGGTAATCCAGTAATGGACCGTCGGCCCTTCATCAGCGGCATTGCGTTGTGCGCCATTCTCCTGCCGCTGGGCATCGGTGGGCAGCAGCCGAAGCTCGCACGGATCGGATTCCTCGGAGCCGAGTCGGCCGTCCAGGCGCAGGGCGACCTGGACAACTTGCGCTCCGACCTGCGCGAGCTGGGCTACGTTGAAGGGAGCACCCTGGTGTTCGAGGTCCGCGTGGCGGGAGGAGACTATGATCGCCTGCCGCGCCTCGCGAAGGAGCTCGCGGACCTGAAGGTCGACGTGCTCGTCACGAGCGGTTCGAAGGCGGGAATCGCGGCCAAGGAAGCCACGTCAACCGTCCCCATCGTGGTGAGCAACATGGGCGATGCGGTGCTAGCGGGCTTCTCGGGCAGCTTCGCGCAGCCGGGCAAGAACGTCACCGGCATCTCGATGATGAACCCAGAGGTGACGGCAAGACAGTTAGGGCTCCTGCGCGAGGTGAAGCCCGGGCTTGAGCGCGTCGCCGTGCTCATGAATCCCGCCAATCCGAACTATGCGCTGACGCTGGCCGCGCTGCGGCGAGAGGCGGCCGCGTCGAAAATGCACGTGGAGCCCTTCGACGTTCGACGGGCCGACGAAATTGAACCGGCGATCCGCGCGGCGGCACGGGCCCGCTCTGACGCCATGATCGTCCAGTCGGAGACGCTGTTTTCCGCGCAGGCGGCCTCGATCGCAGCGCTCGCCGCGAAGGAGCGCCTCGCCTCCGCCGGAGTAAGCTTGTTCGGGAGAGCAGGCGGGCTCATCGGGTACTCGGCCAACTCGCGCGAGCGGTGGCGTCACGTGGCCGTGTATGTGGATCGGATCCTGAAGGGTGCCAAGCCCGCGGACCTCCCGATCGAGCAGCCGAGCAAGTTCGAGCTGGTCGTCAACCTCAGGACCGCGAAGGCGATCGGCGTGACGATCCCGCAGACGCTCCTGCTCCGTGCTGATGAGGTCCTGCGATGAGGACGGCGGCGCCATTGTGCACGCAGCCGGAGTGCGCCCGCCGGGAAGTGCCCGATGTAGCACTCACAACGCATCATGCTGCGAGCTGACTCTGTTTCGACGGCGCCCGAACCCGCGGCCGCGGACGGCGGATCGCCGCGCACATTCCGCGGCCGGCTGTTCCGCAAGTACCTGCTGCTGATCCTCGTTCTCGTCGGCGGTGCGCTGCTCACCTCCGGCGTCATCAGCATCTATTTCGGATACCAGGAGAACAAGGCAGCAATCGGGACGCTCCAGCACGAAAAGGCGCTGGGCGCCGCATCGCGCATCGAGCAGTACATCGAGCGCATCCAGCAGCAGCTCGCCTACGCGTCGCTGCCGCAGATCGACGCGAGCGACCTGGAAACGCGGCGGATCGAGTTTCTCAAGCTCTTGCGGCAGGCGCCCGAGATCACGGACATCGCGCAGCTCGACTCGCAGGGACGCGAGGTGATCGCCGTGTCCCGTCTCGGGCATGGACAGGCTCAACTCGGGCGTCGATCGATCGCAGGAGCCCGCCTTCCGCAACGCGAAGCGCGGCAAGGCCTGGTTCGGCCCGGTCTACTTCCGCAAGGAGACCGAACCCTACATGACGATCGCGCTTCGCTCGGGCGGCGACAGCGGACCCGTCACCGTGGCCGACGTCAACCTCAAGTTCATCTGGGATGTGGTGTCGAGGATCAAGATTGGGGAGAAGGGCAAGGCTTCCGTCGTCGACCGCAGCGGCTACCTGGTCGCGGATCCCGACATCGGCCTCGTGTTACGCAAGACCGATCTCTCGCACCTCGCCCACGTCAAGGCCGCGGCGGGCCCGCCCGCGCCCGACGAGCCGGCCCTCGCGTCGTCCGATCTGGCCGGGACACCAGTGCTCGTCTCCTGGGCCCCGATCGAGTCGCTCGGCTGGAACGTCTTCGTCGAGCAGCCGATCGCCGAGGTCTACGCAAAGCTCAACGCGTCGATCGTGCGCACTGCCTTGTTGCTGCTCGCGGGTCTCGTGATCTCGGCGCTCGGCGCCGCGGCGCTCGCGCGCGGGATGGTCCGCCCGATCCGGACGCTGGAGGAGGGGGCCCAACGCATCGGTGAAGGCGATCTGGACCAGCGCATCGACGTGCGCACCGGCGACGAGCTGGAAGCGCTGGCCGGCCGGTTCAACCGCATGTCGGCGCAGCTCAAGGAATCGTACGCGGGCCTCGAGCGCAAGGTGGAGGCGCGCACGCAGGAGCTTTCGAACTCGCTCGAGCAGCAGACGGCGATCAGCGAGATCCTGCGCGTGATCTCGAGCTCGCCGACCGACGTGCAGCCGGTACTGGACGCCGTTGCCGAGCGCGCGGCGCACTTGTGCGAGGCACCGTTTGCGCACGTCGTCCTCGTCGACGGCGACGTGCTGCGCCCGGTGGCGGCTCACTCGATGGACTCGCCAGGCGGGGACTACGAGAATCCGGCGAATCTCGAGGGCCCGTTCGAGATCAAGCGGGGTTATGTGATCGGCCGGGCCGCGCTGGATCGCGAGACGATTCACGTCCCCGACATTCTTCCCCTGCTCGACACCGAGTACCCGAATGCGCGCCCGATCCAGGCGCGATTCGGATTTCGTGCACTGCTGGCCGTGCCGCTGATGCGCGAGGGCGGCGTCTACGGCGTGATTCTCATCTGGAGGCGGGAACCCGGCCCGTTTTCGCCCGATCAGATCGCGCTGCTCCAGACGTTTGCCCGCCAGGCTGCCATCGCGATCGACAACGTACGGCTGTTCAACGAGACGAAGAGCTCGCTCGAGCAGCAGACGGCCATCAGCGAGATCCTGCGTGTGATCTCGAGCTCGCCGACCGACGTGCAGCCGGTGCTCGACGCCGTGGCCGAACGCGCGGCGCACCTGTGCAACTCGCCCTACGCGCGCGTGTTGCTGGTCGAAGGCGACATGCTCCATGCGGCGGCGAATTATGAGCTGGAGGCCGGCCCTGGCCGTGAATCCATTCTGCCAACGCCGCTGCGCAGGTCTGCGATCAACGGCCGGGCGGTCCTCGATCGCCAGACCGTTCATTTCGCCGACGTGGTGCCGTTGCTCGACACCGAATTTCCGGACGCGCGTCCGAACGTCGAGCGGGCTGGCACGCGGGCAGTGCTGGCCGTGCCGCTGATGCGTGAGGGCGGCGCCTACGGAAGCATCTTCGTGTTTCGGCGCGAGCCGGGATTGTTCTCGCCGGACCAGGTCACGCTGGTCGAGACCTTCGCCCGGCAGGCGGCGATCGCCATCGACAACGTGCGGCTCTTCAATGAAACGAAGGAGGCGCTGGAACAGCAGACCGCGATCGCCGAGATCTTGCGCGTCATCTCGAGCTCGCCTACCGACGTTCAGCCCGTGCTCGATGCGATCGCCGAGCGTGCAGCACGCTCGTGCGATGCGTCGGCCGCGTCGATGTACCTGACCGACGGCGCCGCGCTGCGGCATCTCGCGTCGAAGGGCCCGTCTCCTGATCCGGTCACGCACGTCGACGCGCTGGCGATCAACCGAGATTCGATCACGGGCCGCGCGCTGCTCGACGGCAAGACGGTCCACGTGCGCGACATGCTCACGGAGGAGAGCGAGCTTCCGGTCAGCTTCGAGATCGCACAGCGCCTCGGCCATCGCACCGTCGTCGCGACGCCGCTATTCCGGGAAGGCCACCCGTTCGGCGTAATCCTGCTGCGGCGGCAGGAGGTGCGGCCTTTCACGGAGCGCGAGATCACGCTGCTCGGAACCTTCGGCGATCAGGCCGCGATCGCGCTAGAAAACGTTCGATTGTTCAACGAGACCAAGGAAGCGCTGGATCAGCAGCGGGCGTCCGGCGAAGTGCTGGCGGCGATCAGCAGCTCGATTGCCGACACGACGCCCGTGTTCGAGACGATCCTGGAGCGTTGCGAGCACCTCTTCGCGGGCAAGGTGCTCGTCATCGACCAGGTCGGCGACGACGGAAACCTGGGCATCGTCGCCTATCGCGGGCCGGGCCGGGAGCACCTGGAGGAGGTCCTATTCGGGCCCGTGCTCGCCGGGCAATCGATCTCGGCAAACGCAATACTGTCTCGAACCGTGCAGCACGTTCCCGACGTCCGCAACGACCGGGACGTGCCGGATCGCAGCCGCCGCGTGTGCGAGTCGATCGGCCTCCGCGCGGTCATCGTGGCACCGATGCTGTGGGAAGGGAAAGGCATCGGATCCATCGTCGTCGGCCGCGAATCGGCCGGCCCGTTCTCCGAGAAGGACATCGCCCTGCTGCGTACGTTCGCCAACCAGGCGGTGATTGCGATCCAGAACGCGCGGTTGTTCAACGAGACCAAGGAAGCGCTGGATCAGCAGCGGGCATCGGCCGAGGTCCTGTCCGCTATCAGCAGCTCCATCGCGGACACCAAGCCCGTGTTCGATACGATCTTGCAGCGCTGCCAGCACCTGTTCACCGGCGACACGGTCGGTCTCACGCTGGTTCGCGACGACGGCATGCTCGACATCGGCGCCTATGCGGGTCCCGGCGGCGAGGAATTGCGCAAGCTCTTTCCGCAGCCGTTGAGCCGCGACACGTCGTCCGGACGCGCCATCGTCGATCGCCGCGTGCTCAGTTACCCCGACGTGGATGCGAGTGACATGCCTCCCCGGTCGCTCGACGGCGTCCACGCGATCGGCCTCAAGTCGATCACGTTCGCGCCGATGCTCTCGGAGGGCCGTTCGATCGGCACGCTCTGGGTCGGACGTACGTTCAAGGGGGCATTCAGCGACAAGCAGGTTACTCTGCTGAAGACGTTCGCGGAGCAGGCCGTGATCGCCATCCAGAACGCGCGCCTGTTCAACGAGACGAAGGAGGCGCTGGAGCAGCAGCGTGCGTCGGGCGACGTGCTCGCCGCGATCAGCAGCTCGATCGCCGACACTAAGCCGGTGTTCGACAAGATCCTGGCGAGCTGCGAACACCTGTTCTCCGGCAAGGTGATTGCGATCAACCTCGTCGATGAGAACGAGCGCCTCCACCTGGCGGCGTACCAAGGACCCGACAGGGAAAAGCTTCAACAAGTCCATGAGAGGGGGCTGCCGTACCGGGAGACCGGTACCTCGCTGGCAATCGCCCGCCGCACCGTAATGCATTATCCCGACATCGCGAACGGCGAGGACGTGCCTTCGGGGATTCGTGAGTCCGCGGCAGCCACCGGCATGAAGGCATGTATCGTTGCCCCGATGATGTGGGAAGACAAGGGCATCGGCAGCATCTTCGTCAGCCGCGACTACGTCGGCCCATTCTCGGACAAGGAAATCGCACTCCTCAAGACGTTTGCCGATCAGGCCGTGATCGCGATCCAGAACGCGCGGCTTTTCCGCGAGATCCAGGAAAAGAGCCATCAGCTCGAAATCGCCAACAAGCACAAGTCGGAGTTCCTCGCCAACATGTCGCACGAGCTGCGGACGCCGCTCAACGCGATCATCGGCTTCTCCGAGGTGCTGCAGGAGAAGCTCTTCGGCGACGTCAACGAGAAGCAGGAGGACTACCTGCGCGACATCCACGCCTCCGGCAAGCACCTGCTCGGACTCATCAACGACATCCTGGACCTGTCGAAGGTCGAGGCGGGGCGGATGGAGCTCGACCTTGCAGCCTTCGAGGTCGCCTCGGCGCTGTCCAACGCGATGACGCTGGTGCGCGAACGCGCGCAACGGCACAATGTCGCACTCCGGATGGACGTCGATCCGGCGCTGGGCGAGGTGACGGCGGACGAACGCAAGGTCAAGCAGATTCTGGTCAACCTGCTCACGAACGCGGTCAAGTTCACGCCGGATGGCGGCAGCGTCGACGTGATGGCCCGGCGCGGGCCGGACGCGATCGTGATCGCGGTGCGCGACACAGGGATCGGGATTGCGCCGGAAGATCACGAGGCCGTGTTCGAGGAATTCCGCCAGGTCGGCCGCCATTACACTAACAAGCAGGAGGGCACCGGCCTTGGCCTGACGCTCACGAAGAAGTTCGTCGAGCTGCACGGCGGGCGCATCTGGGTCGAGAGCGCGCTGGGGAAGGGCTCGACCTTCACGTTCACTATTCCGGTAAAGCCATGAGCCTAGTCCTGATCATCGAAGACAACGAGAAGAACCTGAAGCTCGTCCGAGACGTGCTGCAGGTAAAGGGCTACGACACGATCGAGGCAGGGAGCGCCGAGGACGGCCTCGTCCTCGCCGCGGCGCGGATGCCCGACCTGGTGCTGATGGACATCCAGCTGCCCGGCATGAACGGGATCGACGCGTTGCGGGCCTTGCGCGCCGATCCGGCCACCGCCGGGATTCCGGTCATCGCCGTCACGGCGTCGGTGATGCAGCAGGACCGCAAGCACATCACGGAGGCCGGCTTCGACGCCTACCTCGGCAAACCGCTCGATCTCAAGGAGTTCCTCGCTACGGTGAAGCGAATTTTGGAAATGCCGAGAAGATGAGCAATCCCGCGAAGGTGCTCGTCGTCGACGACACGCCCGCCAACGTCAAGCTGCTCGCGGACCTGCTCGCGGTGAAGGGCTTCGGCGTCGCGACGGCCGCGAACGGCGAGGAGGCGCTTGCGAAGATGGCCGCGGAGGCGCCCGATATCGTGCTTCTGGACGTGATGATGCCCGGCCTGTCGGGGTACGACGTCTGCCGGCGCATCCGCGCGGAGCCGGAGACCGCACTCCTGCCGGTGGTGCTCGTCACGTCGCTCGACCCGCAGGGAGAACGCGTGAAGGGCATCGAAGCGGGTGCGGACGATTTCCTGTCGAAGCCGATCAACCAGGCGGAGCTCTTCGCGCGCGTGCGTTCGCTCCTTCGTGTGAAGTCGCTGCAGGACGAGGTGCGGCGGCAGGCGGACGAGCTCAAGGCGTGGAACGCGAAGCTCGAGGAGCGCGTCGCCGAGCAGGTCGCGCAGATGCAGCGGCTGTCGCAGCTCAAGCGGTTCTTCTCCCCGAAGGTCGCGGACGCGATTGTCACGGCGGGCGAGGGATCGATCCTCGCGCTGCACCGGCGCGAGATCTCGTACGTGTTCGCCGACCTGCGCGGCTTCACGGCCTTCACCGATCACTCGCAGCCGGAGGAGGTGGAAGCCGCGCTGCGCGACTATCACGCGGCGATGGGCACCGTCGCCAACGCGTACGAAGGCACCATCGACCGCTTCGCGGGCGACGGGATCCTGGTCTTCTTCAACGACCCGTTCCCGGTACCTGAGCCCGGCCGGCGGGCCGCGGCGATGGCGCTCGCGATGCAGGAGCGATTCGCGCCGCTGCGCGCGCAATGGCAGGCGCTGGGCCACGAGCTCGACCTCGGAATCGGCATCGCACAGGGATTCGCGACGCTCGGCGCCTTCGGCTTCGAGGGCCGGCAGGATTACTCGGCGATCGGCAGCGTCGTGAACCTCGCGTCGCGCCTCTGCGACGAGGCAGCGGGCGGGCAGATCCTGATCGACCGGCGCACGCGCGCCGGTCTCGGCGAGGGCGCGGAGCTCGAGCCCGTAGGCCCGCTTGCGCTAAAAGGCTACGCGCAGCCGGTGCCCGCGTTCGCGCTGAAGCGCCTCCGGTAGCGGCGTGCGGTGAGCCGGCTGAGGGTGTGGCCGAACCGGCCCAGCGGTGCCAGACCGGGGTCTGACCCGGGTCAGACCCCGGTCTGGGCACTTGTCAGAGCTTCGGCACCGTCGAGCTGAAGCCACCGCTCGCGGTGTTGCCGACGAGCCGGTTGTCGCCGCCGGAGACGATTTCGCCTCCTCCCACGGGGCTCACGCCAGTCGCGAGGCGCGTGATCACGCTGTCCGACACGTACGCGGCGCTGTTCGGGCCGCTGACCTGGATGCCGGTCGCGTTGCCCGACACGAGCGTGCGCACGAGGCTCACGAGCGTCAGCGGCAACGCAGCCCCGGATTGCATCGCGTCGATGGCCGCGGCGGACGTCCCGAAGATCGTGCAGTCGCGCACTTCGATCGCCGCGCTCAGCGTGGCGGTCGGGGGCGCGACCGAGAGACCGATGGCGCCGCCGCTCACGGTCGACGCGTGCACGTAGCCGGCGGCACCGTCCTGGAAGGACACGCCGGTGCCGTTGCGTGCGAAGAAGCTGCCGTCGATGGCGACGGTCACCGTTCCAGCCGACGCGCCGAAGGCCGCGCCGGTCCCATTGTCGTGGAAGGTCGAGCGTGTCACGAACACGCTGCCGCTCCCGCCCAGGCTCGCCGCGAGGCCGGCTCCCGGAAAGTTGGAGACGGTGACGTTGTCGACGTAGAGCGCACTGCCCGAGCCGAACGCGATCCCCGTCGTGCCTCCGAGACTGTTGATCGTGAGGCCGCGCAACGCAACGTTGCCGGAGGCCACGTTCACGTCGAGGCCGGTACCGCTCGTCACCGAGATGCCGGCGTAGATGCCCGGCGGCGCGATGATCGACACCGGCTGCGCGATCATCGCCGGTCCGTAGCCCGCCGAATCGAGGACGATGACCTCGCCGCCCGGAAGCGTCTGCGCGATCGCGACGCCGAACGAGCGGCACGGGAAGGCGAGGCTGCAGACGTTGGCGTCGCTGCCGGTCGACGCGACGAACGTACGCTGCGCGGCCGCGACGGCCTCGGTGGTGGGGCCGAGGGCGAGCGTGAGCATCAACCCATGGCGGAGGAGGAGGGAGCGCGGGAGCATCGTCGGCCTCGTCGGCGATCGCGTCACTGCTTGGGTACGGTCGCCGTAAAGACGCCGTTGGTGCCGTTGGCCGTGAGGCGATTGTCGCCGAGCGACACGATCGGGCCGGAGAGCGGCCGGATGCCGAATCCGTTGCGCAGGATCGCGGTGTCGGTGAGCCACGCGGTGCCGCCGGCCTGCGCGACGACGCCGATGCCGTTCTCCGCGACCTGCGAGCCGAAGACCGTCAGCGTCGCGGTGGCCGCGCCGATACCACCGACGACGAGACCGGCCGTCGTGTGCTTCGCGACGGTGGTGTCGCGCACGTCGGCCGCGCTCGTCGCGCCGCCAAACGTCGGCTGCACGAGGATGCCGGTCGCGCCGCCCACGACGATCGATTTCAGGATCGCGGCGCGCGCGGAAAAGCCGGTCAGCGCAATCCCGATGGGGTTGTCCTCGAACTGGCAGCGCTCGATCGTCGCCGCGAGCGGCGTCACGACGCCCGGACTCGTTGCCAGCGACGCGCCGGTGCCGTTGCCGCGGAAGATCGAATCGCGCACGAAGAGCTCCGCCGGTGCGGCGAGGTTGGCGTTGAGTCCGGCGCCGGTGAATCCGCTGACCAGCGTGCCCTCGACGTAGAGCGCGGCGCCCGATTGGAAGTCGATGCCCGTTGCGCCGCCGAGCCCGTTGATCGTGAGGCCACGCAACCGGACATTCCCGGTGCCGGCATCGACGACGATCCCGGTCCCTGTGGCCACCGTGATCCCGGCGTAGACACCCGGCGGCGCGATGATCGAGATCGGCTTGGTGATCACCGTCGGTCCGTAGCCGGCGGAGTCGACGATGATGACCTCGCCGCCGGCGTTCGTCGCCGCCATCGCCGTCCCGATCGAGCGGCAGGGGCTCGCAAGCGTGCACGGGTTGGTGTCGACGCCCGTCGATGCGACGAACGTGCGCGGGATCGTCGCCCCGACGGCAGTGACGGCTTGCAGGAACGGGGGCGACGCGCTGCCGGGGAACGCGCCGTCGCCCGCGTACACGGCGGTGATCGCGTGCGTGCCCACAGCGAGAGCGGAAGTCGCAATCGAGGCCGCGCCACCCGCCAATGCAGCCGTGCCCAGCGTCGCGGCGCCATCCTTGAAGGCGACCGTTCCCGTGGGCGTGCCGTTCCCCACCGTAACCGTCGCCGTGAACGTCACGACGCTGCCCAGCGTCGAGGGGTTCTGCGAGGACACGACGCCCGTCGTTGTCGCGGCGCCACCGGATACGGTCTCGACGAGCACCGATGATGTGCTGCCGTTGTAGATTGCGTCGCCGGCGTAGACGGCCGTGATGTCGTGCTTGCCCGGGTTCACCAGCGCCGTTGTCGCGAGTGCCGCCGCGCCGCCCGAGAGCGTGCCGACGCCGAGCAGCGCACCACTGTCGAAGAACAGCACGGTTCCGGTGGGCTCGGCGCTGGACGGCGGTGCGCTCGTCACGGTCGCGGTGAAGGTGACGCTCGCGCCCGGCGCGATGGGGTTGGCGCCGGGCACGACGGTGGTCGACGTCCCGGCATTGACCACGCTGTGCGGCAGTCGCGTGGAGGTGCTCTGCGCGTTCGTAGCATCGCCGGTGTATAGCGCCGTGATCACGTGATTGCCAGCGCTCAACTCGTTGGTGCTTAGATTGGCCAAGCCGGCGGCCAGCGCTGCGGTGCCGAGAAACGTTGCACCGTCGAAGAAGATGACGACGCCGGTCGGCGATGCGCCGGTGACCGTCGCCGAAAAGTCGACGGTCGCGCCGCCGATCGACGTGCTGGAGGACTGGCCGATCACGATCGACGAGGCCCCGACCCCAAGCGTGATCCCCGTCTCGACGGCTCCGATGTCGCAGCCCATGCCTCTGGGCCGCGCGATGCCACGCTGGTCGACGGGCACGTCTGCGCCATTGCAGCCGAGCGCCGCCGGGATCGTGTCGATGACCGCGCTGCCGGCCGGAGGCAGCCGCGTGTCGGTCGGCCCGCCGTTGTTGGCGAGCGCACCGAGCGCCAACGTGGGACCCGCGATGTCGTGCGCCGCCGGCGTGAACGTACCCGAATCGATCTGGTTGTAGTCGAACGACAGGTACGTCCCGCCGGCCGGGTCGAGGTCCGGGTTCGTTCCGGTCCCCTGCGCGACGATCGTGTTCCGCAGGGCCATCGTGCCGTTTAGCGCACTCAGGTTGCCGCCCGAGCTGCCTGCGCCCGTCGCCGTGTTGTGACTCACCGTCACGTGGACCAGCGTGATGTCCGCGCCGCCAGAGCCGCGGATGCCGCCGCCGCGCACCGACGTGTTGTTCGTGATCGTCGTATTGACGATCGTCGCGGCGCCGCTCCCGATCTGCACGCCACCGCCGCGGAACGTATTCTGGTTGCCCGCGATCGTCGAGCCGCCGATGAAGAGCGAGCCGCCCCCTTCGTGGTCGATGCCGCCGCCCACACCACCCTGCGCGTTGTTGCCGGTGAGCGCGACGTTGGTCAGCGTCAGGTTCGCTCCAAGGTTCTGGATGCCGCCGCCGCTCGTCGCACGCCCCTGCGTGATCGTCATTCCCGAGATCGCGACGTCGATGCCCGGCTCGGTGATGCCGAAGACGCGACTTGCATTGTTGCCGCTCACCGTGAGACACCGCGCACCGGGACCGACGAGCGACATGCTCTTGTCGACGATCAGCGCGCCCGACATGAGCGTGATCGTCGTCGGGCACGCAAGGTTGAACACGATCGTGCCGCCGGACTTCGCCGTGGCGATCGCGTTGCGCAAGGAACCGACGCCGGTGTCGCCGCTGTTCGTGACCGTGACGATCGGAGCGACCGAGAGGATCTGCTGGTTCAGCACGGCGGAGTTGCTGCCATAGAAGCTCGAATCGCCGTTGTATGTCGCAGAGATCGCGTGCGCGCCACTCGCCAGCACGAACGTCGTCAGCGTCGCTGCCCCGGCGGCGAGAGGTACCGTCCCGAGGGGAGCGAGGCCGTCGTAGAACGTGACGGTGCCGGTGGGCATGCCGCTGGCCGGCGGCACGGGCGCGACGGTCGCGATGAGCGACACGCCCTGACCTGACGTCGCCGGGTTGAGCGCGCTCGCGATCGTCATTGCGGTGGCGCCCTGTCCTCCGGGCGCGCCGACGACGAGAAGGCCGGTCCCCGTGGCGCTCTGCCCGTCGGGATTCACGATCGTGACGTTGCGCGTTCCGGGAAGCGAGCCGACGGTCGAGACGTCGAGCGTGACCGACGTCGGGCTGTTGTAGACGACGCCGTTGATCGTGACGCCCGGGATGTCCGCGCCGACCCGCTTCGCATAGCCGGAGCCTGGATCGAAGAAACCGGACCCTGCAACCGACTGCCCGGTGACCGTGACCTGCGCCGACGCCTGCTCGGCGGGAATGGTCGGCGGCGTCACGGCCACCGGCGTGGCCGGCGGCGGCGCGAGCAGCCGCACGACGCGCGTCGCCCAGGTGCCGTCCGCGTCCGCGAATTCCTGGATCGTCCAGAACGTCATGTCGTCGTCGGGATCGACCTGTGTGTTCGAGAAGCCGCCCCACCGACGCACCGCGCCCGGCAGGAATTGGCCTTGGTCGAACGTGTTGACGTAAGCAGCGAGTCCGGCGGTGGCGAGCCGAACACCTTGCGTCGTGCCGCCCGGGTCCGTGAGCAGACGCCCGTCCACGCCGACGCCCGCGTAGTCGCCGGCGCCGATCAGCGAAAAGCCGAACATCGCGTGTCTCTGCCCGCTCGCGTTGACCGAACCGTACACGTAGCTCCGCTGGGCGACCGACGGGTCGAAGACCGTGCCCGACTGCAGGATCGCGGGCACCGCCGCCGGCGACCCGATCTGGTACCAACGCACGGCGTTGCGATCGGGCGATGCGGCACCGCCGTTCCCGGTCGCGTCGACGGCCGTAGTGTGTGCGAGCCAGATCGTGCCGCCGCGCATCGTCGCGTTCATCACTCGGTTGTCGCCAGCGTCGAGCAGACCCGTGGAGGGGCCGGTCGGATGATCGTTGCCCCGATGCTCGATCGCGAGCGGCAGCTGGAACGCGGCGGTCGTGATCGGCACGAACGGAATCATCGACGGCGTGCCACCCGGATCGGTGATCCGGACCAGATCGAGTTTCCCGGTCGCCTGGTTGTCTTCACCGATGAAGTAGCCGTCGGTCGCCGTCGGGTCGAAGTTCATCACGCCCATCGGCGTGTTCGGACCGGGGCCCGTCGGGTTGACGACGGCGCCCATCAGGTCGCGGAAAACAGTGACAACGATCGGTCCTCCGCTCAGGACCGATCCCTTGTTGACGACGAAGAGCGACGATCCGAAGTAGTTCGTCGCACTGAACATGTCGCAGCCGATGTAGACGGCGTTCACGTCGACGCCCGCGTTCGGGAAGTCGCAGAGGAGTCCGGCGTCGTTGCCGACCGGCGTCACCAGATCCTGCTGGAACTGGTAGAGCGACCACGCAGTCGACGGCGTGATGAACGCGTTGTTGCTGACCGCGATCAGGATTCGGTTCGGGAACGACGTCGTGATCGTCACGATCAGCCAGCGCTGAGCGAGACGGTCGTAGATCACCCGTTGATCCGAGATGTTCGATCCTCCGCGCACCGGCGAGAAGAACGTATCGGCGCTGACGTCGAGCACGCCGTCGGGCACGCCGGACGCCTTGTCGATGGTGCGCAGGCGCGCGTTGACGGCAGCGAGCACCTGGGTCGGCCCGACGTCGCCATGGGGATCGGGCGGTACGAACCCTCCGCTTTGCGGAAAGGCGATACCGGTGAAGCTCAGCGCGACGTTGCCGACGAATGCGAGACCCGGGCCGTCGCGGGCCGTCGGCGGAAGCTTGTGCGGGTTCGCCTGCGACGACGGGAACGCGGGCGACGCCGGATCGGGTCGGCGCGCCGCGGCATTGGGGAGCGAGCGGCGCGGCATTGCCTCACGGGCAGCCGGTGCCGAAGGCGGGCTCGCCGCGTCGGCGGCGGCAACTTCCGCGGTCGACTGCATCGTCGCCGCTGCACCGGTCCAGCGCACGCCGGCGACCCGAGCATTCGCCGTCGCCGCGACCGCGCAGAGCATGGTTGCGGCGCCCAGAAATCGCAGGAGCCTGGACATTATCGTTGGTGTACGGGCACGCCCGTACCCCGGGCTCTCTCGTCGAAACGAAACGCCCGCGAGGACATCGCGGGCGTCGAAGATGTGCTCGAGCTGCAGCGGGATCAGAGTTTCGGCACCGTCGACGAGAATGCACCGTTGAGGGTATTGGCGACGAGCCGGTTGTCGCCCCCGGAGACGACGGTGCCTGCGGCGAGGGGGCTCACGCCGGTCGCGTTGCGGACGATCGTGCTGTCCGAGACATAGGCCGAGCTGTTGGTGCCGCTCACTTGGACGCCCGTTGCGTTCCCCGAGATCTGCGAGGTGATGAGGCTCACCAGGGTGACGGGCGATCCCGCGCCGGTCTGCGACGCCGTGACGCCGACGCCGCTGTTGTCGGAAATCGTGCTGTCGCGCACCTCGATCGTCGCCGTCTTGCCGGACGTCGGCGGCGCGACCACGAGGCCGGTCGTCCCGCCGCTCATCGTCGAGAAGTGAACCGTGCCAACGGTACCGTCGCGGAAGTCGAGTCCCGTTCCGTTGCGGCCGAAGAGCGTGTTCTCGACGCTGACCGTCAACGTGCCGGAGCTTGCGCTGAAGACGGCGCCGGTGCCGTTGTCGCGGAAGGTCGAATTGGTGACGTGGACGCTGCTCGTCGCGGCGACGTTGGCCGCGAGCCCGGCCGACGGGAAGTTGGTCACGGTGACGTTGTCGACGTAGAGGGATGCGCCGGATAGGAAGGAGATGCCGGATGTCCCGCCGGTGATGTTGTTGATCGACAGGCCGCGCAGGGTGACCTTGCCCGAGCCCGCGTTGACGGTGAGCCCGACCCCACCCGCCGTCACCGAGATGCCCGCGTAGATCCCCGGCGGGGCGATGATCGAGACTGGCTGCGAGACCGTCGCCGGCCCGTAGCCCGCCGAATCGAGGACGATGACCTCGCCGTCCCGACAATGTGACGCTGATCGCTTCGGAAAACGCGCGGCACGGGTTGGCGATCGAGCAGTTGAATGCGGTATTGCCGGTAAGTCCGTACGACGCGACGAACGTGCGCTGAGCCGCAGCCATCGCGTCGGGGGCGAGTCCACCCGCGAGGACGGCGGTCAGCGCGAGTGGGGTGAGCAGATGACGCTTGAGCATGGTGTTCTCCTGCGCTGGGTTCGTATCACTGCTTCGGCACGGTCGCCGAAAACGTTCCGTTCGTTCCATTGCGGGTGAGCTGGTTGTCGCCGAGCGACACGGCGGTGCCGGACACCGTGGTGACGCCTGTCGTGTTGCGGACGATCGCGGTGCCGGACACGTGCGCGGTGCCGCCGGTCAGCATCTCGACGCCGATGCCCGATTCGGTGACCTGCGACTGGACAAGCCCCGCGGCGGCGGTCGTGCCCGCGGCGCCGCCGACGCGCACGCCGGTCGTGCTGGCCTTCGTGAACGTCGACTTCCGCACCGTGACCTTGGTCGCGGCGCCGGCCGTCGTCGGATTCACGTTGAGCCCGAACGCGCCGCCGATGACCGTCGTGTCGCTGATCGTGCCGAGGGCGCTGCCGTTGGTGAAGCCGATGCCGGTGCCGTTGTTCTCGAAACGGCTGTGCTCGACGATCGCGCGCAGCACGCCGGAGGCGCCCGACGAGGTGCCGAACAGCGCGCCCGTGCCGTTGTCGCGGATCGTGGAGTTGCGGACGAAGACCGTCGAACCCATCGGAGGTACGGCGTAGACGCCGGTGTTCGAGAAGCCACCGATGACGCAGTTCTCGATGTAGAGCGCGTCGCCCGACATCATGTTGACGCCGAAGTCGCCGCCGAGGCCGGTCAGCGTCAGTCCGCGCAGCACGACGCGGCCCGCGCCCGGATTGACGTCGATGCCGTGGCCGCTCGTCACCGAAATGCCGGCGTAGACCCCGGGTGGCGCGATGATCGTCACCGGCTTGTCGATGGATACGAACCCGTAGCCCGCCGCGTCGAGCACGGCGATCTCGCCGTCGGGAACCGTGAGCGCGAGCGCCGCCTGGAACCCGCGGCACGGGCTCGTCAGCGTGCACGGATTCGAATCGTTGCCGGTCGAGGCAACGAACGTCCGCGGCAGGCCGCTCGCTGCGGCGACGACGAACTGCGTCGGGTTCGCCGCGCCGCCGACCGCCGGATCGTCGGTCAGGACGCTGCTGCTGTTGGTGCCGGAGTGATTCGGGTCGAAATTCACTGTTCCCTGGTTCGTTACCGTGAGGCCGGTCGTCCCCGAATTGACCTTGGCCGTGATCTGGATCGTCACGCTCCCGCCCCCACCCGGAATCGAGCCGTTCCACTTGACGGTGCTGCCGGCGAGGCTGATCGATCCGCTGCTCGCGGACGCGGAGACGAACGTGAGTTGCGGCGGCAGCGTGTCGGTGAACTCGTCGCCCGGATTGTCGACCTGCGTCCCGGTGCCGGTGTTAGTGAGCGTGACCTTGTAATCGACGGTTCCGCCGGGCACGAACGAGCCCGCCACCGTCTTGGTCGCGCTGATCGCCGTCGGATTCGACGCCGCGGTGCAGGCCACCGGCCGGATGTCGAGCGACCACGCGCGGATGCTGCCCGTGTCGGTGGGCTCCCAGTCGTTCGCCTGCAGCTTCCACGTGCCGTTGCCGTTCGTCCCGACGAACGTCGAGAGCGGCCCCGACGGCTTGAAGCTGCCGGTGAACGGATTCGATGCGGCACCGAGCGTGTCGATCACCGCGCCCGCGCTCGCATCGTCCAGTGTCGTCTGGCAGAAGTTGTTGCCGCTGTTGAGCGCGCCGCCCATTCGGTTGACCAGCGTCGTCGTGGTCGTGCCGTCGGGTGCGACGAGCTTGATGACTAGGTCGCCGACCCAACTGTGATCGAGACCCACGGTCGTCGCACCGATTGCGGTCGAGCAGGCGGAGCCGAGGAACTTGAACGTGACCTTGCCGACGGTGCCTGGAAGCCCGGCGACGACGAGGTTGGCCGTCGCGGTCGCGCCCGGCACCTCGACGCCGGCGCCGTCCGGAATCGGCACGACACCGCCGGCGTACGTGAACGTCGAGGTGCCGCCCAATCCGCCGATCGCGAGCGGGATCGTGGCCGTCGCGGGTGCACCTGTGCCGCCGCCGAATGTGACCGTCAGCGTGAAGCTCGTGGGCGTGCCGCACGCGGCCGTCGTCACGCTGAAGCGGAAAGGCGTGGATCCCGGATTCGGCGCGCTGCCTCCGGCGCCGATGTTCGGATAGCTGACCGGGCCCGACGTCACGACGACGCCGGGCGTGTCGCTCACGAGCGTCGCGACGATGCCATAGGCCGCCGCCGCGCCGGTGTTGTTGAGCGTGATGTCGAATTTCCAGTCTTCGCCCGGATCGACGAACGCGTCGCCATTGCCGGCGACCTGCGTCGGCGTGACCGTGCCCACCGAAATGACGGCCGCGGGGGTCGCGCCCTGCGCCTGCAGGGTTTCGTACGCCATCACGATGCCGACGCCGGTGTCGCGGTCCCAGCCCGCCGCCTCGATGTCGATCGCGGACGCCATCATCGCTGACTTGATCTGCGCCGCGGTCTTGGCCGGAAACGCATGCTTCACCAGCGCCGCGATGGCGGCGGCGTGGGGCGCTGCAGCCGACGTGCCATAGAACGGATTGAATCCCGGCGCGGCGGTCATGACGCCGTCCGCGGCGGTGATGTCCGGCTTTTGCAGCACGATGCCGCCGCTCGCGGTGAAATCGCCGGCGGGTGCGCCGGGCAGCAGATTGCCGGAGAAATCGAAGAACATGCGCCGCGGGCCGTCGGACGAGAACAGCTCGGACAGGTTGGTCGCGCTGAACGGGCTCGGGTAGGGACCGGTCGGATTGGGCGGGCCGCCAAACGCGCCTGCGGCGGGCGTGGCCGCGACGCTGACGGTGTTCGCGCCCCCGTTATGGCCCTTGACGACGCCCGGGGTATTGAACGTGAGGCGGCCGCGATTGGTCGCGACATTGATCATGCGGATAGACGCACCACTGTGCTGCAGCACGACCACGCGGTCGCCCGCCGCGTAGCTCACGGAGCCCACGATTTCGAACGGATCACCGAATCCGCTCTGCACGTTGGTCGACGAGTCCCTGACGACGGTCAGCGCCGAGTTCAGGACGTAGAGGTCGTAATCGTTCCCCGACGCGCCGAACTTGTCGGTCCAATGGAGCGAGATCGGATTGCCGCTGCCTGCCGTGAACGCGTTGGACTGACCGCCGCCGCCGAAATTGTGCGCGACCGTGCCGGCGGGCAGGCCGGGAATCGCGCCGTTCGGCGTGAAATTGCCTTCCCACGTGCCTGCCGTGCCGTCGTCGAGGTTGCCCGAATTGCCCGCCGACGAGAAATAGAGCACGCCCGCGGCGCTGACCTGATTGACGGCGTCCGCGATATTGTTGTCCTGGAACGGGGATTCGGCGAAATACGTGACGTCGTCGACGATGATGTTGCAGCCGACGTTCTTGAGATCGATGATGTTCTGGGCGAAGCTCGCCGAGCCGTTGAAGGCGGTCGCGAACGCCAGCGTGGCCCCAGGCGCGAGGTCATGGACGATTTCGAGCATCGCCGTGCCTTCGTCGCCACTGCCTGCCTGCCCGGGAAGCACCTGAACGACGGGCGGGAGGTCGCCCGTCGCCTGGACCGCCGCGAGCGAATCGACGCCGTCCGACAATACGCAGACCTTGACGCCGGTGCCGTCGAAGCCGAAAAACGAGCGTGCCGCCGCCGCGCGGTGCGTCACGTCGCCTTGCGACGTGTTGACCTTGTTGGTCATGGCGCGATGCTCGGGATAGACGATGCGCACGCCGGGCAGCATCGCAATCGTCGCGATGTCGGCGACCTGCAGTCGGACGCGGGCGGTGCGGTAGCGCACCGACGCATTCAGGACCTGGCCCCCGGCGGCCTCGACCGCGTCGATAAGCGCTTTCACATCGGAGCCGGCAAACGTGTCGATGTCCAGCAGGACGGTACCGTCGGGATTCGCCTGCGGGTGGGCGATGTCGGTCAGCCCCGGGAACTTCGGCGTCGCACGCCGGCTGTCGATGAGGCGCCGCAGCCGCGAATCGATCTTCTGCTCGTGCGGAGCGAGCTGCGCCTTCTCCTCCTGCAGCAGACGTATCTGCTCCAGGGCCTGCGGTCCGAATTCGAGTGGCGTGGCAGGTGTCTGCGCGCCGGCGATGGCGGCGACGAGGAGCCACGGCAGGAGCGCGGAGGCCGCGACGATCGGCCGGACGATGCGACGGGCCACTCGCGCGATGAGCCGGGTCAGCGTTTGCATCATCTT
Source organism: uncultured beta proteobacterium (assembly GCA_963830485.1). Taxonomy (GTDB): domain Bacteria; phylum Pseudomonadota; class Gammaproteobacteria; order Burkholderiales; family Casimicrobiaceae; genus CAIWHR01. Next base: position 95,409 of record CAWHNE010000005.1, read on the forward strand.
GTCATCCGCCCTGATCGGCCTGCATGGACACCGATCCATGCCGGGCCAAGCCTCGCCGGCATGTCGATGGGACCGGAACGATACCGCAGAAGATCGCGCGCCGGAAGATTCACGCGGCGCGGCTCCCTGACGCGGCAATGTAGTCCAGGGCAGCGCGGATGGCAACCACCGCGCGGCGTTTTATTTAAATTTTTTTATTTTTTTTTTTTTTATTATTTTATATATATTTTTTTTTATATATTTATTTATTTTTTTAGGCTGAACATGCTGTGCGAGACAGCTCGCGGAGTGCGGCGCGTGCCGTTCGGTCCCGGCGCCGGGTAAACTGCCACATCGCCGGTTTGTGGAACGTGCTCGCGAACCGCCGACTTCCGTGACCGAATCATGACTGATGCGTCTCTGGCCGCCGCCATCGCTCGACACTGGGACGACGAGATCGTCGCGCAGCTGACCGACTACGTCCGCATCCCGGCGAAGTCGCCGCACTTCGACGCGGAGTGGAAGAAGAACGGACACATCGACAGCGTGATCGCGTTGGCGGAGGCGTGGGTGCGCCGCCAGAAGGTGAACGGTCTCGAGCTCGAGGTCGTCCGCCTCAAGGGACGCACGCCGCTTCTGTACTTCAACGTGCCGGCATCGGGCAAACGCGCGCGCGACGCGACCGTCCTGCTCTATGGCCACCTCGACAAGCAGCCGGAGATGACCGGCTGGCACGAGGGCTACGGCCCGTGGGTACCGCGGTACGAAGACGGCAAGCTCTACGGCCGCGGCGGCGCCGACGATGGCTACGCGGTTTTCGCTTCCCTCGCCGCGCTGGCAGCGCTCGATGCGGGGAAGATTCCTCATGCCCGGTGCGTGGGCATGATCGAAACCTGCGAGGAATCTGGGAGCTACGACTTGCCGGCCTACCTCGACCACCTCGCGCCGCGCTTGGGGCGCGTCGAGCTCGTTGTCGGACTGGATTCCGGTTGCGGGGATTACGAGCGGCTCTGGGCCACGACATCACTGCGCGGCATCGCGGCCGGCACGCTCACGGTCGACGTGTTGACCGAGGGAGTGCACTCGGGCGACGCGAGCGGGATCGTGCCGTCGTCGTTCCGCGTCGCACGGCACCTGCTCGACCGCCTCGAGGATTCGCTGACAGGTCGCATCCTGCCGGCAGATTTCCACGCGTCGATCCCGGAGGAGCGGCTCGCGCAGGCGCGCGCGGCGGCGGACATCATGGGCGACCTGGTGACCGGCAAGTTTCCGTTCGCGGGCGGAACGAAGCCGATGGTCAGCGGGCGCGCCGAGGCAATCTTGAACCGCACGTGGCGGCCCGCGCTGTCGGTTATCGGCGCCGACGGCCTGCCGCCGATTGCCAGCGCGGGAAACGTGCTGCGCCCGCGTACGTCACTCAAGCTGTCGCTGCGCATTCCGCCGACCGTCGACGGCGAGCGCGCGACCGCGGATCTCGAGAGGCTGCTCGAGACCGATCCGCCGCACGGCGCCGTCGTGCGCTTCGAGCCCGACCAGGGCGCGAGCGGCTGGAACGCGCTGCCCACGGCGCCGTGGCTCGCGCAGGCGCTCGATGCGGCGTCACGCGCGCATTATGGCCAGCCGGCGGCGGCGATGGGCGAGGGCGGTACGATTCCGTTCATGGCGATGCTCGGCAAGCGCTTCCCGGACGCGCAGTTCCTGATCACCGGCGTGCTGGGCCCGCATTCGAATGCGCACGGCCCCAACGAATTTCTCCACGTTCCCTACGCGAAGAGGCTCACCGCCTGTGTCGCCGACGTGATTGCCGCTCACGCGGCGCGCTAGCGCGAAGCCACACGCTCGATGTTGACGAGCATCGGCTCATACCGCGGCTTCCGCACGTTCCGCGTTACAAGGAGCCGTTGCGCTTCGCTGCGGCCTCCGCCCCACCGTGTTTGATCGTTGCGCCAGGAGGGTCGGCCGCCGCCCGCACTCGCAGACGCGAGCTTCGCTCCTTGGCTTCGCCCTGCTCGCGCGGGCGTCCCGGACGGGCCAAGACCGATCGCATTGACGCCCAAGCGTTGGCCGAATTGGCCGCCACCCTCGTGCGCCGCAGCGACCTGGCCCGCTTCATCCGGCCGCTGCCCGATGCGCAGCAGCAGGAGCTCGCGGCCTTGGTCACACGACGCCGACAGCTGCTGACCATGCTCGGCGCGGAGCGGTTGCGTCTGCAGCTGGCCACGGCCAAGGTGCGCCCGAGCATCGAGGCCTTGATCGAGGCCATCCGCGCCCAGCTCGAAGATATCGACACGCAGATGCAGACCCATGTGCGGGAGCACTTCGCTCCCCTCGACGACCTGCTGCGCTCCGCCCGTGGTATCGGCCCCATCGCCAGCGCTACGCTCATCGCCACGTTGCCCGAACTGGGCCGGCTCAGCCGCCGCGAGATCAGCGCCCTCGTCGGCGTGGCGCCCATGGCGAACGATTCGGGCACCTCCCGCGGCCGCCGCCGCATCACCGGCGGCCGCTTCCAGGTGCGCCGCGTGCTCTACATGGCCACGCTGACCGCTACCAACCACAACCCGACCATCAAAGCCCATTACCAGCACCTCATCGCCGCCGGCAAGCTGCCCAAGGTCGCCTTGGTCGCGTGCATGCGCAAACTGCTGATCATGCTCAACGCCATGGTCCGAAACCAAACACCCTGGCGCAACAGCCTTCATCCCGCTTGACTCCAAACACGGTTACTCATTCGAGCCGCAGCACCTCGTGCCGGCCGCGCGCCAGGGTGCGGATCAGAAGCTTCGCGATGTCGGCGTCGAACACGGGTCGCGGCGGCGCCTCCATCATCGAGCCGAGGTCGCCGTCGTCGCGCGCGGTGCCGAGCCAGCACCAGTCGCGGATGACGTGGACGTCCGCGCGCTCGGGGAGGAGCGCGCGCTCGCGGATGGCGGCGAGCCCTGGAAACGGCCACGGCGGAACGGCCAGTGGCGCGAGCGCATCGCGCAGCCGAGTGTGGTGCGCTTGCATTGTCTCCTCGCCGACGCATGCGCCGGCGCAACGACGCACCTGGCGCGCGAAGCACGGGCCGGCGCGCCGTTCGAGGCCGAGCGCCGACCAGCACAGCGCGTGCTCGCGCGCGAGATGTCTCAGCGCCTCGCGCGCCGCGCGCTTCGACGTGAAGGGTCCGTAGCGGCCCGCGAGCGCGCCCGCCTCGACGGCCATGGCCGGGATGAAGCGAGGGACGCCGGGCTCGTCGTCGAGCTCGAGCACGCCGGACTCGGCCTTCCGCCGCAGCGCGTGGTTGTGCGCAGGCATGAGCGACTTCACGAGCGCGGACTCGCGCAGGAGCGCACCGATTTCGCCCGCCGTCTCCTCGAATTCGATCCGCCGGATCTCGGCCGAGAGCCGCGCGTCGGTGGAGCTCCGGTAATCCGACGAGAAATGCGCGCCGACGCGCTCGCGCAGGTTACGGCTCTTGCCGATGTAGAGCGGAAGCGAGTTCAATCCGTAGAACAGGTAGACGCCGGGCGCCTCGGGCAACGCGTCGAGCGCGTCCGGCGCGAGCTGCGGTGGCAGGCTTGGCGTCTTCAGCACTCGCTTCGCTGCCTCGGCGACGGTCTCGGGCGCGAGGTCGCGGTAGAGCGCCTGCACGAATGCCCAGAGCACGCGCGCGTCGCCGAGCGCGCGATGGCGGTCGTCGACCGGCAGCGCGTGGCGCTCGATGACGGCGTCGAGGCTGTGGCGCTCCGCATCGGGGCAGATCCGGCGCGACAGCTTGACGGTGCAAAGCACGCGCGCGGTGTACGCGCGGCCCAGCCGCGCGAACGCGTGTTTGAGGAAGCCGTAGTCGAAGCGCGCGTTGTGCGCGACGAACACGGCGTCCGCTGTCCGGGCGACAACCTCGTCCGCGATCGCGTCGAACGGCGGCGCGTCGCGCACCATCGCGTCGGTGATGCCGGTCAGCGCCTGGATCGCGGGCGGAATCGGAACCCCCGGATTCACCAGGGTCGACCACTCGGAGACGGTGGGCGAAGCCGTGCCCGCGGGATCGGCTGCCACGCGGACGATGCCGATCTCGGTGATCGCGTCGCCGCCCGGGGCGGTCCCCGTGGTTTCGAGGTCGACGAAGGCGAGGGCGGGCGCGAACAGGTTCATGGGCGGACGGGAGCGGCGGGGCGGCTCCGGGGGCTTGACCTCCGAACGTTCGTTCGCTATCGTAGCACCATGTCGAACGATCGTTCCTACCTGACACGGTTGCAGGACTACTACGCGCAGCATCGGGCGCTGCCATCGTACGCGTCGATCGGCCAGCTCCTGGGGCTCAAGTCGAAGTCGTCGGTGGCGGCGATGGTGGCACGGCTCAAGCTCGCCGGGTACATCGATTCGACCCCCGACAAGCGGCTCGCGCCCACGCGCCGCTTCTTCGAGCGGCCGCTGGCCGAATCGCCGGTGCATGCCGGGCTGCCCGAATCCCGTCGAGGACACGCCGGCCGACGCGCTCACGATCGACGACTACCTGATCGAGCGCCCGTCGCAGACGGTGCTGATCCGGGTCAAGGGCGACTCGATGATGGAGGCGGGCATCCTCGACGGCGATCTCGTCGTCGTCGAGAAGACCGCTGCGGCCAAGCGCGGCGACGTCGTCGTCGCGATCGTCGACGGCCAGTTCACGCTGAAGACGCTCGACCTCGAGCGCGGCAAGTTCATCCTGAAGCCCGAGAACAAGGCGTATCCCGTCATCCGTCCCGAGGGCGACCTCGAGATCTTCGGCGTGATGGTCGGCCTCGTCCGCAAGCTGTAATACCCCCGCAGGCCGCGCAGCCGGTGTCCGTCGATGCCTTAACATCGCCGGATGGCCACGCGGCACAAGCTCGCGATTGTCCTCTCCGGCGGCGGCGCGCGCGCCGCCTATCAGGCCGGCGTGCTGCAAGCGATCTCCGAATGGAGCCCGCCCGGGGCGCCTTCGCCGTTCGGGATCGTCACCGGGACGTCGGCGGGCGCGATCAACGCCGTCGCGATCGCCGCGGGCGCGCAGGATTTCCGCGCTGCTACGGCGCAACTCTGCGAGCTGTGGAGCAGCCTCCACGCGTGGGACGTCTACCGGACCGACGCCTGGAGCCTCGCCGGGTCGGGCGCCCGTTGGCTCGTCTCGTTCGTTCCCGCCTGGCGGCACCGGCGGCCGGCGAGCCTCCTCGACAACGCACCGCTCGGCGCACTTCTCGCGCGTGCCGTGCCGTTCGCGGCGATCCAGGGCGCCATCGACAGCGGAGCGCTGGAAGCGTTGGCTATTACGGCGATGAGCTACCGGAGCGGGCTGTCGGTGACTTTCTGCCAGGCGCGGCCCGACGTGGAGCTGTGGGTGCGCTCGCAGCGCGTCGGCGTACACACGACGATCGGCGTGCCGCATCTGCTCGCGTCGAGCGCGATCCCCTTCGTGTTCCCGCCCGCGGCGATCGAAGGCGAGTACTTCGGCGACGGTACGGTGCGGCAGGTCGCGCCGACGAGCCCGGCGCTGCATCTGGGCGCCGACCGCATCCTCGTCGTCGGCGCGGCGCGCAGCAGCGTTCGTCCCGACGCGCCGGCGAACTCGGCGCCGCCGTCGATGGCGCAGATCGGCGGGCAAGTGCTCGCGAGCATCTTCACCGACGCGCTCGGCACCGATCTCGAGAAGGTTCGGCTCGTCAACACGGCAGTGCGCCAGATTCCGGAGGATGTGCTCGGGCGAAGTCCCGTGCCGCTGCGCGACGTCGGCCTCGCCACGGTGACACCGAGCGTGGTGCTCGAGGACATCGCGCTTGACCACGTAGGCGAGCTGCCGCGCACGATCCGCACGCTGCTCGCCGGCGTCGGCGGCACGCATCGTGGCGGCGCGGGACTCCTGTCCTACCTGTTGTTCGCGCCCGGCTTCTGCCAGGCGCTGATCGCGCTCGGCCGCGCCGACGCGAACGCCAAGCGGACCGAGATCGAGGCGCTGCTGGCGTCCTAGCGGGTAACCTCGCTCACCGCAATACCCAGGGCATCGGCCACACCCTTGCCGTACGCCGGGTCGGCCCGAAGACAATGACGAATGTGCCGCAACTGGATCTCGCGCGGCGCATCACCGATGGAGCGTGCGGTGTTCTCGAATAGCACCTGCCGCTGCGTCGGGCGCATCAGGCGGAACAGGGCCCCTGGCTGCGAAAAGTAATCCGTGTCTTCGCGGTGGTTCCAGTGGTCGGCCGCGCCTTCGAGTGAAAGCGGCGGCTCACGGTAGTCGGGCTGCTCCGCCCATTCGCTCTGGTTGTTGGGCTCGTAGCCGAGCGTGCTGCCGTAGTTGCCGTCGATCCGCATGGTGCCATCGCGGTGGTAGCTGTGCACCGGGCAGCGCGCAGCGTTCACCGGAATCAGATGGTGATTGGTGCCGAGCCGGTAGCGCTGCGCATCACCGTAGGAGAATAGCCGTCCCTGCAGCATCTTGTCGGGCGAGAAGCCGATACCCGGCACGATGTTGGCGGGATTGAAGGCGGCCTGCTCGACTTCGGCAAAGAAGTTCTCCGGATTGCGGTTCAGTTCCATCACGCCGACCTCGATCAGCGGATAGTCCTTGTGCGGCCAAATCTTGGTCAGATCGAAGGGATGGTACGGCACCTTCGCGGCGTCGGCTTCCGGCATGACCTGCACCTTGAGCGTCCACTTCGGGTAGTCGCCCCTTTCGATGCTTTCGTAGAGATCGCGCTGATGGCTTTCGCGGTCCTTGCCGATGATGGCTTCGGCTTCGGCGTCGGTTAGGTTCTTGATGCCCTGCTGCGACTTGAAGTGGAATTTGACCCAATAGCGCTCGTTCTTTGCGTTGATGAAGCCGAATGTGTGGCTGGCGAACCCGTGCATATGGCGGTAGGTCGCCGGAATGCCGCGGTCGCTCATGACGATGGTGATCTGGTGGAGCGCCTCGGGCAGAGACGTCCAAAAATCCCAGTTGTTCTTCGCGCTGCGCATATTGGTGCGCGGGTCGCGCTTGACCGCGTGATTGAGGTCAGGGAACTTGAGCGGGTCGCGCAGGAAGAATACGGGCGTGTTGTTGCCGACCATGTCCCAGTTGCCCTCGTCGGTGTAGAACTTGACGGCAAAGCCCCGGATGTCGCGCTCGGCATCGGCTGCGCCGCGTTCGCCGGCGACTGTCGTGAAGCGGGCGAACAACTCGGTCTTCTTGCCGATCGCCGAGAAGATCCTGGCGCGCGTGTATCGGGTGATGTCGTGCGTGACCGTGAACGTCCCGTACGCGCCGGAGCCCTTGGCATGCATGCGCCGCTCGGGAATTACTTCACGGTCGAAGTGGGCGAGCTTCTCCAGTAGCCACACGTCTTGCAGCAGGACTGGTCCGCGCGGCCCCGCGGTCATCGTGTTCTGATTGTCCGGCACCGGGGCGCCGGCAGCCGTGGTCAATCGTCGCTTGTCGCTCATGGTTCGCTCCTGGTTTCCTGATCGGCCTGGGGTGTGACCGGATATTAGGGAGCGGCACGCGATATTGCCAATTGATTGTTACTAAGCCATCGATAGGCCTCAGTTATGCTGGCGGGTAGACAGCGGCTGTTCGGAGTCGTGCGTTGCGAGCTGCTAGGCGCGGGCGACTTCGACGAGGCAGTCGTAGAACGTCGCGGCGTTGCCGAGGTCGGTCAGGGCCTGGCTCGTCACCGCGTTCGCGTTCGCGCCGTCGGGCGAAAGCTTCTTCCACCAGATCGACGGCGCGACGACGACCCCTGGCCGGGCGCGGTCGGTGACACGGGCGATCGCGGTGAAGCTGCCGCGGTCGTTCCAGATGCGCACGCACTCGCCACTCGCGATCCGGCGCGCCGCGGCGTCGTCCGGATGCACGTCGAGCTTCGGCGCCTTCTCGTCGTTGACGAAACGCGGCAGGTTCGCGAACGACGAGTTGAGAAAGTTGCGCGCGGGCGGCGACAGGAAAGCGAGCGGGTAGCGCTGTGCGAGCGCCGGGTTGCTTGCCACGGACTCGCGCGGCGGCACGAAGGTCGGCAGCGGATCGTGGCCCTGCGCGGCAAGCTTCGCGGAATGGAACTCGCACTTGCCCGACGGCGTCGGGAAATTGCCTTGTGCGAATGGCGCCCAGGGCGAGGGCACGGCGAGGCGTTGGAAGCCTTTCACTTTCAGCGTGTCCCAATCGAGGCCCGCGGCACGCGGGTCGTCCGCCTTGAACGCCTGCCGTGCGAGGTCATCGTCGGAATCGCGGAAACAGGATTCGGCAAAACCCATCCGCGCGGCGAGCAGACGAAAGACCTCGGTGTTCGGCTTCGCCTCGCCCACGGGCGCGATGCTCGCGTTGTTCGCGAGCGCCCAGAGGTGTCCGTACGAGCCGTGGATGTCGTCGTGCTCCAGCTGCGTCGTCGCGGGCAGCAGGATGTCGGCGCAATCGGCGGTGTCGGTCCGGAAGATCTCGTGGACGACGCAGAAGAGGTCCTCGCGCGCGAAGCCGGCTGCCACCTTCGCCGACTCCGGCGCGACGGCGACCGGGTTCGAGTTGTAGACGTAGATCGCGCGTATCGGCGGATCCTTCGCGTCGAGCAGCGCGTCGCCGATCGTGCTCATGTTGATCGTGCGCGGGGCGCCGCGGATCAGGTCGGGCCGCTCCAGCGCCGCCGTGTCGACCGGATAGGTCCCCGACGACGACAGCAGCGCGCCGCCGGCCGGATCGCGCCACGAGCCGGTGAGCGCCGGCAGGCACGCGATCGCGCGCACCGCATTGCCGCCGCCTGCGTGCCGCTGCAGCCCGTAGTTGACGCGGATCGCCGCGGGTTTCGTCGTGCCGTAGTCGCGGGCGAGTGCGACGACCTGCTCCGCGCGGAGACCGCAGATCGTGGCGACACGGTCTGGCGGGTACTCGGCGGCGCGCGCGGCGAGACCGTCGAAGCCCAGCGTGTAGCGCTCGACGTAATCGCGATCGACGAGCTTCTCGGCGATCAGCACGTGCATCATGCCGAGCGCCAGCGCGGCATCAGTCCCGGGGAGGAGCGCCAAGTGCTCGTGGCACTTCTCGGCCGTCGCGCTGCGATAGGGGTCGATGGCGACGAGCTTCGCGCCACGCCGCTTCGCTTCCTGCGCGCGCGTCCAGAAATGGAGATTGGAGACGATCGGGTTGCTGCCCCAGATCAGGATCAGCCGGCTGTGCTCGAACTGCTCGACGTCGGTCCCCATCGCCGCGCCGATCGTCGCGACCCAGCCCGCCTTGCCGGCGGTGGCGCAGATCGTCCGGTCGAGTAGCGACGCGCCCAGCCGATGAAAGAACCGGCGGTCCATCGAGCCGTACTGCAAGAGCCCCATCGTGCCCGCATACGAGTACGGGACGATCGCTTCGGGGCCGTCCGGCGACGCGGCGATCGCGGTGAACTTCGTGGCAATCGTGTCGAGCGCCTCGTCCCACGAAATGCGCTCGAAGCGGCCCTCGCCTTTCCGCCCGACGCGCTTCATCGGGTGGAGCACGCGCTCCTGCGAATAGGTCCGCTCGAGGTAGTGCGCGACCTTCGTGCACAGCGCGCCGCCGGTCGGGGGGTGATCGGGCGCGCCGCGCAGCGCCACCGCGCGGCCGGCCTCGACCGTCACGAGAAGCGCGCAGGTGTCCGGACAGTCGTGCGGGCAGGCACCGCGAACGACGGCGGGGCCGTGCGAAGGCGGATCGAGAGGAGTGGGCGACATAGGACGTGCATTCGATCGTGGATTGTAGCGGTTTGCGCGTGAGCGGGCTTCCTGTAGTGTATGGCCCGCCAAGGCGGGCAGCGAACGCCAGGCACGGCGTTACGTCGATCCATCATCGCGGAGGGTGGGCCATGGGTCATGCGCGCATCGGAACGGGGGTTGCAGTGCTCTTGCTTCTCATCGTTGGCCCGTTTGCGCATGCGGCGCAACGGACATTCGTAGCGTCCAATGGCGCCGACGGCAACCCGTGCTCGATTGTGGCGCCGTGTCGTTCCTTCACTGTGGCAATGGCCGCGGTCGATTCCAAGGGCGAAGTCATTGCGCTGGACTCGGCCGGCTATGGTTCGTTCACGATCGACAAGGCGGTTTCGGTGATCGCGCCGCCGGGGGTCTACGCCGGCATTTCGGTGTTTGCGTCGACCGATGGGGTTGTCGTGAACGCACCCGGTGCCGTCGTTGCAATACGAGGCCTTAGCATCAATGGCCAGGGCGGCAACCGCGGCATTGTCGTAACGAACGCGGCATCGGTCCACGTCGATGGCTGCACGATATCGAACGTCGGAAGCGCCGGCGTCGTCATCGATGCCAACGCGAATGTCGAGATGGCAGACACGGTCATCCGGAATCCCGGCGCGAGCGGGGTCGTGGTTAATGATGGCAAGTTGACCGTAGTGCGTCTCCAGGTCCGGGAGACCGGCAGCCGCGGTATCGAGATCAATAACGGCAAGGCGGTCATTCGCGACAGCATGATCGCAAAGACGACTGCGGTTGGCATCTATGGCCATGCCCTTGCGGGTCAGACGGCCGAGGTCACCGTCGAACGGACGACCATCACGGAAACGGGATTCGAGGGAATTTTCGCGTCGGCCGCAGGCGGTACGGCAACGATCGTCGCGGTGAACAATGTGATCAGCGACAATGCGGGATTCAGCGGCATCGTCGCCTCGGGAACGGGGGCGACGATGCGAGCGTCGGGCAATACGGTCACTCGAGTAAAGGCGTTTGGACTTCGGAGCAATGGCGCCGCGCTCTATGAGTCGGCACAGGATAACTTTGTCCAGGGCAATGTCAGCGGGACAACCACCGGGACCATCAATATCGTCGGCAAGTTCTGACTGGAGCGGCGCCGCGCTCACGACGGTAGCGCTGCCGGACGCTGCGCGCGTTCCGGCGCTGGGCCAAGGCACGTGGCGAATGGGCGAGCGCCGCGTCGAGGCGGCGCGCGAGGTCGCAGCCCTCGGGGTCGGCCTCGATCTGGGAATGACGCTGATCGACACCGCCGAGATGTACGGAGACGGCGGCGCCGAGGAGATCGTCGGCGCGGCCATCGCTAGCCGACGCGATCAGGTCGTTGTGGTGAGCAAGGTGTATCCGCACAACGCAGGCCGAAAATCGGCGCTTGCGGCCTGCGAGCGCAGTCTCCGCCGGTTGCGCACCGATCGCATCGATCTCTATCTGCTCCACTGGCCCGGGCGCATTCCGCTGGCCGAGACGCTGGACGCGTTCGAACGGCTCCGCGCTGCGGGAAAGATCCTCCGCTGGGGCGTATCGAATTTCGACCGCGATGCGATGCGCGCGCTCGCAGCGCTGCCCGAAGGACGCCACTGCGCGACGAACCAGGTGCTCTACCACTTGGGCGAGCGCGGCATCGAGTGGGACCTCCTCCCCTGGATGCGCGAGCGACGGATGCCGGTGATGGCGTATTCGCCGCTGGGGCAGGGCGCGCTCCTGCGCAGCCGGAAGCTCGCGGCGGTCGCTTCGCGCCATGGCGCCACGCCCGCGCAGCTCGCGCTTGCGTGGCTCCTCTGCGCACCCGACGTCATCGCGATTCCCGCGTCGGCCGACAACCGGCATGTGCGCGCCAATCGCGCTGCCGCCGATATCGCGCTCGACGTCGCGACGCGTAAGGCACTCGACGTAGCGTTCCCCGCGCCGCGCGGACCATCGACGCTGTCGGTCCTCTGATCAACGCGCAGTCCGCAGTGCTCGTGTCTGCGGCGTCTGACGCTGTCGTGTACACGGCCGCGTGCACATCTCGAAACGCGCGGAAAAGCGGCTGGAAAACAACGTGATACCAATCGCCTTCGCCACGGCCCGCCACTTGGCACGGATGGTGCTAGCTCAGGGGTGAGACCCCGCGGCAAACCGCGGACATCCTCAGGAGGCTCGCGTGAACTATACGCATTACGACTACCTGGATCTCGCACCCGGTGCGAGCGCTGCGCGGATCGAAGCCGCGTACGCGCAACTGCTCGAACGTTTCGGTTATGGCGTCACCGAAGCGGGACAGGATCTCGGCGGCCTCGTGCGAATGATTCACGCCGCCTACGAAGTATTGTCGAATCCCGCTTCGCGCCGCCAGTACGACAGCCAGCTCGATCAGGAAGCGGCGATGGCCGACGCCGAGCTCAAGGCGGCGCTCGACCAGCAAACGAGTTGGCTGCCGCGCCACGTCCAGGACGTGCCGGCTCCATTGGAGAGCGCGCTCCGCGCGCTCGCGGCCTGATTCCGACGCCGACTGAGTTCACGGTCGCCGGATTTTCATACTGCAAACAGCGATGCGGTCGGCGACCGTCTTTTTCTCGAGACGCCAGGCGATGAGGGCACTCCCGGCGCCGCGTTACGCCGAGGCTTGCTCGCGCCGCGCAGGATGCGCTGCGCGACGTGTACTCGGCGCGCGTGACCGCGTCGCACGTCCGCTGACCCGTTCCCCCGAAGTCCGCGACTATCGCCCGCGCCGGATGCGCACGCGCCGCGAGGCGCTCGTGCCGCGTGGGTTCGTGCCACTGCGCACGCACTGACCGGAACCGTCGACGGGCCGCGACTCCCATTCGCGGCGTCGTCGCATTGCGCGTTCGGCGCGCACCAACCAGCACGCGCTTCTCTTCGCTGCGACCGAGCGTCGCATCGCTCGCGCAGAGTCGGATGAAGGGTGACGACGCTGGCAAAGATCTTGCTCCATCTCCGGCAAGGACGATAACGAACGACGCGTGAATCGGAGGATCAATGGAAAAGTGCCAGACGTGTCAGTACTACGATCGCAAGGCCGCAAAAACGGCCCCTGGCAGCGCACCGAGCTACGGACAGTGCCGGCGCAGCGCGCCGCAGTTGAATCCGATCAACGCGAAGTCGTACATGATCGAAGGCGTGTGGCCGACCGTGCGCGACGACGATTGGTGCGGCGAGTGGAAGCTGCTCGTGCGCCGCGTCGATTCACGCGTGGCCGAGGCGCTCAACGCACCGCTGATGTCCGGACCGCAGTCGGTGTCTACGTCGGTGCCGCGTGTCACGCCGCTGACGACCGGCGCCACGGCGACGTCCGGAAACGGGTCCGGCGCAGGTCATGCAACGATCGTGACGCCGGCCGTGATGGGGCGTTCGGCCAGCGACTGACGCCCCGTCACGGTCGGTCGCCGCGTCGGACGGCTACAGCCCGGCGACGGTGATCATGTTCATCCGCGCGGCACCCTCGCGCTCGGCGCGTGCGGCGCGATATTCGGGCGACGCGTAGAAACGCCGGACCGCGCTCGGGCTCGGGAACTCGAGCACGACGATCCGGTGCGGTTGCCATTCGCCCTCGAGCACCGTGGTCTCGCCGCCGCGCACGATGTAGCGACCACCGTGCTTCGCGACCGCCGCCTGCGCGAGTTTCTTGTAGGACTCGTAACGCACCGGATCGGTGACCTCGCAGTCGGCCACGACATAGGCAGACATCGTCGCATCCTCCCTTCGGTTCAGGCACCGCTCGCTATCGAGCGCGATTCTTATTCAGTAAAATAGAGTTTGTCCGTTGTGCGGGTCGAACGCAATCCGGGCCGCGCGACGGCGTGCGCCGGCAGCGCCGTCTGCGAGAGCCGCTTCCGGTCGCATTGCAATGCCGTCCCTTCCCGAACCGCTGCTGCGCGCTCTCGCTGCGGGCGCGATCGTCATCACGCCCAACCGGCGGCTCGCGCGCCGCCTGATTGCGCTCCACGACCAGAGCGAGCGGAGTGCAGGGCGAACGGTCTGGCCCGCGGCGCGGGCGTTACCTTGGGACGCGTGGCTGCCGACCTTGTGGCAGGAGGCCGTCGCGTCCGGTGCGGCGCCGGACGATCAGCGACTCCGCAGCGCGCTGCAGTCCGCGCACGCCTGGCGCCGCATTGTCGCTGCGCACGCGGCGCCGCTCATCGATCTGGATGGCGCGGCGGCACTGGCCAACGATGCATGGGCGACGGTCCATGCCTGGGGCGAGGGCGGCGAGAGTTGGCGCGGTTGGGTTGGCGGCGACGACGTCGACGACGATTGCGCGGCGTTCGCCCAGTGGGCGAGCCGGTACGCGCGCGGCCTCGCGGCCGACCGCGCCGTCGACCCCGCGCAACTGCCCGACCGGCTGTGCGCGTGCGTCGCACATGTGCCGGCGTTGCGCAACGCTCGCATTGCCTTCGCCGGATTCGCGGAGCTCACGCCACAGCAGGAGCGATTGTGCGCTGCGCTCGCGGCGGCCGGCGCGGAAGTGGCGCGCATGGACACGCTTGCGGTCGAACGGGGCCGCATGGTGCGCGTCATCGGGAACACTCAGGATGACGAGATCGCCCGCGCGCTCGCGTGGGCCCGCGCCCACGCGGTTGCGGACCCGACCGCAACGATCGGGATCGCGGTCGCGGACCTCGCGTCCCGCCGCGAGGAGATCCGAGCGCGCGCCGATGATCTCCTCTGTCCGATGCTGCAGTGGCCGGGAAACGAGGCGGCGCCGCGGCCCTACAACCTGTCGCTCGGCGGCGCGCTCGGCGGCGAGCCGCTTGTCGCGGTGGCGCTCGAGCTCCTCGCGTGGAGCGACGGCGCGCTCCCGCTCGGCCGCGCGGCGGCCGTGCTTCGCTCGCCGCACGTGGGTGCGCCCGACGCGTGGCCCCCACGCGCGCGACTCGAAGCGGAGTGGCTGAATCAGGGCCGACGCACGATCACCATCCGCGCCGCGCACGCTGGATTGCGTGCCGTCGACCGTGCACTCGCCGAGCGGTGGGCGGGCGCCCTCGAGCGCAACCTGCCCCCCGGACGCGGGTCGCCCCGCGAGCACGCCCAGGCGTGGCGCACCTGGCTCGCTGCACTGGGCTGGCCGGGTGCGCGTGCGCTCGACAGCGCCGAGCATCAGACGCAGGGTGCGTGGGACGACGCGCTCGCCGAGTTTGCGACGCTGGGTATGGTGGACGCGCAGATGTCGCGGGCGGAAGCGCTGGCCGCGCTGCGCGCGCAGTTGGCTGCGCACGTCTTCCAGCCCGAAGCGCCGGCCGCGCCGATCCAGATCGTCGGGCTGCTCGAAGCGGCCGGACAGCCATTCGACGCGCTGTGGGTGGCGGGGCTGGCTGCCGAGCGATGGCCGCCGCCGCCGCAGCCGCACCCCCTCCTGCCCGTGCCGTGGCAGCGGCTGCGCGGCGTCCCGCGGGCGAGCGCCGCGCGCGAGCTCGCCTACGCGACCGAGCTCACTGCGCAATTTGCCCGCGCGGCACCGGAAATCGTGTTCTCGCATCCGGCGACGATCGATGATCACGCCTGCTCGCCATCGCCGCTCGTGCCGGATGCGGCGCCGGCCGACGACCCGCCACGGGACCGGGGGACGGCGCTCGCGCAGTTCGCCCGACCGGCACCGCGCGAAGTCGTCGTCGACGATTTCGCGCCGCGCCTCGCCCCTCCGGTGCGCACGAGGGGCGGGGCGCGGCTCGTCGAGGCGCAGAGCGACTGCCCATTCAAGGCAATGGCGACGCACCGGCTCGCGACCGAGCCGTGGCCGGAACCGATCGACGGGCTGTCGGCGCAGGAGCGGGGCACGCTCGTCCACGCCGCGCTGGCAGCGTTCTGGGGGAACGTGAGCACACAGCAGACGCTGGCGGGGATGGCGCCGGATGCGCTGCGAATCGCCGTCGCGGCGGCGGCCGAGGAGGCGAAGGTGGCGTTGCCGGCCGCGCGCTGGCGCACGCTGCTGCCTGCCGTTGCGGCGGGCGAGGCGGCTCGGATCGAAGCGATCGTCGCGGACTGGCTCGAAACGCACGAGCGCGCGCGCCCGCCCTTTGCGGTCATCGGCATCGAAAAGGGTCTTTCACTCGCGCTACATGGACTGCTGGTGACGCTGCGCCTCGATCGTGTCGATGCGCTCGACGGCGGTGGCGTGGCCATCGTCGATTACAAGACGGGCCGCGCGAAGGGACCCGGCACGTGGTTCGAGCCCCGGCCGCAGGCGCCGCAGCTCGGTCTCTACGCGCTCGCACAGCGCGCCGCAACCCCAGGCGAGCGCGTCCGCGCGGTCGTCTACGCCCAGCTCAAGCCGGGCGAGATCGCCGCGCGGGGCCTCGCCGCCGACGCCGGCGCGTGGCCGGGGTTGCCGCTGCCGCAGGCGTTGAAGCGCGCGGCGCTCGCCGACTGGGGCGCGGCGCTTTCGCGTTGGGCGGACGCGTTCGACGCCCTCGGCGCGGAGATCGTGGCCGGGCTCGCGACGGTCACCCCGCGCGATCCGCGATCGACGTGCACGCACTGCGGGCTGCAGCCGCTCTGCCGGATCGGCGCGGCGGCGTTGCGCAGCGGCGAACGCGCGGACACTGACGATGACTGACAGCTCCAGTCGGGCCGATGCGACGGCACGCGAACGCGCGCTCGACGTCACGCGCTCGTTCCTGGTGCAAGCGCCCGCGGGCTCGGGAAAGACCGAGCTCCTGATCCAGCGCTTCCTCGCGCTGCTCGCCCGAGTCGACCGGCCCGAGCGGATCGTCGCAATGACGTTCACCCGCAAGGCTGCCGGCGAGATGCGCGAGCGGATCGTCCGCGCGCTTGCGGACGCCGCCGCGGGTGTCCCCGTGGAATCGCCGCACGCAGAGCGGACGCGCGCGCTCGCGCTGGCCGCGCTCGAACAGGACAGGCGCTGCGGCTGGCAGCTGACGGCGCATCCGGCGCGGCTCGCCGTGCAGACGATCGATGCGTTCTGTGCGGGCGTCGCCCGTCAGGCCCCGCTGGCGACACGTCTCGGGGCAGCGCCCCGGTTCGTCGACCAGGCGCAACCGCTCTACGAGGCCGCGGTGCGCGCGGCGCTCGCGGGCGCGCGGCCGGATGATCCGGCATGGCGACGGCTCCTGCGGCACGTCGACAACGATGCGCGCCGGGCCGTGACGCTGCTGTCGTCGTTGCTTGCGAAGCGTGCGCCGTTATTGCGCGAGCTCGGGAGTGACGACGGCGACGCGCTCCGAGCCGCGCTCGAGGCGGTGCTGGCCGACGAGATTCGCGGCGAGCTCAGGACGATCGCCGCCGCCTTCCCGGCGCAACTCGCGGTGGCGCTGCCGCCCCTGCTGCGCCACGCCGCACGTCATGCGGAAGGGACGGCGCGCGCGGCACCGCTCGCAGACTTGCTTCTCGTGTGCGCGGACGCGGGCGGCCTGCCGCCAGCGAGCGTCGACGCGCGCGAAGCGTGGAGTGCGCTCGCGTCGTGGCTGCTCCTGGCCAGGAAAGCCCGATTTCGCACGAGGCTGAATCGGAAGGACGGATTTCCCCCGGGAGGACCGGGCCGGGAGGGCGCGCTTTGCGCGGAACGCGGCGATGCCATGACTGCGCTCCTCGCGGAGCTCGCGGCCGTCCCGGGGCTCGCCGTGCAGCTCGACGTCGCGCGGCACCTGCCGCCGCCACGCTACGGCGACGACGCGTGGGCCGTCGTCGCCGCGCTCAGAGACGTACTGCCACGGCTCGCCGCAGCGCTCACGCTCGCCTTCCGCGACGCGGGCGCGCTGGATTTCGTGCAGGGCACGATCGCGGCGATCGACGCGCTCGGCAGCGACCTGGCGCCATCCGATCTGCTGCTCAGGCTCGATGCGTGGATCGAGCACCTGCTGATCGACGAGTTCCAGGATACCTCGTTCACGCAGCTCGTGCTCCTGCGCCGGCTGACCGCGGGGTGGGCCGAGGGTGACGGGCGCACGGTGTTCGCGGTCGGCGATCCGATGCAGTCGATCTACCGGTTCCGCGAAGCGGAGGTGCGGATCTTCGTCGAGGCGCAGACGGCCGCGCGGGTGGCGGAGGTGCCGGTGGAGAACCTCCGGCTCGAGCGCAACTTCCGCTCGCATGCGGGGCTCGTCGATTGGGTCAACGCGACGTTTCCACAGGTGCTCGGGAGCCGCAACGATCCGTGGCGTGGTGCGGTCGCATTCGCGGCGGCGAGCGCGGTCGACGCGGCGCCTCCG
Source organism: uncultured beta proteobacterium (assembly GCA_963830485.1). Taxonomy (GTDB): domain Bacteria; phylum Pseudomonadota; class Gammaproteobacteria; order Burkholderiales; family Casimicrobiaceae; genus CAIWHR01. The sequence goes on from CAWHNE010000005.1 coordinate 113,246, forward strand.
GGTTTCGCGGTGACGCTCGATGTCGCCCCGGACCCGGCGGCCGAGGCCGAGTGCGTGATCCGCCGCGTTCGCGCGGCGCTCGACGAAGGCGGCGGCACGATTGCCATTCTGGTGCGCGCCCGCGCCCACCTCGACCGCGTGCTGCCGGCGCTGCGCGCCGCGGGCATCGCGTACGCGGCGGTGGACCTGGACGCGCTCGCCGAGCGGCAGGCGATCGTCGACCTCGCTTCGCTCGCGCACGCGCTCGTGCAGCCCGCCGATCGGCTCGCGTGGCTCGCGGTGTTGCGCGCGCCGTGGTGCGGGCTCGCGCTGGCGGATCTCTTTGCCGTCGCGGCGGCGGCCGATGCTCATCCGACGGGATCGATCGCGGCGCTGGTGGACGCACCCGACGCGGTTGCCGGGATGACCCGCGATGGCGCAGCCCGCCTCGCAGCGATTGCGCGGGTGCTGCATCCCGCGCTGGACGCGCGCGGCCGTGCTCCGATTGCCGCGCGCGTGCGCGGCGCGTGGCTCGCGCTGGGCGGACCCGCGACGCTCGACGAGGTCATCGACATCGACGCTGCCGAGCGCTTCTTCGCGCTCCTCGCTGCGCACGAGGTCGCGGGCGACGTGCCGGATTGGGCGACGTTCCGGGCTGCGCTCGGCGAGCTGTACGCAGCGCCGGCCGACGAAGCGGTGGCGCGCGTGCAGGTGATGACTCTGCATCGCGCGAAGGGGCTCCAATTCGACACGGTGATCCTGCCCGGTCTCGCGCGTGGCACTGGCAACCACGACGCGGAGCTCCTGCGCCTGCGTCTGCGCGAGCGCGGACCGCTCCTCGCGCCCTCGCGGCCGCGCGGTGGCGACATGGATCCCGTCTACGCATATCTGGGCCTGCTTGCCGCCGACGAGGACCGCGCCGAGCTCGGGCGCCTGCTCTATGTCGGCTGCACGCGAGCGAAAGTGGGGCTGCATCTGACGACGTCGCTCGACCTCGCCGAGGACGACCACGGTACGCACGTCTGGCGATCGCCGCCGCGCGGGTCCGCGCTCGCACGCCTCGGCGATGCGGTCGCCGCGATGATGCCGCAGCCGGAGCCCTGGCCGGCCGCCATGTTCGCCGAAGCGCCTGCCGCACCGCCGCTCGTGCGCGTGGCGCCGGATTGGCGGCCCCCGGCGCCCTCGCGCGGCGTGAGTGTCGCAGTGGCACCGCTCGTGCTGCGCGAGACGCTGCCGTTCGACTGGGTGCGCGAGACCGCACGGCAAGTCGGCGTGGTCGCGCACCGCTGGCTCGCCCAGATCGCGCACGAAGGTCTGGGCGCGTGGAGTGAGGGGCGCGTCCTCGCGTCGGCGTCGCGGATTCGTTCGGAGCTCGCGGGCGAAGGCGTCGACGTGGGCGAGCTCGACCGGGCCGCGGCGGAGGTCGCAGCCGTCTTGGAAAACGTGCTCGCCGATTCGCGCGGCCGCTGGCTCTTCGCGCCCGAGCACGAGGACGCGCGCAGCGAATGGGCGTTGGCAGGCGTCGACCGCGACGCGATCGCGCATGTGGTCATCGACCGGACGTTCGTGGCCGACGGCGTGCGCTGGATCGTCGATTTCAAGACCGGACGGCACGAGGGCGCCGATCGGGAGGGATTTCTCGAGCGCGAGCGCGAGCGCTATCGCGAGCAGCTCGAGCGTTACGGGCGCTTCGTCGCCACACTCGACGCACGCCCGATCCGCCTGGGCCTCTACCATCCGCTCTTGCGCGGCTGGCGCGAGTGGCCGCAATCGGGCTGAGCGGGCGCAGCCCGCCGCTCGGGGCGTCGGCGCCTCAAACCTGTTAAAATTCACGGCTTTGCGGGAGCCTGTCAGACTTGCTTTCACGAATGCGTTGCTGGGCCAAAAAGCGATGGATGCGAGGCGCGTGGCGAAGCCGATATCGGGAATATCGGCGAGCCGAGCAACGAAGCAGACGTGCCTTTTGGCGGCAACCCGAAGGGACGGGCGCATTTCTGCGCTGCTCGCCCTCGCCATACTCCCGGTATGCCTACGGGCTCGCGCCTTGAACTGCGCCCAACTCGCCTCCGTCGCATGCGCGAAAGCAAGTCCGACAGGCTCCGAGGCAAAACCGTGCGGGTGATTCGCGGCCTGCCGGCGGCGGCCGACGGTCCCGTCGCGCTGACGATCGGCAATTTCGACGGCGTCCATCGCGGGCACCAGGCGATGCTCTCCCGGCTCATCGAAGCCGCGGAGGACCTCGCGCTGCCCTCGGCGGTGCTCACGTTCGATCCGCATCCGCGCGAATTCTTTGCCCGCGGCTCTGCGCCGCCGCGGCTCTCGTCGCTCCGCTCGAAGCTCGAGCATTTCGAGGCGCTCGGCATCGCGCGCACGATCGTCGCGCGCTTCGACGGCCGGCTCGCATCGCTCGCACCGGAGACGTTCATCGAGGACGTGCTCGTGCGCCGCCTCGGCATCCGCTGGGTGCTCGTGGGCGAGGACTTTCGGTTCGGCAAGGGTCGCGCCGGCGATATCGCGACCTTGCGCGCGACGGCGAGATCGTTCAGCGTCGAGGCGATGCGCACGGTCGCGGTCGAGGGCGAGCGGGCGTCGTCGACGGCGGTCCGGCACGCGCTGTCCGCCGGCAATCTCGAGCACGCCGCCGCGCTCCTGGGCCGCCCGTTCACGATCGCGGGCCGCGTCGCGCATGGCGCGAAGCTCGGCCGCAGCCTCGGGTTTCCGACGGCGAACCTCCGGCTCAAGCGGATGCCGCCGGTCTCCGGCGTCTTCGCCGTCCGTGTGCACGGGCTCGACGCGCGGCCCCACGATGGCGTCGCTTCGGTTGGCGTGCGCCCGACGGTGGCTGCGGAAGGCGAGCCGCTGCTCGAGGTCTTCATCCTCGACTTCGACCACGTGATCTACGGCCGGCGCGTCGTCGTCGAGTTTCTGCACAAGCTCCGCGACGAGGAGCGCTACCCGGATCTCGACACGCTCGCGCGGCAGATCCGCGCCGACGTCGCCGACGCGCGCGTGTATTTCGCGGGCGGCCACGCGGCGCTCCTCACCGCACCGCGCTGACCCGGTAGAACGCAGCATGCCCGACGAATCGAAAACCGACTACAAGGCGACGCTCAACCTGCCGGACACGCCGTTCCCGATGCGCGGCGATCTCGCGAAGCGCGAGCCGGGCTGGGTGGCCGAGTGGCAGCAGAAGAAGGTCTACGCGGCGATCCGCAAGGCCTGCGCCGGACGCCCGCGCTTCGTCCTGCACGACGGTCCACCGTACGCGAATGCCGACATCCACATCGGGCACGCGCTCAACAAGATCCTGAAGGACCTCGTCGTCAAGAGCCGCACGATGGCGGGCTTCGACGCGCCGTACGTCCCGGGCTGGGATTGCCATGGCATGCCGATCGAGGTGCAGATCGAGAAGACGCACGGCAAGCACCTTGCCACCGCCGACACGCAGCGACTTGCCCGCGCGTACGCGACCGAGCAGATCGCGCGACAGAAGGCCCAGTTCCAGCGGCTCGGCGTACTGGGCGATTGGGACCGTCCGTACACGACGATGGCCTACAAGAGCGAAGCGGACGAGATCCGCACGCTGGGTCGGATTCTGGAGAAGGGCTACCTCTATCGCGGCCTGAAGCCCGTCAACTGGTGCTTCGACTGCGGCAGCGCGCTCGCCGAGGCGGAGGTCGAGTACGAGGACCGGCAGGACATCGCGATCGACGTCCACTTTCCATTGATCGATCCCGCCGAGCGCGAGAAGCTCGCGCGCGCGTTCGGGCTCGCGCGCGCGCCCGACGGTTCGATCGGCACGGTGATCTGGACGACGACGCCGTGGACGATCCCGTCGAACCAGGCGCTGAACGCGCATCCCGATTTCACGTACGCACTGGTCGAGACGCCACGCGGCCACCTCGTGCTCGCAGAGGACCTGGTCGCCTCGTCGCTCGCACGCTTCAAGCTCGAAGGGCGCGTGGTCGCGACGGCGAAGGGCGCAGCGCTCGAGCTGATCGCGTTCCGGCATCCGTTCTACGATCGCGCGGCGCCCGTCTACCTCGGCGACTACGTCACGCTGGAGCAGGGAACCGGAGTGGTCCACAGCTCGCCCGCCTATGGCGTCGACGACTTCCTCTCGTGCCGCCGCTACGGGATGAAGGACGAGCACATGTTGACGCCGGTCCAAGGCGACGGCACGTTCGCGGCAGATCTTCCGTTCTTCGGCGGGCAGCGGATCTGGGATGCAAACCCGAAGATCGTCGAGAAGATCCGCGAGGCGGGCAACCTCCTGCACGCCGAGAAGTTCACGCACAGCTACATGCACTGCTGGCGGCACAAGACGCCGATCATCTATCGCGCGACGACCCAATGGTTCGCCGGGATGGACGACGTGCCGGGCTATCGCGGCGCGAAGCCCGCCGAGCCGCTGCGCGCGACAGCGCTCCGCGGCATCGAGAACACGCGCTTCTACCCGGCCTGGGGCAAGTCGCGCCTCTACGCGATGATCGCGAACCGGCCCGACTGGACCTTGTCCCGTCAGCGGACGTGGGGTGTGCCGCTGCCGTTCTTCGTCGACAAGGTCACCGACGAGCTGCATCCGGATACGCTCGCGCTGCTCGAGCTCGCCGCGGCGAAGGTGGAGCGTGGCGGCATCGAGGCATGGTTCGAGTCGACGCACGAGGACTTCGGCGTCGACCCTGCACGCTACCGGAAGCTCACCGACACGCTCGACGTCTGGTTCGACTCCGGATCGACGCACCAGACGGTGCTGGGCGGGCCCGAAGGTGCAAAATCCCGCGCCGGCTCGCACAGGCAGGACACGGGCTTCCCGGCGGACCTGTACCTCGAAGGCTCGGACCAGCACCGCGGCTGGTTCCACTCGTCGCTGCTCGTCTCGTGCATGCGAAATGGCGTGCCGCCGTACAGGGCGCTGCTCACGCACGGCTTCACCGTCGACGGCGAAGGCCGCAAGATGTCGAAGTCGAAGGGCAACGTCGTGGCGCCGCAGAAGGTCTCCGACACACTGGGCGCGGAGATCCTGCGCCTGTGGGTCGCCGCGACCGACTACTCGGGCGACTTGTCGATCTCCGACGAGATCCTGAAGCGCGTCGTCGAGAGCTACCGGCGCATCCGCAACACGCTGCGCTTCCTGCTGGCGAACACGAGCGACTTCGATCCCGGCAAAGATGCCGTGCCCGTCGCGGAGCTCTTCGAGCTCGATCGTTATGCGCTCGCGAACGCTCAGGCGCTCCTCGACGCCTGTCGTGCCGATTACGATCGCTACGAGTTCCACCTCGTCGTGCAGCGATTGTCGACCTACTGCTCCGAAGACCTGGGCGGCTTCTACCTCGACGTGCTGAAGGATCGCCTCTACACGGCGGCGAAGGGAAGCCGCGCGCGACGCTCGGCGCAGACGGCGCTCTTCCACATCCGCGACACGCTGCTCGGCCTCCTCGCACCGATTCTGTCGTTCACCGCCGAGGAGGCCTGGCGGATCGTGCACCCCGCGGACTCGACGATCTTCATCCACACGTGGGGCGATGCGCTGCCGGCGGTGGCGGACGCCGCCCCGCTCCTCGCGAAGTGGCCGCGCATCCTCACCGTGCGCGCGGCGGTGCTGAAGGAACTGGAGGCGCTACGCATCGACGGCCGGATCGGCTCGTCGCTGCAGGCGGAGGTCACGATCTCCGCGCCCGACGACGACTACGCGGCGCTCGCGAGCCTCGGCGACGACCTGCGCTTCGTGATGATCACGTCTGCGGCGCGCGTCGAACGGGCCGAGAACGGCGGCGCGCTGTCGATCGCGGTCAACCCGAGCGCCGGGGAGAAATGCGAGCGCTGCTGGCACTGGCGCGCCGACGTAGGCGCCGATCCCGCGCACCCGGCGCTGTGCGGTCGCTGCGTCGCCAACCTGTACGGCAATGGCGAGCCGCGCTCGTTCGCCTGACGCGCCCGACGACGATGGCCGACCTTGCCCTCCCGCGTACGCATGGCCTGCGCTGGCTCTGGGTGAGCGTTGCAGTCGTCCTTGCCGACTACGCGACCAAAGCCGCGATGATGGCCGCCTTCCGCCCCGGCGAAGAGCGGCCGTTCACGAGCTTCTTCAGCCTCGTGCTCACGTTCAACGCCGGCGCCGCGTTCAGCCTGTTCGCCGACGGCGACGGCTGGCAACGATGGTTCTTCGCGACAGTTGCCGTTGCCGCAGCGGGGCTGATTGCGTGGCTGCTCAGGCGCGGCGGGCGCGCGCTCTACTGCCTCGGTCTCGCGCTGATCCTGGGCGGCGCGCTCGGCAACCTCCACGACCGGCTTGCGCTCGGCAAGGTCGTCGACTTCCTGCTCTTCCATTACGAGCGGTGGGCGTGGCCGGCGTTCAACGTCGCCGACAGCGCGATCACGATCGGCGCGGCGCTCCTGATCGTCGACAGCTTCCGGCCGCGACACGCGGGCGATGGCGCACGCGGCGCCGAATCGAAGGCGGAGGGCTGATGGACGTCCTGCTTGCGAACCCACGCGGCTTCTGCGCCGGCGTCGACCGCGCGATCGCGATCGTCGAGCAGGCGCTCGCGCAATTCGGCGCGCCGATCTACGTGCGCCATGAAGTCGTGCACAACCGCTTCGTCGTCGACGACCTCAAGGCGAAGGGCGCGGTATTCGTCGACGAGCTCACCGAAGTTCCGGCCGGCGGCACGGTCGTCTTCTCCGCGCACGGTGTCTCGAAGGCGGTGCGGGCGGAGGCCGACGCGCGCGGGCTCACGGTGTTCGACGCGACGTGCCCGCTCGTGACCAAGGTGCACGTCGAGGTCGCCAAGATGCGCGAGCATGGCCGCGAGATCGTGATGATCGGCCACCGCGGCCACCCTGAGGTCGAGGGGACGATGGGGCAGTGCACGGGCGGCATCCAGCTCGTCGAGTCGGTCGGTGACGTCGAAGGGATCTCGGTGTCCAATCCGGACAACCTCGCTTACGTCACGCAGACGACGCTGTCCGTCGACGATGCCGCGGCCATCGTCGCGGCGCTCAGGCGGCGCTTCCCGCGCATCGTCGGGCCGAAGAAGGACGACATCTGCTATGCGACGCAGAATAGGCAGGATGCCGTCAAGTTCATGGCGCCTCAGGTCGACGTCGTGATCGTCGTCGGCAGCCCCAACAGCTCGAACTCGAACCGGCTGCGCGAGGTCGCGGCGAACCGCGGCATTGCCGCGTACATGGTCGACCGCGCCGATCAGCTCGACGCGCGGTGGATCGAGGGCAGGGCGCGGGTCGGCGTCACCGCCGGCGCGTCGGCACCGGAGGTCCTGGTGCGGGAGGTGATCGCCCGCCTGCGCGACCTCGGGGCGGGCAGCGTGCGCGAACTCTCGGGCGCGCCCGAGAAGATCGTGTTTCCGTTGCCCAAGGGGCTGCCGTCCGCGCACGCGTCCGCCGCGGAGACCTGACGGTCCGCGATCCGGCTCACCGGCGCGCGCGAAACGACATCAGCACCGCTGCGAAAGCCGCGAGCGAGAGCAGGGCGGCCGCCCATGCGACGACCGCATGCCGACCCGGCTCGGTCAGCGCGCGGACGATTGCCTCGGCGAAGTAGAAGGGCAGGAGCAGCGAGGCCCATTGCCGTGCGCGCGTCCCACCCTCGGCGAGCCCGGGCAGCAGCAACACGAGCGGGAGCGCCTTCAACGCGAGCCACGATCCGCCCGGCCGCACCGGTGCGAGCACGGTCTCCCAGAGCACGAGGAGCAGGGCGAGCGCGGCCACGAGCGCGACCACGGCGCGACGGACACCCACGGCGCTATCGTCGGCCTCCGCACTGTCTGAGCTCATCATCAGTCCGAGCCGTCGGCCTCATGCGGCGACTCGCGATCGGTCGCTCCCCCTTGCCTTCGGGTCGGTTCGGCCTCCGCGCCGCCTGAGCCTATCGCTAATCCGAGCCGTCGGCCTCCGAACGCGCTCCCGATCGCTCGCCTCCCCTTGTATGGTAAGCCCGGACCGGCGCGGTAAAGTTCGATGGCCGTTGCGGCACCCGGACCGGACCGTGCAGCCTGATACCCCCTTGGGCCGTTGAGCCCGTCGCCAAGTGGATCGCGCACGGACTCCGCGTTGGTCTTCACGAAGCCCGAACGGTTACGGCCGCCGGCGGTGCCGAGCGTGCATTTACAAGGAAGGGATCCGAAGATCATGTCCGACTCATGCGTGATGATAGGCATCGATGTGGCCAGCGAGCACGTCGATGTGGCCGCGATCGGCGCCGTGGTGCCGCTCGCGCGTTACAGCAACGACCCCGAGGGACACAGCGCTCTGGCCGATGCGCTGGCCGGCCTGCAAGCGACGCTGGTGGTGATGGAAGCCACCGGCGGCTTTGAGGCGGCGCTGGCCTGCGCACTGCAAGCCGCGGGGCTGAAGGTGGCGGTGATCAATCCCCGTCAGGCGCGCGACTTCGCCCGTGCCATGGGTCGGCGCTTCGCGCTGCGGGCCCCCTTGGCGCTTCGCGCGTTGGCCCCGGCTCCCCGCTCGCGCTCGGCCTCCGCACTGCCTGAGCTTATCGTTAGACCGAGCCGTCGGCCTCATGCGGCGCTCGCGATCGGTCGCCCCCCTTGCCTTCGGCCGGGGCCCCGGCTCCCCGCTCGCGCCGCTACCCCACCGGCGCGAAATCGTAGAGCTCGAAGCCCGGGCCCTGCTCGACCAGCTTCAGCAGCACGGCGAAGCCCGTGTCGCTGCCGCGCTTGAGCGAGATGCCCTGCTCGACCTGAAACGCGCCCGAAGGAACGAGGATCTGCGGCGGCGGGGCCTCGGGCCCCGGCGTGCCTCGGTCCTCGGGCAGCACGACGACCGGTGCGAGATTGCCGTCGAGCGCGTCCTCGGTTGCAGCGGCCGCCGCCTCCGGGGTGTCGGAGAGCAGCTCGCACCCGAACTCGAGCCCGCTGCCCTTCAGCGTGTTGCGGAACCAACGCACCATCGCGACCTGCAGGCCCGTGCGTCCCTCGACGCGCAGCGCGATCAGGTCGCCTATCCGCAGCGCCGTCGGATTGGGGTCGATCTGGCGCAGCGCATAGCCGGCGGGCGTATGGTTGATTACCTGGCACGCGGTCAGCGGCGGGAGCCCGGTGGGTGCCTGCGCGACCCCGGCGTGCAGCCCGCGGCTGTACTGCCAGACGCCCGACAGGCCCGCGCACATGACGACGCGGGCGCGCGACGGCAGCCGGTTGAACTGGCGCGCGGGCGGGATCGCCCACTGCCGCAGGAGCCGTTTCAACAGCATCACGTACTGGAGCCGCCCCGCAGGATCCTTCGCGATTCCGCTCGGGACGTCCCCGCCCGCTTCGAGCGCGCGCAGCTGTTCCTGGATCTGGAAGGCGAGATCGAACGTGAGCAGGAAGATCTTGCTGCCGTCGATCGAGCCGCCCTTGTTCGCCGAGAACGGAGGAAAGTCGTGACCGACGGGAATGATCGCGACTGCTTTGGCCATCCGGTGCACGGGCGCGACGTCCGTGAGCTTCGCCCAGTGGCAGAACTCCTGCAGGTAGCGGACGACCGTGTTGAGCTGACCGGGCAGGAAGCCGTACGGGTTGGCAAGCGCGAGCAGCAGCGCCTGCAGGTACACGCGCTCGGGCGTCATCTCCGGCTGGTCGTGCGCGATCGCGTTCTGGTGGAGCCCGCGCTCGCGCGCGAACGCATAGATCGCGTGCGCATCGAGCCAGGTCTTGGGCGGCACGGGCGAGTAGGACAGATAGCTGTTGGTCAGCACGCGCGCGACGCACTGCAGGCACCGATGCAAGAGCGCGATCAGGAGCCGATTGCCGCCGAGCAGGATCCGCTTCTCGGACTCGTGGACGAGCAGGTGCTTGTAGGCGACGGAGAGCTCGTGAGCGAGGATCAGAGCGGCCTTCGCCGACTCGAGCGCATCGCCCGACAGGGGGTGCGTCGCCTTCGCGAACTGCTTCTCGAGTTGCGGCCAAAGCGTGCCCGCGGTCGCCCAGTACCGCTCCGCCAGCTCGAGGCGTTTCGAGTCGCTCAACTCCACCCGGTTGATCGCCGCGAGCGAGTCGCCGATGACGCGTGCCGCCTCGACGGCGTCGCGGGCGAGAACTTCGTCGAGCCACGGAAAAACCTTGGCGGGACGGGTCTCCGGGGGATTCGCGGGCCGCGGATCGACGGGCGGAAGGCTAAGGTTGAGCGGCATCGTGGTCGGCAGGCGGTGGCCACGTTGATTGTAAGGGATGGAACGCCGTTTCGCCGGTTCCGTGCCGAAATCGGAAGCAAGATCCCCGCCACTGCGACCGGCGGTCGTCGCGACCCCGTGGCGCCACTAGCCGCGCAGGAACCGTACGACGGGATCGATCTGGTCGGTGGACAGAAGCATCGGTGCGTGACCGACGCCTTCGAACTCGATGACGGTGGGCTTCGGCCCACGGGCGGCCATCTGTGCGACGGTCGCGGCCGACAAGAGGTCGGAATCGCGGCCGTGCAGAACGAGCGTCGGGCAGCGGATCGCGTCCCAGACGGGCCACAGGTCGGGCGGCGCCGCGGACGCGCGAAAGGGCACGGCAATCCCCGGGTCGTAGGCCATGCCCCAGCGGCCGTCGGGCCGCTCGCGAACGTTGCTTCGCGTGAGGTGGTCCCACTGCGCGTCGGTCAGGCGTCCGAACGGCGCTGAAATGGTACGGAGATACTGGGCGATGTCGGCGTAGGTCGCGAACGTGGGATCGAGACCGAAGTAGCCGCGGATGCGCTCGAGCGCTGCGGGCTCGATCGTCGGGCCGACGTCGTTGACGACGAGCCGGGCCACCGGCGTGCGTGGCTGCGCTGCCAGCACCATGCCGAGCAGTCCGCCCATCGACGTGCCGACCCAGCCGACGGTCTCGGCGCCGCTGCGCGCGACGAGCGCGGTCAGCACGGTGAGATACGTCGGAAACACGTAGTCGTTCGGGTCCGCGAGCCAATCGCTGCGGCCGCGGCCCGGCATGTCGACGTTGAGCACGCGGTGCGTGGGCGCGAGCGCAACAGCGAGATCGTCGAAATCGCGCGCGTTGCGTCCGACGCCGTGCACGCAGATCACGACAGCGGGATTGTCCCGATCACCCCATTCGTCGTAGACGACGCGATGGAAACCGTGCGGCGACAGGCTGCGGAAATGACCTTCACGGCGAACGGGATTCATACTTTCGAAGACTAACGCATTTCAACGTAACCAAGCATCGCGCGACCTATGCAACAATTCGCCCCTTCCGGACCGCAAGGAAGCGGCCGGATCTTGATCACAGGAGCGCGCATGAGGGTGCTGGCAACGAAGCAGATGAATGTGACCATTCTTTGCGTGGCGATGGCGGCATTCGTCGCGGGCTGCAGCAAGAAGGACGACCCGATCGCCAAGGCCGAGAAAAAGGACGCGGAAAAGCCTGGGGTGGTCGCGATCAAGGACACCGTCAGGGAAGCCTACATCTACGGCTTCCCGATGCTGATGAACTATGCGGTCATGCGCGAGTACTTCGTCGACCGCAACTCCGGCCAGTACAAGGCGCCGTTCAACACGATCTACAACGAGGCCCGCGTCTTCACTCCGAAGGACACCGCGATCGTCACGCCCAACAGCGATACGCCCTATTCCTTCGTCGGGTTGGACCTGCGCGCGGAGCCTATCGTGCTGTGCGTCCCGGCGGTCGAGAAGAGTCGCTACTACGACGTCCAGCTCGTCGACATGTACACCTTCAATTACGGTTACATCGGCAGCCGCGCGACTGGCAACGACGCCGGTTGCTATGCCGTCGCCGGCCCCAACTGGAAGGGGGATACCCCCGCCGGAATCAAGAAGGTGTTCCGCGCCGAGACGCAATTCGGCCTCGTCGGCTATCGCACGCAGCTCTTTGGCCCCAAGGACATCGACAACGTCAAGACGGTTCAGGCGGGCTACAAGGTGCAGCCGCTGTCGCAGTTCCTCAAACAGCCGGCGCCGCCAGCGCCGCCCGCGATCGATTGGCCGCCCGTCACGAAGGAGGACATGAAGACGCCGTTCGCGAAGTATCTGAACTTCATTCTGCAATTCTGCCCGCCGGTCGAGGAGGAGAAGGCGCTGCGGGCGAGGTTCGCGACCATCGGCATCGAGGCAGGCAAGCCCTTCGACTTCGACAAGCTTTCCGAGGCGCACAAGGCAGAGTTCGCGCTCGGCATCAAGGAGGGCTACGACGCGATCGAGAAGAAGCGTGACAACTTCGCCAAACCCATCAACGGCTGGCTGATCGGCTCGATCCTGGGCGATCGCGCTTTCTTCCATGGCGACTGGGTGCTGCGGGCCGCCGGGGCCCTGGCCGGCATTTATGGCAACAGCGCCGAGGAGGCCGTGTACCCGCTCGCGAAACACGATTCGAATGGCGAGCCACTCGACGGCAGGAAGCACAACTACACGCTCACCTTTCCCGCCGGAGAATTTCCTCCGGTCAACGCATTCTGGTCGGTGACGATGTACGACGGCAAGACGCAGCTCCTGATCGAGAATCCGATCAATCGCTACCTCATCAACTCGCCCATGCTGCCGCAGCTGAAGAAGAACCCGGACGCCTCGCTCACCCTCTACATCCAGAAGGACTCTCCCGGCAAGGCGCAGGAGTCCAACTGGCTGCCTGCGCCCAACGGCCCCATCTACATGGTGATGCGCCTGTATTGGCCGAAGAAGGAACCGCCCTCGGTCCTGCCGCCCGGCGAAGGCACGTGGAAGCCGCCCGCGATCGTGGCGGCGAAGTAGCACCTCGAGTGTCGCTGGGGTTCCCTCGCTGGAGGATTGATGACGAAACGCAAGACTCCCTCATGGCGGCCCGGCGCGCTGGCGATTTCGGCGCTCGTCGTGCTCGGCGGCTGCGCGCCCGACTCCGTCACGAACCGATACGCGACCGGGTTCAACGCGTTCCTCGACACAATCGCCGCGCAGTGCAAGCCGCTGATGATCGGCAGTTACGACATGACCTATCAGCTGCAACGGAAGGGCATCTACGGCGACGATTTCAATTATTTCTTCGACGCCACGTCGCAGCTCTACTACCAGCGCTCGACGCCGGCCGACTACCGAAGCGCGATCAACGGTTTCTTCGGCGGTGGCGCGACGACCGACCGCGGCATCGACTGCATCATCGCGAACCTGCCGGCCGACCGGCCCAAGGCAGGCCCACCGGTAGGCGGACTGATCAACGTCAACTAGGCTCCTCAGCGCCCATCGGCCGGCGCGCGCAAGGTCCGGTCGAGGATCAGCAGCATCGCCGCCGTCGCGCCCCAGATGTAGCGGTCGCCGTAGGGAATGGCCCAGAAGTCGCGGCGCAGCGCCCCCAGCATCCGGAAGTGCCGCTGCTGGTGCGCGGGATCCATCAGGAACGCAAGGGGCACCTCGAACACGTCGGCGACTTCGATGGGATCGGGCGCGAGGTCGAACGGCGGCTCGACCCAACCCACGACCGGCGTCACCCGGTAGCCCGTCACCGTTTCGTAGTCGGACAGGTGCCCGAGCACCGCGACCCGCGCGGCCGGCAATCCCACTTCCTCGGCGGCTTCCCGCAGCGCCGCCGCGTCGACGGATGCATCGCCCGCGTCGACGCGCCCGCCGGGAAAGCTGATCTGGCCCGGATGGTCGGGCAGGTCGGCGCTGCGCTGGGTCAAGAGGACCTGTAGCCCCTCGGGACGGTTGACGAGCGGCACGAGCACCGCGGCCGGCGTGGGCGTTCCCTCGCGGCCCGGAAGGCGAAAGCCATCCGACAGGTTGCGCGCGGTCGGCGGCGCAGGACGGGAGAGGGCTTCGATCAGCCAGTCGCGTTGCGCAGCGGGCGGGAGGCGGAACAGGGGGAGCGGCATCGCGACGGCGCGGCGAGAGAGACCTGCCGCATCCCGATTCTACCGCGCAGCGCGCGGGCCTTCAGAGCACGAGCTTGCCGCCGATGATCACGAGCATCGATGCGAGGCCGGAGCGGAGCAGCCCGTCGGGCACCCGCGCCGAGAGTGCGCTGCCGATCGCGATCCCGGGCAGCGATCCCACGAGCAGCGAACCCAGGAGGCCGAAATCCACGGTGCCGAGGTGCGCGTGGCCGAGCCCGGCGACGAGCGTGAGTGGCACCGCATGCGCGATGTCGCTGCCGACGATCTCGACCGTCGCGATGCGTGGATAGAGGAAGAACAGCGCCGCGACGCCGAGCGCGCCGGCGCCGACAGACGATAACGTGACCAGCACGCCGAGCACGAATCCCACGAGCACGGTCAACGGGCCGAGCCAGCATTCGCGCCAGCGTCCGGTCGCGGCGCGGCCCCAGACCTGCAGGCGGTGCTTGAAGGCGATCGCGAACGCCGTGAGGATCAGCGCGACACCCAGGGTCTGGGTGACGAGCTTCGTGAGGACGGCGTGGTCGATGTGCGCGCGCGCGAGCACGGCGATCGTGACGAGCGCGCCGGGGATGCTGCCGGCGCCGAGCCGTCCGACGATGTCCCATCGAATGTGGCGCCGCCGCCCGTGCACGACCACACCGCCTGCCTTGGTGATTGCCGCGTACAGCAGGTCGGTCCCGACCGCAGTTGCTGGACTGACGCCGAACAGCAGCACGAGGAGCGGCGTCATCAGCGACCCGCCGCCGACGCCGGTCAGGCCGACAATCGCGCCGACGACGAAGCCGGAGAGCGTATAGGCGACATCCACGGGAGTCTGCGCGACGCGCCCGCGGTCAGCGGCGCCCTCCGCACGGTCGTTTGGTCGCGGTGTGCCAGGCCGTCGGGCGCTGCTCAATCGCGCGGCGACGCGCCGTCTCCGCACCGATCGACTGGGTTCGATGCTGTGTGGAGTCGGCGGCCGCCCGCGCTCGCAGACGCGAGCTGCGCTCCTTGGCTTCGCCCTGCTCGCGCGGGCGTCCTCGGGCCTTGGCTCGCTCCCGCTCGCCCGCCACGCTCATTCGACCATGCCCGCGGCAACGGTGTCGTTGGTCGATTCGTCGATCAGGATGAAGCTGCCGGTCGCGCGATTGTCCACGTAGAGATCGGCGAACACGGGCTGTGCAAGCGCGAGCGTCACGCCGCCGATGTCGTTGCGCGCGAGCCGCGGCGGCGCGGGCTCGGCCGACTGCGTCGAGACGTTCCACAGGTGATCGATGCGCGACACCGTGGCGCGCACTTCGCGCGTCGTGTGGCGCAGCAGGTACCGTCGCCGCGGGTCGAGCGGCGCGTCGGCGAGCCAGCACAGCGTCGCGTCGACGGTGCGCGCGACAGGCGGCGGATCCGCCTCGCCTGCGAGCATGTCGCCGCGCGAGACGTCGAGCTCGTCGGCGAGGATCAGCGTGACCGCCGCGTGCAGGCCCGCGCGCGGCAGCGCATCCTCGAAGGTCCGGATTTCACGCACCGTCGTCGCGATGCCGGACGGCAGCGTCACGACGCGGTCGCCGACCGCGACGGATCCGGACTCGATGCGGCCCATGTAGCCGCGCGGCTCGGTCGCCGTCGGCCGTGCGACGTACTGAACCGGAAAGCGGAACGGTGCGCGGGCGAGCGTGTCCGGCACCTCCGCCGTTTCCAGGATCGACAGCAGCGTCGGGCCGTCGTACCAGCCCAGGTGATCGCCGCGATCGACGACCATGTCGCCCATCGAGCGCCGAGATCGGGACGAAGCGCACGTCGTCGATGCCGGTGCGCTCGGCGAAGGTGCGGAAATCCGCGACGATCGCGTCGAACGCGTCCCGGTGCCAGCCCACCAGATCCATCTTGTTGACGGCGACGACGAGATGCGGGATCCCAAGAAGATGGGCGAGCGTGGCGTGCCGGCGCGTCTGCGTGACGACGCCGTGCCGCGCGTCGACGAGCAGGACCGCGAGGTGCGCCGTCGAAGCGGCCGTCACCATGTTGCGCGTGTACTGCTCGTGCCCTGGCGCGTCGGCGATGATGAACTTGCGCAGCGCGGTGGCGAAATAGCGGTAGGCGACGTCGATCGTGATGCCCTGCTCGCGCTCGGCGACGAGGCCGTCGGTCAGGAGCGAAAGGTCGAGCGGGAGCCCGCGTCGCTGCGATGTCCGCTCGATCGCTGCGAGCTGGTCGGCGAGGATCGCCTTCGTGTCGTAGAGGAGGCGCCCGATCAACGTGCTCTTGCCGTCGTCGACGCTGCCCGCGGTCAGGAACCGCAGCACGCCGTGGTCGAGCACTTCGGGAGGATCGAGAGCGGACATCAGAAGTAACCCGCCTTCTTGCGCAGCTCCATCGACGCGTCGTGCGTCTGGTCGTCGAGCCGCGTCGCGCCGCGCTCGGTGATCGTCGTCGCCGCAGTCTCGACGATGATCGCGTCGATCGTCGCGGCGGTGGAGGCGACGGGCGCCGTGCACGTGATGTCGCCGACGGTGCGAAAGCGCACCGACAGGTCCTCGACCCGCTCGCCGTCGCGCGGCGGCGTGAGCGCCGTTACCGGAACGAGCGCGGCAGCCCGGCGGATCACCGGACGCACGTGCGCGAGGTAGATCGACGGGACTTCGAGCCGCTCGCGGGCGATGTACTGCCAGACGTCGAGCTCGGTCCAGTTGGAGATCGGGAACACGCGGACGTTCTCGCCCGGGTGCGTGCGCGCGTTGTAGAGGTTCCACAGCTCCGGCCGTTGCTGCTTCGGATCCCACTGGCCGAATGCGTCGCGGAACGAGAAGATCCGCTCCTTCGCCCGCGCCTTCTCCTCGTCGCGGCGGGCGCCGCCGATGCAGGCGTCGAAGCCGAATTCGGCGATCGCGTCGAGCAGCGTCACCGACTGGTGCGCGTTGCGGCTTTCGGCCGGGTGCCTCAACACGACGCGGCCCGCCGCGATCGAATCCTCGACCGAGCGCACGATCAGCGTTTCGCCCAGCTCGGCCGCGCGGCGGTCGCGGAAGGCGATCACCTCGGGGAAATTGTGTCCCGTGTCGATGTGCAGCAGCGGAAACGGGAAGCGGCCCGGCCGGAACGCCTTCTCCGCGAGCCGCAGGAGAACGAGCGAATCCTTGCCGCCCGAGAAGAGGAGGGCGGGACTCCTGCATTGGCCCGCCACTTCGCGCAGGATGTGGATCGCTTCGGACTCGAGCCAGCCGAGATGGTCGGCGTCGGCGGGCGGGAGCCCGGTGCCAGACCAGGGTCTGACCCGGGTCAGACCCCGACTCACGCCGTCACCGTCGTCGCAGACGGTGCGGCATCCTTCGTGACCAGCGGAATCAGGCGCCGGTGCAAGCCACACTCCTTGTGCTCTGGCGCTTCCCACCACCAACGCCCGGCGCGGACGTCCTCGCCGGGCCGGACCGCGCGCGTACACGGCGCGCAGCCGATCGACGGATAGCCGCGATCGTGCAGCGCGTTGTACGGCACGTCGTTGCGCGCGGAGGTAGGTCCAAACGTCGTCGTCGCTCCAGTCGGCGAGCGGGTTGAACTTCGGCAGCCCGTGCGCCTGGTCGAACTCTTCGACCGCGATCTCCGTGCGCGTGACCGACTGCGCGCGGCGGAGTCCCGTGATCCATGCGCCCTTGGCCACCAGCGCGCGTGTGAGCGGCTCGCTCTTGCGCACGCCGCAGCAGGCCTTGCGCAGGTCGACGCTGCGGTAGAACGCATTGACGCCGTGCTCGCGGACGAACCGCTGCAGGAGCCGCTCGTCCGGGGCATACACGTCGATCGCCACTCCGTAGCGCTCGCGGACGCGGTCGATCAGCGCGTGCGTCTCCTCGGGCAGCCGGCCTGTGTCGAGGGTGAAGATGCGGATCGGCAGCCGGTGCTTCGCGATGAGGTCGATCACGACCATGTCCTCGGCGCCGAAGCTCGACGCGAACACGGCCGGCGCGTGGCGCGCGGCGATCTCGCGCAGCAGAGACACCGCATCGTCGACACGCGACCCGAGATCCGGATCACCGCGCTCCGGCGCCGACGCGGCGCGGCGGCGAAACCACGGCTGCGGCATGAGCGAGGTCGCTGTGTAGACGCTCGCGAAGTCCTCGAGACTCGCAAGTGCGTCGGCCGCATCGCGGTCAGCGCGAATGACGAACGCATCGAAACCGCACTGAGACAGCGCGAACAGCTGGTCGCGCAATACGTCGCCGACCGCGCGCAGCTCGCCTGCGAAGCCGAAACGGTCGCGCAGAAGCCGCCCGATCGAGTAGCCACGGCCGTCCGTGAACTTCGGAAAGTCGACGGCGATCACCGGCAGCGTCGCGACGTCGTCCGCGATCGCCGCCGGATCGTCGGTCGGCGCGAGCCACACGCCGACGTCGCGGCGAGCGAGGAGGGCGTTTCGCTCCGCAAGCCACAGCGCGAAAGGGACGATCGTCGGCACAGCGGCCGGCAGGTCGGAGAGCGACGCCGCCTCGCGCAGGAGCGTGTAGCGATCGGCCACGAGCGCGCGGTCCTTAATGAGCTGCGGCATAGACGCGCTCCTTGAACGGCTCGAGGCCGATCCGGCGGACGGTGTCGATGAAGCGCTCGTCCTCGTGGCGGCGCTCGACGTAGACATCGACCAACCGCGCGATGACGTCAGGCATCTCGGCGGCGGCGAACGAAGGGCCGATCACCTTGCCGAGCGACGCGTCGTTGCCCTGCGCGCCGCCGAGCGAGACTTGGTACCACTCCTCCCCGTTCTTGTCGACGCCGAGGACGCCGATGTGGCCGACGTGGTGATGACCGCACGCGTTCATGCAGCCGGACATGTTGAGCTCGAGGTCGCCCAGATCGTGCACGTAGTCGAGGTCGTCGAAGCGGCGCTGGATCGCCTCCGCGATCGGGATCGACTTCGCGTTGGCGAGCGAGCAGTAGTCGCCGCCGGGGCAGCAGACGATGTCGGTGAGGAGCCCCACGTTCGGCGTCGCGAGCCCGAGCACCTTCAACCTCGTCCACAGCGCGTGAAGGTCGGACTGCACGACGTCGGCGAAGACGAGGTTCTGCTCGTGCGTGACGCGGATTTCGCCGAAGCTATAGCGGTCGGCCAGTGCGGCGATCGCGTCCATCTCGCTCGCAGTGACGTCCCCCGGTGGCGTGCCCGTGCGCTTGAGTGACAGAGTGACGATCGCATAGCCGCGGCGCTTGTGCGCGCGGACGTTGCGCCCGGCCCAGCGCGCGAACGGTCGGCTGTCGGCGACCGCGGCACGATAGGCGACGCTGTCGCGCGCGAATTCGCGGTAAGGCGGATCGTCGAAGTGCGCGGCGAGGCGGGCGATCTCGTCGCGCGGGACAGTCCCCGGGCCGTCGCGCAGCCGCTCCCATTCGGCCTCGACCTGGCGCGTGAACTCGGCCGGCGTCAGTTCCTTCACCAGGATCTTGATGCGAGCCTTGTAGATGTTGTCGCGGCGGCCGTACCGGTTGTAGACGCGCAGGATCGCATCGAAGTAGTTCAGGAGCTCAGCCGCCGGCAGGAACTCACGGATCACGTGTCCGATCATCGGCGTGCGGCCCTGGCCGCCGCCGACGGCGACGCGGAAGCCCGTGCGACCCGCCTCGTTGCGCACCGCCTGCACGCCGATGTCGTGGACGAGGATCGCCGTGCGGTCGTGGGTCGCGCCGGTGACGGCGATCTTGAACTTGCGCGGGAGGAACGCGAACTCGGGGTTCAACGTCGACCACTGGCGGATCAGCTCGGACCATGGACGCGGATCGACGAGCTCATCGCCGGCGACCCCGGCCAGCGGATCGCTCGTGATGTTGCGCACGCAGTTGCCCGACGTCTGGATCGCGTGCATCTCGACCTTGGCGAGCTCCGCCAGGATGTCGGGCACGTCCTCGAGCCGCGGCCAGTTCAATTGGAGGTTCTGCCGCGTAGTGAAGTGGCCGTAGCCGCGGTCGTAGCGGCGCGCGATGTGGGCGAGCGTGCGCAACTGCACGGTCGACAACACGCCGTACGGAATCGCGATCCGCAGCATCGGCGCGTGCTTCTGGATGTAGAGGCCGTTCTGCAGCCGCAACGGGCGGAACTCGTCCTCGGTCAGCTCGCCCGCGAGGAAGCGGCGCGTCTGGACGCGGAACTGGGCGACCCGGCGGGTCACCAGTTCGCTGTCATAATCGTCGTAGCGGTACATCGGGGCGGTTCGCTTATGCGCGAAATCGCAGACTACCGGGCGCGCGCTATAATCGGAAAGAATATCAAGTCATGTATTTGCTCCGACGCGCTATAAATGAACGTAGCGCTCAATTCGGCGGCAGTCGCGGGAAGCCACGCCGTCATCCTTTTTGCGCATGGCGCACGCGATCCGCATTGGGCCGAACCCTTCGTAGCGCGGTGCGGAGCGTGTGCGCGGTGCCGCCCCGGGCTGGTGCATCGAACTCGCCTATCTGGAATTCCTGCAGCCGGACCTTCGGGCGAGGGCACAGTCGCTTGCGGCCGGCGGGGCTCCTCGGCCGCGGCGGGCATCTGCGCAGCGCCGTGCCCGCGCTGATCGTGGAGACCCGGGCGGCACTGCCCGGCGTCACGTTCGAGCCGGGAGGCGGCCCGCGGGCGAAGACGCGCTCGTCATCGAGGCGATCGCATCATTCTGTGTAAGGCAAATGGAAGAGGCGGGTAGGGCGCACGCTACTGCGCCGCGCTGACCGGCGAACGATTTGCCGGTCGACCGGCAAATATCACTTGGGCTGCTGCGACGCCCTCAGGCCGGATACCGGTGGTGATCGCTCGATTCGCGACGTTGCGAGCGGACCGCCACCGCGATCACGCCGATGCAGCATCCGAGCACGAGCACGAGTCCGAACGCGTGGAGCGCGATGAGCGCGCCGCCTTCGAGAGTGGACAGAATGCCGCCGCGCCGGATGAGCTCCACGCCCTGCGCGGCGAAATTGTCCCAGAGGGCGTACAGGCCCAGCCAGCTCGCTGCGGTGAACAGGAGCATGGCGATCAATGAATAGTTGATGCGGACGCTTCGTATCGAGTTCATGGCCGACACCTCGCGCGTCTGGGGCCCGGCCTCGGGACCGCCTCCGAAACCCGCGGTTGCCCTCGAAGGGGCAGGCCCTGGCCGTAGCGCAAGCACGAAGCGCGCCACGAGCGGCCCGGATCGGCCGGGATGGCTCCGCCGCATGTGTCCGGGAATCGCTGCCTCGGGGGCCCCGAGAGCGATCATTCGCCTGCAGGTGCCGGGGCGGTCAGCTCATTCCAGGCGGCGACCGCGTCCGCCGCGTACATGAGGGACGGGCCGCCGCCCATGTACACCGCCATGCCGAGCGCCTCGTCGACCTCGGCACGGGTCGCCCCGGCCTTCACGAGCGCTTCGACGTGATAGCCGATGCACGCGTCGCAGTGCGCCGCCACGCCGAGCGCCAGCGCGATCAGTTCCTTTGTCTTGCTGTCGAGGGCGCCGTTCCGTGTCGCGGCCTTCGCGAGCGCGCCAAATGCGCGCGTGACCTCGGGTATTCCAGTGCGCAGGTCCTTGAGCGAGGTCGAAACCGACTGCGTGATATCGCGATAGCGCTTGGTCATGGTCTGGGCCGCGATGAGAACGGAGCCCATTGTGCGACATTGCACTGGAAGGGTCTGTGACCGTGGTCACGGGCACGGTGGGAGGCGCAGTGCGACGGCTCTCGGCCTCGGCATCCTATATTTGACATAATACAAATTATGCGACATTACGCCGGTCAAGGAACGGCGCACCCTGACCCAGCGGACGCGCGCGCCCATGGCAGAATCGCCTGGCCAGTTCGCCCTCTGACCCACCGTCGCTCATTGGAGGCGCCGCCATGATCCTCGGAATGTCCGTGTCCGCATTCACCCAGCTCCACGTCGCGTTGAGCCTCGCCGGAATCGCCGCCGGCTTCGCCGTGCTGGTGGGGTTGCTGCGGTCCCATGTGTCCGGCGGGATGACGGCGGTGTTTCTGATCACGACGATTCTGACGAGCGCCACCGGATTTCTCTTTCCCGCGACGGCTGTGCTGCCGTCGCACGTCGTCGGTGCCGTGTCGCTTGCCGCGCTCGCCGTGGCCGTCGTTGCGCTCTACAACCGCCGTCTTGAAGGACCGTGGCGCGGGGCCTACGTCGCTTCGGCGATCCTCAGCCTTTACTTGAACGTGTTCGTGCTAGTCGTTCAGGCGTTTCAGAAAATACCGTTCCTGAACGCGCTGGCGCCGACGCAGTCGGCCCCGCCGTTCGTCGTCACGCAGGGCGTAGTCCTCGCGCTCTTCGTTTGGCTTGGTTTTCGGGCGCTGCGGTCGTTCCATCCGGTCGCGCTGTGAGCGATCGTACCGGGGTGGGGGACTGGCCCGCCCTCCCTCTCGGCGGCTGGCGCGACACCTATGCGACGCTGCACATGTGGACGCAGGTCGTGGGCAAGGTCTGCCTCGCGACTACCCCGCTCGCCAATCACTACTGGAACGTCGCGTTTCGGGTCACGCCGCGCGGGCTCTCGACACCGCTGCTGACGAATGGCGGGTCCACCTTTGCCATCACCTTCGACTTCGTCGATCACCGCCTGCTGATCCAGTGCGCGGACGGGCGGGCGGAGAGCCTCGCGCTCGAGCCGCGTACGGTTGCCGACTTCCATGCCGCCGTCGTCGACGCGCTCGGCCGCCTCGGCATCAAGGTAGCGATCTGGACGACGCCGGTCGAGGTTCCGGACCCGATCCGCTTCGAGCGCGACACGCAACACCATAGCTACGATGCGGCGGCAGCCAACGCCTTCCTGCGCGTGCTCGCGTCGATCCACCCGGTGCTCGAACGCTTCCGCGGCCGGTTCGTCGGCAAGTGCAGCCCCGTGCATTTCTTCTGGGGCAGCTTCGACCTGGCAGTGACACGATTCTCCGGCCGCCGCGCGCCGGAGCGTCAAGGCGCCGATCGCATTACGCGGGAATCGTATTCGCACGAGGTGATCAGCCACGGGTTTTGGCCCGGCGGCGGCGCCGTCCCGGACGCGGCGTTCTACGCCTACGCCGCCCCGGAGCCCGAGGGATTCCCCACGGCGAAGGTCGAGCCGACGGCGGCAGGCTACGAAACTGCGCTGGGCGAATTCATCCTGCCCTACGAAGTGGTGCGCGCCGCGCGCGAGCCGGAGGCGACGCTGACCGCGTTCCTCCAGTCGACCTACGACGTCGGCGCGGATCTCGCCGGTTGGAACCGGAAGGCGCTTGAGCGCTGATCGGCCGCGACGGCCCCCTCGGTCCGGACTACGCCTTCAGCTGATCGCGGATCGGCAGATTGCGAATGCGCTTTCCCGTCGCCGCGAAGATGGCGTTGCAGAGCGCCGGCGGCACCGGCGGCACGCCCGGCTCGCCCACGCCGCCCATCGGCTTCGCGTAATCCCCAGGGACGATGTGCACATGGATCTCGCGCGGCGCGGCGGGCATCCTCGTTATCTCGTAGCCGTCGAAGTTGTCCTGCTGTGCGCGCCCGTTCTTGAATGAGATTTCGCCGAGCGTCGCCGCGCTCACCCCCATCACGCACGCGCCTTCCATCTGCGCGCGCACGCGATCGGGGTTGACCGTCGCGCCGCAGTCAACGGCAATGTCCACGCGGGGGATTGTCAGGTTGCCCTTCGAATCGACCGCGACTTCGACGACGGCCGCAACGTAGGTGACGAAGCTGTAGTGCGCCGCGATGCCGAGGCCGTGGCCCTTGGGCAGCTTCTTGCCCCAGCCCGCTTGCTTCGCCGCGGTTTCCGCGACGCGCCGCAAGCGACCCGTATCGACGGGATAACGCTCCGGCGATTCGCCGTGATTCCAGGTGTCGCTCAGCATCTGCGGCGTCACCACGCGCGGCGGGCCGATCACCTCGAGCAGGTAGTCCTTCGGGTCGCGCTTGGCGGCGGCCGCGAGCTCGGCGACGAACGACTGCACGGCGAACGCGTGCGGTATGTTCGACACCGAACGGAACCAGCCGATGCGCGTGTGCGCGACGGCCTCGGGATTCTCGATCCGGATGTTGGGAATCGCGAAGGGCACGTTGATGACGCCCATTCCGAGCTCCCAGTTTGCCTCCTGCACCGCATTCGCGTCGAAGGTCGAGACGATCGTCGGCGCGACGCTCCTGTGCAGCCAGGCCACCGGGCGTCCCTTCGCGTCGACGCCCGCCTCCAGGTGCTCGACCGAGACCGTGTGGAAGTAGTCGTTGTGAAGGTCGTCGTCGCGCGTCCACACGACCTTGACCGGCCGGCCTTCCACCGCCTTCGACAGCAGGGCGGCCTCGATGCCGAAGTCCGGCTTCGACTTGCGGCCGAAGCCTCCGCCGAGCAGCGTCACGTGGACGGTCACGTTCTCGACGGGGAGCCCGAGCCGCTTCGGCGACGAGATCGCGGGCCGCCTGCGGCGACTGGAAGCAGCCCCAGACCTCGCACTTGCCGTTCGCGATGAGCGCCGTCGCGGCCGGCGGCTCCATCGACGCGTGCGCGAGGTGCGGCAGGTAGTACTGCGCCTCGATCTTCTTCGCGGCACCGGCCATGGCGGCCGTCACGTCGCCTTCGTTGCGGACGACCTTGCCCGGCTTGCCGGCGGCCGCTTCGAGCTTCGCGCGATACGCGGTCGAGTCGTAGCTCGCGTTCGGGCCGTCGTCCCAGACGATCTTGAGCGCCTTTCGACCCTGCATCGCCGCCCACGTATTCTTCGCGATGACGGCGACTCCTCCCAGCGGATTGAACTGCGGTGCCCCCGGTGTCGGATCGATCGGGACCACGCCGACCACACCGGGCACCTTCTTCGCCTCGGCGTCATCGAAGCTCACCACCTTTCCGCCGTAGACCTGCGGACGCGCGATGACGGCGAAGAGCATGCCCTTCGTCCACGTGTCCATCGCGTATTGCGCGCGGCCCGCGACGATGGCTCCGGCGTCGACGAGCTTGAGCTTGCCGGTGCCGATATAGCGAAATTGCGCCGGGTTCTTGAGGCGGATCTTGTCCGCGGGCGGCACCGGCAGGCTCGCCGCCGCCTTCGCGAGCGCGCCATACCCGAGGCGTCGCCCCGACGACCGGTGGATCACCTCGCCGTTCTTCGCCTCCACCTCGCCGACCGGCACCTTCCACTCCGCCGCCGCGGCCGTCTCGAGCATCTGCCGCGCGGCCGCGCCGCAGCGGCGCATCGGCATGAAGAAGTGGCGCGTGCTGCGCGAGCCGTCGGTGTCCTGGTTGCCGTATTTCACTTCGTCGCCGTCCGCCTGCGCGACGCGGACGCGGCTCCAGTCGGCCTCGAGCTCGTCGGCGACGATCATCGGCATTCCCGTGCGGACACCCTGCCCCATCTCCGAGCGGTGGCAGACGATGGTGACGATGCCGTCCTCGGCGATCGAGACGAACACGAGGGGATTGTCCACCCACCCGTGCGGCATCCCGTCCGCGCCGTACTTCGGCGGATCTTCCGCCCTCAGGACTGCCGGGTAGCCGACCGCGAGCACCAGTCCGCCGAGCGCGGACGCCTGCGTGAGGAAGCGCCGCCGGCTGACATTCTCGATGAACAGGCCTTCGTCGGCGGAGGTAGCGCACGGCGCCGGCGGAATCATGTCGAAAGGCGCGTTCATGCAGCCGCTCCCTTCGCGCCAGCGGCCTGCTTGATCGCCGCGCGAATCCGTCCGTATGTGCCGCAGCGGCAGATGTTGCCCGCCATCGCGGCATCGATGTCCGCGTCCGTCGGCTTGGGCTTGCTCTTGAGCAGTGCCGTCGCCGACATGATCTGCCCCGCTTGGCAATAGCCGCATTGCGGCACGCCGGCGTCGACCCAGGCGGTCTGGACCGCCCTGCCGACGGGGTCGGCGCCGATCGCCTCGATCGTCGTGACCTTGCGGCCCGCGAGCGACGAAATCGGTGTCATGCACGCGCGCCCGGGCTGGCCTTCGATGTGGACCGTGCACGCGCCGCACAGCGCAAGGCCGCAGCCGAACTTCGTGCCCGTGAGGCCCAGCTCGTCGCGCAGCACCCAGAGCAGCGGCGTGTCGTCGGGAACGTCAACGTCGTATTGTGTTCCGTTGATATCGAGCTTCATCGTGCGGACCCTCTCTCGTGCGGGTGGTAGGTCCAGACGCTGCGCGCTAGCCGCCAGCGAATCCGTTGGCGACTGCGGGGAGCGCTCCGGGGAACGAGAATCTTCCTCCCGCGGCTGCGGGTGTCAAGCCGGCCGGGGCGGCCGAAACGGGATGTGTCAGGCGCGTCAGCTGCGCACCCATTCGACCGCTTGATCGACCCGGTCGACGGTAACTATTTTCACGTTATCAATGGCTTGCTTAGGCTTGTTTAGAGATGGGATTAGGAATTGACGGAATCCGAGCTTCGCCGCTTCCCGGATCCGCTCCTGCCCGCCCTGGACGGGACGGATCTCGCCCGCGAGGCCGACCTCGCCGAAGATCAGCGTCTTCGCCGGCAGCGGACGGCTCGTGAGCGAGGAGTGGACCGCGAGCAGGATTGCGAGATCTGCGGCCGGCTCGCCGATGCGCACGCCTCCCACCGCGTTGACAAAGACGTCGTAGCCGCCGGTCTCGGCGCCGCCGTGCCGGTGCAGCACCGCGAGCAGCAGCGCAAGCCGCTGCGGATCGAGCCCGACCGCGAGCCGCCTCGGCACGCCGCCCTGCACCGGATCGACCAGCGCCTGGATCTCCACCAGCAGCGGACGGGAGCCTTCGAGCGTCGCGACGATCGCGGACCCGGGCACCGGCGCGGCGTGCTGCGACAGGAACAGCGCCGACGGATTGGCGACGCCCTTCAACCCGCGCTCGGTCATCGCGAAGACGCCCAACTCGTTCGCGGCGCCATAGCGGTTCTTGATCGCGCGCACCAAGCGGAAGCTCGAATGCGTGTCGCCCTCGAAATAGAGCACGGTGTCGACGATGTGCTCGAGCACGCGCGGCCCCGCGATCGCGCCCTCCTTCGTCACGTGGCCGACGAAGATCACGACGATCCCGCGCTGCTTCGCGAGGCGCGTGAGCTGCGCCGCGCACTCGCGCACCTGCGCGACGCTGCCGGGCGCCGAGGTGAGTGCCTCGGTGTACGCCGTCTGGATCGAGTCGATGACGACGACCTCGGGCTTCGCGGTCGCGATCGTCGCGACGATCGCCTCGAGCTGCACTTCGGCGAGCAGCGAGACCTGCGCGTTGACGAGACCGAGGCGCTGCGCGCGCAGCGCGACCTGCTCGACTGACTCCTCGCCCGTCACGTAAAGCGCGGCCTTCGACGCGCCGATCGCCGCCATCGCCTGCAGGAGCAGCGTCGACTTGCCGATGCCCGGGTCGCCGCCCAGCAGGATCACGCCGCCGGGCACCAGCCCGCCACCCAGCACCCGGTCGAACTCCGCAACGCCGGTCGGAAAGCGCGGCGTGGCCTTCGCCTCGATGCTCGCGAGCGCGCGCACGGGTGCCGCCTTCCCGGCGACGCTCTGATAGCGCGCCGGCGCGGGCGTCGCGATCGATTCGACGAGTGTGTTCCACGTCCCGCAGTGCGGGCACTGGCCCTGCCACTTCGGGCTCTGGCCGCCGCACTCGGTGCAGCTGTAGACGGTCTTGGCCTTCATCGGCGCCGGACGGTCAGCCCAGCTCTTCGGGCGTCACGACTGCCGTGCCGAGCTTGCCGACGACGACGCCGGCGGCCTGGTTCGCTATCCGCACCGCGACGGGAAGCGGCGCGCCCGCGCCGAGCAGCACGCCGAGCGTCGCGATGACCGTGTCGCCCGCGCCGGAGACGTCGTACACCTCGCGCGCGACGGCCGGTATGTGCTCGTCGGAGGCCGCCGTGTAAAGGCTCATCCCCTCCTCCGACCGGGTGACGAGGAGCGCGCCGACGTCGAGCTCCGTGAGGAGAGCCCTCGCCTTGGCCGTCATCTCGCGCTCGTCGCGCCAGCGGCCGACGACCTCGCGGAACTCGGTCCGGTTCGGCGTGATCAACGTCGCCCCCCGGTAGCGCGTCCAGTCCTCGCCCTTCGGATCGACCAGCACCGGCCGCCCCGCAGCCTTCGCGCGCTCGATCATCGTCGCGATGTGCGCGAGGCCGCCCTTGCCGTAGTCCGACAGGACGACGACGTCGGCGTCGCCCAGCAGCCGGTCGAAGTCGGCGAGCTTGTCGGCGAGCACCTCGTGCGAGGGTGCCGTCTCGAAGTCGATCCGCAGCAGCTGCTGCTGACGGCCGATCACGCGGAGCTTGACGGTCGTTGCGAGCGAGGGGTCGCGATGGAAGAGCGTGCGCACGCCGTCGGCCGCGAGCAGCCGCTCGAGCGCCGCGCCGGGCTCGTCGGCGCCGGTCACCGACAGGAGCGTGAGCTGCGCGCCCAGCGCCGCGGCGTTGCGCGCTACGTTGGCCGCCCCGCCAGGGCGCTCTTCGCTGCGCGCGATCTTGACGACGGGCACGGGCGCTTCCGGCGAGATGCGCTCGACGTCGCCGAACCAGTAGCGGTCGAGCATGACGTCGCCGACGACGAGCACGCGCGCACGCGCCGCGCTGTCGCGGAACTCGGAGAAGCGCGGCTGCGCGGCGGACTTCGCCATCAGCGGCGGCCGATCGAGAAGTATTCGAGGCCGGCGGCGCGGACCGCGGCGGGATCGTAGAGGTTGCGCCCGTCGAAGACCAGGGGCTCCTTCAGCACCTTCCGGATCGCGTCGAAATCGGGACTCCGGAACTCCTGCCACTCGGTGACGACGACGAGCGCGTCCGCTCCCTCGAGCGCGGCCGTGAGCGTCGCGGCGAACGACAGCGACTTGTCGCCGCTCATCAGGCGCCGCGCCTCCGGCACGGCCACGGGGTCCCACGCGACGACCTTCGCGCCGCGCGCAGTGAGCGCGGCGACGATCGCGCGCGACGGCGCCTCGCGCATGTCGTCGGTGTTCGGCTTGAACGCGAGGCCCCACAGCGCGAACGTGCGGCCGGCGAGATTCTCGCCCAAGCGCGCGACGATCTTCTCGACGAGGCGCAGCTTCTGCGCGTCGTTGACGGCCTCGACCGCGTCGAGGATGCGCAGCGGCCGCCCGAGGTCACCCGCCGTGTACCGGAGCGCCTTCACGTCCTTCGGAAAGCAACTGCCTCCATAGCCCACGCCGGGATAGAGGAAGTGGTAACCGATGCGCGGATCGGAGCCGATCCCCTGGCGGACGTGCTCGACGTCCGCACCGACCGCGTCGGCGAGATTCGCAAGCTCGTTCATGAAGGAGATCCGCGTCGCGAGCATCGCGTTCGCGGCGTACTTGGTGAGCTCGGCCGAGCGCACGTCCATCACGAGCAGGCGGTCGTGGTTGCGCATGAACGGCGCGTAGACGGCGCGCAGCGCGGCGATCGCCCGCTCGTCGTCGGCGCCGATCACGACGCGGTCGGGCTTCATGAAGTCCTCGATCGCCGCGCCTTCCTTCAGGAACTCCGGGTTCGACGCCACCGCGAACGGGAGCTGCGAGCCGCGCGCGGCGAGCTCCTCGGCGATCGCTGCTCGGACGCGGTCGGCGGTCCCGACGGGCACCGTCGACTTGTCGACGATGATCTTGAACTCACTCATGCGCCGGCCGATGCTCCGCGCCGCGGCGAGCACGTACTGCATGTCCGCCGATCCGTCTTCCTCCGGCGGTGTGCCAACAGCGATGAACTGCAGCGTCCCGTGCGCGACGGCAGCGTCGGCGTCGGTCGTGAAGCGTAGGCGGCCCGCGCTCGCGTTGCGGCGGATCAGCGGCTCGAGCCCCGGTTCGTGGATCGGGACGCCGCCGGCATTCAGCGTCGCGATCTTCGCGGCGTCGACGTCGACGCAGAGCACGTCGTTGCCGACTTCCGCGAGGCAGGTGCCGGTGACGAGCCCGACGTAGCCCGCGCCGATGACGGCGATCTTCACGCGGCGGCTCCGATCGACGCGTTGATCGCCGCGAGCGCGGCGAGCGGATCCGCGGCCTGCGTGATCGGGCGCCCGATCACCAGATAATCGGCGCCGTTGGCGACCGCGGCCTCGGGCGTGATGATGCGCGCCTGGTCGTCGCGCGCGCTGCCTGCCGGACGGATCCCCGGTGTCACGAGCTTGAACGCCTTGCCGTGCGCGGCGCGCAGCGCCGGTGCCTCGACGGCCGAACACACGACGCCGTCGAGCCCGCACGACGCCGCGAGGCGCGCGAGGTCCTGCGCCTGCTGCGCGGCCGTCGCTGCGATACCCATGTCACGCAGGTCGGTATCGGCGAGGCTCGTCAGCACGGTGACGGCGATCAAGAGCGGCGCGGGGCGGCCCTGCCCCGCCGCCGTGTCGTCGACCGCCTGGCGCGCGGCCGCGAGCATCGCGCGCCCACCCGCCGCGTGCACGTTCAGCATCCACACGCCGAGGCCCGTCGCCGCCGTGCACGCGTGCGCGACGGTGTTCGGGATGTCGTGGAACTTGAGGTCGAGGAAAACGCGGAAGCCGCGCGCGATCATCCAGCGCACGGGCTCGGGGCCGGCAACGACGAAGAGCTCCTTGCCGACCTTGAGCGCGCACGCGGCGGGATCGAGCCGGTCGGCGAGCGCCAACGCGCGCATCGGTTGCTCGAAGTCGAGGGCGACAATCACTTTCGGATCATGCATCAGGAAAAGCCCTCCGGCGATTCGGTCCGCCGCGGCGAGTAGGTCTCCCACTTGCCGCAGCCCGGGCAGCGCCAGTAGTACTGCCGCGCGCGAAAGCCGCATTGCTCGCACTTGTACATGCCGAGCCGCTTGATGTGCTGGCCCACGAGCTGCTTCACGAGCTCGAGGTCGTGCCGGCGCTCGGCCGGCGCGGCCAGGAGCTGTGCCTCGAGCAGCCGGTCGAGGCCGAGCAGCGTCGGATTGCGCGCGAGCTCGTCCTTGATGAGCTCGCCGGCGGCGGCGGGGCCCTCGTCGGCGAGCGTCAGCGAGAACACCGTGTTGAGCAGGTCGAGCGACGGGTACTGCTGCTGGTAGGCGGAGAGCACGCGCAGGCCCTGTGTCGCATTGCCGGACTTCCGGTAGGCGTCGGCCAGGCGCTCGGCGACGAGCGAGAGGAACGCGGGGTTCTGCGACTCGATTCGTTGCCAGGCGGCGATCGCGCCGGGGAAATCGCGCTGCTGTGCCGCGAGGTCGCCCAGGAGCATCGTCGCCCGCGCGCAGGCACGGTACTCGGCGAGCGCTTCGTCGATGTGGCGGCGCGCACCCTCGAAGTCGGAGGCGAGGAGCGCCGCCTGCGCGAGCTCGCAGCAGTAGTGCGCAATTTCCTTGAAGTACGGTTGCTTCGCGAGCGCCTCCATGCGCCGTGTCACCGCGATCGCCTTCGGCCAGTCCTTTTCCTGCTCGTAGATCGACAGGAGGAAGCCCAACGACGCGTGCTCGAACGGCGAGCCGTGGAGGCGCGTGAAGAGATCCTCGGCGCGGTCGAGCAGCCCCGCGCGATGGAAATCCTGCGCGAGCTCGAACTCGGCCGCGCGGCGCTTCTCCGCGGGCAGGTCCGGGCGGTCGAGCAGGTTCTGGTGCATCCGGATCGCGCGGTCGATCTCGCCCTGGCGGCGGAAGAGACTCCCGAGCGCGAAGTGCAGATCGACCGTCTGCGGGTCGACTTTGACCACCTCGATGAACGATTCGATCGCCTTGTCGGGCTGCTCGTTCAGGAGGAAGTTCAGCCCGCGGAAGTACGACAGCGGCAGCGCGCTCGATTCGCGCAACAAATGGCGGATGTCGATCCGGGCCGCGACCCAGCCCAGCGCGAAGAACAGGACCGGGATCGGCAGCAGCCACCAGAGATCGAATTCCATGGGTGCGGTGGCTTCCCGCGGCGCGGCTATCTAGGGCCTGTTAACGCTATGGGCACGGACGCGTTGCAGGGCCGAGAACGCCCAGGGCAAGGCGCGAAGGCGAAGGCGGGCCGCCTGCCCGGCGAGACTCTGCAACGCAGCGATGGGCGTTTTTCGGCAGCAACCCGAAGGGAACGGGCGGCTCGGGGCGCCACTCCGCGTTGTTCTCCTCGCGAAGACGCCCGGTCTTCGCTGCGTCGGCCGCCTTGATCGGCGCCCCATGCCACTCGTTCGCGTTCGCGTCCATAGCGTTAACAGGCCTTGGTCACGCGCCGGCCGGCGGCCAGGCGCGGGGCGTGGTCGTCGCCGCGCTCGCCGCGGTCCGGTCTACCCGCTTCATCCGGTTGAGCTCGCGCTTGAGCCGCGAGCTGCGCAGTGCGCCGGCCAGGAGCCCCGCCGCCACGCCGAGCACAAACGCGATCAGCACGACGAACACGAGCGGTGCCTGCCAGCTCCACCAATGGTAGAACTTGAGCGTGACGAGCTCGGAGTTCTGCAGCGACAGGAAGAGCAGCGCCAGGAACAGCGCGGCGCCGACGATCCAGCGCACGAGTTGCATCAGGGGCTCCGGCGCCGGCCCGATGGCGCGATATCAGCCGACGCGGCTTCGCCGCGTCCTCCGCGCCACCGGGTGGGCTCGTCGCATCGCGTGGGTCGGCCGCCGCGCGCGCTCGCGGACGCGAGCTGCGATTCGGCCTCCGTGCCGCCGTGCATTCTCGTTGTGAGTCTTGAGTCGGCCACCACCCGTGCTCGCAGACGCGCCCTGCGGGCCTTGGCTTCGCCCTGCTCGCGCAGGCGTCCTTGGCTGCGCCCTGCTCGCGCGTGCGTCCCGCTCATCCGCGGCCCCGCAGCAATGGCATGACTCGAGTGCCGTGCGGCCGGAATCGCTCGCGGACGGCCTCGGCTCGCCGCGGCCTCCGCACCGCGGAGCCATCTCGTTGAATGGCGTGGGTCGGCCGTCACACGCGCTCGCAGACGCGAGCTGCGCTCCTTGGCTGCGCCCTGCTCGCGCGTGCGTCCCGCTCATCCGACCTTGAAGTCGACGCGCTCGCGCAATTCCTTGCCGGCCTTGAAGTGCGGGACGTGCTTCTCGGGCACCAGCACCTTCTCCCCGGACTTGGGATTGCGTCCCGTCCGCGGCGGCCGGTAATTGAGGCCGAAGCTACCGAACCCGCGGATCTCGATGCGCTCCCCCTTGGCGAGGCTCTCGGCCATCGCGTCGAGGATCATCTTGACCGCCAGCTCGGCGTCCTTCGCGACCAGCTGCGGGAACTGCGCCGCGAGGCGGTCGATCAGCTCCGATTTGGTCATCGCGCGTCCTGCTTATTCGTTGGTCTTGTTGTCCATCTTCGCCCGCAGCAGCGCACCGAGGTTGGTCGTGCCCGTCGTCGCCCCGGCGGCGTCCGCCTTCGCCGACTGCAATGCCTCCGTCTCCTCGGCGTGGTCCTTTGCCTTGATCGAGAGGTTGATCGAGCGGTTCTTGCGGTCGATGTTGATGATCATTGCGGTCACCGCGTCGCCCTCCTTGAGGTGCGTGCGGATGTCCTCGACGCGGTCGCGCGCGACTTCCGACGCCCGCAGGTAACCCTCGACGTCGCCCTCGAGCGCGATCACCGCGCCCTTGCCGTCGAGCGAGCGCACCGTCCCCTTCACGACGTTGCCCTTGTCGTGGGTGGCGACGTAGTTCGAAAACGGGTCGCCGTCCAGCTGCTTGATGCCGAGCGAGATCCGCTCGCGCTCGACGTCGATCGCGAGCACGACCGCCTCGACCTCGGCGCCCTTCTTGTACTCGCGCACGGCGACCTCGCCGGCTGTCGTCCACGACAGGTCGGAGAGGTGCACGAGCCCGTCGATGCCGCCGGGCAGGCCCACGAACACGCCGAAGTCGGTGATCGATTTGATCTGCCCCTTCACGCGGTCGCCCTTCTTGTGATTCGCCGCGAACTCGTCCCAGGGGTTCGGCATGCACTGCTTCATCCCGAGCGAGATCCGGCGGCGGTCCTCGTCGATCTCGAGGATCATCACCTCGACCTCGTCGCCCAGCTGCACGACCTTGGTCGGGTGGATGTTCTTGTTGGTCCAGTCCATCTCGGAGACGTGGACCAGCCCCTCGATCCCCGACTCGATCTCGACGAACGCGCCGTAGTCGGTGATGTTGGTGACCTTGCCGAAGAGCCGCGTGCCGGTCGGGTAGCGGCGGCCGAGGCCGACCCACGGGTCCTCGCCCAGCTGCTTCATGCCGAGCGAGACGCGGTTCTTCTCCTGGTCGAACTTGAGGATCTTCGCGGTCACCTCGTCGCCGACGGAGAGCACCTCCGACGGATGCTTGACGCGGCGCCACGCGAGATCGGTGATGTGGAGCAGCCCGTCGATCCCGCCCAGGTCGACAAACGCGCCGTAGTCGGTGATGTTCTTGACGATGCCCTTGACGGTCGCGCCCTCGGACAGGGTCGCGAGCAGCTTCTCGCGCTCCTCGCCCAGGCTCGCTTCGAGCACCGCGCGGCGGGAGACGACGACGTTGTTGCGCTTGCGATCGAGCTTGATGACCTTGAACTCGAGTGCCTTGTTCTCGTAAGGCGAGGTGTCCTTGACCGGACGGATGTCGACGAGCGAGCCGGGCAGGAACGCGCGGATGCCGTTGACCATCACGGTGAGGCCGCCCTTCACCTTGCCGGTCACCTGGCCGGTGACGACGGTGCCCTGCTCCATCGCGGCTTCGAGGTCGTGCCAGGCCTTCAGGCGCTTGGCCTTGTCGCGCGAGAGCTTGGTCTCGCCGTAGCCGTCCTCGAGGCTTTCGATCGCCACGGTGACGAAGTCGCCGGGCTTGACTTCCACTTCGCCGCGATCGTTCTTGAACTCCTCGATCGGGATGAAGCTTTCGGACTTGAGGCCGGCGTTGACGACGACGATGTTGTAGTCGACGCGAACGACTTCGGCGGTGATGAGCTCGCCCTGCCGCATTTCCTGGCGGGAGAGCGATTCCTCGAACAGCGCGGCGAAATTTTCGGAGGGGTTGGTGGTGGACATGCTGTGGGTGGCGGTCGCCATGGCGGGTTGGTTCCTTCTCACGTAATCGAACCGCCGGGAGCGAGAACCCTGTATCTCGCTTGGGCGGGCGGGTTGTCGAAATCCGCGTGCCGGCACCGACCTGTGTGCCCGCCCGCGGCCTCTTGCACGCGCCGGGCTTCCCCGGCGCTCCTCAACCTCCGGTCACCGCCGTTCGCGCCCGGTACAACCCGAGCACGGAGTCGATCGCGGCGGCGATCGTCATGTCCGTCGTGTCCAGGATCACAGCGTCGGCGGCGGGCTTGAGCGGTGCGGCCGCCCGGCCTGCGTCGCGCGCGTCGCGCTCCCGGATGTCGCGCAAAAGACTTTCCATTGTATTCGAGATTCCTTTTTCGATCAACTGCTTATGCCGGCGCCGCGCCCGCTCCTCCGGCGTGGCCGTTACGAAGACCTTGAGGAGCGCCTCCGGGAAGACCACGGTGCCCATGTCCCGCCCGTCCGCCACGAGCCCCGGCGGCCGCCGGAACGCGCGCTGCCTTGCGAGCAGTGCCGCCCGCACCCCGGGGTGGACCGCCACCCGCGATGCGGCGGCGCTCACTGGCTCCGAGCGGATCGCATCGGTGACGTCACGTCCATCGAGCAGGATGCGGCCGTCGCGGAAGTTGACATCCAGGGTTTCTGCGAGCCCCGCGAGCCGTACCGCGTCGTCGACGTCCGCGCGCTCGGCCAGCGCCTTCTGCGCGACCAGCCGATAGAGCGATCCGCTGTCGAGCAGGTGGAATCCAAGTGCCTGCGCGACGCCCAGGGCGACCGTCCCCTTGCCTGACGCCGCCGGACCGTCGACGGCGATCACCGGGATGGACTCGCGCGTGGCGGTCACGCCGGATGCTCCGGCACGACGATCGAGCGAAACGCGTTCCAGTAGCCAGGATAGGTCTTGCGCACGCAATCGGGATCGTTGATCCGGACGGCGACACCGGCGAGGGAGGCGAGCGAGAAGCACATCGCCATTCGATGGTCGTCGTACGTGTCGATGGTCGCGGCGGCGAGCCGCGCCGGCGGGTGAACGGTGAGGCGATCGGCGCCCGTCTCGACGCGTGCGCCGAGCTTCGCGAGCTCGGCGGCCATCGCGGCGATCCGGTCGGTTTCCTTCACGCGCCAGCTCGCGATGCCGGTGAGGGTCGTCGGGCCGCGGGCGAAGAGCGCCACGACGGCGAGCGTCATCGCCGCGTCGGGAATCGCTGAGCAGTCGAACGTCGTTCCGGTGAGCGCGGTGCCCGCGGCCGCTTCGATCCAGTCGTTGCCGGAGCGGACGACAGCGCCCATCCGCGCGAGCGCGTCGGCAAAGCCGACGTCGCCCTGGATCGAATCGCGCCCCACGCCCGTCACCCGCACCGGCCCGCCGCCGATCGCGCCCGCGGCAAGAAAGTACGACGCGGACGACGCGTCGCCCTCGACGTCGATCGTCCCCGGCGATGCGTAGCGCGCGGAGCCGGGCACGCAAAACGACCGGCCGTCGGGGGAGGCGACGGCGACGCCGAAGCGCATCATCAGGTTCGTCGTGATCGCGACATAGGGCCGCGAAATCAGCTCGCCCTCGATGTCTACGTGAATGTCGTGTCCCGTGCGCGCCGTCAGGAGCGGCAGCGCCATCAGCAGCGCGGACAGGTACTGGCTCGACACGTCGCCGTGCACGGCAACGCGCGCCGGGATTTCTCCATCTGCCGCGGGGCCAGGGCCAATCGCAAGGGGCGGATAGCCTTCGGACTCGAGGTAACGAACGTCGGCGCCCAAGGCTCGGAGCGCGTCGACCAGATCGCCGATCGGCCGCTCGTGCATCCGCGGCACACCGGCAAGCTCGTAGCGGCCGTTCGCGAGCGCAAGCACGGCGGTCAGCGGGCGGAACGCGGTACCCGCGTTGCCGAGGAAGAGCGACACGCGGTCGTTCGGGATCGTGCCGCCGGTTCCGTGGACGATTACCTCGCCCTCCGTGCCCGGACATTCGACGCGCACGCCGAGGGCGCGCAGAGCGTCCTTCATCCGGTCGACATCGTCCGCGGCGAGCATTCCCCGCACGCGCGTGTCGCCCGCGGACAAGGCTGCCAGCAGCAGCGTGCGGTTCGAGATGCTCTTCGACCCGGGCAGCGCCACCGTACCCGCCGCGCGGGTCGCGGGTGGGAGATCGATGTGCGGCGGCCGGGGCGTCGCAGCAGCGCTCATCGCCGGGCACGCCGGTCAGGCTTCGCGCGGGCCGTCTTCCGGCACGCGCCCGCCGGTGGCGTTGCGGCGGGAATCCCAGGCGCGGCGCGCGGCCCTGGCGGAGGCAAACACGGCTTCGAGTCCCGCGCCATCGCCAGCGGCGACCAGCGCAGTGACGCGATCGAGCTGGACCCGGAACGCGGCGAGTTCCGCCATGAGCGCGTCACGGTTCGCGAGCGTGATGTCGCGCCACATTTCGGGCGAGCTCGCGGCGATCCGCGTGAAGTCGCGGAAGCCGGAAGCCGCAAAACGGAACAGCTCCTCCGCGTCGGGGCGCGCCGCGAGTTCGTCGACGAGCGCGAACGCGAGCAGGTGCGGCAGGTGCGATACCGCGGCGAACACGCGGTCGTGCGCGGCGGCGTCGAGCGTGCGCACGCGCGCGCCGCAGGTCTGCCAGGCGGCCGCGACCGTCGCGAGCGCGAGTGGATCGGTCTCCGGCAGCGGCGTCAACACGACGTTGCGATCGGCGTAGAGAGTGGAGAAAGCCGCCGCCGCGCCCGACTGCTCGGTGCCTGCGATCGGATGGCCGGGGACGAATCGCGGCAGTGCATCGCCGAGCGTCGCGCGCGCGGCTTCGATGACGTCCTGCTTGGTGCTGCCGGCGTCGGTGACGATCGTGTGCGGGCCGAGATGCGACGCCATCGTCTCGAACAGCGCGCGGTATTGCGCGACCGGCGCCGCGAGCAGCACGATGTCGGTCGTCGCGAGCTCGCCCGTCCATTCGCCGTCGAGCGGAACGGAGCGGTCGATGATGCCGAGGTTCGCGGCCTCCTCGAGATTGATGCGGCCACGCCCGACCCCGACGATCGTGCCGGTCGCGCCGGCCGCCTTCTGCGCGAGCGCGAACGAGCCGCCGATGAGCCCGACGCCGACGACGACGAGCTTGTCGATGCGGTGCGCGGCGGGCGTCATCGCGCTGGGGGGAGCCGCGCAACCGTCAGCGCGCGAGCGCGCGCTCGAGGGCGTCGAGCAGGCGGCGATTCTCGGCCGCGATGCCGACGGTCACCCGCAGCCACTCGGGCAGCGCGTAGTTGGCCACCGGACGCACGATGACGCCCTGCTCCAGCAGCCGCTGGTAGACGCGCCCCGCATCGCCGACTTTGACGAGCACAAAGTTCGCGTGCGACGGCACGAACGCGAGCCCGAGCCGCCGGAACCCTTCCTCCAGCGCCGCGCGGCCGGCCGTGTTGAGCGCGCGGCTCTCGTCGACATAGGCAGTATCGGCGAGCGCGGCCAGCGCTGCCGCCTGCGCGAGCGCGTTCACGTTGAACGGCTGGCGGACCCGATTCAGCATCTCGGCGACTTGCGCGTTCATGAGCCCGTAGCCGACGCGCAGCGCGGCCAGCCCGTACGCTTTCGAGAACGTCCGCGAGACGACGAGATGCGAATACTTCCGGGTCCACTCCGCGCTCGGCGCGCACTGCGCGGGCTCGAGGTACTCGTTGTACGCCTCGTCGAGCACGACCAGCACGTCCTCCGGCACCGACGCGATGAACGCCTCGACCGCGGCCGGGGCAAGCCAGGTTCCGGTCGGGTTGTTCGGATTGGCGACGAACACGATACGCGTCGTCGCCGCGATCGCCGCGCGCATCGCTGGCAGGTCGTGCCCCATGTCCTTCGCGGCGACCTCGATGCCGGTCGCGCCGCGCGCCTGGGTGGCCAGCGGGTAAACGGCGAACGCGTGCCGCGAATACACCGCGGAGTCGCCGGGGCGCAGGAACGCCTGAGTGACGAGCTCGAGGACGTCGTTGCTGCCGTTGCCGAGCACGATCTCGTCCGCGGTGACGCCGAAGCGCGCGGCCAACGCGGACTTGAGCGCGAAGCCGTTGCCGTCCGGATAGCGGGACAGCTCCTCGGTCGCTGCGGCGAGCGCGCGTCGCACGGCCGGGCCCGGGCCACGGGGGTTCTCGTTCGACGCGAGCTTGACGATGCTCTGCGGATCGAGCCCGAACTCGCGTGCGAGCTCGTCGACCGGCTTGCCCGGGATGTAGCGCGCGATCTTGCGCACGTACTCCGGGGCGAGCCGTGACGGATCGTGGGGATGCGGTGCGACGGCGGGCGAGGCCATGACTCTCCTAATAAACCGCTGCAGGATAGGATCCCAATATCTTGATAAAAGGCGCTTTTTCTCGGAGCTCCGACAAGGCAGCAGCGACGGGCGCGTCGGAGGCGTGACCCACCAGGTCGACGAAGAACAGGTATTCCCACAGGCCGGTGCGCGCCGGCCGCGATTCGAGCCGCGACATGGAAACGCCGTGCTTGGCGATCGGCTCGAGCAGCGCATAGACCGCGCCCGGACGATTCGGCGCCGACATCACGAGCGAGGTCTCGTCGCGCCCGGACGGCGGAACGTCCTGCGTGCCCAGCACCCAGAAACGCGTCGTGTTGTTGGGCTCGTCCTCGATATGCGGCGCGAGGATGTCGAGGCCGTAGATCGCCGCGGCGAGGTCCCCCGCGATCGCCGCGGTCCCGGGTTCCGAGGCGGCGAGCCGCGCCGCCTCGGCATTGCTCGACACGGCGACGCGGGCGGCGGACGGCAGGTGTCGCGCGAGCCATTCCGCGCACTGGGACAGCGACTGCGCGTGCGAATAGACGCGCGTGACGGCAGCGAGCGCGGTCGCCTTCGAAAGCAGGTTCTGGCCGATGCGCAGCTTGATCTCGCCGCAGATGGAGAGCGGCGTCTGGCACATGAGGTCGAGCGTGCGCCCGACGGCACCTTCGGTCGAGTTCTCGACCGGCACCACAGCGTAGTCGGTCTGGCTGCCTTCGGCCGCGCGGAACACCTCGTCGATCGTCGCGTACGGCTCGGCGTGCGCAAACTGCCCGAAGTGCTTGGCGGCGGCCGCGTGCGAGAACGTTCCGGCCGGCCCCAGGTAGGCGACGCGCACCGGCTGCTCGAGCGCGAGGCACGCCGACATCACCTGACGGAAGACGCCGGCGACGGCCTCGTTGGGCAGTGGGCCACGGTTCTCCGCCTGCAGCCGCAGGAGCACCTGCGCCTCCCGCTCGGGCCGGTAGGCCGCGCCGCCGGACTTGAGCTGGCCGATCGCGTGCGCGTGGGTCGCGCGCGCATTGAGCCGGGCCAGGAGCTCGCGGTCGATCGCGTCGATCGCGGCGCGGTGGCGGGCGAGCTCGCGCTCGCGGTCGTCGGCGCTGGCCATCGGCGGAGTGCGCGAAATCCGCGGCGCTACTCGTCTTCCTCTTCGCGCTCGACCACGCGCTCGAGGCCGGCGAGCTTCTCGCCCTCGCCCAGGTTGATGAGCGTGACCCCTTGCGTCGAGCGGCCCATTTCGCGGATCGACTTCACCTTCGTGCGGATCAGTACGCCGCCGGTCGAGATCAGCATCACCTCGTCGTCGTCGCGCACCAGCGAGGCGGCGACCACCGTGCCGTTGCGCCCGCTCTGCTGGATCGCGATCATGCCCTTGGTGCCGCGCCCGTGCCGCGTGTGCTCGACGATCGGCGTGCGCTTGCCGTAGCCGTTCTCCGTCGCCGTCAGCACCGACTGCTCCTCGTCCTCGGCGACCAGCATCGAGATCACGCGCTGATTCTTCTCCAGCATCATCCCGCGCACGCCGTGCGCACCGCGGCCCATCGGCCGCACGTCGTTCTCGTCGAAGCGCACCGCCTTGCCGGCCGACGA
Organism: uncultured beta proteobacterium; assembly: GCA_963830485.1. Lineage (GTDB taxonomy): Bacteria > Pseudomonadota > Gammaproteobacteria > Burkholderiales > Casimicrobiaceae > CAIWHR01. Next base: position 153,718 of record CAWHNE010000005.1, read on the forward strand.
GAACAGCATGACGTCGTGCTTGCCGTCGGTGAGCGCGGCGCCGATCAGCGAGTCGCCGTCGGCGAGATCGACCGCGATGATGCCGGAGGTGCGCGGCCGCGAGAAGTCCGACAGCGGAGTCTTCTTGACGGTCCCCATCGCCGTCGCCATGAACACGAATTCGTTGTCGGTGAACGCTTTGACCGGCAGGATCGCGGTGATCTTCTCGTTGTCGGCGAGCGGCACCAGGTTGACGATCGGCTTGCCGCGAGCTCCGCGCGAACCCTGCGGTACGTTGTAGACCTTGAGCCAGTACACACGGCCGCGGTTGGAGAAGCACAGGATGTAGTCGTGCGTGTTGGCAATGAAGAGCCGGTCGATGAAGTCGTCCTCCTTCGTCGCCGTCGCCTGCTTGCCGCGGCCCCCGCGCTTCTGCGCGCGATACTCGGCCACCGCCTGCGCCTTCATGTAGCCCCCGTGCGACAGCGTGACGACCATATCGGCGGGCGCGATCAGGTCCTCGAGCGAGAGATCCACGCTTTGCGCGACAATCTCCGAGCGCCGAGCGTCGCCGAATTCCGTCTTGATCGCGGCCAGCTCGTCACCGACGATCGCCTTGACGCGCGCGGGCTTCGCGAGGATGTCGATCAGGTCGACGATCTGCGTCATCACCTCGCGGTACTCGGCGAAGATCTTGTCCTGTTCGAGGCCGGTCAGCCGCTGCAGGCGCAGCTCGAGGATCGCCTGCGCCTGGGTGTCGGAGAGCCGGTAGCCGTGCGCCGCCGCCTGCCAGCCGTATTCGAGCGGCAAGCCCTCCGGCCGCGCCGCGTCCGCGGCAGCGCGCTGCAGCATCTCCTCCACCAGCGGCGAGCGCCACGTCTTCGCCATCAGCGCGGCCTTCGCTTCCGGCGGGCTCGCGGCCGCCTTGATCAGCGCGACGATCTCGTCGACGTTCGAGAGCGCGACGGCGAGGCCTTCCAGGATGTGGCCCCGTTCGCGCGCACGCCTGAGCTCGAAGCGCGTGCGCCGAACGACGACCTCGCGCCGATGCAGGAGGAAGAACTCGAGGAACTGCTTGAGATTGAGGAGCCGCGGCGCGCCGTCGACCAGCGCAACCATGTTCATCCCGAAGCTGTCCTGCAGCTGCGTCAGCTTGAAGAGGTTGTTCTGGACGATCTCGGCGACTTCGCCCCGCTTCAACTCGATCACCACGCGCATGCCCGACTTGTCGGACTCGTCGCGGAGGTCGGCGATCCCCTCGAGCTTCTTTTCGCGGACGAGCTCGCCGATCCTGATCAGCAGGTTCGCCTTGTTCACCTGGTACGGGATCTCGTCGACGATGATCGCCTGGCGCTCGCCCTTGCCGATGTCCTCGACGTGCGTGCGCGCGCGAATCACCACGCGGCCGCGTCCAGTGCGGTAGCCCTCGCGGACACCTTCGGTGCCGTAGACGATCCCGGCCGTGGGAAAGTCAGGCGCGGGAACGATGTCGATCAGCTCTTCGATGCCGATCTCGGGATTCGCGAGCAGTGCGAGGCACGCATCGACGACCTCGGTCAGGTTGTGCGGCGGGATGTTCGTCGCCATCCCGACCGCGATCCCCGAGGATCCGTTGACGAGCAGGTTGGGCAGCCGCGACGGCAGCACCGCCGGCTCCAGCTCTTTGCCGTCGTAGTTCGGGACGAAGTCGACGGTCTCCTTGTCGATGTCGGCGACGAGCTCGCCCGCAATCTTCTCGAGCCGGCACTCGGTGTACCGGTAGGCGGCGGCCGAATCCCCGTCCACTGAGCCGAAGTTGCCCTGCCCGTCGATCAGCGGATAGCGCAGCGAGAAGTCCTGCACCATCCGCACCAGCGCTTCGTAGGTCGCCGCGTCGCCATGCGGGTGGTATTTGCCGAGCACGTCGCCCACCACGCGCGCGCACTTCACATACGGCCGGTTGTGCACGATGTTCGCCTCGTGCATCGCGTAGAGCACGCGGCGGTGCACCGGCTTGAGGCCGTCGCGGACGTCGGGCAGCGCCCGGCCCACGATCACGCTCATCGCGTAATCGAGGTAGGAATGCCGCATCTCGGCTTCGAGGCTGATCGGCAGGGTTTCTTTGGCAAACTGCTCCATGGGCGGGGATTTCTTTCTCGAATGCCGTTACTCGATGGTCGTCCCTGCGGCCGCCGCGGGGTTTCTGGCGCTTTGGTTGTCCCGGGCAGGCGTCCTGCCGGTCGCTGCCGGCGGCGGGATTCGCCGAACTCCGCCGGCCGGGCGCCCGGGCGCCGGAAGACGACGGAGAGCCTTGAAAATGCAAAATTTTATCACGGCGTTGCACGGCCGCGACAGTCGTTCTGCGCGTGTTGCAGAAACCCCGTTTTCTTTTGCACCCCCGGAAACCCCTGTGCTATAGTTTTCGTGGAAACAAAGGATTCGGCGCGTCCGCGCTCCGGCCCTGCGCGCGGAGGGACGCGGGAATTTGCAAGGTTTGCAGAAGAACTTGTTCAAAACCAAAGCCAAAGGGGTGAAACAATGACTCGTCGTTTCGTGACCGGTGCCGTCATCGGCGCGCTTGCCGCGGTGATGTCCGCCGGCGCCGCTGCGCAAACGAAGGCAGACCCGAAGAGCTACGTGCCGGGCGTCGCCGGATGCAACACGGACAACTGCGGTTATTGGCTTTCGGCCACCGGTACCCCGGACAACAACGTCGTGAAGAGCGGTGCCTACAACGGCGCCGCCGGCCTCTCGGGCAACCTCTGCTGGCGCACCGGCTACTGGGCGCCGAGCATGGCGATCGAGCAATGCGACCCGGATCTCGTGCCGAAGCCCGCGCCGCCGCCGCCCCCGCCGCCAGCTCCGCCGCCGCCGGCTCCGCCGCCGCCGCCTCCGCCGCCGCCGCCGCCGCAAGTGCAGAAGATCACCCTCGCGTCGAAGGCGCTGTTCGACTTCGACAAGGCGGTGCTGAAGCCCGAGGGGAAGGCCGCGATCGACAGCGAGATCATCTCGAAGCTGCCGGGCGTGCAGAAGCTCGAGCTCGTGCTGGTGACGGGCCACACCGACCCGATCGGCACGCAGGCGTACAACCAGAAGCTGTCGGAACGCCGTGCTGACGCGGTCCGCGACTACCTGGTGTCGAAGGGCGTGCCGAAGGACAAGATCGAGACGCTCGGCATGGGCAAGACGCAGCCGATCCCCGGCCTCGTCTGCAACCAGAAGAACTTCAAAGAAAAGGTCGCGTGCCTCGCACCCGATCGCCGCGTCGAAGTCGAAGTGAAGGGCGAGGTCGTCAAGAAGTAACACGATCCTCGCTGAAAAGAGCCCCGCCGCCGGCGGGGCTTTTTTTTCGCTTGGCGCGGCATAATGCGCGGGCGTTCACTGTCATTCGCCGATGATTCCGATCGACCTTCGCCTCGACGCCGGCTACGTCGTGCCCGTCGAGCCTCCGGGTACGCTGCGCGACCACTCGCTCATCGTCGACGGTGGCCGGATCGTGGCGCTGATCCCGCAGGTCGAGGCCGATCGCGAGTACGCGCCCCGGGAGCGCATCGCGCTCGCGCATCACGTACTGATTCCCGGCCTTGTCAATGCGCACACGCACGCGGCGATGAGCCTGTTTCGCGGCATCGCCGACGACCTCCCGTTGGCGCGCTGGCTCGAGGACCACATCTGGCCCCGTGAGGCGCGCAGCGTCGCGCCCGCGTTCGTCTACGATGGCGTGCGCCTCGCCGCGGCGGAGATGCTGAAGGGCGGGATCACCTGCTGCAACGACATGTATTTCTTTCCCGACGCGGCGGCGCGCGGGTACGTCGAGACGGGCCTTCGCGCGATGCTCGGGCTGCCGGTCCTCGATTTCCCGACGCCGTACGCGGCAGACCCGGACGGCTACCTCCAGACGGGGCTCGCGGTGCGCGACGCGTACAAGCACGAGCCGCGGCTCTCGTTCGCGCTCGCACCGCATGCTCCCTACACGGTCAGCGACGCGGCGTTCGAGAAGATCGTCATGTATGCGCGGCAGCTCGACCTGCCGATCCAGACCCACCTGGCCGAGACCGCGCACGAGGTCGCCGAGAGCCGCGAGCGGCACGGCGCGACGCCGCTCGCGCGACTGCACCGGCTGGGCGCGACGGGCCCCGGCTTCATCGCGATCCATGGCGTGCACCTCACCGAAGACGACATCGACCTCCTGGCGACGCACGGCGGGCACGTCGTGCATTGCCCCGCGTCGAACATGAAGCTCGGCAGTGGCATCGCGCCGGTCACCACACTTGCGGCACGCGGCATCAACGTCGCGCTCGGCACCGACGGCGCCGCGTCGAACAACCGGCTCGATCTCTTCGGCGAAATGCGGCTCGCGGCACTGCTCGCGAAGGTGCGCGCCGGCGACGCCGCCGCGTTCCCGGCGGAGGACGCGATCCGCGCCGCGACGCTCGGCGGGGCGCGCGCGCTCGGGCTCGAGCGCCTGCTGGGCTCGCTCACGCCGGGCAAGGAAGCCGATGCTGTCGCAGTCGACTTTTCGGGCGTCGACGCGGTTCCCTGCTACGATCCGGTCTCGCATCTCGTCCACGCGGTGGGTCGCGACGCCGTCACCGACGTCTGGATCGGCGGCGCGCGCGTCGTCGCGAACCGCACGCTCACGACGACCGACGAGGGCGCGATCGCAAGCCGCGCCCGCTACTGGCAGGAACGCCTGCAATGATCCGCGCATCACCCCCAAGCGCGCCGCCGCGCGCCAACGTGGACGCCGCCGAGCTCGCGAAGTTCGCCTCGCTCGCCCATCACTGGTGGGATCCGGAGAGCGCGATGTTCGGGCCGCTGCACAAGATCAATCCGCTGCGCCTCGACTGGCTGGAGCAGGTCGCGGGCGGCGTCGCGGGCAAGCGAATCGTCGACGTCGGCTGCGGCGGCGGCGTCCTGTCGGAGGCGCTCGCTGCGCGCGGCGCCGCCGTGGTCGGCATCGACTTGGGCGAGAAAGCGCTTGGCGTCGCGAAGCTGCACCAGCTCGAGTCCGGCTCGAGGGTGGACTACCGGCTCGTGGCTGCCGAGACGCTCGCGGCCGAGTCGCCCGCGGCCTTTGACGTCGTCGCATGCATGGAGCTCCTCGAGCACGTGCCGGATCCGGCTGCGATCGTGGCCGCGTGCGGTGCGCTGGTGAAGCCCGGCGGCTTGGTCGCGATCTCGACGATCAACCGCACGCCCAGGGCTTACGCGTTGGCCGTCATCGGCGCCGAGTACGTCCTGCGGCTTCTGCCCCGCGGCACGCACGATTACGCGAAGTTCCTGCAGCCCGCCGAGATCGCGCGGTTCGCACGGCACGCAGGGCTCGCCGCAGACGCGATCACGGGCCTCGCCTACAACCCGCTCACGAAGACCTTCCGGCTCGTGCCGGACACCGGCGTCAACTACCTGATGGCCTTCCGCCGCCCAGCCGATGCTTGACGGGCCGAGCGGGCCGCGCGTGTTGCCGGTCGACGCGGTGCTGTTCGACCTCGACGGCACGCTGGCCGATACGGCGCCGGACTTGGGCGCTGCGCTCAATCGCGTCCGCACCGATCGCGGCCTCCCGCCCGTGCCGCTCCTGCAGCTTCGCCCGCACGCATCGCACGGCGCGCGCGGCCTCCTGGGCGCCGGCATGTCGGTGGCGCCGGGCGATCCGGATTACGAGACGCTGCGCGAAGCGTTCCTTACGCACTATGCGGCGGCGCTGTGCGTCGCGAGCGCGCTCTTCGCGGAGATCGACACCGTGCTCGCCTCGCTCGACGCGCGCGCGCTCCCCTGGGGCATCGTCACCAACAAGGCGATGCGGTTCACCGCGCCTCTGCTTGACGCGCTGCAGCTCGCCGCGCGCGCAGGCACCGTGGTCTGCGGCGACACGACGCCCTTCGCCAAGCCGCATCCCGCGCCGCTCGCATTCGCCGCCGAGCAGCTCGGCGTCGCGGCGTCGCGCTGCGTCTACGTGGGCGATGCACGCCGCGACGTCGAGGCGGGCCGGGCGGCTGGAATGCGGACGCTCGTCGCGAGCTGGGGCTACATCGCGCCCGAAGAGGCGCCCACGACGTGGCCCGCGGACGGCATGCTCGAGACACCGGCCGCGCTGCTCGACTGGCTGCCGGCTTAGGCTCCTAGCCGGGACAGGCACCCGCGTTGACGAACAGCCACTCGGCAGGCTTGCCGTCGCGCGTGCCCGCGACGCGGACGGCTTGATTCGCGACGAGCGGCTTCACGAGCGCGAGCAGCACGTCGTCGACGCTCGCGAGCGCGATGCCGTTGGCCTGCGTCATCCGATCGCCTGCGCGCATGCCGAGCATCGCCGAGAATCCGCTGTCGTCGCGTATTGCGAGACCTCCGCTGCTCGCGACCAGCAGCGCTTTCCAGCTGTCCGGCTGCGATGCGATGCCGGTCAAGAGCTCCGCGTTCACGCGATAGACGGGCCCCTGGTAGCCGGCAGGGGCCGCGCACGCGGCGCGCGGCGCCGTCGCGCGCCCTCGGTCGGGCGCTGTGGCGGGCGCGCTCGCCGCCGGGGGAACGCGCAATGCGATGTCGCGCATTTCGCCGTGATCGCTCAGGCGCACGCCGTCGCGATAGACGGCCTCGAGCCGCACGTCCTTCCCCACGTCTTGTCCGGAACGCACAAGCACCGGGCCGCGATCCGGCAGGCGGAAGAGCGCGTAGCCCGCGCCGTCGCGCTCGGCGAACACGCCGAGGAGCCGCGTGTCGCCCGCGAGGGTCGTCGCCTTGGCCGGTGCCGGCCCCGGCGGCGCGCCCACGCGACCGAAGACCGGCGCCGAAGCGATCGTCGGCGCCCAGCGCTCGGGCGGTTCCAGCGGTGGCAGCGGCAGCGCCGCGGGTCCGAAGATGCGCCAGCCCCAATGCGCGAGCACCAGTGCGAGCGCGGCACCGGCCGCGGCCGTCGCGAGCCACGCGGCCGCGCGCCAGGGCCACGGCAGCGATCCCGTTCGCGTTTCCATCGAGGGGGGGCGTTGGCGCAGGGCCATGGCGGATCCGGGTGAGCTCGAAAAGCGGCGCGGGCGGTTCGCTATAATGCGCAAGGCGCGCTGCCTTTGCATTCGTGCGGCGTTCCCCTCCCCCTCGCGCGCTCTTGAACCCCCGTCTCTCGCGGCTGTCACCGTACCCGTTCGAGCGACTGCGGCAGCTGTTCGCGGGCGTCACGCCGAATCCCGCACGCCCGCCGATCTCGATGTCGATCGGCGAGCCGAAGCATCCGACGCCAAAACTCGTGGTGGACGCGATGGCGGCCGCCGGTTCCGGCCTCGCGAATTATCCCACGACGGTGGGCGCGCCGGCGCTGCGCGAGGCGATCGCCGGCTGGCTCGTGCGGCGACACGCGCTGCCGCAACTCGATCCGGCGACGCAGGTGCTGCCGGTGCTCGGCAGCCGCGAGGCACTGTTCGCGTTCGCGCAGACGGTCGTCGACGCGAGCCGCATCGGCGCGACGGTCGTGATGCCGAATCCGTTCTACCAGATCTACGAGGGCGCGACACTGCTCGCGGGCGCGACGCCCTATTGCGTCAACGCGCGCGGCGCGGACCGTGGCTTCGCTCCCGCGTGGGATGACGTTCCCGCGGCAGTGTGGGCGCGCACGCAGCTCGTGTACGTGTGTTCGCCCGACAACCCGACCGGTCGCGTGACCACCGCGGACGAGTGGCGCTTCCTGTTCGAGCTCTCCGACCGCCATGGCTTCGTCATCGCGGCCGACGAGTGCTACTCGGAGGTCTACTGCGACGAGGCGAAACCGCCTGTCGGCGCCCTCGCCGTGGCGCACCAATCGGGGCGCGCCGGCTTTCCCCGGCTCGTCTCCTTCGGCAGCCTGTCCAAGCGCTCGAACGCCCCCGGGCTTCGCTCGGGTTATGTCGCCGGGGACGCCGCGCTCGTCAAGGCATTCCTGCTCTATCGGACCTACCACGGCTCCGCGATGTCGCCCGCGGTCGCCGCGGCGAGCATCGCCGCCTGGAACGACGAGGCGCACGTCCGTGAGAACCGCGCCGCGTACGCCGCGAAGTTCGCCGTGCTGCAGCCGCGCCTCGCCACGGCGCTGCCATGCGTCATGCCCGAGGCGGCGTTCTACCTCTGGGCGGCGACGCCCGGAGACGATGCCGAGTTCGCGCGGCGGCTCTACGCGGAGCAGGCGGTGACCGTGCTGCCCGGGAGCTACCTCGCGCGGGAAGCGCACGGGACCAATCCGGGGCGGGGCCGGGTCCGGATCGCGCTGGTCGCGCCGCTCACCGAGTGCGCCGACGGCGTCGACCGGATCCTGGCGCTCGCGGGCGACTGAGCAAAGCGCGCGAGGCGTAGCCGAGCGGAGGCCCGAAGGGCGCGTCGCCGAGCGATGGAGGTCGGCCGTTGGTCCGGCGGCCGAACCTCCCCTGCGGGCGAAGGGGCCGAGGCGTGAGGTTCCCGCGCCGGGCGCCCCCGCGGGCGCTTCGTCGTCTCCCGGGACGCTTCGTCGCGACCGCGCCGGCCTTCCCTCATCCGCCCTAATATGCGGCTCATGGCGACTCTCGCGCTGCCCGCGGACCGCGGCTGGCTTGCCGCGCTCAAGGCGGGCTTTCACGCCTCGTGGCTCACGATCCTGCTAATCGTGGGGATCAACACGGGGTTCGCGGCGATCATGTCGATCGAGGACCCGCGGCCGTTCTGGCATCCACTCGTGAGCACCCAGTGCTTCGGCCTCGCGATCGCCTACGCGGTGAACGTCGCGTCGCCTTGGGAGAAGCCGCGGCCAATCTGGCGGCTGTGCGCGGCGGTGGCCATCGGCACGATCGCGGGCTACGCGCTCGTGGTCGCGATCAAGGGCTACCTCTTGGGCATCACGGGCTACACGCCCAGCGAGCTCGTCTCCGATTCGCACAAGTTCCAGTGGACGCTGCTCTCGGGCTTCTCCAACGGCCTGTTCGTGAGCCTCTTCTTCTTGCTCAAGTTCCGCGAGACGCGGGCCGCGGCGGCACTGCACCGCGCCGAAGCCGAGCGGCACCGGCTCGCCGGCCTCGCGCTCGAATCCGAGCTGAAGCTGATGCAGGCGCAGGTCGAGCCGCATTTCCTGTTCAACACGCTAGCCTCCGTCCAATACCTGACCGAGACCGATCCGCCGCAGGCGACGGCGCTCCTGGGCCACTTGCTCGCCTATCTGCGCGCCGCGCTGCCTCAGCTCCGCAGCGCGAGCACGACGCTCGGGCAGGAGATCGCGCTCACCGAAGCGTACCTGCAGATCCTCAAGACTCGGATGGGCGCGCGCCTCGAGTTCGCGATCGACGTCGCCGACGAGCTGCGAACGCAGCCGTTCCCGCCGGGTCTCCTGATCTCGATCGTCGAGAACGCGATCACGCACGGGCTCGAGCCCAGCGCCGAGGGCGGGAGCGTCCGGATCGACGCGCGCCGCAACGACGGGCGGCTCGTCGTCGCCGTCACCGACACGGGCGTCGGCCTCAACGCCACCGGTCGACCCGGCCAGGGCGTCGGCCTCGCGAACGTGCGCGACCGCATCGCCGCGCTCTTCGGCGCGAAGGGACGATTCACGCTCGCCGAGTCGCCGCCGCACGGGGCGCGCGCGGCGATCGAGATTCCACTGGCCGGGGCTTAGGGCCTGTTCACGCTATGCGCGCAAACGCGAACGGATGGCCTAGGCCGCCAATCAAGGCGGACGACGAAGCGAAGACCGGGTGTCATCGCGAGGAGGATAACGCCGAGGGGCGGCCCAGGGCGCCCGTTCCCTTCGGGTTGCTGCCGAAAACGCCCATCGCTGCGTTGCAAAGTCTCGCCGGGTTCACGACCCGCCTTCGCCTTCGCGCCTTGCGCTGGGGGTTTTCGGCCGTGCAACGCGTTCGTGTGCATAGCGTGAACAGGCCCTAGCCGTGCCGACGGCGCTGATCGCCGAGGACGAGCCGCTCCTGCTCGCGCAATTGAAGGCGCGGCTCGCCGCCGCGTGGCCCGAACTCGAAATCGTCGCCGAGGCGGGAAACGGCGACGAGGCGCTCGCGCGCGCGGCCGAGTGCCGCCCGGACATCGCGTTCCTCGACATCCGGATGCCGGTGCGTTCCGGGCTCGAGGTAGCGCGCGAGATCGGACCGGGCTGCCACATCGTGTTTGTCACCGCGTACGACGAATACGCGGTCGCGGCGTTCGACGAAGGCGCGGTCGACTACGTTCTGAAGCCGCCCACCCCCGAGCGCATTGCGAAGGTGGTCGCGCGGCTGAAGGCACGCTTGGCGGCGGCACCACTCGACCTCTCGGCGCTGCTCGCTAAGCTCGCACCGCGCAATGGCGCCGCTGCGCCGCTCAAGTGGATTCGCGCCTCCCTCGGCGCGTCGATGCGGATGATCGCCGTCGACGACGTCGTCTACTTCCAGGCCGGCGACAAGTACACGAAAGTCATCACCACCGACGGCGAAGCGCTGATCAGGAAGCCGATCAAGGACCTCTACGACGAGCTCGATGCCGAGACCTTCTGGCAGATCCACCGCGGCACGATCGTGAACCTCCGCGCAATCGAGCGTGTCGACCGCGACTGGCGCGGCGAACCCGTGATCGTGCTGCGCGACCGCGACGAGAAGCTCGCCGTGAGCCGCACGTTCGCGCACCGCTTCAAGTCGATGTAGCTGCGCCGCGGGGTTGCCGGAGACGACCCCCGCTCCATCTCGAGTGAGCCGCCGTCCGCGCGGGCCCCGCGCGGCACGGTAGAATTCGCCTTTTGCTTGGGCTCCGTCCCTCTGCGTGACATGCACGACCTGCAGCGAACCATCGACGAGGCGTGGGAAACCCGCGCGACGCTGTCCGCGGGCGCCGCGCCGGCGCGTCTGCGCGAGGCGGTTTCGCATGTCATCGCCGAACTCGATGCCGGCCGCGTACGCGTCGCGGAAAAAGCGAACGGAACGTGGACCGTCCGCCAATGGGTCAAGAAAGCCGTGCTCCTGTCGTTCCGGCTCGCCGACAACGTGCCGATGCGTGTAGGCGGCGACGGCGGCCGCGCCGCGCCGTTCGCCTTCTACGACAAGGTCCCGACCAAGTTCGCCGCCTTTGCCGACGCGGACTTCGCCGCGGCGGGCGTCCGCGTCGTGCCACCGGCCGTCGCGCGCCGCGGCGCGTACGTCGCCAGCAACGTGGTGCTGATGCCGTCGTTCGTCAACATCGGTGCGTACGTCGACGAAGGCACGATGGTCGACACGTGGGCGACCGTCGGCTCCTGCGCGCAGATCGGCCGCAACGTCCACCTGTCGGGCGGGGTCGGCATCGGTGGCGTGCTGGAGCCGCTGCAGGCGAACCCGACGATCATCGAGGACAACTGCTTCATCGGCGCGCGCTCCGAGGTGGTCGAGGGTGTGATCGTCGAGGAAAACTCCGTGCTGGGGATGGGGGTGTTCATCGGCCAGAGCACGAAGATCTACGACCGCGCGACCGGCGCCGTGACCTATGGCCGCGTACCGACCGGCTCCGTCGTCGTCGCCGGCAGTCTGCCTTCCGGAACGGGCGACTGCCAGCTCTACTGCGCCGTTATCGTCAAGCGCGTCGACGCGAAGACGCGCTCGAAGACGAGCATCAACGAGCTGCTCCGCGCGTGAAGGCGATCGAGCGTCCCATGTCCGTCAAGATCAAATCGCCCGACGACCTCGCGAAGATGCGGGTCGCGGGCCGACTCGCCTCGGAGCTGCTCGACCACCTGACATCGCACGTGCGCGCCGGCGTCACGACCGGCGAACTCGACCACATCGCCCACGAGTACCAGGTTGGCGTGCAGCAGGTCATTCCGGCGACGCTCAACTATGCGCCGCCCGGGCATTCGCCATTCCCGGCGACGATCTGCACGTCGGTCAACCATGTCGTGTGCCACGGCATCCCCGGCGAGAAGAAGTTGAAGCCCGGCGACATCGTCAACGTCGACGTGACGGTGATCAAGGATGGCTGGCACGGCGACTCGAGCCGGATGTTCTACGTCGGCACGCCTTCGATCCAGGCGCGGCGCCTGGTCGAGACCACCTACGAGGCGATGTGGCGCGGGATCCGCGTGGTGCGCCCCGGCGCGCATCTCGGCGACATCGGCCACACGATCCAGAAATTCGCGGAAGGCCACGGCTACTCGATCGTCCGCGAGTTCTGCGGCCACGGCATCGGCGCGCAGTTCCACGAGGAGCCGCAGGTGCTCCACTACGGTCGGCCGGGCACCGGTCTCCAGCTCACGCCCGGGATGGTCTTCACGATCGAGCCGATGATCAATGCCGGCCGCGCCGCTATCCGCAGCCTCGCCGACGGCTGGACCATCGTTACCGCCGACCACTCGCTGTCGGCGCAGTGGGAACACACGGTGGCCGTCACGAACGACGGGTTCGAAGTGCTGACCGTGTCCCCCGGCGCGCCGCCGCCCCCGAGTTGAACCATTCGTTCGCGCCGCTCTCGACGCGCGCGGAGCGCCCGCCGGTGGACCTTGCCCGCCGCTGCCGTGAGGCGCTCGTCGAGGCGCGCGCGTCGCTCCGCGCGGAATTCGCAGCGCGCCCCGACACGGCGCGCCTCCTCCGCGAGTCCGCGCGGGCCGTCGATCGCGTCGTCTCGACGATCTGGAGCGAGCTCGCCGCGCCGCCCGATTTCGCACTGGTCGCCGTCGGCGGCTACGGACGCAGCGAGCTGTTCCCGCACTCCGACGTCGATGTCCTTATCCTGCTGCCGCGCGAGCTCGATGCCTCGAGCACGGTCTTCGTCGAGCGATTCGTCGGGATGCTGTGGGATGTCGGGCTCGACACCGCGCACAGCGTCCGGACGATCGCCGAGTGCGAGAGCGAGATGGCGAGCGACGTCACGGTCCGGACGAGCCTGCTCGAGCACCGGTTCATCGCCGGCTCGCGGAGCCTGTTCCGAAGCTTCCGGCGCGCGTTCGCCGCCGCGATGGATCCGCGCCATTTCTACGAGGCGAAGGCGCTCGAGCAGCAGCAGCGGCACCTCAAGTACCACGATACCGCGTACAACCTCGAGCCGAACCTGAAGGAAAGTCCCGGGGGCCTGCGCGACCTGCAGACAGTCCTGTGGATCGCTCGCGCGGCCGGCCTCGGCCGTTCGTGGCGCGAGCTCGCGCAGGCGGGGCTCATCACGATGCAGGAAGCGCGCACCGTATCGAGGCAGGAGCGCGTGATCGGCGCGCTGCGCGTGCGGCTCCACTATCTTGCGGGCCGGCGCGAAGATAGGTTGGTGTTCGACCTGCAGACCGCACTCGCGCGCGAGATCGGACTCGCCGACACGCCGGCGAAGCGCGCGAGCGAACAGCTCATGCAGCGCTATTACCGCGCCGCCAAGCTGGTCCGCCAGGTCAACGTGATCCTGCTCCAGAATCTGCACGCGCGGCTGTTCCCGATTCCGGCCGAGCCGGTGCCGGTCGACGACGATTTCCAGGCGATCGACGAGCTGCTGGATCTGCGCGACGAGATGCTCTTCGAGCGCCGGCCGTCCGCGATGCTGGACGCGTTCCTGACGATGCAGCGGCACGCGGAGCTCAAGGGGATGTCGGCGCGGACGCTGCGCGCGTTGTGGCGCAATCGCAACCGCATCGACGCCCGCTTCCGCCGCGATCCGCAGAACCGCGCACGTTTCCTGCAGGTCTTTCGCGAGCCGCGCGGCCAGACGCACGAGCTCAGGCGGATGAACCTCTACGGGATCCTCGGCCACTGCCTTCCGGCCTTCGGCCGCATCGTCGGGCAGATGCAGCACGACCTCTTCCACGTTTACACGGTGGACGAGCACATCCTGATGGTCATTCGCAATCTGCGCCGCTTCAGCGAGCCGCAGCACGCGCACGAATATCCGCTCTGCTCGCGCCTCATGGCCGACTTCGAACGCAAGGAGGTGCTCTATCTCGCCGGGCTGTTCCACGACCTCGCGAAGGGGCGCGGCGGCGACCACTCGGTGCTGGGCCAGCGCGACGCGCGCCGCTTTTGCCGCGCGCACGGCCTCGCGCCCGAGGATGCGGAGCTCGTCGGTTGGCTCGTGCGAGAGCACCTGACGATGTCGTCGACAGCGCAGAAGCAGGACCCTTCGGACCCGGAAGTCGTCGACGCCTTCGCCCGGAAGGTCGGCAGCCTGCGGCGGCTCGTCGCGCTCTACGTGCTGACGGTGGCCGACATCCGCGGCACGAGCCCGCGCGTGTGGAACGCCTGGAAGGCGCAACTCCTCGAGGACCTCTTCCACGCGACGCGACGCGTGCTCGCGGGCGAAGGCGCAGCGCGGACGCTGCAGGACTCCTTGCAGCAGCGGCAGGACGAGGCATGCCGCCTCCTGCGGTTGTACGCCGTTCCGCCGGACGCCGAGCGGGCGTTGTGGCGGCATCTCGACATGCCCTACTTCATGCGCCACACGGCCGAGGAGATCGCGTGGCACGCGCGCCACCTCTACTGGCGGGTCGAGCGGCCCGCGCCGGTCGTCAAGGTTCGGCTCGCGCGCTCGGGCGCCGGTCTGCAGGTGCTGGTCTACCTGCCCGACCAGAAGCAGCTTTTCGCCCGTGTCTGCGGCTACTTCGGACGACGCGGCCTGTCGATCCTCGAGGCGAAGATCCACACGACGCGCCACGGCTACGCACTCGACACGTTCGCGATCCACGATCCCGCCGATCCCGGCGCGTCCTATCGCGACACGATCCAGCTGATCGAGTTCGAGCTCACGCAGGTGCTGCGGGAGGCGCGCCCGGTCGAGGCGCCGGTGCCCGGCCGCGTCAGCCGCCAGCTGCGACACTTTCCGCTTTCGCCGTCCGTGCAGATCTTCCCCGACGACAAAGGCACGCACCACATCCTCGAGATTGTCGCCGGCGACCGCCCGGGCCTACTCGCGCAGATCGCCTGGACGCTCGCCCAGGCGAATGTCAACGTCGCCAGCGCGCGGATCAACACGCTGGGCGAGCGCGCCGAGGACGTCTTCCTGATCGACGGCGCGCGCCTGCACGACGAGCAGGCGCTGTTGAGGCTCGAAACCGCGCTCTACGATCAACTACGGGTCTAGCGACACGAGCGGGGAGCGCGTCCGGAGGCCGACCCCTCGGCTTTCCGATTCGCGCAGGAGGCGCGGAGGCCGAACCGGCGAGCCGCTCGCGGCGCGGCCTCCGCATCGCCTCTGCTGGTCGCCGCGCCGCGCTGTCGGCCGCCTGCGCCGACTCGCGATCGCTCGCTCCCCCTCGGCGCTGCGCGCCCGGGGGAACGCGCAACCGGCGAGCAGGGCCCCCAAGCTTGCTTGGGGATGCGAGCGATCGGGAGCGCGTTCGGAGGCCGACCCCTCGCCTTCCCGATTCGCGCAGGAGGCGCGGAGGCCGAACCGGCGAGCCGCTCGCGGCGCTACTCCTCTACCGTCGCGACGTCGGGGAACAAGATGTCGGTGAAGCCGAACTGCCGGAAGTCGCGCATCCGCATCGGGTAGAGGATGCCCATGAGGTGATCGCACTCGTGCTGGACGACGCGGGCGTGAAAGCCCATCACCTCGCGCACGAGCGGCCGCCCGGACGGATCGAAGCCTTCGTAGCGTAGGCGCGCGTAGCGCGGCACGACGCCGCGCAGCCCCGGCACCGAGAGACAGCCTTCCCACCCCTCCTCCATCTCGTCGCCCAGCGGCGTCAGCACGGGGTTGACGAGCTCGGTGTAGGGGACTGGCTCCGCGTCGGGATAGCGCGGATTTCGCTCGACACCGAAGATCACCACCTGCCAAGGGACCCCGATCTGTGGTGCCGCGAGGCCGGCTCCGTCCTGCGCGGCCATCGTGTCGCGGAGGTCGGCGAGCAGCGCGGCAAGCTCGGGCGTACCGAACGCGGTCACGGGCCGCGACGACTGCAGGAGCCGCGGGTCCCCCATGCGCAGCACCTCGCGGATCATACGAGCGGCACGACGTGCTCGAGCAGCGCGCGGACCTTGTCCATTGCGGCCTCGAGCACGCGGGAGATGCCGTCCATTGAGACCGCGTGCGCCGAGTCCTCGCGTCCCGCCGCGTGATTCACGACGACGGCGATGGAGACGTAAGGCAACTCGAGCTCGCGCGCGAGCGCCGCTTCCGGCATGCCGGTCATGCCGACCAGCGTCGCGCCGTCGCGGTCGAGCCGATCGATCTCGGCCGCGGTCTCGAGCCGCGGGCCCGAGACCGCGCCGTAGACGCCCCCGTCGGTGACCGCGATGCCGGCATCGCCGGCTGCCTTGAGGCACAACGCGCGGAGCGACGGCGTGTACGGGTGGGTGAAATCGATGTGCACGACACGCTGGTCGCCGCCGTCGAAGAAGCTGCCCTCCCGGTCGTGCGTGTAGTCGATCAGCTGGTGCGGCAGGACCAGATCGCCCGGCGCCACGCCGCGGATTCCCCCGACCGAGGCCACCGCCAGCACCGCCGTCGCGCCGCGGGCCTTGAGCGCCCAGAGATTCGCGCGGTAATTGACGCGGTGCGGCGGAATCGTGTGACCATGGCCATGCCGCGCGAGAAAGACCGTGTCGCGGCCCGCGATCTGGCCGAAGAGCAGCGCGGAGGACGGCTCGCCATAGGGGGTGCGGACCACTTCCCGGTGGGCGACTGCGAGCGTCGACAGCCGGGTGAGGCCGCTTCCGCCGATGATTGCGAGCATGGAAATTGCTTGAAAACGAGGCTGGATGGGCGGCGGGGATCGATCGGGCACGCCAGCGGGCGGATCCGACCCCAGCGGGACGGCGCCGGCCGGCGCGGACGCCGGGGTGGAAGTCCCCGCCGATTCATGACATTATCATGGAAACCTGCGCCGGGGGCTGATGCGGGCTCCGCTGCGCCGTGATTGTAGCCCCGGGGCCCCCACATGTACCTCGACCGACTGTTCAGGCTGATGGCGGAGAAGCAGGCATCCGACCTGTTCATCTCTTGCGGCGCGCCGATCAACATCAAGGTCAACGGCGTGGTCACGCCCATCTCGACCCAGCCGATGGACGTCGAGACGGTGCGGCGGATCGCCTATGAGCTCATGAGCAAGGAGCAGGCGCGCGAGTTCGAGAACGAGCTCGAGATGAACCTGTCCCACCTCGACCGGGCCGTCGGCAATTTCCGGATCAACATCTTCCGGCAGCGCGGCACGATCTCGCTGGTGATCCGCTTCGTCCGGAGCCACATTCCGGCCTTCGAGGACCTGCGGCTGCCGCCGGTGCTCCTCAACATCGTGATGGAGAAGCGCGGACTCGTGCTGATCGCCGGCGCGACCGGCTCGGGCAAGTCGACGACACTCGCGGCGATGATCGACTACCGCAACAGCAACAAGTCGGGCCACATCCTGACGATCGAGGACCCGATCGAGTACCTGTTCGAGCACAAGCAGAGCATCATCAACCAGCGCGAGCTCAACGTCGACACGCAGAGCTACCAGAACGCGCTGCAGAACGGGCTGCGCGAAGCGCCCGATCTCATCATGATCGGCGAGATCCGCGACCGCGAGACGATGCAGCAGGCGCTGCTGCACACGCTGACGGGCCACCTGTGCCTGTCGACGCTGCACGCGAACAACAGCTACCACGCGCTGTCGCGGATCATCAACATGTTCCCCCACGACGCCCGCTCCGGCCTGCTGTCCGACCTCTCGATCGGTCTTCGCGCCATCGTCTGCCAGCGCCTCGTGCGCAATCTCGAGGGCGAGCTGCAGCCGGCCGTCGAGATCCTGCTCAACACGTCGCTCATCGCCGAGCTCATCAAGAACGGCGAGATCGTGCAGATCAAGGAAGCGATGGAGCAGTCGCTCTACCCGGGCTCGCAGACTTTCGAGCAGGCGCTCTCGCGCCTCTACCTCGACGGCCAGATGAGCTACGACGAGGCGATGACCGCCTCCGACTCGCCGACCAACCTCGCCTGGCTCATCAACCAGAACTCGCCGACCGCACGGGTCGAGGGTCTCGCGGTGCAAGCGGGCGATGGCGATCCGAAGCGGCCGCAGAGCGATTTCACTGCGCTGCACATCGACGCCGAAATGTTGGATCGTCCCCACTGAGGGAAGGCGCCGTCACGTGCGGCGCCGCTTTGCTACCATTGGGCGCATGGATGTCGTCGCCCGATCCGCCGCGTCTTCGACCGTCGATCCCACGCTCGCCCTCGCCCGCGCGCTGATCGCGCGGCCGTCGATCACGCCCGATGACGCGGGCTGCCAGGCGTTGATTGCCGCCCGGCTCGCGCCGCTCGGCTTTCGCTGCGAGACGCTGGTCGCGGGCGGTGTCACGAATCTCTGGGCGCGGCGCGGCAGGAGCCGGCCGCTCGTCTGCCTCGCCGGCCACACCGATGTCGTGCCTACCGGTCCGCGCGAAGGTTGGCAGTCGGACCCGTTCGCGCCGACCGAGCGCGAGGGCTGGCTCTACGGCCGCGGCGCTGCCGACATGAAGTCGTCGCTCGCCGCGTTCGTCACGGCGGTCGAAGCCTTCGTCGGCGACCACGCGCAAGCCGGTGGCTCGATCGCACTGCTCCTCACGTCCGACGAGGAAGGCCCCTCCGTCGACGGCACGGCGCGCGTCGTCGAGAAGCTCGCGGCCGCGGGGGAAGCGATCGACTTCTGCGTGGTCGGCGAGCCGACGTGTGTCGAGCGCCTGGGCGACATGATCAAGAACGGCCGCCGCGGCACGCTGTCGGGCACGCTCACCGTACGGGGCGTCCAGGGTCACGTCGCCTATCCGCATCTGGCGAGAAACCCGATCCACCAGGCAGCGCCGGCGCTGGCGGAGCTCGCGGCGACGCGCTGGGACGACGGCGACGCGTACTTTCCGCCGACAACGTGGCAGTGCTCGAACGTTCACGCTGGCACCGGTGCGACCAACGTGATTCCCGGCGTGCTCGAAGCGATGTTCAATTTCCGCTACGCACCGGCCAGCACGCGCGACTCGCTGCGTGAACGGCTCGAAGCGGTGCTTGCGCGCCACGGGCTCGACTACGCGCTCGCGTGGACGGGCTCAGGCAAGCCCTACCTCACGCCGCGCGGCGCGCTCGTCGGGATCGTGAGCGACGTCCTCCGCGAGGTCGTCGGCGTCACGCCGGAGGTCTCCTGCACCGGCGGGACGTCCGACGGGCGGTTCATCGCCGACATCTGTCGCGAAGTGGTCGAGCTTGGCCCGGTCGGCGCCTCGATCCACCAGCTGAACGAGCGGGTCCGTGTGGCGGACCTGCCGCTGCTTGCGCGGATCTACCGGCGGATCCTCGAGCAGCTGCTGTTGCCCGGTTCGCGGTGATGACGACGGCCGCGCACGACCTCGAAACGCTGCGCGACTGGCTGCGCTACGCCGTGTCGCGGTTCGGCGAGGCGAAACTCGTCTTCGGGCACGGCACGGACAACGCCTACGACGAGGCCGCGTATCTGCTGCTCCATGCACTCTCGTTGCCGCTCGACCGGCTCGAGCCGTTCCTCGATGCGCGGCTGACGCAGCCCGAACGCGCGCATCTTGAGCAACTCCTCGCGCGCCGGATCGACCAACGCGTGCCGGCGGCGTATCTCACGCACGAGGCCTGGCTCGGCGAGTTCCGTTTCTACGTCGACGAGCGCGTGCTGATTCCCCGCTCGTTCATCGCCGAGCTCCTCCCCGACGGTCTCGCGCCGTACGTCGGGCCGCCGGAGAAGGTCGCGACGGCGCTCGACCTGTGCACGGGATCCGGCTGCCTTGCGATCCTGGTCGCGCACGCGTATTCGAGCGCCGACGTCGACGCCGTCGACATTTCGTCGGATGCGCTGACGGTCGCCCAGCGCAACGTCGCCGACTATGGGCTGGCCGACCGGATCAACCTGATCCGCTCGGACCTCTTCTCGAACCTCTCCGAGAAGAGCTACGACCTCATCATCAGCAATCCCCCGTACGTGACGGCGGTGGCGATGGAGGAGTTGCCGCCCGAGTACCGGCACGAGCCCGGGCTCGCGCTCGCGGGGGGCGAGGACGGTCTCGACGCGGTCCGCACGATCATCGCCGAGGCACCGCGGTTCCTGAATCCCGGGGGCATGCTGGTGGTCGAAGTCGGGAACAATCGCGCCGCCGCGGAGCTCGCTTTCCCACGCCTGCCGTTCGTCTGGCTCGAGACTGTGGGCGCCGCCGACAGCGTGTTCCTGCTTTCGCGCGAGGAGCTGGTCGCCGGGCGCTGATCAGTCGATGGAGAAGAACTTGCGGATGCGCCGCACGAGCTCGGCCGCGCTGTAGGAGTCGGCCCGCGCGCGCGCCTCGTCGGACAGGGCCCGCAGCTTCGCGTCGTTCGCCGACTGCCGCGCCACCACGACGCGCGACATCGGCTCGAGCAGCCCAGCCCGGGCGCGCACGATCGCGTCGAAGCCCGCCTTGTCGAGCCGGTAGCAGAGGACTTCATTCTGCGCGATCACCGTCGCCCGTCGCGGCTGCCCGGTCAGGAGCGCCATCTCCCCGAAATACGACGGCGCGTCGAGCGTGGCCAGATGGTCGCGCGCGCCGGTGCCTCCTGCGCTGTCGTCGTAGATCTCCACCCGACCGTGAGCGAGGATGAACAGCGAGTCGGCGGCCTCGCCCTGCAGTGCGATGATGTCGTCTGCCACGTACGGACAGTCGGCGAGCTCGGCCGCGAGCGCGCGCCTCTCCTCGTCGGTTAGCGCGTCGAATAGTTCGATCTGCGCGAGCGTCGCGGACCGGGCCGCCAGCTCGCGTTCGTGGACCTCCTCCGCGTCGGTGTGCTTGCGCGGGACCAGCACCAGGTGCGGGTAGGGAATTTCCATGCCGTGCCGGGCGAGCGTCGCGGTCACATGCAGCCGCACCTGGGAATCGGTCCAGATGTCGTGCGCGAGATCGGTGAGCCAGTAGCGGACGGCATACTTGATCCCGCTTTCGCCGAAGCCCGTGCACACGACGATGAGGCGCGGCCGCTGCGCGACGTTGCGAATCTCGGCGCGCGCAAGCCCATCGGCTACTGCCGCCAGCACCCGCGACGGCGGGATGGCGTACACGACGTTGAACTCGACGTCGCGCCGCGACGGGATCCGCTCGTCACCGCGCCGCCCGAGCACCGTCACCCGGTTCTTGATCAACTGGCCGTTGGGGATGATGACGGTCTCGCCGTTGTTGGTCGCGATCGCCGTATAACGCCAGCGGATCCCGACCACCTGCCCCGATACGCCCTCCATCCGGATCCAGTCGCCGATCCGACACGTGTTGTCGAGCTGCAGCGCGATGCCGCCCCACAGGTTGCCGAGCGTCTCCTGCAGCGAGAAGGCGATGACGCCGGTGATGACCGCCGAAGTGGTGATGATGCCCGCGAGATTCACGCCGACGACCTTCATCCGGAAGAGCGCGAACACGATCAGCACGACGGCGATCAGGACGTCCGCCAGGATCCGCGGGATCGCGAGCCGTGCGAGCACGCCCTGGAACAGGCACATGAGCGTGACCCGAGTGAAGCCGATGGCGACGAGCAGCAGCAGCACTTCGCGGACGACGAGCACGATCGTCGCGTCGGTGAGCGCGCCGCCATAGCGCGCGAGGACGATCAGGCCGACGAGCCCGACGCCCATCGTGACAGACATGTTGATCATGTTCCCGCGCAGGTCGCGGCGCAGCCACAGCGTCACGAGCGCGAGCGCGAGCCCGGCGGCGACGAACATCTGCGCGTCGAAGATCAGGTCGGGCGTCGGCATGAGGGATCGGGCGGTCCGAGCGGGCGCCGCCGATTATATAGAATGAGGTCTCGTCGCCTGTCCGGCGGCCCGCTCACCGTGACCTCTCCCCGCACCGGCGGCGAAATCCTCGTCGCCAACCTCCTCGCGCAAGGCGCAACGCACGCGTTCGCGGTGCCGGGCGAGAGCTATCTCGCGGTGCTCGACGCGCTCTACGATGTCCGCGACCGGCTGTCGCTCGTCGTGTGCCGGCACGAAGGCGGTGCCGCCTACATGGCGGAGGCGTACGGCAAGCTCACGGGCCGTCCCGGCGTCGCCCTGGTGACGCGCGGTCCCGGCGCCACGAATGCCGCGATCGGGGTGCACGCGGCCGCCCAGGATTCGACGCCGATGATCCTGCTGGTCGGACAGGTCGGCAGCGACTTCGTCGACCGCGAGGCGTTCCAGGAGATCGACTACCGGCGCATGTTCGGCGGCGTGGCGAAATGGGCCGCCCAGATCGACCGTGCGGAGCGCATCCCGGAATACATCGCACACGCCTACCGGAGCGCCATGTCGGGCCGGCCTGGTCCTGTCGTGCTTGCACTGCCCGAGGACATGCTGGCCGCGCGCGCGAACGCCGCGGATGTCGCGCGCGTCGAGCCCGTGGCCGCTGCGCCGGATCCGGCGCTCGTCGCCGCCGCGGCGGAGAGACTCGCAGCAGCGCAGCGGCCGCTCGTGCTCGTCGGTGGCAGCCGCTGGGACGTTGCCGCGTGCCGCGCGCTGCGCGAGGTGGCCGAGGCGCTCACGTTGCCGGTCGCCTGCGGATTCCGCAACCAGGACCTTTTCGACAACCGGCACGTGCTCTATGCCGGCGATGTCGGGATCGGGATCAATCCGAAGCTCGCCGCGCGCGTTCGCGACGCCGACGTGCTGCTCGTGATCGGCGAGCGGCTGGGCGAGATGACGACGTCGGGCTATACATTGCTCGCGCCGCCCGTGCCCGCGCAGGCGCTGATCCATGTTCATCCCGGTGCCGAGGAGCTGGGCCGCGTCTACCAGCCCACGCTTGCGATCGCGGCGACCCCGGGGACGTTTCTTGCCGGGCTAACCGCCCACGCGCGCGCCGCGTCGGCGGACGCCGCGGCCCACGCAGCCGCAGCGCACGCGGACTATATCGAATGGCAGACGCCGCGGCCGGTTCCGGGGGCGCTCGACCTCTGGCGCATCGTGCAGTGGCTCGACGCGCGGTTGCCCGACGATGCGATCGTGACCAATGGCGCCGGCAACTACTCGACGTGGCTGCACCGGTTGTACCGCTACCGCGGCTTTCGCACGCAGCTCGCACCGTACGTCGGCTCGATGGGCTATGGCGTGCCGGCGGCGATCGCGGCAAAGGCTGTGCATCGCGACCGGCTGGTGCTCTCGTGGAACGGCGACGGCTGCTTCCTGATGAACGGGCAGGAGGTCGCGACCGCCGTCCAGTACGGGTTAGGCGTGATCTTCGTCGTCGTCGACAACGCGATGTACGGGACGATCCGGATGCACCAGGAACGCACCTATCCGGCGCGTGTGCACGGAACGGCGCTCGTCAACCCCGATTTCGCTGCGCTCGCGCGCGCCTTCGGCGCGCACGGCGAGACGGTCGCACGCACGGACGAGTTTGCGCCTGCATTCGAGCGCGCGGTGGCGGCCGGCCGTCCGGCGCTCCTTCACCTCAAGCTCGACCCGCAGGCGGTGACGATGAACGCGTCGCTCGACGCGCTGCGCGCGCAGGCGACGACCCGCGGAAACTGAGCTCAGCCCTGCGGCACGACGCGCGCGCTCGAGCCGATGCCTTCGATGTAGACCTTCTGTCCCTGCCGCAGCGACGAGTTTACCGGCTGCGTGATCGACACCAGAACGCCGTTCGTAAGCCGCACGATCACCTGTTGCGCGGGCTGCGGCTTGTCGAAATACTGTCGCTGGGCATAGCTGCCGCCCACGGCACCGGCGATCGCGCCCGCGGCGATCGCAACCTCGCGGCCGGTCCCGGCGCCGATCAGGCTGCCAAGCCCTGCACCGGCGAGGCCGCCGACGATCGCGCCGACGCCCAAGTCGTGGTTCGACCGCAGCTCCGCGGCATTGATTTGCTCGATGACGCCCGAGCGAACCTCCATCTCGGTGGGCCCGCCACCCGGAGCCGCGCAGGCGGCAAGCACGAGCAGCAGCGAGGCCGCGGTCAGCGTGCACAACGCGTGTCTCATGGCGCGACTCCTCGGTGAGCAGAAAGCACCTGTCGCAGGATGATTAGGCTCGCTGCGAACTGGCTTCTCCGAATTATCCATGAATGGCCGCGTCCCGGCGACCGCCT
This sequence comes from uncultured beta proteobacterium, assembly GCA_963830485.1. GTDB lineage: Bacteria > Pseudomonadota > Gammaproteobacteria > Burkholderiales > Casimicrobiaceae > CAIWHR01. The sequence continues at coordinate 177,579 of CAWHNE010000005.1, forward strand.
GCTCCACGGTGCTATTCCCGCGCGAGCATGGCGCGTGCTGCGACGAGCTCCTTGCGCTGCGCAGCGCCCACGTTCGGGTACTCGAGGCCCAGACGCTCCATCGCTTCGACGATCGCCGCGGCGACGACGAGCCGCGTGTACCACTTGTTATCGGCCGGCACGACGTACCACGGCGCATGCTTCGCGGCGGTGCCGCGGATCGCCTCTTCGTAGGCGCGCATGTAGTCGTTCCAGTGCGCGCGCTCCTTCACGTCGGCCGCCGAGAATTTCCAGTTCTTCTCCGGCTGATCGAGCCGCTCCAGGAACCGCCGCTTCTGCTCCTTGCGCGACACGTTGAGGAAGAACTTGAGAATCAGGACGCCGTTCCGGGCGAGGTAGCGCTCGAATGCCGCGATATCGGTGAGACGGTCGTCCCACACCTCGCGCCCCGCGAGCCCGGCGGGAAGCCGCTGTCGTTGCAGGAACTCCGGATGTACGCGGACAACCAGCACTTCTTCGTAGTAGGAGCGGTTGAAGATGCCGATCCGGCCGCGCTCGGGCAGCGCGCGCGTCGTCCGCCACAGGAAGTCGTGATCGAGCTCCTCGGTCGACGGCTGCTTGAACGAGTAGACCTGACAGCCTTGCGGGTTCACGCCCGACATCACGTGCTTGATCGTGCTGTCCTTGCCGGCCGCGTCCATCGCCTGGAACACGAGCAGCACCGCCCAGCTATTCTGCGCATAGAGCTTGTTCTGCTCTTCGGCGAGCCACTCGACGCCGCGCGCCAGCAGCTCCTTCGCCTGGGGCTTGTCTTCCGAGCCGAGCTTGCCCGTGTCGTCCGGATCGAAGTCCTTGAGCCGGAAGCCCTTGCCCTTGACGACTCTATACGGCTCGACGAAGCGGCGAAGGGTGGCGATGCTCTCTCTTTGCGACACGATGGACCTCCTGGGCGTCGAAACACGTCCGGGAGTTTAGCGCGCCGCAATCACCGTAGAAACCGGCGTGCCCGCACCGATCGGCACGGTCGGAAGCGGCCATGTGTCGACGTCCGGCGCGCTGAGCAGCCGCTCGAGGAACGCGCATGCTGCTTCGAGGCGCCGTGCCGCCGCCGCGGAGGGTCCCGTCCCGAGCGCGAACGCCTCGCCCCGGATCGCGAGCATGTACGCCGGCGGCGGCTCGGCGCCGAACGCGTCGCGATAGGCGGCGAGCACCGCGGCCGGGCTCATCGCATGCGACGTGAACGTCCGGTCGCGCGAGGGTGTCACACGCCAGAACGCGAAGGGATCCGCCACGCCGAGTCCGGCGTCGACGAAGATCGCGACGTCGCAGCCGACGAGGTCGGTCGCATGCTCGGGCTGAAGCTGGAAATCGGTCTCGATACGCACGTCATGGCATCCGGATGCCGCCAGCGCGGTCGCGCGTTCGGCCAGCGCCGGTCCAAGGCCGTCGTCGCCGCGGCTCGGATTGCCCCACGCGAGAACGAGGATGCGGCTCATCGCGCTTCGGGACGGCGGATCGTGCCGTCCGCGTCGCGCGCGAGCGCGTCGAGTCGGGCGCCGTCGGAAGCCATGATCTCGACTTCGAGGGGCATTTGCCCGAGCGCGTGGGTCGCGCACGACAGGCACGGGTCGTACGCCCGAATCGCGACCTCGATATGGTTGAGCAGCGCCTCGGTCACCTCGTGGCCGTCGAGATACTGCAACGCGACGCGCCGTACCGCTTCGTTCATTGCCTGGTTGTTGTGCGTCGTCGACACGATCAGGTTCGCTCGGACGATCTGGTCGTCCTCGTTGACCCGGTAGTGGTGGATCAGCGTCCCACGGGGCGCTTCGATCACGCCCACACCGCGCAGTGCCGGCGTTCCGCGCACGACGAGCTCGCCATCGAGGAGCGCCGGGTCGTGCAGCAGCTCGCGCAGCCCCTCGGCCGCGTGCAGCATCTCGATCATCCGCGCCCAGTGATAGGCGAGGTTCGCCTGCGTCGCACCGCCGCCATCGAAGTTCCTGAATTCCAGGCGCTCGGCTTCCGCGAGCGGCGTCGGGATCGCGTCGCAGTTGTTGACGCGCGCGAGCGGGCCGACGCGATACCAGCCCGCTTCCGGGCCCAGCGCGCGCAGGTAGGGAAACTTCATGTACGACCAGGTCCGCGTCTCCTCGAAGATCACGTCCCAGTAGTTTGCATAGTCGACGTGGTCGAACAGCACGTCGTTGTGCTCGTTCCGGGCACGCAGCCCGCCGTGGTAGAAATCGAGCGCGCCGTCGGTCCGCACGAGGCTCACGAACGACGACGCGAAGCTGCCGAAGGCGTTGTAGCGGTCCTTGTTGTCGGCGTAGAGGCGCTTGACGATCTCGACCGCTTCCTGCGACCAGGCGATCGTCCTGTCGATGTCGGCGAGCAGATAGTCGCGCTCTTCGATCGTCAGGTGCTTGTTGACGCCGCCGGGCACCGCGCAGCTGCCGTGAATCCGCTTGCCCGACGTGACCCGGATCACCTCCTGGCCGTACTTGCGCAGCAGCACGCCCTTCTTCGCGAGCTCGGGATGCGCGGCCGCCACCGCGAAGATGTTGCGCCGCTCCGGCTCCGCGTCGAAACCGAACAGCAGATCCGGCGAGCACAAATGGAAGAAGTGGAGCGCGTGCGACTGGAGGATCTGGCCATAGTGAAGCAAGCGGCGCATCGCCTCGGCGGTAGGGGTCAGCTTGGCGGCGCCGACGATCATGTCCATCGCCTTCGACGCTGCGAGGTGATGGGATACGGGGCAGATGCCACACAGGCGCTGGACGAGCACGGGCACTTCCCAGAACGGGCGCCCCTGCACGAATTTCTCGAAGCCGCGGAACTCGACGATGTGCAGACGTGCTTGCCGGACACGATTGTCCTCGTCGAGGAGCAGCGTCACCTTGCCGTGGCCTTCGACCCGGCTGACGGGCTCGATGACGACGCGTCGCAACGGAACCTCGGCGGAAGCTTCGGTCTGGGTTGTCAGCACTTCGGGCATCGGCGCCTCAGTCGTAGCGGATCATCGCCGGCAGGAGCCGCGGTTCCCGGCCGGCGATGAGGTCGGTCAGGAGCTGCAGGAATGCTTCGGCGGGCGGCGGGCAGCCGGGCAAGTAATAGTCGATACGGACGACCTCGTAGATCGGCCGCACCTGGTCGAACGGCAGCGGCAGCTCGGGATCGTTCGGAATCGTCCTCCCGGCGGTCCCGGGCTCGTACTGGTAGACCTCCTGGAAGCAGTCCCAGAGATCGAGGTTGTTGCGCATCGCCGGCACACCGCCGGTGATCGCGCAGGCGCCCACCGCGACCAGGATCCGGCAGTTCTTCCGGAACTCGCGGAGGACGTGGACGTTCTCGGCATTGCACACACCGCCCTCGACCAATCCGACGTCGCACGGGCCACAATGCTTCTTGTCGGTCAGCGGCGAGCGGTCGAGCTCGATGTGCGGCGCAAGCTCGAGGATCCGTTCATCGAGGTCGAGCAGCGACATGTGGCAGCCGAAGCAGCCGGCGAGCGATGTGGTCGCGATGCGGAGCTTCCGTTCAGTCATGCGGATCGCCTCCGTTGTCGCGTCGCGCTGCTTCCCGGAGCGTCACCTCTGCGATCGGATGCACGTCGAAGCGCCGGCGTCCGATGGCCACCGCATAGGCCTCGCCCTTGACGAGGATCGCCCCGACCGGGCACACGTGGACAGCCGCGTCGCCGACCGCGAGATCGGTGTCTCCGAGACGCCCCGACGCTGCATTGACGACGAGCCGCGACTGCAGGCCGCGGCCGGCGATCTCGAAGACGTTCTTGCCGTCGACGTCGCGGCTCGCCCGCACGCACAGCGCGCAGAGGATGCAGCGATTGCGGTCGAGCACGACGTCGGGGTGCGACGCATCGAGATCGCGCGGCGGGAAGAAGTGGTCGAATCGCAGCGCGGTCACGCCCAGGTGGTAGCCGACCGCCTGCAGGTCACAGGCGCCGGTCTTCTCGCACGCCGGGCAGATGTGATTGCCTTCGACGAACAGGAGCTCGATCAGCGCGCGGCGGTCCTCGTTCAGCGCCGGCGTGTCGTTCTCGACGACCATACCCGCGACGGCGGGCGTCGTGCACGAGGCCATCGGCCGGCCGTCGACATTGACGGTACACAGCTTGCAGCTCCCGTGCGGTGCGAATCCCGGTCGATGGCACAACCGCGGAATGTAGACGCCCGCGGCCGCCGCCGCGTCGATGATCGACGCTCCGGGGGCGAAGGCGATCTCCCGGCCGTCGACGGTGAACACGGCCCGTTCCGTCATGATCCGGCATCCGCAATGTGCGCCCACGGATCGTCGCGGCCCGTGATCAGACGGGCGGTTTCGAGCGCGCGGTCGAGGTCGAAAGCCGGCGTGAAGTCGAGGCGCTTCAACCGCCGCTCGTAGGCGTCCGGAAACTTCTCCATTGTCTCGACGACGGGCTTCGCCGCCGTATGCCCGAGCCCGCAGTGAGACATCGACAGCATGATGTGCATCAGGCGCCGCATCTGCGTCAGGTCGTAGGCGCTCCCCTTCCCTGCCGCGAGCTTGTCCATGTGGTTCTTGAGCAGCGACGTGCCCACCCGGCACGGCGTGCAAAAGCCGCAACTTTCGTGCGCGAAGAAATGGGTGAAGTTGCGCGCGACCTCGAACAGGTCGCGCTGGCGCCCGAACACCATGAACGCGCCCGCGGTGGGCACATCCTCGAACGCGAGGCGGCGGTCGAACTCGCGCCAGGACAGGCACGTACCCGAAGGCCCGCCGACCTGCACCGCCACCGCGTTCGTCGCGCCGGCAGCGGCGAGCACGTCGCGCACGGTGGCGCCGAACGGAAATTCGTAGACGCCCGGACGCTCGCAATCTCCGGAAACCGAGTGCAGCTTGGTTCCGGTCGATTCGGGCGTTCCGATGGCGGCGAAGTGCGCGCCGCCGCGAGCGACGATCTGCGCCGCACAGGCGAACGTCTCGACGTTGTTCACGATCGTCGGCTGCCCCCGATAGCCGTGCGTGGTCGGATACGGCGGCCGGTTGCGCGGGCGCCCCGGCCTGCCTTCCAGCGACTCGAGCAGCGCCGACTCTTCGCCACAGATGTACGCGCCTGCCCCGAGCCGGATCTCGATGTCGAAGTCGAAGTCGCGCGCGCCGGCGATGCCGTTGCCTAGCAGACCGCGCTCGCGTCGCGCGCGCAGCGTGCGTTCGAGCGTGGGGGCGAGATAAAGGTATTCGCCTCGGAGATAGAGAATGCCGGTCCGGGCGTCGATCGCCCGTGCGGCAACGGTCATGCCGTCGAACACGAGATCGGCGCAACCCTGAAGCAGCACGCGGTCCTTGAACGTGCCCGGCTCGCCTTCGTCGGCGTTGCAGACGACGTAACGCGCATTGCCCGGCGCGCCTCGGCACGACGCCCACTTCACGGCGGTCCGGAAGCCAGCACCGCCGCGACCGCGCAGCCCTGACGCCTCGAGCTCGGCGAGAATGCCGTCGGCGCCGAGCGCAACGGCGCGCCCGACCGTGGATTCGCGATCGTCCTGCGCGCCGAGCAGCGGGCCCTCGCGACGGACGTTGAGCGCGACGTCGAACAGCATCGGCGGCCAGTCGGCCAGCGGCTTTCCGTTGCGGATGAGACCGGCGACGAGGTCGAGTCGCGTCCGATCGAGCGCGGGCAGCGGCATTCCGTTGACGAGCGCAGCGGGCCCCTGATCGCCCAGACCGATGTCGGAGGTGCGGTCGACGTAGACGAGCCCATCCTCGGAGACCTTGCCCGCCTCGAGCCACATCCGGTCGCAGAGATAGGCCATCATCTCCGCGCCACCCTGCATGCGGTCGATCACGTTGTCGGAGAACAGGATCTCGTAGGCGCCGTGCGGCCGCGTGTGCAGCAGATGGTAGAAGGTGGCGGTGGCTTCGACCTGCGCGCGCGGGACTGCGAGCGCCGACGCGATCGCGTCGATCGCGGCCGGTGACAGCGCACCCGCCACAGACTGGACGTCGCGCAGAATCGAGAGGAGGTGGCGAGGATCGCGCCGGTGGCGGTCGACGCATTCGCCAACGGCAGCGTTGATTGACATCATTGCAACGTTTCACGCCGCGGGGTCACCGTGGCATCGATCGCATGATCGCCCGGATCGGCACTGCGACCGTTGACACACGTCAAGTGCGGCCAGTCCCAGGTCGCATGCCGCCCAATCGAGGTGCAAATGAGACATTTCGGCACATTTCCACGTGTCCGGAGCTCGCTTCGGTGTGTTTGACATCGACGGCGAGCGCACCCTAGCATCGGACCGCGGGCGGGCCGTCGTGCCCGCCGTCATCGCGCAATCGGGGGAGGAAGCGTGAACGCACCGCCGCGCCGGATGGCTATGCTGGCAGCCGCAGGACTGATGAGCATCGTCGTGCTCGCACCCGTGACGGCGCAGGCGCCCTATCCCAATCGCCCGCTTCGCATCGTCGTCCCGTACACCGCGGGCACCGGCATCGACATCCTCGCGCGCGCCACCGGCCAGAAGCTGTCCGAGCGTCTGAAGGTTGCCGTCGTCGTCGACAACCGGCCCGGCGCGAGCGGCAACATCGGGACCGAGACGGTCGCCAAGGCCGCGCCCGACGGGTATACGCTGCTCATGACCGCGAGCACGCACGTCACCAACGCCGCGCTGCAGACGAGCGTCCCGTACGATCCGGCGAGGAGTTTCACGCCGATCGGCCCGACCGCGATCGGCAATCTCGCCCTCGTCGTGCACCCGTCGGTGCCCGCGAAATCGGTGCAGGAGCTGGTCGCGCTCGCGAGGGCGCAGCCGGGCAAACTCAACTACGCATCACCGGGTAGCGGGACGCCGCATCACCTCGCGATGGAGCTCTTCAAGCTGCATTTCAAGGTCGACCTCACGCACGTGCCGTACAAGGGGACGGCGGGCGCCGTGACCGACCTCCTCGGCGGCCAGGTGCAGGTGATGTTCCTCCCCGTGCACGTCGCGCTCAGCCAGGTACAGGCGGGCAAGCTGCGAATGCTCGCCGCGGGGGGTGCGAAGCGCTCTCCCGTCACGCCGGACATCCCGTCGCTCGCCGACGAAGGCGTGACCGACATCGACGTCGACATCTGGTACGCGATGCTCGGCTCCGGCGGGGTTACCCAGGGAGCAGGTCGCCCTGCTGAATGCGGAGATGAACGCGATCCTCGCCGATCCGGACGTGCGCGACAACCTGCTGAAGCAAGGCCTCAACCCGACGCCCGGCAAGCCTGAGGACCTGGCGCGGATGATCGACACCGACCTCGAGCGATGGACCCGGATCGTACGCGCCGCGCAGATCAAACCCGATTGAAAGAAGAACAGCGATGAAGCTCGACATCTTCAACCACATCTTCCCGCGGAAGTTCTACGACCGGATGCTGAAGGTCGCGCCCAACGGCAAGGACATCCACAAGCGCGTGCGCGCGATTCCCGCGATCGTCGACCTCGACGCGCGCTTCCGGATCATGGATCAGTTCGGGGACTACGCGCAGGTCATCTGCCTCGGATCGCCGCCGATCGAGGTCTTCGGCCCGCCCCCCGTATCGACGGACATGGCGCGGCTTGCCAATGACGGCATGGCCGAGCTCGTGCGGCGGCATCCGGACCGCTTTCCGGCATTCATTGCGTCCTTGCCGATGAACGATCCCAACGGGCTCCTGCGGGAGGCGAAACGCGCGGTGCGCGACCTGGGCGCGGCCGGGGTCCAGGTCTTCACCAACGTTCTCGGCAAGCCGCTCACGGCCCCGGGCACGCGGCCGCTGTTCGAGTTGATGGCGAAGCTCGACTTGCCGATCTGGCTCCATCCCGCGCGCGGCGCGGACTTTCCCGACTACCAAAGCGAGAAGAAGAGCCACTTCGAGATCTGGTGGACGTTCGGCTGGCCGTACGAGACGAGCGCTGCGATGGCGCACATCGTGTTCGAGGGGCTGTTCGACCGGTTCCCCGATCTCAAGATCATCACCCACCACATGGGTGGGATGATTCCGTACTTCGAGGGCCGCGTCGGTCCGGGCTGGGACCAGCTCGGCAAACGCACGTCCGACGTCGATTACACGAAGCTCCTCAAAAGACTCAAGCGGCGGCCCGTCGACTACTTCCGGATGTTCTACGCGGATACGGCGCTCTTCGGCGCGTGGGAGGCGACCAAATGCGGTCTCCGCTTCTTCGGGCCGGAACGGGTCCTGTTCGCGTCGGATTCGCCGTTCGATCCCGAGAAAGGGTCGATGTACACGCGCACGACGATCGAGATCGTCGACCGGCTCGACCTCTCGCCCGAGGAGCGGCACGCGATCTACGAAGGCAACGCACGGCGGCTGCTCAGGCTGTAAGTGCCCGCGGTCATTGGATCGGCAGTGGCTCATGCGACACGTCGCGAAAGGAGCAGACTGGCGCGGAGGCGATGTCGCGCGAGCCCGATATTGGGTCCGTTCGGCGATCGCTGAATGACCATAGCACTGTCGCGGGTAATGTCGACGTTTTCTGGAGGTCGAAAACACGAGCGGCGGCTTTACCTGAGCCGCCTGAACCTGTTTCTTGACTTTGGGCAAGGTTTCATTGGCCGCCTCCACGATAATGTCCGACTTTTGCCGTTTTTCGGGATCGTGGCCGCGATGCAGCCTCTGGACTGGATCTTGTTGGGATTGGTCGCCTGGGTGTTGGGCGGCTTGATCGCGTTGCTCTTCCTGCGAATGGCTGGCGACCAGGATCGCGCCGCGCGCCACGCTCAAAAGGCTATCGACCCCCATTCGGACGTCACCATTACGCGGACTGCCGGCTGGTAGTCTCGTTCCACGCGGGACGCGTGGTTGCGCATCTCGCGCTCAATGGAACAGCCCGCGACGGGCTCCGTAACGCAAGTGAGCCATCGTGTCCCGCTTCAGAGCCGGGGTTCCGAACAAGGACCATCACGCGAAGGGCGAGACACCGCATTCACGACAACCACAAGTCACGCTGCCGCGTAGAGAGGTGGCGCAGATGCCGCGCGGGACAACAAACGCTGACCCCACCTGCCTCCGCTCTTGTGCACGAGGCGCTCGGCTATGTAATGCCGCGCGCGTCCGTGGTCGCCGCTGCGGATCGCCGCCTCGATCAGCGTCAGCGTGATCACATCGCGCTGTGCATGACTGCCACCGAAACGATGCGCCTGGTCACGCATCGGTTCGATCGCCGCGATTGAGTCGGCGTAACGGCCGCTGGCGAACGCCGCGACGCCCTCCACCAGGGGAAGGCCAACTTCGCGCGTCATCGCTGCATTCGTGTCCCCATTCGCGGCGGCTTCACGCATCCGTAGAACCAGACGTGATAGCGCCGTGTCACGACCAGTCGATGCAAACGCCATTGCTGCGTGCGCATCGTTGAAGGCGTAGAAACCCGGTTCGCTGTCGAGTCGCATCTCCCAGTCGTCGGCGACGCGATTGAAGCGGTCGGCGACGTCGACGCCTTCGAGCTGCAAACGCCACAAGAGCGCCGTTGCGTCGAGGAGTGACAACACATAGGCCGCCGGCCCTGGATGAATGTGACGGTCGAAGAGCGCGAGCGCCCGATCGTAGTGTGCTCCGTCCATGCAGAACAGCGCGAGATGCCAGAAATTGTGGAACGCAAACGCATTGTCGGGCGCCCAATCGCTTTCGCGTGACGTCAAGAACTCTATGCCCTCGTCGATGCGGCCCTGCATTTCCATGACGTGTACCGCAGCGTGCACTGCCCAGCCATCTTTCGACTGTATCGAAAGCGCGCGCAAGGCCGTGTCTTCCGCGTTCGGATATTGACCCATCTCTTCAAGCCCGAACGCGTGCATGCCGAGCACGTACGAGTACCCCGGTACCGATGCATCCCAATGGGGCAACACGCGCGAGACGCGATTTCGAAGGTTCAACGAATCGCCGCGAAAGAAGTCCATTAGATGGCCCACCTGCAGAGCGAGCGCGTCGCGCGGGTTGTCGACGAGCACGCGATCGATTGCCTGGCAGGCGCTATCCCAGCGACCCGCAACCAGAAACTCGGATGCGGAGATCAGGCCAAGCTCGCGGTCGTTTGCGCCGCCAGCGTGCTGCCGGGCCGCATCGAGCGCCTGGGTCACCATCGGCACGAACTTACGTTCTGTCAGCGTGTAGAGCGCCAGGGCTTTTAGCATATGGCCCGCGATGAACGCGGGCGCAGCCTGCAGCGCCTCGTCGATCGTGGCGATCGGATCGCCGATATAGGTTTGGAACTGCTCGAGCGCTGTCTCGTAGCACCGCAAGGCGAAAGCGTCGGCGCCGGTGACGGGAATGCCACGCAAGTCGTTCTTCATGATTCGATTTCCCTTCGTGCTTAGTATCGATGCGAGTGACATTGCCCGCTCGCGTTGGCTTTCGCTCAGTGGCAGCTCGGTGGGCAAGACCACGCCAAGATTAGGGGTGTAGCGCGGCTGCGCACTTTTTGGCGACATCTAGGGCGTAAAGGTAAGATCAGCAGCCTTGGAGTACTAAAGCCAAATCGGCAAGAAACACGACAAATCGGCCATGAGCGCCTCTCATGCTCCGGTGAACGTTGCGATCCTCGCGTTCCCGGAAACCACTGCGTCGGTGACGTATGGCTTGTACGACCTGTTCATGGCTGCCGGGCGCGATTGGAACTTTGTCGTCAATGGCCAGCCCGGACCGGCGTTGGTCCACCCGTGCATCGTCGCTGCGCAGGCCGAGGCGTTCACGGCCGCCAACGACGTGCGGATCGCACCGCAGGCCACGCTCGAGGAACGGGCGGATGCTCGCATCGTGTGCGTTCCCGAACTGGCGATCCCGCCGGGGGAAGTGTTGACGGGCCGGTTCGGCGTCGAAATTGACTGGCTCAAGCGTTGCTACGCGCACGGCGCGACCCTCGCCACAGCGTGCTCGGGGGCGGTGCTCCTTGCCGAGGCCGGCCTGCTGGACGGTCAGGAGGCAACGACCCACTGGGCCTACTGTGACATCCTGCGCAGCCGCTATCCGGCAGTGAGAGTGCGAAAGGAACGCGCCCTGGTGGTGTCGGGAGAAGGCCAGCGCCTCGTCATGGCGGGCGGTGGTACTTCGTGGCAGGACTTGGCGCTGTACCTGATCGCACGCTTTGTTGGGGTGGACGTCGCGATGCAGGTCGCGCGCATCAACCTCATCGACTGGCATGCCATCGGTCAACAGCCGTTCGCGCGGCTCGCTCGCTCACGTCAGGTGAACGACGCGGTGATCGCGCGCTGTCAGACGTGGATCGCCGAGCATTATGACCAGTCGTCTCCGGTAACCACGATGGTGCAGCTTAGCGGCCTAGCAGAGCGTTCGTTCAAGCGCCGCTTTCAGCAGGCAACAGGCATGTCGCCGCTGGAATACGTCCATACGTTGCGGTTGGAAGAAGCCAAGCAGATGCTCGAGACAAGCGCCCATCCGATCGAAGCCATTGCCAACGAGGTTGGCTACGAGGACGCTGGATTCTTCAGCCGGTTGTTCCGGCGGCAAGTGAGCCTCACACCGGCGCAGTATCGTAAGCGCTTTGGATCGATGCGGCGGGCTCTAACGAGCGGTACGTGAGAATCGCCCTGGCAGGACCCCGGCCGGGCTGCTTTCGCATCTGCCGCAGAAACGCCCGTACGCTGCCTGCCTAGAAACGCAAGATCTCAATGAGATCTTGAGGCCCGAGAACGCACTTCAGTCCAACGAAGCGCAACCCTGGAATTCGCGTACCGCCCATATCATCATCACTTTATCAAGCTTGCGATTTCCGTCACGATTTGGATGACTTTGCCGATGCTCGCAATGATATCGGCCACGTCTTTCATTTTCTGCAGACTCGCTGCCAGCGCTTTGGTCTTCTGCTCCAACTCCGGCACGCGACCGGCAAAGTCATCGTTGATCGTCTTCAGGGCTACGGTGTCGAGCTTGACGATTGCGTTATTGGTTTCCGCTAGTTCGTCGGCCCATGCCTCCTGGTCCTTCTCAGATAGTTTGTCCAGCGCCGCTTTCCGATATCGAGTTCAGCTTGCTCTGAATATCGACCAGCGCCGCCCGCGCGTTGGCAACCGAGGCCAATATCTGCTCGACGTCGACTGCGCCGGTGACCTCGCCTGCCGGCAGTGAGCGCGATCGGGCGGCCGCTGGTCCACGCCGGGCCAGACCCTCGAGTTTGGCGGTCGGCGATCCTCGGGTACGACCGACGCCGCCTGGCGGTCTTGCCGTCGTTGCTTTCTTACGGCGGCCCTCCGTTGCTTGCTTGGTTGTCTTTCGTACCTTGGCTCGAGCCATTATGCGCACCTGTGGTTGTCTCGTTGGTTCGGTCGACGCGGCGCGACGCTGAATACGGGCGATCCCCCGCAATTGGCTAGCATCTCCCTCCGTGGCGTGACTACGGCGTTCTCTTCGCCTTTTCCGCCTGATCAAAAGTGCTCATTACAGCGGTGAGCGTCTCGACGTCCGTAAGCAACACGCGCAAGGATCCTGGATCCGATCCGCCGGTGACGACGTCCGCCCATATCGCTTGCATGTGAACTGACGCCGCGGCCGCCTTGTCCAGCAGATCATTTTGGAACTGCGCCGTAAGCGCCGTGCGCCGATTGGCAACCCATTCCTCACCCAGCACCGGATCCGGCTCGTTCGCAGCCAACTCTGCCGCCGTATAGGGATTGCGTACCCTGTCCCTCCGGAAGGCATCGCTGGCTTGTCTGTAAATCCGCTGCAGCGTGCCCGCCAGCTCCTTCATCATTCGCTGCTCGTACAGAAGCTGCTCACCGATGATCATCTTGTCGCGTTCGAGTGCCTGCGACACCTGCTGCGCCAGGATGCCTTTCGCAACCAAGGTCCCGAACTTTTGCGTCGCTTCCAGTTGAACATCGGTGAAGACCGGCCGTTTGGAATCCCGAAACGTCTTGTTGGCTTGATTGATGGCATCGCTCACGTCCCTGAGCGCTGCCCCTGTTTTCTCCGGAGCGTCCGATTGGCTCAAAGCCTGCAGATTGATGAAATAGGCTCTGATTTGGACCACGTGGCTCTTGAGTTCCATGATCTGTTTCAGATACTCACCAATGACCTTGTCGCTATCGTCAAGCATCTGTCCGCGCTTGTCGCGCGGTTCGCGCTTTCTGATCCGCAGAAGGTCACGGCTGCTGCTGTCGACCACGGTCATCGCGGTCGCATCGGCAAGGTTCCCCAGCGCCTCAGAATAGGCAATTCCCGAACTGGACAAGTCTTGCGCTTGCTTTATCGGCGTCGAGCAGCCGAATAGCAGCATTGCGAGCGCAGTGCCGCATCCACCGGCAACCAGTCGCCTCTGCCACCCGTGTTGAGTCATCGTGTTCTCCCATCGACCCGCAGCCCCCAAACCCCGACCGACCCCTCATGCCTAGTCCCTCTCCCCGGGGCCGCGGCAACAGTAACTCTTTCTTGATTCAGGACGGCCGGGGTCTGGAAGGTGGCGCGAAAAAGGCGGCTACGCAATCGCCGAGATCCAACCGGGAAGGAATGGAGTGCCGGCGGATGAGCCGAGCCTCGGCGAGCGCCGATACGCATGAGGCAAAAGCTGGCTTGGCGGGCCGAAAGCCGCTCGATTGGCGGAAGCCCTGCAATGCCCGCAAAGGGCGAAGGCCTGCATTCCCGCAAGCCCTTGATTATTTGGCGCGCCCGGCAGGATTTGAACCCACGACCCCCTGGTTCGTAGCCAGGTACTCTAATCCAACTGAGCTACGGGCGCGAGGCGCGGATTATATCAGCCTACTCCGGGTCGCTGCCATCGCCGCCCGCGCGTCGAGGATCGGCCACGCGGGCGATCTTAGACGCCCGCCGCAGGGCCACGGCTTTCACGAGCCAGGCAATGCCGAGCCATGCGCCGAGCGCGGCGGCGGGCCAGGCGACGACGTGCGGCCATAGCGCAGCCACGATGGCGAGCGCGAGCACCGCGAGACCGACTTTTGCGAGCAGTCCCCCTTCCGCGGGTCCCAGTACACGGCGGCCGGTCAGCGCCGCGCCGAGCGCGCTGCCGACGCTGACAGCACCGGCGGCCGCTCGTCCCGCGCTGCCCGACATCGCGCGCCGCGCGGCGCCGGCGCGCGCACCACCGTCGGTCCGGCGCACGCGATTGCGCCGCGTGAGGACGATTTCGGTGGCGCGCGTGAGATCGGTTTCGAATTGCGCGGCCATCGCCATGGCGAATGTCGTGTCCTCGATCGCGACATCGAGCTCGTAGTTCCCCATCCAGCTCGCGATGTTGAGGTTCGTGGATCCGATCCGCGCCCAAAATCCGTCGGCCACCGCCGTCTTCGCGTGCAGCATGGTGCCGTTCCATTCGTACACGCGCACGCCCGCCTGCAGCAGCGGCCGATACCCGGCGCGCGACAGCGGCGACAGTGCGGGAATATCGCTCGCGCCCGGAACCAGCAGCCGGACGTCGACGCCGTCGCGGGCGGCCGCAGCCAGCGCCTGGACGTACGCGGCAGTCCCGACGAAATACGCATCGGTCAGCCAGAGATTTCGTCGCGCGAACGACGCGATCGCGAGGTCGAGCCGGTAGGTGCCGGTTGCGCTCGGTGCGCCAGCAATCACGCGGAGCCGCGTGTCGCCCTGCGTCGCGATCTCCGTTTCCGGCGTCAGCGCGTGCGGCGGTAGCACCCCGCCGCCGCACGCGAGCCAGACCTGGCCGAACGCCCGCTCGATTTCCGCGATCGCCGGCCCACGGATCTCGATGCCGGTGTCCCGCCAAGGCTCCATCCCCTTGCGCGGATCGCCGTTCCAGCGATCGCTGACGCATAGCCCGCTCACAAACGCGACGCGGCCGTCGATGGCGATGGTCTTGCGATGATCGCGAGAGAGCCAACCGAGCGGGCTGTCGAGACGCGGCGGATTGAATTGGCGGACATGCGCACCCGCGGCGATGAGCGGCTTCCACAGGGCATGGGCACCGAGGGACCCGAGCCAGTCGTAAACAACGTGGACGTGCACGCCCGCGCGGGCGCGCTCGGCGAGCGCCGCAGTGAACTCGCGCCCGACAAGATCGTCCGAGAAGAGATAGCTCTCGAACAGGATCGTACGCTCGGCACCGCGGATCGCGTCGAGAAAGGCCGGAAAGTGCTCGGCGGCATCGCGCAACATCCGCACGGCGTTGCCATCGATGGGATCGGAGCCGGCCGCGCGCGCGAACGCGCGATCGGCGAGTCCGGCAGGCGCAAGTCCCCGCGAGGCGCTCGAATCGTTCAGCGGCATCTCCAGGGACTGCGCATGCCGCGGCTCAGCGGCTCGCTGCGTCGCGGGCTCTAGCAGGCATGGCCATGCAGGCGGCAGTGCACTTCACTGCTTCGCGATCGTGGACGAAAACACCCCGTCAGCGCCATTGCCGTACAGCCGGTTGTCGGTAAACGATCGGGCGGTACCGCCGAAATTGGCGATTCCGGTGCCGTTCCGCGTCAGCGTCGAATTCGAAACGTTCGTCGTCGATCCGGCCTGGGAAGAAAGGCCGAAGGTGGCATTGTCCGAAAGCTCGGAATCAGTGAGCTGGACGGTCACGGTCGCTCCCGCAAGCAATCCCGAAATGAACCCATAGTTATTTCCCGAGAACACGCAGTTGCGGAACGTCATGTTGGCGGTCGTCCCCGTGTTCTGCGGCTGCACGAAATTGCCGGCGCCGCCGTTCTTATTGAACGATGAGCCGGAGACCGTGCCCGCGACGTTGTCGGTGAACGCCGCGCCATGAGTATTTCCGTCGAACGTCGATCCCTCGATATCGAACGTCACGACGCCGGCACTCGTGCCGATAATCAGTCCCGCGAAGCCGTTCGACACGAACGTGCTGTTGCGGACGATGAGCGTCGTGGCCGCCGCAAGCGCGCCGCCGAGCCCGTTGCCGGTAAACCCCCGGATCGTCATCTGCTCGAGGCGCAGAATGCCCGCGCTCTGGAAGTCGATGCCCGTGCCGCCGCCGAGACCATTAAGCGTAAGCCCGGAGAGCGTCACGTTGGAGGTACCGGCATTGACGACGATGCCGGTTCCGGAGAAGACCGAAACCCCGGCGTAGACGCCCGGCGGGGCGATGATGGAAACCGCCTGTGAGATCGTCACCGTGCCGTAGCCCGCCGAGTCGAGCACGATCACCTCCCCGCCCGGCGAGGTGACGCTGATCGCCTCGGAAAAGCCGCGGCACGGGTTGGCGATCGAACAGTTGAACGTCGTATTGGCAGGCGATCCGAACGACGCGACGAAGGTCCGTTGTGCCACGGCGAGCGCATCGTTTGCCCCCGCTGCAAGGATCACCGCGAGCCCCAGCATGCAGGAAATGCCCCATTTGGTTTTCATCGCATCCTCCCGTGATGTGTCTGCGCACGCGCCCACGCCGTCATGGCGGGTCGTACCCATGATTCTGCACGTGCGCGCCACCGCGGTCCAATTGGGCGCCGGCACGGGATTGGTGGCCGCGCGCGCTGCTTGGCAGTCGGTTTGTCGGAGGGCGCCTACGGCGCAAAACGGCCACGCCCGACATCTGCCGTCGGCTCGGTGTCGCATGATGGCGCTCGTTGGCACGTGCAGGAAGGACGTATGGCTGTAAGCGGGTCGCAATCCGGAACGCCCTTCGAGTGCCAGCCGCTGTTGGATGAGATAGGCCGCCGGCTTCAATCGCGGTGGCACGAGTCGGGCCGCAAGCCCGGCGTTCTGATCGCAGACAACGGCGACATCCTCATCGTGCGGGCCGACGGTATCCGCTCCCGGATTCGGGGGACATGGCGGCACGGCAACGGTTTCACGCCATCCGAGCTTAGGAGCATGCACAGGCCAGCAACGCGCTTCGAGTGGGTGCGTTGGCAGAACGAGGCGCTGCGCATGCTGCCGCCCCGCGGCGACCTGGGGAGAGCTCTCGCGGCAGCGCGGGCCGAGCTTCCGCACGGCGTTGTCAGGCGCTCGGCCGAGGGCGACGTGCACCTTCGCACGTTTCAGTTCGAAGCCAGCCTCCTTCGCGGCCGGTGGCATCTCGGCAACGGGTTCACGATCGAAGAGCGCAAGGCGATGCACCGCGTTGCCGATCGTGCCGAACGAGCCACGCTCGTGGCCATCGCCCGCGCCGCACTTGGCGTCGTACGCCGTGCTCCAGCAACCGCCTGACGCGTCGCACCGGTCGTCACTCCCGTAGCACGTCGAAGGGACCCCCACCGAGCCGCCCTTATCGCGACGGCGCGAAGGATTAGTCCGCGAACGTCGCTACCCGGCGCACCCACGATCTCGGACTCGGCGCGCCCTTCCCGCTCGGCTCGCTCGACTACGAGAGCCGACCCGTCCCAATTGTGCGATCGCCCGGTCGCGGCAGCAATGCGGACATACAACGAACGTCGCTCGTCGGCGGGTTTGCAGACTCGAACTCCCGCAGGTTGCCTGACTCCTTCACGCGGACGCTCGAGCAGATCTTCGGCGGATGCGCGTCCAGGGCCCGGCATGTGAGACGGAACATATGAAACAAAACCGGCGTCGCGATGAAATCAGATTACTACGTCATCCGAATACGCTTACGCCAGCGTTGAAGCGAAAAGCAGGCCGCTCCAACGCCATCATAGGAGACGACGATGAACAGTCCTGATCGCCTTGGCAAACCCGTTCGCCGTGCGCTCCGCGCGCGTGTCGCCGCGGCCTTCCGAAAGATCGCACGGGCGACGGACGGACGAACGGCCTACCGGAAGACGTTGGATTTCTACCGCTCCAGCGGAGCTGCGTGGACCCTTGCCTTGAGCTGAGAGCGGAGCGTTCTCGACTGCGCATGGATGCAAGCGGCAACGCCGCGTCGCTCCGGACCACGCTTAAACGATTCGTGAACGAATCGGGTCGCAGGATCGGGGATGTTCCTCAAACAAACTTCGCGTCGTGGACGGCGCGAGCGTCGAGTGCCGGAGCAACACGTCGACAAGAACGCCGGCATTCGGGACGTCATCGCAATCACGCTCTCGCCAGGGCCTATTTTCGTTCTGGCGGATCCGTCCGCCTCCGACTTCGGGACGTCTGCGCTGATCTGTAGGGACGCAGAAACGAAAACCCCGCCACGCGGGCGGGGTCGGTGTATGCGCTGCTGCGAACAGCTAAGCGAGGGCCTCCACGATACCGCGAGTCCGGCGACACCGACGCCGATTCGCGAATCTGACCAGCCATAGGGCCATCAAACCGACAGCCAGCAGCGCGTACGTCCCCGGCTCCGGCACCGTCTTTGGAGGTTCCGTAACAGGACACCCCCTTGGGGCAGGGTCACCGCCACCCATGCGCTGCGTAATGCAGAGTTCAGGCGGTGGAGTCCGCGTCTTGTCCACCGGGCTTATGCGGCCCGGTCCTGGGGGCGGAGCAGACATCGACGTCTCGCCCGTCTCGGGAGTCGTATCCGCGACCACCGGCGCCGGACGGTACGCGTGTAGCGAATTCTTCGGCTGGTGTTGGTGAAAACCCAGCGCGTTCGGCTTCTCTCGCGACGACGGCAGCGGAGTAGCCACCGCAGCACCCGCGGCCAACAGGACCACTATCGTTAAGTACCTCTTCATTTCCCCTCTATATTATCAAAGGCGCGAAAGCAATCCACGTGCCGAGCACGGTTTCTCATACAGTCTGCTGACTTAGATGCTCGAATCTCGCTACGGACGGCCATAGTGTAAAGCGCGCCGACACCCTCGGCTTCGGCGAGCACCCCGGGCGCGCCTCGTACTCACGACCACCGCTGATCGATCCCTTGCGATCGCCGGCGCCTCCCTAGCTCCCCCTCGAGATCCCGTAGCAACCGCCGGTCTCGGCGACGCCGACGAGCGTATTGGTGCCGAGCGACGACAAGAGTCCGCCCGTATCGCACGACATCGCGGTGCCGGTGGGGCTCGTCCCGCTGTTTCCGGCGACGACCGCCTCCCGCCGCTTCCATCGCGGCGAGCGCTAGCACGAACACCAACGACCAGAACTGGCGACGCATGGAAGCCTCCCCTGGCGAGGAGCGGCTGCCCGGAACGGCAGCGGAGGCCGTCCTAGACCTTAAGGTCACCACCGGAAAGATGCCTGCCTAGCGGATCGAAATCTCTCGAGGGCAGCAACGACATCGGTGCCTTCTCATCCCCTGCCGCTCCTTCGGCAAGGCGATCACGGTGACCGATGCAGACGGCGAGGTCATCGTGCTCGACTCGGGGGGATACGGTCGCGTCACGATCGACCGCTCGGTGTCGATCATCGCGCCGCCGGGCATCTATGCTGGAATCAGCGTGTTTTCGCCCGACAACGGCATCGATATCAACACGGCTGGAGTCAAGGTCGGCCTGCGGGGCCTCACGATCAACGGCCAGGGCGGAAACATCGGCGTCAACTTCTCGAACGGCGCCGAGCTGCGCATCGACGGTTGCATCATCGCTGGCGTCGGGAGCGGGGGCCTTCAGATGATCGGAGGCAGGCTCTTCATCCACGACAACATCATCCGCAATAACGCGCATCTGGGCGTCTACCTGATCGCGACTGAGGCGCACATCGAACGTACGCGGATCGAGGCCAATGGCAACGCCGGGCTGTTCGTGACCGGAGTCTCGCGCGTCGCCGTCCGCGACTCGCTGATCGCGGACAATGTGCACGCCGGCGTCTTCATCAACACCAGCCCGCTCACGCGCGTCGACATCGAGTCGACGACGATCTCGACCAATGCCAACGGCGGCGTCGTTTCCTTCTCGACGGGCGCGGGCACCAAGGCGGAAGTGACCATCGCGCGCAGCACGGTTGCGCGCAACGGTCTCGTCAGCGTCCACGCGATCCTCAATGTCCACGTCTCGGTCGCCGACAGCACGGTAACCGGCAACTTCGGCCACGGAATCGCCGCGTACAGCGGCTCGACGGTCGTCGCGTCGAACAACGTCGTGACTAAGAACGCCGACTTACGGCTTCTCGAACTCCGGCGCGACCTTCAGCAGCCGCGGCAACAACACCGTGCAGGACAACTTCGCTGGAGCGACGATCGGCACGATCACGAACGTGGCCGGCTTCTAGAGGAGCGAGCGGCGAAGAAACGCCCCGGAAGTGCTAGACCGCTGTTCTTACCAGGAAGGTGGCCGCCCAGGCCAAGGCGCGGAGGTTTGAAACGGAGGGAATCAGGGTCCAGGCGGAGACGCACGGATTGTGCGGGGGCGCCTGCGGCGCGTCCCGCATCCCTCGCACGCGATGCGGGCTCGGGACCGCCGTTGGCCGGTCAGAACGTGGGGATCAAGGAGGTGAGCGATAGAAGCTGGGTCGTTACCTTCGTGCACTACGACCTGGGATTCTTCAATCACGAGACATGTCGGCTCGAGCTGGTCGCCGACCCGTTCGAGCCGAAAGTGTTACCCATGTCTCCGATATAAACCGTTACCCATGTAACCGGAATACACCAGCTGTGTTTGGCGGAGACGCAGGGATTCGAACCCTGGATACACCTTTTTGGGCGTATGCTCCCTTAGCAGGGGAGTGCCTTCGACCACTCGGCCACGTCTCCGGGAAGTTGACGATTTTACCGGTCCAGTGCGCAGTCCGTCAAACGAACGCGCGCTAAATTTGCCGGCAAAACCGGAACTTACGCGGTCTGCGGAGCTTGGTCCAGCTCGAACACCTGGTGCAGCGCGCGTACCGTGAGGTCGCGAGCCTTCTCGTCGAGCGTGAAAGGATCTTGTTCTCCGAGGTCGACATCGTCTCGTTGGTCTCTCCCCCGCAATTGCCGCCACGATTTCCCGTTGCCGCTTTCGACGCGGCAAGACGTAGACCCGAATGCTGCGGCTCACCTCGAAGGCGATCCATCAGGAGGCGCCATTGACACCCACGGGCATTGCGAGGATATTTTTTCCGCGCACCGCTTCGCATTGCAGCTGCGTCACGCTGCCTGCCCCGAACGTATTTGTGGATAGGATCATCACGGGAGGCGTCATGGTCCACGGTATGCGGCGCTTGGCATTGATCGTCATCGTGTCCGCTACGACGCTGGCGCTGAGCGGATGCCTCATCAGCAACATGTCCGGTGGGACGGTCGGCGGACTTACGACTGTCCAGGCAACGGTAACGTTGTTGAATCCGTCTCCCTGTGTTGTCGACGTTGCTGCGGTGACCACCACATGCTCGCCCGTAATACAGGTGGCACCGCCCGGCGCAGGCACGCTGTCGTTCCCGTTTGTCATCAAGCTGCTGGGCTACGCCTCCCCGCTCACACTTTACGATCCGTTGATCGTTCAGGTTCCGGCCAGCATGTCGAGTTTTGCTGGCTCGATCGCCGTTGGCCCGCCTGGCGTTGCGCCGGACACGCCGCTCTCGATCATTTCCGGCCTCACCTCGGTGCCCATCGATGCGAGCACCAACCTGGTCGCCGAACCGGGAATGCAGTTGGTGATCATCGATTTCCTGGTGCCGAGCGGTGCGCCGGTTGGTACCTACACGCTCAAGTTGCAGTTCTCGGGCACGACCAGCTCGATAAAGGTGATGTTTGCCGGCAAGATAACCAAGGGTGCGCAGACGTATTACGTGCCGATATATCCCTGCGTGACGAACTTTGCCGATGTGCCAGCAATTGCGCTGCCGGTGACCAATCTGGCCGCTCTGATTGCGAGTCTTGTTTCCGTTCCGGGCTGCACCGGCAAGGTCTATGATTTCTCGGGCCTTGCAGCTGGCGTCGAGTTGAATCAGCACGGTTTGACGGGCTCCTGGTACGAGCCGGCGACCGATGGACAGGGCTTTGAAGTCGAAGTATTCCCCGGACTTGGTTCCATCCAGGTCAGCTGGTTCACCTTCGACACTGTCGCCGGTGGAGCGAATCGCCAGCGCTGGTACACGCTGAGCGGCTCTGTAGTGACTGGACAACCCACTGCTTCGCTGACGATCTATCAGAATACCGGCGGCAATTTCAATGCTCCACCGATCACGAATGGAGTTGTGGTCGGGACTGCGACGCTGAGCTTCGACACCTGCGCGAGCGGTCAATTGTCGTACAGCTTCACCGACGGTTCGGGCCGCACCGGAAGCATACCGTTAACGCGAATTGCGCAGAACGTGACGTGCTCCACGACGAGCGCGCGTCCTACCAATGCGGATTTCGCCTTTTCCGGCAATTGGTACAACGCTGCGACATCGGGTCAGGGATTCGTCGTCGAGGTCAACCCGAACAACGGCTCGGTCTTCATGCCTTGGTACACGTATGCACCTGCAGGCGCCGGCGCCGGGGCGGCCGGTCAACGCTGGTATACGGCATCGGGCAGCTCTACCGCGGGTTCCCGCTCGATCACGCTGGATATCTACGAAACCACCGGAGGCGTGTTCGACACGCACACGGTTCCTGGCCCGGCCAGCGTAAAGGTCGGCAGTGGAACGCTCGCATTCCAAAGCTGCTCGACTGGGACGTTGAATTACGCCTTCACCGGCGGCAGCAGCGCCGGCAGTTCCGGGACCGTCGCGTTGACTCGGATCGGCCCAGTGCCAGCCGGCTGCGTGTTCTGAACCCGACGTCGGAGAGATTGGCGACCACCAGTATCAGGCTGTCAAGTGGCCGCGGGCGGGCCCGGCTTTACTCTGGCGGAGACGTGGGGATTGTGCGGGTATCGTCCGTTGGCGATACCCGCATCTCTCGCCCGCTGCACGGGCTCGGGACCGCCGTGTGCCGCGCCACGGCGTCCTGCGCCGCGCTCGCGATGCTCGCG
>CAWHNE010000006.1:0-141722 GCA_963830485.1 uncultured beta proteobacterium
GCGCAGAAGAGGTCCGCCCCGAAGTGACCTAGCTCCTCGACGCGCCGTACCGTATTGGGGCACTGCAAATGCGGCGTTGTGTCAGCCGACCACTCGTTCCGATAGCAGAACGCGACGTCGACCGCGCCGCACGATGGTGCGGTGAAGGCGAACCCCTGGGAGCGCGGGTCGTCACCCTTGCCAAGCGCGCGACGCGCTCGTAATCTACGTTCCTTGGGCGCGCAGAGCGTCCAGAGAAGAAGAAGCGTCGCTAGGGGACTCCATGCAGAATGGCACCGTCACGCCGCGGCGAAGGCACCGTGCGCTCGGGTTCGTCGCGACGATGCTTCCCGCCGTGTCCGCGCCCTCTTGGCGGATACTACCCATCGCCGCTTTCCTGGTGCTCGAATAATCACGTGGCACGCGCGACGTCGCGACGCGGCGCGTGACCGCACCCCCCAAGGAGGTATCCGCCATGCTCCGTCCGTCGAAGCCTTCCCTGCCGGCGCTGATGCTCGGGCTGCTCGCCCTTGCGGTTGCCACGCCCGCAGCGGCGCTACTCCAACGCACGTTCGTTGCCTCGTACGGTGTAGACCCACCAATCCCCGGCGAGTATTCCACCAGACCCTGCAACCTGCCCCTCCCCTGCCGCACGTTCAACGCGGCGATCGGCAACGCGGCTTCCGGCGGGGAGGTCGTGATCCTCGACACGGCCGGCTACGGGCCGATGACCATCAATAAATCGATCAAGATCATCGGTCCGGCGGGCGTCTACGGCGGCATCAGCGTGCAGGGCGGTGCCACGCCCACCACCGGGATCGTGGTCGATGCCGGCGACACCGACGACGTCATCCTACGCGGCCTCGACATCAGCGGCGTGCCTGGCTCGGCGCCGCTGCCGCTGATCGGCATCGACATCCAGAACGCCGGTGCCGTCCACATCGAGAAATCGTCGATCGGCAACTTCCCCGAGGACGGCGGCGCATGCATTCAGGTCGTGACCTCGAAGAGCATGCGCGTCTACGTCGACGACAGCTTCCTGCGCCACTGCCTGACCGGGATCTATGCCAATGGCAACGTCGTCTCGAGCAGCCGCAGCGCTCTGATCGTCGACAACACGAGGATCGAGCGCGCGTTCAATTCGAACCCGGCGTCGTCGTCCATCGGCCTCTGGGTACAGGGCTTCATGGCCGCGTCGCTCCGCAACAGCGTCATCTCGCGAAACACGTTCGCGGTGAAGGTCGACGCGAACCTCGCCGGAGCCAGCGGCGCGCTCGACATCGTCGACAGCCTGCTGACCCGGAATACGAACGGCGTCTACCTCTCCGGGACCGCCGGCGGATCCAACACGCAGGTCAAAGTCGCGGGCAGCCAGCTGACCAGCCTAACCAACGACGCCTTCAACCTTTCAAATTCTGCAATCGGCCGCAATGTGTTCCTGACGGTGAGTGGAACGCGCATCCAGGGCGCCGCCAACGCCGTGACACTGCAGAACAGCGCGGCCGACGTGAACACCCGGATGTACGTGGAGATGGACTCGACGCAGGCCGCCAACGTCGCCAACGCCATCGACACGAATTCGACGAACGGGGGCAAGGCCTACGCCGTAGTGCGCGATTCCACTCTCGCCCACCTCAACACCGCCGTCAAGACCCGCGGCACGTTCGGCTCGGTGAGCCTGATCCGGTCTCAGGTGAACAATTGCACTATCGTCGTGGACCACGGTGCCGGGATCGTCCGCCTCGATAGCAGTCACATCGTAAAGTGCGCCGACGATTTCGTGAACAACGGGAGCGGCAATATCGTGTCGAACGGCCTGAACATGGTCTATGACATCGACAACCTCTCGGGCTTGGTCTACATCACGCCCACCGTCATCCTCCTCAAGTAGCGCGAATCGCCGAGGAGCGGGCCTCGGGCGGTGGGGGCCGTCGAGGGCCTCTTCGCCAGTCGTGGGACCGCAGGAGTCGCTAAGCGACCGCCTGCCGTCGGCAGGTCTTGGTCGAGGACGTGTGAAAACGCGAAGGTTGCCTAAACGAAGAAATTTCCTACACTGAAGCATCGAGTTTCTTCGGGGCGGTAGCATGAAGCGATTCGTCGAAGGCGAGGACCGAACGCAAGTTACGTTGCTGCCCGAGTGTCTTGACGACTTTGTCGCCGAGGACAACCCGGTGCGAGTGATCGATGTCTTCATCGACGAACTCGATCTGACCGGCCTTGGCTTCGAGGGGGTGGCGCCGGCCGACACTGGGCGTCCTGCCTACCACCCGGCGGTGCTGTTGAAGATCTACGTCTACGGGTATCTGAACCGCCTGCAGTCCAGTCGGCGCCTGGAACGTGAGACGCAGCGCAACGTTGAGCTGATGTGGCTGACCGGACGCTTGGCGCCGGACTTCAAGACCATCGCTGACTTTCGCAAGGATAATGGCAAGGCGATCCGTAGCGTCTGTCGCGAGTTCATCGTGCTGTGCCGGCGGCTCGATCTGTTCTCCGAAGCGATCGTGGCCATCGATGGCAGCAAGTTCAAGGCGGTCAACAATCGCGACAAGAACTTCACTGACCACAAGCTCAAGAAGCGGATGGCGCAGCTGGAGGAAAGCATAAGCCGCTATCTGGCCGAGCTCGACCGCGCGGACCGGGAGCCGACCCTCGTCACGGAAGGCAGAGTTTCGCGGCTCAAGGAGAAGGTCGCCACGGTCAAGGCGCACCTGGAGCACCTGAAACAGATTGGACAGCAACTGCAAGCAGCCCCCGACGGGCAAGTCTCGCTGACCGATCCGGATGCGCGCTCGATGGCGACCAGTGGCAGAGGCACCGGCATCGTCGGCTACAACGTGCAGACCGCGGTAGATACCAAACATCATCTGATCGTGGCCCACGAAGTCACCAACGTCGGCCACGACCGCACCCAGCTGTTCTCGATGGCCGACGCAGGCGCGCAGCGCGACGGGAAAGGAAGATCTGACCGTCGTTGCCGATCGCGGCTACTTCAAAGGCGAAGAGATTCTGGATTGCGATCAAGCCGGCATGACCCCATTGGTGCCGAAGCCACTGACCTCCAACAGCAAGGCCGAGGGTCGCTTCGACAAGCGCGACTTTGTCTACATCGCCGAAGACGATGAGTACCGCTGCCCAGCCGGCCAACGGGCGATCAGGCGCTTTACCACCGTCGAGAACGGCATGACCCTGCACAAGTACTGGTCCTCGGCTTGCCCCAAGTGTCCGCTCAAAGCGCAATGCACGACGGGCGACTACCGGCGCATCGCGCGCTGGGAGCACGAGGCCGTTCTCGACGCGATGCAGGAGCGCCTGGACCAGCAGCCCGACGCCATGAAGCTACGCCGGCAAACCGTCGAACATCCCTTCGGCACGCTCAAAGCCTGGATGGGCGCGACCCATTTCCTGACCAAGCGGCTGCCTCGCGTCAGCACCGAGATGAGCCTCCATGTGCTGGCCTACAACCTCAAACGCGTCATGCGAATCGTGGGCATCGTGCCGCTGATGCAAGCGATGCGGGCCTAAGGACCTCTCGCGCGCGCGATAAACACGCAGAACGAGCTGCCAAGCACATCTGCAAAGCAACTTTCAAAACAGCCTCGATAAAATCCATCAGCTCCCGCAGCCATGCATAGCGCGGCAGCGGCTATCCCAAACGTTCCAAGCGCGCCAACATCGCGTGATCACGCAGGTTTGACGTTTCTACACGGCCTCGGTCGTAGGCTGCCTGGTCGGGAACGCCGCGATCGACGTCAAGGCGACGAACGGAAGCCACATGTGTCTCAACCTGCGCGACTCGACGAGCTCGGGGGCGGTCACCCACATCAAGACGTCGGGAGCGGCGTCGAACCTGCAAGTCGCGATCACGCAGTCGAACATCCATCGCGGCACGACCGCGATCGACTACGGATTCGGGAATGTCCAGCTGGACGGCTCGCACTTCAACACCCTCAACACCGACCTTATCAACAATGGCGGTGGCAACATCGTGTCGAAAGGGCTGAACATAGAATGCAACGAGCGCACGCGCCGGGGCCGACATACATCAAGCCCGCCGTCATTCCGAAGTACTAGCTCCGTCGTCCAAGGCGAGGGAACCGGCGCGGGGCGGCGCCACGCCGCATCGGCGCCCCATCCCGCCCGATGTCGTGATCCGCGACCCGCCGGGTACGGCTCGATAACTCAAGCAACGATACCCTTGCATCGAGCATGGTCAACGCGTAGGCTTTTCATTTTCGCGGCCACCGCCGGAACCGGCGGGGTCGACCGCCACGAGGAGGACGCCATGCATCGCCAATCCCGATCGAAATATTCGATTGCCGTAGTCGCTGCTCTGGGCCTGATGGTCCTACTCGTCGCCGCCGCGCCCGCCTGGGGTGCGCCCCTCCAGCGCACGTTCGTCGCCTCGTACGGTTTAGACCCCTCAATCCCCGGCGATTATTCCACCAGACCCTGCAACCTCCCCTTCCCCTGCCGCACCTTCAACGCGGCGATCGGCGACACGATCCGGCGGCGAGGTCGTGATCCTCGACACTGCCGGCTACGGCCCGATGACGATCGACAAGTCGATCAAGATCATCGGACCCACCGGCGTCTACGGCGGGATCAGCGTGCTCGGCGCGGCGGCGGCATCACGACCCGGGCGTCGTAATCAACGCCGGTGACACCGACGTCGTGACGCTGCGCGGCCTCGACATCTCCGGCGTCCCGGGCGCGCCACCGCTCCCGCTGATCGGCATCGACATCCAGAACGCCGGGACCGTGCACATCGAGAAGTCGTCGATCGGCAAACTTCACGCAGGATACGAGCGCGTGCATCAACGCCGTCTCGGCCAAGCCGATCCAGGTCTTCGTCAACGACAGCTTCCTGCGCGAGTGCCGCAACGGCATCCGCATCGTCGGGACCGGGCCGAACGACGCGTCGCGCATGAGCCTCGATCGTCGACAACACGCGCATCGAGCACAGATCAACACCGTGCGGCAGCGGCACGACCGCCGTCAACCTCAACGACGCGGTCGTCGCCACGATCCGCAACAGCGTCATCGCGTGGGCCGGCGACGGCGTCAGCGCCAACAACACGAACACGGCGGTCCTGCAGCGCGATCTCGTCGTGGGCTCGCAGCTCTCGCAGGCTCGGCAACGGCGCCATCGAGACGGTCGGCGCCCCCGGCGCCAGCCTCCACGTCAGCGTCGCCGAACTCGCTAATCAGCCTCTCGACCGCCGGCCTCCTGCACGGGCACGGCCAGGCGATCTTTACCAGCAACGTGATCGCCAACAACGCCAACAGCCTCGTCGACTGCGGCGGCGGCGCCGCCGGCGTGACGTCGCTCGGCTACGGCGGCGGAAACGGCAGCAATGCCGTTTACAACAATTCGGACACGGTGCTGCCGGCTGGCTGCACCGGCTGCATCGTTCCGACGCAGTTCCAGGGAAAATGACGCCGATCGGTTGAGGCCCGGCCGCCGCGGGCGGCCTTCGGCGGCGATCGCGCGCCGCCGGTCGGCGGTCAGCTCTCGACCGGCAGCTGCACGCCGAACATCGCTTCCTTGAGCTGGCAGAGCTTGTCGCGGAGCTGCGCGGCCTTCTCGAACTCGAGGTTCTTCGCCGCGTCGACCATCTCCTTCTCGAGCCGCTTGAGCTCGCGCTCGAGGTCCTGCTCGGACATCGATTGGCATTCGCCCGGTCTGCGCCGCACGAACGCGATTCCGCAGAAGCGACCCCACGCGCCGTCGCGCGACGCCGTCGCAACCAGCCTTGTAGTGCACGAACCGGCTGACCTCGCGCCGGCTGGCCCGTCTATTGCCACTGACGAGGTTGGGGTCGTAGGATTCTTGCCCCCGCCTCCGGCTGGGAGGCGGCCAATAACCTAGGGAGGTGCCATGCCGCATCCATTCCATGTCCTGAGCGCCGGTGCCGCTGCGCTGGCGATGCTCTTTCTCGCGGTACCGGCCTTCGGCGCGGCACAGCGCACGTTCGTCGCGTCGTACGGCAGCGATGTCGGTCCGCCGCCGTGCTCGCTCGCGTCGCCGTGCCGCAGCTTCAATGTGGCGATCGGCAACACGCTGGCGGGCGGTGAGGTCGTGATTCTCGACACCGCGGGCTATGGTCCGATGACGATCAACAAATCGCTCAAGGTCATCGGTCCGTCGGGCGTCTACGGGGGCATCAGCGTCCTCGGCGGCGGCGCGAATCCGACGACCGGCGTCGTCATCAACGCCGGCCCCACGGACGTCATCACGCTGCGCGGTCTCGACATCGCCGGGGTTCCCGGCGCGGCGCCGCTCCCTCTCTACGGCATCGACATTCAGAACGCCGGTACCGTGCACATCGAGAAGTCGTCGATCAGCAATTTCACGCAGCCCACCAGTGCGTGCATCAACGCCGCACCCTCGGCGCCGGTGATCGTCTACGTCAACGACAGCTTCCTGCGCGAGTGCCGGACCGGCATCAACGCCAACGGGACGGCGGTGCCTACGCCCGGTGATAACCTGGTGGTGATCGCCGATCACACACAAATCGAGCGCGGTCGCGCCGCGTCCGGCCTTACGTACGGCGTATGGGTGCACGGGTTTGCCGCCGCGTCCATCCGGAACAGCGTGATATCGCTTCAGGACGTCGGCATCCAGATGGACAACCTCGCTCCCAACAATCTCTCCGAGCTTCTGCTTTGGCAGTCACAGATCCTTGGCTTCGGGACCGGACTGAACGTGAACAATGCGAATGCCGGCAGCATCCCCAAGGTGACCGTCGCCGGAAGTCAGATCTACGGGGGCGACGACGGCATCGTCGTTTCGCACACCGCCGCCGGCACGGCGTACGCCGGACAGTTGAAGATCACCGACTCTTTCTTCGAGCAGATGAACAACGGCGGCATCACGCTGTCTACCGGGTCGAATGCGGCGATCGATGCAGACCTGGTGCGCTCGCAGGTAAGCTTCGTGGGAACCACAGCCATAAGCTTGACCGCCGGTGGCACGTCGGGAATCGGTTTCCACATGCGTGATTCGACCCTCAGCAACGCGCCGTCAGCGCTGTTCAGGACGGCGGGCACGTCGTCAATCTTCGCGACGCTGATCCGGTCGCATCTCCACAATTCGATAAAGGCTGTCGACCACGGGCTGGGCCGCATTCGCATGGAGGAGACGAACGTCTCGGCGAACGTGAAGAGCCTGGTGAACAATGGCAGCCCCAACATCGTGTCGGCGGGCAACAACTGGATCGTCGACAACATCGACGCGACGGACGGGACGGTCTACATCACGCCGTCGAAGATTGCGCCGCAGTAGTCGAAAGCAGGCAGGGCCGGCGAAAGCCGGCCCTGCGTGGTTTGTCCGGCCCGCGAGCCTGTGCTGTCGCCGCTACGTCTCGACCGGCAGCTGCACGCCGAACATCGCTTCCTTGAGCTGGTAAGAGCTTGTCGCGGAGCTCCGCAGCACGCTCGAATTCGAGGTTCTTCGCGGCGTCGAGCATCTCCTTCTCGAGCCGCTTCAGCTCGCGCTCGAGGTCCTTCTCGGGAATCGATTCGTACTTCGCCTTGGTCTGCGCGGCGCGGAGCTGCTTCTTGCCCTCGTCGGCGTCGTACATGCCGTCGATCAGGTCCTTGATGCGCTTCTGGACGCCCTGCGGTGTGATGCCCATCTTCGCGTTCCAGGCGACCTGCTTCGCGCGCCGACGCTCGGTCTCGGCAGCGCAGGAACAACCCGCCGCGTTTCGCGCGCCGGCCGTCGCGCGCGAACGGATCCGCGCCGCTACGTCTCGACCGGCAGCTGCACGCCGAACATCGCTTCCTTGAGCTGGAAGAGCTTGTCGCGCAGCTGGGCGGCCTTCTCGAACTCGAGATTCTTCGCGGCGTCGAGCATTTCCTTCTCGAGCCGCTTCAGCTCGCGCTCCAGGTCCTTCTCGGGCATCGACTCGTACTTCGCCTTGGTCTGCGCGGCGCGGAGCTGCTTCTTCCCCTCGTCGGCGTCGTACATGCCGTCGATCAGGTCCTTGATCCGCTTCTGGACACCCTGCGGCGTGATGCCCATCTTCGCGTTCCAGGCGATCTGCTTCGCGCGCCGGCGCTCGGTTTCACCGATCGCCGCCTTCATCGAGTCGGTCATCGTGTCTGCGTAGAGGATCGCCATTCCATTGATGTGCCGCGCCGCGCGGCCGATCGTCTGGATCAGCGAGCGCTCGGCGCGCAGGAAGCCTTCCTTGTCGGCGTCGAGTATCGCGACCAGCGACACCTCCGGGATGTCGAGACCTTCGCGCAGCAGGTTGATCCCCACCAGCACGTCGAACTCGCCCAGGCGCAGGTCGCGGATGATCTCGACGCGCTCGACAGTGTCGATGTCCGAGTGCAGATAGCGGACCTTGACGCCATGCTCGTTCAGATAGTCGGTCAGGTCCTCGGCCATCCGCTTGGTCAGTGTCGTCACGAGCACCCGCTCGTTCTTCTCGACGCGAAGGCCGATCTCGGACAGGAGATCGTCGACCTGCGTCTGCGCGGGCCGCACCTCGAGCATCGGATCGACGAGCCCCGTCGGCCGGACGACCTGCTCGACGACCTGTCCCGCGTGCATCCGTTCGTAGTCTGCCGGCGTCGCCGACACGAAGACCGTCTGCGGAAGCAGGCGCTCGAACTCGTCGAAGCGCAGCGGCCGGTTGTCGAGCGCGGAGGGCAGCCGGAAGCCGTAGTTGACGAGGTTCTCCTTCCGCGCCCGGTCGCCCTTGTACATGCCACCCGTCTGCGGGATCGTCACGTGCGACTCGTCGATGAACATCAGCGACTTCGGCGGCAGATAGTCGATCAGCGTCGGTGGCGGCTCCCCCGCGTTGCGGCCGGAGAGGTGGCGCGAATAGTTCTCGATGCCCTTGCAGAAGCCGATCTCGGTCATCATCTCAAGGTCGAAGCGCGTGCGCTGCTCGATCCGCTGCGCCTCGATCAGCTTCATCTGCGCGACGAAGAAATCCTTTTGCTGCGCGAGCTCCAGCTTGATCGCCTCGATTGCGTCCAGCACCTTCTTGCGCCCGGTCACGTAGTGGCTCGACGGAAACACGGTGAACCGGCCGATGCGCTGCTTGATGTGACCGGTCAGCGGATCGAAGAGCTGCAGCGACTCGACCTCGTCGTCGAAGAGCGAGAGTCGCAGCGCGTTCTCCGCGTGCTCGGCCGGAAAGATGTCGAGCACGTCGCCGCGTACGCGGAACGTCCCTCGCCGGAAATCCGCTTCGTTGCGCGTGTACTGCATCTCGGTCAGCCGCTTGATCGCATCGCGCTGGGTGAGCCGGTCGCCGTCCTTCACGTGCAGGATCATGCTGTGGTACTCGGACGGGTCGCCGATACCGTAGATCGCCGAAACCGTCGCGACGATCACGCAGTCGGGACGCTCGAGGATCGCCTTGGTCGCGGACAGGCGCATCTGCTCGATGTGCTCGTTGATCGACGAGTCCTTCTCTATATAGAGGTCGCGCGACGGGACGTACGCCTCGGGCTGGTAGTAGTCGTAGTAGCTGACGAAGTACTCGACCGCGTTGTTCGGGAAGAACTCGCGGAACTCGGAGTAGAGCTGCGCGGCGAGCGTCTTGTTCGGCGCCAGCACGAGCGCCGGACGGCCGGTGCGCGCGATGACGTTCGCCATCGTGAACGTCTTGCCCGAGCCCGTCACTCCGAGCAGCGTCTGGAACGCGAGGCCGTCGTCGAGGCCTTCGATCAGGCCGGCGATCGCCTCGGGCTGGTCGCCCGACGGCTCGAAGGGCTTGTGCAGCTCGTAAGGGCTGCCCGGATACGTGACGATCATGGGTCGAAGTGGAAAAGCCGGTGCGCGGCCGAACCGGTCATTGTAGCGCCAATGGCGCGTCCGGCGCGACGTCGCGAGCGCCAAGCCAGTACCAGACCAGGGTCTGACCCGGGTCAGACCCTGGTCTGGTTCCGTTTCGGTCGACCGGCGGATGGCGCCGAGGGTGCCAACCCAATATTGTCGACGCCGTTGACTCAATCCCCGAGCCACGGAACGGCAAGATGCCACGGAGACCTAGGGAATTCCACGCGGGCGCGACCTTGCACGTGGTTCGGCGGGCGCACAACCGACAGACGTGCTTCACGGACGCCACCGACTACGGGCTCTACATTGCGCTGCTGACCGAATTCGCTCCCGCCAGCGGTTGCGAAGTGCACGCCTACGCACTCATGCGGAACCACGTTCACCTGCTGCTCACGCCGAAAGATGCCGCGGGTCCGGCCACGTTGATGAAACAGGTGGACCAGCGATACAGCCAATCGTTCAACCGCAGCCGGAACCGAACCGGCACGCTGTGGGAAGGGCGATACCACGCGTCGATGGTCGACTCGGACGCGTACGTCCTGGCGTGCTATCGATACATCGAACTGAATCCCGTGCGAGCGGGAATCGCGAGCCACCCTGGCGAGTACCGCTGGACCAGCCACCGCGCAAATCTGGGATTGGAACGCTCGCCGCTCCTTGTTCCACATGTGTCGTTTCTGGCGCTCGCCACGCCGAATCGCGACGCAGCTGCGGTGTACCGCGAGTTGTTCGATCAGCCGCTCGATCCGACGGTCGTCGCTGCGATCCGCAATGCCCGCACCGCATCTCCGGTGCCAGACCGGGGTCTGACCCGGGTCTGACCCCGGGGTCATTAGATCGCCAACGGCGCGATCGTGGCCGCGAGCGGAGTTCCGCCGGCGCCGAACTGGAGCGCCGCGAGCCGCGCGTAGAGCGCGTTGCCGGCGACGAGCTCGTCGTGGGTGCCGGCAGCGACGATGTGCCCGCGGTCCATCACGACGATCCGGTCGGCGTGGCGCACCGTTGCTAGCCGATGCGCGATGATGAGGACGGTGCGTCGCGCCATCAGCCGCTCGAGCGCGAGCTGTACGACACGCTCGCTTTCGGCGTCGAGCGAGCTCGTCGCCTCGTCGAGCAGCAGGATCGGCCGGTCGGCGAGGATCGCGCGGGCGATCGCGAGCCGCTGCCGTTGACCGCCGGACAGGCGCACGCCCCGCTCGCCCAGCGGGCTGTCGTAGCCCTGCGGCAGCTGCGCGACGAACTCGGCGGCATACGCCGCCTCGCACGCGGCGCGCACGTCGGCGTCGGTCGCTCCGGGACGGCCGTAGCGGACGTTCTCGAGCACGCTCGCAGCGAAGATCACTGGGTCCTGCGGCACGACGGCGAGGCGCGCGCGGACCTCGGCCGGATCCGCGGTGCGCAGATCCACGCCGTCGATCCGGACCGCACCGCCCTGCGGATCGTAGAAGCGGAGCAGCAGCTGGAACACGGTCGTCTTGCCCGCGCCCGACGGCCCGACCAGCGCGACGTTCTCGCCGCTCCGCACGTCGAGCGTGAACGCGTCGAGCGCCGACGTGTCGGGCCGCGACGGGTAGCGGAAAGTGACGGCTTCGAACGACACCGTGCCGCGCGCCGGCGACGGCAACGGCGCCGGGTTCGAAGGCGGCGCGATCCCCGGCTCGATCGCGAGCAGCTCGAAGATGCGCTCGGTCGCGCCGGCGGCGCGCTGGAGGTCGCCCAGGACTTCGCTGATCGTCGCGACCGCGCCGGCAACGATCACCGCATAGAAGACGAACGCCGAGAGCTGACCCGCGCTGATCCGTCCCGCGACCACGTCGTGACCGCCGACCCAGAGGATCACACCGATCGCGCCGAACACGAGCACGATCACCGTGGCGACGAGCGAAGCGCGCTGGCGGATGCGCGCCCGCGCGGTGTCGAACGCGGCCTCGACCCGCTCGCCGAAGCGGCTGCGATCGACCGCCTCGTGCCCGTAGGCCTGGACGGTGCGGATCTCGTGCAGCGCCTCGTCGACGTAGGCGCCGACGTCGCCGACCCGGTCCTGGCTCGCGCGTGCGAGCCGACGCACACGTCGACCAAAGAGCAGGATCGGCGCGACCACCAGCGGCACACCGGCCAGCACGAGCAGCGTGAGCTTCACGCTCGTGATCGCGAGCATCGCGAGTCCGCCCACGAGCAGCAGCACGTTGCGCACCGCCATCGACACGCTCGAGCCGATCACGGTCTCAAGGAGCGCCGTATCGTTGGTGACGCGCGAGATCACTTCGCCGGTGCGCGTGAGCTCGAACCATCCCGGTGGCAGGCGCAGCAGATGCTCGAAGACCGCGCGTCGCAGGTCGGCGGTGACGCGCTCGCCGATCCACGACACGAAGTAATAGCGGGTGAACGTCGCCACCGCCATCACGACGATGACGGCGAGCATCAGCGCGAGCGTGCGATCGAGCTCAGCCGCGTTGCCCGCCGCGAACCCGCGGTCGATAACGCCCTTGAGACCCTGGCCGATCGCCAACACCGCTCCCGCCGCCACCAGGAGCGCGACGGCCGCGGCGATCACCTGTCGCCGGTACGGGCGCAGGAACACGCCGATTCCGGCGAGCGTCCTGAGCGCCGTGACGGGCGGGAGGCCCGTTGCGGGTTCCGTGGTCATCGATGGGAGGGCTGACGGACGCGAAGGCAGGACGAGGGCTGGCGGCGACGACGCGGCACGTTAGTCTGCAGAATTCCGATTGTCGAGACCGACGTCCAATCGTTCCCATTCCCGGGCAGCGATCGTCAATATGGGGCTCGCGCGCATCCGATACAAGAACACGTGACCCGGCGGGCGCTGCGGGAGAGGTGTCCGCGCGACGGTATAATGCGCGGTCGCCGGCCCGCTCGATCCCCTCGCCATGAACGCCCCGCTGCCGAACCTCCTCGCCACCGTCGAGCTCGCGCCGAAGGATCCGATCCTCGGCGTGACCGAGAGCTTCGTCGCCGACCGCAATCCCAAGAAGGTCAACCTGGGCGTCGGCGTCTACACCGACGACAACGGCAAGATACCGCTGCTCGAATGCGTGAAGCGCGCCGAGCGCGAGATCACCGACCGCGCCGCGCCGCGCGGCTACCTCCCGATCGACGGCATCGCAGACTACGACCGCGCAGTGCAGGCACTGCTGCTCGGCCCGGACTCCGACGCGATCAAATCGGGGCGCGCGGTCACAGTCCAGGCCCTTGGCGGCACCGGCGGACTCAAGGTCGGCGCCGACTTCCTGCGCCGGTTCGCACCGGGCGCGAAGCTCTGGATCAGCGACCCGAGCTGGGAAAATCACCGTGCGCTGTTCGAAGGTGCTGGCTTCACTGTCGACGTCTACCCGTACTACGACGCGAATACGCGAGGCCTCGATTTCGACGCAATGACCGCTGCGCTGGCGGCCCTGCCCGCGGGCGCGATCGTCGTGCTGCACGCGTGCTGCCACAATCCCACCGGCGTGGACCCCACGCCCGCGCAGTGGGCCAAAATCGTCGAAATCGTCCGCGCGCGCGGACTCATACCCTTCCTCGACATCGCCTATCAGGGTTTCGGCGACGGGCTCGATGCCGACGGCGCGGTCGTGCGGAGCTTTACGGCCACGCCCGGCCCCCTGCTGGTCGCGAGCTCGTTCTCGAAGTCGTTCTCGCTCTATGGCGAACGCATCGGCGCGCTGACCGTCGTCGGCGGCGACGGCGGCGAGGCCGCGCGCGTGCTCTCGCAGGTCAAGCGGATCATCCGCGCCAACTACTCGAACCCGCCGATGCACGGCGGCCAGATCGTGACGACCGTGCTCGGCTCGCCGGAGCTGCGCGCGCTGTGGGAGGCCGAGCTCGCGACGATGCGCAACCGGATCAAGCTGATGCGCGCGATGCTGGTCGAGCGCCTGCACGAGCGCATTCCAGCCTCCGACTTCCGCTACATGCTTCGGCAGCGCGGCATGTTCTCGTATTCGGGACTGACGAAGGAGCAGGTGCAACGGTTGCGCACGGAATTCTCGGTCTACGCGATCGATTCGGGGCGCATCTGTGTAGCGGCGCTCAATTCGCGCAACGTCGACGACGTCGCGGCGGCGATCGCGGCGGTCGCCGCGTGAGGTCTCGGCGCCGTCATTTTGACAGGAGCCCGAATTCCGATATAATTCAAGGCTGTCCGACGCGGGAATAGCTCAGTTGGTAGAGCGCAACCTTGCCAAGGTTGAGGTCGCGAGTTCGAGACTCGTTTCCCGCTCCATTTCCTTAAGGGAGAGCCCGCAAGTCTGAAACGGCTCTCCCTTTTCGTTTACGCCGCGCGCTGTTCTGCGCGCGGTCGCCGCCTGGCGGGGTGGCAGAGTGGTCATGCAGCGGCCTGCAAAGCCGTCTACGCCGGTTCGATTCCGACCCCCGCCTCCAACAGCAACGGCGACCGGCGCGTGCCCCCTTCGTTACAGGTGCCCGTCCGGCACGACACCCTCGCTGATCGCCATCAGCTGCGCCGTCTGGAACGGTGCCTCGAAGACCTCGGGACGCTGGTGCCAGGCGCGGAACAGGTACGAGATGTAGCGCATCCGCTGGCCGACGCTGGACCAGTCGCTCGCGCCAACGTCGCCCATCCCGCCAACGGGCGGCGGCACCGTGGCGAGGAGCGCTACCAAGTCTGGATTGGTCAGGGTTTCCAGTAGTGGCGACGGTGGCAGTGGGACAGGATCGGTGAGGCTCAGCAGCCGGCCGGCGATCGAAAGGGTCATCATGTGCTGCGTGACGACCTCGCGGATGAGCGCGATCATCCGCTTACGTACGGGACGAAGCGTGACCCGTAGGACGCCGGCGAATCCGTTGCGTACCCATCCCCACCACGTCACCGATCCAGGGAACAGGCTCGCCAGCAGCTTCAATCCCCACGTGGCTTCGTCGATCACCGGCTCCGTCAAGCCGCTCTCGATCTGCGGCTGAAGGCGAATCTGCTCATGGAATCCCGATCTGGACGTTGGCCAGGTATTCGAGTTGGGCGCGGGCCGCAGGGTCGGCGGTAAACCTGGCGGCATAGTAATTGGCGAAGGCTTCCTTCAACCGGTCCTGCCCATCGGGGGGCGCGCCCGGCCGGAGCCCGGCGGTGAACTCCGCCAGGCCCGCAGCGTTGGGGCTGACGTCACCGCCGCGCATGGCGAGGAAGCGCGCGAACTCGAAGCCGATTTCCTCGAAGACGCGCTGGTTGCCCAACGCTATCTCCCGGCTGGCTGTCTCGAGCCCGTCGAGCGGTCCGTGGATCGCGTTGGCCAGCCGCCCGAGACGTGTGTTGGGGTTGAACAGTCCGCGGCGCACGAACCAACGGGCGACCTTTTCCGCCACGTCGAGGAGTGGCGTGGCGAGGAGCGCGCGTCGCTTGAGGTTGTTGACCAGATCCTCGCCGCGCACGGTGCGGCCGGCCTGCTGCGACGCCCAAGTGGCGAAGGTGCACCAATTGGCATTGGCGGTCACCAGCCCGTGGCAGGCGGTGGAGAGGGTGAAGTACGCCTGCGTGATCCGCAGGTTGCGGATCACCGGGTCCGCGAGCATGGAAATCTCCTGCACGCCTTCGGGGGTGAGTCGCTGCGCCCCCACGGTCGTGTGTGTCACGGTCTTCTCATGTCACTGGACGGCGAGACGACTGGACCGGGGCCTCGCTGCGCGGGCGCAACGCCGCACGCGGGACGTCCGCGTTCAGCGACGGTAGGCCGCACTGCGATGCATCGCGTCCCAGCCAGTGTGGGTACCGTGATGCAACTGAACAAGGACATCTGTGGACGACTCAACCTACGCTGAAGCAGCCTTGGTGGCATGCGAGAGCGAGTGCTGCTCATGACATCTCCATGCTCTCGAACGCCAACTCTACCGACTCCATGACTATGCCGCCTTCCATGGCCCGCAGAGGAGAGTAGTAGAGACTGATTGGATGAACGTTGTGGAAATGCCATGTCAGCACGACGGTCGAATGGTCCTCGCTGAGAAGCTCGATCTTGACCGTGCGCCGCTTTGGCGCTTTCCCGTGGCGCGCAGCGTCCCACCAAGCATACAAGTCGAGAGCGCCGATCAGGCCCCGCTTCAGTACAAGGCGATTGCTTGTCGTCGCGTCCGTTGACTCGGCGACCTGTGATCCTGTCGGTTGACCCTTACGCCGGTCGCCCTGGTCGATTGTGAACTCCGGAAAGATGACTTCCGCAAAGCCCGCGGTCACCGAGCGATTGTCTCCCTCGCCGAAATCGACGAGAAAATTCGAGTTCACGTAGGGTCGGTCACGCGTTACGGCCATCACGGCCTCAAATTCGGTGCCTGACTCTTTCGCCCCAGGCGATGCGGCAGAGTTCTACTCCATTTCAAGCCGCTCATAGGCAAGCACCAGCTCTTCCATCGCCACCTCGGTGCCCTTGGCGTTGAACGGACCTGACGTGTGTTTGATGATGCGCGCCCTTAGTAACTTCCAAGTCTGCACGATTTCTGTGTGGTCCTCATTCTGCAACTGTACCGTCACCGTGCGCAGCGCCTTCTGGTCTCCGTTGCGGATCTGATCCAGCCACTGGTAGAGGTCCAAGGAACCGATAACGCCACGTTTCATTGTCACGTCGGTGGACTTGTTGAGCCCAGTTATTTTCATGACGCTATTTTCCTTGGAGTTGCCGGCGCGGTACTCGGCAACGGCGACCTCCATCCCGATGCCACTGACTTCCTGGAACCCAGCTTTCGGACCATCGGTCTGCCCGTCACCCAAGTCAACGATGAAATTGAATTGTGTGTACGGTCGGTCACGGAAGGCTGCCATACTGGTCTCCTGTGGTCCAAGGGATCACCGCTCGGGTTGTCGCGGATTCTGCGCGCATTGGCAAGCCGCTGGAAGGTGCTGCTCTCAGCCAGCATTCAGCAAGGCAGCGATCGTTGAAAATGGT
Organism: uncultured beta proteobacterium; assembly: GCA_963830485.1. Taxonomy (GTDB): domain Bacteria; phylum Pseudomonadota; class Gammaproteobacteria; order Burkholderiales; family Casimicrobiaceae; genus CAIWHR01. The sequence goes on from CAWHNE010000006.1 coordinate 16,690, forward strand.
ACGGTCGTACGCTCCCAAGTCTGCGGCGACGCCGCGACGGTAACGGCTGGTTTTTCGCCGTACTGCGTCTTGGCTTCCGTCTCTGGGGGCAGCATTACTTCGTGGGGATACGGCAAGGTACCCAGGCACGAATAGACGCATCGTTCCAGCAAATGCGTATCCGACCTCCGATAGTCGCCAACCGGTCGGTAATGCTCAATATGCGACTTCGGTCCCCGGCATCACCTACTTCGAGACGACTTCCCATTTGCCGTTCTTGACTTCGAAGATCGTGAGGAGACCTTGGGTCAGGTCGCCTTTGTCGTCGAAGGCGATGCTTGCAGTAATGCCATCGTATTTGATCTTCGCAAGCGCCGGCATGTACTTCGCGGGATCGGTCGAATTGGCCGCCTTCATCGCCGCAGCGATCAGCATCACGCCGTCGTAGAAATAGGGTGCGTACAGGCCGATGTCCTGCTTGTAGCGTGCCTTGTACTTGTCTGCGAACGCCTTGCCGCCCGGCCGAGACTCCAGGGCGGCGCCAGGCGTCGAGGCAATGGCTCTTTCGGCCGCCGGGCCGGCCAGTTCAATGAACTTCGCCGAATTCATCGTTTCGCCGCCCATGAGTTTCATTTCCATCCCCAGCGTCTTCATTTGGCGTGCCATCGGGCCGGCCTGCTGGTCGTATCCGCCGAAGAATATGGCCTCCGGGCTTTGTGCCTTGATCGAAGTCAGCAGGGCGGCGAAATCCACGGCCTTGTCGCTCGTGTGCTCATGCTTGACCACCTGTCCACCCGAGGCCTTGACCGCTCGCTCGAACTCGTCTGCAAGTCCCTGTCCGTAGGCCGTCGAATCGTCGATTACGGCCAGGCGCTTGAACTTCAGGTTCTTCACGGCATACTCACCCAGCGCCTTCCCCTGCTTGCCGTCGTCGGCCATCAATCGAAAGGCAGTCTTGTACCCCTGCATCGTGTACTTGACGTTGGTCGACACCGAGAGCTGCGGAATGCCGGCGTCGCTGTAGACCTTGGATGCAGGGATGGTCACGCCGGAATTGAAATGTCCGACCACCCCGGCGACCTTCGCGTCAACGAATTTCTGCGCTACGAGCGGCCCCATCTTCGGATCGGCCTGATCGTCCTCGGCCAGCAATTCGAACTTGACGGCCTTGCCGCCGATCTTGAGTCCCTGCGTGTTCAGCTCGTCGATCGCCATCTGGGCGCCGTTTTGATTGTCCTTGCCGTAGTTTGCCTGGCCGCCGGTCAGCGGCGACGCGAACCCGATTCTGACGACGTCTTGCGCCCGCGTCGGCGCAGCGGCCAAGATCGTTGCGATAGCGAATGCGGATGCAAGTCCAACGAGGCGTTGGCATGAGTTCACGGGATCTCCTCCTGTTGTTTCGGCGCACACGTCCGATGCCGACCAGCATCGGTCGCCGTCGCGACCGCTACGCGGGTACGGTCAGCGTACGCCCGATAATCGGGCAATTCTAGACCTGAATTTGCCCGGAAGACCGCGGCGCGCCACGCTGGCGACGCGATCAACCTCCGCCGCTTGAGTTCTGCGCTGGCCCGGCCAAGCGCATGCGGGCTTCCCCGGACATCCGGCCTTATGTGCGATACCGGACAGACGCCGTCCGGCCAGGCGCGTCTAGTCTGATTTCCTACCGGGGGACCCGGATGGTTAGGTGCGCGCCCTTCGCACCGCCGGGCGAGGAATTCGATGAAGACGACGGACGTGATCGACGCTCGGCGCGATGGCCGCGCCGTGCATGCGGGTGATCGGCGCGCGGGCAGCGCCGCGGTCCGCGTTGCCGTCAGTGACGCGTCCCGGCCGTCGCGGGAAGCGTCGGGGCAACTGCGAGATATTCGGCAAGCGCTGTCATCGACTCAGCATGAGTTGATCGCCGCCCGGCGGCAAATTGCCCATCTCAGGGAATCCAATGCGCGGCTGAGAGCGATCGCGGATCGCTTCGGAACGCATTCCAGTCAACCCAAACACGCGTTGCTGCTGGACCGCCTGAATCAGGCCCTGGTCCGGGTAAAGCGACAGCAGAAACAGCTGGCCCTGTTCATGTTCGACGTCGATCAGGTCAAGAACATCAACGACCGCCTGAGGCTGCCGGGCAGCGACAACGTCCTGCAGCGCGTGGCGAAGCGCCTGCTATCGTGCGAACGAGACGGCGACTGGGTAAGTCTTTATGGCGAAGACGAGGTCCCGCCGCTGGCGCCCGGAGCCGACTTCGGGAACGACGCTTTCGACACGGACGGGACCGGGGCTGACGGTTCGGCGAATGCTTCGGACGCAGATGACCGTCCGTTGGCGGGCGCGGCCGGGATCGGCGACATGCAGCAAGAAATCGGGCTCGCCTCGGTGCGGAGCTCCTCCTGGGCGCGGACGGACTTTTGCCTGTCCGCCGGCCTCGGGCCAAACGCGGCACCGCATATCAAGCAGATCCTGGCCTCGCGACTCCGGTTTCGAAAGGGCGACCAGCTCTATCGAGTCGGAGACGGATTCAACGCGCTCTACGCGATACGCGCAGGCACCTGCAAGACCGTCTTGCTCGCGAGAGATGGTCACGACCAGATCGCCGGCTACCACATTGTCGGAGACATCATCGGGATCGATGGCGTCGGCACCGACATTCATGAGTGCCAGGCGACCGCGCTGGAGGACATGGACGTTTGTCCGTTGCCGTTCGATCAGCTCGAGAATCTCGCGCGCCTCAGCGACCCGTTCCGCCACAACCTGCACAAGTTGCTGTCGCAGGAGAGTGCGCGCGCGCATGCCCTGATGCTCGTGCTGGGGACCATGCGCGCCGAGCAGAGACTCGCCGTGTTCCTGCTCGACCTGTCACAGCGGTATCACGCGCGCGGCTATTCGTCGTGCGAGTTCGTGCTGCGGATGACGCGCGAGGAAATCGGGAGCTACCTCGGGCTCAAACTGGAAACCGTGAGCCGCCTGTTTTCGCGATTTCAGCGCGAGGGCCTGATCCAGGTGCAAGGACGCGCGGTCAAGCTGCTTGACCGGCTTGCGCTGAGCCGGCTCGCCGATTGCGGAGCGTAGGAAGTCCGTAACCACCCGCTCGACGTCCTGGCGAACGGGCATCATGGGTCGAGCATGCATGCCGCCGGCTGCGCGCCGGGCAGCGCGGCACGGCTGAAGACTACCCAGATCGCTTCGGCCACCCCCAGCTCTCGGGGGGCTGGAATTCTTGGAATCACATCCTTTATGATGCGGCCGAGCGCCCCTCGGCGCGTCAACGGACCGCCCCCGTGGAGGGATTCCCAAGCATTTGACTCGGTCGCCCGCAATGCCAGTGCCCACTTCCCCGCGGCAGAATCATCTGCTCGCGGCGCTCCCCGAGGCAGCCTACAAGCGGCTGCTGCCAAACCTCGAACTCGTCGCGATGCCGCTCGGCAAGGTCCTGTACACGTCGGGCCGCGCGTTGCCTTACGTCTATTTTCCGACGACCTGCATCGTCTCGCTCGTCTACGTCATGGAGAACGGTTCATCGGCGGAGATCGCGGTCACGGGATTCGACGGCTTGCTCGGCATCTCCCTGTTCCTCGGCGGGCAGACGGCGCCGAATCAGGCCGTCGTCCAGAGCGGTGGCCATGCCTATCGGATCCGGCCAAAGGCCCTCAAGAACGAATTCGAGCAAGGCGGGTCGCTGCAACATCTGCTGCTGCTCTATACGCAGGCCTTGATTGCGCAGATGGCGCAAACCGCCGTCTGCAATCGGCATCACACGCTGGATCAGCAATTGTGCCGCTGGCTGCTGTTGAGCCTCGACCGCCTGCACTCGGGCGAACTGGTGATGACGCAGGAACTGATCGCCAACATGCTTGGCGTGCGGCGGCAGGGCGTTGTCGTGGCGGCCCGCAACCTGCAGCGGGCGGGTCTCATCAACTATCGACGCGGGCGTATCAGCGTCGTCGATCGCCCGGGGCTGGAAAAGCGCGTCTGCGAGTGCTACGCGGTGGTCAAGCGCGAGTACGACCGCCTGCTGCCCGGCTGAGAGTCCGGCCGACTGCGTCTCGATCCGGCGCGGCCAGGTTCAGCCGGATCAGGGACGTGTTCAGCCCTGCCCGCCGAGCCGCCCGAGCACGCGCTCTGCGAGGTTGCGCGGACGCAGCTTCGCCCAGCGCCCATACGGACCGAAGTGAATGATCCACGCGCGCCGCGGCTCCGACGTCAGATTGGGTCCGGCGTAGTGCACGGTCAACGGCGTATGTATCGTCAATCCTCCTACGTGGAGGGGACAGGCCACGGCCTGGGCCGTCATGTCCCCGGCGTCGTATGCCGACCACGAGAAGCGATCGGCGAACAGGGCTCTGCTCGGAGGCGGCTGGTAAGGTCCGCGCCGTTCTCGCCTCATCCACCCGGTGATGACTGCAATTCACTTCGGGGCCCGGGGTGCTCATGTTTGAGTGAAGAACTGGTAGTTGTTGCGTCCCATTTTCTTGGCATGGTACATCGCCATGTCTGCATTCTTGAGCATGGCTTCGGCATCTCGGCCGTCATCCGGGCAGACGCTGATACCCACGCTCACGGTGACATGAACCTCGAGCCCACCGATGAGGTGTGGCACCGTTACCGCAGCAAGCAGCTTCTCCGCGCAGTAGGTCGCCGCGTCCACATGCTCGATTTCCGACAGCAGGACCACGAACTCGTCGCCACCCAGGCGGCATATGGTATCGGAAGTGCGAACGCTCGCCGTCAACCGTTGCGCCACCGACTGCAGCAGGTTGTCACCGATCACATGTCCCATGGAGTCGTTGACGAGTTTGAAGTGATCCAGATCCAGAAACAGCAGGGCGACTTTGTTGCCGTGACGGCGGCTCAGCGCTATCGCCTGGGTGAGACGGTCAGTTAGCAGCAACCGGTTCGGCAGGCCGGTGAGAAAGTCGTGCTGTGCGTGGTGGGACATCTTGAGCGCAGTGGCTCGCGAGTCGCTGACATCGTGGAAGACCAACACCGCACCGACGACACGGCCTTGCCGGTCGTGGATGGGGGCGGCCGATTCTTCGATCCCGACCTCGTACCCGTCGCGCCGGATGAGCACACTGTGGATGTCCAGGCTCACGATCTCGTTCTGCTGCACCGCCTGCGCCGCCAGGTTGCGCGCCGGTTGGCGAGTTGCGCCGTCGATGACACTGAATACTTCGGCAAGCGGGCGGCCTGATGCGTCCTGCCACGGCCAGCCGGTCATTTCCTCGGCGACCCGATTGAGATAGGAGATATTCCCAAGTGTGTCCGTGGTAAGTACGCCATCTCCGATCGAGTTGAGCGTGACCTGGGCGCGCTCCTTCTCCTCGAACAACCTCTCTTGCGCGTCTTGCAATTGAGCCTCTTCCGACTTGCGCTCGGTGATGTCCTCCACCGTTTGCACATAGCCATAGAGCTTCTTTTCTTGGCGCATAGGGGCCGCGTTGACGCGCGTCCACACAACGCTATGGTCTTCCCGCAAGAAGCGAAACTCTGTTTGAAATGGCTTCTGGTTCTGGGCTGCGTCTTGCCATTCGGCGAATACCCGCTCGCGATCATCCGAGTGGATGGCGACTTTCCAGTTCATGCCAAGCGCGTCTTCAAAGCTCAGTCCCGAAATTCTGTGATATGCAGCGTTGGTGTACAGACAACTGCCCTGCCTGTCGGTCACGAGAATTCCCAAAGGGGAGGCATCGCTTATCGCCCGGAAGCGGGCCTCACTGACCGCCAGCGCATCCAAGGCCGTCTTGCGGGCGATGACGTAGCGCAAGGCCCGCGGGAGCCAATGGGCGTCGACATGGCCCTTGGAGAAGTAGTCATACGCGCCGCGTTGCACAGCCTGCCGAGCCATTTCCTCATCGGTCAAGCCGCTCAGCACCAAGATGAGAAGGTCGGGCGCAGCCAGGCATACCTGCTCCACCGCCTCGATGCCCTGAACATCTGGCAGCGACAGATCGAGCATGACCACGTCAACCCCTTCCTTGCTCAAACGCTCGAGACCGGCCGAAAGCAGCGTAACCCACTCGACGCGGAACGGGCTGTCCACTTCTGCGGAGAGCGCCTCAAGAATCAATCTCGCGTCAGCGGGATCGTCCTCAATGAGAAGTACGATGGTGGTCTTGTCGCTCATAGGGTTCCGTCGCAACTGCGGAAGCGCGGGGTCTGATTGCGGCGCAACGAGGCTCTAGCGCTTGGTGGGTTCTCAGCTTCCCATCCTTCCGCGTCATCAACGGCGTACTTGCGCCGCAGAGATCGCACAGGTCGGCTGTTGACAGGTAAACGTCGGAGACGAGCTCGAGGATTCCGACGACGAACAGCTGTGCCCAACGGCAATTGCTCAGCAGCTACAGCACGAAAGGGACAAGAATGCCTGCGAGCAGCAATGCGGTGGGGATGTGGCTCGATGTGAGGATGGGTTGTCTATTTTCGTGCGCAACGAGTAGAAGACTGACCAGTCGTGCAGCTACGCGGGTGGCCCGGGAGGTGCGATGCCCGCATCGGCACTAAGCGCGCTGGACCGTGAGCAGTCCTGCCAGTAACAATTCAAGGGTTGCCGAGCGAACGACTCGAGGCCCTTTGTATCGGGCAATGGTTGTAGTCACATTGCGGACCTCATCATCGCTCGGGGGTAGCGAATGAGCCTCCAGATAGCGATAGGTGAAATCCAGTACTGCTTCGGCATCCTCCACATCAACCAGCTCCTCTGCCGGAGTCGACAGCCTGCCTGCTTGCCCCGATTCAGGCCAATCGAGCTTGTCTAGAAGGTTGCCCATTGCAAGTTCTTCCACAGCGGACGGTCGCTGAAGCGTTTCACGCCAATCTTGTTAGGCTGCGGATAACTCAGACAAAGTCCCGGAAAATGAGCTGCAGGCTAGTAACCGGGTGTCTATCTGTCTGTCCGCTAACGGACTTAGTTGCGCGCTTTCCGGGACCTCAACTTGGATTCGAGTGATGGAGACCCATAGATCGCAAGTCTGCCGTTCGGGGCCGTCGCAGCGGTGGCCAAAGGGTCGGCAGAAAGCAGGACTCGCTCCGACGGGGCCCGCTAGGCGCTTGACCCTCGGACTTCATCAGAGTATTCTGTTTGTCGGAATGATGTTCTGTTAGACAGAACCTACCAGCACGCTGACGTACCGGAAGGAACAACGATGTCCAATACCACTGCACCCGATCCGGTCCGCGAGATGCGCGACTGGTGGCACACGTCGATCATAGACATGCAACCCGGCATCATCCGCTTCCGCGGCTACGCTATCGAGGATCTGATCGGGCGCGTCTCCTTCGCGCAGATGATCTGGCTCCTCACACGCGGCGAGCTGCCGTCGGCGGCGCAGGCCGCGCTGCTCGATGCGGCGCTCATGGCGGGCGTCGATCACGGCCCGCAGGCGCCGAGCATCGCGATCGCGCGCATGGCTGCGACCTGCGGCGTCGGGCTCAACAACGCGATGGGCTCGGCCGTCAACGTGCTCGGCGACATTCACGGCGGCGCCGGCGAGCAATCGGTCGAATTGTTCGAGGCGATCCTCAAGCGGATCGAGGGCGGCGCGGACGAGACGGCCGCCGTCGAGGCGGGGCTCGCCGCGTTCGTCGCCGAGCACGGCAAGATCATTCCGGGCTACGGCCACCGCTTCCACCCCCTCGACCCCCGCTCGCCACGGCTGCTCGAGCTGGTCGACCAGGCGGCGGCGGCCGGTGCCGTTTCCGGCAAGTACGCGCGCATCGGCCGCGCCATCGAGGCGGCGCTCGAGCGTGGAAAGGGCCGCCGCATTCCGATGAACATCGACGGCGCCACCGCGGTGATCTACGCCGAGCTGGGCTTCCCGCCGCCGCTCGCGCGCGGCCTCTTCTGCCTGTCGCGGTCGGTCGGCATCCTGGCGCACGCGTGGGAGCAGACGCAGCAGGGCGGACGCAACAAGGGGCCGATTCCGCGCCGCTACGTCCCGACCTACGACGGGCCACCGCCGCGTCCGGTGCCTGCGGCCTAGCGGATGGCGTCGACACGGACCGCGACGCCGGAGCGCGGTACTGCCGGCGGCGTCGCCGCGGTCGACCGAGCGTTCGCGATCCTCGCCGCGTTCCGCGATACGGACCGCGCACTACCGCTCGCCGAGCTCGGGCGGCGGACCGGCCTGTACAAGAGCACGATCCTGCGCCTCATCGAATCGATCGAGCGCGCCGGCCTGATCCGGCGGCAGGAGGATGGGTCTTACGCGATCGGCGCGGCAGCGCTCCACCTCGGGCGTCTCTACCAGGCGTCGTTCGACCTCGACCCGCTGCTGCTGCCCATCCTGCGCGAACTGTCGCGCGCGTCCGGCGAGACGGCGTCGTTCTACGTTCGCGACCGCGATCAGCGGATCTGCCTGCGGCGCGTCGAGCCGGAACGCTCGGTCCGCAGCGTGCTGCACGAAGGCGACCGGCTGCCGCTCGGATCGGGTTCCGCGGGCCGCGTTCTTCTTGCATTCGCCAATGGGGCAACGACCGCAAATAGCGCGACGGCGCCGGTGATCGCGACGCGCGGGGAACGCGATCCGGACGCGGGGTCGATCTCGGCGCCAGTGTTTCGCAACGGACGCGAGCTCGCGGGCGCGCTTTCGTTGTCGGGCCCGATCGAGCGCTTCGACCCGCCGCACGCGAAGCGATTCGGTCGGCTCCTGCTCGCCGCCGCTTCCCGGCTCACCGAGCAGCTCGGCGGCGACGCGCATCGGTCGCGCGCGTAGCGAACGGCGCCGTCGGAAGACGGATGTCAGTCGGAGCGCGCGCCGGAGGTGGCTGCGTCCGCTTCCGACCGTGCCCGGGCCTCGACGGCGCGCCGGACGATGCCGATGTGCTCGCGCAGCGTGTACGCCTCGCTCCCGTAGCTCGCCGGCGCGCGGATCTGCGTCGCCGCCTGCTCGATGCGGTCGAGGTCGCGCCGCCACTTGTCGAGCGGCGGGTCAGCCGAGCGGGTCCGGATGTCGCGCTCGAGCAGCGCAAGCTCGCCGTACCAACGGAAGATGCGCGAGCGCACGCGGTAGCGCAGGAATTGCGGCAGGAAGTTCATGAGCGGAATCAGGACGACGAGCAGCGGCACCACGACGATGATCGTCCGCTCGACGACCGTCGCGACCCAGAACGGCAGATAACGACGGAGCAAGCTCGGGCCGGACCGCCGGTGGCGGTCGGCGTCGGTCGAGACCGGGAGATCGACCTGCGTCGTGCCCGGAAATTCGCCGGCGGATTCGAAATAGCCCTGCCCGCCGTGAATCTCGCGGGCCGCGTCGAGCAGCAGGGTAACGAGCGCGGGATGCAAGTCCTCGCGGGCGACGAGCATCGCCTTGGTTCCGATCATCTCGACTTCGCCGTCCGGGATGTTGCGCCCTAAGTCGATGGTGCCTGGTGGTAGCGTCAGGCGTGCGATGTAGGGAAATCGGCGGGCGTACGCATCCGCCCGCAAGAGGCTCATGAGCTTGAGATCGCCATCGCGCAGGGCATCCTGGATCAGCGGCGTGCCGGCGCCGCCGACAAAGAACGCGGCATCGACGCGTCCCTCGCGCAGCGCTTCGAGCGCCTCGGCGCCGCCGATCCGGACGAGCGCCGTCTTCTCGCCCGTCATCTCATTCGCGTCGAGCAGCGGCAGCACGAAGGCAAGCGTGCCGCTGCCGGGCGAGCCGACCGCCAGCCGCTTGCCCACGAGCTCGTTCAGCTGCGTCAGCGGCCGCGATCGCGATAGAAGATCCAGCAGCGGCTCGTAGTAGAGCGTTGCCAGCATGACCAGTTTATCGGTATCCGCCGCCCTGGCGATGCCGCCCTGCAGGAGAGCCACGTCGACCCGCGAATGCGGATCGCGCAACAGCTCGAGGTTCTCGGCCGCGCCGCTCGTCATCCGCTCTTCGACGCTGACCCCGTCGCGCCCGAGAATAGACCGGTAGCGCTGGGCGAACCGGTGGTACATCCCGAACTCGGCACCTGAGGCGAGCACGATGTGCCGCGGCGGTGCAGGTTGCAGGTAGTGGAACGAGGCGAAGATGACGACCGCCAACAACAGTGCGATCGGCAGCAAGATACGCAGCCGATCGCGCCGCGAAAGCTGGTCGAGGTCGTTGTCGCGGAGCTTCATCGTGGGAGGCCCGAGCGGAGCGTCGCCGCGCGCCCGAGGCACGCGATACCGGCGCGGGCGGCGCAGCTTATCATGTCACTCATGCGGCGACCGCCCCGCCTTGCGCCGCGATCGGCACAGGAGGAAAATCCGGCCGGCATGCCGCCGCGCCGGCCCTCGACCGGCCGCCCGAAGCGCGACTCGCTTCGCGTCCCGCCCGTCCGCCTCCCCGAAATGCCGACCCCGACCCGTCCGCGCCTTCCCTCCGCGCGCGGCCCCGCATGACGAGCGTCACGCCGGAATTGCGTTACGGCATCGACCGCCTCGAGACGCGCGGCGCGCGGGTCTTCGGCTGGGGCTGGGTCGCGGATCCGTCGCGTGCGATCGCGGAGGTCGCGCTGCGCGTGTCTGGCGACGGGTGGGAGCGGCGGCTGCCGGCGAGCGCGGGCATGACCCGCGACGACGTCGTGCGCGCCTGGCCCGATCTCCCGCACGCGCGCTTCTCGGGCTTCGTGGTGACGGGTTACGCGGGGAAGCCGCCTATCCGCCAGCTTGCGCTCGAGCTCACGTATGCCGACGGCAGCGGAGGCGCCATCGACCTCACCGGATCGATCACGCCCGAGCGCAAGGAGGCGCGCAAGTGGCGCGAGCTGCGCTGGCTCGCGGGCGCCGCGTGGCGCCGGCTCCGGCACGGCGACGTCCGTGGCATCGTGCGCCGCATCCGCGCGCAGAACTATGCCGCGCCGTCGCTCGACGATCTCGACATCGTCGCCACGCTCGCGCCGCTGCTGGCACCGGGACGGCCCGTCACCCTCGTGTTCGACCACAACATGGGCGGCGGCGCCAACCACTATCGGCGAACGCTGATCGGCGAGCGCGTCGCGGCCGGTGGAACGGTGCTCCTGTGCACGTACAATCTGCCCACGCTCGACTATCGTCTCGCGCTCCACGCGCCGGGCGCCGAAGAGCGAACATTTCGCATTTCAACCTTCCTGGTCCTCGAGACGCTCGTCGAGCGCGTGCCGGTCGCGGAGTTCTTCGTCAACAGCCCGGTGTCGTTCAACGAGCCGCTGCTGTTCGCCGAATGGATCGCGTACACCCGAGCCGAGCATCCGCGGTCGCGGCTCGTCGTCAGCGCCCATGACTACTTCTCGGTATGCCCGTCGTTCGTGCTGCTCGACGCCGATGGCCGCTACTGCGGAATTCCCGACCTCGAGCAGTGCGCTCGCTGCCTGCCGCGGCACCGCGCGAGCTATGTGACGCTGTCGCCGCCGACGACGATTCCCGAATGGCGCGCGTCGTGGGGACGCTGCCTCGCGGCGGCCGACGAGGTGCGTTGCTTCTCCGCGTCGACGCGCGCACTGCTGCTGCGCGGCCACCCGGCACTCGATCCCGCGCGGCTCACCATCGTCCCGCACCGGCTCGACTACCGGCCCGAGCGCCGGCCTGCCGCTGCGCCACGCGGACCCGCTGACGATCGGCGTCGTCGGCCACATCAGCCCGCAGAAGGGCGCGCTCGTCGTGCGCGACGTGCTCGGCCGGATCGAGCGCGAGCACCCTCAGGCGCGCATCGTCGTGATCGGCACGCTCGACCTGGCCGTCGATTCCCCACGGCTGCACGTGACCGGACCCTACCAGCGCGAAGAGCTCGTCGCATTGATCGAGACGCACCGCATCAACATGATCCTCTTTCCGTCGATCTGCCCGGAGACGTTCTCCTACGTGATCGAGGAGATGATGCTGCTGCGGCTGCCGATCGTCGCCTTCGACCTCGGCGCGCCGGGCGAGCGCCTCCGCGAGTACGACCTGGGGCGGCTCTGCGCGACGGTCGACGGCGCGGCGGCGCTCGCGGCGATGACGGAGTTACACGACGAGCTCGCCGCGCGCGAGACGGCGACGGCATAGCGCGGCGATGTCGAACGCCCTGCATGTCTTCACCTGCGCCGCGGTCAATTACCTGCCGAAGGTGCGGATCCTGTGCCGCTCGCTCAAGGAGCACCATCCGGAAGCGGTCATCCACGTCGCGCTCGCCGACGAGCGGCCGGCGTGGCTCGATCTCGCCGGCGAGCCGTTCGACGCGATCCTCGAGATCGCCGACCTCGGCATTCCCAACTGGCGGGCGTGGACGTTTCCGCACCGCATCGTCGAGCTCGCGACCGCGATCAAGCCGTTCGCGTTGAAACGCCTGCTCGAGAAGCCGGCGTGCCGGACCGTCCTCTATTTCGATCCGGACATCGTGCTCTTCTCGCGCGTCGACGACATCCTGTCGACGCTCGCCAACGCGAACCTCGCGCTGACGCCGCACCAGACCTCACCCGACGACAACCTCGAGGCGATTCTCGACAACGAGGTCGGGAGCCTGAAGCACGGCATCTTCAACCTTGGTTTCATCGGCGTCTCGAACACCGATGAGGGACGGCGGTTCGCCGATTGGTGGAGCGAGCGCACTCGGCTCCTCTGCCGCGACGACGTCGCGAACGGTCTCTTCACCGACCAGAAGTGGATCAATTTCGCGCCGGTCTTCTTCGACGGTGTGGCGATCGTGAAGTCCACGCGCCACAATGTCGCGACGTGGAACCTCACGACGCGGCGGATGACCGGCGATTTCGAATCGGGATTCGCGGTCGATGGCGCAGCCCCTCGGGTTCTATCACTTCACGGGCTTCGACAGCGGAGCGCACAAGATCATGGCGGTAAAGAACGCGGCCACGAGTCCCGCCGTCGCCAATCTGATCGCGTGGTATGCCCGCGAGATCGAGGTCGCCGACCACGACCCCGTGAGCCAATGGCCGTGGGCGTTCGGGCGCTACTCGGACGGCACGCCGATCGCGCCCGCGCATCGCTGGCTCTACCGCGAGAATCGCGACCTGCAGGCGGCGTTCCCGGACCCCTACGACGCGACGACCGACGGCGCGACCCTTCTCGGCTGGTGCGAGACCGAGGGCCGGCTGCGTTTCCCGCAGCTCTTCGGCGCGAACGCCGACTTCAGCAAGGCATCGCCGCTGCAGTCCCGCGTGTCGGTCGGCGCAATGATGCGCCTGTCGCTGCTGATGCTCGCTCCGCGCGGCGGCAAGCCGCTGCGAGGGAGGCTCTACCGGATGTTCCGGCGCGAGGGCTGGCGCGGCTTTGCGCGCCGGCTGCCGCGGCCGCGCTGACGACACGATCGTGATCGACGTCATCGTTCCCGTCCATTCGGGCCTCGCCGCGACGCGGCGCTGCCTCGCCAGCCTGCTCGCTGACGGGCCGACGGACGCATTCGAGGCGGTCGTCGTCGACGACGCGACACCCGAGCTGGAAATCGCACGCTACCTGGACGAGCTCGCCGCCGCGGGGCGCATCACGCTCCTGCGCAACGACCGCAATCTCGGCTTCGTCCAATCGGTCAATCGCGGCATGGCGCTGCACGCGGACCGCGACGTGGTCCTGCTCAACAGCGATACCGAGGTCGCGAACGACTGGCTCGACCGCCTCCACAACTGCGCGGAGCGCGACGCGCATGTCGGCACCGTCACGCCGTTCTCGAGCAACGCGACGATCTGCTCGTATCCGTTCCCGGGATGGATGGGTGGCGTACCCGGCACGCTCGGGCTCGCCGCGCTCGATCGCGTCTTTGCGACCGTGAACGCCGACAAGCACGTCGACCTCCCGACCGGCGTGGGCTCCTGCCTGTACATCCGCCGCGCCTGCCTCGAGCAGGTCGGTCCATTCGACGCCGAGCGCTTCGGGCGCGGTTACGGCGAGGAGAACGACTTTTGCCTACGCGCCGCCGCGACGGGCTGGCGCAGCGTCCTCGCCTGCGACGTGTTCGTCTTCCACGAAGGGTCTGTGAGCTTCGCAGGCGAGCGGGAGGAGCGGGCGAAAGCCGCGCTCGACGCGCTGCTGCACGCGCATCCCGACTACCTCGACCGCGTGCGCGCATTCGTCGCCGCCGATCCCGCAGCTCCGCTGCGCGCGGCCGTCGATGCGGCGCGGATCGCCCAGGGCGGCGACGAGGCCGCGTGCGTCGTGGCCGAGCGCGCGGAGGAGCGCCGCCAGCTGCTCACGCGGCTGACCGAGGTCGAGACGCTCGCGCGCGAGCGCGAAGCCGCGATCGCGGAGCTGCGCAAGGCGCTCGCGCACGCCGAAGCGATCGTGGGGTCGCGCGACGCGGACTTCGCGGCGCTGCGGGCCGAGATCGACAAGCTGCGCGCGGGATTGAGCCACGCGGAGACGCTCGCGTACGACCGGCTGCACGAGATCGAGCGGATCCACGCGTCACCGGCGTGGATGCTCGTCGCGCCATTCCTGCGCCGGAAATGACGTCCTGCGCGTCGCCGATCATCGGAGAATCGCCATGAATCGCCTCGTCGCCGGCCTCGCGCTGGGAACCCTCCTCGCCGCGCCGGCGACGTTGGTCGCGCAGACGCCGGAGCGCATCGTGTTCGCCACCGACTGGCTCGCCGAAGCCGAGCACGGCGGCTTCTACCAGGCGCAGGCCGAGGGTACCTATCGGAAGCACGGCCTCGATGTGACGATCCGGATGGGCGGTCCGCAGGTCAATGGGCTGCAGCTCCTCGCCGCCGGCCAGCTCGACGTCGTGATGGGCGACGCGCTGCAGGTCACCTCGGCGATCGAGCAGGCCGTTCCCATCGTCGCGATCGCGGCGACGTTCCAGAAGAACCCCGCGGTGATCATCGCGCACCCGGGCGTCGCGAAGCTCGAGGACCTCAAGGGGAAACCGATCGCGATCGGGGCGGCTAGCAACACGACGTTCTGGCCGTGGCTCAGGCAGAGGTACGGCTTCACCGACGACCAGAAGCGCCCGTACGGTTTCTCCGTGCAGCCATTCCTCGCGGATCCGGCGCTCTCGCAGCAGGGCTTCGCGACGTCCGAGCCGTTCTCGATCGAGAAGGCGGGGGTGAAGCCCGTCGTGTTCCTGCTCGCGGACCTCGGCTATCCGCCGTACGCCGAGGCGCTCGTCGTCACGCGTGACACGCTCTCGAAGCGACGCGACGCGCTCGTGCGTTTCGTGCGGGCATCCGCCGAGGGCTGGAAGAGCTATCTCGCGAACCCGGTGCCCGGCAACGCGCTCATCAAGCGCGACAATCCGCAGATGACCGACGATCTGCTCGCCTACGGCCACCGCAAGATGAAGGAGCACGCGCTCGTCGCCGGCGGTGACGCGGCCAGGGACGGGCTCCTGACGATGACCGACGCGCGCTGGGCGCGCACCGTCGAGTTCCTGCGCGACGCGGCGCTGGCGAAACCCGGCACCGACTATGCGCAGGCGCACACGCTGTCGATCGTGAAGGACGTCAAGGTCCTGCCCTGAGCGTGCCCATGGGCCACGCCGACGCGACGGTGGTGGAGATCGTCGGGGCGCGCAAGACGTACGCGACGGGCACGCAGGCGCTCGCGCCCGTCGATCTCGCGGTCCGCCGCGGCGAGTTCGTCTCGCTCCTGGGGCCGTCCGGCTGCGGCAAGACGACGCTGCTCCACCTGATCGCCGGCCTGCTCGCGCCCGATGCCGGCACGCTCCGCTGGTGGGGCAGCGATTTCGCGACGACCGGCGGCCCCGGGCGACGGGTCGCGATGGTCTTCCAGGCGCCGACGCTCATGCCGTGGGCGCGCGTCGACGCGAACGTCCGGCTGCCGCTCGCTCTTGCGCACGTCCCGCGTGATCGCGCCGACGCGGACGTCACCGCCGCGCTCGGACTCGTGGGCCTCGCCGCGTTCGCGCGGCAGTTCCCGCGCGAGCTCTCAGGTGGGATGCAGATGCGCGCGTCGATCGCGCGCGCGCTCGTCACCGCGCCCGACCTGCTGCTGATGGACGAGCCGTTCGGCGCGCTCGACGAGTTCACGCGACAGCGGCTCGACGCCGAGCTCCTGGCGCTGTGGCAGGCGCGCGGCCTCACCGTCGTTTTCGTCACGCACAGCATCGTCGAGGCGGTGTTCCTGTCGACGCGGGTCGCGGTGATGGCGGCGCGGCCGGGACGGATCCTGGACGAGGTCGCGATCGATGCGCCCTACCCGCGCACCGACGACTTCCGGCTCTCCGCGGCCTTCGCCGCGCATTGCCGGCAGCTGTCGGAGCAGGTCGCGGCCGCCGGCGCCGCCGCGGAGGCACGCGCGTGATCGAGCGCGAAGCAACGGGCACGCGGCTCCTGCGCTTCGCCGCGCCGGCGCTCGTCGCGCTCGCGGCGCTCGCCGCGTGGCAAGGGCTCGTCGTCGCCTATGACATTCCGCCGTACCTCGTGCCTTCACCGGCCGCCGTGCTCGCAACACTCGTCGCCGACCGCGCGCTGCTGCTCGACTCGCTCGGCGTGACGCTCGGCGTCGCGCTGACGGCGCTCGCGATCGCGGTCCTGCTGGGCGTCCTTGTCGCGCTCTTGTTCGTGCAGAGCCGCTGGATCGAGATGAGCCTGTTTCCGTACGCGGTGCTGCTGCAGGTGACGCCGATCGTCGCGATCGCGCCGCTGATCATCATCTGGGTGAAGGACACGCGAATCGCCCTCGTCATCTGTGCGGTCGTCGTCGCGATCTTCCCCATCGTCTCCAACACGACGTTGGGCCTGCGCAGCGTGGATCCGGGCCTGCTCGATCTCTTCCGCCTGTGTCGGGCGAGCCGTGGGCAGGTGCTGTGGCGACTGCGCGTACCGAGCGCGCTGCCGTACTTCTTCGGCGGGCTGCGGATCTCGAGCGGGCTCGCGCTCATCGGCGCGGTCGTCGCCGAGTTCGTGGCCGGCACCGGCGGCCAGGGTGCCGGGCTCGCCTACCAGATCCTGCTCGCCGGGATCCAGCTCAACATCCCGCGGCTGTTCGCGGCACTCGCGCTGATCGCGGCGGCGGGCGTCGCGCTGTTCGCGGCGACCGTGTGGCTCTCGCGCGCAGCGCTCTCGCGCTGGCACGAAAGCGAGCTCGGCACGCGCGGCTAGCGCGAAGGTTCCGGCGTCAGATCCGGAAGGCTTCGAGCGTCTCGGACGCGAACAACGCCTCCGGCGCGAGCAGGCGCTTCGACAGCCGCTGCGCATGGTGGTAGCGGAGGAACGTTTCGAGAACCGGGCGGTTCGCCGCGAATCCGTAGGGCCACCAGTCGTCGCCCAGCTCCCGCCGCGCTTCCTCCACGTGCGCGATCTGCCACGGCAGCATCGAGGCAAGCGCGTGCGTCGCGTCGAGATCCGCGCGGGCGCGGCGCTTCGCCTCGACGAAGGCCTTGAACAGCGACTGCGCGACCCACGGATGCGCGCGATGGATATCGCGACGGATGACGATCGTGTGCATGATCGGGAAGATCCGGGTCTTGCGATGGTAATCGCGCTCGGCGGCGACGTAATCCTCGAACAGGCGCCGGATCGTTCCGGGGCGCGTCGTGAAGGTCGACGGCGTGCGGGCCGTGTAGAGCGCGTCGATCTCGCCGTCGGCGAGCATCTGCGCCAGCGTCTGCGTGGCGCCGATCGGCGTGACCCGGATCGCCGGCGGCAGGTCGAGCGCGAGCTTCTCCTCGCGCCCCGGCTCCTCGACGCCGCCGGTGAAATAGTGGACGCCCGCCGGATCGACGCCGTATTCGTCGTGGAGGATGCCGCGAATCCAGACGGGCGCCGTCATCTGGTACTCGGGCACGCCGACGCGCCGGCCGGCCAAGTCGCGCGGCTCGCGGATTCCGCTCTTCGCCGAGACGAAAATGCAGCCATGCCGGAACATTCGCGATGGGAACGCCGGGATCGCGACGAACGGCGGGTCGTCGCGCGACAGCGTCATCGCGTACGACGACAGCGACATCTCGGCGACGTCGAATTCGCGATGCCGCAGCATCCGGAAGAACGTCTCCTCGACGTCGAGGCCGAGATATTCGAGGTCGACGCCTTCGGGGCGCACCGAGCCGTCGGCGAGCGCGCGCGTCCGGTCGTAGTTCCAGCAGGCCAGCGTGAGGGGCAGTCTCGACATGGAGGACTCCTGGCGTCCGGGATCAGGCCCGCGCCCGGCCGTTTCTCGCGGCCGCCTGCCCGACGCGCCGGCCGAGCTCGCGCGTGGACGGGACCGTTCGATGCGCGGCAATCGCCCGCACCTCGTCGGCGGCGAGGTTCTCGAGCAGCGCCAGGAGCGTCCGCCGCGTCGCGGCCACGTCCGCGTCCGGTACGCCGCGGACGGCGATCGCGTTGATCTCGCGCGCGAGCGGGACGAGGCGGCGCTCGAGCGCGCGCCCGCGCGTGGTCAGGAATACCTGCCGCTTGCGGCGATCGCCGGGCACGGGTCGCCGCACCACGTACCCCAGTGTCTCCATCGCCTTCAGCGCGGCGAACGTCGTCGGCTCCATCATGCCCGCCTCGTGGGACAGTTCCCGTTGCGTGAGCCCATCACCCTCCCAAAGCACGCGCAGGAACGGCCAGTGGCCGATCGACACGCCGTGCCCGGCGAGCCGCCGTTGGAGCGCGCGGTCCAGCGTGCGGATCGAGTCCTTGACGAGGTGTGCGAGCCGGTCGTGCGGGCGCGTGGTCCGCCAGCGTCGCAGGACGCGCTGGGTGTCCGTCAGGGCGGCGCCCGCCCGCATCGGTTTCACTCGCTTCGGCATTGGTCTCGCGCTGTGGGGACGCCCCATCGCCCTATCGACACCACCGGCGGAAGTGGGTATCGTTACTTAGAGATCTAATGGTATGCCGCGGCCGCGGCCGCGGCAAGATTGACGTGCGGCGCAACGGCGCGCCACACTTCGTCGACGGCGGATACGGAGGAGGAAGCGATGAAGGTCTGGAAGCGGGCGGCGGTCGCGGCCGCAATGCTTTTGGCGGTCGGTATCGCATCCGCGCAGGATGCCGTGAAGGTCGCCGCCGGCCAGCGCGGCAACTGGGACACGACGATCGCGGAGGTCGGCCAGCGCGGCGGCATCTTCAAGAAGCACGGCCTCACCGTCGAGATCCTCTGGACGCAGGGTGGCGGCGAGACGCAGCAGGCGGTGCTTTCGAACAGCGTCGACATCGGCGTCGCGCCGGGGATCATGGGCGTGCTCTCCGCGTACTCGAAGGGCGCGCCGGTGCGCATCATCGGCGCGCAGACCAACGGCGCGTCCGACATCTACTGGTACGTCCCGGCGAATTCGCCCATCAAGTCGCTCAAGGACACCGAGGGCAAGACGATCGCCTACTCGACGAACGGGTCGTCGACACACGGTGTCGTCACCGCGTTCATGAAGCAGTACGACCTCAAGGCGAAGCCGACGGCCACCGGCGGACCGGCGCCCACGCTGACGCAGGTCATGTCGGGACAGATCGACGTCGGCTGGGCGGCGCCGCCGTTCGGGCTTCAGCAGCTCGACGAAGGCAAGATCCGGAAGATCGCGACCGGCGACGACGCTGCCGCCTTCAAGGGGCAGACGGTGCGCCTGATCATCACCAACGTGCAGACGCTGCAAAACCGCAAGGCGGTCGTCGAGCGCTTCATGAAGGCGTACCGGGAGACGATCGACTGGCTATATTCGAACGACCCGGTTGCGCTGCAGACCTACGCCGACTTCACCGGCATTTCGCTCGCCACCGCCAAGCGCACGCGCGACGAGTTCTTCCCCAAGTCGTCGGTCGATCCCGACCGGATCATCGGCGTCGACACCATCGTCCAGGACGCCGTCGCGCTCAAGTTCACGGCGGCACCGATCACGAAGGAACAGCTCGCCGAGCTGATCCAGATCCCGCCGCGCTGACGCGGCGCGCCGGAACGCGGTCTCGACCGATGACCGGCGCCCCGATTTCCGCCCCCGCCGTCGAGCGAGTGCCGCTGCTCGACGTCCGCGGGATCACGAAACGGTTTTCGACGGACGAGGGCCCGCTCACAGCCGTCGACGACGTCTCGTTCACGGTCGCCGCCGGCGAATTCGTCTCGATCATCGGGCCGTCGGGCTGCGGCAAGTCGACGCTGTTCAACATCATCGGCGGGTTGACCGGCGACTACGAAGGCCGCGTCACCGTCGAGGACAGCGTCGTGACGGGCACGCACCCGGCGATCGGCATGGTGTTCCAGGAAGAGTCGACGTTCCCGTGGCGCACCGTGCAGGACAACGTCGCATTTCCGCTCGAGATTGTGGGTGTTGCGAAGGCGGAGCGGATGGAGCGGGCCGCGCACTTCATCGCGCTCGTCGGCCTGCAGGGGTTCGAGCGCAGGTTCCCCGCCGAGCTGTCGGGCGGCATGCGCCAGCGCGTTGCCATCGCGCGCACGCTTGCCTCCGAGCCGCGGATCCTGCTCATGGACGAGCCGTTCGCCGCGCTCGACGAGCAGACGCGCCTTCTGCTCGGCGACAAGGTGCTGCAGATCCAGCAGGAACTGAAGCAGACGACGCTGCTCATCACGCACAACCTGACCGAGGCCGTCCAACTCTCGGACCGCGTGCTCGTGATGACCTATCGACCGGGGCGGCTCAAGCGTGCCGTCGCGATCGACCTGCCGCACCCGCGCGATTCCGAGGTCGTGTCGAGCGACGCGTTCGGCCACTACGTCGCCGAGATCTGGCATGACCTGCGCGAGGAGGCGACCCGGGGCATTGCGGATGCCGAGTCGCGCGTCCGCGCAGGCGGAGCTCGGCGATGACGTTCGGCCCCTGGCTCCGCTCCCCAGGCGGTGCGCGGACGTTCGGCGTCGCAGCGACGCTGGCGGCGGTCGCGCTGGTCGAGCTCCTGATCCGCGTGGGCGTCATCAACGCGTTCATCGTGCCGCTGCCCTC
This sequence comes from uncultured beta proteobacterium, assembly GCA_963830485.1. Classification (GTDB taxonomy): domain Bacteria; phylum Pseudomonadota; class Gammaproteobacteria; order Burkholderiales; family Casimicrobiaceae; genus CAIWHR01. The sequence continues at coordinate 37,419 of CAWHNE010000006.1, forward strand.
GCAGATCGCGGCGGCGATTCCCCGGATCGTCGTCGAGGAGCACGTGCTGCCGCGGTTCTGGCAGACGACGCGCGAAGTGCTCTTCGCGAGCGCGCTCCTGGCCACGTTCGGCATCGCGGCGGGCGCCCTGCTCTTCCGCTTCCGGCTCCTGCGCGAGGCATGCCTGACCTGGGTCGGCGCGCTGGCCGCGGCGCCGATCGTGCTCATGTACCCGCTGTTCCTCGTGATCTTCGGCCGCAGCGCGACGACCATCGTGATGATCGGATTCGCCGCGGGGCTCGCGCCGGTGATCCTGAAGACCGTCGAGGGGCTCACGGGGACGCATCGCGTGCTGATCGACGTCGGCCGCAGCTTCAGGCTCACCTCCACGCAGCAGTTCCGCACGATCCTCCTCCCCGCGGCGCTGCCGGCGATCTTCGTCGGCCTGCGCCTGGGCCTCGTTTTCGCGATGATCAACATCGTTGGCGTCGAGTTCCTCATCAACTTCGGCGGCCTGGGCCAGCTGATCAACGAGCTCGCCGAACGGTACGATCTTCCGGGCACCTACGGCGCGATCCTGTTCGTGATCCTCGCCTCCGTCGTCTTCTTCGACCTCACCGAACGTCTCGAGCGATGGCTGCGGCCCCATCAATGAGACGTCCCGTGTGGGCGCTGCGCGCCGCGATCGTGGTGACGGTGCTCGTCGCCTGGGAAGCACTCGCGGCGTCGGGCCTCTTGTTCCGCGATGTGGTCCCCTCGCTCGCTGCGATCGGCGCCGCGGTCGGCCGCCTGCTTGCGGCGCGCGAGTTCTACGCAAACCTGGGCGTTACCGCGATGGAGGTCGCCGTCGCCATGGCGATCGGCGGCATCGCGGGCCTCGCGGTCGGCATCGCGCTCGGCGCGAACCGGTTCCTTTCCCGCGCGTTCGAGTCGCTGCTGCTCTACCTCGGGCCGACGCCCAAGATCATCTTCTTTCCGGTGATGATCATGTGGTTCGGCGTGGGCTCGGGATCGAAGATCGCGATGGGCGCCCTCTCCTGCTTCTTCCCGCTGGCGATCAGCGTGGCGGCTGGCATGCGGGCGATCGAGCCTGTGCTGATTCGCGTCGGTCAAAGCTTTCGCGCGTCGACCTGGCAGATGGTCACGCGGATCTACCTGCCCGCGATGCGCGAGCCGATCGTCAACGGCGTGCGGCTCGGACTCGGCGTCGCGATTATCGGCACGCTGCTTGCGGAGACGAAGCTGTCCAACCGCGGACTTGGCTATCTCGTGATCCAGGCGTACAGCCTGTTCGACATGCCGCGGATGTACGCGCTTCTGATCGTGCTCTTCGCGCTCGCGATCGGCGCCAATGCGCTGATCGACCGGGCGTCCAAGACGGGGACGGTGCCTGCCGGCCAAGGCAAGCCATAACGGTACAATTCCCTCGGCCCGGGTGGTGAAACTGGTAGACACAAGGGACTTAAAATCCCTGCCTCGCAAGGGGGTGCGGGTCCGAATCCCGCCCCGGGCACACGTTTTATAGATAGCACTTACTGACTAGAGAGGCTATGTCTCTAGCCTGTCTCTAGCGGTCACGCAGACCCCCGAAATCCGCGCTACGATTACGCGGTGGCCACGCGCGACACCGACGGTGACTTGATCCTGTAGGCGATGCGTTGCCTCAACGACGCGACATCGGTGCCGACAAACACGATTTTGCGCATCGAACAGAAGGCGCGCCTGTATTGGGGCGGGGCGCGACCGTATGTCCGCAAGCAAATGTCGGCGCCGCTCCCTACAGCGCACGCTGGCCGCAAACGCGGCGCTGACAGGTCCGAGTAGCCTGAGCTCCACTAGCGCGCCCTACAGCGCGTTTCCTGCGGTCAGCGCCACGGCGAGAACATCCCCGCACCCGGCCGGCGCATTTCCGGCGGGCATCTCGCTGGCCTTCACCCAACGTCGCAATCGTACCGCCGCGTTGGATTTGGCACCCCTTGGCGTTAAAACTCCGACACCGTCGAAATCGCCCCGCCCGAGAGTGCACCGCAGTTGTCCGGATTGTTCTGACGCAGGGTATTGGTGCCAGGCGTCTCCAGCGCCGCGCCGGCCCCGGATGAAATCACTCCACAGGCGTTCCTAGCGACCAGACTGCTGCTCAGGGTAAGAATCGCGGACGCCCCCGAACCACTGACCGCAACCACGCCCGAGCTGCTATTGTTGGCGACCGTCGTCCGGATTACCGAGACGCGAGTATCGCCGGTAGCCGGACCGAGAGATCGCGCAATGATTCCAAACTGGTTTCCCGACACGACGCTGTCGGTCACGACGACTGTCGATGTGGTTGAGGCCACGGCGCCCTCTGCGGCGACGCCGATAAAGCCATTGCCAAATATTTTCGAGGACGCAATATCGCCGGACGCACCGCCTTGCAGTTGAATACCGTAACTCCCGTTATCTCTGACAATAGTGTCAACGATCCTTACGTCCGCCGGGGCGCCGACGAAAATGCCGTTGCCCGAGAAATTAGAGATAACGGAGCTCTCGATCGAAAGGCGATTTCCATTCGTCATGGACACTCCGGTAGTGCCACCAGTGCCGTTGAGGCTCAGGCCGCGCAATACGACGTGGACCCCGGCCGTCGCGATGGTGACCGCGCTGCCGGTGGAAGCGGAAATGCCCGCGTAGACGCCGGTCGGGGTGATGATCGACACGGATTGCGTGATGATTACCGGTCCATAGCCGGCTGAATCGAGCACGATGACCTCGCCGCCTGAATTCGTTTGCGTGATCGCGTAGCCGAAGGTCCGACAAGGCGCGGTCAGCGTGCAGGTGCCGACATCGGCGCCGGACCCGGAGACGAACGAGCGCTGGCCACCGGCTGTGGCGTCCGTAGCGGCGAGCATAGAGAGGACGAACGCGACTATTGCGAACGCAGAGGTACGGCGCAGCATTTGAGTCTCCCTAGGATGCCGCTCGGTCGGCGGCGGGAGATAGCATATGCCCCTGAGCGCAGCCATGCCAGCGCGTGACGGCGCCGGCTTCCGGGCCCACGACCGGCGCACGCTCAGCGTCAAGGGAGAAGCGCCCCGACCTTTCAGCCGGGGCGCGTGCAGCACTGCACCTTCGATCGGTTGAGCCGACCCCGTCGGCGCCGACGATCTCCGATCGCAGTTGCGAGTAGCGTAAGCCAACGATTTCGGCGACGCGGAAAGGTATGTCAAACGCGATTCGCGCTCGGCCATGTGTCAAACGGCCGGATCCTCCGAACGGCCGCCAACGGCGGCGATCGTCGCGATGGTCCGTTTGAGCGTCCGCAACAGACGGGGAGCAGCTACTTGGCGGGCGCGGGTCACTGGCGGTCACCGGCCATGACCGGACGTTGCCCGCTAGGGTGACATTGCCCTACTGCATGACTTCGTCGGCGCGGAGCAGCAATGACTGCGGAATCGTGAGGCCGATCGCCTTGGCCGTCTTGAGGTTGACGATGAGATAGAAGCGGGTCGGCTGCTCGACTGGCAGCTCACCTGGTTTCGCGCCCTTCAAAATACGGTCGATGTAGTACGGCAGGCGTTGGAGGACGTCGATGATCCTCGGACCGTACGACATCAGGACCCCCGATTGGGCAAGTTCGCCGAACACGACGACCGCAGGAAGCCGTTGCTCGAGCGCCAGCCTGGCAATTTTCTCCCGTGCACCGAACAGGATGGGCTGGCCCAGAATCAGCAGGCCATCGACCTTCTCGCGCGCGACCGTGGCGAATGCGCCGTCGATGTCTTCGGGCACGCGTACCTCGACCGGCATGATGGTGAGACCCAGGCGGCGCGCCGTCGGCTCCACCTCGGCCCGATAGATCGTGTGCAACGGCAACGTCGAATTGGTCAGCATCGCGATACGCACAGCCGTCGGAACAGCCTCCTTCAGGAGCTCGACGTGCTTCGCGTGCACCCCTGGTCCGAGACCGCCGAGGCCGGTGATGTTGCCGCCAGGGCGCGCGAGACTCTCTACGAATCCCGACCCGACAGGGTCGCCGACAGAGTGGAAAACGATCGGGATGGTCGAGGTCGCGTTTTTCGCAGCGATGGTCGGCGCCGTCCCGGATGTCACGATGAGATCGACGTTGCGTCGCACCAGCTCGGCGGCAAGAGCGGGAAAGCGCTCGCTGTGGCCCTCAGAAAGCCGGCGCTCGACGGTAAAGTTCTGGCCCTCGATCCAACCCCGCTCGCGCATCGCAGCGTCGAAGGCGTCGCCAAGGGGCGTCCCGGCATCCGACGTTGCTTCAAGCCAACCTAGGCGAAAGACTTTTCCTGATTGTTGTGCGCGGGCGGCGCCCGCGAAAACGAGCGCGCCGAGGTTCGTGGCAATAAATGTGCGCCGGTCCATTGCTAAGCTCGCGTCTGTGAGTATCTGCAACACGGTTCGACGCTACGCCGCGGCTCACGCAGGGTCAAGGCAAACTTCAACGCTCGGGTCTGGGGCGTCTGGCATGCCGGCCCGGATATTTCCAGCCGCTCCTGGCGCGCGTTCGATAACGGTGGTGCCGCTTTCCGCGATTCCGCCGTCATCAAAGAAATAGACTGAGATTTTCTGCGGACCATGGGTCTGGGCCTCCCGTTGAGCGGGAGCTTCGCCGCTCGTCAGGCGATGGCGGCGTTATCCTCTCGCGAACGTCTGCTCAGGGTCGAGAGCCGGCGTTGAAGCAGTGGCGGCTCAATTGCAGCGCGCGCTCGGCGCGACGCTCAGCCCATGGCGCTAGAACGCGCCCAGAATCGCCCCTGCGCGCATACGAGGTTTGCCATTGCGTGCTGAACGTGGCAGGCTGTCTCATAAACCAAGGCGGAGGTGTCCCATGATTTCGTGGTGGATACTAATCGCATGCATCGTCGGAGCGTTCACCTTCGGCGTGCTCATTATGGCAATCCTTCAACTGTCCCGCATGAGAGACCGTGTCGTGGAAGACCGCGTCGCGCGATCACAGACGCTAAGTCCTGACGGCTTGCACCCGTTGGACACTCCTAGTCAAGCGTGATGCCGACCGCGTAGATCAACGCAGGCGGCGAGGATCTCAGGTCGTATGGATTCGGATACGTGGTTCATCCTCTATTGGGTTGCATTCGTCGCGGCCTTGGCCGGCTCGTTTGTCCTCGGAATGGCCTGCTATGGCTGGATCATTGACGTGCTGGCGCGGCATATGCCCCGAACAACCCGGTCAGCTCCAACGGTGAAAAGTCGGCGGCAAACCGAGGGGTAAGTCCCATCGCCCGCCGTGATGGTAGCCCCCGGGGGTAGCGGCGGGGGTATTTCCGCCCCCGCTCCAGCAACTCCCCTAGCGTGTTCGGCTCCGGCCCCGGCACCAGTAAGGTGCGTTATGGCGGGAAGAGTTCCCACCTCTGATTCTCAGAGGGTTCCGATAGTCGTAACCGAGCCGTTCGTATTCGCGGTGTTGCCGTTCACGTGGTTATTGCCGAGCGTGAAGAGCGTACCGCTGCTAGCAGTTAGGCCGAACGCATTGCCTGTCACCATGCTATTGCTGACGGTTGTGGTTCCACTGCCCGGCGGATCATTGGCTATCGCGTGCCCGCATGCAGTCACAGTAACGCGGGTCGCGAAAATGTACCCGAACGTTGACGGCGCGGCGTAGTTCAGGATACAGAAGCTAGAGCCACTAACCAGCGTGTCGGCGATGTGAATATTCGTCGTCGCGCCGGAAGACCCGCCGTAGACTTGGATTCCTTCCTCGCCGTTGTTAACGATCTGTGAATTCACGACGTTTGCTGTCGCGCCGAAGCCGACGTTTACACCGTAGCGGTTGCCGCGGATTACTGTTCCAGAAATCCTCACGCTGGCCTGTGTCTCAATCGAAACGCCGGTGCCATATACTCCACTCGCATCCCCAACAAACCCCGCGATCACGCAGTCCTCCACGGATAGCTCGGTCCCACTCGTCATGCGAATCCCGTATTTGCCACCCGTGTCGGCTAAGCTTCCACTAGTGCTGATGATGCTAAGCCCACGCAATACCACCTTGGCTGCCGGGCCGATGATCTCGACGCCCGTAGCGGTGCCCGCACTGGACACCGAAATGCCAGCGTAGACGCCCGGCGGAGCGATGATCGACACCGGTAGGCCGATCCAAACCGGCCCATAGCCTGCCGAATCGAGCACAATCACTTCGCCTCCAGCATAGGTCTGAGTGAGAGCTCTGGCGAATCCGCGGCACGGTTGTGTGAGGCTACATGGATTGGCGTCGTTGCCGGTGGAGGCGACAAACGTCCGCCACGCGGCATGAACGGGCAAGGAGACGATGAACAAGCAGTGGAGGGACGCGATCAGCAATAGGCGTGACTTCATGCCGGACCTCCGAAGGCACAGCAACTAGGGGACGGGAGCAGGACGAACAACCTACCACGCGTATCGTTTCCGGCAATTGATTGCGATCAATGCGTCGCCCCCAGCGGCATCCTGCTGCAAGACGGTTGCTCGCTCTGCCGTCACCGGCGCTTACTGGCATCACCCGCTTCCTTTCCGCTCTGAAAACGATTCGACACCGCCCCACGTTCGATCTGAGCAGATTCACCTGCATCCATGCGCATCGCCATCTGGCACAACCTTCCGAGCGGCGGCGGTTTCCGGGCACTCTACGACCAGGTACGAGGCCTGATCGGGCACGGTCATCACGTTGAAGTCTGGTGCCCCGAGTCTGCGGAGCGAACGTTTCTACCGATCGACGATCTCGGCAAGGTTCACCGCCGTCCGCTGCCGAACGCCGCCCATTTCGTCAATCGACACGGGAGCCCGCGCGACGCATGGCGCTGGTATCGACAGGTTCGGGCCGCGCTGCAGGTGCTGGAGGAACACGTCGCCCGCTGTGCGGACGAGATCGACCGGGGCGGCTTCGACGTGGTGCTCGGCACGTCCTCGCAGCTGTTCTACATGCACCCGTTGGCTCGATACACTCGAACGCCCTCGGTGATCTATCTGCACGAGGTGTACCGACGTCTTCATGAGGCCCGTCCTTCGCTGCCTTGGGAGGCGCTGCCCGACCGGGGATCGGGGACGGGATGGCCGCGCTACGCGCGCCGGGTCGCCGCCGACCTGATCGATGTCCAGGCGGACCGCCTCGTGCTGCGCGAGGAACGCCGGGCCGCGCGAGAGTGGGACGCCATACTTTGCAACTCGCATTTCTCGCGCGAAAGCGTCCTGCGGGCCTACGGCATCGATGCGCGCGTCTGCTATCTCGGAATCGATCTCTCCAGGTTTTCCGCCGCGAACGACAATGCCGGCGATTACCTGGTCGGCCTGGGTGGGCTCGATCCGCTCAAGTGCATGCACCTGATCATCGATGCCCTCGCTCTGATACCTGACCAAGTCAGGCCGCCGTTGCGCTGGATCGGCAATTATGCGGATCCTTCCTACCTGCGCAGCTGCGAAGCGCTCGCGCGGCAGCGCGGCGTCACATTCTCATCCGAAGTTCGCGTGAGCGAGGACGTGCTGCGCGAACGGCTGCAAAAGGCGTTGGCTCTAGTGTATCCACCCATGCTGGAGCCGTTCGGATACGCCCCCGTGGAGGCCAACGCCTGTGGTATTCCGGTGATTGCCATCGCCGAAGGCGGGATACGAGAGAGCGTCGCGGATGGTGTCAACGGCATCCTCTTGGCTGATCGCCGGCCCGAGACCTGGGCCGTGGCCATTGAGCGGCTCGCAACTGAGCCCGAGCTTCGGCAACGACTCGCCCGGCAGGGTCTGGCGCGCGTTCGGGAGCTGTGGTCTCCGGAAGCCGCCACCACACGACTGGAGCTGGAACTGGAAACCGCAACCCGGAAGGGTCGCCGTCAGGCTCCGGCGGCTTCCGTCCTCGAAGTTGGGTGATCGAAGCGCCGGCGACGGCTGCTGCGTCGCGCGCTTCGTCGGTAGCTTGTCGCTACCGAATTATCGAGATCGCGACAATCGCGATAATGCCGAGGATGTTCAGCGCCACGAGCGCAACGAGAACGGCGCTTGCCGTGGGGCCTTCCCCCTGGGGAACGTAGCTGTGCCACGTCCCGGGGATGTTGGCCATCGTGCTGAGGCGGCGAAATCCGAAATTGCCCATGCCAACAGGCTACGCCCCGCGCCCCGAGTCGCCTTGATGCGGGTCAAAGGATGCGCTGCGGAACCGGGCCCTCCAAGAAAAGATCGGGGCCGGGCACGCGCCCGACCCCCGACCTGACGACCTCAACTGCCGTTACGGCTTCAACTGCCCGCGAATCTCGCCGCCTGGGTTGGCGGCGCTGTGCACGTTGATGTAGAGCTCACCCGCCTTGAACGCCTTCATCTGGTCGGCGTTGAGCTTCGCATCCGGCGCGAAGGTCCAGCCGCTGTCGCCGCTCTTCATCATCGGCACGATGACCGGGCCGTTCTTCCCGGCAGCGGCCATGTGGATGTGCGCTGCGGTGCCCGCGACGCCCGTCGTTGTGATGGTGCCCTTGACGGACATGTCGTCTCCGATCATGACCGTGCCGCTGCCCTTCGCCGCGGTGGTGACGGCCGGCACTTCCTGGTCGCCGGCGAGCGTCACCTTGACGTCGGCAGCGGTCGCGCCAGCCGAATATGCGCCGGCCACGGCCAGCGCGACCGCGGCCACCAGTGGGCGCCACGTCGCTTTCGGGAATCCTTGCATTCGTATCTCCTTGTCGGGGTGCGTGATGTAACCGTTGCGGCAGGTCGATCGGTCGGCCGCCCGGGAAGGGCTGCCGCGACCGGTTCGCCCTCCCGGCCCTGCCGAGCGAACGCCGCGTTAACAGCGGCGCGCGCCGAAAATTCCCGTCCTGGACTTCAGCGCCGTATACCCGTCATGCGCGCCATGTCGCCCATCACTTTCTGCATCTGCTCGAACGCGGTGCCGCTCGACGACATCAGACCCTGCATCGCCGATACGACGTTCTGCATCTTGGTCAGGTCGGGCAGCATCGCCATCGCGGCCTGTGCCTCCTTCGCCCCCGGCAGGCCGGCCACCTTGCTTTCCATGAGCGAGAACAGCCGCTTCTGCATCTCGACGATGAGCTCGAACATCTGGCCCCAGTATTGAATCGACTGATCGACCGCTTCCTGCGCGGCGTTCTGTCCCACCGCCATCAGCGACTGCACGTCGCCGGCCTCGGCCGCGCTGCGCGCGGTCCTCCGCGACATCGAGCGCGCGCGCTCCTCGCCTTCGTACTGCAGCTTGCGGACCTTCGCGGTGCCTTCAAGCGCGCTCTCGATCACCTCGAGCGCGAGCTTCGCGTTCGCGCGGTACATCTCGAACGCCTGCTCCGGCGTCAGCGTCTTCGCATACTTCGCGAGTTGCGCCGGGTCCGGCATCTTCAACATGTCGGCCATCTTCGGCGCAGCGGCGGGAGCCCTTGGCGCAGCCTTCGCGCGCGCTTTCGCCTTCCTTCGTGCCGGCTTGCGGGCGGGTGCAGCGGCGGATTTCGACGATTTTGCAGCCATGATCAATGCTCCTTCGGTGCGTGGAACAACTCATTCCGGTCGCCGTCCGGCTGCCGGAATCCGATCGAGGGGAGTTGTCTATTCGACGCCCTCAGCCCCCCGGCGTCAATACGGCCGCCCCGGCGACGGCGCCTGCCCGCAGCCGGGAAAGCGCCTCGTTCGCCCGCGTCAGCGGATACCGCTCGACGTGAACTTGGAGCGGCAGCGTCGCGGCGAGTGCAAGGAACGCGCGCCCATCGGCGCGCGTGAGATTGGCGACCGAGCGGATGCTGCGCTCGCCCCACAGGAGCCGGTACGGGAATCCCGGGATGTCGGTCATGTGAATGCCTGCGCAGATGACGGCGCCGCCGCGCGCCGTCGCCGCCAGGGCAGCCGGCACGAGCGGCCCGGCGGGCGCGAAGATCAGTGCCGCATCGAGCGGCCAGGGCGCCGCCTGGTCGCTGCCGCCCGCCCACTGGACGCCAAGCTCGCGCGCAAAGCGCTGCGCGTCCCCGTCGCCGGGCCGCGTGAATGCGCAGACCGTGCGGCCCTGCGCCAAGGCGACCTGAGCGATCAGGTGGGCGGCGGCACCGAATCCGTACACGCCCAGCGTGCGCGCATCGCCCGCCATCGCGTAGGCGCGATAGCCGATCAGCCCGGCGCACAGGAGCGGGGCGGCGTGGAGGTCGTCGTAGCGGTCGGGGAGCGGCAAGACGAACCGCGCGTCGGCGACCACACTTTCGGCATAGCCGCCGTCCCGCTGGTAACCCGTGAAGCGCGCGTCGGCACACAGGTTTTCGCGACCCGACGTGCAGTAGCCGCAGCGTCCGCACGTCGTGCCCAGCCACGGCACGCCAACGCGGGTGCCGATCGCGGGCGCGCCCACCCCCGGGCCGTGCGCAACGACCCGCCCGACGATCTCGTGACCCGGAATCACCGGCACCTTGGGGTCGGGGAGCTCGCCGTCGACGAGGTGGAGGTCGGTGCGGCAGACGCCGCAGGCCGAGACGTCGATCCGCACCTCGCCGGGCCCTGGCTCTGGCCGCGGCAACGTGCGCGGCACGAGCGGCCGCCCGGGGCCGTCGCAGACCATCGCGTGCATTGTGCCGGGCATCAGGAATCCCTGCCCATGCTACCGGCGGCGGGCGCCGCCGGGTTGACGCTCGCGGCCTCCGCCCTGCCTCATCGGATCGTTACTCACAGCTGTCGGCCGCATGCGTCGACTCGCGATCGCTCGCTCCCCCTCGCCTCCGGCGTGGGGCCCCGGCTCGCCGCTCGCGCCGCTACCGCACCCGGATCTCGCCGTCGAACTCGACGTGCAGCGCGAGGCCCGCAACCTCGAGCGTCATCCGTGCGGGAAACGCGTCCGCGCTGCCGGCCTTGCCGGCGGCCTGCGCCCGGGCGACGGCCTGCTCGATCTCACGCTGCGACTGCACGCCGACCATCTTGAGGAACTTGCGGATGCTGAGATTCAGTGTTTCTTCGTCCATCGTGATCTCCGTAATTCTCCGGCCAGGCCGCAGCCGACCCTTCGCGCGGGGGAACGCGCGAACGGCGAGCAGGGGCCCCGAGCTTGCTTGGGGATGCGAGCCATCGGGAGCGCGTTCGGAGGCCGACCCCTCGGCGCGACGACCTGCTCCGGCACGCGGAGGCCGAACCGGCTCGCCGCTCGCGCCGCGGCCTCCGCACTGCCGTCTTTGATCGATCCGCCGACTTGTCGGCCGCATGCGTCGACTCGCGATCGCTCGCTCCCCCTCGCCTTCGGCGTGGGGCCCCGGCTCGCCGCTCGCGCCGCTACCACTTCGACCATTTCTGCAGCCAGAAGCACAGCGCCGCGGCACCCACCCAGGCGCTCCCCATCAGCGGCATCTCCGAGATGAACGTCCAGACGAGGGCGTTCACGAGGCACAGCATGATGGCGAAGACGCCGACGAGGATGTTGGTCACGGCGGGGCGGGAGCGATGCGGGGTACGCACCGATTCTCTCACGCCGCGCGCGCCGGCCCGGCCGAGCCCCCTTGACGATAACTCCGGACCGTCTATAATCCGGGTACCGAATATCCATACGGTATCAGGCATCCTCCATGGCCCCCCGCTCCCGCCGCCCCTTCGCCCACCTGAGACGCGCCCCGCCCGACCTGCCGGACGGGCCGCCGCAGCTCACGGCCCGGCAGCAGCAGATCCTTGATTGGATCCGCGGCCACCTGGAAGCCACGGGGATGCCGCCCACGCGAGCCGAGATCGCCGCGGGCCTGGGCTTTTCCACCGCCAGCTCGGCGGAGGACCACCTGCAGGCACTCGCCCGGAAAGGCGCGCTCGAGCTCCTGCCCGGCGCGTCGCGCGGCATGCGCCTCAAGGACATCCCGGGACTGCCGGTGCAAGGCACGCTGCCGCTCGTCGGCCGCGTGGCCGCGGGGAGCCCGATCCTCGCCGTCGAGAACGTCGAGGCGCGCTACCGGATCGACGCGGGGCTCTTCGCGCCGCGCGCCGATTACCTGCTGCGCGTGCAAGGGCCCTCGATGCGCGACGCCGGCATCGTCGACGGCGACCTCCTCGCCGTGCACCGGACGGCGGAAGCGCGCTCGGGCCAGGTCGTCGTCGCGCGACTCGGCGAGGAAGTCACGGTCAAACGGCTGAAACGGCGCGGGCGCGAAGTGCTGCTGGTGGCGGAGAATCCCGATTTCGCGCCGATCGCGGTCGATCCGCGGCAGGGTTTCGCGATCGAGGGCATCGCGGTGGGGCTGATCCGCGGCGGGAAAGGATGGTGAGATGAAAACGAAACCGCGCCGCATCGACGTGACCCTGCTCGAGGACCTGCCGAACGTCGGTCCGGCGGTCGCCGCCGACTTCGTGCGGCTCGGCATCCGCACGCCGCGCGCGCTCGCCGGGCGCGATCCGTACGCGCTCTACGACGAGCTGAACCGCGTCACCGGCACCCGTCACGACCCGTGCGTGCTCGACACGTTCATCGCTGCGGTGCGGTTCATGGACGGCGCGCCGGCGCGGCCGTGGTGGAAATACACGGCGGAGCGCAAGCGCACGCTCGCGCAGCGCGCGGCCCGCGCCGCCCCGCCGCCGCGGAAGAAGGCCCCGCCTGCGAACGGCGAGGCGAAGATACTCGGCGCGTCGCTGTGCGGCCTGGGCCCCGTATCGAAGCGGATGCTCGCCGCCGCGGGCATCACGTCGGTCGAATCGCTGCGCCGCCTGGGTGCGGTCGAGGCCTACCGGCGCGTGCGCGCGCACGATCCGCGCGCGTCGCTCAACCTGCTGTGGGCGCTCGAAGGCGCGCTCACCGGCCGGCCGTGGGAGGACGTCGCGCGCAACGACCGCCTCTCGCTCCTGCTGCGACTCGAAAACCGTAACCCTTCCTGACTGAGACTTACCGGACGTCCGCGCCATCTCCGGGCGCGGCGTCCGGCTCTCTTTCACTTCGCTGCCGGCTGTTTCGAACGCATTCGTTGTCATCGAGGAGCTCCGATGCCGCATCCGATCCTCAACCTCGCCGACGTCGACCTGCAACCGCGCCCCGCCGCCTTCGCCGCCACCGGTCCCGCCGCCGAACGCTACGACGCGCGGATGGGATCGATCGCCACGCGCCTCGGCGCGCAGAAGCTCGGCTACAACCTGACCACGGTGCCGCCCGGCAAGTGCGCGTTCCCCTTCCACAACCATCGCGTTAACGAAGAGATGTTCTTCGTCGTCGAGGGCGAGGGCGAAATCCGGATCGGCGATGCCGTCCACCCGATCCGACGGGGCGACGTGATCGCCTGCCCGCCCGGAGGGAAGGAAACCGCGCACCAGATCGTCAATACCGGCGCGACCGAATTGCGCTACCTCGCGGTCAGCACGAAGCTTTCGCCCGAGATCGCCGAATATCCCGACAGCGGCAAATTCGGCGTGCTCGCCGAGTCTCCCGCGGGCGCGGACGGCAAGCTGCAGACGTTCCGCTTCGTCGGCCGCGAAAGCCAGGGCGTCGACTACTGGGAAGGCGAGTAGCGAGGCGGCGCGCCGGCGATCGTTTTCTGGACACACGAGGAGGCACGATGTACACGCTCTACGGCAAGAAAGGCTCGGGCTCGGCGTCCACGCAGGCAGCGCTCGAGGTCATCGGCGCGCCGTACCGGATCGTCGAGACGGCGTCGTGGGACACGAACGAGGCGTTCGTCGAGCTCCTGAAGCTGAACCCGTTGGGGCAGATCCCGACGCTCGTGCTGGAAGACGGCAGCGTGCTCTCCGAAAGCGCGGCGATCCTGATCCACCTCGGCAGCGTGCACCCCGAGGCCGGCCTGCTCCCGCAAGAACCCTCCGCTCGCGCGCAGGCGATCCGCGGCCTCGTGTTCATTCCGGCGAACTGCTACGCGGCGATCAGCGTGATCGACTTTCCGGAGCGCTGGTGCGCCGACGCCGATCACGACGAGGCCGTGAAGGAGCGCATCCGCGCCGGCACGCGTGCGCGGCTGCACCGGCACTGGGAGATGTTCGCCGACCTCTTCCCGGTACGCCCGTATCTCGGCGGCGCGCAGCTGGGCGCGCTCGATCTCCTCGCCGCCGTCGTGTCGAAGTGGTCCGGCTCGCGCAAGCATCTGCAACAGGCACGACCGGCGTTCCACGAGGCGCTGCTGCGCATCGAGGCGCACCCGAAGGTCGCGCCGGTCTTCGCGCAGCACTGGCCGTAACGGGGACAGACCACGTTTTCCGGTCTTCCGGCTTTCTCTGGTAAGCCTGCGAAAAACGTGGTCTGTCCCCGATTTTCCAACCGTTCGAGGAGGCATCCATGGCCGTGAAACCGATTCCAGATGGCTACCACAGCGTCACTCCGTATCTGATCCTGGACGACGCCACGCGCGCGCTCGAGTTCTACAAGAAGGCGCTGGGCGCTATCGAATTGATGCGGTTCCCCGCCCCCGGCGGCAAGATCGGGCATGCCGAGATCAAGATCGGCGACTCGCCGGTGATGCTCGCCGACGAGAACGCGGAGATGAACGCGCGCAGCCCGCGCACGATCGGCGGCTCGCCGATCTCGCTCATGGTCTACGTCGAGGACGTCGACGCGCGCGTCGCGCAGGCGGTCGCCGCCGGCGCGAAGCTCACGCGCCCGGTCGCGAACCAGTTCTACGGCGATCGCACCGGCGGCATCGAGGATCCGTTCGGCTATCACTGGTACATCGCCACGCACGTCGAGGACGTGCCGCCGGCCGAGCTCGAGCGTCGCGCGGCGAAGGCGATGGGCGGCGGTTCGGATTGACAATGGATGGGATGGCCGCGGTGATCGCGGCCGCCCAGTGCGATGCCCGCCGCTACGAACGCTGCGCTCGCCGCCGTGCTCGCGAACCCCGCGATCTGGCGCGGCGGCGATTGCGCGCCCGAGCCGGCGGCGATGCCCTCGGGCTTTGCTGAACTCGACGCCGTGCTGCCCGGCCGCGGCTGGCCCGCAGGCGCCTTGACCGAGATTCTGCTGGCGCGCGAAGGCATCGGCGAGATCGGGCTCACGCTGCCCGCGCTCGCGCGCCTGCAGGCCACCCGTCGCGACGTCGTCTGGATCGCGCCGCCGCACGTGCCCTACGCGCCGGCGCTCGCGGCCGCGGGTCTCGATCTCGCGCGGCTCGTGATCGTCCGCTGCCGCAGTGGCGGCGACGAGCTGTGGGCGTACGAGCAGGCGCTGCGCGCGCCCGAATGCGGCGCCGCGTTCGCGTGGCTCGGCGCACGCGACGAGCGCGTGCTGCGCCGGCTCGCGGTCGCCGCGCGCGAAGGCCGCACCTGGGGCGTGCTGTGGCGGCGCCCGGGCCAGCACGCAACCGCGACGGCCGCGCCGCTGCGTCTCGCGCTCGCGCCGCACGAGCGCCGGCTCGCCGTGCGCGTGCTGAAGCGCCGCGGCGGCGATCTCGCGCGGCCCGTGCTGATCGACGTCGACGACCCTGGAGCCAGGCTCGATTTTCATCGACGGTCGACGATTCCCCCGAGCCTGGCGGTTTTCTAGGAGCTTGCGATGCCGACCTCTCCCCTCGCCCACCACTTCTACACGATGGCCTGCAACAACGCGTGGTCGAATCACCGGCTGCTCGCCGCGTGCAGCCAGCTTTCGCAGGACGATTTCGTCGCCATGCGCGTGAGCTTCTTTCCCTCGATCAAGGCGACGCTCAACCACAATCTCACCGTCGACTGGTATTACGTCGACGCGATCGAGCGCAGTGTCCGCGGGGAGCCGCCGAATCTCGAGGCCGGCCGCTTCTACGAACCCGAGGAGCCGTTCGACACCTGTGCGGCGCTGTCGGAGGCGCAGCACGCGGTCGATCGCCGGCTCGTCGCCGTGTGCACGCCGCTGACCGACGCCGATCTCGTCCGGCCCATCGCCGTGCCGCGACGCGCGGGCATCCAGCAGGAGCCCGCGACCCGATTGCTCGCGCACCTGTTCCAGCACCAGATCCACCATCGCGGGCAGGCGCACGCGATGCTCGCCGGCACGCCGGTCAAGCCGCCGCAGCTCGACGAATTCTTCTGCGCGAACGAAGCGCACCTGCGCGCCGCGGAGTTGGCGGAGATCGGGTTGTCCGAGCAGACGATCTGGCGGACGTAGCGGGCATCATGCTGTGGGCGTGCCTGCGGCTGCCGTCGCTGCCGCTCGACGTCTTCGCCCGCGCGCTCACGCCGGCCGACGCCGCGCGTGCGTTCGCCGTCACGACCGGCGGGCATTACCCGCGCATCGTCGCCGCGAATGCCGCCGCGGACGCCGCCGCCGTCGTGCCAGGCCAGCTCGTCTCGGCGTCGCTTGCGCTCGTGCCCGACATCATGCTCCGCGATCGCGATCCGCAGCTCGAGACCGCGGCGCTCGCGGCGGTCGCGGCCTGGGCCACGCAGTTCACGCCGGCGGTGTCGCTCGCGCCGCCTGACGCGGTGCTGGCCGAGATCGGCGGCAGTCTGCGGCTCTTCGGAGGCTTGCGGCGGCTCGCGGCGGAGCTCGCGCGCGGCGCGCACGATCTGGGCTACGCGTCGCGGCTCGCGCTCGCGCCCACGCCGCTCGCGGCACTCATGTTCGCGCGCGACGCGAAATCGGGGACAGACCACGTCTTTCACGCTGACTGTGTCCGTCACGGCGATGTTTCCGAAAAACGTGCGTCTGTCCCCTCTCCCGCTCGCGCATCTCGACGTCGCGCCGGAGATCGTCGCGACGCTCGCCGCGGCCGGCGTCACGACGTTCGGGGAGGCGTGCGCGCTGCCGCGCGCGGCGCTCGCGCGGCGTGTCGGTGCCGATTTCGTCGCCACGCTCGACCGCGCGCGCGGGCTTGTCGCCGATCCGCGCCCGCTGTTCGTGCCGCCACCGCATTACGAGGGAAGGCTCGAGCTGCCGGCGCCGGTCGCGGACGTCGAGGCGCTCGCGTTCGCGACGAACCGGCTCGTGCGCGAGCTCGCGGGCTGGCTCGTGGGACGCGGCCTGGGCGTGCTCGAACTCGCGCTTTCGCTTGCCCACGAACGCTACGTCGGCGTCAAGACCGGCGTGCCGGCGACGGCCGTCCGCGTCGCGCTCGCTGCGCCGGCGCGCGAGCCCGTGCACCTGATCGCCGTGCTGCGCGAGCGGCTCGCGCGCGTCGAGCTGCCCGCACCGGTGGAAGCCGTCGCGCTCGCGAGCGGGCAGACCGCGCCGCTCGCGGGCCGCAATCTCGGTCTCCTGCCCGGCGACGAGGTCGCCGTGACGGTGCCGCTCGTCGACCGGCTGCGCGCGCGCCTGGGCGATGGTGCGGTGACGCGGGTCGTGCCGCGCGCCGAACACCGTCCGGAGCGGGCAAGCGAAAACAGAGTCAGGCTCGAAGTTCCGGGCCGCATCGCGTCTGCGAAGTCAACGCAAGGAAAAGACGAGTCCGACCTCGCCTTTCCACTCCGTCCCGTGTGGCTGCTTGCCGAACCCGCGCCGCTCGGGCAGCTCGTCGAAGCGCAGCCATGGGTGCTGCGCGACGGCCCCGAGCGGATCGAGTCCGGCTGGTGGGACGGCGCCGACGTGCGCCGCGACTACTTCGTCGCCGAGACGCCGCGCGGCGAAACCGTCTGGATCTATCGCGACCACCGCTACGGGATCGATGACGGCGAGTGGTTCATGCACGGGATATTCAGCTAGCGCGACGCGCGGAGGACACATCGCGCGACGCGCGCGGAAGACACCCGGCGCGTCCGCAGTGGCAGCGTCGTCCACTACAAATAGTGAGGCCGACGAGAGCGCCGCGCCGCCCGCCGTATGGCATTCCACCGCCTGCGCGCGATGCTATCGTCGCCGCGCTCCGTCGTAACCTCGCAGAAATCGCAGTCGTGCCGTTTGCCGATCAAAATATTCCATCAGGGAGCCACGCAACATGAAACCTGTGATCTTGTCCTGTACAGCTGCAGCACTCGTCGCCCTCGCACTGACGTCCGCGCCCGCGCAGGCGCAGGCGACGCGCACCTGGGTTTCGGGCGTGGGCGACGACGCGAATCCCTGCAGCCGCACCGCGCCGTGCAAGACGTTCGCCGGCGCGATCAGCAAGACGTTCATCAACGGCGAGATCAATTGCCTCGACCCGGGCGGCTTCGGCGCGGTGACAATCACCAAGTCCATCACGATCGACTGTCACGAGATCTTCGCGAGCATCCTCGCGAGCGGCACGACCGGGATCCTCATCAACATCGCGCCGAACGCGAACGACCCGCTGCGGACCGTGCGGATTCGTAATCTCAATATCAACGGCGCCGGTGCCTCCGGCACCGTGGGCACGCGGACGGGCCTCAATGGCATACGGATCGACCAGGCCGACATGGTCTACATCGAGGATGTGCTGATCTCCGACTTCAGCCAGCGCGGAATCTTCGACCAGCGAACGGCGGGCGGCCGGCTCAACGTGACCAACACCACGCTGCGCAACAACGCGGTCGCCGGCATCGTGGTATCCCCGGCCGTCGGCTCGACGCGGATCGACGTCGCGATCGACCACGTCACCGCGGCCGGCAACGGCTCGGGCATGGTGTTCAACAACGGCCCGCGCGTGATGGTCAACAACAGTTCGTGCTCCAACAACGACAACTCCGGCGTCGAGTCGACGTCCTCGGCGGGATCGACCACGGTCAACATCAACCGAAGCATGGTCAGCAACAACGGTGGCGCCGCGATGCTCACGACCGGAACGTCGATGCTCCGGTTCTCCGACACCGACATCGCGTTCAATGCCACCGGCTTCAGCGGTGCCACCCAGACCTTCGGGACGAGCCGCATCACCGGCAATCTCGTCATCGGGACGGTACCGACACACATGGGCGGCAGCTTCGACGGCGGCCAGATCTGACGCGGCGTCTTGCTTCCCCGCGGTCGCGCCGTCCGCCGGCGCGGCCGTGGCCCCTTCCGCGGCACGCGCGCCGCGGTCCGTCCCCGCTGTCTTGACAAGCGCGCTGACGCGCCCGGGTGTTACCCGCCCACGCCCGCCGCACGGCGCCGCGCGAAGCCGAGCCCCGCGAGGGCGACGCCCAGGAGCGCGAGCGATGCCGGCTCGGGTGCCAGAAAGCCGCGGATCTCGCCGCCGGGCTTGAAGTCCGAGTGGATGTTGAAGTAGGACCGTCCCGCCATCATTCCCGCGAAGAAAAACGCCTCCGCACCTGCCGCAGTGCCACCGTGCGCCGCGACGAATGCGGGATTCCAGGTCGCGAGATCCAGCGTGTCGAAAGTCATGTCGTAGGTGCCACTCGTCACGCCCAGCGGAAATCCGAGAAACGTGGGAACGGCCGTCGCGACCCCGGCGGTGCCGGCTCCCGGCACCGCCGTGCAGCAATGAATGTGGGATGCCGTCGTGAGCCCGATTAGACCGCTGAACGACACGTGAACGCTCAGCGTATGCGCGATCGGGTCGATGATCACGACCGCGGATCCGGTGCCGGGCGAACCGCTGGGCGGGCTCTCGCTCGGCCCATCAAGGACGGCGAGAAACGTAATCGGAGATGCACTCGCGACCGACGCGGCCAAAAGCCACGCAGTCGTGAGCAGTAGGAGGCTGGCGAGACGCTTCATGGGATTCTCCCGGGAGAAAATCGAAAGGGGCGCATGCGTCATCCCCGGAGCGCTTGCGCGGAATTATGTCGCAAGCAAAACACGTGTCAGCACCGCCGAGTCCAACCTTATCAGCGACTTGTCGCGTGCGAATACCCGTGTCGCCAAGTCGACCGTAAATCCGGGCGACATCGCCGACCCGTCGGCGCCGCTCAGATGCCTGCAAACCACTGGTAGCCCCGATCCTCCCAGTAGCCACCCTTGCCCCCGGCGATGTGCGCGAAGCTCGCCACGAGCTCGACACGCATCACGTACTTCGCGTGCTTGTAGCCAAGCTGGCGCTCGACGCGAAGCCGCAGCGGCGCGCCGTTCTTCAGGGGCAGCGGCGCGTCGTTCAGCTCCCACGCGAGGATCGTCTGCGGGTGGTAAGCATCGTCGAGGTCGATGCTCTCGTAGTAGAGATCGGTGCCGTCGCGCGCCATCGGATCGGCGCAATAGAACACGACGAACCGCGCTTCGGGCCGCGGCCGCACGACGTCGAGCAGCGCGCCAAGCCGCGTGCCCTTCCACTTGCCGATCGCGCTCCAGCCCTCGACGCAGTCGTGGCGCGTGATCTGCGTGCGCGACGGCAGCGCCTTGAGCTCGTCGAGCGCGAGCTGCAGCGGCCGCTCGACGAGACCGTCGACCGCGAGCCGGTAGCCCGCGAACCCGCCGGAGAGCAGCGCGCGATACGCGGCGCTGTCGGGCTCGGCGGTGCCGTTGCTGCGGAACGACGGCGACAGGTCGGCCGCGGAAAATTCCTGCGCGATCGCCTTGCGCCCCGCGAGCAGGCGCAGAGCCGCGCTGCTGGCCGTCTCGCCGGCGCTCAGAACCTGCGGGAACCACTCGCTCGTCGACAACCGCTGGCACGCGGCGAGCGGCAGCGCGCCGAGCGCCGCGAGCGAGCGCGCGAGAAAGCGGCGGCGGGGCGATTCAACGAGCTTCATGCGAGGGCTCCGGTGGTACGCGGTAGCGCCCGGTGATCATCGAGCGCAAGTGGTTCCACAGCCCGCTGACGATCGCCTCGAAGAGGTGGATCGCCACGAAGGCGACCAGGAGCCAGGCGCCAATGAAATGGAGCGTCCGCGCCGATTGGCGGCCGCCGACGAGATCGACCCAGCCCGGCCAGATCGCATCTGCCCACGGCGACATCGCGAGGCCCATCACGATCACGAGCGGGACCACGACAAGGATGATCGCGAGGTAGGCGAGCTTCTGCAGCACGTTGTACCGCTTCGCCGCCTCGCCGGTCGGATGCCGGAAGCGCAGGTGGTCGCGGATCGACTGCGGGATCGAGCGGATCTCGGCGCGATTCGGCGCGAGGTCGCGCGCCAGGTGGCGGCTGCCGATCGACCACGCGAGGTACGCGAGCCCGTTCAGCACGAGGATCCACGCGAAGAAGAAATGCCACGACCGGGCCATCGACAGCCAGCGATAGTCGGGGATCGTTGCCCACCACGGAAACGCGCGCGGAGCGATCCCGCCGTCGCGGTCGTTCGACGCGCCGAGCACGCCTGTGGTGTCGAATTCGACGCCGAGAACACGGGTAATGCCCTGGACGCTTCCGTCCGGCTTCATCCGCGCCCCGATCTCGAGCACCGGTCCCCGCCCGGTGTACGACGACTTGCCCCAGTAGAGCGCCGAATGCGCGTCGAAGATGTTGAGCCCGCTCATCAGCAGGATCGTGAGCGCGGCGACGTTGACCCAGTGCATCACGCGCACGGGCAGCGTGTGACGGTAGTAGAGCTCGCCGCCGGCGGCACGGGGGGCTGGAGCAGTAGTGGGCATGAGGCTTAAGACCGCGCTCGGCTCGAATGGGTCGCGCACCGGCGCTCGAGCTTACAGTCGTTTACGATGGCCTCGGGGCGCCGGGCAGCGCCGCCGCCCGACGTCCGTACCGGAGGAACCCGATCCAGGCGATGGCGGTGAACGCCGCGCCCGCATAGAACGTGAACGCCGGGCCAAGCGCATCCCACAGCCACCCGGCCAGCGCGCTCGCGGCGAGCAGCGCGACGCCACAGACGAGGTTGAACACGCCGAACGCGGTCCCGCGCAAGTCGGCGGGGGCCGCCGCCGCGACGAGCGCCGCAAGCAGCCCCTGCGTCAGTCCCATGTGCAATCCCCACAGCGCCGCGCCGGCGAGCACGACGCTCGCGCTCGTCGCGCTCGCGAGCACGAGATCGGCCGCGAACAGCGCCATGAGCCCGGCCGACAGGAGCCGCGGTCCGTGCCCGCGGTCGGCGGCGGCGCCGGCGGGATACGCCGAGACCGCGTAGACGACCGACATCGCGACCATCACCCAGGGCGCCGCACCGAGCGCCAGCCCGACGTCGCGGGCCCGCAGCACGAGGAACGCCTCCGAGAAACGGGCGAGCGTCAGCACCGCCGCGATCGTGACGACGATCGCGTACGTGCGACCGAGCCGCTTCGCATCGGCGAGCCGTAGTCGGCGGCCGTTGTCCCCGGTATCGGTGCTCGCGCGATCGGGCTCGTCGACGCCCGCGACCAGAAGGGCCACCGCAACGAACGCCGGCACGACCGCGACCCAGAACACGGCCTTGAATTCGCCCGCGAACGCCGCCATCGCCGCGATGGCAAGCAAGGGGCCCCCGACCGCGCCGACGGTGTCGAGCGCCTGGCGCAGCCCGAAGCTCGCGCCGCGAACCGCGTCGGGTGTGAGGTCGGCGATCAGCGCATCGCGTGGCGCGCCGCGAATGCCCTTGCCGACGCGATCGGCGAAGCGCGCCGCGACGATCCAGCCAAGCGTCGGCGCGAGCGGGAACGCGAGCTTCGTGATGGCGGCGAGCCCGTAGCCCAGCACGACCAGCGGCTTCCTTCGCCGGAACAGGTCCGACAGCACGCCCGAGAATACCTTGACGATCAGCGCGGTCGCCTCGGCGATGCCCTCGATGATGCCGATCGCGAACGTGCTGGCGCCGAGCCCGACGGCGAGGTACAGCGGCAAGAGGGAATGGATGAGCTCCGACGAGACATCCATGCACAGGCTGACCGCGCCCAGCACCCAGATGCTGCGGGGAATCGCGGCCAGGCCGCGCGTCGCCTGTCTCGTCATCGGTGCGACGTCGACCCGATGCCGCAATCGTCAGCCGAGCGTCACGCTCGCGCGCACAACGCCGGCCTTCTCGTGCCGCGCCACCACCTCGACCCGCTCGCCCCGCTTCGCCCGCACGACCCATTCGACCTTGAGGCGATCGTCGGTGATGTTGTAGTCGGGCCAGAACGAGACCCCCGTGTGCTTGTACGCCTTGCCTTCGAGCTGGCCCAGAAGCTCGCGCCGCTTGCCGTGCAAGAGCTTCGCAGCCGCGGGCAGCGCGATCTCCGCGACGACGCCGCGCACGACCTTGCGCTCGAGCGCGCGCTTCGACACATAGCTCGGCAGCCAGCCCGTGTTCTGGACGACGAGCCGCACGCGGAAGCTGTCATCGCCGAGCGCGTCGCACTCGGCCGCGACCAACTCCATCTTCGGCGAGGTCAGCGCCTGCCACAGCATCCATTTCGGGAAGCGAGCGAGCTCGCGTTCGAGGAGCTGCGGCGGCGGGTTCGAGAACGCGTGGAAGCGGTTCCAGCCGCCGAGCTCGATCTTGCCGAGCTGCGGGTGGTCGAACGGCTTCCACGCGACGTGCGCAACGCCGCCGAGCTTGTCGCGGTTCCATTGGTAGAGCTTGAGATCGTCGTCGATCGGATGGTCGCGGAACCAGTCGATGTAGTCGTACTTCTCGATGCCGGCCTCGCGCATCGGGCTCCAGATCTCGACCACCCACGTGTACATCCCGAGGTGCTCATAGAACCAGTCGAAGGTGCCGGCGATCACCGACTTCGGGTGATAGCGGAACTCGTGATAGACCGAGATCGCCGGGTAGCCCGTGAGCTCGTGGCCTTTCTTGCCGGTCTTCTTGTAGAACCACAGGTCCTCGGCGTGCATCTCGTCGTCGGGCGAGTGCTCGAACGGACGCAGCAGCACGCCGCTCCACGTGTGGAACGACGTCGCCCCCGTGATGTTGGGATGGCTCGTGATGAAGCCGACGATCGCGCGCACCTCGGGCTCCGACGCCGGGTACGGACCGGCACCCAGCTGCTCGAATTCCTGCCGCCAGCTCGCCGGAAAGTTGCGGTTGAGGTCGAGGCCCTGCTTCGCCTTCTTCATCCGCAGCGTGTAGCCGTCCCAGTCCTCGACCGTGCCTTCGGGCAGGATCCGGTAGTACGTGCCGCCCGTCTCGATCGGATCGCGGCGGATCATCAGCCCCGGCTGCTGCGGATGGTCCTTCCAGAGGCCATTGGGATCGCGCATGCGCATCTGGAGGATGCGCCCGTCCCCGTCGATGTCCTCGACGGTGAGGCCCTCGATCTCCTCCTCGTCGTACGGGTAGGGCCGCGTGCGACGAGCGGATCCACTTCGGCTTGTCGGCGAGCGCCCATTCGGCGCCGTCCGGATTGATGCGCGGGCAGAGGTAGAACGCGCGCGTGTCGAGCGCGCGCGTCACCTCGGGATCCTTGCCGTACTGCGTGACGAGCGTGTGCAGGAAGTAGAGAGTGGCGGCCGACGCCGCGACCTCGGTCGCATGGATGTTGCCGTCGACCCAGAACGCCGGCTTGTCGGTGGCGGGGCCGGTGGCGGTGTTGGTCACCGTGACGACCCAGATGTCGCGACCTTCGTAGCTTTTCCCGATCGATTCGAGCGCGACGAACCGCGGATGGTCGGCGACGAACGCATGGAGAAGCGCCGTGAGCTCGGCGTAGCGGTAGAAGCGGTCGAAGGCGATCGTGGGCATTGCAGCTTTCGGAGGTCGGCGGGACGGACGGCGCGGGAAGGCCGGCATCTTACCGTGTCGCGTTCCAGGAGCGCCGGGATTTCCCGCAAGCCATTGATATGGTGGGACGAAATCATGATCTGGCCCCGCGCCACCAGATACCGTATATTTATACGGTTACCCTGCTCCGCCATGCTTCCCGCCTACGCCGAGCTGCACTGCCTGTCGAACTTCTCGTTCCTGCGCGGCGCGTCGCATCCCGAGGAATTGGTCGAGCGCGCGCAGGCGCTGGGGTACGCGGCGCTCGCGATCACCGACGAATGCTCGGTCGCCGGTGCGGCGCGCGCGCATTTCGCGGCGAAGAACGCGGGCCTGGCGCTCGTAATCGGCAGCGAGTTCACGCTCACCGACGGCATGAAGCTCGTGCTGCTCGCGACCGACCGCGCGAGCTATGGCAACCTCGCGCAGCTCATCACGCGCGGACGACGGCAGGCGAAGAAAGGCACCTACGCGCTCGCGCGCGACGACGTCCCGCCCCTCGCCGGCGGCCTGCTTGCGCTGTGGGTGCCGCCGGGCGACGGGCGCCGGCGGGAAGGCGTCGACATCGATGCGCCCGCGATGGCGCGTTGGGTCGCCACGACGTTTCCGGATCGGGCGTGGATCGCCGTCGAGCTCTTCGCGCGCGCAGGCGACCGGGCGCGGCTCGCGCGCTGCGCGCGAGCTTTCGCGGGCGAGCGGACTGCCGCAGGTCGCCGCCGGCGACGTCCACATGCACGCCCGCGCGCGGCGTGCGCTGCAGGACACGGTGACCGCGATCCGGATCAAGAAGCCGATCGCCGATTGCGGCCTCGCACTCTTCCCCAACGGCGAGCGGCACCTGCGCTCGCGCGCGCGGCTAGCGACGATCTATCCGTCGGCGCTGCTCGCGGAGAGCGTCGCGATCGCGCGACGCTGCCGCTTTTCGCTCGACGAGCTGCGCTACGAGTACCCCGAGGAGATCGTGCCGCCGGGCGCGACGCCGGCGTCGCACCTGCGCGCGCTGACTGAAGCGGGGCTCGGTCGCCGCTATCCCCACGGCGTTCCAGCGGACGTCCGCGAGCTGGTCGAGCACGAGCTCGCGCTGATCGCGGAGCTCCGCTACGAGCCCTACTTCCTCACCGTCCACGACATCGTCGCGTTCGCGCGCGCGCAGAAGATTCTCTGCCAGGGCCGTGGCTCGGCGGCGAATTCGGCGGTCTGCTACGCGCTCGGCATCACCGAGGTCGATCCGTCGCGGATGAGCATGCTATTCGAGCGCTTCATCAGCCGCGAGCGCAACGAGCCGCCCGACATCGACGTCGACTTCGAGCACCAGCGGCGCGAGGAGGTGATGCAGTACGTCTACACGAAGTACGGCCGCGACCGCGCGGCGCTGGCGGCGACGCTCATCACCTACCGGCCGCGCAGCGCCGTGCGCGACGTCGGGAAGGCGCTCGGGCTCGACCTCGCGCAGGTCGACAGGCTCGCGTCGGTGTTCGCGTGGTGGGATGGCCGCGAGGTTGCCGCGCAGCGCATCCGTGAGGCGGGATTCGCCGCCGACAATCCCGTGATCGAGCGCCTCGTCGCGCTGACCGACGAGCTGATGGGCTTTCCCCGCCACCTGTCGCAACACGTCGGCGGCTTCGTGATCGCGCGCGACCTGCTCGAGCGGATGGTGCCGGTCGAGAACGCGGCGATGCCGGACCGCACGGTGATCCAGTGGGACAAGGACGACCTCGACGCGCTCGGCCTGCTCAAGGTCGACTGCTTGGCACTCGGGATGCTCTCGGCGATCCGCCGCTGCCTCGAGATGATCTCGCGCGGGCGCGATGCGCCGCTGACGATGCAGGACATTCCCGCCGAGGACCCCGAGGTCTACGCGATGTGCCAGCGCGCCGACACGATCGGCGTGTTCCAGATCGAATCGCGCGCGCAGCAGTCGATGCTGCCGCGGCTGCGGCCCGCCTGCTTCTACGATCTCGTGATCGAGGTCGCGATCGTGCGCCCCGGCCCGATCCAGGGCGGGATGGTGCATCCGTACCTCAAGCGGCGGCAGGGCAAGGAGCCCGTCACGTACCCGAGCGACGCGGTGAAGAGCGTGCTCGAGCGCACGCTCGGCGTGCCGATCTTCCAGGAGCAGGTGATGCAGCTCGCGATCGTCGCGGCAGGCTTTTCACCGGGCGAGGCGGACCATCTGCGGCGCTCGATGGCGGCGTGGCGCAGGAAGGGCGGGCTCGAGAAATTCGAGCAGCGGTTGATCGACGGCATGGGCGTACGCGGCTACAGCGAGACCTTCGCGCGGCAGATCTACCAGCAGATCCTGGGCTTCGGCGAGTACGGCTTCCCCGAATCGCACTCGGCGTCCTTCGCGCTGCTCGTCTACGTGTCGGCGTGGCTCAAGCGCTACCACCCCGCCGCGTTCACCGGCGCGCTCCTGAACTCGCTGCCGATGGGCTTCTACGGCCCGTCGCAGCTCGTCCAGGATGCGCGCAGGCACGGCGTCGTGGTGCTGCCGCCCGACGTCACGGTGAGCGATTGGGATTGCACGCTCGAGGAAAATCGTGGACAGACCACGTTTTTCGGCGACGTTTGCAATGGAACCAACCCTCGCTTCGAAAAACGGGGTCTGTCCACGATTTTTTTGCGCCTCGGCCTGCGGATGATCGCCGGACTGACCGAGGCCGGCGCGCAGCGGCTCGTGGCGGCACGCCGCGAGCGGCCGTTCGACAACGTGACCGATCTCGCGCACCGGGCCGCGCTCGATCGGCGTGACCTGACCCGTTTGGCCGACGCAGACGCGCTGCGTGCGCTCGCCGGTCATCGTCACGGCGCGGTGTGGGACGTCGCCGGCGTCGAGCGGCTGCCGCCGCTCCTCGCGGGAAGTACGTTCGACGAAACCGAGGCCGATCTCTCCGCACCGACCGAAGGTCAGGACATCGTCGCCGACTACCGGACGCTGTCGCTCACGCTGCGCCGGCATCCGCTCTCGCTCCTGCGCGAGCGGCTGCGGCAGCGGCGCCTCCTGACCGCGGCCGAGGTGGCCGCCGCGCCGCACGGCCGCATTGTCCGCACCGCCGGCATCGTCATCGGCCGGCAGCGGCCCGACACCGCGAGCGGCGTCGTGTTCGTGACGCTCGAAGACGAGACCGGCGCGACCAACGTGATCGTCTGGCGCGATCTGGGCGATCGCCAGCGCCGCGAGCTCCTGGGCGCGAAGCTTCTCGCCGTGTACGGCAACGTCGAGCGTGAAGGCGAGGTCGTCCACGTGCAGGCCGGGCGGCTCGTCGACCTATCGCCGCTGTTGGGCTCGCTCGAAACGCGGTCGCGCGATTTTCACTAGCGGCCGAACTCTGCATCGATCAGATCTGGCGGTGCAGAGGTCGCGCCCGCTGCCCGCCCGCCTTCCGCTCAGATCTGCGTCGTCTCGCAGGCGATCGACGGCGCGAGCTTGTCCTTTGCCACGGCGATCGTCGCGAGGTCGGGCAGCACGACGCCGTTCTTCACCGCCGTGACCTCGGCCAGGATCGAGACCGCGATCTCGGGCGGCGTCCGGCTGCCGATGTAGAGCCCGATCGGCCCGTGCAAGCGCGCGATCTCATCCTCGCTCACGTCGAGGTCACGCAGGCGCACGCGGCGCTTCGAGTTGTTCGCGCGCGAGCCGAGCGCGCCGACGTAGAACGCCTTCGACTTGAGCGCCTCCATGAGCGCCATGTCGTCGAGCTTGGGATCGTGCGTGAGCGCGATCACCGCGCAGCGCTCGTCGAGCTTCATCGCGAGCACCGTGTCGTCGGGCATCGTGGTGACAAGTGGCACGCCGGCGACGTCCCACGTGCCCTCGTACTCGGCGCGCGGGTCGCAGACCGTCACCTGATAGTCGAGGCCCTGCGCCATCGTCGCGAGGTACTTCGAGAGCTGCGACGCGCCGATGACGAGCATCCGATAGCGCGGGCCGTGGATCGTCGTCAGCACCTTGCCGTCGAACGCGAGCCCGTCCGTCGCGCGTGCGGGTCCGAGCGTCGCGCGCCCGCTCTCGAGTTCGAGGCGGCGCGAGACGAGCCGACCGCCCTCGATCGCGTCGAGCAGCGCGCGGATGCCGGAGTCCTGCGCGAGCGGCTCCAGCACGAGCTGGATGGTCCCGCCGCAGGGCAGCCCGAAGCGACGTGCCTCGTCGGCGGTCACGCCATACGTGACCGAATCGCAGCGCGTCGCCGTCATGCCGTCCGCACGCACCTTGCCGACGATGTCGTCCTCGATGCAGCCGCCCGACACCGAGCCCTCGACCTGCCCGTCGTCGCGCACGGCGAGCATCGCGCCCGGCGGCCGCGGCGAGCTGCCCCAGGTCTTCACGACGGTGACGAGCAGCACGCGCCGGCCGGCATCCAGCCACTCGGTGCAACGCTTCAGGACTTCGAGGTCGACGCTGTCCATGGTCTCGCTCCTTGCGGCTATGTGCGCATCCGCAGCAGCAGGTACGCCAACAGGCCCACTATCAGTGCCAGCGCGATGATCCGGACCCAGGGGCGGCGCGGCGGCGCCGCGGCAGCCACCGGCGCCACGCCGACCTTCGCCGCCACGGCGTCGGAAAATCGCCCGAAGAAATCGTCGGCGAGCTTCTGTGCGGCGCCGTCGACGAGCCGCGAACCGATCTGCGCAATCTTGCCGCCAACCTGGGCCGTCACCGTATACGACAGCGTCGTCGCGGCACCGTTCTCGGCAGGCGCGAGCGCGACGCGGGCTTCACCCTTGGCAAAGCCGGCGGCCCCGCCCTGCCCGTCGAACGAGAGCGTGTAGCCGCGTGGTGGATCGATATCGGCGAGCTCCAGCCGTCCTGAGAACTTCGCCGCGACCGGTCCCACGCGCGCCGCCAGCGCAATCCGGTAGGCGTTCTCGCCGTCCGGGAGGATCGCTTCGCAGCCCGAGATGCATCCGGTCAGCATCACCGGATCGTTGAGCGCGTCCCACACCGTGGCCACCGGTGCCGGCACGATCCGCGTGCTCGTCATCTCCATGATCGGTGCTCCGGCGTTACTCCGCGTCGCCCGCAGCGGCCCCGCGGCGGAGGCCGATCCAGCGCGGCCGCGAGGCCGGTCAGGCTTTCGAGGTTGTGCACGGGCAGGAAGTCGTCGACGAACGGCAGCATCGCCTTGATCCCGGCAGGACGCGCTTCGAAGCCTTCGTAGCGCAAGAGCGGATTCAGCCATACGAGCCGCCGGCAGGACTTGGCGAGCCGCTCGGCCTGCGCGGCGAGCCCCTCGCCGCCCTCCGCGTCGAGCCCGTCGCTGATCAGCAGCACGACCGCGTTCTGTCCGAGGAGCCGGCGCGACCAGCGCCGGTTGAACTCGCCGAGACAGCTGCCGATCCGCGTGCCGCCGGCCCAGTCGGCCACCGCAGTCGTCACGCGCGCGAGCGCGACATCGACGTCGCGATGCTTGAGGTGCCGCGTGATGTTGGTGAGCCGCGTGCCGAACAGCAGCACGTGCACGCGGTCGCGATCGTTGGTGATCGCGTGCAGGAAATGGAGCAGCATCCGCGCGTAGCGGTCCATCGAGCCCGAGATGTCGCAGAGCACGACGAGCGGCGGCGTGCGCCGCACGCGCTGCCGCCACGCGAGCGGCGCGAGGCGGCCCGCGGCGCCGGTCGCCCGTCGCAGCGTCGCGCGGAGGTCGACGCGGTGGCCGCGCGAGGCCGGCGTCGTGCGGCGCGTCGGCAGCTCGGGCAGCGGCAGGCGCAGATTGCGCAGCATGCCGCGCACCGCGGCCAGCTCCTCGGCGGTCATCGTCTCGAAGTCCTTGCGCTGCAGTATCTCGCGCGGCGACATCGTGAACGCGGCGTCGAGCACGATCTCGTCGTCGTCGGCGCGCGGCAGGTCGAGGGCCGCCGGGGGCAACATCGCCTGCGCGATCCGCGCCGGCAGCTCCGGTTCGGGCGCGGGCTCGCCGCCGCGGCCGAACACGGTCGGCAGGAGCGACGCGATCAGCTTTTCGAGCAGTTTCGGATTGCGCCAGAACAGATCGAACGCCTGCTCGAACACCGGCAGCTGCTCGTGGCGCGACACGAGCACGGCGGCGAGCGCTGCGCGAAAGTCCTCGCGGTTCGCGAGGCCGACGGCGTCGACCGCCTCGAGCGCCGCGAGCGTCCGCGCGGGTCCGACGGGCAGCCCGGCCGCGCGCAGCACCCGCACGAAATGGACGACGTTCTCGGCGAGGCGCCCCTTCGGCGCGAGCGGGACGGCGCCGGCGAGACGCGCGGTCTCGATGCCGGGCGAGCGCCGCCGGGCCGCCCCAAGGCGCTCAGCCCCCTCGGGAGGAGCGGCGCGAAGCGACGCTCGGGGGGGAACATCCCGGGTCACAGGCGAATCCCTTCGATCTGCGCCTCCTCGACCAGCCGCGCGGCGACGGCGGGCGTCAGCGCGCCGACGTCGTCCTGGTATTTGAGCAGCACGCCGGCCGTGTCGGCGACCGTCTGCGGGTCGAGCGCGATGCGATCGAGCGCGACCAGCGCTTCCGCCCAGTCGAGCGTCTCGGCGATGCCGGGCGCCTTGAACAGGTCCATCGTGCGCAACCGCTGGGTGAACGCGACGATCGAGCGCGCGAGCGACTCGGCGGCGCGCGGGCACTTGCGGCGGACGATCGTGAGCTCGGTCGCGGCGTCGGGAAAACCGACCCAGTGGTAGAGGCAGCGGCGCTTGATCGCGTCGTGGATCTCGCGCGTGCGGTTCGACGTGACGACGACGACCGGTGGCGTTGCTGCGCGCACGGGCCCGAGCTCGGGGATCGTCACCTGGTACTCGGCCAGGACCTCGAGCAGGTACGCCTCGAATGGCTCATCGGTACGGTCGAGCTCGTCGATCAGGAGGACAGGCGCGATGCCATCGTCGGGCGCGAGCGCTTCGAGCAGCGGGCGCTTCAGCAGGAACTGCGCCGCGAAGATGTCGTGCGTCAGCGCCGCGCGGTCGACGTTGCCCGTCGATTCGGCGAGCCGGATCTCGATCATCTGCCGCGGGTAGTTCCATTCGTAGACCGCCGAGGCGATGTCGAGCCCTTCGTAGCACTGGAGCCGGACGAGCTTCCGGTCGAGGCCCGCGGCGAGGACCTTCGCGATCTCGGTCTTGCCGACGCCGGCCTCGCCTTCGAGAAACAGCGGGCGGCCCATTCGGAGCGCGAGGAAGACGCTGGTCGCGAGCCGCCGGTCCGCAACGTAATCGTGGCGGTCGAGAAGCGCGAGAACGGCGTCGACGGAAGCGGGAAGCGCGGCAGTCATCCGGCGAAAAAATCGGGCGGCACCCGGCAGGCGCCACCCGACAGCATAGCAAAACCTGTCACTCAGCCGGCGGCGGCGACCGCGCGCGCAGCCATCACCGCGACCAGGTGGGCGCGGTACTCGGGCGAGCCGTGCAGGTCGTTGCTCAGGCCCTTCGCGTCGATCTTCACTGCGCGCGCTGCTTCCATCGTGAAGGACTTGCCGAGCGCATCCTCGAGCGGCTTCGAGCGGAACACCGCCGGCGCGGCGCCGGTGACCGCGACCCGAACTCCGCTGCCCGTCTGCGCGACGAACACGCCGGTCAGCGCGAAGCGCGACGCGGGATTCGGAAACTTCGCGTAGCCGGCCTTCTTCGGAATCGGAAAGCTGACGGCCGTGATCACCTCGTCGCCGGCGAGCGCCGTCTCGTACATGCCCTTGAAGAAATCGTCGGCGGCGATCTTGCGCTTGTTCGTTTGCACCGTAGCGCCGAGGCCGAGCACCGCCGCGGGCCAGTCCGCCGCCGGGTCGTTGTGCGCGATCGAGCCGCCCAGCGTGCCCATGTTGCGCACCTGCCGGTCGCCAATGCCCTGCGCCAGCGCCGCTAGGACCGGGATCGCACCCTTGACGGTCGGTGACACCGCGACCTCCGCGTGGCGCGTCATCGCGCCGATGACGATCGCGTCGCCTTCCTTGCGGATGCCCTTGAGCTCCGCGATGCCCGAAAGGTCGACGAGCGTCCCCGGCTGCGACAGGCGCAGCTTCATCGCGCCGATCAGGCTCTGGCCGCCGGCCAGCGCCCGCCCGCCCGACTTGGCGAGGGCTGCCGCGGCGTCCGCCACCGTCTTCGCCCGCGTGAGTTCGAATGCGTACATGAGGATCTCCTACTACTTCGCCGAGTGGATCGCCTGCCACACCCGATGCGGCGTGGCCGGCATGTCGAGGTACTTGACGCCCGCGGCCGCGAGCGCGTCGTGGACCGCGTTCATGAACGCCGCGGGCGCGCCGATCGCGCCCGCCTCGCCGCAGCCCTTGGCTCCCAGCGGATTGTGCGTGCACGGCGTGACCTTCGTGCCGACCTTGAACGTCGGCACATCGTCGGCGCGCGGCATCGCGTAGTCCATGTAACTGCCCGTGAGGAGCTGACCGCTGTCCTTGTCGTAGACGCAGCACTCGAGCATGGCCTGTCCAATGCCCTGCGTCAGTCCGCCGTGGACTTGGCCCTCGACAATCATCGGATTGATGATGTTGCCGAAGTCGTCGCAGGCGCTGAAGTTGACGATCGCGATACTGCCGGTCTCCGGATCGACTTCGATTTCGCAGATGTGCGTGCCTGCGGGGAACGTGAAGTTCGTCGGATCGTAGAATGCCATCTCGTTCAGGCCCGGCTCGAGCTTGTCGAGTGGATAGTTGTGCGGCACGTACGCGGCGAGCGCGACCTCGCCGAACGCCTTGCTCTTGTCGGTGCCGGCCACCGTGAACTTGCCATCCTTGAACTCGATGTCGGTCTCCGCGGCTTCGAGCAGATGCGCAGCGATCTTCTTGCCCTTGGCGACGATCTTGTCCAGCGCCTTCACGATCGCCGTGCCGCCGACCGCGAGCGAGCGCGAGCCATAGGTGCCCATGCCGAACAGCACACGGCCCGTGTCGCCGTGGACCACGTCGACGTTCTCGATCGGGATGCCGAGCCGACCGGCCACGACCTGCGCGAACGTCGTCTCGTGCCCCTGCCCGTGGCTGTGCGAGCCGGTGAACACGGTCACGCTGCCGGTCGGGTGGACGCGGACCTCGCCCGCCTCGAACAGACCCGCCCGCGCCCCCAGCGCGCCGGCGACGTTGGACGGCGCGATGCCGCAGGCCTCGATGTACGACGCGTAGCCGATGCCACGCAGCTTGCCCCGCTTCGCCGCCTCCGCCTTGCGCGCGGAGAATCCCGCGACGTCGGCGATCTTCATCGCGCCCTCGAGCGTCGCGTCGTAGCCGCCCGTGTCGTAGACGAGCGCAACGGGCGTCTGGTACGGGAAGCTCCGGATGAAGTTGCGCCGCCGGATCTCGTCCTGCGCGAGGCCGAGCTCGACGCCCGCCTGGTGGACCAATCGCTCGACGACGTAGGTCGCCTCCGGCCGTCCGGCACCGCGATACGCATCGACCGGCGCCGTGTTCGTGAAGACCGCCGTCACCTCCGCGTAGATCGCGGGCGTCGTGTACTGGCCGGCGAGCAGCGTCGCGTAGAGGATCGTCGGGATACAGGAGGCGAACGTCGACAGGTACGCACCCATCGCCGCGGTCGTGTGCACGCGCATCGCGAGGAACTTGCCCTCCTTGTCCAGCGCGAGCTCGGCGTGTGTGACGTGATCGCGGCCGTGCGCATCGGAGAGGAAGCTCTCGCTGCGCTCCGCCGCCCACTTGATCGGGCGGTTGACGCGCTTCGACGCCCAGACCATCGCCGTCTCTTCCGGATACAGGTAGATCTTCGAGCCGAAGCCGCCGCCGACGTCCGGCGCGATCACGCGCACTTTGTGCTCGGGCAGTCCCAGGACGAACGCCGTCATCAGCAACCGCTCGACGTGGGGGTTCTGACTTGTGACGTAGAGCGTGTAACTGTCGTCGGCGCGGCTGAACGACGCGACAGCGGCGCGCGGCTCGATCGCGTTCGGGATGAGCCGGTTGTTGACGATGTCGAGCTTCGTCACGTGCGCGGCCTTGGCGAACGCGGCGTCGACCGCTGCCTTGTCGCCGAGCGCCCACGTGTAGCACTTGTTGCCTGGCGCGCCGTCGTGGAGCAGCGGCGCGCCCGGTTTCAGCGCGTCGACGACGTTGACGACAGCCGGCAGCACCTCGTAGTCGACGGCGATCAGCTCGGCCGCGTCCTTCGCCTGGTCGGGCGTCTCCGCGATGACGAGCGCGATCCCGTCGCCGACGTAGCGGACCTTGCCCTGCGCGAGCACCGGATGCGGCGGCTCGTTCATCGGCTTGCCGTCGGTACCGGTGATGAGCCAGCCACACGGCAGCCCGTTGACGCCCTCGAGGTCGGCGCCGGTGAAGATCGCGACGACGCCGGGCGCCGCCTTCGCCTTCGCCGTGTCGACTTTGCGAATCTTCGCGTGCGCATGCGGCGAGCGCAGGAAGTACGCATGCGTGTGGTTCGGCGGATTGACGTCGTCCGTGTACTGTCCCGAACCGGTGAGGAAGCGGTAGTCCTCCTTGCGGCGGACCGACGCGCCGATGACGCCTTGATCGGTGGCACCCATCTCGGTCTCCTACTTGCCCATGGCGGCAGCACCCTGCTGCACCGCCTTGACGATGTTGTGGTAGCCGGTGCACCGGCAGAGGTTGCCCTCGAGCTCCTCGCGGATCGTCTGCTCGGAAGCCTTGGGGTGGCGCTGCACGAGGTCGATCGCACTCATCACCATTCCCGGCGTGCAGAAGCCGCACTGGAGCCCGTGGCACTCCTTAAACGCCGCCTGCATCGGATGCATCGTCCCGTCGGCGGCGGCGAGGCCTTCGATCGTCACCACGGCGGCGCCGTTGGCCTGCGCGGCGAGAATCGTGCACGCCTTGATCGCGTTGCCGTCGAGATGCACGGTGCACGCGCCGCACTGGCCGGTGTCGCAGCCGACGTGCGTCCCGGTGAGGCCGAGATCGTTGCGCAGGAATTCGACGAGCAGCGTGCGCGGATCGACCTCCGCCGTGACGCTCTTGCCGTTGACGGAAAAAGAAAGCGGGACAGCCATCGTGCCTCCTTCGTGGGATTCGCCGCGGCGGCGACAGGCTTCGCGCGGCGGAGGGAAGCCATGATAATCCGCGCGTGGCTCGACTTCAATCAACGCCGTCCGCGCGACGGCCGCCGCTCGCCCACGCTGCGCACGAGCCGCCGCGGCGGTCAGTCGTCGGCCTCTTCCGCTGCCGGTACTGATCGATGCGCCGCGCCATACGCATGCTGCGCGGGCCTACCTCTCCCAACGTGCGCGAGATGAGCATGCGCGAGATCTGGTAAGACTCGCCTGCATTCAACGCCTATCGCGGCGAGGCCTGGATGCGCCAGCCGTGTCGTTTCTGCCCCGAGCGGGGCATGGACTTCGGCGGGTGCCGCTGCAAGGCCTACACGCTCACCTCCGAGGCTGCGAACGCCGATCTGGTATGCGCGCTATCGCCGAACCACCGCGTTGCCAACCACGCCGTCGAGCGCGCGCAATCGGTGCAGGTTACCCCGGTACGGACTCTCGTATTCCGTGAGCGCAAACCCTCACGCGACCTGCTTTCCTGCTGAACCAGGCGATCCGGGGCCGTGGCACCGTCGAGTCGCCGCTGCCGATGGCTGCGGCGGTCACTCGAACTGCAGCCGCTCGAGGCGAAGGTAGACGGAGCTGGCATTTTGCGGATGCAGCGTTTCGTATTGATCCCAGCGCGCAAACTCCGGAAGGTCGCTGTGGCTTCGCAACTCGGCCAGACTCACGCCGCCCTTGACCAGGGTCTCGACGCGGCCTTCGAGCGTCGTGAAATAGCGAGTTAAGGCGGCGATATCGGCGCACGTACCGACCGGCCCGTACCCGGGCACGAGGTGCCGGCATCGCAGCGATGCGAGGTCGGCGAGCGCATCGCGCCAGCCCTTCGGATTCGCATCGCGCATGTTGGGAATTCGGTGGATCGAAACCAGGTCGCCGGCGATCAGAGTCGACGTCGATTCGTCGAAAACCGCGATCGCCCCGGGTGCGCTCGACCACGGGGGCGCGATCAGTCGCAGCGGCCGCCCGATCAGGTCGAGCGTTTCGTCGCCGTCGATCAGGCGGTCGGGCTTTACGACCCGGGTCGCTGCCATGGCCTTCTCGCCAAGCGTCGTGCGGAGATTGCGTAGACAGGTCTCGCATCGGGCCGCCATCACCTCCGCGGTTCGGCGATGCGCCAGAACCGGAATGCCGCGCGCCTGAAACGCGGCGGCACCGAAGATCGCTTCCTGGCCGGGATGGGTCAGGATCGCGAGGCGAATGGGCTGATGCGAGATGCTCTCGATCGCTGAGATGATTGCCTCACCTGCGCGGTAGGAAATCCCAGTGTTCACGACGACGACACCCCCCGGCCCGACGACGAAGGCGACGTTCGCCGTGCGTCCGCCGTTTTCCGGGGTAATCTCACCGCCACTTCCGAGCAGGGCGTAGACGCCCGCAGCTACGGTAGTGGGCGCCCCTTCGCCGGCAGCATCGCCCTGCGCGGCGCATAGTGCAGCGAGAATGGCGATAGGCAGCTTACGCACGAGACGTTATCGGCGCGCGAATCCGAGCGCGTGGTGTCGATTGTAGCCTTGGTGACTTCGACACCCATGGGACATTCGTGCATGAGCACACCCGCTGAACGAGTCGCTTCGAAGCAGGGCCTGGCTCGGTCAAGGAAGGCGGCCGCTGTCACGCGACGACGTCTGCAATGGCAATTCGGTTGGCGTGAGATCGCCACGTCGGAATTCAGGGGTCGTTCTCGCGCCTTGAAGCGATG
This sequence comes from uncultured beta proteobacterium, assembly GCA_963830485.1. Lineage (GTDB taxonomy): Bacteria > Pseudomonadota > Gammaproteobacteria > Burkholderiales > Casimicrobiaceae > CAIWHR01. Next base: position 74,373 of record CAWHNE010000006.1, read on the forward strand.
CGGATCTTCGCCGATACGCTCGAGAGACCCGATTCCACCGCGAGGCTTGCTCGACGGCAAATGGCGAGCGATCGTCTCCGAAGGCGCTGAGCCCCTCGACTTGCTGCACCGCAACGCAAAGGTACCGATTGATATCGGAAGCAAGAATGCGGTCCGTCTGTTCAATCGGTTAGAGCAGGCGCCTTGTTGTTGCGCTGCGACAATATTAGCGCGCTGGCCACGCTGTAGTGTGCAAATTGACTTTGCTTGACACTAGGACGACACTTTCGCGGCGGCCGATCGAGATCGCGCAGTGAGGGTCTTGGTCGCGAATCGCGTGTGGCTTGGGCTAGACCACGATCATTGGAGGAAGCATGACAAGGACGACCAAGCGGTTGGCAATGGCATTCGTGGGTTCGGCGTTGATGCTTCCCGGTATTGCGGCGGCGAACGCTGACCTCGAGAAGCTCATTGCCGATCCGAACAATTGGGCGATGCAAGCCGGCGACATGTACAACCAGCGCTACAGCAAGCTGTCGCAGATCAACACCCAGAACGTAGGCAAGATGCAGGTCGCGTGGATGTTCTCGACCGGCGTGCTGCGCGGCCACGAGGGATCGCCGCTCGTCGTCAACGACACGATGTACATCCATACGCCGTTTCCGAACAAGGTATTCGCCGTCGACCTGGATACGCAGAAGATCAAGTGGCGCTACGAGCCCAAGCAAGACGTCGCCGTCATTCCGCAGATGTGCTGCGACACCGTGTATCGGGGCCTCGCCTACGCGGAGAACAAGATCTTCCTGCAGCAGGCCGACAGCACGCTGGTCGCGCTCGACGCCAAGACGGGGAAAGTCCTCTGGTCCGTGAAGAATGGGGACCCGAAAGTCGGGGCGGTCAATACCAACGCACCGCATGTCTTCAAGGACAAGGTCATCACCGGAATTTCGGGCGGCGAGTGGGGCGTGCGCGGCTTTCTTGCGGCGTACGACATCAACACGGGCAAGCAGGTGTGGAAAGCATTCAGCACCGGACCCGATGCCGAGATGCTGATCGATCCCGACAAGACGATGACTTGGACAGACGGCGCACTCAAGCCGGTCGGCAAGGACTCGTCGCTGAAGACGTGGCGGGGTGATCAGTGGAGGACCGGCGGCGGCACGACGTGGGGCTGGTACAGCTACGACAAGGCGCTCAATCTGCTCTATTACGGGACGGGCAATCCGTCGACATGGAATCCCGCGCAGCGGCCCGGCGACAACAGGTGGTCGATGACGATATTCGCGCGCGACGTCGACACCGGAATGGCCAAGTGGGCGTATCAGATGACGCCGTACGACGAGTGGGATTTCGACGGCATCAACGAAATGATCCTGGCTGACATCAATGTCAAGGGCAAGCCGACCAAGGCGCTGGTGCATTTCGACCGCAATGGCTTCGGCTATACGCTCGATCGCACGAACGGCGCGCTGCTCGTGGCCGAAAAGTTCGACCCGGCCGTCAACTGGGCGACGGGCGTCGACATGAAGACCGGCCGGCCGCAGACGGTCGCCAGGTACTCGACCGCGAGGAACGGTGCGGACGTCAACACCAAAGGTATCTGCCCTGCGGCGCTCGGCTCCAAGGACCAGCAACCTGCCGCGTTCAATCCCAAGAACGGCATGTTCTACGTCCCGACAAATCATGTCTGCATGGACTACGAGCCGTTCAAGGTCGACTACGTCGCCGGGCAGCCGTTCGTCGGGGCGACCCTGTCGATGTTTCCGGCACCGGGTGGCACCAACATGGGCAACTTCATCGTCTGGGACGCTGGAAACGGCAAGATCGTCCAGTCCAAGGACGAGAAGTTCTCGGTCTGGAGCGGCGCGCTCGTGACCGAGGGCGGACTCGCGTGCTTCGGAACGCTGGAGGGCTATCTCAAGTGCGTCGACGCCAACGATATCAAGAAGGAGTTGTTCAGGTTCAAGACGCCGTCGGGCATCATCGGCAATGTGTTTACCTATATGTTCAAGGGTAAGCAGTACATCGGCGTCTACTCGGGTATCGGTGGCTGGGCCGGCATCGGCATGGCCGCGGGACTCGAAAAGGATCAGGATGGTCTGGGCGCCGTGGGCGGCTACAAGGAACTCAAAGACTATACGGAGCTGGGCGGTTCGCTGACCGTATTCGCGCTTCCGCAGTAGTCCGGGATCTGCCGTGAGAATCGCCGGCGTGGCACGCGCCATGCCGGCGGTTTTTGTTTGTCGGCGAGCGGTTGAACCTTGCGGCGCGAACGGTGCTCTTACGTCACGCTGAGGTTCGTGCGCCTATCCTTGCCCCGACCGGAAACTATGCGAAATCTCGCGACATTGCAGGTCGCCGCCTTGCTGTCCGTGACTGTTTTGGTCGCGCCGAACAGCTCGATCGCTCAGGACAAGGCTCCGGAGGGAGCCCCCAGGTTGTATACCGTCGTGGACGGCTACAAGGTCGATCCCAATACGATGAACGGCTTTCGAGCCTGGCGCGCCGGCGCGTGCGACCGTTGTCACGGCGCCAATCAGGAGGGCCTCGTCGGCCCCTCCCTGCTGGAAAGCCTCAAGACGATCAGCAAGGACGATTTCGTCAAGATCGTGCGTGACGGCCGCCTCGACAAAGGCATGGTCAGCTTCTCAACCAGCAAGATGGTCATGGACAACATCGACAATCTGTACGCGTACTTGAAGGGGCGGTCCGACGGAAACATCACGCGCGCGAAGGTCGAAGAGTTGAAGCCATGAGCGATGACGCCGTCCGCGGCGCGCGATCGGCACGTTCCGGAATTCCGCGGGCGGGGTGGCGCCTTTCGCCTTGGGGCGCTTGCGGGCCAACCTGCGGGGCGCTGGCGCTGGCATTGGCGTTGGGGAGCGGCGGCGTCGGCGCTGAGGAGTCCCGTAGCGCCTTTCGCCCGTGCATCGATCCGGAAAATCTGCCGTTTGCAAACGTCAAGGGCGAGGGCTTCGAGAATCGAATCGCAGACCTGTTCGCCCAGAAGCTCGGGCTGCCGGTGAAGAGCTATGCGTTTCCGCAGCGGATGAATTTCATCAGAAATACGTTGCGATACAAGTTGCCCGGTGAGGACTTCCGCTGCGACATCGTGATGGGCGTGCCCGCTGGCTACGATCAAGTATCGGCGACGAACCCGTACTACCGCTCGACCTATGCGCTGGTGTATCCGAAAGGCAGGGATCTCGACCAGGTCCGCACCGGCGCCGACCTGGAGACGCTGCGGCCGGATCTTCGCAGCAAGCTGAGAATCGGGATCTACGACAAGTCGCCCGCCTCCGTCTGGGTGGTCAAGCACGGATTGGAGGCTCAGGTGAAGCTCTACCCGATGCTGTCGCCGGATCCTGAGCAGTATCCAGGAGAAATCATCGAGAAGGACCTGGCTCAGGGGAAGATCGACGCCGCGATCGTCTGGGGTCCCATCGCGGGTTACTACGCCAAACGGGTGCGCAACGTGGAGCTGGCCGTGATTCCGCTCAAGTCGGAGCCCGGCGTCAAATTCGACTACGAGATCGCCATGGGGGTTCGTTACGGGGAGCCCGAATGGAAGGCCAGCGTGCAGAAACTGATCGGCGAGAATCAGGGGGCGATCACGGCGATCCTGCGCGAGTACAACGTTCCTCTGGTAAACGAACGCGGCGAACCCGTTGATCCGGGACCCTAGACCGGACTCCGCAACGACGACCCGGCTGCATGCGCCGATCATCTCAGCAACACCTGTTCGCGGTCCTCGCGGGATGCCTGCTCCAGAGTCCTGTTGCGTCCCCACAGGGATTGCAGCCGGCTTCGTTCGTTTCGGCGTCGGCCAGTGTCGTAAGGGTCGAGGCAGATCGGGAGCAGGGAGGGCTCTCCGTTGGCAGCGGCGTCACGATCGCGCCCGCCATCGTGGTCACCAATTGCCATGTCGTCCGCGATGCCGTGACCATCCGGATCTCCGGTGGCGGAAGTCTCTGGGCAGTCACCGGGCAATGGGCCGACGGGGCCCATGATCTGTGCTTCCTTCGCGCGCCTGCCTGGCATGGGCGGCCGGCAAACCTTGGCGAGCGCGGATCGCTGCAGTTGGGACAGGCGGTTGCTGCGATCGGCTTCACGGGAGGAAGCCGCAAGACGTTGCGGTTCGGGCGCGTGCAGTCGCTGCACTTGCTCGACGGCGGGCGCATCATCGAAACGGACACGGCGTTCACGTCCGGCGCGAGCGGTGGCGGCTTGTTCGACCCGTCCGGAGCACTGGTCGGGCTGCTCACGTTTCGCCTGCGGGGACCGAACAGCAGCTACTACTCGCTCCCCGCGCGCTGGATCAGCGACCGCTTGCCCGCGGAAGGCCAATGGAGGGAGATCCGCCCTCTGCCCGACGCCATGCCGTTCTGGCAGCGAGATGCCGCAACGCTGCCGTATTTCATGCGCGCCGCGCCGCTCCACTCCGAAGGTCGATGGGCCGAGCTGATCGAACTCACCGAGCGCTGGTCGGCGGCCGAGCCTCGTGACGCCGAGCCGTTGCGCTTCCGCGGCGAAGCGATGCAGAAGCTGGATCGCCCCGCGGCCGCCCTCGCTGCCTACACCGAGGCCGTCGCACTCGAGCCCGAAGTCCCGGCCGCATGGTACGGGCTTGCGCTCGCCTACGCCGCGATCGGGGATGCAGCAGCTTCTGGACGCGCGGGATCGCGGCTTGCCGAGCTCGATCGGGAGCTTGCGGCTCAGCTTCGTGAAGTCGTCGGACGCCTGGGCGCGTCCCCATAGAGCCTTCGCGCGATCCATGGACTGGCGCGTCGCCATCGCCTTCGCCGTCGCAATTCCGGTTGCGACGCCTGCTCGCGCGGCCGATCCCAGTCAGTTCTCGGTGGCCGAAACCCGCCTCTTCGTCGATGACCACCTCCGCGGCGTTCCCGAGTCGAGGACGCTGGAATACGTCTATGCGAAGCGAGGATCGCTCGAGGGCTCGATCGACGATACAGCACGGGTGACCGTAGGGCCACGGTCGGGGGGAAGCGGGCGATCGGTCAGCGTCGAATATTTGACCGGCACGCGCAGGCTGGAACTCTCCGAGATCGACGCAGCCAACGGGAATCCCGTGATCCTCTACTTCCTCGAGCACGATATTCGCGAGATGCACCGGCTGACCGGCGGCTCGGTCAACTACTACCGCAAGCGAATCCGGATGGCGCTGGCCGACGGTGGACGAGTCGAGGCGGGGACGTTCGGTATCGGCCCGCGCCGAGTCACGACCGTCGAGATCCACATCTCGCCGTACGTCGACGACCCGGCACGATCGCGCTACGCGAAATTCGCGGAGAAGACCTACGTGTTCACGCTATCCGACGACGTGCCGGGCAAGGTGGTCGAGCTACGCAGCCAATTGCTGGGCCCGCCTGGTGCCCCGGGGACGGCGCGCGAAACCGTCATTGCCGAAACCCTTCGCTTCAGCCACGAACATTGACAATGCCACACCGAAATGCTCGTCGGAGGAATACCCCTATGCGAATAGGTTGTCTGCTGCTGTCGGGCCTCTGTGTCGCGCCGCTAGGATACGCAAACGACTTTCCTACCAGCGCCCGGGTCGAGTTTGTGCTGACCTGCATGAGGGAGAGCAAAGTGCCGCAGCAGGAATCGATGTACAAATGCTCCTGCGCGATCGATGCGATCGCCGAGAAGGTCACCTACAACACCTGGGTCGATCTTTCGACTGTCGCCAATGGCATCACGATCGCTGGCGAGCGGGGCGGCGTCATGCGCGACTTGAAGGATGGGCGCAAGCAGGTCACTTCGTTCCGCGAGCTGCAGGACAACGCCAAGAAGGCCTGTTTCCTCGGGAACGGGTAGTGGACCGGCATCGTGTTCATGCAGGTGTCGCTCGACGTCCGCCGCATAGGCGCTGGCGCGGAATTTTCGTGGCCTGCGCGGCGTTCGCGTGGTTGCAGATCGCCGCCGGTTCATCGCCGATCGTACCCGACTTCGCTCTGGAAAACCCGCTTCCGGGCGTGTACGTGCACTACGGGCAGCAGGCCGAGATGACGCGCGCGAATTTTGGCGACGTTGCCAACCTCGGCTTTGTCGTTGGTGCCCGGTGTGTTGCCGTCATCGACACCGGAGGAACGTACGCGGTCGGCCGGGCGCTGCGCCAGGCGATTCGGCGTGTGGCGACGGTGCCCGTCTGCTATGTCATCAACACGCATGTCCATCCGGATCACATCTTCGGCAATGCGGCCTTCGCCGAGGATCGTCCGGAATTCATTGGACATGCCCGCCTCGCCGATGCGATGAGGTCGCGCGGCCCGAACTATCTCAATGCGCTCCGACGGGACCTGGGCGAAATCGCGCGGCAGAGTGCGATCGTCACGCCGACGCGATCCGTCGCGACCACCGCGGATCTCGATCTTGGCGGGAGAATCCTGAGCCTTCGTGCCTGGCCGACCGCGCATACCGACACCGACCTCACCGTGTTCGACCAGACGAGCCAAACGCTGTGGCTTGGCGATCTGGCGTTCGTCGGCCATGTTCCGGTCCTCGACGGCAACCTGCGTGGCTTTCTGGCAGCGATCGGGGAGATCAAAGGGATCCACGCCAACCTCGCCGTGCCCGGACATGGCCGTGCGCTCGCCTGGCCCGGTGCCATTGAGCCCGAGGAGCGTTATTTGAAGCGCCTCCTGGCTGACGTGCGTGCGGCGATCAAGGCCGGACGTACGCTGACGGAAACCCTCGCGGCGGCGTACGACGAGCAGGAGGGATGGTTGCTGTTCGACCAGTTCCACCGGCGTAACGTCGCCGCGGCCTATGCCGAGCTCGAGTGGGACGAGTGAGCATCTCGGCGTATATTGTCGGCTTTGTCCCACCCGCCGAGCCTCGGGTGGCACCGGCGTGCGGTGGACGAAGGTCAGCATGACGCGATGTCTTATCTGCCTGCTATGGGCACTGGGATTCCTCGGTGCGGGTGAAGCGCGTGGCCAGGATGCGCGGCCCGCGGACAGCGCCATCTGGACCAAGGTGCACGCGAGCGTGTTTGGCAATGTCCCGCTCGAAGCCGCCGACCAAGTCGTCACACTGGATACGCCCAGACGTGCCGAGGACGCGGCCATCGTCCCGCTGGCAATCCGGGCCCAATTTCCCCAGACGCAAGGAACGCTACATCGAGACGGTCTGGCTCATCATCGACAACAATCCGTCGCCGATCGCAGCGGTATTCCACTTTACGCCGGAGAGCGGCCGCGCCGACATCGAGACCCGGATCCGGGTCGAGGAGTACACGTTTGTCCGGGCGGTCGCCCAAACGAACGACGGGAAGCTGTACATGGCTGCCAACTACATCAAGGCATCCGGCGGCTGCTCGGCGCCGGCGGGAAAGGACGCGATCGCTGCCAAGGCCAACCTCGGCAAGATGCGCCTGCGCGTCGGCGACAAGGTCGAAGCGGGCCGCCCTGCCGTTGCCCAGCTGATGATCAGCCATCCCAACGAATCGGGACTGGCCATGGACCAGGTGACGCGCAGCTATGCAACTCCCCATTTCGTGCGTCACGTCGAGGTCCGATACCGCGGGAAGCCGGTCATGACCGCCGACGTGGATTTCTCGATCAGCGAAAATCCGAACTTTCGTTTCTACTTTATCCCGGAAGGCGAGGGTGAGCTCGATGCCAAGGTCGTCGACAACCAGGATCTCGAATTCGCCGCACGCGTAAAGGTCGATTCGACGCGTCTCGGCGCCGTTTCAACGCCGCGCTGACCCTTCCGGGGCCATTGCGCGTTCTCATCTCGGTCAACCAAGGGAGGACATCATGGACGTTCGTGCTGCGGTCGCGCATAGCGCAGGGGCGCCGTTGGTGGTGGAGACGGTGCAGCTCGACGGACCGAAGGCGGGAGAAGTTCTGGTCGAGATCAAGGCGACAGGCATTTGTCACACCGACGAGTTCACGCGCTCCGGCGGTGACCCGGAAGGACTCTTCCCCGCGATCCTGGGCCACGAGGGCGCGGGCATCGTCGTCGATGTCGGCCCCGGAGTGACGACCGTCAAGAAAGGCGACCACGTCATTCCGCTCTACACGCCCGAATGCCGGCAGTGCAAGTCGTGTCTGTCACGCAAGACCAATCTCTGCACCGCCATTCGGGCAACGCAGGGCAAAGGCGTGATGCCCGACGGAACCAGCCGCTTTTCGCTCAAGGGCAAGCCGCTGTATCACTACATGGGATGCTCGACCTTCGCAAACTTCACGGTGCTGCCCGAAATCGCCGTGGCCAAGATCCGCGACGACGCGCCGTTCGAAAAGGTCTGCTACATCGGTTGCGGCGTCACCACGGGCATCGGAGCGGTGATCAATACGGCCAAGGTCGAGCCCGGATCGAACGTCGTGGTGTTCGGGCTCGGTGGCATCGGGCTCAACGTGGTCCAGGGCGCCCGCATGGCGGGCGCCAACATGATCGTGGGCGTGGACCTCAACCCGGCACGTGAGACGCTCGCACGCAAGTTCGGCCTGACGCACTTCGTCAATCCCAAGGACGTCAAGGGTGATATCGTCGCTCACCTCGTGGAGCTGACCAAGGGGGGAGCGGACTACAGCTTCGAGTGCGTCGGCAACGTGGAGTTGATGCGCCAGGCGCTCGAGTGCTGCCATCGCGGCTGGGGCGTCTCGGTCATCATCGGTGTCGCCGGCGCGGGCCAGGAGATACACACGCGGCCGTTCCAGCTGGTGACAGGCCGGGTCTGGAAGGGGACCGCGTTCGGCGGCGCTCGGGGACGTACCGATGTTCCGAAAATCGTCGATTGGTATATGGAAGGCAAGATCAACATCGACGATTTGATCACCCACGTGCTCCCGCTCGACCGGATCAACGAGGGGTTCGATCTCATGCACGCGGGCAAATCGATCCGGGCAGTCGTCACCTATTGACGTCGAGACACCCGAACCGGATTCATCGATTCGAATTCAAATTGCGTCTGCAGATTTGCGACGCAAGCATGGCCGCCGAAGATTCGGCGGAGGACTTACCAAGAGGAGAAGATGACCATGGCACTCGCTATCCACCCGTCAGTCGATCAGGGCCTCAAACCCGCGGCTGCAAACTTCGCCGGCGGTACGCTGTATTGCAAGTGTGCCACCAACAAGGTTGCGGTTTCGATCAAGGGCCAAGCGGCCTTCAACCATGTGTGTGGCTGCACGAAGTGCTGGAAACCGGGCGATGCCCTGTTCTCGCAGATCGCGGTCACACCACGCGCCAATCTCACCGTGACGGCGAACGAGAACAAGCTGAAGGTTGTGGACCCGAACGCGGCAATCAAGCGATACGCGTGCAAGGATTGCGGCGTGCACATGTACGGGCGCATCGACAACACGGGGCATCCGCTGTACGGCTTCGATTTCTTCCATACCGAGCTGTCATCGGACCCGGGCTGGGCGCCTCCGGAATTCGCTGCCTTCGTCTCCTCGATCATCGAGTCCGGGGCCAATCCCGCCAATATGGGTGCGGTCAGAGCCCGGTTGAAGGAGCTAGGCCTCGAGCCGTATGATTGCCTGTCTCCGGGGATCATGGATCTCATTGCTACGCATGCGGCAAAAGCGAAGGGCGTGGTCGCTCGCGCTTGACGGGCTTGCATGGCTGGCGGCAATGCGGCCCCGATGGGGTCGCATTGCGATCGGGACCGTCCCGCTGCGCAATGCCGCTTGAAAGGGGTCAAAGGGTTCGGAGTCGCCGCCGGCAGAGTTCCGCGGCCTGGAATTCGTGCGACCGCGAGAGCGACGGCGCGGCGGGGCTTGCGCGGACCCTGCGGGCGCTCGCATCGAATTGCCGACGCGCGCCACCAAGGTGGACTACGCGGTTTGCGCGATGACGATCACCACTGTTTCGCAGAACCACTGTTTCGGCGGCGTGCAGGGCACCTATGCCCACCTGTCCACCGAAACTGGAAGCACGATGCGCTTTGGCGTCTTCTTGCCGCCGCAGGCGCGTACAGGGCGGGTACCGCTGCTCTACTGGCTCTCCGGACTCACCTGCACCGAAGAAAATTTCATCGTCAAGGCCGGCGCTCAGCGCGTGGCCAGTGTCCTTGGCATTGCGCTCGTCGTGCCGGATACGAGCCCCCGCGGTCTCGACATCCCTGGCGAGGCCGAGAGCTACGATTTTGGCCTTGGGGCCGGCTTCTACGTCGACGCTACCGAGGCACCGTGGTCAAAGGGCTACCGGATGTACTCGTACGTCGTCAAAGAACTGCCCGAGGTCGTTGCTGCCGGCTTTCCGGTCGACCTGTCGCACGCCGGAATCTTCGGTCATTCGATGGGGGGTCATGGTGCGCTGACAATCGCCCTCAAGAATCCTCGTGCCTACAGGTCCGTCTCGGCTTTCGCGCCAATCTGCTCGCCGATGCGCTGTCCGTGGGGCGAAAAAGCCCTTTCGGGATATCTTGGAAGCGACCGAGCGCGGTGGCGGGAATACGACGCGACAGCGTTGATTGAAGACCGAGGTTGGACGGGGCCACCGTTCCTCGTCGATCAAGGGAGCAAGGACCAATTCCTGGATACCCAGCTCAAGCCGGATCTGCTGAAGGCGACGTGCACCCGGCGCAACGTTCCGCTCGAATTGAGAATACAGGAGGGCTACGACCACACCTACTTCTTCATTTCTAGCTTCATCGAGGAGCACCTTCGGTTTCATGCGCGGCATCTCTAGGTGCGCGTCGACGACGTCGGTCCATGATGATCAATATGCAATTCGAGCAGCGAGTCGTGATCGACACCAATGATCTTCCTTGGCAGCCGAGCCCCGTGCCCGGCGTCTGGCGCAAGCCGCTGGCACGCGAGGAAGCGGAGCGAGGTCACGCGACGAGCGTGGTTCGTTACGATCCGGGAGCTTCCTTTCCGCGCCACGGACATCCGCTAGGAGAAGAAATCCTGGTACTGGAAGGTGTTTTCTCGGATGAGCGCGGCGATTTCGGCACAGGCAGCTACTTTCGCAATCCACCCGGATCAAGCCACGCGCCGTTCAGCCGATTGGGCTGCGTGCTGCTGGTCAAGCTGCATCAGTTTCTGCCCGGCGACCTCGCGCAGGTATGCATCGACACTCCCCGAGCCCGCTGGCTGCCCGGGCAGGGAAATGTGAAGATCATGCCGCTGCACGAACATGCCGCCGAACGTGTAACGCTGATGAAATGGCCAGCAGGAGAGCACTCCCAATCTCATCGCCACCTTGCGGGCGAAGAGATCTTCGTCCTAGCCGGCGAGTTGAAGGACGAACACGGCACCTACCCGCGGGGAACTTGGTTGCGCAGCCCTCACATGAGCCAGCACTGCCCGTACGTGGACGAGGAGACGGTGGTCTGGCTCAAATCGGGCCACCTACCTGCCGTTGCGCCCCCAGTCGACGGCGGCGCAGGATGAACGGCGCAGTCATGAGATCTCGACATGCGGTGAACCAGCCTGCTCCCAAGCTCGCGCCGCTACTCGAGGTTGGCGATGTACTGCGACAGGTTCTCGATGTCGTCGTCCGACAGCGTGCCGGCCACGCTCGTCATGTTGCCGGCGTCGTTGGTGCGGCGCTTCGCCTTGAAGTCCTGCAGCTGTTTCTTCACGTATTGCGGATACTGGCCCGCCACGCGGGGGATCTCGTTCTGGCCGACAAAGCCGCCGAGATGGCACATCGGGCAGAGCACCGCATCCGAGATCTTGCGCCCGGCCTCCACCCGCGCGCCGTCGGCCTTGAAGCCGAGTGGCAGCGGCTTCTGAGCGGCGAAGAAGTTGCCGAGCGCGATCATGTCGTCCCGCGTGAGGCTCTCGGCCAGCGGCGACATCATCGGATCCTTCCGCCGTCCCTCCTTGAAATCGCGAAGCTGGATGTAGATGTAGCGCCACGATTGCCCCGCGAGGATCGGATACTCGGGATTCGTGCGAGTTGCCGTTCGGGCCGTGGCAGGAGAAGCACACCTGCGCCTTGGCGCGAACCGCGGCGTCGTCCTGCGCGGGCACGGGCGCGGCGGCGAGCGCCGCGAAGACGAGCACGAGGAATCTCACGATCGGCGGGCAAAAAAGACGGCCACCCCGCCAGCGGAGTGGCCGCCGGTGTTTCGCGATTCGGCTACTTCGGGACCACTTTCTCGCCGCCGATCAGCTTGAATACGAACACGCTATTGCCGCGCTTGGAGTCGATCTGGTTGTTGCCCCCGGCGGCGACCGCGATGTACTCGGTGTTGCCGACCATGTACGCGACGGGCGGGGCATTCACGCCGGCTCCGAGGTAATACTTCCAGAGCTCCTTTCCGTCCTTCGCGTGGTACGCCTTGAACCACCCGTTGGCTTCGCCGTTGAAGACGAGGTCGGTCGCGGTCGCGAGCACGCCGCCGATGAGCGGCTGCGGCGTCTTCACGGACCAGGCCACTTTGCCCGTGTCGATGTTCACCGCGACGAGCCGGCCCGACTGCTCCTCGGTCGGGATCGTCTTGAAGGCGCCGCCGAGCCACAGCTTGCCGCCCGGATAGGGCGATTCTTCGACATGGTAGGTCATCGGTTGATGCAGGTTCGCCGCGAAGGCCAGGCGCAGCTTGGGGTTGATCGCCATCGGCGACCACTCGACGCCGCCGTTGGCGCCCGGAAGCATCCGCGCGCCCGCCTTCGTCGGCAGCACCCACATGTTCTCCTGCGGGACCATCGCCTCCGAGTAGCGGATCAGCTTTCCGGTGTTGCGCTCGTGGACGTAGATGTGGCCGGTCTTGCCGCCGTGGATCACGACGTCGACCATCTTGCCACCGCCGCCACTGCCATCCCTCGCCTGCGTGAGGATCGGTGGGCTCACGGCGTCAAGATCCCAGACGTCGTGGGCGATGTACTGGTAATGCCACTTGTACGCGCCGGTGTTGAGGTCGATCGCGACCAGCGAGTCCGTGTACAGGTTGTCGCCCGGACGGATCGCGCCGTAGAGGTCCGGCGACGGATTGCCGACCACGAAGAAGACGGTGTTCGTCTTCCGATCGATCGCCGGCGTCATCCATACACCGCCACCCAGCGTCTGATAGAAGTCTCCGCCCTTCTCCGCCAGCTGCTTCTTCTCCGCCGCGATGTCGCGGTGCATGTCGCGGCCCGTCGCGTCGTTGACCGCCCACACGCCTTCCTGCCCCTTGTCGGGGATCGTGTAGAACGTCCACAGCAGGTTTCCGTCGGCCGCGTTGTACGCCTTCACGAAGCCGCGGACGCCGTATTCGCCGCCGTTCGTGCCGATCAGCACCTTGCCCTCGACGACCGCTGGCGCCATCGTCTCCGAGTATCCCTTCTCGGGATCGGCGATCTGCTTCTCCCACAGGACCTTTCCGGTCTTGGCGTCGAGCGCGACGAGCTTCGCATCGATCGTGCCCATAAACAGCCGGCCGCCCTCGATCGCGACGCCGCGATTGTTGTTTCCGCAGCAGACCGTGACGATCGGGCCGAGCTTGTGCTTGTAGTGCCAGTACTCCTCACCGGTCGCCGCGTTGATCGCATAGACGTGGTTGAAGGACGTTGTCAGGAACATGACTCCGTCGACAACGATCGGTGCGGTCTCCATCGACTCGAGCACCGCGGTCTGAAAGACGAACGCGGGCGCGAGTGCGTAGGCGTCGTCGAGTCTGATCGCGGAGCCGGGGTAGTAGCGACTGTTGGTGTAGTCGCCGTTCGGATGAATCCAGTTCTTCCTGTCGCGGGCTGCGCCGTCGAGCGCCGCCTGTGTCACGTTCGGAGTCGATGGCATGGCCTTGGCCGTCGTCGTCGCTCCACCCGAAACCTCCTGCGCACCTGCGATGCCCGCCATCGCCAACGCCGCCGCCAGGGCGGTGAACTTCAAGAGACTACCCCCGTATGTCATGAATCCTCCGTCCGTTCGTATTGTCATTCCCGGCCCGCCTCCCGCCGCCATAGGCCCATAGGGCCCGGCCGCTGCGGCTCACCGTGCGTTATAGTCTTTTTGCCCGAAACATGGCAAGACATTTCCCCGGGTGCGCCCGCCTTTGTGCGCCGCAATATCCCTCGCCTCCTGGAGTTCCGGATGTCGCCCACCGATCGCTGTGCCCTCTTCGCCGCTGTGTGGATGCTGGCCGCCTTCCCGGCCGCCGCCGCCGACAGCGATCTCTCGGTCAACGCGCGGCTCCTGGTCGCGGCCCGCAACTCCGATCCGCCGGCACTCGAGCGCGCGCTCTCCGGCGGCGCATCGCCGAATGCCCGCAACCGGCTCGGCGAGACAGCGCTCTTGATCGCGCTCAAGAAGGACGACGTCGCCATGGCGCGGACGATGCTGCAGGCGGGTACCGACGTGAACATCGCGGCAGTCAACGGCGTCACGCCGCTGATGGCCGCGGCCTATGCGGGGCAAAAGGAAATCGTCGAGCTGCTGCTCGCGCGGGGCGCGAATCTCGACGCTGTGGACCGCCTCGAAAAGAACGCGATGACCTACGCCGCCGGCGAGGGCCGCACCGAAATCGTGCGGCTCTTCGTCGCCCGCGGCGTCGACCCCAACGCGGTCTATCGCAACGACCTGACGGCGCTCATGTGGGCAGCCGGCAACGGCAAAGCCGATACGGTCAAGGCGCTGCTCGCCGCCGGCGCGAAGCCGGGCCTCCGGGACAATCGCGGGAAGACCGCGCTCGACATGGCGCGCGAGGGCGGCCACGCGGCCGTCGTCGCGCTGCTCGAGAAGGCGTGACGTCCGGGGCCGCCCCGGTCAGGCGTGGCCCAATCCCATTCGCGCGAGGAGGCGGTCGCGGTCGACGATCGCGTGCTTGAGCGCGCCAGCAACGTGCAGCGTCACCAGTGCCGCGAGCAGCCAGCTGTTGGCGAGGTGTGCCGTGCTCAGCAATTCCTTGATCGCTTCATGCTTGCCGGCCCAGCCGGGCAGCGTCATCCCGAAGTACTTGACCGGATATCCGCTCACCTCGGAGCCGAGGTAGCCGAAAATCGGCTGCAGCATGAGCGCGACGTACATGAGCACGTGGGTCGCGCGGGCCACGCGCGCCTGCCACGGCGGCATCGGCGGCAACGCGGGCGCCGGGTGACCCGCCCGCCACGCGAGCCGCAGCACCATCAGCGCGAAGATCGTCATCCCGATCGACTTGTGCAGGTTGAAAGCGTCTACTCGCGGCCCGACCGGCTGCTTCGGGATCTCCTGCATCCACCAGCCCCACGCGAACTGGCCGAGCACCAGAATCGCGATCAGCCAGTGCAGCGCGATCGCCGTGCGCGTGTAGCGCGCGGGCGCGTCAGAACGTTGCATATGCGCTGACGCCCACGAGGAAGTTGCGGGTCGCCGATGGCTCGAAATAGCGGCCGTTGGTGTCGCCGACGATCACGGTCCCGACGTAGTTGACGTTGCCGACGTTGTTGAGCCGCGCGAACTCCCGCAGCACCCACGCGCCCACGCGCTGCTCGAAGCCGACGCGCAGGTTCGCGATGGTCCAGGCCGGGGCGGCGTCCGTGTTGCGGTCGTTGACGTAGACCTTGCCGGCGTACTGGACCTCCACCGCCGCGTTGAGGCCCCACGCTTGAGGATACGACCACGCGAGCTCCCCATACGCACTCGTCGCCGGAACGCCGGGCAGCCGCGCGCCCGCGGGCACGATCTGCGGCGGCACGCCGGTCGTCGCCTCATCGGTAAACTTCGCGGACAGATATGTGTACGACGCGTATCCCGTGAATCCGGCTCCCAGGTCGCCCTGCCACGCAGCTTCGACCCCTTTGCGCTCGGTCCGCCCGGCATTCTTGTACGTCGTGCGACCGCCGGTCGCGGTATTGATGACGATCTCGTCCTGCGTCTTCACGTCGAAGGCGGCGAGGTTGAGCCGCTGCGTGCGGCCGATCAACGCCTTCAGCCCGACCTCAGCCGAATCGCTGACCGACGGCTGGAGCGACAGGTTCAGGCCGGAGCCCACCGGGCGATACGCGAGCTCGATGAAGGTCGGCGTTTCGAAGCCCTGCCCATAGTTGGCGTAGAGATTGATCCGATCCGTCACGTGCCACAACGCGCCCACGACCGGGCTGCCGTGGCTGTAGTTGCGCTGCCCGCTGTCGTCGGGGTTCCCAGTGACGACGTAGTGGTCGGACGACTTGAAGCGGACGGTGCTGTAGCGATAGCCGGCGAGGAGCGACCAGGCTTCGGCGGGCGCGAATTCGAGTTGCAGGTAGCCATCGCCGTTGCTGACCGTGTCCGTCTCGTCGCGGCGCAGCTCGCCCAGGAGGCCGAAGTCGTTGACGAAGCCCTTCCGCTGGTCGCGCTGCGTCTCGTAGTTCGCGCCGACCGTGACCAGGCCAGGACGGTCGCCGATCAGGAAGCGGGCGGAGAGACGGCCGTCGACGCCCCCGAAGGAGCGATCGATGTCGCTGACCCCGCCGGACGACGTCGCGCCGGAGCCCTGTAGCGCGAGGAACTGGCGCACCGAGCGTGTGCCGCCGTAACCCGTCACGCGCACGTCGGCGGTGTCGCTGAGCCTTTGCGCGACTGTCGCGCCAAGCTGCCGCTGGTTCACGGTCTTGCGGGTGTCGAAGAGGACCGCCGCAGGGTCCGCCTGCCGCGGATTCGCCTCCCATTGCGCGCGCGTGAGTCCAAGCGGATCCTGCGCCTCGGGCTGGTAGAGCGCATTCGCAACGACGATGATCGAAGTGTCCGGCGACGGGTCGATGCGGAAGCGCGCGTTGCCGAGCTGCCGCGACGCCTGGCTGTGGTCGCGATAGCCGTCGATCGTGAAGTAGTTGCCCGCCAGGACGTAGTTGACCGCCCCCGCCTGCCCCTCGGCCTTGGCGATCGCGTTCCACGTCGCGTAGCTGCCGCCGATCACCTGCCCCCCCGCGATCGGCGCCGCGGGCCCGTCCTCGGTGAACACGGAGATCACGCCGCCGGACGCGTTGCCGTACAGCGACGAGAAGGGACCCCGCAGGACCTCGATCCGCTGCGCCGACACGAGGCTGAAGCTGCCGGTCTGGCCCTGGCCGTCCGGCATCGTCGCCGGAATGTAGTCCTGGTAGAGCCGTACGCCGCGAACGCCGAAGTTCGCGCGCGCGCCGAACCCTCGGACCGACAGCTGAAGGTCCTGCGCGTAGTTCCACCGGTTCTGGATCGAGATACCCGGGATCCCGGCGAGCGACTCGGACAGGTTGACCTGCAGCTGCCCGTTCTGAATCCGGTCGCGGTCGACGGTGTCGATCGCGAGCGGCAGGTCGAACGCGCGCTCGGCGTTGCGTGTCGCGGTGACGACGATGGGGTCGAGCCGCGGCACCGTCCCTTCCTGCGCATGCGGCGATCGAAACTGCGCCTGCGGCGGACGCCGCCGCGACCGCGCGCGCGACCCCGGCCGTGATCGAGCGCAAGCGGTGACGCGGAGGCAGGGTCATGGGCGGCGACGGACGCGGAAAGTCGTGTAGCATAAAGGAGCGTCCTCCCCTCGCCTAGCGCAGCCGCACGGCCGTTCCGCTCCGACACTCATGCGTCTCGCCCGTTTCCTTCTCGCCGCCGCGCTCGGAACCGGCTCGCTCAGCCCGGTCGCCGCAGGCGCGGCGCCACTTGCGTACGCGTCGAACGAAGGCTCGGCGTCCGTGTCGGTGATCGACACCTCGACCGACAAGGTCGTCGCGACGCTGAAGATCGGCGAAAAGCCGCGCGGGATCGCGCTGTCGGCGGACGGCAATCGCCTCTACCTGTCCGACCAGACGGCGAACGCGCTCGTCGTCGTCGACACCGCAAAGCGGGCCGAGATCGCGCGCGTGAAGCTCGGCGACTCGCCGGAGGCGATCTACCTGTCGCCCGACGGCCGCTTCGTCGCCGCGGCGATCGAGGAGAACGACCAGGTCCTGCTCGTCGACACGTCCGACGCTCGCCGTCGCGCGCAGCATCAAGATGCGGGGCAAGAATCCCGAGCACGCGGTGTGGAGCCCGGACGGCAAGTGGCTCTACGTGAGCGCCGAGGAAGCGGATTCGGTCGACATCGTCGACGTCGCGAAGGGCGAAGTCGTGAAGTCGGTCAAGGTCGGCGACCGACCGCGCGGCATCGGCTTTCTGCCCGGACGGCAGCCGCGCATACGTCGCCGCGGAGAACGCGGACACCGTCAACGTGTTCGACACGAAGACGCACGAGGTGATCGCGCGGATCAAGGCGGGCAAGCGCTCGAACGGTGTCGTCGTGCACCCCGACGGCAAGCGCGTGTTCGTGAGCTCCGGCGGCGAAGGCACGGTGCAGGTGATCGACACGGCGACGAACGCGATCGTCGCGAAGATCGCCGTCGGCAAGCGACCGTGGAACATGGCGCTCACGCCCGACGGCAAGAAGCTCTACGTCGCCTGCGGCCGCTCGAACGCCGTCGCGGTGATCGACACCGACACGAACACGAAGATCGCCGAGATTCCCGTCGGCGAGCTGCCCTGGGGTGTCGCGATCCGCTGAACCGGGGCCGGCGATCGGCCCGGTTACTCGGACGGGAGCAATCCGCTCCGCAGGGCGATCCGGACTAGCTGCGCAGGCGTCGGCGCCCCGAGTTTTCGGCGGATCGACGACTGGTGATTCGAGACGGTCTTGGTGCTGAGGCACAGCGTGTCGGCGATCGCGCGCACCGTGTGGCCCTGGGCGAGCATCCGCATGATCTCGAACTCGCGGGCGGAGAGGCAGGCGAGGTCCGGCTCCCTGCCATTGAGGCGTCCGAGCGCGACCGTCTGCGCGATGTCGGCGGAGAGGAAGGATTCGCCCCTCGCGATCGAGCGGACCGCATCCACCAGGACGTCGGGTGCGCTCGACTTGGTGACGTAGCCCGCGGCGCCGGCGCGGAACGCGCGATCGGCGAAGACCGGCTCGTCGTGAATGCTGAATACGAGCACGCGCGCGGCGGCATCGCGGGCGAGCAATCGGCGCATCGCCTCGATGCCGCTCGCGTCGGGGAGCGAGATGTCCATCACGACGACCGCGGGAGCGAGCCTGCAGAAGGCCTGGTAGGCTTCCGCCGCCGAGGCCGCCTCGCCGACGACGACGATATCGGGCGCCCGCTCGAGCAGGCGGCGGTACCCTTCGCGCACGACGGCATGATCGTCGACCAGCAGCACGCGGAGCGGCGGCATCACGCGGCGTTCGCGCTTCGCAAGGGAAGGCGGGCGACGAATCCGAATCCGCGCGGATCCGAAGGCATGAGCTCGAATCGACCGGCCAGGGCCTCGACGCGCTCCCGCATTCCGATCAGCCCCAGCCCGTCGCCGCCTGGGCCAGAGGCGGCGCCGACGCCATCGTCGCGCATGGACAGCTCGATTTCGGACGGTCCCCCCGACGCGCCGGACCGTTGGCGCACCTCGATCTCCACGTTCGCGGCACGCGCGTGCCGTGCCAGATTGGTGAGGCCCTCCTGCGCGAGCCGAAACAGCGTGATGCCGGTCGCCTCGTCGAGCCCGGAGATCGCGTCGTCGACCGCGACGTTGAAGGCGACGCCGGGCAGACGGCGCCGCCATCCGTCGATGCAATGCTCGAGCGCGGCGGCGAAGCCCAGCTCGTCCAGCCCGGGCGGACGCAGCCGGCGAACGATCTCACGGACGGCGATCTCGAGGTGGTTCGTCATCGCGACGATCGATTCGGCTCCACGTTGCACCTCCGCCGATCGCTTCGTGCCGATTTCGCGGAGCCAGACGGCATCGACCTTGATCGCATTGACGTACTGGCCGAGCTCGTCGTGCAGCTCGCGCGCGAGATGGCGACGCTCGTCCTCCTGGGCGCTGACAGCGGCCATCGCCAGCTTCCGGTTCTCGTCGAGAGCCTGGGCGAGCCGAGCCTGCCCGGCGATGAGCTGATCGAGGAGCTTTCGGACCTCGCGGGCGCGCCGCCACGCATACCACGCGAGCCCGGCGACGACGAATAGCAGCAAGCCCGGAACCTCATCGAGCTGCCAGTGCTCGTAGGGCTGCGTCCACGCCGCGACGGTCTCGGCAAGCTCGAAACGGACGCTGAGCGCGGCGAACAACGCTGCCGCAACGATGAGCAACGCGAGATCGCGCTGCGCGGCGGTCCGGCTCCCATGCGTTCCTGCCTCCATGGCGACTCCTTCCACTCGGCCACCAGCCCCGTTGCCCCTGCCTGGCGCGGGAAGAATTCCCGGATCATTTCGGGAACCCGACGACGTCGATGCCGCCACCACAAATGCGAAGCTGCCCGCTGCGGCGTCGCTCCGCTTCGGGCGGTGCCCGCAATATAAGGCAAGTCGGGAAGGAAGAGCGATGCGCGCAACGAAGCGCCCCAGGCTCCAGCACCCCAGCGCCCGTTCCGCAGTCGGGTACGCTTTGGCGGCCTGCATTGCCAGTGAGGCAAGCCTCGCGGACGAAGCCGGTGACCTTGCCCGCTGTTACCGTGATCGGGTCGACGCCGCTGCCTGGCGTCGGCCTCGACAAGGATCAAATCCCGGCGCCGGTCCAAACCGGAACATCGTCGGAGATAAGTCGAAGCAACGCCATCGACCTGCCGGGATATCTGCTGCGCTTCCTCGGTAGCGTGTACGTCAACGATATCCAGAACAACCCGTTCCAGCCCGACATCAACTACCGTGGTTACACGGCGTCGCCGCTGCTCGGCACGCCGCAGGGCTTGTCGGTCTACATGGACGGCGTGCGGCTGAACCAGCCGTTCGGCGATGTCGTGAGCTGGGACCTGATCCCGCGCGCCGCCATCGCGAGCTTCCAGCTGATGCCCGGATCCAATCCGCTGTTCGGACTCAACACGCTGGGCGGCGCGCTTTCGATCCAGACCAAGAACGGGATCGACAACCCGGGCACGTCCGTCCAGGCGTACTACGGGATGAACGCACGCTGGTCGGTGGAGTTCGAGCAGGGCGGCAGCCAGGACAGCGGACTCAACTGGTACTTCACGGGAAACTATTTCAGCGAGGACGGCTGGCGCGTGGATTCACCGTCGGAGGTTGGCCAGATCTTCGGGAAGGTGGGCTGGAAGGATGCCAAGACCAACGTTTCGCTGACGGCAGCCTATGCCGACACCGACCTGACCGGCAACGGCTTTCAGGAACAGCGCTTTCTCGCGCGCGACTACGCAAGTGTCTACACGAAGCCCGATACGACACAGAACAAGGCGACGTTCGTCAACCTCCTGGGGGAACACACATTCAGCAACGACCTGCTCTTTTCCGGGAACGCCTACTACCGCAACATCAAGACCTCGACGTTGAACGGGGACATCAACGACGACTCCCTTGGCCAGAATGTCTATCAGCCTAACGAGGAGGAACAGCAAGCGCTGGCCGATGCGGGCTACACGGGGTTCCCGACCAGCGGCGAGAACGCCGACAATACGCCGTTCCCATACTGGCGTTGCATCGCCAACGCGCTGCTCAATACGGAACCCAACGAGAAATGCAACGGGCTGCTGAACCGGACGAATACGAGTCAGCAGAATTACGGAGTATCCGGCCAGTTGACGTGGTTTGCCGACTTCGCAGGCAATCGCAATCAGTTCACTGCGGGTGCCGCCTATGACGCAAGCAAGGTGCACTTCACCCAGTTGAGCCAATTCGGATACCTGAATCCGGATCGCAGCGTGACGCCGGTCGACGCCTTCGCCGACGGGACCCAGGATTCTGAGGACGCGGACGATGCCCGCGTGGATCTCGATGGACGTACCTATACCTACAGCGCTATACGCGACCGATACGCTGACGCTGGCCAAGGCGTGGAACCTGACGCTTTCGGGACGCTACAACCACACCACGGTCAAGAACCGCGACCTGCTCCTGCCCGATGGCGGCCCGGGCTCACTCAACAGCGATAACACGTACTCGCGCTTCAATCCTGCCGTTGGAATCGCCTATGCGCCGAGCCGCGTGTTCTCGGCGTACTTCGGATACAACGAAGGTAGCCGGGCGCCATCGTCGATCGAACTGGGATGCGCCGATCCGGAGAATCCATGCAAACTTCCGAACGCGATGGCCGGCGACCCGCCGCTCAAGCAGGTGGTGGCCAAGACGCTGGAAGCCGGCATCCGTGGTGTCGCGTTCAACAACCTGGAATGGAATCTTGGTGTATTTCGCGCGCAGAACTACGACGACATCCTGTTCGTTGCCGATAACCAGGCGGGATTCGGGTATTTCAAGAATTTCGGCCAGACGCGCCGGCAGGGCATCGAAGCCGGGCTGAGCGGTCAGCTCGACATCCTGACGTTCGGAGTCAACTACACGTTCCTCGACGCCACCTATCAGAGCGAAGAACTCATCAATGGCGGCAGCAACAGCAGCAACGACGGGCCGGCTCCCGGCTTCGACGGCAACATCGTCGTGCGCCCCGGCGATCGCCTGCCGCTCATTCCGCGCAACATGGCGAAGGTCTACGCCAACCTCGCCATCACGCCACAATTCGCGGTGAACATGGACATGCAGGCCTTCTCGGGAACGATCGCGCGCGGCAACGAGAACGGCCAGCACCAACCTGACGGCGTCTATTACCTGGGACCGGGCAGCGCGCCTGGCTACGCCATCTTCAATCTGGGGTTGGACTACCGTCCCACTGCGGCGCTCAAGCTCTTCGTGCAGGTCAACAATCTTTTCGACACGAAGTACTACACGGCCGCGCAACTCGGGCCCACGGGGTTCGACGATAGCGGCAACTTCGTCGCTCGCCCATTCCCGACGCCGGTCATCGATGGCGAGCGGGCCCTCCTGAACGCCACGTTCTACGCCCCGGGTGCCCCGCGGATGATCTGGGCCGGCTTCCGCTATACGTTCAACGTCAAGGGCCTCTGAGGGCAATCGCAGCGGGGCGACCGCGATCGGGCCGCTGCCGAGTACCGTCTCGACCGCGGAGGCGGGAACCGCTAGAGTCGGGTACGCGTCCAACCCGTCTCCGCATGCAGATCCGTTCTCCCCGCCGCCGCGTCCTGCTCGCGCGCGCCGCCGCGCTCGGCTGCGCCGCATTCGCGCCGCGCGCGCTGTCCGACCATGTCGCGGCAGCACCGGCCGACTGGTGCGGGCCGCCCGAAGGCGCGCGGTTGCTCGTGCCGGGCGAGGACGGCTGGCTCGGTCGCCTCGCGCCGGACGAATCGCTGATCGCCCTCGCTACAGCGGCGGGCGCCACGCCCGACACGCCGTGGCCCGAGGCGTTCGCCGTCCGCCACCGCGGCCGCAGCTATCGCAATCCGACGCTGGCATTCGAGTCCGGCCAGCGCGCACGGCTCGTGCTCGCGAACACACTGCACGAGCCGACCATCGTCCACTGGCACGGCATTGCCGTCGACACGGCCAACGATGGCGCCGGCATGACGCTCGTGCCGCCGGCAGGACGCTACGCGTACGACTTCGCCGTGCGCGCGCGCTCGGGCCTCTACTGGTACCACCCGCATCCCCACGGGCTCACCGCGGGCCAGACCTACCGCGGATTGTTCGGACTGATCGCGGTCGACGACGCCGACGATCGCGCGCTGCGCGCCGCGCTCGACCTGGTCTGGGGCCGCACCGACATTCCGCTCGTGCTGCAGGACCGCCGGCCAGGCGCGGCGTACGCGCCGGACGCAGGCGACATGCATCACGGCTTCCTGGGCGACATCGCGACCGTCAATGGATGCAGCAGTGCGCATCTCGACGTCGCCACGCGCGCGTATCGGTTCCGGATCCTCAACGCCTCGAACGCGAGAACCTACCGGCTGGGATTCGCCGACGCCGCGGGGAGGCCCTTCCCGTTCACGCTGCTCGGCACCGACGGCGGGCTACTTGCCGCGCCGGTCGCGCTGCGGCGAATGCTTTCTCTCGCCGGCGGAGCGGATCGACGTGCTGCTCGACCTCACCGATACGCGCCTCGGCGAGGCGATCGTGCTCGAATCGCGCGCATTCGATCCGATGCATTTCGAGGCTCCGCCCGGCGCCGGAGCGCCCGCGGCGACGCCCGCGCATTCGCACGCGCGCGACGCCGCGCGCACGGCGCCACGGCCCGGCACGGCCGCTGCCGCGCCCTGGCCCGAGGGCGCGCCGCGGCGGCTCCTGACACTGCAGGGTGCGCGAGCGCGTCGCCGGACGCACGGCGATTCCCGCTTCCCTGTCGTCGCTCGCCCGAGGCACGCGCCGAGCCGGCCGCACGCGAGCGTGCGTTCCGCCTGGGTTTCGCCAAGGGACGCTGGCGCATCAACGACCGTGTGTTCGCGATGGACGAGACGCCGATCGAGGTGCCACGCGACGCCTCCGAGGTCTGGCTCCTGCGCAACTACCACACGAGCATGCCGCACGCGATGCACCTGCACGGCTTCCAGTTCCGCGTGCTCGAGCGCGAGACGAGCCCCGATCAGCTCGCGCCGCTCGTGGTCGACGCCAAGGGTCGCCTCGCGACGGATCTGGGCTGGAAGGACACCGTGCTCGTGTGGCCCGGCGAATCGGTGCGCATCGCGATCGACTTCCGGCATCCGTTTCCCGGCGCGCAGACGTGGATGTTCCACTGCCACAACCTCGAGCACGAGGACGGCGGAATGATGCTGCGCATGAAGGTCGGTTAGGAGCGAAGGTGCCGGTGCGGCGAATCCTGCTGATCGGGGCGGGCCACAGCCACCTCGAGGTGCTGCGCCGCGCCGCGCTCTCGCCCGATCCCGGCATCGAGCTCACGCTCGTCAGCCCGAATGCGCTTGCCACGCATGCGGCGATGGTCCCGGGCCTGGTCGCCGGCCACTACAGCGTCGCCGATTCTCATGTCGACGTGCCGGCGCTCGCCCGCTGGGCGCGGGCGCGATTCATCTGCGATCGCGCCGTCGAGCTCGACTTGTACACACGGTTCGTCCGCCTCGCCGAGGGCGGCGTCGAGCCGTTCGACCTCGTATCGGTCGACATCGGGTCGGAGTCGGACCTGTCGGTACCCGGCGCGCGCGAGCACGCGATTCCGCTGCGGCCCGTCGAACGCTTCCTTGCCGCATGGTCGCAGCTCGCAGCCGACATCGCCGCAGGCCGCATCCACACGGTAGCCGTCGTGGGCGCCGGTGTCGATGGCGTGGAGACGCTGCTGGCAATGCAATTCCATTTCGCGCGCACGCGCGGCGCCGACACGCCGCGGTTCGCGCTCGTCGCCGAAACCCCGCAGGTGCTGCCCGACCACATCCCGAGCGTGCGCAGGCACGTCGGCCGGATCCTCGTCGCGCGCGACGTGGTGCTGCACACCGGCTGTGCGGTCACCTCTGTCGAAACCGGCGCCGTCGTCACTGCCAGCGGCCGGCGCATCGCGGCCGACCGCGTCGTCTGGGCCACCGCAACCTCTGCCGCGCCATGGCTTGCCGCCTCGAGCCTCGCGTGCGACGCGCGCGGCTGTGTCCGCGTCAACGCATCGTTGCAGTCGGTGTCCGATCCGTTCGTCTTTGCCGCAGGCGACTGCGCGATCCAGGAGGTCGTGGCATCGGGCGGCCTGCGCGCGCTACGCGAGCGCGCGCCTCTGGCGGCGAACCTGCGCCACGCCGCGCGCCACGAGCCGCTCGTGGCCGGTCAGCTGCGCGCGCGCCGGCTGTCCATCATCACCACGGGGCCGCGGCACGCGATCGCCTCGCTGGGTCCCGTCCGGGTCGACGGCAAGCGCGTCTGGCAATGGAAAGACCGACAGGCGCGCCGCTACGTCGCGCGCTTCCAGCCGCCGGCAGGCGGCAGCGCATCCTCGCAGTAGAATGAGGCACGCCAGCCGCGTCGCGCACCCTTCCCCGCGCAGTTCATGATCAACGATCCCGTCCTCGCCGTCGCCGTCCGTGCCGCCCGTCGCGCCGGATCGGTCATCGTCGACGCTGCCCGCGACCTGAAGCGCCTTCCGGCCCACGCGAAGGAGCACACGGACATCGTCACGGCAGCCGACAACGAGGCGGAGGACGCGATCGTGGCGACAGTGCGCGCGGCGTTCCCGGAGCACGCGGTGCTGGGCGAGGAGTCCGGGCACATCGAGGGGGCGCGTGACGGCGCCGGGTTCAAATGGATCGTCGATCCACTCGACGGCAGCGCGAACTTCGCCCACGGCTATCCTTATTTCGCGGTGTCGATCGCGCTCGCGCACGGCACCGAGATCACCCACGCGGTCGTGCTCGACCCCATCCGCGACGAGTTGTACACGGCGATCCGGGGCAAAGGCGCGCAGCTCAACGGGACACCGATCCGCGTCTCGAGCTGCATGGCGCTCGAGCAGGCGCTCCTGGGCACGGTGTTCCCGACGCGGAAGAGCTCGCTCATGCACGATTACCTGCCGCTGCTGGGGACCCTGCTCGGACGCTCGGCGGGCGTCCGGCGCGCCGGCTCCGCGGCACTCGACCTTGCCTACGTGGCCGCCGGCCGGCTCGACGGCTTCTGGGTGACCACGCTGAAGCCGTGGGACGTCGCGCCGGGTGCGCTGCTCATCAAGGAGGCCGGAGGGCGCGTCGGCGACTTCGCGGGCGGCACCGATTTCCTTCGCGCCAGCGAAGTGATCGCCGCGGCGCCCGGCGTCTTCAACGCGCTGCGCGAGGCGCTCGCCGCGGGCCGACGCCGGTAGCGGTGGTGCGCCCGCGCTGCGCGCGTGCCGGCAACAACGCGACGGCCACGCACGTCGCCACCGCGATCGCGGCCATCGCGAAGAGCAACGCACCGAAGCCAGCCGCCTTGACGACCGGGCCCAGCGCCCACACGGCGAGCGAGCTCACGCCGAACGCGACGGCGAGCCGCATCCCGGACACCCGCGAGCGCATCCGATCGTCGACGTAGCGGACGATGAGCGCGTCGGTAAACGGGATCGCGCCGAACACGACGGTCATGAACGCGATCATCAGCGCGTAGAGCGACCAACCGTCCGCGACGGCCGCGAGCGCGAACAGCGGCACCTGGCACGCGACGATGCCGAGGTAGAGCCGCTTCAACGGCACGCGATCGATCAATGCGCCCACCGCGACCTGCGCGAACGCCCCCGCCACGTACACCAGCGCAAGCAGCGCGCCCAGCACCGCGGGATCGGCGGTGATCGCGCTCATGCGCTCGCGCAGGAGCTCGCCGTTGCCGTTGGTGGTGAAGTTGAACAACAGGCCCGACGTGATCGACGCGACGGTGATCACGGCGAAGGCGCGTGCGAGCAACCCAGATGGCAGCTCGTCCTGCGTCGCGCCGCGCCGCGCGGGCGGCAGGGGTTCGTCCGGCGCAACGCCTTGCAAATGCGGCGCCACAGGCGAACGCGACGAGCGCGGGCACCGCGAACGCCGCGCGCCAGCCCGCGTACTTCACCAGAACCCCCGTCGTCACTGCGGCGAGTGCGACGCCGAGATTGCCGGCGAGCCCGTTGATCCCGATCGTGAGCCCGGGCCGTGCGGATCCACGCACGAGCAGCGGGATACCCACGGGATGGTAGATCGACGAGAACGCCCCCATCAGCGTGAGCGCCGCGGCGAGCTGCCACGGGCCCGTCGTCGCCGCGACGAGCAGCATCGACGCGCCCATACCGAAGAAGAACACGAGCATCATCCGCCGGCGGCCCCAGTGATCGCCCAGCCGTCCCGCCGGCAGCGAGCCGAGACCGAACAGCGCGAACGCCCCGACCCCATACGGCATGAGGTCCTCCCAGCGCGCGATCCCGAAATCGGCGGCGATCGCGCCGACCGCCGTCGCGAACACGAGCAGGAACATGTGATCGAGCGCGTGCGCAGCGTTGAGCAGGAGCGCCGTCGGACGGTGCGTCATGCTGCTACTCCGGCACGCCGGTGCAGATCGTCGAGCAGGGTCTGTGGAATCTCGACCCCGTTCGCCGCCGCGCGCTCCGCGAGCGCGTCGCGCCGGGCGCCGGGGACGCGTACGCCGGCATCCTTCGCCGCCTCGGCCAGCAGCGTCTCGACACGCTCGAGATACGCGGCGCGGCCCGCGAGCGCGTCGGGATCGAGCACCAGAAACGCCTGACCCAGCCGCGGCCGATTGCCTTCGTCGACGAAGAACGAGGTCGCCTCGAAGCCGATCGCGGCACCGGTGAGCGCCGTGACCAGGAGCTCGACGACGAGCGCGAGCATCGCGCCTTTCGTGCCGCCCGCCGGGAGCATCGAGCCCTCGAGCCCGGCCGTCGGGTCCGTCGTCGGCTTGCCGTCGCGGTCGAGCGCCCAGCCCGGCGGAATCGACCGGCCCTCCTTCGCCGCGACCATCAGCTTGCCGCGCGCGACTTCCGACAGCGACAGGTCGACGACGAGCGGTGCGCCCTCGCGGCGCGGAAAGATGGCGGCGATCGGATTGGTCCCGAGGAGCGGCCGCATGCCGCCCGCGACCGCCATCGCCGCGGGGGAATTGCCGAACGCGAGTGCCGACCATGCCCGCGGCGGCGATTGGCTGCAGGTGGTACGCCGCGACGCCGAAATGATGACTGTTCGTCACGCCGACAAACGCGACGCCGTGCTCGCGCGCGCGCCGGATCGCCTCGTCGACCGCGAGCGCGCACGCGGGGAACGCGAGCCCGCAGCGAGCGTCGACCAGCGCCGCGCCACCCTTCGCGCGGACGACTTCGGCGTGCGCCTTGCCGTCGGCGCGGCCGTTCGCGAGGTGCGTCGCGTACTGCGGAAGGCGCGACACGCCGTGCGACGCGAGCCCCTGCGCCTCCGCGTGGACGAGCGCGCGCGCGGTCGAAGCTGCCATCGCGCCGCCCGCGCCGGCGCGCTCGAGCACGCGGCACGCGAGCGCCTCGAGGTCGGCGAGTGAAATCGCGGGCATCGCCGCCTCAGCCTGCCGCGAGGCTCGCCGCGACGCGCTCGGCGATCAGTGTCGAGACGCGCGCATTGGACTCGCGCGTGAGGCCCGCGATGTGCGGCGTCAGCACGAGGTTCGGGCAGCCCGCGAGCGACGAGCCCTCCGGGAGTGGCTCGTGCTCGAAGACGTCGAGTGCCGCACCACCCAGCATGCCCTCCCGCAGCGCAGCGGCGAGTGCCACTTCGTCGACGACGCCACCGCGCGCGGTGTCGATCAGGATCGCGTCCGACTTCATCGTCGCGAGCCGCGCGGCGTCGATCAAGTGCCGCGTCGCGGGCGTCAACGGCACGTGCAGCGTGACGACGTCAGCCGCAGCGAGCACCTCGTCGAGCGAGACGCACGCCGCGCCCGCCTCGGCCCAGACGGCGGACGTCGCCGCGAGCTCGGGATCGTGGGCGACGATGCGCATGCCGAGTCCTCGCGCCAGCCGCGCGGTCAGACGGCCGATGCCGCCGAAGCCGACGACGCCGAGCGTCTTGCCGGCGATCTCGCGCCCGTTCGACAGCGAGCCGCGCGGCCACGCGCCGGCCGCGACATCCGCGGTCGCCCCATACGCGCCGCGCAGGAGGACAAACGCCATGGCGACGACGTACTCGGCCACGGCGAGCGCGTTGGCGCCCGTCGCCGGGATCACCTCGATGCCGCGCTCAGCGCACGCGGCGACGTCGATGTTGTCGAGGCCGACGCCGAGGCGGCCCACGACGCGCAGCTTCGTCGCCGCGGCAAGCAGCGGACGATTCACCTGCGTCCGGTTGCGGACGATCAGTGCGTCGGCGCCGGCGCAGGCCGCCCGCAGCTCGTCGCCGCGGTCGACGAGTTCCGGATCGTAGAGCGTGTCGTGGTGGCCGGCGAGCGCGGCGACGGCCGTCTCGTCCATGAACTCGGCGATGACGACACGCCGGCGCGTCATGGCTGCTTCGCGAAGAGCCGGTCGATATCGCGAAACGCCTTGAACTCGAGCGCGTTCCCGAACGGATCGAGGAAGAACATCGTCGCCTGCTCGCCCGGCAGACCCCTGAACCGCACGTACGGCTCGACGACGAATTCCACTCCCGCAGATCGGAGGCGCTCCGCCAGCCCTTCCCACGTCGACAGGTCCAGGATGACGCCGAAATGGCGGACCGGCACGCTCTTGCCATCGACGTCGCTCGTCGCCTCCCTCATCTCGGCCCGCGCGACCTTGTGCGCAACGATCTGGTGTCCGTGGAAGTCGAAATCGACCCAATCCGGCGACGAGCGGCCTTCGGCGCAGCCCAGGAGCTCGCCATAGAAGCGGCGAGCTTCGTCGAGATCGGTCACCGGAAACGCGAGGTGAAAACGCGGGTAATTCGGCGTCGGGAGGTGGTCGGTCGTCATGGCTGCCACGGCAGGTGCTCGAGGTCGACGTTGCCGCCGCTCACGATGACGCCGACGCGGCGGCCGCGCAGGTCGAGCGTCCTCTCGAGCAGGCACGCGAGCGGGACGGCGGAGGACGGTTCGACGACGATCTTCATCCGCTCCCAGATCATCCTCATCGCGCGGACGATGCCCTCCTCGGTCGCAAGTCCGATCGAGGCGACATTCGCCCGCAGCGCGGCAAGCGTGCGCGGCGAAAGCGTCGTGCGCAGCCCGTCGGCAATCGTCACCGCTGCCGCCGCAGGCTCCACGCGCCCCGAGGCAAGGCTTCGCGCCGCGTCGTCGGCGTTCGCCGGTTCGGCACCATGCACGGCGATGGCAGGTCGCGTCGACTTCGCAGCGATGGATGTGCCCGACAGGAGTCCGCCGCCGCCGACTGGCGTGACGATCGCGTCGAGCTCCGGCACCTGCGCCAGGAGCTCGAGCGCCGCGGTGCCCTGCCCCGCGATCACGGTCGCGTCATCGAACGGGTGCACGAGGGTAGCCCCGGTCGCCGCGAGGAGCTCGGCGCACGCGGCCTCGCGCGCGGCGAGCGTCGGCACGCACTGCCGGACCGTCGCGCCATAGCGGCGCACGTTGGCGAGCTTGACCTGCGCCGCGTTCTCCGGCATCACGACCCACGCCGGAATGCCGCGAAGCGCGGCGGCGAACGCCAGCGCCGCGCCATGGTTGCCCGACGAGTGCGTAACGACGCCCCTTTGCGCAACGTCCGCGGCGAGCGACATCACCGCGTTCGTGGCGCCGCGCGCCTTGAAAGCGCCGACCTTCTGGAAGTTCTCGCACTTGAAGTAGAGGTGTGCGCTTGTCTCCTCGTCGAGCGCGGCGCACGTGAGCACCGGTGTCCGGTGCACGTGCGGCGCGATCCGCGCGTGCGCGGCCCGGATCGCCGCGAGATCAGGCAGAAGCGGGGTGGAAGCGCCATCCATCGGCGGGGTCGGTCGCGGTCTTATGCGCTCTCGTAGAGTCGCGTCAGTACGAACTCGCGATGGCCGAGCGCCTCGGCGGCCGTGAGCCGCCCGTTGGCCGTGCGCAGCATCATGTCGAGCAGCCGGTCGCCCGCGTCGCTCATCGTGATCTCGCGCTGCAGGAGGCCCGACGTGTCGACGTCGACGTGCTCGCGCATCGTGCGCACCGTCCGTGGATTCGCGCAGACCTTGATCACCGGCAGGATCGGGTTGCCAATGACGTTCCCCTGCCCGGTCGGGAAGAAATGCACGACGAACCCAGCGGCGGCGCAGAGGGTCACCATCTCGGCCGCCGCGGACGAGCTGTCCATGAACCAGAGCCCGGGTCCGGTGGGCACCTCGGCCTTGTCGAGCACGCCGTCGACGACGCACTTCTTGCCGATCTTCTGGATGTTGCCCAGCGCCTTCTCCTCGATCGTCGTCAGGCCGCCGGCGATGTTGCCCTTGGTGGGCTGCGAATCGGAGAGGTCGCTCGTCTTGTGCCGGTCGATCACCTGCTGGTAGCGGTCGAACATCCGCATGAACTCGCTGCGGACCTTGTCGTTGCGGCAGCGCGCCGCGACGATCTGCTCGCCGCCGGTCAGCTCCGTCGTCTCGCCGAACACCAGCGTGCAGCCGGCCGTGTAGAGCTTGTCGAACGCGTCGCCGACCGTTGGATTCGATCCACAGCCGGATGTCGTATCCGATTCGCCGCACTTGCACGAGACCCACAGCTCCTTCACGTCGCAGGTCTCGCGCTGCCGCTCGCTCGCCGACTGGACGAACTCCCTCGCCGCGCGCGAGGCGCGCAGGATCGTGTCGTGGTCGCCGTGGAGCTCGATGCCGAAGCCCGCCACCGGCTTGCCGGTCGCGGCGATGCCGTCGACGACCTTCTTCGTCCACTGGTCCTCGATGCCGATCACGACGACCGCAGCGACATTCGGGTTTGCGCCGGTGCCGATCAGCGTGCGGAAATGCAGATCGAGGTCGGCGCCGAACTGCAGCCGCCCGTACGGGTGCGGAATCGCAAGCGCACCCTTGACGTTGTGCGCGACAGCCTCGCACGCCGCGTTCGACAGGTCGTCGACCGGCAGCAGGATCACGTGGTTGCGCACGCCGACGCGGCCGTTCTCGCGGCGGTAACCCTGAAAGGAGGATTGCATGGTTAGGCCCAGGACGGGTTTGGACACGGTCTTGGCACGCCGCCGAAGTCACCGCGAGGCTGCGAGCGGTTGAGCGTCGCGCCAGCAGCGCGACGCTCCAACGGCTTGCAGGCTCGCGCAGAGAACAGTGCGCACCAGGAATTCATGCCAAGCGAACGTACGTCTCACCAACGCTTCGTCTTGATGTTGTGGACGTGCGCGTGCTCGCCCTTGCGGATCGGCTGCACGACCTTCCCGATGTCGATGCCGTACTTGATCACCGTCTCTCCGACCGCCATGTCCTTGAGCGCCACCTTGTGGCCGAGCGGGATGTCCTGGACGCAAGGGAGTGTGATCGTCCGGTCTTCGTCGAGGATGAGGCCCGTCAACGTCGCGCCGGCGGCCACGCCCTCGACGACGACGACGGCGACCGAGTCGCGGGGGTCGTGCAGCACGCAATGGATCATGGGGGCTCCCGCAGGCGGCGGCGCGATCGCGTTCACGACCGCGCTGAACCGGACGAATGGTACCTCCAACACGGCCCTAGGTCAACTATATCATCTAGATGAGTTGGATGATTTGCATGTTTGAGGCACGTTGACTACACTCGATTCGAGCGGACCCTCGCGCGGCGCCGCCACCCATTCCGTCAAGACGATGTCCCAACCCACGCCCGAAGGCCCCGCTCCCGGCGTGCCCGTCGGCGGCCCCCTGTACAAGGACGTCAAGCGCCAGATGATGGACTCGCTGACGCACGGCGAGTGGCGGCCGGGTGACGCGATCCCCGCCGAGCGACGGCTGTCGGAGCGCTACGGCATCAGCATCGGCACTGTGCGCAAGGCCATCGACGAGCTCGTCGCCGACCACATCCTGATCCGCCAGCAGGGCCGCGGCACGTTCGTCGCGAGCCACAACCGCGATCGGATGCTCTTCTACTTCTTCCACGTCGTACCGCTCGAGGGACCTAAGGTCTATCCCGACGTCGAGCTGCTCGCGTTCGGCCGCGGCAAGGCCGATCGCGCGGCGGCCGAAGCGCTGGGAATCGCCACGGGCGACCCGATCTTCCGGATCCGCAACCTGCTCCGGCTGGGCGGCCGCCCCGCGATCGTCGATGACATCGCGCTGCCGGTGCCCCGCTTCGCGACGCTCACCGAGAAGCAGTTCGCGTCCCGCCCGTCGACGATCTACAACCTGTACCAGGACCCATTCGGCATCTCGGTCGTGCGCACGAACGAAAGGCTGCGCGCCACGGTCGCCGACGCCGAGACCGCGCGGCTGCTCGCCGTCCCTCCCGGCGCGCCGCTGCTGTCGATCCGGCGTATCGCGCTCACCTACAACGACGTTCCCGTCGAGTACCGCGTCTCGCAAGTCGACACAGGCCACTGCGAGTACTGGAACGAGATTCGCCCGTCCTGAACGGCCGCGCGGCCTCCGCTCCGCCAAATTGAGCGTTGCGTCCGTACAGTCGGCCGCCTGCGGCGACTCGCGATCGCTCGCTCCCCCTCGGCGCTTCGCGCCCGGGGCCCCGGCTCGCCGCTCGCGCCGCTAGAACTCGAACCACGTCTGCCGGACCGGAGCGAAGCTGCGCCGGTGCGCCGGGCAGGGCCCGTGGCGGGCGAGCGCGGCCAGGTGCTCCTTGGTGCTGTATCCCTTGTTTTGCGCGAAACCGTAGAGCGGGATAGCGGACGTCGAGCTCGACCAGGAGCGCGTCGCGGGCCGTTTTCGCGAGGATCGACGCCGCCGAGATCGCCTCGATGTCACGATCGCCACCGACGATCGCCCGCACGGGACACACCAGCTCGGGACAGCGGTTGCCGTCGACCCACGCCTCCGACGGCGCGACGGCGAGGCCCGCCACGGCGCGCGCCATCGCGACAAGGGTTGCGTGCAGGATATTGAGCGCGTCGATCTCGGCGACGTCGGCCTCGGCGACCGCCCATGCCAGCGCATTCGCGCGGATCGCCATCGCGAGCCGTTCGCGCTGCGCTGCCGAGAGCAGCTTCGAATCGCGAATGCCGTCGACCGGTCGTGCCGGGTCGAGAATCACCGCGGCGGCAACGACAGGGCCGGCGAGCGGGCCCCGTCCCGCTTCGTCGATGCCCGCGATCAACCGCATGGGCGCCTCAGCGAACGACGCCCGCGGCGCGCAGCTCGGCCGCGACCGCGTCGGCGGCAAGTCCGCCCGTGTCGGCGCGCAGCGCGCTGGCGAAGCCCGCGAAGAGCGCTTCCAACCGCCGCCGCGTGACCGTGTCGTCGTACAAATTGAGCGCTGCCTGAGTGAGATTCTCGACCGTCGCGTCCTCCTGCAGGAGTTCGGGCACGACGTGCCGGCCCGCGAGTACGTTCGGCAGCCCGACCCACGGCACCAGGATCTTCCGGCGCAGGATCTGCGCGGACACGGCGCTCACTCGGTAGAAGATGACGTGGGGGCAGCGCGCGAGCGCCGCCTCGAGCGTCGCGGTGCCCGACGCCACGATCGCGACGTCCGCCGCGCGCAGCGCGTCGGTCGCGTGGCCATAGAGCATCGTCATCGGCAGCTGGTCGTAGCCCGCCTGGAAGCGCGCGGCTTCGAACTTGTCGCGTGTCGCCCGCGTCGCGAGCGGCACGAGAAACCGTGCGTCGGGCCGCGCCGCGCGCAGCGCCACTGCCGTCTCAAGCAGGAGGTCGCCGTGCCGCTCGAGCTCGAACGTGCGGCTGCCGGGCAGGAGCGCAAACACCGGCTGCGCGATGCCGAGCTTGAGCGCCTCGCGCGCCTCGCGCCGCGAGGCGAGCGTCGCCGCCTCCTGCGCGAGTGGATGGCCGACGAACGTGACCGGCACGTGTGCGGCTTCGTAGATCGGCGGTTCGAACGGGAACAGAACGAGGATTCGATGCACTGCACGGCCGATCTTCGCCACGCGACCGCGGCGCCATGCCCACACCGAGGGGCTCACGAAGTGCACGGTGCGCACGCCGGCGCGCTTGAGCTTCCGCTCGAGCCCGAGATTGAAGTCGGGCGCGTCCACGCCGACGAAGACCGGCACGCGCTCGGCGATCATTCGCCGCGCCACCGCGCGCCGGATCGCGACGATCTCGGGCAGGCGCGAGAGCACCTCGGTAAGACCGGCCACCGACAGCGCCTCGAGCGGATGCCACACCTCGCAGCCCGCCGCCTCCATCTTCGGCCCCGCGACACCGACGAAACGCGCCTGCGGCAGCCGGGCGCGCACGGTCTCGATCAGGTTGGCGGCGAGCGCGTCGCCGGAGGCCTCGCCAGCGACGATGCCGATCGTGACGGCACCGGAGGGGTCGGCGGCGTCGCGCATCGTCAGCCGTGAGATCGCGTCAGCGGACGATGCCGCGCCCGGGCACGGACAGGAAATCGACCAACGGGGCCAGCACCGGCGTTGCCGTGGTGGCCGTCGCAAGCACTGCCTTCGCGTCCTCGAGCGACAGGCCCTCGCGATAGAGCGTCTTGTAGGCGCGCTTGACCGCCGTGATCTCGTCGGCCGCGAAGCCGCGCCGGCGCAGCCCCTCGTTGTTCGTGCCGGACGGTTTTGCCGGGTAACCGTGAACCGTGACGAACGGCGGCACATCCTGGACCACGATCGATCCGCCAGCGATCATCGTGTGCGCGCCAATCCGGACGAACTGGTGCACGGCCGTGAACCCGCCGAATACCGCCCAGTCGCCCACGATTACGTGTCCCGCAAGCTGCGAGTTGTTCGAGAACGTGGTGGCGTTGCCGACCACGCAGTCGTGCGCGATATGGACGTAGGCGAGCAGCAGGTTGCCGTTGCCGATCGTCGTCGTGCCGCGGTCGAGCGCCGTGCCGGCATGCACCGACACGTACTCGCGGATCACGTTGTCGTCACCGATGACGGTGGTCGTCGGCTCGCCCCCGTACTTGCGGTCTTGGGGAATCTCGCCGATCGACGTAAACTGGAAAATCCGGTTGCGCGCGCCGATCGTCGTACGACCGGTGACGATTGCGTGTGGGCCGATTACTGTCCCGGCGCCAACGCGGACGTGCGGCCCGACGATCGAGAACGCGCCAACCTCGACGTCGGGGGCGAGTTCGGCCGCCGGATCGACGAGCGCGGTCGCGTGGATGCGCGGCACGTCAACGGCCCTTCGCCGCATCCGCGGGGTTGCGCAGCGCCGCCATCAGTTCGGCCTCGGCAACGATCTCGCCGTCGACGAGCGCCCGCACCGAGTGCTTGCCGACGCCACGCACCTGACGGATGAGGTCGGACTCGAGCCGCAGCTGATCGCCGGGCAGGACGCGCCGCCGAAACCGCGCGTGGTCGATCCCCGCGAAGAACAAGAGCGTCCCGTCACCCGGCACACGGCCGGCGGTGCGCCACGCGAGGATCGAGGCAAGCTGCGCCAGAGCCTCGATGACGAGCACGCCCGGCATGACCGGAAATTCGGGGAAATGCCCCTGGAAGAACGGCTCATTCATCGTCACGTTCTTGAGGCCGCGGATCGACGTCGCCGGAATGAACGACGTGACCCGGTCGATCAAGAGCATCGGGTAGCGATGCGGCAGGTAGCGCATGATCTCGAGGATGTCCATGCCGCCGGTTTCGCTCGCCGTCATCCCCCGTTCCCGCCTTTCCCGTCGCGCGTCCCGCGCTCGAGCGCCGCCACGCGCTGCGCGAGGGAGCGCAGGCGCCGCATCTCGACCGCGACGTGCTTCCATTCGGCGTATGGGAGGATCGGAAACACGCTGCTGTAGATCCCGGGCACGTCGATCGTCTTCATGACGCCGGTGCCGGCGCTGATCACGGTCCCGTCCGCGATCGACAGATGGCCGGCGATCATCGCCGCGCCGCCGATCCGGCAGTTGCGGCCGATGCGCACGCTGCCCGAGATCCCGGTGCAGCCGGCGATCGCCGTGTGCGCGCCGATCCGGCAGTTGTGCCCGATCTGAATCTGGTTATCGAGCTTGACGTCGTCCTCGATGACCGTGTCGTCGATCGCGCCGCGGTCGATCGTCGTGTTGGCGCCGATCTCGCAGTCGGCGCCGACGACGACACGTCCGACCTGCGGGATCTTGAGCCAGCGGCCGGCCTCCTCCGCCATGCCGAAGCCGTCGGCGCCGATCACGGCGCCACTGTGGATGATGGTGCGGGGGCCGATCACGCAGCGCGCATAGACGGTGACTCGCGCGTGCAGCACCGCGTCGTCCCCGACCGTCGCTCCATCGCCGATGGCGCACTGCGCGCCGATTCGCGCGCGCTCGCCGACCGTCGCCCCGGCGCCGATCACCGCAAGCGCGCCTACCATTGCGGACGCCGCGATCCGCGCGCCCGCGCCGACGACGGCACTCGGGTGCACGCCCGGCGCGGGCGCGTCCGCCGGGTGGAGGAGCGTCGCCACCTTGGCGAACGTCGCATACGGGTTGGGTGAAACGAGCTTCGGCAGCGCGGTATGCGCGGCCGCCTCGGGATCCACGATGACAGCCGCCGCGCGCGTCGTCCCGAGCTGGCTCCGGTACTTCGGGTTCGCGAGGAACGCGATCGTGCCGGGCCCGCCGGACTCGAGGGTGGATACGCGCAGGACGTCGACCGCGCCGTCGCCGGAGAGGGTTGCCCCGGTGCGCGCCGCGAGTTCGGACAGGAGCATGAGCGTCCCGCGGGTGACGGCGCAGGCGCCTACTTGTCGGCGAGCGCCTTGATCACCTTGTCGGTGATGTCGATCTTCGGGCTCGCGTACACGACCGGATCCTGGATGATCAGGTCGAACTTCTCCGCTTCCGCGATCTGCAGGATCACCTTGTTCGCGCGCTCCTGGACGCTCGACAACTCCTCGTTGCGCCGCAGGTTCAGATCCTCGCGAAACTCGCGCTGCGAGCGCTGCAGATCGCGCGACAGGTTCGCGAGGTCGCGCTCGCGGTTGCGCCGCTCGGCCTCGGCCATCGTGACGCCGTCCTTCTCGAGCAGCGCCTGCAGGTCGCGCACCTGCTTCGCGAGCTTCTGGATCTCGGCGTCGCGGGCGGCGAATTCCTTTTCGAGCTTCTGCTGTGCGCGCTTCGCCGGCGCGGCGTCGCGGAACAGCCGCTCGGTGTTCACGAAGCCGATCTTGTAATCGGCGGCCTGTGCCGTCGCGGCGGTCGCCGCGACAAGCGACGCGGCCGCGGCGAGCACGGCGAAAAGGCGGCGGGTGGTGCAGTTCACGGAATTCTCCACGTGCGTACCGGCCGGCCGGTCAGAAGACCGTCCCGACCTGAAACTGGAAGCGCTGGAGCTTGTCGCCGGGCTGCTCGTTCAACGGGATGCCGTAGCTGAACTTGAGCGGGCCCACCGGCGAGTTCCAGGCGAGGCCGACGCCGGCCGAGTAGCGGAACGATTCGTAGAGCGGCTCGATGTTGCCGTTGACGTAGATCTGGCCCGCATCGAAGAACACGCTGGCGCGCACCGACTTGTCGCCCTTCAGGACCGGGTAGAAGAGCTCGGCGTTGCCGACGATCTTGCGCTTGCCGCCGGTCGCGTTGCCGAAGATGTCCTTCGGCCCCAGCGATGCCGTGTCGTAGCCGCGCACCGAGCCGACGCCGCCCGCGTAGAACGCCTTGAAGAACGGCAGCGGCTTGCCGCCGTAGCCGTCCCCGTACCCGACGTCGCCACGCAGCATCAGCACGAAATCCCCGTAGATCGGCCAGAAATTCTGGATCAGGTAGTTGAGCTTGTAGTAGGAAAGGTCGCCCGGAGGCAGTCCCCATTCTCCCAGCGCGCTCTGCAGCGTCCCCTTGGTAGGATAGATGATGTCGTCGCGGGTGTCACGCGACCAGCCGGCGGACAGGATGAAGCTGTTGGTCGTGGACCCGAACTCACGGACGTATTCGTAGTAGATGGGCGGGCTGTTGGCGTCCAGCGTGAGATCCGTGTGCTCGTAGCGGAAGCCGACGTTGACCGTATCCGTCTCGCTGATCGGCACTCCGTACGACACCGCGGCGCCGTAGGTCTTCGACGAGTACTGGGACACGGACAGCGACGACGCGTCGGTCGTCCGGTAGTAGCCTTCGAGCGTGCGCGAGATGCCGTCGACGGTCCAGTAGGGCTCCATGAACGCGACCGAGACGGTCCGGTTGACCGTGCTCGTATTGATCGCCGCGATCAGCGCGTTGCCGCTGCCGAAGATGTTCTGCTGCGACACCGACGCGCAGAGCACGAGGCCGTCCGAGCTCGAATAGCCGATGCCGGCCTGCAAGCTGCCCGTCGCCTTCTCGGTGACGGTCACCTCGACGTCCGCCTGGTCGGTCGTGCCGGGCACCGGCGGGGTCTCGACGTTGACGTCGTCGAAGTAGCCGAGCCGCTTGATCCGGACCTTCGAGCGATCGATCCGCGCACTGTCGTACCACGCGCTCTCGAGCTGCCGCATCTCGCGGCGGATGACCTCGTCGCGCGTGCGCGCGTTGCCGCTGATGTTGATCTTCCGGACGTACACGCGGCGCCCGGGATCGACGTAGATCGTGAACGACGCCTCGTGCTTGTCGCGGTCGACCTCGGGCACGACGTTGACGTTCGCGAACGCGTAGCCCTCGGCTCCGACGCGGTCGCTGATGCTCTTCGCGGTTACTTGCAGCTTTTCGCGCGAGTAGATCTCGCCGGGCCGGACCGAAACGAGCCGCGCCAGATCGGCCTCCGGCACCGGCAGGTCGCCCGCGAGCCGGATGTCGGTCACGCGGAACGGCTCACCCTCGGTGATGTTGACCGTGATGTAGATGTCTTCCTTGTCCGGCGTGATCGAGACCTGCGTCGACTCGATGTTGAACTCGAGGTAGCCGCGGTTCTGGTAGAAGCTGCGTAGCGTCTCGAGGTCCGCACCGAGCTTCTGCTTCGAGTACTGGTCGTTCTTCGTGTACCAGGTGAACCAGCCCGGAGTAGAGAGCTGCATTTCATTGAGCAGCTGCGCTTCGCTGAACGCCTTGTTGCCGACGATGTTGATTCGCGCGATCTTCGCCGAGTCGCCTTCGACGATGTTGAAGTTGACGGCGACGCGGTTGCGCTCCTGCGGGGTCACGGTCGTCGTCACCTGGGCGGCGTACCTCCCGCGCGTGATGTACTGGCGCTTCATCTCCTGCTCGGCACGGTCGAGCGCCGAGCGGTCGAAGATCTTCGCTTCGGCGAGGCCGATGTCCTTCAGTGCCTTCTTCAGCGTGTCGCTGTCGAACTCCTTGTTGCCGGAAATGTCGACCTTGCTGATCGTCGGACGCTCCTGCACGACGACGATCAGGACGCCGTTGTCGACCTCGAGCCGCACATCGCGGAAGAAACCTGTAGCGAACAGCGCCTTCACGGCCTCCGCGGCCTTCGCGTCGTCGACGCGCTCGCCGACCTTGATCGGCAGGTACGAGAAGACGGTGCCCGCCTCGGTACGCTGGACGCCCTCGACACGGATGTCCTTGACGACGAACGGCTCGAACGCGCGCGCCGCGGGGGCGACCAGTCCAGCGAGGAGCGCGGCGACGAGTGCGGGGATCGCGCGGAGGCGCCGCGCGCGGCGGCGGCCGGCCTCAGGAGCCTGTCGGGTTTGCATTCACGTGTGCGACGGCGGCGAAGCGGGCGCAGTTCAAGGCGCGAGTCCGATGGCATACCGAAAGTATGCCGAGGACGAGCAACGCGGAAATGCGCCCGCTTCGTCCCGTCCCTCCGGGTTGCTGCCAGAAAACACGTCTACGGCGTTGCTCGGCTGGCGAATATTCCCGATATTCGCTGCGCCTCGCGCCTGGCATCCATCGCTTTCTGGCCAAGCAACGCGCACGCGAATGCAAGCCCGACAGGCTCCTAAAACAGACGGGAGAGGTCATTGAAAAGTGCCAGCGCCATCAATACCGCCAGCACCGCCATGCCGATGCGCTGGCCGACCTCGAAGGCGCGATCGGAAACGGGACTGCCCTTCAGCAATTCGGCGAAATAATACAGCAAATGGCCCCCATCCAGAAGCGGAACGGGCAACAGGTTCAATACGCCGAGGCTGATGCTGATGAGCGCAAGATAGCCGATGAACGCGAGCGCGCCGGCCTGCGCCGACTGCCCTGCGAAATCGGCCATCGTCAGCGGTCCGCTGATGTTCTTGAGCGATGCCTCGCCGGTCAGCACACGGCCCAGCATCTTGAGCGTGAACACCGAAAGCTCCCACGTTCGGCGCACGCCCTCGCCGAACGCTTCGACCACACCGTAGCGCACCGTCACCGCGAGCCGGGCCGCCGCCGCGGGGTCGACCTTGAGCCGAACGCCGGCGACGCCGATCCGGCGCCCGGCCTGCTCGATCGCCTCGGTGGTCATCGTCGCGTCGAACTCGGTGCCGTCGCGCGCGATGCGGAACGTGACCGCCGCTGCCGGCTTGGCATTGGTGCGCGCGGCCGCGTCGGCAGGCGAATGAACGGACACGCCGTCGATCGCGACGATGCGATCGCCGGTCCTGAGCCCTGCGCGATCGGCGGGCTTGCCCGCGACGACTTGATCGATGATCGGCGCGCCGAGGTCGGCGCTGAGGCCCAGCAGCGGCATGAAATTGCTTTCCCACTCCTCCGCACCGAGCGCGGCTAGCGGGAGGAGGCGCGTGGCCGTCGAGCCGTCCGGACGCTCGACCGTGAGCGATGCGTCGGGACGTCCGGACAGCCGTAGCAGCCGCCAGCGCAGGTCCTGCCAGCTCCGCACGGGCGCGCCGTCGACGGCAGTCACGAGGTCGCCCTCGCGCACGCCGGCGAGCGCGGCCGGCGTGCCGGCAGGCGGCGCCGCGACGCAGGGCACGCTGCCCCGGAATGCCGGCCACGTACGTACCCGCGAACAGGAGTACGGCGAGCACGAGATTGGCGATGGGGCCCGCGGCGACGATCGCAATCCGCCGGCCGACGCTCTGGCGATTGAAGGCGCGCGCGCGATCCTCCGGCGCGACGTCGCCCTCGCGTTCGTCGGCCATTTTCACGTAGCCGCCGAGCGGCACCGCGGAGAGCGCCCATTCGGTGCGGTCGGGTCCGTAGCGGCGCGACCAGACGACGCGCCCGAATCCGACGGAAAACCGCAGCACCTTGACGCCGAGCGCGCGCGCGACCCAGAAGTGGCCGAGCTCGTGGAAGACGACGAGCACGCCCAGCACGACGAGGAACGCGAGCAGCTTCTGGAGAATGTCCATCATGTCACCGGCGCCGCCACGCCGGCCGGGAGCAGGAGAAATGCGCGCGTCGCGGCGCGCGCTTCGCGGTCGGCATCGAGCGCGTCGTCGAGCGCATGCACGGGCCGCGCCGGCAGCCGCGCGAGCGCCTCGGCGCAGGCCGGCGCGATGTCCGTGTAGCGGATCCGGCCGTCGAGAAACGCCGCGACGGCCACTTCGTTGGCCGCGTTCAGGACCGCGGGCGCGGTGCCGCCCGCCGCGAGCGCCTCGTAGGCGAGCGCGAGGCACGGAAACCGCACGTGATCCGGCGCCTCGAACGTGAGCGGGCCGTGGCGCGCCAGGTCGAGCGGGTCCACGCCGGCGCCGATGCGGTCGGGATACGCGAGCGCCTGGGCGATCGGCGTGCGCATGTCGGGATTTCCTAGCTGGGCGAGCACGCTGCCGTCAACGTATTCGACCAGCGAATGGATGACGCTCTCCGGGTGGATCACGACCTCGATCGCCTCGCGCGGCACGCCGAACAGCCAGTGCGCCTCGATCACCTCGAGCCCCTTGTTCATCATCGTCGCCGAATCGACGCTGATCTTGCGCCCCATCACCCAGTTCGGGTGCGCGCACGCCTCGTCCGGCGTCACGCGCGCGAGCTCGGCAGGCGACCGCGTGCGGAACGGTCCGCCCGACGCCGTGAGCAGAATGCGGCGCACGCCGGCGGCCGCCGGGTCGCGCGGCATGCGCGCGGGCAGGCACTGGAAGATCGCGTTGTGCTCGCTGTCGATGGGCAGGAGCGTCGCGCCGCCGTCGGCCACCGCAGCCATGAAGGCGGCCCCGCCGATCACGAGCGCCTCCTTGTTCGCGAGCAGGATGCGCTTGCCCGCACGCGCGGCGGCGAGCGTGGGCCCGAGGCCCGCGCCGCCAACGATCGCGGCGAGCACCGTGTCTGCCTCGGGCATCGCCGCGACGGCGCAGAGCCCGGCTTCGCCGGCCAGGACCTGCGTCGGCAGCCCAGTGCCGGCCAGGTCCTGCTCGAGCGCGCGGGCGGCGTCGGCGTCGCGCAGCGCCGCGAGGCGCGGGCGGTAGCGGCGGCAAAGCGCGGCGAGCTTGTCCGCGTCGCGGTTCGCGGCGAGCGCGACCACCTCGAACCGCTCGGGATGGCGCGAGATCACGTCGAGCGTCGAGGCTCCGATCGACCCCGTCGCGCCGAGCAGGCTCACCCGATGCATCGTCATGGCAGGAACAACGCTGCGAGGAGCGCGGCGGCCGGCATCGACGACAGCAGCGCGTCGATGCGATCGAGTACGCCGCCGTGCCCGGGCAGCAGCGTGCCACTGTCCTTCACACCGGCATGGCGCTTGAGCAGCGACTCGACGAGGTCGCCCTTCGATGGACAATGCAGCGATCGCAAGCGCGAGCGCCACCCACGCACCCGTCGCGGTCGCGCTCACCTCGCTCGAGTAGCCTGCTCGGGGCGCGAGCGGGACGAGCGCGAGCGCGTAGACGGCGACCGCCGCCAACGCACCGTAGACGCCTTCCCAGGTCTTGCCGGGACTGATCGCGGGCGCAAGCTTGCGTCGGCCGAACGCGCGACCCGTGAAATAGGCCGCAGTATCGGCGATCCAGACGATCGCGAGCGCGGCCAGCACGAGCCACGGCGAGCGCGCCTGCAGCTGCACGACCGCCGCCCAGGCCCCGATCAGCACGATCAAGCCGACCGCCGCCAGCGCGAACCTCGACGCGGGCCGCGCGTTCGCGCGAAGCCACTGCGGCGCGACGACGAGCCAGAACGCAAGCGCCGGTCCGCACAGCGCGAGCAACACGCCGACGGGCCAGCCGTGAGGGCCGAACCCGGCGGCGGGCACGACGAGCAGGAGCGCACCGCCCGCTACAGTAACGGCCGCGAAGACGACACCTTCGCGACGGCCGTATCCGCTGAGCCGCGCCCATTCGACCGCGCCCAGCGCGATCGCAGCGAGCGCCGCGACCGCCCAGCCCGCCGGCGGCAGCGCGAACAGCGCCGCCAGCACGAGCGGAATCAGGACGAGCGCGGTGGCGATTCGCGTCGACAGCATCGCGCTCGCGGGCGCAGCGGAACGGAAGGCCGCGCGCGCCGTCACGCGCCCTGCGCCGCCGCCAGCTGCTCGCTCGTCCGGCCGAAGCGCCGCTCGCGCTGGGCGTACCACTCGAT
This sequence comes from uncultured beta proteobacterium, assembly GCA_963830485.1. Taxonomy (GTDB): domain Bacteria; phylum Pseudomonadota; class Gammaproteobacteria; order Burkholderiales; family Casimicrobiaceae; genus CAIWHR01. Next base: position 118,771 of record CAWHNE010000006.1, read on the forward strand.
CGCCGTGTCGAGCGCGGCGGCGTCGAAGTCGGGCCACAGCATCGGCGTGAAATAGAGCTCGGTGTAGGCGAGCTGCCAGAGCAGGAAATTCGAGACGCGCTGCTCGCCGCCCGTGCGGATGAACAGGTCGGGCTCCGGCGCGTAGGCCATCGCCAGGTAGGGCTCGATGGACTCCGCGTGAAGTGGCCCTCGCTCGCCGCGTCAGGATTCGCGGCGAAGTAGCGCCGCGCGGCCTGCGCGATGTCCCAGCGGCCGCCGTAGTTCGCGGCGATCGTCAGCGTGAGCCGCCGAGTTCGCGGCCGTCAGCGCCTCGCCTTCGGCGATCAGCTCGCGGATGCGGCGATCGAAGCGCGCGAGATCGCCGACGACCTTGAACCGGATGCCGTTCTCGTGGAGCTTCGCGACCTCCTGCTCGAGCGCGCGCAGGAACAGGTCCATCAGGATCGAGACCTCCTCCTCCGGGCGGCGCCAGTTCTCGCTCGAGAATGCGAACAGCGTCAGGTAGCCGACGCCGCGCTCGGCGCAGGCGCGCACGATCCCGCGCACGGCCTCGCCGCCGCGGCGGTGGCCCGGCGACGCGCGGGAGCCGCCGGTGCCGCGCCCAGCGTCCGTTGCCGTCCATGATGATCGCGACGTGCTGCGGCACGTCGCCGGTCTTCGGGATTGCTCGTGTCGAGGAAGTAAACAAAGTATGTACGGGGTCGCGCGGGCGAAGCCCGCATGCGACGCCGGGATCGTCAAGAAGTTTTCACACGGCCATCAAGTCCGCCTCTTTCGCCGCGAGGACCTTGTCGATCTCGGCGATGTAGCGGTCGGTGAGCTTCTGCACGTCGGTCTGCGCATGGCGCTCGTCGTCCTCGGCCACGGCGTGGTCCTTGAGAAGTTTCTTCAGGTGCTCGTTCGCGTCGCGGCGGACGTTGCGCACCGCGACGCGCGCGGTCTCGGCCTCGTGGCGGACCACCTTGATGAGGTCGCGGCGGCGCTCCTCGGTCAGCGCGGGCATCGGCACGCGGATCAGGTCGCCGCTCGTCGCCGGATTGAGACCGAGGTCGGAGTCGCGGATCGCCTTCTCGATCACCGGCACCATCTTCTTCTCCCAGGGCTGCACGGTGATCGTCCGCGCGTCGGCGAGCGTCACGTTCGCGCACTGGTTGATCGGCATCGGCGCGCCGTAGTAGTCGACGTGGATGTGGTCGAGCAGGCCCGTGTGCGCGCGACCGGTGCGGACCTTGGTCAGGTCGTGCTTCAGCGTCTCGACCGTCTTGCCCATCTTCTGCTCGGCGGTCTTCTTGATGTCGGCAATCATGTGGACTCCCTGAATCCGTTCGCCGGATGCGGAACTCAGCAATGCACGAGCGTCCCCTCGTCGCCGCCCAGGACGACGCGCTTGAGCGCTCCCGGCACGAAGATCGAGAACACCTTGAGCAGCATGTTCTGGTCGCGGCACAGCGCCAGCGCCGTCGCGTCCATCACCTTGAGATTCTTGACGATCGCCTCGTCGAACGTGAGGTCCATGTAGCGCTTCGCCGTGGTGTCCTTGTTCGGGTCGGCGGTGTAGACGCCGTCGACCTTGGTCGCCTTCAGCACGATGTCGACGCCCATCTCGCGGCCGCGGAGCGCGGCGGCGGTGTCAGTCGTGAAGAACGGATTGCCGGTGCCGGCGGCGAAGATCACGACCTTGCGCTCCTCGAGGTAGCGCAGCGCCTTGCCGCGGATGTACGGCTCGGCGACCTGGTCGATGCGTAGCGCCGACTGCACCCGCGACTCGACGCCCGCGCGGCGCAGCGCGTCCTGCAGCGCAAGCGCGTTCATGAGCGTGGCCAGCATCCCCATGTAGTCGGCGGTCGCACGATCCATGCCCGCGGCCCCCGGAGCGACGCCGCGGAAGATGTTGCCACCGCCGATCACGACCGCGACCTCGACGCCGAGCCGCGTTACCTCCGCGATCTCGGCGACGATCCGGTCGATCGACCTCGCGGTTGATCCCATAGGCGTCGGCGCCCATCAGCGCCTCGCCCGACAGCTTGAGCAGGATGCGGCGGTACGCAGGCTCGGTCGCGGCCGCCGGTGCGGCGGCGACAGCGGCGATCGGCGCGACGGCGGCGGGCGGGTTCATGCGACAGCTCCTTGGTTCGGCTGCTACTTCAAAGGAGGGGTCGACCGGCGCGCGCAGCGCTTGCCGTCGAACCCCTTTTTCCATCAGAAGTTTTCACGCCTTGGCCATCGCCGCGACCTCGGCCGCGAAATCGTCCTTCTTCTTCTCGATGCCTTCGCCGACGACGTAGAGCTCGAAGCCGTGCACGCTCGCGCCCTGTGCCTTCAGCAAGTCGCCGACCGTCTGCTTGCCGTCGCCCTTGACGAACGGCTGGCCCAGGAGCGTCACGTCGGCGACGAATTTCGCGACGCCGCCCTCCACCATCTTCTCGACGATGTTGGCAGGCTTGCCGGACTCGGCCGCCTGCGCCGTCTTGATCTTGCGCTCGTGTTCGATCACGTCAGCGGGCACGCCGTCGCGGGCCACGGCCATCGGCTTCGACGCCGCGATGTGCATCGCGAGGTCCTTGCCGAGCGGCGCCGCGCCTCCGTCCACGTCGACCAGCACGCCGATCTTCGTGCCGTGCACGTACGACGCCAGCTTGCCCTTCGCCTCGCGCCGCACGAAACGGCGCACCGTCATGTTCTCGCCGATCTTCTGCACGAGCGCGACCCGTCGTCCCTCGACGGTTTCGCCCGACGCGAGCGATAGCGCCGACAGCGCGGCGGGATCGGCCGGCGCATGGCGCGCGACGAGCTGCGCGATCTCGGCGGCGAACGCGCGGAAGTCCTCGTTCTTGGCGACGAAGTCGGTTTCGCAGTTGACCTCGACCAGCACGCCGACCTTCGCGTCAGCGCGCGACGAAGAGGCCGATCACGCCTTCGGCAGCTACGCGGCTCGCCGCCTTGGACGCCTTGGCGCCGCTCTTGATCCGCAGCAGATCCTCTGCCTTCGCGAGGTCGCCCGCGCTCTCGGCTCAGCGCCTTCTTGCACTCCATCATGCCCAGCCCGGTGCGCTGGCGCAGCTCCATCACCATGCTCGCGGAGATTTCCGCCATGTCGTACCCCGTCATCTCGTTGTCGTCGGAGCCGCTGCGTGACCGCAAGTTCCGCCCCGCCCCAAGGCCGCGTAGCACGGCCGCGGTGCTCCCGGCCAAGAAAAGGGGGCCGCGGCCCCCTTTCTCCGGGTCAATCAAGCCGCCGGTTCGGAGACCTCGACGAACTCCTCACCCGCCTGGACGATCTCCTGGATCACGAGGCTCCGGCCCTCGAGCACGGCGTCCGCCGCGCCGCGCGCATAGAGGCGAATCGCGCGGCTCGAGTCGTCGTTGCCCGGAATCACGTGCGCGATGCCGAGCGGCGAGTGGTTGGTGTCGACGACGGCGACGATCGGGATGCCGAGCTTCATCGCCTCCGACACCGCGATCTTGTGATAGCCGACGTCGATCACGAACAGCGCGTCGGGCAGCCCGCCCATGTCCTTGATGCCGCCCAGGCTCTTGTTCAGCTTGTCCATCTCGCGCTGGAGCGTGAGCGCCTCGCGCTTGTTCATCTTCTCGAAGGTGCCATCGTCGCGCATCGCCTCGAGGTCCTTCAGTCGCTTGACCGAGGCCTTGACCGTCTTGAAGTTGGTGAGCATGCCGCCGAGCCAGCGGGCGTCGACGAACGGCATGCCGCAGCGACGGGCCTCCTCGGCGACGATGTCGCGCGCCTGGCGCTTGGTGCCGACGAACAGGATCGTGCCCTTGTTCGAGGCCAGTTGGCGGATGAACTTCATCGCCTCCTGGTAGAGCTGCATCGTCTTTTCGAGGTTGACGATGTGAATCTTGTTGCGGTGGCCGAAGATGTATTCGGCCATTTTCGGGTTCCAGTACCGCGTCTGGTGACCGAAGTGGACCCCGGCCTCCAGCATCTGGCGCATCGTGACGGACATCGTGACTCCTGACAGGGTTGGACCACGACCCGCATGTCGGCTCGAGCGCCGCCCGACGATTGCATCCGGACGGCCGTTCGGGCACCCTGAGGTGCGCGGGTCTGCGAATTTTCCCGATCCGCCCCGCCTCGCGGGCGGCGCCGACCGCCCCGGCGAGCCGGGATCGAGCGGCAACAGATCGAGCTAACATTCAATTTTAGCACGGAATTTTCCTCCGGGCGAGCCGGCGCGGCCCCCGCCGCAGCCCGTATCCCGGCCGTCCCGACCCCATGAGCCCTCCGGATTCCGCCTCCGCTCGCCCCGGCGCTCGCTGGCCGCCCGCGACGCAGCCGTCGTCTGCGATCTCTCCCCGCTGTCCGTCCTCGCGATCACGGGGGCCGACGCCGGCACCTTTCTGCACGGCCAGCTGTCGAGCGACGTCACGGGACTCGCGGAGGGCGCCGCCTCCTACACGAGCTTCAATTCACCGAAGGGGCGGATGCTCGCCAACTTCGTGCTCTGGCGCGAGGGGCCGACTGCGTTTCCAGGCGCTCCTGCCGGGCGACATCGCGGAAGCCGTGAGAAAGCGCCTGTCGATGTACGTGCTGCGCTCGAAGGTCGCGCTTCTGACGACGTCTCGGCGGCGACGATGCGCGCTCGGCGTCGGCGGGCCGCAGGCCGCCGACCGCGCTGCAGGCGGCACTCGGCATGGTTCCGCGAAACCATGGCCCTCGCACGCGCATGGCGACGTCAGGGTGATCGGTTTGCCGGGCCCGCGCTTCGTGATCTTCGCGCCGGCCGATCGCGCGAGCACGATGCTCGAGCGGCTCGGCCGCCATGCCATGCGCGCGCCCTATGCCGTCTGGCAGTGGCTCACGGTTCGCGCCGGCATCCCCGTGGTCACCGCGCCGATGCAGGACCAGCTCGTCGCGCAGGCGGCGAACTGGGATGTGCTGGGCGGCCTCGACTTCAGGAAGGGCTGCTATACCGGGCAGGAGATCATCGCGCGCATGCAGTATCTCGGGCGGCTCAAGGAGCGGCTGTTCGCCTTCCACGCCGAGGCGGACGGCGTGCTCGCGGGGACGCGCGTCTACGGACCTGCGTTCGGGGACCAGGCGTGCGGAACGTGGTCAATGCGGCCCGGCGCCCGACGGCGGCAGCGACCTCCTCGCGGTCGTGCAGCTCGCGGCCGTCGAGGCCGGCGCGCTGCGTCTCGACACGCCGGACGGGCCGGCGCTCACGCCGCTGCCCTTGCCGTACTCCGTCCCGCCGCCGACCCCGCCGCGCGGTCGCATCGGCACGCCGGCGTAAGGCCCCGATGTGTCTCGCGCTGCTCGCGCAGGATGCGCATCCGCGCTTCGCCGTCGTCATCGCGGCCAACCGCGACGAGCACCATGCGCGACCGGCGGCACCGGCGGCCTGGTGGGCCGAAGGCATTCTCGCCGGCCGCGATCTCGAGGCCGGTGGCACGTGGCTCGGCGTCACCCGAACCGGCCGCTGGGCGCTGATCACGAACATCCGCGAGCCGGATCGTCGCGATCCCGGCGCGCCGTCGCGGGGAGCGCTCGTGACGCGAGTGCTTGCGGATGCCGCATCGCCTGCCGAGAACGTGGCCGCGATCGTCGCCGATGCGGCCGCGTACAACGGGTTCAATCTGATCGCCGGCGATCTCACCAGTCGCCTGCCTGGGCTCGAATCGCGCGGACGGCGTGCGCAGCGCTGGAACCGGGCATACACGGCATCTCCAACGCGGTCCTCGATGCGCCCTGGCCCAAGGTCGTCGCGGACGAAGGCCGCGCTCGCGGCGTGGTGCGCGCGCGATGCCGACGACCTCGAATCGCTGTTCGCGGTCCTCGCCGACCGGACGCGGACACCGGACGCGAGAGCTGCCGGCGACCGGCGTTTCGCTCGACTGGGAACGCCGGCTCTCGTCGCCGTTCATCGTCGGCGAAGAGGTCGGCTACGGAACGCGCTCGTCGACGGTCGTCGCGCTCGGCCGAGACGGCGCCGCGCGCTTCGTCGAGCGGACCTTCGACCCGGCCGGCCGCCAGGTCGGCGCAGCAGACTTCAGCTTCGCGCTCTCTCGTGCCTGAGCGGACCGCGCATCAGCGCGCGTAGTCGCTGAACACGAGTCGCGCCTGCCCGTCGCGCACTGCGAGCGCGCAGCGGCCGCCGACCGGCAGCGTGAGCTTCTCCGGGACGTGCCCGAACGGCAGTCCTGTGTAGATCGGAACGCCGAAGCGCGAGCGCGCGTGCGCGACCATCGCGCCGCGTCGTAGCCGTTGTCGTTGTCCGTCGAGCTCGTAGCCGTTGAACGTTCCGAGCAGCACCGCGCGCTGCCGCGCGAGCACGCCCGCGAAGTGGAGCTGGTAGAGCATCCGCTCGACGCGGTAGGGATGCTCGCCGATGTCCTCGAGGAACAGGATGCCGCCGTCGACGCGCGGGAAGTGGACGGTGCCCGCGAGGTGCGCGACCATCGCGAGGTTGCCGCCCCAGAGCGTGCCCTCGCCGGCGAAGTCCGGGCCGTCGAGCGCGCAGTCGACCTCGCAGCGGTCGCTGCCGAGGAGCTGCCAGCAGTGATCGAGCGTGAATGCCGACGGTGTTTCGGCGCCGAAATCGTAGGCCGCCATCGGCCCCGCGTAGGTCGTCATGCCGGCGTGGGCGAGCGCCGCGAGCTGGAACGCGGTGAAGTCGCTGTGCCCCATCCACCGCTTGCGCGCCGCGGCGAGCGCGGCGAAGTCGAGCCGGTCGAGAAGCCGCGACCAGCCGTAGCCGCCACGCACGGTGATCGCGAGCTCGACCTCGGAGTGCGCCGCCATCCGCATCACCGCCGCGAGCCGCTCGTCGTCGGACGCGGAGAAGCGCTGCCAGCGCGCCGTGCAGGTCGGATCGACGATCACCCGATGACCCAGCGCGCGCAGGCGCGTCGCAGCGCGCTCGACCGCGGCCGGCTCGTCGCGAAGCCCGCGGGGGCGTACAGGCCGATGCCGTAGGTGCGATCGTTCACGTGGCGGGATCCGCGCGGCGCGCGGCGAAGAAGTCCGAGAGCAGCTTACCGCATTCGTCGGCGAGCACGCCGCCCACCGCACGTCGCGTGATGGTTGAGCCGCGGCTCCGCGAAGAGGTCGACGACCGAGCCGCACGCGCCTGTCTTCGGATCGCGCGCGCCGAAGACAAGCCGCGCGATCCGCGCGTGCAGGATCGCGCCGGCGCACATCGCGCAGGGCTCGATCGTCACGTAGAGCGTGCAGTCCGGGAGGCGGTAGTTGCCGAGCGCGCGGCCCGCCTCGCGCAGCGCGGCGATCTCGGCGTGCGCCGTCGGGTCGGTGGCCGCGATCGGCGCGTTGCCGCCGCGGCCGACGATCGCTCCGTCGCTGACGACGACGGCGCCGACCGGCACTTCGCCGCGCGAGCCTGCGGCACGCGCGAGCGCGAGCGCTTCGGCCATGAACGGTTCGTCCGTCGTCGTCATGATGGCGGCATCGCCGCGGCGGTCGCGCCTTCAAAGCAGCGCTTGTAGAAGAAGACGCACGCGGCGGGCGCGCCGTCCGGATCGCACGCGTAGTCCGGCACCGTGCCGAACGGATGCCAGCCGAGCCGCCGGTACAGGCGCTCCGCGGCGCTGTCCGCGCGGGTCGAGCAGCAGGAGCCGATGTCCGCGCTGCCGGGCGAGCGTCTCCACGTCCCGCATCAGCATCGACCCGATACCGGTGTTCCGCGCGGAGCGAAGCACGAGGAGCTTCTGCACCTCGGCGCGATGGCGGCCGTTGGGCCGCGCGCAGGGCGTCAGCTGGACCGTGCCGACGATACGGCCGGCGCGCTCGCAGACGAGAACGACGCATCGGCCGGCGTCAACGGCCGCGGTCACGTCATCCCAGTGCTTCTCGTATTCGGCGCGCGCATGCGGCAGCACGTAGCCCACCGATGCGCCACCGTCGACGGCGTCGGCGAGGAGCGCGACCAGCTCGTCGCGTCGCGCGCGAAGCTCCGCCGCGCTGCACGCGCACGGACGCCCTCGCCGCGACCCTCGTCAGCCACGGGGCGCCTGCTTTCCGACCTGCCAGCGCGCCTTGCGCTCCGCGCGCCGGGCGGCATCGCCGTCGCGCGCAGCGCGCGCGAGCGACGCCAGATCGACGCCCGCGAGCTCGCGCGCAAGCGGCGGCGACCTCGGCCGCGGGCGTGCCCGTGCGTGTAGACGCGCCCGTAGCCGTCGCGCTCGAGCACGCGGTAGTCGACGAGCCAGCGCCGCAGCTCGACGTGGTCGGTCGCGAGCATCGCGCCGGCCGTCGTCGAGAAAGCCGCGCAGGAGCTCGTTGACCTCGCGCTCGGAATAGCCGCGGCCCGGCGCGAATCCGCTGCGCGGCCGCCGCGAGGACCAGCGCGAAATCGCGCGCGGACGCCGACTGCAGCGCGCCGAGCGAGACGCCCGCGTCGGATCGCGAGCGCGGCGAAGCGCTCAGGGCGGTCGGAGCCCGGCGCGGCGCGACCAGATCGGGTGCGCGTCATTCCCACTCGATCGTCGCCGGCGGCTTCGACGAGATGTCGAGCGTCACGCGGTTGATCCCGCGCACCTCGTTGATGATCCGGTTCGACACCTTGGCGAGCAGGTCGTGCGGCAGCGGCGCCGCGTGCGCGGTCATGAAGTCGGTGGTCTGCACCGCGCGCAGCGCGACGACGTGCTCGTAGGTGCGGCCGTCGCCCATCACGCCGACCGAGCGCACCGGCAGGAACACGGCGAACGCCTGCGCCGTCAGGTCGTACCAGCTCGTGCCGCTCGCGTCGCGCGCCTGACGAAGCTCGTCGATGAAGATCGCGTCGGCGCGCCGCAGGAGCGCCGCGTGCTCGCGCGTGACCGCGCCCAGGATCCGCACGCCGAGCCCCGGGCCCGGGAACGGATGCCGGTAGACCATCTCGCGCGGCAGCCCGAGCGCCAGCCCGAGCGCGCGGACCTCGTCCTTGAAGAGCTCGCGCAGCGGCTCGAGGAGCTTCAGGTGCAGCGTCTCGGGCAGGCCGCCCACGTTGTGGTGCGACTTGATCGTGTGCGCCTTCTTCGTCTTCGCGCCGGCGGACTCGATCACGTCCGGGTAGATCGTTCCCTGCGCGAGCCATTTGACGTTCGGCAGCTTGCGCAGCCTCGCGCTGGAAGACGTCGACGAAGAGCTTGCCGATGATCCGGCGCTTCCGCTCCGGATCCTCGACGCCGGCGAGCGCCGCGTACATCTCGTCGGTCGCGTCGACGTGGATCACGCGCACGCCGAGGTTTCGCGCGAACGTGTCCATCACCTGCTCGGCCTCGTTCAACCGCAGCAGGCCGTGGTCGACGAAGACGCACGTGAGCTGCGTGCCGATCGCCTTGTGGATCAGCGCGGCCGCGACCGACGAGTCGACGCCGCCCGACAGTCCGAGGATCACTTCCTCGGCGCCCGACCTGCGCACGGATCGCGGCGACCGCCTCGCCGGCGTAGTCCGCCATGTTCCAGTCGTGCCCGCAGCCGCAGATGTCGTGCGCGAAGCGCGCGAGGATCGCGGCCCCCTGCTTCGTGTGCGTGACCTCCGGATGGAACTGCACGGCGTAGAACTGCCGCGCCTCGTCGGCCATCGCCGCGATCGCGCACGCCTTCGACGAGCCCGCGAGCTTGAACCCCGGCGGCAGCGCGGTGACCTTGTCGCCGTGGCTCATCCAGACGTCGAGGAGCCCATGCCCTTCCGGCGTTCGCGCGATCCTGCAGCCCCTTGAGCAGCGCCGTGTGACCGTGCGCGCGCACTTCCGCGTAGCCGAACTCGCGCACCGTGCCCGGGCTCGACGGCGCCGCCCAGCTGCGCCGCCATCGTCTGCATCCCGTAGCAGATGCCGAGCACCGGCACGCCGAGCGTCCAGACGACGTCCGGCGCCCGCGGCGTGTGGCCCTCGGTGACGCTCTCGGGCCCGCCCGAGAGCACGATGCCCTTCGGCGCGAATGCGCGGATGAAATCGGCGTCCGACGTCGAACGGGTGGATCTCGCAGTAGACGTTCGTCTCGCGCAGGCGGCGGGCGATCAGCTGCGTGTACTGCGCGCCGAAGTCGAGGATCAGGATCTTCGAGTGGGAGGGGGCGGCCATGCCGGAAGCGACGGATTCGCGTTGACGTAGGTTGAAAGCAAGAGGCCGGCTCGCGCCGGCCCCGCGGGATCAGGTGCTACTCGACCCGGTAGTTCGGGGCTTCCTTCACGATCTGCACGTCGTGCACGTGCGATTCGCGGATCCCCGCCGACGTGATCTCGACGAACTCGGCGCGCGTGCCGAGCTCGGCGATCGTGCCGCAGCCGCAGTAGCCCATCGCCGCGCGCAGGCCGCCCATCAGCTGATGGATGACGTTGACGAGCGGCCCCTTGAACGGCACGCGGCCCTCGATCCCCTCGGGCACGAGCTTCTCGGCGTCGCCCTCGGCTTCGAGCTCCTGGAAGTAGCGATCCGAGCTGCCCTGCTGCATCGCGCCGAGCGACCCCATGCCGCGGTAGCTCTTGTACGAGCGCCCCTGGTAGAGCTCGATCTCGCCGGGCGACTCCTCGGTGCCCGCGAACAGGCTGCCCAGCATGACCGCCGACGCGCCGGCGGCGAGCGCCTTCGCGATGTCGCCCGAATAGCGGATGCCGCCGTCGGCGATCACCGGAATGCCCGCCTTGCCGACGCCCTCGAGCGCGTTCTGGATCGCCGAGATCTGCGGCACGCCGACGCCCGCGACGATCCGCGTCGTGCAGATCGAGCCGGGGCCGATGCCGACCTTGACGCCGTCGGCGCCGTGATCGGCGAGCGCCTTGGCGCCGGCCGCGGTCGCGACGTTGCCGCCGATCACCTGGACCTGCGGGAAGCGCTTCTTCACCCACTGCACGCGGTCGAGCACGCCCTGCGAGTGCCCGTGCGCGGTGTCGACGACGATGACGTCGACACCGGCGGCGACGAGCGCCTCGACGCGCTCCTCGTTGTCCGCCGCGACGCCGATCGCCGCGCCGGCCCGCAGCCGCCCGTGCTCGTCCTTGCACGCGAGCGGATGCTCGGTCGACTTGAGGATGTCCTTGACGGTGACGAGTCCCTTGAGCTCGCCCTCGCGGTTGACGACGAGCACGCGCTCGAGCCGGTGCCGGTGCATGAGCTCCTTCGCCCGCTCGAGGTCGGCGCCCTCGGGCACGGTGACGAGCTTGTCGCCCTTGGTCATGATCGCGCTGACCGGCTGATCGAGATTCGTCTCGAAGCGCAGGTCGCGATTGGTGACGATGCCGACGACCTTCCGGCCCTCGACGACCGGCAGTCCCGAGAAGCGGTGCGCGCGCTTCAACGCCATCACGTCGCGCACCGACATCGTCGGCGGGACGGTCAGCGGGTCCTTGACGACACCGCTCTCGAAACGCTTGACCTTCGCCACCTCGGCCGCCTGGCGGGCGGCCGGCATGTTCTTGTGGATGATGCCGAGGCCGCCTTCCTGCGCCATCGCGATCGCGAGGCGGGCTTCCGTTACCGTGTCCATCGCGGCGGACACGAGCGGGATGTTGAGCGTGACCGACTGCGTGAGGCGGGTCTCGAGGCTGACGTCGCGGGGAACGACCTGGGAATGCGCGGGGACGAGAAGGACGTCGTCGAACGTCAGCGCCTTCCGGACGACACGCATGGGGATTTCTCCTGTGCGCAAAGACGGATTATACCCGCGTCGCCCTCTCCCCTGAATCGCGCCGACGGGCCCGTGGTGGGCGACGCCATCGTTGCGGCAATCCGACAGCCGGTGGCTGCGGAGGGCGCTTCGGCCGAACGGCGGTTTGACGGCCCCTGGCCGTTGGATTACCTTGCCAATGTCATAAGCGGCCCGAGTCCATGCCTAGCCTGCGCAAATTGCTTCCGAGTCGCCGCCATGTGGCGGACCGGATCGCGCTCGCGGCAGCGACGGCGACACTGCTGCTCGCCTGCGGCCCGGCCGGCGCGGTGCTCTACAAGTGGGTCGACGCGAGCGGCCGCGTGACGTACTCGGACCAGCCGCCGCCCGCGCAACGTGAAGTCCGAAGTCGTCGGCGCGCGCCGCGCCGCCGGCCAACCCGGCCGCCGTCCGCGAGCTCGCGAGCCAGGAGGCCGACCTCAAGAAGCAGCAGATGCAGCGGGCCGATGATCAGAAGAAGGCGCACAAGGCGCGCACCGAGCAGCTGCAGCTGCAGCAGGACTGCGTCGATGCGCGCGCGCGCCTCAAGGTCTACGAGTCGGATGAGCCCATCGGGCGGATCAACGACAAGGGCGAGCAGGTGCTGATCGACGACACGGCGCGCCTGCGTGTGCGCGAGCGGCTCGAGTCGCAGATCCGCGAGCGCTGCGCCGGCTGAGGATCCTCGCGCCAAACGAAAGCGGCGGCCGCGGGCCGCCGTTTTTCATGATTGCGAACCGTGCCGCGGCCTCCGATCCAGTCGTAAGAATCGTTGCAGCGAGGGGTCGGCCGCATGCGGCGACTCGCGATTGCGCGCTCCCCCGCGGCGCTTTCGCGCCCGGGGCCCCGGCGCGCCGCTCGCGCCGCTACTTCTTTTCCAGGTTGGCCTGGTTGATCCGCAGGTCCGCCTTCGCCTTCAGCGCCGTGATGTACGCGTCGAAGAGCTCGCGGCTCTGCAGCTCGCCGATCCGACCGCGGGCCGGCGACGAGCTTCGAGGGATCGGTCGCGGTGGGCGGCAGCATCGTCTTCTGCACCCGGTAGATCGAATAGCCGCCGCGCTCGTTGGTCGCGCCGACGTATTGCGGCAGCTTCGCCGCGTCGGCGCGGAACACGCCGGTGAGCGCCTCCGGCGAGAAGCCGGGCTGCATCTGGTTGCGCAGCACGCTGACCGGCTTTCCGAACGTCACGCCGGCCTCCTTGTCGCTCTTGCCCTGCTCGAGCAGCGCGAGCTTCTCGCGCCCGAGCTTCTGCGCCATCTCGCTCGCTTCGCGGGCCACGAGCTGCCGGCGGATCTCGTCCTTCACGTCGTCGAACGGCCGCGGCGCCGCGGGCTTGTACTCGACGACGCGGCCCGCCATCAGCGTGTTCGGTCCGACCTCGATCGCCTCGGTGTTGCGCTTCGCCGACACCGACTCCGGCGCGAACAGCGCCTGGACGAACTTCGCGTTGCCGAACGCGAGCCGCTGCGCGTCGGCGCGCGTCGCCCACTGCGACGTCTTCGCCTCGAGGTCGAGCGCCTTCGCGACGCCCGCGAGCGAATCGGCCTGCTCGTAGACAAGGTTCTGGAACTGGTCCGCGGCGGCGGCGAACTTCTGCGCGACCTTCTGGCGCTTGAGATCGGCCTCGAGCGGCCCCTTCGCCTCGTCGAACGAGAGCGTCCGCGCCGGCGTGATGCCGGCGAGCTTGATCACGTGGAAACCGAATTCCGACTGCACCGGCCCGACGATGTCGCCGGGCTTCATCGCGAACACGGCGTCGTCGAAGGCCTTGACCATCGTGCCGCGCGGATTGCTGCCGAGATCGCCGCCCTGCCCGGCCGAGCCCGGGTCCTCCGAGTACTGCTTCGCGAGCTCGGCGAACTTCGCCGGGATTCGCCTTCGCCCGCGCCGCGATGTCGTCCGCCTTCTTCTTCGCGGCCGCCTTGTCCGCGTCCGACGCGTCGGGCTTGACGGCGATCAGGATGTGCGCCGCCTGCCGCTCCTCGTCGCGCGTGTACTGCTTGATCGAGGCCGCGTACTGCGCCTTCAGCTCGTCCGGCGTGACCGCGGCCTGCGCGGCGAGCGCGTCGGGCGTCAGCACCACGTATTCGAACTTGACCTCCTCGGGCGTCCGGAACGCGCTGGTGTTGGCGTCGTAGAACGCGCGGACCGCGGCGTCGTCGACCTTGACGTCCTTCACGAACGGCGCCGCGTCGACGCTCGCGACCGCGACCTCGCGCTGCTGCTCGAGCAGCGTGACGAAGCCCTCGCCCGCGGCCTTGGCGACGATGCCGCCCGCCGCGATCGGCTCGACCAGCTTCTCCGGAGAGCAGCTGCTGGCGGATGCTGTTCTCGTACGCGGCCTCGGGAATGCCGGCCTGCGCGAGCAGCAGCTTGAAGCGGTCGAGCGAGAACTTGCCGTCGTCCTGGAAGCGCGGGTCCGCGGCGATCCGCTCGAAGACCTGCTCGTTCGACACCGTGAAATGCAGGTCGGCCCCCTTCTTCTCGATCAGCCGGTCGCGGATCACGTTCTGCAGGATGCTGTAGCGCACCTCGGGATTGTCGAAGAGCGCCGGGTCCACCGCCCGCTGCGACCGGCGCAGCATCTCCTGCTGGTCGCGCAGCGCATTCGCGAACTCGGCCTGCGTGACGCGGCCGCCGTCGAAGCTCGCGACTTCGCCGACCGCGTCGCCGCGGCGGAAGTAGTAGTCGACGCCGAAGAACGCGAACGGCAGCGTGATCAGCGCGAGGACGAACTGGACGATCCGCTTGTGCTTGGCGACGACGTCGAACATGTCAGGACACTCGCTACTCTCGGCTCCGCGACCGCGGCGGAATCAAAAAGGGCGAACTCGCGTTCGCCCCTTGGTCTATTGGCGGAGTGGACGGGACTCGAACCCGCGACCCCCGGCGTGACAGGCCGGTATTCTAACCAACTGAACTACCACTCCCGAACCGGTCCGCACGTTGCGCATGGTGGGTGCTGACGGGATCGAACCGCCGACATTCGCCTTGTAAGGGCGACGCTCTACCGGCTGAGCTAAGCACCCGCGCCCCGGCCGGGTGCGGAGACCCCGGCGGGCGTGATCGAATCAGCCGGTCAGTTTACTGCATCCTTGAGCGCTTTGCCAGCGCGGAACTTCGGGACTTTCGCGGCGGGGATCGGCACCGCGGCGCCGGTCTGCGGGTTGCGGCCCTGGCGCGCGGTCCGCTGGCCGACGTAGAACGAGCCGAAGCCGACGAGCGTCACCGAGCCGCCCTTCGCGAGCGCGCCGGTGATCGCACCGGTGAGCGCGTCGAGCGCGCGACCCGCCGCGGCCTTCGAGATGTCGGCGTGACGCGCGATCGCGTCGATGAGATCGGACTTGTTCACCGGAGCCTCTTGTCGGGCAGCGCGCCCGCGTCAGTGCTTGATCAGCGTCGGCGCTTCCTCGACCGGGGCCGCCGGCACCGCCGGCGCCTCGGCCGCCGGCTCGGGCATCGGCACCGGCTGCCGCTCGAGCGCGGCCTCGAGCACCTCCTCGATCCAGCGCACCGGCCGGATCTCGAGGCGGTTCTTGATCTCGTCCGGGATCTCGGTCAGATCCTTCACGTTCTCCTCGGGAATCAGCACCGTCTTGATGCCGCCGCGGCCGGCGGCGAGCAGCTTCTCCTTCAGGCCGCCGATCGGCAGCACTTCGCCGCGCAGCGTGATCTCGCCGGTCATCGCGACGTCGGCGCGCACCGGAATGCCGGTCAGGATCGACACGATCGCGGTGACGATCGCGCCGCCCGCCGACGGACCGTCCTTCGGCGTCGCGCCCTCGGGCAGGTGGATGTGCAGGTCGGTCTTCTGGTAGAAGTCCGGCGCGATGCCGAGCGCCTTCGAGCGGTGGCGCACGACCGAGATCGCGGCCGCGATCGACTCGTTCATCACGTCGCCGAGCTTGCCGGTCGTCGTCGTCTTGCCCTTGCCAGGCAGCGCGACGGCCTCGATCGTCAGCAGATCGCCGCCCACCTCGGTCCACGCGAGCCCGGTGACCTGGCCCACCTGGTTCTTCTTCTCGGCGAGGCCGAACGTGAACCGGCGCACGCCGAGATACTTGTCGAGGTTCTTCGACGTGACTTCGACGGGGCCCTTCGCCTGGCGCGCCTTGCCCTCGCTCTTGCGCAGCAGCAGGGCCTTCACCACCTTGCGGCAGATCTTGCTGATGTCGCGCTCGAGGTTGCGCACGCCGGCCTCGCGCGTGTAGTAGCGGACGATGTCGCGCAGCGCGCTTTCGGCGACGTGCACCTCGGCTTCCTTGAGCCCGTTGAGCTTGATCTGCTTCGGCAGCAGGTACTGCTTCGCGATCGCGATCTTCTCGTCCTCGGTGTAGCCCGAGAGCCGGATCACCTCCATCCGGTCGAGCAGCGGCGCAGGGATGTTCATCGTGTTCGCCGTCGCGACGAACATCACGTCGGACAGGTCGTACTCGACCTCGACGTAGTGGTCGACGAACGTGCTGTTCTGCTCGGGGTCGAGCACTTCGAGCAGCGCGGACGACGGGTCGCCGCGGAAGTCCATGCCCATCTTGTCGACCTCGTCGAACAGGAAGAGCGGATTGCGCACGCCGATCTTCGACATGTTCTGCAGGATCTTGCCGGGCATCGACCCGATGTACGTGCGGCGATGGCCGCGGATCTCGGCCTCGTCGCGCACGCCGCCCAGGCTCATCCGCACGAACTTGCGGTTCGTCGCCTTCGCGATCGACTGGCCGAGCGAGGTCTTGCCGACGCCGGGCGGACCGACGAGGCAGAGGATCGGCCCCTTGAGCTTGTCGACGCGCTGCTGGACCGCGAGGTACTCGACGATCCGCTCCTTGACCTTCTCGAGGCCGTAGTGGTCGGCGTCGAGGACCTTCACCGCGGCCGCCAGGTCCTTGCTGATCTTGCTCTTCTTGCGCCACGGCAGGCGCGAGCAGCGTGTCGATGTAGTTGCGCACGACGGTCGCCTCGGCCGACATCGGCGACATCATCTTGAGCTTCTTGAACTCGGCGAGCGCCTTGCCCTCGGCCTCCTTCGACATCCGGGCGGCCTTGATGCGCTTCTCCATCTCGTCGAGATCGGCGTTCTCGTCGCCCTCGCCCAGCTCCTTCTGGATCGCCTTGACCTGCTCGTTCAGGTAGTACTCGCGCTGGCTCTTCTCCATCTGCCGCTTCACGCGGCCGCGGATGCGCTTCTCGACCTGCAGGATGTCGACCTCGCCCTCGAGCTGGCCCGAGCAGGTGCTCGAGCCGCTTGCCGACGTCGCCCATCTCGAGGACTTCCTGCTTCTGCTCGAGCTTGAGCGGCAGGTGCGCGGCGATCGCGTCGGCCAGCCGGCCGCCGTCGTCGATGCCGGCCATCGAGGTCAGGATCTCGGGCGGGATCTTCTTGTTGAGCTTCACGTACTGGTCGAACTGCGCGAGCAGCGCCCGGCGCATCGCCTCGACCTCGTGCGGCTGCCCGCCCTCGCCGGCGATCGCGGTCGCCTCCGCCGAGAGGTAGTCGGTCTCGTCGACGACGCGGTCGAGCCGCGCCCGCTGCGCGCCTTCGACCAGCACCTTCACGGTGCCGTCGGGCAGCTTCAGCATCTGGAGCACCGTCGCCACGGTGCCGATCGGGTAGAGATCCTCCGCGCCCGGGTCGTCCTTCGCCGCGGACTTCTGCGCGACGAGCAGGATGTGCTTGCCGGTGTCCATCGCGACGTCGAGCGCCTTGATCGACTTCGGGCGCCCGACGAACAGCGGGATCACCATGTGCGGGAAGACGACGACGTCGCGCAGCGGCAGGAGCGGCAGCGAGCTCATGTCGATCGCGGAGGGGGATTCAGTGGCCATGCGGACCTCGGTGTGGGAATTCTCGTGCTGAACATGGGGCCGCCGGCCGACGGTGTCAAGCAACGCCCGTCGGGCGCGACTTTCGTGCGCACAATCAATACATTGTAGCGCTTTTCCCTCCGGCGGCCGGAGGTGGGAGCGCCTTGCCCCGGGGGACCTGGCTCGCGGCCTCCGCACCGCCTCGTTTGGATCGCTACTTCGGGTTGTCGGCCGCCTGCGGCGACTCGCGATCGCTCGCTCCCCCTGGCGCTTCGCGCCCGGGCCCCGGCTCGCCGCTCGCGCCGCTAGTTATGAGCCGAAGCGACCTTCGGCGGTTCCGCGAACATGAGGAGCGGCTTGCCGTCGTTCGCGATCGTCGCCTCGTCGACGACGACGCGCGCGAGGTTGTTGTGCGACGGCAGGTCGTACATGACGTCGAGGAGCACCTGCTCCAGGATCGAGCGCAGGCCCCGGGCGCCGGTCTTGCGGGCGAGCGCCTTGCTCGCGATCGCGCGGAGCGCACCCTCGCGGATCTCGAGCTCGACGCCTTCCATCCGGAACATCTTCTGGTACTGCTTGATCAGCGCGTTCTTGGGCTCGACCAGGATCTGGATCAGCGCCGCCTCGTCCAGCTCCTCGAGCGTCGCCACCACCGGCAGCCGCCCGACGAACTCCGGGATCAGGCCGAACTTGATCAGGTCCTCCGGCTCCGCGTCGCGCAGGAGCAGGCTGATGTCCTTGCGGTCGTCGGGGCTCGACACCTCGGCGCCGAAGCCGATGCCCGTCTTCGCGGTGCGGTGGCGGACGATCTTCTCGAGCCCGTCGAACGCACCGCCGCAGACGAACAGGATGTTGGTCGTGTCGACCTGCACGAATTCCTGGTTCGGGTGCTTGCGCCCGCCCTGCGGCGGCACCGAGGCGATCGTGCCCTCGATCAGCTTGAGCAGCGCCTGCTGGACGCCTTCGCCCGAGACGTCGCGCGTGATCGACGGGTTGTCGCTCTTGCGCGAGATCTTGTCGATCTCGTCGATGTAGACGATCCCGCGCTGCGCCTTCTCGATGTCGTAGTCGCACTTCTGCAGGAGCTTCTGGATGATGTTCTCGACGTCCTCGCCGACGTAGCCGGCTTCGGTCAGCGTCGTCGCGTCGGCGATCACGAACGGGACGTCGAGGAGCCGCGCGAGCGTCTGCGCGAGCAGCGTCTTGCCCGAGCCCGTCGGGCCGATCAGCAGGATGTTGCTCTTCGCGAGCTCGACCTCGTCGTCCTTGGTGCCGGTCTCGAGCCGCTTGTAGTGGTTGTAGACGGCGACCGAGAGGATCTTCTTCGCCAGGTCCTGGCCGATCACGTACTGGTCGAGGATCTGGCGGATCTCGTGCGGCGTCGGCAGCTTGCTCTTGTCGGCGCGCGAGGACTCGGCGGTCGCCCCCTCCTCGCGGATGATGTCGTTGCAGAGCTCGATGCACTCGTCGCAGATGAACACCGACGGGCCGGCGATGAGCTTCCTCACCTCGTGCTGGCTCTTGCCGCAGAACGAGCAGTAGAGAAGCTTGTCGCCGGTCGATTTGTCGGCCATCGGTGGGTGCGTTTGCCTGAAACCTGTTTGCCAATCAAGCCCCTGGAGCGGAAAGGGGCGGACTGACTTTACCCGGCCTGGGCCCGATTCTGCAAGACCTTGTCCACCATTCCGTAGGTCAGGGCCTCGTCGGCTGTGAGGAAATTGTCACGGTCGGTGTCCCGGGCGACCTCCTCGACCGACTTGCCGGTGTGCTGCGCCATCAACCGGTTGAGCCGCTCGCGCAGCGCGAGGATGTACTTGGCATGGATCGCGATGTCGGAGGCCTGTCCCTGGAATCCGCCCATCGGCTGGTGGATCATCACCGTCGAATTCGGCAGCGCGAACCGCTTGCCCTTGGCGCCGGCCGCGAGCAGGAAGGCGCCCATCGACGCCGCCATCCCGACGCACAGCGTCGAGACGTCGGGCTTGACGAACTGCATCGTGTCGTAGATCGCCATGCCGGCGGCGATCGAGCCGCCCGGCGAGTTGATGTAGAAGTGGATGTCCTTGTCGGGGTTTTCCGACTCGAGGAACAGCATCTGCGCGACGACGAGGTTGGCGGTCGCCTCGTCGACCGGTCCGACCAGGAACACGACGCGCTCCTTCAGCAGGCGCGAGTAGATGTCGTACGCGCGCTCGCCGCGTCCGCTCTGCTCGATCACCATCGGGATCAGGCCCAGGCCCTTCGGTTCCGTCATGTCGGCCTCATTTGTCTCGGCGCATGCCGTATTGTAGGGGAGCCGCGGCGCCGTGTCCCGGCGGCGCGATCGCCGTACGGCAGTTGGGGATGCGCGGCGGATTCGCAAGGCCGCGCCGTGTCAGCTACCGCGTGTGCGCTACGGGCGCGCACGGCGTCGTACGCCGGCCTCACTGCGGCGCGGGCCCCATCACCTCGGCGAAAGTCGTCGGCTTGTCGACCACCTTCGCGCGAGCGAGCACCCATTCGACCACGTTGTGTTCGACGGCCTGCGCCTCGAATTCGTTCAGGCGCTCGGGCTTTTCGTAGTGCCAGCGCACGACCGCTTCCGGTTGCTCGTAGGTCTGTGCCGCCTCCTGCACGATCGCCTTCACCTGCTCGGGCTTCGCTCCGAGCCCGTGCGCGCGCACGACCTCGGCCAGCACGAGGCCCAAGCGCGACGCGCTCCTCGGCGCCGGCGCGGAACATGTCCGGCGACAGCTTCACGTCCTCGGGCTTCATGCCCTGTCGGCGCAGCTCCTCGGCCATCCGCCCCGCCATGTTCTGCGCCTCGAGCTCGACGAGCGAGCGCGGGAGCGCGAGTTCGGCCTTGCTGCGGAGCGCGGCGAGCGCTTGTTCCTTGAGCTTGCCCTCGATCTTGCGCTTGAGCTCGAGCTTCAGATTGGCGGTGATCTCGGCGTCGAGCTCCTCGAGGCTGCCGCTCGCAATGCCGAATGCCTTCGCGAAGTCGACGTCGATCTCGGGCAGCAACGGCTTGGTTACCGATTTGACCGTCAGCGTGAAATCGGCCGCCTTTCCCGCGACTTCCTTGCCGTGATAGTCCGCCGGGAACGTGAGCCCGAACGCCTTCGACTCGCCGGCGCGCATGCCGGTGACGGCCGCCTCGAACTCCGGCAGCATCCGCCCCTCGCCCAGGACGATCGCGAAGTCCTTGGCCTGGCCGCCCGGGAACTCGACGCCGTCGATTCGCCCCGAGAAGTCGACGATCGACTCTGTCGGCCTGTTCTGCCGGTCGATCGACCGTTTTGGTAGCGCGTCCGCTGCTTGCGCAGCACGTCGATCGTGTGCCGGACGTCGTCGGGGCCGACGTCGGCCACCGGCCGCTCGATCGTGACCGTCGACAGGTCGCCCAGCCGGATGTCGGGATAGACCTCGAACACCGCGGAGAACTGGAGCTGGTCCGGCACGGCCGCGTCCGACTTCGGCTCGATGCGCGGGTAGCCCGCCACGCGCACGTTCTGCGTGCGCATCGCGTCGGCGAAGCCCGCCTGCACGGCGTCGGTGATCACCTCGGTGCGCACCTGCGGACCGTACTGCTGCGCGACCATCTTCATCGGCACCTTGCCCGGCCGGAAGCCCGGCGACCTTCACGTTGCGGGCGAGCCGGGCGAGGCGTTTCGCGACCTCGCTTTCGATGTCCGCGACGGGGACGGACAGGTTGAGCCGCCGCTCGAGCTGACCGATCGTCTCCAGTACGGGTTCCATGCGCGTCGAATCCTTGCCGATGTCGAAAGCTGGTGCGAAAGGGGGGACTCGAACCCCCACGGGCTGCCCCGCCGGCTCCTAAGGCCGGTGCGTCTACCGATTCCGCCACTTTCGCGTTACTGCGGCCCGCGGCGTTTCCCCACGGGCGAGGCCCGCGGGCGCTTGCGCGGCGCCCGCCGCGCGGCGCGCCGGGGGCCTTTCCGGCGACCGTTTCGTTCTCTGGCAGCGGCATTCGCAGAACGTGCGATTATAGCCGATGCGGGAGCCGCTCGCCAAAGGCCGCACCGCAGTGAAGGTCGATCCCTCGCGCCTCATTTTCGCCGTCGTCGATTCCGAATTTCAGCGCGCCGTGTCGGCCGCCCATTACGAGAACTTTCCGGTCGCTTCGTTCCTGCTGCCACGTGCGCAGCGGACGGCGATTGTCGCGATCTACCGGTTCGCGCGCGCTGCCGACGACGTCGCCGACGAGGGCGACGCGCCGCCCGCAGCGCGCCTCGCTGGTCTCGACCGCTTCGAGCGCGCGCTCGACGCGATCGCCGCGGGCCGGCCGCCGTCCGAAGCGCCGTTCGCGGCGCTTGCCGCCGCGATCGACCATCACGCGCTGCCGCTGACGCCGTTCCGCGATCTCCTCTCCGCGTTCCGGCAGGACGTGGTCACGCATCGCTACGCGAGCTGGCCGGCGCTCCTCGACTATTGCCGCCGCTCGGCCAATCCGATCGGCCGGCTTCTCCTCCGCCTCCATCGCCGCGACGATCCCGCGGCGCTTGCGCGGAGCGATGCGATCTGCACTGCGCTGCAGCTCGCGAACTTCTGGCAGGACATCGCCGTCGACTGGACCAAGGGACGCGTCTACCTGCCGCAGGAGGACCTCGCGCGCTTCGAGGTCACCGAGGCGCAGATCGCGGAAGGGCGCTGCGACGACGCGTGGCGCGCGCTCGTCGCCTTCGAGACCGCGCGCACGCGCGCACTGCTCGAGTCCGGCCGTCCGCTCGTGCGCGCACTGCCGTGGCGCGCGGGACTCGAGCTCGCCGGCGTGCTCGCCGGGCGGCCACCGCATCCTCGATCGCATCGACGCCGTCGGACGGCGACGTCTTCCGCCGCCGGCCGCGGCTTTCGCGCGATCGACTGGGCGCTCGTCGCGTGCCACGCGCTCGTGCCGCCGCGCCGCCATCGCGCCGCGCGGGTGGAAACGACGGCATGAGCGCCGCAGGGCCGCCCCAAGGCGGGAGTCGCGCCACGACGACGTCCGCGGCAAGCGTGGGGCTCACGCATGACGCCCGACGAGTATTGCCGGCAGAAGGCCGCGCCGCAGCGGGTCGAGCTTCTACTACAGCTTCATGTTCCTGCCGCCGCCGCGGCGGCGCGCGATCACCGCGCTGTACGCGTTCTGCCGCGAAGTCGACGACGTCGTCGACGAGGCGACGCGATCCCGGCGTCGCGCGCACCAAGCTCGCCTGGTGGCGCGACGAGGTCCGCGCCACGTTCGACGGCACGCCGCAGCACCCGGTCGCGCAGGCGCTGCAGCCGGTCGTCGCCGCGTATGCGCCTGTCCCGAGGCACATTTCCAGGCGGTGATCGACGGCATGGCGATGGACCTCGAGCGCAACCGCTACCTCGATTTCGCGGAGCTCGAAGCGTACTGCCACCGCGTCGCCGGCGTGGTGGGCCTCATGTCGGCGGAGATCTTCGGCTACACGAATCCGGCGACGCGGCGATACGCGCGCGACCTGGGCATCGCGTTCCAGCTGACCAACATCGTCCGCGACGTCGGCGAGGATGCGCGCCGCGGCCGCATCTACCTGCCGCA
>CAWHNE010000007.1:0-37165 GCA_963830485.1 uncultured beta proteobacterium
GCGGATCGCGGCGCGATTTTCGTTGAACACGTCGATCGAGGCGTTCAGTTCGTCGTCGGTGATCGGCTTGCCGCGCAACTTGCCGAGGTCGGCGCGCAGGACTTCGAGCTCGCTGATGTAGAACGCACCGCCGATCGAGTCGACGAAGTTCTGCGGGACGTCGATGTACTTGACGTACTTGTCCTTGAACAACAGCTGCCACATGCCCGACAGATTGCGGATCACGTCGCAGATCGACGGAAACAACACGCCGTCGAGGCAGTCGAGGCGCCCCGTCAGGCCGAGTTCGATTGTCGAGCGCGGGATGCGGCAGATGTAGCTCTGGTAGTACGCGTCGCCCTGGATCACTTCGAGCGCGTCGCCACCGCCGAGGATGCCGACCGACAGCATGCCCGCCGCGTGGATCAGCTCGCGCGGCACGTACACCGGCAGATAGCCGATCGCCTTGCGGTTCGGCGCCGCGGCTTTCCACTGCTTGACGGCATTGAAATCGAGGTCCTCGAACAGCGCCTGGCAGCGCTCGACTATTTTGACGACGGCAGGAATGTCGGCCATCAGCGGTGCTCCCAGTTCGGTTTGCGCTTGGCCATGAACGCGACGAGCCCTTCGTTGGCGTCGCGCGTCGCCATCAATCGGTCGAGGTAGAGCCGCTCGACCTCGGCGAGCCGGTGACGGACGTCGCGGATCATCGCGCCGCGCGCAGCCGCGAGCGCCCACGCAAGCGACGCGGCACTCTTGCCGGCGAGGTGCTGGTCGAAATATGCGAGCGCAGCCGCCTCCGGATCGTCGGACATGGACTGCGCGAGGCCGATCGCCTTCGCCTCGTCGGCGCCGATCGCGCGGCCCGAAAACAGCAGGTCCTCAGCCAGCGCCTGGTTCACCCGGTACTGCAGCAGCACCGAAGCCGCCGGCGCGAACACGCCGAGCTTCATCTCCGGCTGGCCGAACTGCGCGTCCGACGCCGCGAAGATCGCGCTCCCCGCGAGCGCTAGCTCCAATCCGCCGCCCAGGCACTGGCCGCGGACGACGACGAGGATCGGCGCGGGGAACTCGATCATCGCGAGGATCAGCGCGTGCAGCGACGCGAGCATCGCCGCGCAGCGGTCGGGCAGATGCTCCTCGACGCTCGCCCCGAAGCTGAAGTGCGGACCTTCGGCGTCGAGCAGCACGCCGCGCAGCCCCGCTTGACCGCGGTAGGCGACGAACGCGCCGTGCAGCGCCGCGATCATCGCCGCGTCGACGAGGTTCGCCTTCGGCCGCGCGAGCGTGAGCCGAACGAGCGCGCCGTTGCGCTCGAGCCGATCCTTGAGCGGATTCTCGCCAGCCACGGGCTAGCCCTTCCGCTTGTTCTTCGGCTGGATCGAGTCGTGCAGCGGTCCGACCCAGCTCTCGCCGGCCGCGAGCTGCTGTCGCAACAGCACGAAGTCGGCCTCGCGGTCTTCCTTGGTGCCCTCGTTGAATGCGGTAAAGCCGGCGCGCGCCTCGGTCATCATGTTGAGCGCGAGCCACGCGCGCGAGTTTTCCTTGTTGCGGTTCCACGCGTCGAGCTTCGGCTTGCGGAGTTCTTCCAGCGTCTTGGTCGTGCAGTCCGGGAACGTGAGCAGGATCTTCGCGCAGAGCTCGTTGACTTTCGCGTCCAGTGCCGACAAGTCGACCATGCCGCGCGCAAGGAGCGCCTTGCCTTCCTTCAATGCGTCGCCGGCTTTCGGCTCGCCGAACACGAAGCGGCCGAACTCGTCGGTCAGTCGCTGCGTCTCGACCAGCGGATTCGCGACGTAGTGGCCGTCGACCTTGAGCGCCGGCACGAGCTCGGAGAGCACGCCCATCCAGTACGCCTTGTGCGCGGAGAATGGCTCGCACAGCACGCATGCCGCCATCGAACGTTCGGCACCCGCGATCACCGGCAGGAAGTCGGTCGCGCCGCCGATCGGCGCGGAGCCGTGCTTGGGACCGGCCTGGCCGAAGCGCGCGAGGTCCTGCGCGACGGAGAAGTCGCACGCCATCCCGATCTCCTGCCCGCCGCCGATCCGCATGCCGTTGACGCGGCAGATGACCGGCTTGTCGCAGGCGAGGATCGCCGAAACCATGTCGTTGAAGAGCCGCATGTATTGCCGGTATTCCTGCGGGTGGCCCGCGTAGTACTCGGCGTACTCCTTCGTGTTGCCTCCCGTGCAGAACGCCTTGTCGCCCGCGCCCGTGAACACAACGCAATTCACGTCGCGCGCGTTGGACGCGGCACGGAACGCAAGGATGACGCCCTTGACCATGTCGGTCGTGTACGAATTGAATTGCGTGGGGTTGTCGAGCGTGATCCAGGCGTTGTAGAGCCCCGCCGCGACCGAACCGTCGGGTCGCGTGGCCGGCCGCTTCTCGTAGCGGATGCCGGGCTTCGCGAAGTCGTCGACCAGGTCATGATTCTTGAAATCGCGGTGGGCGGCGAGGTTGTCGGGCGCGTTCATGTCTGCCTCCGTCAATGCTGGGGCGTCAGCACCACGCGCCGCTTGATGTCGCGGTGGTGCACCGCCTCGAAGATCCGGTTGATGTCGTCGAGCGGATGCGCCTCGACGAACGGCTTGATCGCCACCTTACCGTCGAGCACGAGATCGAGCGCCGCCGGGTAGTATTCGGGCGGGCAGCCCCAGTTGCCGATCGCGCGCGCGTCGTACGCCATCAGGTTCGAGAGCCGCACCTCGACCTTGTCCATCGTGAAGCCGACGACCGACAGCGTCGCGCCGTGGACGAGCAGCCCGTACGCCGTCAGCTGACCCGGCGCCGTCCCAGAGCATTCGAAGATGAACCACTCGGTCGACGGCAGCCCGTTCTGCTTCGCGAAGGCGTTGATCGCCGCCTTCATCGCCTTGCCGTCGAGCACGCGGGCGTCGAGGGTCAGCGCGGCACCGTGATGCGAGATCGACTCGAGCTTCTCCTCGTCGACGTCGATCGCGACGACCTTGGCGCCGAACGCGCGCGCGACCTGGACGCAGTAGCCGCCCACGCCTCCCGCGCCGACGACGATCGCGAGGCTGCCCGGTCTCACGCCGGCGCGGCGCACGGCCTGATAGGGCGTGGTCAGCGCGTCGGCAACGATCGAAACGTCGGCGAGCGTGAGGGCCGCCCTCGCGAGCCGTACCTCGTCCACCTCACACAGGCCGCGGCCGGGCACGACGATGTGCGACGCGAACCCGCCCTGTATGTCGTTGCCGGGCATCTTCTGCGCGCGGCAAATCGGCGCAAGACCACGCTGACAGAGGTCACATTCGCCGCAGGGCAACACCGCCGGGACGATCACTGCCTTGCCGCGCCAGGATTCGGCGCCGGCGCCGGCGGCGACGACGCGGCCGCTGATCTCGTGGCCAAGGGCGAGCGGCAGCGGATGGTTGGTCCGGACGCCGTCGTAGTAGTACCCCAGGTCGGTATGGCAGACGCCGCAGCCGGCGATCGCGACCACGACTTCTCCGGGGCCGGGTTCGGCGGCGAACGTGGCGCGCTCGAGCGGCGCCTTGACCGCGGTCATCAGCCAGCGGCGGGCTTCGATGCTCACGACGGGAATCCTCCTTCCAGCGGTGCCGGAGATTCCGCCCGGGCGGCGTCTCCGCGCTTGACGCAGACCCTCCGGCGGGCTATTCTGGTATTACAGTACCATAATACCGGTTTGGTGCAAATCATCTTGCGATAGCGCGATTGCCGACGCTTTGATCTGCGTCAATTGCAACGACGCGCAGAGCCGGTTTACTGCGCGGATCGGACGGAGGAGAACCCCAGGTGCAAGCCATGGCGAACACGGCGCCGCGCAGATCCGCCGTCGCGGCGACGACCAAGACGCCCGCGAGCCTCTCCATCGCGCTCGCGGGGAGCGGCGGCAGCGGCGTGATGACGGCGGGCACGCTCCTGCTCGACGCGGCGGCGCGCGCGGGCCTCTACGGCCTCATGGTGCGCACCAGCGGCCCGCAGATCCGCGGCGGCGAGGCGGCGGCGCTCGTGCGCATCGGGCACGGCCCGATCGCGACGCTCGACGACGTCTTCGACGTCCTGCTCGCGATCGACTGGCAGAACGTTCACCGGTTCGCCGACGAGATCCCGCTCGGCACGGGCAGCGTGATCGTCGGCGATCCAGACGAGGGCGAGCTGCCCGAAGCGTTCAAGGCGACCGGCGCGCAATACGTGACGCGCTCGCTCAAGAAAACCGCGAAGGGCATCGCCGGCAGCTGGACCAACATGGTCGCGCTGGGACTCGCCGGCACGCTGGCCGGGATTCCGGCGGCCGCGCTCGAGTCGGCGTTGCGCGAATCCTGGAAGCGCACCGAGGAATCGCTGCGCGCGAACCTGGCGGCGCTCGCGGCCGGCGTCGCGGCGGCGGCGGGGATCGAGGGCGTGCCCGCGCTGCCCGCCGCCCGCGCCCATTCGGGCCAGCGCTGGCAGATCAGCGGCAACGAGGCCGCGGGCTTCGGCGCGATCCGCGGCGGCGTCCGTTTCGTCGCCGCGTACCCGATCACGCCGGCGACCGAGCTGCTCGAGTGGATGGCGCCGGCGCTGACCAAGGTCGGCGGCACGCTGCTGCAGGCCGAGGACGAGCTCGCGTCGGTGAACATGATCATCGGGGCATCGTACGGCGGCGTCCCGTCGCTGACGGCGACGGCCGGACCGGGACTCGCGCTGATGACCGAAGGGATCGGACTCGCGGTCAGCGCCGAGATCCCGATCGTCGTCGTCGACGTGATGCGCGGCGGCCCGTCGACCGGCATTCCGGCGAAGAGCGAGCAGAGCGACCTGTCGTTCGCGGTGGCGGGTCTCCACGGCGACGCGCCGCGCCTCGTGCTCGCGCCGACGTCGATCGCCGATTGCCTTGCGACGACACAGTGGGCGGTGATGCTTGCCGAAACGCTGCAGGCGCCGGCGATCGTGCTGTCCGACCAGTTCATGGGGCAGTCGCGCGCGATCATCGATCGGCCGGCCGAGGTCGCCTTCGCGGGCAAGCGGCTCACGGCGGACGCGAACGCGCCCGACTACAAGCGCTACCGGAACACGCCGTCCGGGGTCTCGCCGATGGCGATCCCCGGCACGCCCGGCACCGTCTACACGGCCGACGGCCTCGAGCACACCGAGGGCGGAATTCCGAGCAGCGGCGCGCGCGACCACGCGCTGCAGCTCGACAAGCGCGAGCGCAAGCTCGTGGCCCACGACTACGGCAGCGCGTGGGCCGACGTCGAGGGCGACGGCGAGCTCGCGGTGATCACGTTCGGTTCGGTCACGGCCGCGGTGCGCGAGGCGGTCGCCCGCACGGCGGCGCAGGGCGTCGATGCGCGCCTGATCGCGATTCGCCTGCTGGCTCCCGCGCAACCCGCGCAGATGGCCACCGCGCTCGAAGGGCGTCGCGCGCATCCTCGTCGTCGAGCAGAACCACGGTGGTCAGCTCCTGCGCTATCTGCGCTCGGTCTACGACCTGCCCGGGAACGCCGGACGGCTATCACCGGCCGGGGCCCCTGCCGCTGCGGCCCGGCGAGGTGACGAAGGCGATCGTCGACGTGGGCCCGTGCCCATCCCGTGGAGAACGCAGCATGAACGACATCGCGCCTCCCCCGCCGTTGACCGCGGCAGCGTACAAGTCGAGCTACAAGCCGATCTGGTGCCCCGGCTGCGGTGACTACTCGGTACTGTCATCCCTTACCAAGGCACTCGCGAAGATCGCGGTGCCGCCCGAGCGGATCGCCGTCGTCTCGGGCATCGGCTGCTCGTCGCGCATTCCTGCGTACACGACCTGCTACGGCTTCCATGGCGTCCACGGCCGCGCGCTCGCGGCGGGCACGGGACTCAAGGTCGCGCGGCCCGATCTTACGGTGATCGTCACCGGCGGCGACGGCGACGGCTACTCGATCGGCGGCAACCACTTCCTGCACGCGTGCCGGCGCAACGTCGACATGACGTACATCGTGATGGACAACCACGTCTACGGGATGACGAAGGGCCAGCCATCGCCGACCACCGAGCCCGACTGGGATTCCAAGCTCTCGCCGGGCGGCACCGGCGTGCGCTCGTTCCATCCGCTCGTCATCGCGCTCGCGTCGGGCGCCAATTTCGTCGCGCGCGCGTTCGCGGGCGATCCGAACGGCACCGCGGACATCATCGCCGAGGCGATCCGGCATCCCGGCTTCGCGTTCGTCGAGGTGCTCTCGCCGTGCGTCACGTTCCGTCCGGAGCAGCGCGAATGGAAGCAGCTCGCGCATCCGGCGCCCGTGACCGCGACCGACGATCCGGCGCGAGCGGCGCGGCGCATCATGACCGACGACGGCTTCAACATCGGCGTGCTCTATGCCGGCCAGCGGCGGCCGTATCCGGCGGTCGCGCGGCAAGCCCAAGATGACCCCTGCCAACCTGGAAGCGGAGTTCGAGACATGAGTGCCAATACCGCTGCGGCGCGCAGGCCGGCGGCGAAGAAGACCGCAACGAAGAAGCCCGCGGTGACGACGCCGGCCGTGAAGAGGCCGTCAGCGCGGAAAGCCGTGAAGGCGGATGCGGCCACGCTGGTCGCGCCGCCCACGCTCACCGATTTCATGGCGCAGGCGTGGGAGATGGAGATCGAAGCCGCGCAGCGCTATTCGGACTTCGCCGACGCGATGGAGATCCACAACAATCTCGAGGTCGCGGCGATGTTCCGCACGATGGCGAACTACGAGACCAAGCACGCCGACGAGATCATGGCGACGATGGGGTGGTCGGAAGCGCCACCGGTGACGCGCCGCGACGGCGCCTGGCCCGGCTACGAGGGCCCCGGAGACGACGCCCGGCGACGAAGTCCACTACCTGATGCAGCCGTGGCATGCGCTGCGGCTGGCGCTCGCGGCCGAGGAGCGCGCCGAGCGGTTCTTCGCCGAGCTCGTGCGAGTCGCGCCGAACAAGGCCGTGCGCGATGCGGCGCGCGAGCTGCAGGCCGAGGAGCAGGAGCACGTCGCGTTGGTCCGCGCGTGGATGAAGAAGGTGCCGAAGCCCGACCGCGACTGGGCGCTCGATCCCGATCCTCCCAGCTACACCGATTGAGGCCAGCACGATGGACGTCCTGCTGCCGGAGGGATGGGCGCCGCCGATCGGCTACGCGAACGGTATCGCCGTCGACGCCGGGCGCATCGTGTTCATCGCGGGCCAGGTCGGCTGGGATGCGCAGCAGAAATTCCACTCCGAGGACATCGCGCCGCAGTTCGACCAGGCGCTCGCCAACGTGCTCGCGGTGCTGGCCGAGGCAGGCGGCCTGCCGCGTCCACATCTGTCGGATGACCGCCTATTGCTGCGACAAGCCCGCCTACCTCGCCGCGCGCCGGGAGCTCGGCGCGATCTGGCGCCGGCACATGGGCAGCCACTACCCGGCGATGAGCATGATCTTCGTATCCGATCTCCTCGACAGCCCCGGCAAGATCGAGCTCGAGGCGACCGCCGTGGTTCCGGCGTGAAGCGCCGCGACCGATGACGCAGATGCAGCTCAAGGACAAGGTCGCGCTCGTCACGGGCGCCGCACAGGGAATCGGCGCCGCGGTCGCGCGCACGTTCGCGCGCGAGGGCGCACAGGTGGCGGTCGTCGATCTCGCCGTGGATCGCGCCGAAGCGGTCGCCGCCGAACTGCGCCGCGATCGGTCCCGACGCGATCGGGTATCGGCTGCAACGTGGCGAAGCGCTCCGAGGTCGACGCGATGGTCGCGGCCGTGAACGCTCGCTTCGGCCGCGTCGACATCCTCGTCAATAACGCCGGCATCATCCGTCCGGCGATGCTGCACAAGATGACCGCCGCGCAGTGGGACGAGGTGCTTGCCGTGCACTTGACCGGCAGCTTCAACTGCCTGCAGGCGGTGGTGCCCGGGAATGATGGAGCGGCGCTACGGGCGCATCGTCAACGTGACGTCGGCCGCGGGCGTGCTCGGCACGATCGGCCAGATCAACTACAGCGCGGCGAAGGCCGGCATCCTCGGCCTCACGATGTCCGCGGCGAAGGAGCTCGCGAAGTACGGCATCACGGTGAACGCGATCGCGCCCGGCGCGGCGACGCCGATGACCGAGACGATCCGCACCGACGAGCGCTTCAAGGACAAGTATCTCGATCGCATTCCGATGGGACGCTGGGCCGAGCCCGACGAGATCGCGCCGGTGTTCGTCTTCTTCGCGTCGGACGCGTCGGCCTACGTCACCGGACAGGTGCTCGCCGCCGACGGCGGGATGACGATCCGCTAGTGTCCCGTTCCGGAAGTAACTTGCCAATGCCGTCGGCCATCGACACCAACTTTGCTGCAAGAGCGGCGAAGACGGCGCAATGCGCGAAGCCGAGCGAGGCGCATATCGGGAATATGCGCGAGCGAGGCGACAAAGCAGTGCGCCGTTTCTCGTCCGCTCTTGTGCAAGGTATTTCCGGAACGGGACACTAGCTCACCCGTCGAGCTCCGGATAGCGGCGGAAGATGTCGTCGTCGTTGAACGGTATCCGGCGGCTCGACCTGACATAACGCTCGATGCGCGGCCGCGTGAAGACCCGGTCGTGCAAAGCGCGCAGCCGCGGGCATGCGCGAAGCGTCCGGCGGCTTGCGATCGGAAACGCGTAGCGCAGCCCGGCGACCACCTGCGCCATCGAGAGGTCCGCATAGGAGATCTTCCGGCCGACCATCCACGGTCCGCCCGCCGGGTTGCGTTCCAGCACGCGCTCGAAATAGCCGAGGAACTTCGGCAGCCGGCGCGCCACGAAGTCCTTCGCCCGACGCCGCGCCGCGGGCTTCTGCTGCTCGTAGTAGAGACCGCCGGCGATCGGATGATGCGTGTCGTGGATCTCGACCAAGAAGTCGGCGATCGTGAGCTGCAGCTGGTGCGGTCCACAACCTGCCCGCCGCATCGCGCGGCACGAGATCGAGGCGAGGTCCGAGGTAGAGCAGGATGTTCGCGGTCTGGCCGATCAGGAGCCTCCCCGCCTTGAGGAACGGCGGCGCGAACGGGGGGCGCGGGACGTCTTCGCCGTCGAGGAACCGTTCCATCGCCGGCACGCCGCCGCCTTTCGCCTCGGCACGAGGGCGATGTCGACGTAGTCCGCGCCGGCGTCCTCCAGCGCGAGGCGCACGAACTCGCCGCGCCCCTGGATGCCGGGCCAGTAGTAGAGCTCGTAGATCACGGGTTCGCCTGCGGCGCCGTCGCGGCGACGCGCCTTTCGGCCTCCGTTATCAACGTGGCGAACCGCGGATCGGATGACGGTCAGTTTGCGTTGCACGAAGATCCGCGCTCCGGCGGTGGACAGTCTAGCGCAAGCCCGGCGCGGCCGGCCGGATCGATGGTCCGCCGCACGCCATTCATTGTAAGCTCTCACCCCACTCCGTCCTGCCGTCTCCCGATGCGTAGCACAACGCCATTCCTGGCGATCGTCGTCTCGATGTTCGGCGCAAGCACGGCGTTCGCCGCCGACCCGCCAGCGACGCGAGCCGAGCCGCCGACCTTCAGGCTTCCTGCCGGAGCGCGGCCGACGCGCTACGCGCTTGCGCTCACCGTCGTGCCGGGTGAAGCGAAGGCCTCGGGCGAGATCGCGATCGACGTCGAGCTCGACCGGCCGCACGATGTGCTGTGGCTCAACGCCGATGCGGTGACGGTCCGGCGCGCCGCCGCCGAGGCCGCGGCCACGAGGGTCGAGATACTGAGGCGGCTTCGAGCAGTTCGTCGGGATCGCGTTCGAGCCGCCGCTGCCCGCCGGCAGGCATCGGCTGACGCTGGCGTTCGAGGCCGAGCAGAGCCGCAACACGTCGCGCGGGATCTTCACGCTCGAGGACGGCGGCGCGTGGTACACGATGACGCAATTCGAGGCGATCTCCGCGCGCCGCGCCTTCCCCTGCTTCGACGAGCCCGGCTACAAGACGCCGTGGGAGATCACGCTGCGGGTGCCCGACGGCCTCGTCGCGGTGGCGAACACGAGGTCGTCGCGCAAACGAAGGGCGACGACGGGTTCACCACGGTCCGCTTCGCGGAGACGCGTCCGCTGCCGACCTACCTCGTCGCCTTCGCGGTCGGGCCCATGGGAATTCGTGGATCTCGGCCGCGTGGGCAAGGGTGCCGTGCCGACCCGCATCGTAGTGCCGCGCGGGCGCGGCGAGGACGCGAAGTTCGCCGCGACGGCCTACCCCGAGCTCTACGCATTGCTGGAATCGTGGTTCGGGATTCCCTATCCGTTCGGCAAACTCGACCACGCGGCGATCCCGCTGACCGTCAATTTCGCGATGGAGAACGCCGGCCTGATCACCTACGGGGTGGCGGGATTGCTCGCCAAGCCCGGTGACGACACGCCGCGCTTCCGCCGCGGTGCGGCCAACGTCGGCGCGCACGAGATCGCCCATCAATGGTTCGGCAACCTCGTCACCACGGCGTGGTGGGACGACATCTGGCTGAACGAGGCGTTCGCGACGTGGATCGCCGAGAAGATCGTCGACCAGTGGAAGCCCGCGTACGACCGCGGCGCGGCGCGCATCGAGGCGCGCGCAAAGGCGATCGATGCGGACACGCTCGGCTCGGCGCGCCAGATTCGCGAGCCGGTCAAGTCCCGTGGCGACATCTTTCGCGCGTTCGACGCGATCACCTACGAGAAGGGCGCCACCGTCATCGGCATGTTCGAGGGGTGGCTCGGCGAGGAGCCGTTCCGCCGCGGCGTTCAGCGCTATCTCGAGTCGCGGCGGTACGGGTCGGCGACTGCGCAGGACTTCCTCGAATCGCTCGCGACGGCGAGCGGGCGGCCGGTGACCCCGGCCTTCGACACCTTCCTCAACCAGAACGGCGTGCCGCAGGTCGACGTCCGCCTGCAGTGCGCCGCAGGCGGCGCGAAAGTCGTGCTCACCCAGCATCGTCTCGTGCCGCTCGGCTCCGGCTCGAAGGATCCACGCCGCTGGCAGATTCCGGTGTGCATGCGCTACGGCAAGGTCAGCACGTGCACACTGTTGACCGAGACGAGCGCGACCGTTCCGCTCGAAGGCGCGTGCCCCGCGTTCGTGTTCGCCAATGCCGGCGGCCGCGGCTACTACGTGCCCGACTATGGCGGCGCTCTGCTCGCGAGTCTCGCCGCGCATCGCGGCGCGCTCTCGGCCGCCGAGTACGCGAGCCTGCTCGACGACCTGCGTCCGCTGCTCCGCGCCGGCGCGGTGACGGCGGTGCAGGCGATGCAGTGGGTGCGCCTGGGCGCGCAGTCACGCGACCGCCATATCGTCATCGCAGCACTCGACCTCGCCGAGTTCGTCCGCAATACGATCGTAGGCGACGACGAGCGGCCGCGCTACTCGGCCTTCGTGCGTCAGGTGTTCGGGCCGCGCACGCTCGCGCTCGGGTTCGCGCCGAAGCCCGGCGAGAGCGACGACGACCGGCTCGTCCGGCGCGCGCTCCTGCGCGTCGTCGCACCGGAGGATCCGCGACTCTCCGCGGAAGCCCGCAGGCTCGCGCTCGCCTGGATCAAGGACCGCCACGCGATCGATCCCGGCGTCGTCGACGTCGTGCTGATCACCGCGGGCAAGACCTCAGACGCGGCGCTGCTCGACGCGCTGTACGCCGAGGCGAAGACCACCGGGGATCGCGTCGATCGCCGCACGCTGATGATGGCGGTTTTCAGCGTCGACGATCCGGCGCTTGCGCCCAAGGGGATGGCGATCCTGCTCGACCCGGCATTCGACAACCGCGAATCGTGGTCGGCATTGTGGCGCGCGCGGTCCTGGAATCCGGGACGCCGCGCGACCCATGACTACATCGTCACGAACTTCGAAGCGCTAGCGAGGTCAGTCGGGCCCGAATCGCCCGGCAGTTGGCCCGAGTATGCCCAAGGCCTGTGCTCCGAACGGGACGCGGCCGATGTGGCCGCGTTCTGGAAGGCCCGCGTGAAGAACTATGCCGCGGTCGAGCGGCAGCTCACTCAAACCGTCGACACGATTCGCGTGTGCGCCGCCGTGCGCGCGCAGACGCACCAGCTAGGAATGTAGCGGCCGACGACTCGGCGCAACGTCTCGCGTCGACAGGACGCGGACCGCGACGCGAAGGTCCCGCGCCGCGTCGGCGTCACTGCTGCTTGCTGCCCTTGATGTTGCCGATCACGCCGCCGGCGACGGCACCGACCGCAGCGCCAGTCCAGCCGCTGCCGCCGGCGATCGCGGCGATGCCGGCGCCCGCCGCGGCGCCGATCGCGGCGCCCGACATCGTCCCCTGCTGCTGTGGCGTCATCGAGGTGCAGCCGACGACGGCCGTCACCGCCGCGATCGCCGCAATTGCTCCGAATCGCTTCATGTCACGTCTCCTATTTGTTCTTCGCGAGTCCCGGCACCACCATCTCGAACCAGAGCGTCTCGATCACCGGACGCTGCAGCCGGTCAGGGTGGGCGGCGTACCACCGGTCGAGACCGTCGCGCACCGTGTCGAGGGTATGTCCCTTGAGGCCCTTGACGAGCCGCGGCAGGACGCTCTGCGCATCGGCGGCCGGCGTCGACCCCTGGTAGGCGATCTCGATCTGGGTGATGTTGGCGATCCCGACGAGATAGACCTTCTTCATCTCCTCGGACGACTTCGTCCAGTGCTCGCCGGTAACGAGCGGGACCTCCTGCGCGCGTGCGACACCACAGACGGCCCAGAGTGCGATGCACGCCGCCACCGTCGCGGCGCGCCAGTTGAGTCGGGTCATCACGATCTCCATGGCACTATCGAAAGCAAACGATACCACGCGCGGCCTCGCATGTCAGGCAACGGGCTCATTCGACGCTTCGGTCGGCGCGAGGCCGATTCCCCAGCGCGCAGGCTCGCGACACTCGAACAGCTCGATCAGCAGATCGTCCGGCCCGGCGACCATCACGTAGCGAAATTGCGGCAGGTCGCGGATCGGGTTGCGAAAGCTGAAACCACGCGCCTCCATCCGCGCGACGAGCGCGTCGAGGTCGTCGGTCTCGATGCCGAGGTGATGGAACGCGCCGCCGCGCGCGCCGCGCGGCGGCTGGTCGTAGACCTGGACGAATGCCCCTCCGACGCGCAACCGGACGTTGCGCACGCCGGCGGCCTCCTCGTCCCAGACGACGGTCGCGTCGAACATGTCGCGGAGGAAGGTCACCGTCGCCGCGACGTCCGACGCGAAGATATGGGCGTGGTCGAGGCTGACGCGCACGATGTCAGTCGAGCACGTGCGAGACGAGCCCGTCGGCGAGCTTGGGATCGAACCAGGTCGACTTCGGCGGCATCACGCCGCCCGCGTCGGCGATCGCCATCAGGTCCTCCATCCGCGTCGGGTAGAGCGAGAACGCCGCCGCCATCGCTCCGGAATCGACGCGCCGCTCGAGCTCCGCGAGGCCGCGGCCGCCGCCGACGAAGTCGACGCGCGCGTCGACGCGGACGTCGCCGATGCCGAGGACCGGCGCGAGCACGTGCTCGGTGAGCAGGCTCACGTCGAGCCGCTGCACGGCATCCGCAGGACGCGCGAGCTCGGGATGTAGCACGAGGCGATGCCAGCGCCGACCGACGTACAGCCCGAATTCACCATGGCGCCCGGGCCGAACCGCCGTGTCGCTCGCCGCGACGTCGAAATCCCCGCGGAGCCGCGCGAGGAACGCGTCGGGCGTCAATCCGGCGAGGTCGCGCACGACGCGGTTGTAGTCGAGGATGCGAAGCTCATGGTGAGGAAAGGCGACGACGAGGAACCATTCGTGGCTTGCGTCGCTCGCGCCGCGCGTCGGGCCCCGACGGCGCGCCGCCGCCACGCGAGCGGCCGCGGCGGAACGATGATGACCGTCCGCGATGTAGAGCGCCGGCAGCGCGTCGAACAGCGCCGTCACGTGTGCGATCCGCTGCGGGTCGCGAATCGCCCACAGCGAATGCCGGGCGCCGTCGTCCAGCGTCGCGTCGATCTCCGGCGGGCCGCTCGCCGCCTCCGCGGCGAGGGCATCGAGCGCGGGCGCAGACGGATAGGCGACCAGCACCGGGCCGGTCTGCGCGTTGAGCGCTTCCATGTGCCGCACGCGATCGTCCTCCTTGTCGGGTCGCGTGTGCTCGTGGCGGCGCACGCGATTCGTCTCGTACGCGTCGATGGAAGCCACCGCGACGAGGCCGGTCTGCACGTGGTCGCCCGCGGCGATGCGGTACGCGTAGTACGCCGCCGTCGCGTCGCGCACGAGGACGCCGGCGTCGACCATTCGCGCGAGATTCGCGGCCGCCGTCGCGTACACCACCGACGAATGCGGATCCGCGCCCTCCGGCAGGTCGATTTCCGGCTTGGAGACGTGGAGGAAGCTCCACGGGCGGCCGGCGGCACGCTCGCGCGCTTCCGCCGTCGTGACGACATCGTAGGGTGGCGCGATGACGTCGGCAGCGCGGCCGGCGGCGGGGCGCAGTGCCGCAAGGGGACGAACGAGCGACAAGGCAACTCCGGCGAGGAACTGAATCGGGACGCTTATGCCTGCGCGAGCGAAGCCGGGTTCCCATCGACTTCGGCCGCGCGAGAGCCGAATGATACCCCGGAGCGCCCAACGGCCGCGGCGACCGGCGGCGGTTGACGAGCGCTACTGACGGGCCTATGGTCGTCGCGGGAACTTGGGAGCAGAGTTCGTCCCGCGCGTCCCGCGCCCGGCACCAACAGGTCGAGAAAACATCACGGAGGGCCTCGCATGAATACCTCTTGTCTTCATTGCGCACGCCGCGCACTCGGTCTCGTCGTAATCGTTCTTGCCGCAGGTGGTTTCCTGACCAACGCCATCGCGGCCGATGCTCCACGCGGACAGCCGTCGAAGGTCGCGGCGTCCGTCCAGCGGGTGCTCGACCGCATCGACGCGGCGGACACCGCGACGGATCGCAAGCAGGCGGCGGGTGCGGCGACCGCCGCGCCGCAGGACCTCTCGGTCCTCTCCGACGGACTCGTGAAGGTCCGGCCGACGGGCGAGGTCGAGGTCGTTCTCCATGCGAAGGGGTCGGTGGGCGACGCCGAGGAGGCCGCGGTCCGAGCTCTCGGCGCGGAGATCGTCATCACGCTCAAGACGCCCGGCATGATCCAGGCGTGGATTCCTGCCAAGCGGATCGCGGAGGCGGCGAAGTTGCCATGGGTCGCGGCAGTGACGCCGCCCGATTACGGGCATACCAACCCGCACCCCACCAACCCGATCAACAGCGAAGGGGTCACGCTGCACAACGCCGACATTGCGCAAGCGCAGGGCGTCAACGGCACTGGCGTCACGGTGGGCGCCATTTCCAACGGTGTCGCGAACCTCGCTGCGTCCCAGGCGCGCAACGAATTGCCCGCCGTCAACGTGATCAGCGCCGGATCCGGTGACGAAGGGACCGCCATGCTCGAGATCGTCCACGACATGGCGCCGGGCGCGGCGCTCGCGTTCCACGCATCCGGCTCCGGCACCGCCGGCCATGTCACCGCGGTGCAGAACCTGGTGGCCGCCGGCGTCAACGTCATCGCCGAGGATCTCGCGTTCGACGCCCAGCCGGCATTCCAGCAGGGCGTCGTCGCGAACGCGCGGGAGGCGGCCGCCATCGCCGGCGTGTCGGTGCACTCGTCCTCAGGCAACCGGGGGCAGAACCATACGGCGCGCGTCGCCGCGGTCGGCACGGGGGGCGGACCCGACGGCAAGTCCGGGGCCGTTCATCGGTTGCACCGTGCAGCCGACCAACGTAGTTGCGATCGCTCCTGGCAACGACACCACGTTCGACATGACGCTCGGCAACGCGACGAGCTTCACGCTGCAGTGGAGCGAGCCGCGCGCGATCTTCCCGACGGCGGGTCAGGGCGGGTTCACCAATCTCGACCTCATGATCATGGACGCCGGCGCTGACCAGGTGCCTCTACCAGAGCGTCGGCGTGCAGGCGAACGGCGTCGGGGACACGATCGAACAGATCGTCACGGGTTCCGGCACCAACAATCAGGCGGTCAAGGTCGTCGTGAACGTGACCGGCACGTCCACCGCCGTCGCCGCGCCGCTCCTTGATCTGCGCTGGCGCGGCTCGGCCGGCGAGACGGACACTCCGACGCGGGCGGGCAGCAACGATCCGGACAAGAATTACACCGGCCGCGCCTTCGTGATCGGCGCCGTCTTCGGCGGAAGCGGCAACCTCGAGGGCTATAGCAGCGCCGGGCCCGTGGATCTCAGGCTGACCACCGTCTGTCCCGGCGGCGCCGCGGGCCCCTGCGCGGGCGTCGCGGGCCCCGCTGCGCAGCAGTTCCAGGGCCTCGACTTCCTCGGCGCGGATGGAACTTCGGTCAGCGGTGTCGGAAGCTTCGGCTCCGGCACCTGCCCCGCTCCGACCGTCAACCCGCAGGGGCAATGCCGTTTCTTCGGAACGTCAGCCGCGGCGCCGCACACCGCGGGTTGCGACGCGCTCGTGCGCGACATCATCGGCGCGGCCGCCGCGCCGTCCACGGTACGCGCGAGGCTCGCGTCGACCGCGCAGGACATCGCGCCGCCCGGCGAGGACTCGACGACCGGCGCCGGCATCGTGGACTGCTTCCTGGCGCTTCACCCGCCGACGGCCCGATGCCAGCCGCGCACCGTCCCGACCGATCCTGGCGTGTGCACCGCCTCCGGCGTTTCGATCGACAACGGTTCCTCCGATGCGGAGGGACCGGTCACGCTGGCGCAGACTCCGCCTGGGCCCTACGTGCTCGGCGCGACGACCGTGACCCTCAAGGCGACGGACAGTGATGGTCTATTCGGGACGTGCCAGGCCGTCGTTACCGTGAACGACAACCAGCCGCCCATCCTGTCGAACGTCCCGGCACCCATCACGGTCGAGCAGACGGCGCTCGCCGGCACGCCGGTGACGGTTCCCTTGCCGACCGCCACTGACAATTGCACGACGGTTACGGTCGTGAGCGACGCGCCCGCGGTGTTCCCGCTCGGCACGACGACCGTGACGTTCACCGCCACGGACGGCTCCGGAAACAAGGCAACGGCGACGACGACGGTAACGGTGGTCGACACGACGCCGCCCACGATCGCGTCCGTGACCGCGTCGCCGGCTACGCTTTGGCCGCCGAATCACAAGATGGTGCCGGTGACGGTGACGGTCGACGTGTCCGACATTTGCGACGCCACTCCGACCTGCAAGATCATCTCGGTCACGAGCAACGAGCCCGTCGACGACGGAGGTGACGGCAAGACGGCGCCCGACTGGCGGATCGTCGGCGATCTCGCAGTGGAGCTGCGCGCCGAGCGGGCGGGCCCGCGGACCGGGCGCGTGTACACGATCACCGTGCGTTGCACGGACGATTCCGGCAACAGCGCGCAACGCTCCGTGCCGGTGACGGTCCCGCACGATCAGCGCTAGCAACAAGCAACGACGCGTGACTCGGCACGCGCCGCACAGTCTGCGGCGCATGCCTGCTCGCGGCCCTGTGCGCCGCGAAGGCTTCGGCTGCAACGTGGCGAGAGGACTTTGCGTCCGGGCGCCTCGACCCCGCTCGCTGGGAACGCACGCACGAGGAACTGGACGAGCTTTTCGCGCATCTCCGCGGAGAACGGAACGGGACGGTGGGCCTCGAGCGAGGCGAGTACGACGACGAGCGTCGCGCGCACGCGCACCTGCTCGCCCGAGCGAGCCTCGACCGCCAGCGTGAGCGAGGTCGTGCCGATCTCCCGCACGCCGAGCCTAAACCGCAGCACCTCGCCGATCTTCGACGGCGACAGGAAATCGCATTCGATGTGCGCCATCGGCACCCCGAGCCGGTCGACCGCGTGGAACGCGGCGAAGTCGACCTTGAGCCCCGCGTTGAACCAGTCCTCGACCAATTCGTTGAAAAGCACGAAGTACTGCGGATAGAAGACGATGCCGGCTGGATCGCAATGGTGGAACCGGATCAGCTTGTCGGTCTCGAATGGCGCGGACATGAACGTCCTTCCTTGACTCACGAACGGCCTGCCGATGCGGAGACGCGGTCGACGAACCGCGTGATCGCATCGAGCACGGCTGCCGGCTGGTCGCGGTGCGGCGAGTGTCGGCAGTCCTCGAGTTCCACGAGCTCGACGTCCTTCACCTGCGCGCCGATGCGCCGCATCTGCTCCATCGTCCCGTACTCGTCGTCCTCGCCCTGGATCGCGAGCACCGGGCAGTCGATCCGCGGCAGGTACTCCTCGATGTTCCACGCGCGGAAATCGGGATGGAGCCAGATGTCGTTCCAGCCGCGGAACGCCGAATCGACGTTGGCATGGTACCGGGCGAGCTTCGTGCGAAGGTCGGTCGTCTCCCACGCGACCTTAGCGGCGGCGATGCTCGAAACGGAGATGTCCTCGACCAGCACGTGTGCCGCCAGCGTGACGACGGCGGCGACGGGCCGGATGCCCGCGCCGGCATGGATCAGCGCAATCGAGCCGCCGTCGCTGTGGCCGACGAGGATCGGCCGCGCGATGGCGAGCCGATCGAGCAGCTCCGGCAGCGTCACGAGCGCCTCGTCGTGCATGTAGCTGACCGCGCGCGGCGCCTTCAGCGGATCGGACCGACCGTAGCCGTCGCGCGAATAGACGAGTGCATTGCATCCTGTCGCGTGCGCGAGGCGGCCGGGAAAGTCGCGCCACATCGCAACCGAGCCCAGCCCTTCGTGCAGCAGCACGAGCGTCGGCCGGGTCGGCGCCGCGGTATCGATGCGCTCGTATTCGATCCGGCGCCCGCCGACCTGCGCGAACACGGCGTCAGACTCCCAAGGTGCTTGTGCAGGAGGTCCGGCTGCGCGAGCAGCGTCGCGCTGTCGCCCTCGAACACCACACGCCCCTTGACGAGGATCACGTTGCGGTTGGCGATCGCCGTGACCGCCGCATGGTTCTTGTCGACGATCAGCGTCGCGATGCCGTGGCTGCGGATCTCGCCGATGATGCGCCAAATTTCCTTCGCGATCTGCGGCGCGAGTCCCTCGGTCGCCTCGTCCAGGATCAGTAGATCAGGATTCGTCATCAGCGCGCGGCCGATCGTGAGCATCTGCTGCTCGCCGCCCGAGAGCTTCCAGCCGCCGTGGTCGAGCCGCTCGGCGAGCCGCGGGAACGTCGCGAGCACGCGCTCGTAGGTCCAGTCGCGGCGACCGTCGGGGCCGGCGCGCGCGGCCATCACCAGATTCTCGCGCACGGTGAGGTTCGGGAAGATGCCGCGGCCCTCGGGCACGTACGCGATGCCCTTTCGCGCAACGACGTGCGGCTCGGCGCCGGTCATCGGCGACCCGCAGACGAACACCTCCCCGTGGCGCGGCTTGACGATGCCGAGCATGCTGCGGATCAGCGTGCTCTTGCCCATCCCGTTGCGCCCCATCAGGCCGACCGTCTCGCTGCGGTCGATGCGGAAGTCGATCCCGTGCAGGATATGGCTCGCGCCGTAGTACGCGTGAAGCTCGCGCGCTTCGAGGATCGCTTCGCCCACGGCCGCCCTCGTCAATGCTCGGCGACCGCATCGCCGAGATAAGCCTGCCGCACCGCAGGGCTCGCGCGGATCTGCTCCGGCGAGCCGCTCTCCAGCACCTGCCCGTTCACCATCACCGTGATCCGGTCGGCGACCGCGAACACCGCGTCCATGTCGTGCTCGACGAGCAGGAGCGCGTGATCCGGCGTGATCTGCTTCAGGAGCTCGACCATCCGCGCCGCCTCCTCACTGCCCATGCCGGCGAGCGGCTCGTCGAGCAGCAGCACTTCGGGTGCGGTCGCGAGCACCATCGCGATCTCGAGCTGCCGCTGCTCGCCGTGCGACATCTCGGCGGCGACAACCTCCGCGCGTGCGGCGAGCCCGGCGGCTTCGAGCGCACGCCGCGCCGCTTCGCTCACCGGCGCGTAGGCCATCGCATCGGACGCGACCGCAAGTGGGCGCGGGTGACGCGACTGCGCCGCGAGCCGGCAGTTCTCGAATGCCGTGAAAGCCGGAAAGATGTTCGTCTTCTGGAAGCTCCGGCCGATGCCGATTCGCGAGCGACGGTCGGGCGACAGGCGCGTGATGTCCTCGCTCTTGTAACGGATGCTGCCGCCGGTCGCAGGCAGCTCGCCCGAAAGCAGATTGATGAGCGTCGTCTTCCCAGCGCCGTTCGGACCGAGCACCGCGTGGAGTCGGCCGCGCTCGAGCTCGATCGCGACGTCGTTGACCGCCATCAGTCCGCCGAACCGCCGCGACAGGCCGCGCGTCGACAGGATCGGCTCACTCATCCGCGGCCCCCTCTCGGTCGTCGTGCCACGCTGCGCCACCTCGCCCGCTCACTCATTCGGTGGCCCTCCGATCAGCGTGCGCTTGAAGCGTCCGACGACGCTCGCGAGCCCGCCGGGCAGAAAGATCACGAGCGCGATGATCGTCGCGCCGAGCAGGAGCTGCCAGTGGGTCGTCAGCGCCGAGTAGACTTCCTGCAGCGCGACGAACGCGAAGGCGCCGACGATGGCCCCGTACAGACTCCCGAGGCCGCCCAGGATCAGCATCAAAAGCACGTTGCCCGACTGGTGCCACGACAGGAGCTCGGGGTTCACGAATCCGAACTGCATCGCCGACAGGTACCCGGCGAGGCCGGCCAGCGCGCCCGCGAGAGCGAAGCTCGCGAGCTTGTAGCGATAGACGGGGAAGCCCAGCGAGCGCATCCGGTGCTCGTTGCTGCGGATCCCCTGCAGCGCGCGCCCGAACGGCGAGGCGAGGAGCATCCGCAGGAAGAGGAACACGAGGACGAGCGCGACCAGCACGAAGTAGTAGACGACGGTCGAATTCGAAAGATCGATCAGCGTGGCGCCGGCGATCGCAGCGGCCGGCTTGAAGTTCATGCTGATCCCGTCGGAGCCGCGGCCGAACTTCGTGTCGTGAAACACGAAGTAGAACATCTGCGCGAACGCGAGCGTCACCATGATGAAGTAGATGCCCTTCACCCGAACGACGAAGATTCCGACCGCGAGCGCCGCAAGCCCCGCCGCCGCAACCGCGGCGGGAAGCGTCGTCCACAGGCTCGCCGCCTCGTACTTCGGGGTCAACAGTCCGAGCACGTAGGCGCCGACGCCGTAGAACGCCGCGTGGCCGAACGATACGAGGCCGGTGTACCCGACGAGGAGGTCGAGCGACAGCGCGAAGATCGCGAGGATCATCATCTTCGTGACGAGCTCGGTGTAGAACGTCGCCCCGACGAGCGGGAAAAGCGCAAGCACCGCGAGCACGACAGCGAGTAGGGCCCTGG
Organism: uncultured beta proteobacterium; assembly: GCA_963830485.1. Taxonomy (GTDB): domain Bacteria; phylum Pseudomonadota; class Gammaproteobacteria; order Burkholderiales; family Casimicrobiaceae; genus CAIWHR01. Next base: position 21,125 of record CAWHNE010000007.1, read on the forward strand.
TCTTCACCGGAGGCAGCCGCTCTGCATCGTCAGACCCGCCGGAACAGTCCTTCGGGCCGCCACAGGAGAATTGCCGCCATCAGCAAGTAGACGGTGACGCCCGCGGCCTCGGGGATCAGCACTTTGCCGAACGTGTCGGCGAGTCCGATCAAGAGCGCCGCGACCAGCGCGCCCCAGATCGAGCCGATCCCGCCGATCACGACGACGACGAAGCAGATGATGAGCACCCCGGTGCCCATCCCCGGATAGACGGACGACACCGGCGCGGCGAGCATTCCCGCGAACGCGGCGAGCGCGACGCCCAGCGCGAACACGAGCCGGTAGACGAGGTTGATATTGAGGCCTAGCGAGGCGACCATCTCGCGGTTCGACGCGCCGGCGCGGATCATCATTCCGACGCGCGTCTTCGCGATCAGCAGGTAGAGCAGCACCGCGAGCACGACGCACACCGCCGACATGAAGAGGCGGTAGACGGGATATGACAGCGTGTCAGTGAGCGGGATCGACCAGTTGAAGATCGCCGGCACGGGCACGCCGTGCACGTCGTTGCCGACGATGAGGCTCCGCAGCTCCTCGAAGACGAGAATCAGGCCGTAGGTCAGGAGCACCTGTTCCAGGTGGTCGCGCTTGTACAGGTGCGAGAACAGCGCCCACTCGAGCACGACGCCCAGCGCCACCGACAGCACGATGCCGACAACGATCGCGACGAAGAGGTTCCCGGTCAGCGCGGACAGCGAGAACGCCATGTACGCGCCGATCATGTAGAAGCTGCCATGGGCGAGATTGATGATGCCCATGATGCCGAAGATCAGCGTCAGGCCCGACGCGACCAGGAACAGCAGCAGTCCGTACTGGAGACCGTTCAGCAGCTGGATGAGGAACGAGTAGACGTCCATCGGTCGGCCGGCGCGGACTCCAGGCAAAAAAGCGGGCAGGCATGCCGCCTGCCCGTGCGGAGTGTACTACGGCGGCGACTACAGCTTGCAGCCGCGCGGCGGATCGGTGAGGTTTTTCACCGCCACGCTCACGTACTTGTTCTCGTTGCCTTCGACCTTGCGCAGGTAGATGTCGTGGATCGGGTTGTGCGACTTTGTGAACGCCAGCGGCCCGCGGGGGCTGTCGAGCTTTGCGCCTTCCATCGCCTTGACGAGCTCGGCGCGCTTCGACATGTCGCCCTTGACGGCGTTCATCCCGACGATCAGGAGCTGCGCCGCGTCGTAGCCGCCGACCGCGTACACGTCGGGTTCGGACTTGTACGCTCTCCGGTAGGCCAGGCGGAATGCGTTGTTCTTCGGGTTGCTGAGCGCGTCGGCATAGTGCAGCGTCGTCAGCATCCCTTGCGCCGACTCGCCCTGCGCCTCGAGCGTGCCGTCGGTGAGGAAGCCGGGGCCGACCAGCGGGATCGTCTTGTTGAGGCCAGCCGCCGCGTAGTCCTTGACGAACTTGACCGCGCCGCCGCCCGCGAAGAACGCGTAGACGACGTCGGGCTTGAGCGACGCGATCTCGGTCAGGAGCGCCTGGAACTCGACCTGCGGGAACGGCAGGAACAGCTCCTTCACGACCTTGCCGCCGCCCGCCTCGAACGATTCCTTGAAGCCGCCGATCGACTCCTCGCCCGCTGCGTACTTCCACGTGATCGTGACCGCCGTCTTCTTCTTCTGGTCGGCCATCACCTTGCCCATCGCGATGCCCAGCTGTGAATTCGAAAACGACGTGCGGAACACGTTGGCGTCGCACAGCGGCCCGGTGATGTCGTCGGCACCGGCGTTGGGGATGATCAGCAGCGTCTTGTTGTCGCGCGCGACCTTCGACATCGCGAGCGCGACGCCCGAGTGCACGGTGCCGACCAGCACGTCGACGTTGTCGCGCTTGATCAGCTTGTTCGCGTTGTCGGGAGCCTTCGCGGGGTCGGACTCGTCGTCGACGACGAAATACTCGATCTCGCGGCCGGCGACCTTGCCGCCGTTCTCCTCGATCGCGAGCTTGAAGCCGTTGGTGATCGCGGTGCCGAGCGCTGCATACGTGCCCGTGTAGGGCAGCATCAATCCGACCTTGAGCTTGCCCTGCTGCTGCGCGAGCGCGGGGCCGGCCACGAGCAGCGCGCCGGCCGCGACCGCGGCGGCGATCGCGCCCAGGCGGCGCGGGTTTCCGAAGGGTGTCATCGCGTGCTCCTCCTCTGGGTTGACTTGCCTCTTGCGGGCGACGCGCGCCTGCGCGCCCCCTTTGAACTCTCAGGCTGCCCTGGCGCGCAGCTTGAACCGCTGGATTTTACCCGTTGCCGTCTTGGGCAGCTCGTCGATGAACTCGATCCAGCGCGGGTACTTGTAGGGCGCGAGCTGTGCCTTGACGTGTGCCCGGAGCTCGTCGGCGAGCGCGTCGGACCCCTGCTGCCCGCCCTTCAGGACGACGTAGGCGACCGGCTTCGTCAGGTGCTCGTCGTCCTCCTTGCCGATCACTGCGGCCTCGAGCACGGCCGGATGCGTGATCAGCGCGGACTCGACTTCGATCGGCGAGACGTAGATGCCGCCGACCTTCAGCATGTCGTCGCTGCGGCCCGAGTAGACGTAGCAGCCATCGGCGTCGATCGAGTACTTGTCGCCGCTGCGCGTCCACGGTCCCTGGAAGGTCATGCAGCTCTTCGCGCGATTGTTCCAGTAACCCATCGCCGCCGTCGGGCCGTTGATCTGCAGCTCGCCGACTTCGCCAGGTGGTGCCGGCCGGCCGTCATCGCCCAGGATCCGCAGCTCGTAACCGGGAACGGGCGTCCCGCTCGTCCCGTAGCGGACGCGGCCCGGGCGGTTCGACAGGAAGATGTGGAGCATCTCGGTCGACCCCAGGCCGTCCAGGATCTCGACGCCGAAGCGCTCGGTCCAGCGCTTGCCGATGTCTGCCGGCAGCGCCTCGCCCGCGGACGTGCAGCGGCGCATCTTCAGCTCGCCGCGCGCCGGCAGCTCCGGACTCGCGAGCAGCGCGGCGAAGAGCGTCGGCACCCCGTAGAAGATCGTCGGCTGGTGCTTGCGCAACCGAGCGAACACCGCCTGCGGCGTTGGCCGCTCTGCCATGAGCACGGTCGTCGCGCCGACCGACAGCGGAAACGTGAGGCCGTTGCCGAGCCCGTACGCGAAGAAGAGCTTCGCCGCGGAGAAGACGACGTCGTCCTCGCGGATCCCGAGGATCGGTTTCGCGTAGAGCTCCGCCGTCTGGATCAGGCTCGACTGGATGTGGACGGTGCCCTTCGGCGCGCCGGTCGAGCCCGACGAGTAGAGCCAGAAACACGCGTCGTCGCACGTCGTGTCCGCGGGCTCGAACGCGGCGCCGGCCGCGGCCATCAGCTTCGCGAGCGAGTGATGCGAACCCGCGTCACCGCCGGACACGATGACGTGGCGCAGGTGCGGGAGCTTCCCGAGGAGCGGCGCGAACGTGGGAAGGAGCGGCGCCGACACGATCAGCGCGCGGGCGCGGCTGTCGCGCAGCATGTAGTCGTAGTCCTTCGTGGTGAGCAGCGTGTTGCCGGCGACCGGAACGATGCCGGCCTTGATGCTGCCCAGGAACGCGGACGGAAAATCGATCGTGTCGAGCAGGCACAGGAGCACGCGCTGCTCGGGCGCGAGACCGAGATGGACGAACGCATTGGCGCAACGGTTCACGCGTTGCGCGAGCTCGCCGTAGGTGTACGTGCCGCCGTCGTCGATGTACGCGGTCTTGTTGGCGCGGCCGGCAGCCAGGTTGCGCTCGATCAGGTCGTGCGCCGCGTTGTAGTCGCGGGGGATCTCCACCAGCGGCGGGCTCAGGCCATGGTCAGCCCTGCTCAGGGACGGCATATGTGCGCTCCTCCTGCTCCGGTCCCTAGCCCGCCAAGCGAGGGCCCGCGCTGTTCCGGGTCTCTACGTTTTCGTAAACTCGATCGCGCCCTGCGGCAGCAGGTAGAGCACCCACGCCTTGCCGCCGGTGACGGTCGGCACGTGCGCGGTGCCCGGTCCATATACTAGCCAACCCGCGCCGCGACCGTCGAACGCCGCGGTGGCCTCGATCGGCATGATCAGGTCGATCTCGCCGTTCGGATGGCGGTGATGACCGCCCGCGACATCGTCCATCTCGACCACGTCGACCGAATACCCATGCGTCGCCGGTCCCGGCTTCAACACGCGCCCGTACTTGATGCCCGCATGCTCACGGCTGCACATCCATCCCGCCGCGATGCCGGCGCGGCACGCCTCGATGACCGAGCGAACCACGGAACCGTCTGCGGGAAGCGCGCGATTGAGCTCGGCCTCGAGCGCCGCGTCGAGGGGACGCCCTCCGATGCGAGCGGTGATCGAACCCATTAACTGCGCGAACCCATCCTGCGACACGGGATCCCTCCTCGTGGGTTGATGCACTTTAGATCATATAAAGACCCTCGTCAAGCACAATACAGCATGTAGCATCCGAGGCCCGTCTCGCTCGAAAGCAGGTACCCGGCTTGCGCGTCCGTCGCTCCTATCCGAGGACTTGGCTCGAGTCCACCAGGACATAAAGTTCTTGACGCAACCGTTTGACATGCATTATATTGCCAGCCATTCCCCACCCGCTTCACCCGATCCCATGGCCACCGCAGAACAACGGGACGCCGCAGCGACCGCCGACGCCGCAGAGCAGGCAGACGACACCGAATTCCTGGTCGCGATGGGCCGCCACGTCCGCGAGGCGCGCGAGCGCCGCGGGATGGCGCGCAAGGTGCTCTCGCAAAACGCCGGCGTATCGGAACGCTACCTCGCGCAACTCGAGACGGGCGAAGGCAATGCGTCGGTGCTATTGCTGCGCAGCGTTGCGCGGGCGCTCGGCGTTTCGGTGACCGAGCTGCTCGATCCGCACGAGAGCTCGGTGGAGCAGCGGCTCATCCGCCGCTTTCTCGACCGCCTGCCCGAGCACCGGCTCGAGGACGTCGTGTTCCGGCTGATGCGCGACTTCGGCCAGGAGGAGGCTGCGCGCAAGCGACGGATCGCGCTCGTGGGCCTGCGCGGCGCGGGGAAGACGACGCTGGGCGCCGCGCTCGCGAAGGACCTCGGCTGCGCGTTCGTCGAGCTCGACCGCGAGATCGAGCGTGAGGCCGGCATCGGCCTGACCGAGGTGTTCCTGCTCTACGGGCAGGCGGGCTACCGGCGGATCGAGCGCCGCTGTCTCGAGCGGATGATCGAGTCGCACGCCGAGATGGTGATGACGGTCGGCGGCGGCATCGTTTCCGAGTTGGAGACCTACAACGTGCTCCTGCTCAACTGCTTCACCGTCTGGGTCAAGGCCTCGCCCGACGAGCACATGGCGCGCGTGGTCGCGCAGGGCGATTTCCGGCCGATGCAGGGCAACGCCGAGGCGATGGAAGACCTGACGCGCATCCTCGAGGCGCGCGTGCCGCTGTACCGGAAGGCCGATCTCACGATCGATACGACCGGCGAGATCGGCCGCGCAGAGCTTGCGCAAGCTGCGTGAAGCCGTCGCGGCTTGACGCGACCGGACACTCTAGGAGGAGAACCATGGCCGAAGCCGCCGCCGCCCTGCCCGTTGCGGACGACGTCCGCTACGTCACCTACGACACGCACCCCGACCGGTACGCGCACTGGAAGCTCTCGGTCGACGGGCCGGTGGCGACGCTCGCGCTCGGCATCGACGAGGATCGCGGGATCAAGCCGGGCTACAAGCTGAAGCTCAACTCCTACGACCTCGGCGTCGACATCGAGCTCGCGGACGCGCTGCAGCGGATCCGCTTCGAGCACCCGGAGGTTAGGAGCGTCGTCGTCACGAGCAGCCGCGAGCGGATCTTCTGCTCCGGTGCCAACATCTTCATGCTCGGGCTCTCGTCGCACGCGTGGAAGGTCAACTTCTGCAAGTTCACGAACGAGACCCGCAACGGCATCGAGGACTCGAGCCGGCACTCCGGTCTCAAGTTCATCGCCGCCTGCAACGGAACGACCGCCGGTGGCGGCTACGAGCTCGCGCTCGCCTGCGACGAGATCCTGCTGATCGACGACCGCTCGTCCGCGGTGAGCCTGCCCGAAGTGCCGCTCCTCGGCGTGCTGCCCGGCACCGGCGGCCTCACGCGCGTGACCGACAAGCGCCGCGTGCGCCGCGACCACGCCGACATCTTCTGCACGCTCGTCGAAGGCGTGCGCGCGCAGCGGGCGAAGGAATGGCGGCTCATCGACGACTTCGCGAAGCCGCAGCAGTTCGCGACCAAGACAAAGGAGCGCGCCCTCGCACTGGCCGCGCAGAGCGACCGTCCGCAAGGCGCGAAGGGCGTCACGCTGACGCCGCTCGCGCGCACGATCGACGCCGACGGCATCCACTACGAGCACGTCGACGTCCGCCTCGACCGCAAGGCGCGGTCTTGCAACGATCACCGTGTCGCCGCGCCGAAAACCGCGCCACCGCGCCGATCTCGCGTCGATCCGCGACGCAAGGCGCCGCGTGGTGGCCGCTCGCGATGGCACGCGAGCTCGACGACGCGATCCTGCTCCTGCGCACGAACGAGCCGGAGTTGGGCACGTGGATCCTGAAGACCGCGGGTGACCCGGGCAACGTTGTTGCGGCGGACGCCTCGCTCGTGGCGCACAAGACTGACTGGTTCGTCCGCGAGACGATCGGCATGCTGCGGCGAACACTCGCGCGGCTCGACGTCACGTCGCGCACGCTGTATGCGCTGATCGAGCCGGGGTCGTGCTTCGCAGGCACGCTGGCCGAGCTCGCGCTCGCCGCCGACCGGAGCTACATGCTCGCGCTGCCTGACGACGCAACGCGCGCGCCCAGGATCACCTTGTCCGCGCTGAATTTCGGCGCGTATCCGATGGTGAACGGGCACGCGCGCATCGCCGCGCGCTTCTATGGCGAGGAAGCGCCCGTCGCCGCGGTGGAGGCAGCGACGGGCCGTCCGCTCGATGCCGACGCCGCGCTCGGGCTCGGTCTCGTCACTGCCGCACCGGACGACCTCGACTGGGCCGACGAGATCCGCATCGCCCTGGAAGAGCGCGCGAGCCTGTCGCCGGACGCGCTGACCGGAATGGAGGCCAATCTCCGCTTCGGCGTCACCGAGACGATGGAGACGCGCGTCTTCGCCCGCCTCTCCGCGTGGCAGAACTGGATCTTCATCCGCCCGAACGCCGTCGGCGAGGCCGGCGCGCTCAAGGTGTTCGGCACCGGCAGCAAGGCGAAATTCAACTGGGAGCGCGTGTAACGGCGCGAACCACCATACCTTCGTCATTCCCGCTCATTTTGGTAACCGAGCGGGAATCCAGCGTCGCTGCAACCAACGTCACTGGGTCCCACGCCTGCGCGGGGACGACGATCACCCGGAGCTTGCAATGAGCATCGACTACAGCGAAAAAATCCCGAACAACGTGGAGCTCGCGAGCAACAAGACCCTGCAGCGCGCGCTCGAGCACTGGCAGCCCGAGTTCCTGAACTGGTGGTCCGACATGGGTCCCGAGGGCACCGCGAGCACCGACGTCTACCTGCGCACGGCGGTAAGTGTCGAGCCCAAAGGCTGGGCGCATTTCGACTACGTGAAGATGCCCGATTACCGCTGGGGCATCTTCCTCTCGCCGGCCGAGGCGGGGCGGAAAGTGAACTTCGGCGCGCACAAGGGCGAGCCCGCGTGGCAAGAAGTGCCCGGCGAATACCGGGCGAATCTGCGCCGGCTCATCGTCACGCAGGGCGATACCGAGCCCGCCTCCGTCGAGCAGCAGCGCCATCTCGGGCTGACCTGCCCGTCGCTCTACGACCTGCGCAACCTGTTCCAGGTCAACGTCGAGGAGGGGCGGCACCTGTGGGCGATGGTCTACCTCCTGCACGCGTACTTCGGGCGCGACGGCCGCGAGGAGGCGGAGGCGTTGCTGGAGCGCCGGTCGGGGGACGCCGACAATCCGCGGATCCTCGGCGCGTTCAACGAGAAGACGCCGGACTGGCTCGCCTTCTTCATGTTCACCTACTTCACCGACCGCGACGGCAAGTACCAGCTGTGCTCGCTCGCCGAGTCGGGCTTCGACCCGCTCGCGCGCACGACGCGGTTCATGCTGACCGAGGAAGCGCACCACATGTTCGTCGGCGAGTCCGGCGTCGGCCGCGTCATCCAGCGCACGTGCGAGGCGATGGTCCAGCACAAGGTCGACGATCCGGCCAAGATCCGCGGGCTCGGCCTGATCGACCTGCCGACGATCCAGCGCTACCTCAATTTTCATTTCAGCGTGACGATGGACCTCTTCGGGGCCGACGTCTCGTCGAACGCCGCGACGTTCTACTCGACCGGTCTCAAGGGGCGCTTCGACGAGACGAAGATCGACGACGACCATCTGCTCGCCGGCGCGACGTACCCGGTGCTCGAGGTGCGCGATGGTCGGCTCGCGATCGCGCAGGCGCCCGCGCTCAATGCGCTGAACGAGAAGCTCCGCGACGACTACGTGAAGGACGCGGTCGCCGGCATCGAGCGCTGGAACAAGATCGTCGAGAAGAGCGGCGTCGCCTTCCGCTTCCGTGCGCCGCACAAGGCGTTCAATCGGAGAATCGGGCCTCTCGCTGCCGTCCGGGTGGACCCGGAAGGCAACGTCGTCGCCGAAGCGGACTGGACGCACCGGCATCTCGCCTGGCTGCCGTCGGACGCAGACCGCGCGTTCGTTGGGTCGCTAATGGGGCGCGTCGCGGAGCCCGGCAAGTTCGCGAACTGGATCGCGCCGCCCGCGCGCGGCATCAACAACCAGCCGGTCGATTTCGAGTACGTGCGGTTCAACTAGGGCGCCGACGACAATGAACGGAACCGTGGGGTCCTCCGCGGTGCTGCGCCAGCACCTGATCGACCCGGAGATCTGCATTCGCTGCAACACCTGCGAGGAGACCTGCCCGGTCGACGCGATCACGCACGACGCGCGCAACTACGTCGTCGACGCGGCGAAGTGCAACGCATGCAACGAGTGCATCTCGCCGTGCCCCACCGGCGCGATCGACAACTGGCGGCAGGTCGACCGTGCGCGGCCGTACACGCTCACCGAGCAGCTCGGCTGGGACAGCTTGCCCACGCAGGGCGAGATCCCGGCGGGCGCCGAGACCGAGGACCCCGCGGAAGTGGCCGTCATCCGTTCCGTGGCGACCGCGGGCCAGGGCGGCGACGTGCCTCCGCCGTGGTCCGCCGCGCACCCGTACGTCAACCTCTACACGCTCGCGCGTCCGGCGATCGCGACCGTCAGCGGAAACTACCGTCTCACCGCCGACGGCGCGTCGGCCGACATCCGCCACCTGGTGCTCGATTTCGCCGGCACCGCGTTTCCCGTGCTCGAAGGCCAGACGATCGGCATCGTTCCGCCGGGAACCGACGCGACGGGCCGGCCGCATCACGTGCGGCTCTACTCGATCGCGAGCCCGCGCGAAGGCGAGCGGCCGCGCTACAACAACGTCTCGCTCACGGTGAAGCGCGTCACCGAGGACCACGACGGCAAAGCCGTCCGCGGCGTCGCCTCCCATTACCTCTGCGACCTGAAGAAGGGCGACGAGGTCAGGGTCGTCGGACCTTACGGCACGTCGTTCCTGATGCCGAACCATCCGGGCTCGAGCCTTCTCATGGTCTGCACCGGGACCGGCTCGGCGCCGATGCGCGCGATGACCGAGCGCCGGCGTCGGCGGATCGCGCTCAAGGAGGGCGGCACGCTGATGCTGTTCTTCGGCGCACGGGCACCGGCCGAGCTCCCGTACTTCGGCCCGTTGCAGAAGCTGCCGAAGGATTTCATCGACATCAACTTCGCGTTCTCGCGGATTCCGGGAGCACCGAAGGAGTACGTGCAGGACAGGATCCGCGCGCGCGGCGCCGACGTGGTCCGCCTCGTCCGCGACGCGAACGCCCACGTCTACATCTGCGGCCTCAAGGGGATGGAGCAGGGCGTCGACGCAGCGTTCCGCGAGGCATGCCGCGGGCACGGCGCCGACTGGGACGCGCTCCTGCCCGAGCTGCGCGCGCAGGGCCGCTACCACGTCGAGACGTACTGAGCGATCCGGATGCCCCACGGCGCTCGACGGATTCCTCGGCCGGCGACCGGCACGCCGGCCCTGCCCGCTGGCGATGCGAGTGCGGCGGCCATCGGGCTTCTCAAGGACGAGCATCTCGCGATCGCCGCGGTGCTCTACAACCTGCGCACCGCGGTCCGTCGCGTCCGCGATGGTGGCCAACCCGACTTCCGCTTGCTGCGCGCGCTGCTCGACTACATCGTCGCCTTTCCCGAGCGCCTGCATCACCCAAAGGAGGATCGCTATCTCTTCACGGCGCTCGCGGCGCGCCATCCGCAAGCCGTGCCGCTGATCGCCGCGCTCGAGGCGGAACACGCGGAGGGCGCGGCGCTGATCGCGGCACTCGTGGACGCGCTGGTGAGCTATGCGGCGGCGGGCGCGGTGAGCTTCGACAACTTCGCCCGCGCGGTCGAGACGTACGTCGAATTCCACTGGCGGCACATGGCGAAGGAGGAGGACGTGCTCCTTCCACTCGCGCAACGGCACCTGACGGCGGACGACTGGGCGCGGATCGCCAGCGAGTTTCGCGAAAACGACCATCCGCCGTCCGGGGTCAAGCCGCGCGATGAGGCCGACCTGCTGTTTCGACGTATTCTCGATCTCGCGCCGTCGGCCCAGCAGCCGAAGGCGTCGCGCCGTTCCGCGCCGTAGCCTGGCGGGAACGGATTCGACGTCGCACGATGCTCGACTTCGGCATCGTCAAGGGCCTTCACGTCGGCGCGGCCGCCATTTCGCTCGCGCTCTTCGTACTGCGCGGCGGCTGGATGCTCGTCGCCCCGGTGCGCCTCCGGCACCGCTGGGTCAGGATCGTGCCGCACGTGATCGACACGGTGCTGCTCGCCTCCGCGCTCTGGCTCGCGTGGCAGCTCGGCGCGCAGGGTACGCGCGCATGGCTCGCAGCCAAGATTGCCGGGCTCGCCGTGTACATCGTACTCGGAACGATCGCGCTCCGGCGCGGCAAGACACGCGGCGGTCGGCTCGCCGCCTTCGTCGCCGCACTTGCGACCTTCGGCTACATCGTGTCGGTGGCGGTGACGAAGTCTCCGCTCGGGTTTCTCGCGTGGCTATAATCGAACCGTCGCTCCGCCCTCCCCTCCCTGCGCCGATGGCCGTCGATCCTCTTGCCGACTCCGCCGCGCCGAGCTTCGACGATCCGCTCGGCATGCTGGCGGCGTGCCATCGGCGCATCGAGCGCCAGCTCGCGACGCTCGACCGGCTGCAGCGCCACCTGCCCGAGCACGGCTGCGATTCCGATGCGCGCGCGGCGGCGCGCGCGATTCTCAAGTACTTCGACAGCGCGGCGCCGAATCATCACGCCGACGAGGAAGCGAGCCTCTTTCCGCGGCTCGTTGCTGCTGCGTCGGCGCAGGCCGCTCCGCTGATCGCCGAGCTCGAAAGCGATCACGTGACGCTCGCCCTGGGATGGCGGCATCTGCGGCCGCAGCTCGCCGGCATCGTGGCTGGCGTCCGCAGCAACCTGTCGCCGAAGGAAGTCGAGGACATTCGCGCCGCGTACGCCGCGCACATCGCGCGCGAGGAGGGCCTGCTGATTCCGCTCGCTGCGCGCACGCTCGACGCGGCCGCGCTTGCCGCGGTCGGCCGCGAGATGGCCGAACGGCGCGGTGTCGACGCAGCGGCGGTCCCGCGCGGGCTGCGCTGACGCTCGCCGCTCGCGCCGTCGGCCCCCGTACCGCCTCTACCCATCGTCGCGCCGCGTTGTCGGCCTCATGCGGCGACTCGCGATCGCTCGCTCCCCCATGGCGCTGCGAGCCATGGGGCCCCGGCTCGCCGCTCGCGCCGTCGGCCTCCGCACCGCCTCTACCCATCGTCGCGCCGCGTTGTCGGCCTCATGCGGCGACTCGCGATCGCTCGCTCCCCCATGGCGCTACGAGCCATGGGGCCCCGGCTCGCCGCTCGCGCCGCATTCTGCAATAATCGATTCCTGCACCGGATTCCGCGGGGAACCGGAGGTGGCATGGCGAAGGTCCTGCGGCTCGTCGTCCTGGCCGCGTTCGGCGGCGCGCTCGCCGTCGCGACGGGCGGGACTGCGACCGTGATGGTCATGCCGCTCGCCGGCGTGATCGGGCCCGCGAGCTCCGATTTCGTCGAGCGCGGCCTCGCCCGGGCCGCCGCGGACGGTGTGCAGCTCGTGGTGCTGCAGATCGACACGCCGGGCGGGCTCGATACGTCGATGCGCGAGATCATCAAGGCCATCCTCGCTTCGCCCGTCCCCGTCGCGACGTTTGTCGCGCCGAGCGGCGCCCGCGCGGCGAGCGCGGGCACCTACATCCTCTACGCGAGCCACATCGCCGCGATGGCTCCGGGCACCAACCTGGGCGCCGCCACGCCGATCGCCGTCGGCATGCCCGGCGCGTCGCCGCCGTCGGCGCCGAAACCCGCGAAGGAGCCGGGGAAGGAGCCACAGGCTGACAAGCCCGAGGCCGGCGACGATGCCGCCGCGCTCACCCGCAAGCAGGTCCACGACGCGTCCGCCTACATCCGCGGCCTCGCCCAGCTGCGCGGGCGCAACGCCGAGTGGGGCGAGCGCGCCGTGCGCGAGGCGGTGAGCCTGTCGGCCGACGAGGCGCTCGCGCAGCATGTCGTCGACGTCGAGGCGCGCGACGTGACCGACCTGCTCGCGAAGCTCGACGGCCGCAAGGTGACGACCGCCGCCGCCGAGGTCGTGCTGGCCACGCGCGGGGCGGAAGTCGTGACGTTCGCCCCCGACTGGCGGAACCGGCTCCTGGCGGTCATCACCAATCCCAGCGTCGCGCTGATCCTGATGATGATCGGCGTCTACGGCCTGTTCTTCGAGTTCTCGAATCCCGGATTCGTGCTGCCGGGCGTCGTCGGCGCCATCGCGTTGCTGCTCGGGCTCTTCGCGCTGCACATGCTGCCCGTCAACTACGCGGGCCTCGCGCTGCTTCTGCTCGGCATCGCGTTCATGGTCGCCGAGGCTTTCGTCGCGAGCTTCGGTGCGCTCGGGCTCGGCGGCATCATCGCGTTCGTCATCGGCGCCGTGCTGCTGATCGACACCGACGTGCCCGCCTTCGGCATTCCGTATGCCCTGATCGCCGGCGTGACCTTGATGACGGCGCTCTTCATCTTCTTCGTCTCCGGCGCCGCGCTCAAGGCGCGTCGCCGCCCTGTCGTATCCGGCAGCGAGGAAATGGTCGGCGCCGCCGGGCTCGTGCTCGACGATTTCGTGGACGAAGGCTGGGCGCGGGTGCACAGCGAGCAATGGCGCGTGAAGAGCGCGGTACCGTTGAAGCGCGGGCAGCAGGTGCACGTCACCGCACGCGACGGCCTCGTGCTGACGGTCGCGCCGCAGGACGCGCCGATCAAAGGAGAATAGCCATGGGCCTCGGCCTCGGAGTCGGCGGCGTCGTGTTCCTCGTGCTCGCCGTGCTGGTCATTTCGTCGTTCCGCGTGCTGCGCGAATACGAGCGCGGCGTCGTGTTCCTTCTCGGCCGGTTCTGGAAGGTCAAGGGGCCGGGGCTGATCCTGATCATCCCCGCGATCCAGCAGATGGTGCGCATGGACCTGCGCACGATCGTTCTGGACGTGCCGCCGCAGGACGTGATCACCCGCGACAACGTGTCGGTGAAGGTCAACGCGGTCGTCTACTTCCGCGTCGTCGACCCGGAGAAGTCGGTGATCCAGGTCGCGCAATTCCTCGTCGCGACGAGCCAGCTTGCGCAGACGACGCTGCGCGCGGTGCTGGGCAAGCATGCGCTGGACGAGCTCCTGTCCGAGCGCGAGCGACTGAACCTCGACATCCAGCGGGTGCTCGACACGCAGACCGACGCGTGGGGCATCAAGGTCTCGCTGGTCGAGATCAAGCAGGTCGACCTGAACGAGTCGATGATACGCGCGATCGCCCGGCAGGCCGAAGCCGAGCGCGAGCGGCGCGCGAAGATCATCCACGCCGAGGGCGAGCTGCAGGCATCGGAGAAGCTGCTGCAGGCGGCGCAGATGCTCTCCCGCCAGCCGCAGGCGATGCAGCTGCGGTACCTGCAGACGCTCGGCAACATCGCCGGCGACAAGAGCTCGACGATCGTGTTCCCGATTCCGGTCGATCTTCTCTCGGCGATGGGTGCCATCAAGCCCGTGGAGCCGGCGAAATAGCGATGCGTCTGACTGCGATTGCCTGCCTCGCGCTGGCGGCGCTCGGCGCGGATGTCCGCGCGCAGGAGGCTTCGTCCAATGCGATCGACATTCCGCCCTGGTTCACCGAGACGTTCCTCGATTTCCGCGAGGACGTCGCCGATGCCGCGAAGGACGGCCGCCGGCTGATCGTATATTTCGGTCAGGACGGGTGTCCGTATTGCCGGCAGCTGATGGTGACGAACTTCTCGCAGCGCGCGATCGTCGACAAGACGCGCCGCCATTTCGTCGCGATCGCGCTCAACATCTGGGGCGACCGCGAGACGACCTGGCTCGACGGGCACACGCGCACCGAGAAGGCGCTCGCGCATCACCTCGACGTTCAGTTCACGCCGACGCTCCTGTTCCTGGACGAGAAAGGCAACATCGTCGCGCGCCTCAATGGCTACTGGCCGCCGCACAAGTTCGAAGCGGCACTCGACTACGTCGCCGGGCGGCAGGAGAAGCGCGAGCCGCTCGGCGCGTATCTCGCCCGCAAGCCGCCGGAGGCCGCCCGTGCCTCGCTCGCCGACGAGCCGTTCTTCCTGCCGTCGCCCTACGATCTCGCACGCAAGCCGGGGAGCCGGCCGCTCGCCGTCGTCTTCGAAACACCCTACTGCGCGGCGTGCGATGAGATGCACCGCGACACGCTGCGCCGTCCTGAGGTGCAAGCGGCGCTCCGGCAGTTCGACGTCGCGCGCTTCGGGCTCGGCGCGCGCACCGATCTCACGGCGCCGGACGGCGGCAAGGTCAAGGCCGACGCGTGGGCGCGCGACCTGCGCGTCAGCTACACGCCGGCGATCGTCTTCTTCGACGCGAGCGGGCGCGAGGTGTTCCGCATCGACGCCTACCTGCGCCCGTTCCATGTCGCCTCGGCACTCGAGTACGTCGCGAGCGGCACGTACCGGAGCGAGCCGTCGTTCCAGCGCTTCGTCCAGGCGCGCGCCGAGCGCCTTCGAATGAAAGGCGAGACCGTCGATCTCTGGCAATAGGCCGAGATCCGCGTAGGCGCGTCGCCGCCCGCGAGCCCGCCCAGGAGGTCACCATGCCCCAGCGTCCGATCAGCAGCGTCATTGGCAAGCGGAAGGTTCTCATGGCCCCGGCCACCCTGTCGGTGCTCGAGGCCGCGAGACAGATGAGGGAGCGCGAGGTCGGCTCGATGATGGTGGTGCACGCCGGCCGCCTCGTCGGCATCTTCACGGAACGCGATGCGCTCTACCGCGTGATGGCGGAGGGACGCGACGCGAAGACCGTCACGCTCGCCGAAGTGATGACCGCGCATCCACAGACGATCGATGCGGACAAGCCGGTCGGGCTCGCGCTCCTGATGATGTACGAGGGCGGATTCCGGCACGTTCCGGTCGTGAGTCACGGAAAACCGGTCGGCATGATCTCGGCGCGCGACGCGCTCGGCCCCGAGCTGCAGGAGTTCGAGTCGGAGCTCGAGCGGCGGAAGCGGATCGGCGAGGTGCTCGGCTAGGGATGCCCGTCGCGGCCCGCGCGCCGCCCGCGGCATTTTGCGCATGCGCAGCGCGCGTACGGACCGCGCGATCGGGTAATCTGTAGACTTCGCCGGTTGGGCGCGACCGGGTGTCCCGCGCACTGCCGTGCGCCCCTGCGGCCACGTTCCTCACCAGCTCGTGAACGAACGCTCTCGACGCAACCGCGCACCGGCGCCGGCCACGCACCGGCCGGACCGTTGACCGCGCCGCACCGTTACGTCGCGCGGATGCTCCAGCAGCAGCTGGTCGCGATCCTGACAACCGCGCCTGGACGCGCGACGGCACCGCCGCTGTTCGTCGACGTCTCGGGCTTCACCCAGCTGTCCGAGCAGCTGGCCCGCAAGGGGCGCGAGGGCGCGGAGCAGATCACCGACGT
>CAWHNE010000008.1:0-79545 GCA_963830485.1 uncultured beta proteobacterium
GAGATCGATGTCGGCGTACTTCCACGCCCCGCCGAACTGCGAGGGCCAGTACCCGAGGAGCCACGGGTAGTACAGCACGTTGCCGACGCCGTAGGTGTGCAGGATCATCGGCATCCAGACCTGCGAGATGTCCGACATCTTGCGCGCGAGCGCGGTGCGCTCTGGACCCGCTGGCGTGCGCAGGAACTGCTCGTACGCGGCGTCATACTCGGGGCGCTTGAAGCCTGACGGGTTGGTGTCGCGCGTCTCCCTGCCCCAGAGCGTCTGCAGGATCTGGTAGCCCGACGGCTCGAGCGAGCGGTAGCCCAGATTGAACATCGGCAGCTGGCCCGCGCGGCTCAGGTTGAGCAGCTCGGCGAACGTCTGCTGGTTCACCTGCATCCGGATGCCGATCGCGTCCATGTTCTTGCGCCACAGGGTGTCGGCTTCGCGGTACCACGACTCGGGCAGCGTGCCGCGCACGACCGTCAGCGGCTTGCCGTCGGGCGTTTCGCGGAAACCGTCGCCGTCGATGTCCTTGAAACCGAACCGGTCGAGCAGGGCGCGCGCGGCCGCGGGGTCGTAGAGCGACTTGGGCGGCAGGCTCGTGTCGTGGCCGTTCACGCCCGGCGGCAGCAGCTGATTCGCCGGCAGCGCGTTGCCGGCGTACAGCACGCGGATCAGCTCGTCGACGTTGAAGCCCATCGCGATCGCCCGCCGCAGCGCGACCTGCGCATTGGAATAGCCGCCGACGAGCGGATCGTCCATGTTGAAGTACGTGAACGTCAGTGACGGGGCGCCGTAGCGCAGGTGCACGACCCCCTTGGCGGTGAGCTCGGGCCTGAGCTTGCCGTCGACGAACACGCGCTTCACATCGTCCCCACCCAGCGCGAGCAAATCGAGGTTGCCCTGCATGAATTCGAGGACCTGCGGCTGCGATTCCTCGATGATGCTGATCTCGATGCGGCCGATCTGCGGCAGCGTCTTGCCGCGCATGCTGTCGACGAGGAGGCGATGCTGCGGGTCGACACTCTCCGGGAAACGCAGCGGACGGTATCCTGGATTGGCCTCGAGCACGACCCGGGTCGCCTTCTTCCATTCCTTGAGCCGGTACGGGCCGGTCCCGACGGGACGGCTCATCACGTCGGCGCCGGCCGCCTCGATCGCCTCGCGCGCTGTGGCCATCGTCGTCAATCCGGCGAGGCGCTCGAGCACCGTGTAGTCGGGATTGGCGAGCTTGATCCGCAACGTGTAGCGGTCGAGCGCGCGCAGACCCTCGATCGGCGCGTCGTAGTCGAGCGTCGCGCCGGGCTTGCGCGCCGCATCGATCACGGGGCGCGCGCCGACGATGAGGTCGGTCAGCGCGGCGTCTCCACCAGGCCGCAGGTTGGGGTCCAGGCTGCGCGTGATCGAATACACGTAGTCCTGCGCGGTCAACTCGCGCTTCTTGCCTTTGAACGCAGGATCGTCGGCGAAGTGAATGCCCTTTTGCAGCCGGATCGTCCAGGTCGTGCCGCCGTCGGCGATCGTCGGCATCGCCTCCGCAGTGCACGGGATCACCTTCGCCGGCATCGCCAGGTAGTCGAACTGGTAGAGCGCCTCGAAGATCTGGATCGCGACCCTCGTCGACAGGAGATCGGTGCCCTGTTGCGGATCGAGGCTCGTGATGTCGTTCGACGCGATCCGCAGCACCTTGTTCGCGTCGGCGGCCGCAGGCGCTGCGATCGGGACGAAGGCGGCGGCAATCCCCAGCGCAACGGCGGCGAGTCTGCTTACCCAGGGATGCGATCGCGTCATCGGTCCTTCCCGTGCGGGCGCCGGAGCAGCAGTACGACAGTGGCCGTCATGCAGCGATCTGTCGTTGAAGCATGCCGCACAGTGCCGACTACCACCCGCCCGATCGCGTGATCGTGACGTCGGCATAGGGGTCGACGTCCTTATGCGCGTGGCGCGCCGCGCGGTCCTGGTCGCCCGCCATTCGCAACAAGATCAGCACGAACAGGAGGCCGAGCACCCACACGACCAAGCCCAACTCGATCCAGCCGAGTTCCATGCGGCATCTCCCCATTTATTGTTGAACGCGCGTTCTGCCCCACGGGACGTCGGCCGGCATCGCGGCAGGCTATTATTGCCGGGTGCCGCACGATCTGCAAAGCTCCGTGCTGTTCGTTTGCATGGGCAACATCTGCCGGTCGCCGACCGCGGAAGGCGTCTTCCGCGCGGCGCTGGCGCAAGTAGGTCTCGACCGTCAGATCCGCGCCGATTCGGCCGGCGTCGGCGACTGGCACGTCGGGCAGCCGCCCGATCGTCGCGCGATCCAGGCCGCCCACAAGCGCGGCTACGACTTGAGCGCGCTGCGCGCGCGGCAGGTCAATGCCACGGATTTCGGGAAATTCGGCTGGATCCTCGCGATGGACATGTCCAACCTCCGCGCGCTGGAAGCGATACGGCCGGCATCCTACGCGGGCCACCTCGGGCTCCTGCTCGATCTCGCCCCGCTCTCGGGGCTGCGCGAAGTGCCCGACCCGTACTATGGCGGGAGCGAGGGTTTCGAGCGCGTGCTCGATCTCGTCGAGATGGCGAGCGCGGAGCTGATCGTGCGTCTTCGCGCGGGGCTCGATCCGCCCCATCCAACGTAGAAGGCGGGCGCACGGCCCGCCTTCGTCCGCGGGCGCGAGCCGGTGTCCGTTCAACCGGCCGGCGGCTGGACGTCCTTGCGCGTCTCGACGATCTGCAGAGGCTCCTCGGCGACGACGACCTTCGGCGGCCGCACACGGCGCGGGCCTGCGGGCAGCTCCGGCTCGGGCTCCGGTGCCGCCTTGAGCTTCGTCTCGACGAGCTCGAGCCCGGACTCCGGCGGTAGTGTCAGAGCCACGGGCGGCAGCTCCGGAATCGGCCGCACCGGAGGCGCTTGCCGAGGCGCCGCACGGGCGGGCCGCGGCGGGGGAGGCGGCTCGGGCCGCGGAGGCGTGACGATGGGTGGCGCGGGCTCGGCCGGCATCATCGGCGGCGAATGCTCCGCGGTCGCGGGAGCAACCGTCGCCGTGGGCTCGCTCGCAGCGGCGGGCGTATGCGATTCGTGCGATGACGGCTGCGACACGGCTTCGTGCGGGACGGCAGTCGTCAGCGCATCCGCAGTACCCGTTGGCGCACCTTCCGCTGGTTCGCGCTCGGGACGAGGTTCGCCACGGTTCCCGCGGCGGCGCCGATCCCGGCGGCCACGACCTTCACGCGGCGCGTTCTGTGCACCGCCGTCGGAATCGCGTGTGATTCCGGGACCGGCGGCCTCGATGGCCGGCAGCGTCGTGTCGCCGGCAGCCGGCGCGTGCGGTTTCGGCTCGCGCGGCGGCTTCGGTTCTCGCGGCTGCTGCGGCTGGGATCCACGCGGCTCGCGCGGCTCGCGGGGCTCGCGCGGTTCACGCGGCTCGCGTTGCGGCTGTCCGTCGCGCCCGCCCCCCCGCGTCTGGTCGCGTCCGCCGTCGCGGCGCGCGGCGCCGCCCGGGGGTCCGCCGCGGGGCGCTTGATCGCGTGGGCCCCCTTGCTCGCGCCCCTGCTCACGGGGCGCACCCTGCGGGCGCTCGCCGCCGCGTCCGCCGCGTCCCTCGCGGCCTTCGCCGCGACGGCCATCGCGATCTCGACCCTGTCCGCGATGGCGGTCGCGTTCGCCGCGTCCTTCGCGATCGTGTCGCGGCTCGCGCGTCTCGCGCGTTCGCTCCGTGCGCACGGGCGGCGCGGGAATCGCGGGAATCGCGGGCTTTGGCTGAAACCACGCGACCATCCGCGCGAGCCAGCCTTCGCCGGCGGGCGCCATGGCGGTGGCGGGAACCGGCGTCGGCGCGGGCGTCTCGGGCACGATCGGCGCCGGCTGCGCCGGCGTAATGCCCTTGACCACGGCCTCCTGCTTCGGCTCCTTCGCCTCTTCCTTCATCTGCTGCGCGACGTCGGGCTCCGCCGGCTTTTCGGCGAGGTCGAACGACGGCGGCAGCGGCTCGCTCTGGTTCAAGTCGTCGTGGCGCAGCCGTTGAACGGTGTAGTTCGGCGTCTCGAGATGACGGTTGGGCACGACCAGCACGTTGACGCGGAAGCGCGTCTCGATCGTCAGCACCTCGGTGCGCTTCTCGTTCAGCAGGAACGTCGCGACGTCGACCGGCACCTGCGCGATCACCTGCGCGCTGTTCTCCTTCATCGCCTCTTCCTGCAGGATGCGCAGGATGTGGAGCGCCGAGGATTCGGTGCCGCGGATGTGACCGATCCCGTGGCAGCGCGGGCAGGCGATGTGCATCGTCTCGGCGAGCGCCGGGCGCAGCCGCTGCCGCGACAACTCGAGCAGCCCGAAGCGCGAGATCTTGCCCAGCTGCACGCGCGCGCGGTCGTAGCGCAGCGCGTCCTTCATCCGCACTTCGACCTCGCGCTGGTTGCGCGCGCTCTCCATGTCGATGAAGTCGATGACGATGAGGCCACCCAGGTCGCGCAGCCGCAGCTGCCGGGCGATCTCGTCGGCGGCCTCGAGGTTCGTGTTGAACGCGGTCGTCTCGATGTCGCCGGCCTTGGTCGCGCGCGCCGAGTTGACGTCGATCGAAACGAGCGCCTCGGTGTGGTCGATGACGATCGCGCCGCCCGAGGGCAGGGCGACCTGCCGCGCGTAGGCGGTCTCGATCTGGTGCTCGATCTGGAAGCGCGAAAAGAGCGGGACGTCATCCTTGTAGAGCTTCACGCGGTTGACGTTCGCCGGCATCACGTGCGCCATGAACTGCTGCGCCTGCTCGTAGATCGCCTCGGTGTCGATCAGGAGCTCGCCGATGTCGGGATGGAAGTAGTCGCGGATCGCGCGGATGACGAGGCTCGACTCCTGATAGATCAGATACGCGCCGGACTGCATCTTTGCCGCATCCTCGACCGCGTGCCAAAGCTGCATCAGGTAATTCAGGTCCCACTGCAGCTCCTCGGTGTTGCGGCCGATGCCCGCCGTGCGCGCGATGACGCTCATCCCGTTCGGGACGTCGAGCCCGGCGATCGCGTCGCGCAGGTCGTTGCGCTCCTCGCCCTCGACGCGGCGTGACACGCCACCGCCGCGCGGGTTGTTCGGCATCAGCACCAGGTAGCGGCCGGCGAGCGAGATGTACGTGGTGAGCGCCGCGCCCTTGTTGCCGCGCTCGTCCTTGTCGACCTGGACGATGAGCTCCATTCCTTCGCGGAGCTGGTCCTGCATCCGGCCGCGGCTGCCCTCGGCGTCGCCATCCTCGCCGTTGCCGCCGCGCCCGCCCTTCAGGTACTGGCGCGAGATCTCCTTGAACGGCAGGAACCCGTGGCGCTCGGCGCCGTAGTCGACGAAGCACGCCTCGAGGCTGGGCTCGACGCGCGTGATCACGGCCTTGTAGATGTTGCTCTTGCGTTGCTCCTTGCTCGCGGACTCGATGTCGAGGTCGATCAGCCGTTGGCCGTCGACGATCGCCACGCGGAGTTCCTCCGCCTGCGTGGCATTGAACAGCATGCGCTTCATGTGTTTGTCCCGGCGCGGATCCGGCCGGGCTTGCGGCGTGCGAAGCTCAAGGCCGCGCGTCCTCGCGCGACCGTGACGCTATCGGGCGGCGGACGCGAGCGGGGACAGCCGTGCCGGCAGCAGGCGCTGCCGGCGTTCGCGAGAGGAGGGGAAACGCGGGGCGTTTCGCATGGCGTCGGACTCGATCGTGTCGAGGCGGTGCGTTCTCGTCGTGACGGGTGTCTTCGGTGTCGCGTTCAAGCGGTGTCGCACCCGGACCCGGGGGCCGCGCGGGGCGCGGCGGGCGGGCCGGAGGCGGAATTCGTCGCTAATTGCGCCGCGCAATGCGCCGCTTCGAACCGGCCGCAAGCCGGGTGCGGAGACTGCGCTCTTCCTTTACCATCGCTGCTCTCGCGGGACGCAACGCCCGTGCGGTGAGCTGATTTAACCGGCGGCCGATTTATGCGACATGCCACGGCCGACTTTGCCCCGAAAGTGCGGGGCCAACGCCCGGGACCGGATCGGCCGAATCGTCGCTGACGATCCTCGGCCGCCCCGCCGTCGCCACCCTTGCGGGTGCGGCGTCTCCTGGCGTGCTGCAGGCGAAATTATAAGCAAATGAAAGATTTAAGCAAGGATGCTGTGAATCGGCTGGCGGTGGGAGAGGACGGCGACGGCCAGCGGATCGACAACTACCTGCAGAAAACGCTCAAGGGCGTTCCCAAGAGCCACATCTACCGGATTCTGCGGAGCGGCGAAGTTCGGCTCAATCGTCGGCGGGCGCAGCCCGACACCCGGCTCGCCGCCGGCGACCTCTTGCGGATCCCGCCGATCCGGACCGCGGCGCCGGCGGCGCGGGGCGCGCCCCGCCCCACTGGAGCCCTCGCGCTGCCGCCGATCCTGTTCGAGGACGACGCGCTGCTCGCGCTCGACAAGCCGTCCGGACTCGCCGTGCACGGCGGCAGCGGCATCGCGTTCGGCGCGATCGAGCGGCTGCGACACGCCCGTCCCGATGCGAAGTACCTGGAGCTCGTCCACCGGCTCGACCGCGACACGTCGGGCGTCCTGCTGGTCGCGAAGAAGCGCGCGGCGCTGACGGGACTCCACTCGCAGCTGCGCGAGGGGCGGGTCGAGAAGCGCTATCTCGTGCTGGTGCGGGGCAAGTGGCGCGACGCAGTGCGCAACGTCGAGCTCGCGCTCGAGACCCGCGTCGTCGGCGAAGGTGATCGCCGCGTGCGCGTGGCCGCCGGGTGGACGAGCGGCGCACACCGTGTTCCGGCGCGTGCGCACCTGGCCGGGCCACGTACCGCCTCTCGCGCTCCTCGATGCCGAGCTCCTGACGGGGCGCACGCACCAGATCCGCGTGCATCTCACGCATCTCGGGTTCCCGCTCGCGGGCGACGACAAGTACGGCGACTTCGCGTGGAATCGCGCGCTCGCGAAGAACGGGCTCAAGCGGATGTTCCTGCACGCGCACCGGATCCGCTTCGCGCATCCGGGCGACGGCCGCGAAATCGTCGTCGAGTCGCCGCTGCCGCAGGACCTAACGCAGTTCTTGGCACGTCTCGACCCGGCTTTGCAGGACGGTGCCCGTGCCTGACGCGGCCGGCCCACGGCGCGAGCGGCGACCCGGGGGACGCGCGAGCGGCGAGCGGGGGCCCCAAGCCTGCTTGGGGATGCGAGCCAGCGCGAGCCGCGTTCGGAGGCCGACGGCGCGGCAAGCGCATGCCACGACAGTGCGGAGGTCGAACCGGGCGCAAGGCGCCCAGGGGGAGCGAGCAAACGCGAGTCGCCGCAGGCGGCCGACAAATCGGAACATCGATCAGGCGAGGCCGACCGGAGGCCGCGGCGATTTCGGCTCTTGGTATTCGACTGGGACGGCACGCTCGCGGATTCGACCTCGCTTATCGCGGGCTGCCTGCAGGGCGCCTGCGCCGACGTCGGGCTGCCGGTGCCCGACGACGAGGCGGCGCGTCACGTGATCGGTCTCGGCCTCGTCGACGCCATGCGGCGCGTCGCGCCGACGCTCCCGCGCGAGCGCTACGCCGAGTTGACCGCGCGCTATCGCGACCGCTACCTCGCGCAGGATGCGGACATCGTGCTGTTCGACGGCGTGCGCGAAATGCTCGCAGAGCTCGAAGACGCCGGACACCTGCTGGCGATCGCCACCGGCAAGAGCCGCGCCGGGCTCGCGCGCGCGATGGCGCAGCAGCGGGTCGCGGAGTGCTTCGTCGCGACGCGCTGTGCGGACGAGGGTTTTCCGAAGCCGCACCCGGACATGCTGCTGTGGCTCATGGACCGGGCCGGCGTCGACGCCGCGGAAACCTTGATGATCGGCGACACGACGCACGACCTCGAGCTCGCGCGCAACGCCGGCGCCGCGGCGATTGCAATGACGCACGGCGCGCATCCGTCGGCCGAGCTCGAGCGTCTCGTGCCTCTGGCCACCGTCGATTCCATCGCGGCGTTGCAGGGATGGCTGCGGGCGAACGCGTGAGAGCTGTCGCCGTCCTTCACTGCTTCGCTGCAAAGAGACCGGCCCGAACTGCCTTCGCGATCGCTTCGTGACGATTGCGCACGGCCAGCTTGCTCACGACGTTGGCGAAGTGGTAGTTGACGGTGCGCTCGGCGATGCAGAGGCGCGCGGCGATCTCGACGCTCGTCAGGCCTTGCGAGGCGAGCTGCAGGCAATGCTTCTCGCGGCCGGAAAGCGGCGCGCCCTCCGACGCGGGCGCGCGTCCCTGCTCGATCACACCCTTCACGAACAGTTCGTGGAAGTATTGGCCGAACAGGACGATGTCCCCCAGCATCTCCGCGATCTCGGCGCGCCGGACGCTGGTGATCGCGGGGAGCGGCGAGTTGAGCGCGACGAGGTTGCGCGACGGATAGGTCGCGTATACGGGAAACGATACGCCGCTCGCGACGCCGTGAGCGGCGGCATCGGCGAGGAAGAGGTCGGTACGGCTGTTACGTTCCCGCTCGAGCGCCTGATCCCAGACAAGCGGCAGCGCACTATCGAAGGACGCGAGAACGCGCGGGTCGCACTCGACGTAGGCGCACTGGTCGTAGCGGACGACCCACTCGAGCGGCAACGTCGTGAAGACGTACATCCGCTCGTCGTTGTCCGGGCGCAGGTGATAGTTGGCCGTCGCGTACATGAAGCTGTCGAAGCCGAAGCCGCGGACGATCGCGTGGAGCGCCGGCACGATGTCGTCGCCGCGCGTCGCCGCGTCGACGAGGGGGGCGAGCATCGGCGGCAGGTACCGGGTGCGGTCGACGGCGATCGGGCCCAGGCGAAGCGGTCGCAGCATCGGTGTTCGGTTCTTGCGCGTTGGGCCAAGCAGGCAGAAGAGGCATCCGAATTAGAAGCATGTCGCGGCCGGATGCGCAAGGCGGTGCGGGTCGGCCGAACGTCGCATGCCGGGAAGGCGTCTTGGGCCCGCGCGCCATCATGCAGCAGCCGAAGGGCGCGGCACGTGAGACTCCTGAGTTGGTACTGGTACTCGGGAACCGACGACAGGTAGGCTACAGACTGCTCGGATCCGCCAAGACCGCCCGTCGGGACGCGAGGGCGCCGCGAATGTCGCTTCGGCTCGACCTCTACCGTGGCGGAGCCGGGAGGCCCTCGACACGATCACCGGGCCCGATGCCGTGCTCGGCAAACCAGCCTTTGCGCATCTCGAGCGCGTACTGCGCGGGACCGCGCGACCAGTGTCGGCTCTCGTCCTGCGGCGCCATGTCGGCGATGTTGACGATCCGGCCGTCGCTGCCGATGAACGCGATCGACAGCGGTATGAACGTGTTCTTCATCCAGAACGCCTGAGGTTCGGCGCGCTCGAACACGAAGATCATTCCGTGGTCGGGTTTCAGGCTGAAGCGGTACATGAGACCGACCGTCCGCTGCTCGGGCGGTCGCAGCAACCTCCGCGGTGAGCTTCTGCTTGCCGATCGTGAGCGTCGTTGCGGGCAGCTCGACGACCGCGGGCGCGGCGATGGCGCCGTCGAATGCGGCAGCGAAAAGGACCAGCAGGGCGAGACGTTTCATGGAGTCCAGTGGACGAGCTGCGCCCGCGCGCGGCGCTGGTAGACGAGCCAGAGCGCGAAGCTTGCCACGGCGGCGACTGCCATACCAAGCGCGAGCGCGGGAAGCGAGCGTACGAGGAATGGGGCGATCGTGCCGGCGACGACCGCCGAGAGCGCGAAGTGCACGAAGCCCTGCAGCGACGAGGCCATCCCGCGCATCGTCGGGAACAGGTCGAGCATCAAGAGTGTCGCCGACGGCATCACCAGCGCCGAGCCGATGCAGAACACGAAGATGGGCAGCACGTTCCAGACGACGCCCGGCGGCAGCGCCCAGCACGTCGCGAGGTTGAGCGCGACGCCCGAGAAGATCAGCGCATAGCCCGCGCGCACCGTGCGCTGTGGCGAGCGGCGCCCGGCGAAGCGGCCCGAGAGGATCGCGCCCAGCATGATGCCGGCGATCATCGGCACGAACAGCCACGCGAAACCCCACGTGGTGACGCCGAGCAGGTCGATCAGGAAACCAGGCGCGCCCGCGATGTAGATGAAGAAGCCGGCGAAGTTGAGCGCGAGCATCGACGCGAGCAGCGCGAAGTCGACCTTGAAGAGCACGGTCCGGTAGTTGCGCCACAGCGCGCGCGGATGCAGCGGCTGCCGCGCCGCGCGCGGCAGCGTCTCGGGCAGCCGCACGAAGGCCCACGCGAACACGGCACAGACGAGCGCGAGCAGCAGCCAGAAGATCGCGCGCCAGCCGAAGACGTTCAGCATGACGCCGCCCAGCACCGGTGCGACCGCGGGGGCGATCCCGAACACGAGCGTCATCTGCGACATCATTCGTTGCGCTTCCGGGCCATGGAAGCGGTCGCGAACGATCGCGCGCCCGACGACAAGTCCGGTTCCCGCCGAAAGCCCCTGCAAAATGCGGAACAGCCACAGCGACTCGATGTTGCCGGCGATCGCGCAGCCGAGCGTCGCGAACGCGTAGAGGACGAGACCGCCGAGCACGACCGGACGCCGGCCGAGCGCGTCGGACAGCGCGCCGTGCCAGAGCATCATGAATGCGTACGCGACGAGATACGCCGAGAGCGTCTGCTGGACGGCGAGCGGCGCGGCGCCGAATTCCTGCGCGATCGCGGGAAACGCAGGCAGGTAGGCGTCGATGGCGAACGGCGCCAGCATCGACAGTGACGCGAGCAGTGCGGCGAACGACCAGCTGCGCCGTGCCTCGCCCGCCGGCCGGGCTGCTGCCGGCGCGCCTGGGTGCCAGACCGGGGTCTGACCCGGGTCAGACCCCGGTCTGGCACCGGGGGCGGTCGCGCAGCTCGTTCACCGCGGCGCGGCGGGAGCGTTGCCCGCGAGCGCCGCGTCGACGGCTGCCCGGTCGAGAGCCGGCGCGAAACGCGCGATGAAGTCGTAGACGTAGCCGCGCAGGAACGTCCCACGGCGCAGCGCGAGCTTCGTGATCGACGGCGCGAACAGGTGCGCAGCGTCGAGCTGCTCGAAGGTCGTCGCGTCGCGCACCGGGTCCCACGCCATCTTCGCGATGATGCCGACGCCGAGCCCCATCTCGACGTAGGTCTTGATCACGTCGGAATCGAGCGCGGTCAGCACGACGTTCGGCACGAGACCGGCCGCGTCGAACGCGGCGTTGATCTGTGAGCGACCGGTGAAGCTGAAGTCGTAGGTGACGATCGGATGCCGCGCGAGCGCGGCGAGCGTCAGTGGCTGCGAGCGGGTGAGCGGGTGGCCGCGCGGCACGAGCACGCAGCGGTTCCACTGATAGCACGGCAGCGTGACGAGATCGGGATAGGTGGCGAGCGCCTCGGTGGCGATGCCGACGTCGGCGTCGCCACGCGCGGTGTGCTCGGCGACCTGCATCGGATTGCCCTGGTGCAGCTCGAGCTTCACCTTCGGATAGCGCGAAGCGAAATCGCGCAGCACCGGCGGCAGAACGTAACGCGCCTGCAGGTGCGTCGTCGCGATCGCGAGCGTGCCCTGGTCCTCGCTCTGGAACTCGGCGCCGACGCGTTTCAGGTTGCCGAGCTCGCGCAGCGCGCGCCGCGCGGTCGCGATGACCGCCTCGCCCGCGGGCGTGAGCGAGGCGAGCCGCTTGCCTTGGCGCACGAACACGCGCACGCCGAGCTCGTCCTCGAGCTGCCGGACCTGCTTGCTGATCCCCGGCTGCGAGGTGTGCAGTGCCTCGGCTGCGTCGGATACGTTGAGCCCGTGGTCGACGATCGCGCAGAGGTAGCGGAGCTGCTGCAGGTTCACGGCGGTCTTAATGCCCTAAAGGGGCCTTGATTGAGGTCGGTTAGAATCAGCGGGAATTATAACTCTGCCCGGTGCCGATGCCGTGGCGACACGCTCCGACGCGCCATGGCGCCGACGCTTCGAGATTCATCCGGTCGACCCGCAGCCGCGCCTAATCCGGCAGGCGGCCGGCATTCTGCGCGACGGGGGAGTCATCGCGTACCCGACCGACTCGAGCTACGCACTCGGCTGCCATCTCGACGACGCGGCCGCGGCGAAGCGTATCCGCCAGATCCGCGGCGTCGGCGACGCCCATCACCTGACACTCGTGCTCCGTGACCTCTCCGAGATCGGCCGCTTCGCCCGCCTCGACAACTGGCAGTTTCGCATCGTGCGCAAGGGAACGCCGGGGTGCTTCACTTTCGTGCTGCCGGCGACGCGGGAGGTACCGCGGCGCCTCCAGCATCCGAAGCGCAGCACCGTCGGCGTGCGCGTGCCGCGGCACCCTGTCGTGCAGGCGCTGCTCGCGGAGCTTGGGGAACCGATCTTGTCGTCGACGCTGATCCTGCCGGGGGCGAGCGAGCCGCTGAACGGCGCCGACGAGATCGAGGATGCCGTCGGCCGCGCGCTCGATCTCGTCATCGACGCCGGACCGTGCCCCGGTCAGCCGACCACGGTCGTCGACCTCGCCGCCGTGCCGCCGGTCGTCGTGCGCCGCGGCAGCGGCGACCCGGCGCGGCTCGGACTCGAGGCGCCCGGGGAGGCGTAGCTGCGCGAGCGGCGAGCCGGGGCCCCGCGGCGCGAAGCGCCGAGGGGGAGCGAGCGATGGCGAGTCGCCGCTGGCGGCCGACCGCTCGGCAGACGAAGGAACGTGGCAGTCCGGAGGCCGCGTCGCCCCTCGGTAAAGACCCGCTCCGGCGTGGCGCCCCGGACTCGGGTAAAATGTCGGGAGCCTGTCGGACTTGCTTTCGCGCATGCGACGGAGGCGATCCGGGCGCAGTTCAAGGCGCGAGCCCGAAGCCATACCGGGCGTATGGCGAGGGCGAGTAACGCAGAAATGCGCCCGGATCGCCCCAGTCCCTTCGGGTTGCTGCCAAAAAGTGCGTCTGCTTCGTTGCTCGGCTCGCCGATATTCCCGATATCGGCTTCACCTCGCGCCTCGCATCCACTGCTTCTTGGTCCGGCAACGCATACGTGAAAGCAAGTCCGACAGGCTCCTAGCCAATGGATTTTTCGCTGCTCGCGACCATCGCGCTCTATGCGGTGCCGGTGGTCTTCGCGATCACGCTGCACGAAGCCGCCCACGGCTACGTCGCCCGGATCTTCGGTGACCAGACCGCCTGGATGCTGGGCCGCGTGACGCTGAATCCGCTGAAGCACATCGATCCGGTCGGCACGGTGCTGGTCCCGATCAGCCTGCTGCTCCTGTCGAAACTCATGGGCGGCGGCGGCTTCCTGTTTGGCTGGGCCAAGCCGGTGCCGGTGAACTTCGGCAACCTCCGGCACCCGAAGCGCGACATGCTCTGGGTGGCGGCGGCCGGGCCGGCGGCGAATTTCGTGATGGCGCTCGCGTGGGCCTTCGTCGCGAAGTACACGACGAGCGAAGGCGTCGACCTGATGGCGAGCGCCGGCGTGATCACCAATGTGGTGCTGATGGTGCTGAACCTCTTTCCCATTCTTCCGCTCGACGGCGGCCGCATCGCCGTCAGCCTGCTGCCGCACCGGCTCGCGATCAGCTACGCGCGGCTCGAGCCGTACGGATTCATGCTGATCATCCTCCTGCTCGCGACGGGCGCGCTCAACGTGCTGATGGCGCCGTTCGTGTCGTTCTTCCTTTCGCTTTTCGGCGCGCTGGCCGGTGGCTGACGAAGGGCGAGAGGCGCGACCATGTTCATCGACCGCGTCCTGTCCGGGATGCGCCCTACGGGCCGGCTGCACATCGGCCACTACCACGGCGCGCTCAAGAACTGGGTGAAGCTGCAGGAGGAGTACGAGTGCTTCTACTTCGCCGCGGACTGGCACGTGCTCACCACGCACCACGACGAGACGAGCGTGATCTCCGAGACGGTGTGGGACATGTTCGTCGACTGGCTCGCCGCCGGCATCAATCCGACGCGGGCGACGATCTTCGTCCAGTCGCGGGTGCCGGAGCACGCGGAGCTCACGCTGCTGCTCGGGATGATCACGCCGGTCGGCTGGCTCGAGCGCGTGCCGACCTACAAGGACCAGCAGCAGAAGCTCGCCGACCGCGACCTGTCGAACTTCGGCTTTCTGGGCTATCCGGTGATGCAGGGCGCGGACATCCTGATCTACCGCGCGAACATGGTGCCGGTGGGCGAGGACCAGGTGTCGCACATCGAGCTCGTGCGCGAGATCGCGCGCCGCTTCAACCACATCTACGGCACCGAGGCCGGATTCGAGGACAAGGCGAAGGCCGCGGTGAAGAAGCTCGGCGCGAAGAAAGCACGCCGCTACGCCGAGCTCCGCACCGCGTTCCAGGAGCGCGGCGACGCGGAGGCGCTCGAGTCCGCCCGCGACATGCTGAACGACACGCAGAACCTCTCGCTCGGCGACCGCGAGCGGCTCTTCGGCTATCTCGAAGGCTCGCGGCGCGTGATCCTGCCGGAGCCCGGGCCGCTCCTGACCGAGACGCCCAAGGTGCCCGGCCTCGACGGCCAGAAGATGTCGAAGTCCCTGGGCAACACGATCCTGATGCGCGAGGAGCCGGCCGAGGTCACGAAGAAGGTCCGCACCATGCAGACCGACCCGGCGCGCGTGCGCCGCTCCGACAAGGGCAATCCGGAGCGCTGCCCCGTCTGGCCGCTGCACCAGATCTATTCGGACCAGGCGCGGCGCGACTGGGTGTGGAAGGGCTGCACGACGGCTGGCATCGGCTGCCTCGACTGCAAGCAGCCGGTGATCGACGCGATCATCGCCGAGCAGGCGCCAATCCGCGAGCGCGCGCAACGCTACCTCGACGACCCGCAGCTCGTGCGCAACATCGTCGCCGACGGCTGCGAGCGCGCGCGCAAGCTGGCCGAGGAGACGATGCGCGACGTTCGTGACGCGATGGGACTCAATTACACGTAGGCGATGACGACCGATATCGCTGCGACCGATCTCGCCCGCCAGGCGGGCGCGCCGGTCGCCCGGATCCACGGCGAGCCGCTGCTCGAGCTGCCGCAGGATCTCTACATCCCGCCGGAGGCGCTCGAGGTGTTCCTCGACGCCTTCGAGGGGCCGCTCGACCTGCTGCTCTACCTGATCCGCAAGCAGAACATCAACGTGCTCGAGATCCCGATGGCGGAGCTCACGCGGCAGTATCTGGGCTACGTCGAGATGATGCGCCGCACGCAGCTCGAGCTCGCCGCCGAGTACCTGCTGATGGCGGCGGTGCTGATCGAGATCAAGTCGCGGCTGCTCCTGCCCAAGCCGCCGGCGCTGCCGGGCGACCGAGGCCGAGGATCCGCGCGCCGAGCTGGTCCGGCGCCTGCTCGAGTACGAGCGGATGAAGGAGGCGGCCCGCGGGCTCGACGCGCTGCCGCTCGCCGGCCGCGATTTCGCGACGGTCCGCGTCTGGTTCGAGCGGGTCGCCTCGGCGCGGCTGCCCGACGTCGCGCCAGAGGACCTGCGGGCGGCCTGGGCGGGCCTCATTGCGCGCGCGCGCATCAACCGGCATCATCTCGTCTCGCGCGAGCAGCTTTCGGTCCGCGCCGAGATGAGCCGGCTCCTGAAGGCGCTCACCCCGACGCGCTACGCCGAGTTCACGACGCTGTTCGCGGCGCACGCCGACGTGCCGCACCTCGTGGTCACGTTTCTCGCGCTGCTCGAGCTCGCGCGCGAGCGGCTGGTCGCGATCGCGCAGGCCGAGCCCTACGCGCCGATCTACGTGCAGCTGACCGCGAGTCCCGGCTTCGTGCTGGAGCCCGACACCGGGTCCGATTGAGTTGCCGGCGGCGGCGCGGCGTCGGTGCGCGGCTCTACCCCGAAACAATGTGTCGAATGAAATGACGATGGACGATTTGAAAGAGATCAAGGGCATTCTCGAGGCGGCGCTGCTCACGGCCGGCGAGCCGGTCGCGGTCGCGCAGCTCGCGAAGCTGTTCGAGCCGCCGCTCGCCGCCGAGCTCGTGCGCAAGGTGCTGGACGAGCTGCGCGACGACTGGTCCGGCAAGACGGTCGAGCTGGTCCAGGTCGCCTCCGGCTGGCGCTTCCAGGGCAAGGCGTCGATCCAGCCTTTCCTCGACCGGCTGTCGCCCGAGCGGCCGCCGCGCTACTCGCGGGCAGTGATGGAAACCCTGGCGATCATCGCCTATCAGCAACCCGTGACCCGCGGCGAAATCGAAGCCATCCGCGGCGTCGCCGTGTCCACGAGCGTCGTCACGGCGCTGCTGGACCGCCAATGGGTCGAAGTGGTCGGCCACAAGGAGACGCCGGGACGCCCGGCGCTCTACGCGACCACCAAGGCCTTCCTCGACGATCTCGGCCTGCGCTCGCTTTCCGAGCTTCCCCCGCTGGCCGAGCTCGACGCTTCCCACCTGCTGGAGATGCCCGATGCACCCACCAAAGCCGCCGAAGCGCAACTCGCGCTCGCGAGCCCGATCCTGGCACCGTCCCCCGACGGGTCCGATGCAGCAGCCGAGCCTGGCGCTGCAGCGGATCACGGAGGGCCTGGCGCCGCCGCGCCACCGATCGTCCACTGACGAGGTCTTCACCGAGCCGCAGCGCCTGCACAAGGTGCTGGCCTCGTGCGGCTTCGGCTCGCGCCGCGCGATGGAGGAGATGATCCTCGCCGGCCGCATCACCGTGAACCGCGAGCCGGCGGACGTCGGGCAGAAGGTGTCGCCCGGCGACGAGGTGCGGATCAACGGCGAGCTCGTCAAGGTTCGCTTCGCCGAGCCGCGCGCGCGCATCCTCATGTACCACAAGCCCGCGGGCGAGATCGTCACGCGCGACGATCCCGAGGGACGGCCGACGGTGTTCGAGAAGCTGCCGAACATCGGCAACGGCAAGTGGATCGCGATCGGCCGCCTCGACTTCAACACCGAGGGCCTGCTGCTGTTCACGAACTCGGGCGAGCTCGCGAACCGGATGATGCATCCGCGCTACGAGGTCGAGCGCGAGTACGCGGTCCGCGTGATGGGGCTGCTCGACGCCGGAGCAGCAGCAGTCGCTGCTCACCGGCATCGAGCTCGAGGACGGCCCCGCCAAGGTCGAGAAGATCGAGGACGGCGGCGGCGAGGGCGCGAACCACTGGTATCACATCGTTGTCCGAAGGAAGGTCGCAACCGCGAGGTGCGCCGCCTGTTCGAGGCGCTCGGGCTCACGGTGAGCCGGCTCATCCGGACGCGGTTCGGGACGATCGCCATGCCGCCACGCCTCTTGCGCGGGCAGACGCAAGAGCTCACGCCGGAAGAAGCGAGCGCCGTGCTCGCAGCCGCCGGCATGCGCGGCGGCGGCCCATGCCGCAGAAGCAGGGCAGGCGCGACCGGCAGCCGCAGGGCCAGCGGACCGCGGCCGCCCGCGCATGCGCGCGGATCCGGGAGTGTCGCGACGGGGCCGCCCACGGCGGCGCCGATCGAGGCGAAGGCGACGACGATCTGTCGCACGAGTCGCACGTGATCGAGCCCGGCAACAGCGCGGCCGGCGCGCCGACGCACGCGAATCGGTCGGTCAAGAGCTTCTTCAAGCAGGCCGGTGGCGCGCATGGCCGTCCGCACGGCAAGCGCGGACCCGGGCAGGGCCAGTCCGCCGCGCCGCCCATGGCCATGGCGCGCGGCCGCACGGCGGCAAGCCGGGACGCGGCGGTCCTCAGGGCCAGCGCGGTGCGGGTTCGCCCTATGTCACGACGACGCTGACGATCCCGGGCGGGATGCCCGAGGGCCTGCCGGGTACCGGAAGTCCCCGCCCGCGTGGAGGGCCGGGGTCGCATCAGGGACCGGGTCCGCATCACGGACCGCCGCGGCCCAAGGGGCCGCCGGGCGCTGGGTCCGGCAAGCGTGGGCGCGGCCGGCGCAATCGGCGCGGCCGCGCCCCGCAAGGCGCGCCTGCCGAGGACACGCGCGGCAACGAGGCGCCGCACGCGGTGACGACCACCACCGACGACGACGCCGGCAACCGCTAGAGGAAGAGGTCCGGCAAGAGCGGCTTGCCCGGCGCCACCGCGTAGCGCGCGAGGTCGGTGATACCGGCCTGTGCGAGCGCGTCCTCGTCGATGAAGAAGCGGCCCGTCGTGGTCCGCGCGTCGCGCGTCAGGATCGCGTGCGCGGCGTCGGCCATGATCTCCGGCCTGCGCATCCGGTCCATCTGGGCCGCGGCGCCCGGGATCATCGCGATCGCCGCCGTGGCGATCACCGACCGCGGCCACAGCGCGTTGACGGCGATGCCTTTCGCGCGGAACTCCTCGGCCATGCCCAGCACGCACATGCTCATCCCGTACTTCGCCATCGTGTAGGCGACGTGGTCGCGGAACCACCGCGGATCGAGATTGAGCGGCGGCGACAGCGTCAGGATGTGCGGATTGCGGCCCGCCGCGGCGGAGGCCTCGAGGTGCGGCAGGCACGCCTGCGAGCAGAGAAACGTGCCGCGCACGTTGACGCCGAACATGAGGTCGAAGCGCTTCATCGGCGTCGCCGCGTGCCGGTCAGGCTGATCGCGCTCGCGTTGTTGACGAGGATGTCGATGCCGCCGAACGCGTGCGACGGTCGCGGCGACCGCCGCCTGCACCGCGGCCTCGTCGCGGATGTCGCAGGCGATCGGCAGCGCCTTGCCGCCCGCCTCCTCGATCTCCGCGGCCGCGGTGTGAATCGTTCCCGGCAGCTTCGGATTCGGCTCGGAGGTCTTGGCCGCGATCGCGACGTTGGCGCCGTCGCGCGCGGCGCGCACGGCGATCGCGAGCCCGATGCCGCGCGAGCCGCCGGAGATGAACAACGTCTTGCCCGCGAGCGCGTCATCGATGTCAGCCCGTCGAACCGCGGCGGACGCTTCTCGAGGAACGCCGTGATGCCCTCGACGAAGTCGCCGGTGCCCGCGCACTGCGCGATGCTGACGGCTTCGGCGTCGCAGCTGCTCGGACAGCGTGCGGCCGAGCGAGTCGCGCACGAGGCGCTTGGCGTTGCGCAGCGCGAGCGCCGGCCCGCTCGCGAGCGACGTCGCCACGGCGTCGACCGCGGCGTCGAGCTCGGCGGCTGGTACCACGCGGTTGACGAGACCGATGCGCAGCGCCTCGCGCGCGTCGAGGCGTGGCGAGAGCAGCACCAGCTCCATCGCCTTCCGCGGGCCGACGACGCGCGGCAGCGACCACGTGCCGCTGCCGTCCGGCGTCAGGCCGATCTGGCGGTAGGCGGTCGTGAAGTACGCGTCGTCGGACGCGATCGCGAGGTCGCAGGCGTTCATCAGCGACAGGCCGAAGCCGGCGACAGGCGCCGTGGACGCGCGCGACGACGGGTTGCGGCAGTCCGGACCAGGAGCTCGAGCGCCGCGTGCACCGGGACGATGAAGCGTTCGAAGCGGGCGGTGCGCTCGGCCGGTGGCAGCGCGCGCAGCTCGCCGCGAACATGCGGATGTCGCCGCCTGCCATGAAGTGCGGGCCGGCGCCGCGCAGCACGACGACGCGTAACGCCGTGTCGTTCGCGATCGCGGTCGCGTGCTCGAGCAAGCGCGTCCACCATCGACTCGTCGAGGACGTTGAGCACGTCGGGACGGTTGAGCGTCAGCGTCGCGACGGCGCCGTCGCGTTGCAGGAGAACGGGGTCGCTCATCGAGATGGAAAACCGAGAATCGGGCGAAACCGACCGATCGAGTCTAGCACGCGCTCGGGCCCGCGCCGTCCCTGAACGGGCTCGCGGCCTCGAGCTCGTCGACGGCGTGCGCGACGTCGGCGCGCTCGCGCGCGCAGAAGTCCGCGATCGCCGCGGCGAAGTTCGGGTCGGCGATCGCGTGCGCCGATGCGGTCGTGACCGGCAGCAGCCCGCGCGCGAGCTTGTGCACGCCTTGCGCGCCGCCCTCGAAGCGGGCGATCCGGCGCTCGATGCAGAACTCGATCGCCTGGTAGTAGCACGCCTCGAAATGCAGCCCCGCCACGTACTCGACGGTGCCCCAGTAGCGGCCCCAGAGCGTCGCGTCGTCGAACACGTCGAGCGCCGCGCACAGCGGTCGGCCGTCGCGCTCGCCGACGACGAGCAGCAGGTGGTCGCCCATCGTCGCGGCGATCCGGGCGAAGAATGCCGGTGTAAGGTAGGGCGTCGAGCCGATGCGCGTGGTACGTCCGCTCGTAGCAGGCGCAGAAGAACGCCCAGTCGGCCGCCGTGATGTCGCCGCCGACGCAGCGCCGGAAGGTGACGCCGCCTTCGCTCACGCGCCGCCGCTCCTGCTTCACCTTCTTGCGCTTGTCGTGATTGAATGCCGCGAGGTAGTCGTCGAAGTCGGCGATAGCCCGGGTTTTCCCAGCGAAACTGAACGCCGTGCCGAACGATCATCCCGGCGCGCGCGCAGAAGGCCGCTTCCCCGGCGGTGGGGAACAGCACGTGCAGCGACGAGTATCGCGCCTCACCGGAGTTTCGAAGCCGCCCGAGCGCATGCGCGAGCAGCGCGGCGCGCGTCTCGTCGTCGTGCGCGAGCAACCGCGGTCCCGGGGCCGGCGTGAACGGAATCGCGGCGACGCAGCTTCGGATAGTAGCGGCGGCCGTGGCGGCGAAAGGCGTCTGCCCACGCCCAGTCGAACACGTATTCGCCGTACGAGTGCGTCTTCGCATAGAGCGGCAGCGCGCCGGCGAGCGTGCCGTCGCGCCATGCGGTCGCGTAGCACGGTCGCCAGCCCGTCGCCGGCGCCGCGCATCCGGTCGCGTGCAGCGCCGACAGGAACGCGTGCGAAAGCAGCGGCTGGCCCGGAGCGAGCGCGTCCCATTCCGCCGGCGGAAATCGACGCGACGTCGACGTCGTCGCGCACGACGAGCTCCATGCGTTCGATTCTCGCGTGCGCGGCGCCATCCAGCGCAAGGCTCGTCGCGAGGCGTACCCTCGTCGAATGCTAAAATGATCGCGCATGCACATCGCGGTGGCGCAGCTCGATCAGGTCATCGGCGATCTCTCCGGCAACGCGGCCGCGATCCTCCGCGCCGTGGGCGAGGCAAAGCGCGCCGGCGCGCGGCTCGTCGTGACGCCGGAGCTCTCGCTGCCCGGCTACCCGCCCGAGGATCTGCTGCTGCGCCCCGCGTTCGTCGACGCGTGCGCGCGCGAGCTTGCCGTCGCTCGCGGCGGCCGTGAGCGGGACGACGCTGCTCGTCGGCTTTCCCGAGCGCGCGGACGGCAAGTGCTACAACGCGCTCGCCGTGATCGCCGACGGCCGCGTCGCGCGCACCTATCGCAAGCAGTGCCTGCCGAACTACACGGTGTTCGACGAGGAGCGCTACTTCGAGCCGGGGAATGCGCCCTGCATCGTCGACGTCGACGGGTTGCCGTGCGGTCTCATCATCTGCGAGGACGTCTGGTTTCCCGGAGCCTGCGCGGCAGGCGAAGGACGCCGGCGCGCGTCTCGTCGTCGTCGCCAACGGCTCGCCGTACCACACGGGGCAGCAGGCGCTGCGGCGCGAGCACGTGGGCGCGCGCGCGCGCGAGACCGGCGTTGCCGATCGTCTACGTGAATCGCGTCGGCGGCCAGGACGAGCTGGTCTTCGACGGCGCGTCGTTCGTGGCCGGCGCCGGCGGCGACGTGGTCCAGCAGCTTCCGGCGTGGCACGAGGCCGTGGCGATGGTCCGGCTCGACGACGGCGTGCCGAAGCCGGTGCGCGGCTCGCTCGACGCACGGCTCGAGTCGCACGTGTACGCGGCGCTCGTGATGGGCGTGCGCGACTACGTGCGACAAGAATCGCTTTCCGGGCGTGCTGCTCGGCCTGTCCGGCGGCGTCGATTCGGCACTGGTGCTGGCCGTCGCCGTCGACGCGCTGGGTCGCGACGCCGTGCGCGCGGTGATGCTGCCGTCGCCGTACACGCGGCCGATCAGCCTCGAGGACGCGCGGACGATGGCCGGCACGCTCGGCGTGCGCTACGACGAGATCCCGATCGAGCCGGTGTTCGGGGCGTTCCAGGACACGCTGGCGGCCGAGTTCCGCGGCCTGCCCGCGGACGCGGCCGAGGAGAACATCCAGGCGCGCATCCGCGGCACGCTGCTGATGGCGCTCTCGAACAAGTTCGGCTCGATCGTGCTCACGACGGGCAACAAGTCCGAGATGGCGGTCGGCTATGCGACGCTCTACGGCGACATGGCCGGCGGCTTCGCCGTGCTGAAGGACATCAGCAAGACGATGGTCTACCGCCTATGCCGCTATCGCAACGCGCTCGGCCGGGTGATTCCCGAGCGGATCATCACGCGCGCACCTTCGGCCGAGCTGCGCGCCGACCAGGTCGACCAGGACTCGCTGCCGCCGTACGACGCGCTCGACGGCATCCTCGAGGCGTACGTCGAGCAGGACCGGAGCCCCGCGGAGATCGTCGCGCAGGGCTTCGCGCCGACGGACGTGCGCGAAGGTCGTGCGGCTCATCAAGATCAACGAATACAAGCGGCGGCAGGCGGCGGTCGGCATCCGCGTGACGCCGCGCGGCTTCGGCAAGGACTGGCGTTACCCGATCACCTCGGCGTGGACCGAGTGGAACGACCTCGCCTAGGGCCTGTTCACGCTATGTCCGGAAGTGCGAACGGGTGGCAGGGGGCGCCAATCAAGGCGCTTGACGACGCCAAGACCGGGTGTCTTGGCGAGGAAAGCAACGCAGAGTGGCGCCCAAGGGCATCCGTTCCCTTCGGGTTGCTGCCGCAAGGGCCCTGCAACGCACATCTGGACATAGCGTGAACAGGCCCTACCGTGGTGTACAGTAGCGGCCATCCCGCGCCACGCGGCATTCGCCCGTCCTGCCATGAAGAAAATCGAAGCGATCATCAAACCGTTCAAGCTGGACGAAGTCCGCGAGGCGCTCTCGGAGATCGGCGTCACCGGGCTGACCGTCGCCGAGGTCAAGGGCTTCGGCCGGCAGAAGGGACACACCGAGCTCTATCGCGGCGCCGAGTACGTCGTCGACTTCCTGCCGAAGGTCAAGGTCGAGCTGATCGTCGCCGACAGCCTGGTCGAGCGCGCGATCGAGGCGATCGTCAAGGCCGCGCGGACCGGCAAGATCGGCGACGGCAAGATCTTCGTCACCGGGGTCGAGCAGGTCGTGCGCATCCGCACCGGCGAGAGCGGCGAAGCGGCAGTCTGAGCCCGCGGCACCTGGCGGTGCTGGAAGCAGGAGGTGTCCGATGTCGTTTGCGAGCGAGTTCCGCGAATTCGCGGTCAAGGGCAATGTCGTCGACCTCGCTGTCGGCGTCATCATCGGCGCCGCGTTCGGCAAGATCGTCGACTCGGTGGTGAAGGACCTGATCATGCCGATCGTCGGCCGCGTCTTCGGAACGCTCGACTTCTCGAACTGGTTCGTGACGCTGGGCAGCCCGCCGGCCGGCTACAGCGGCCCGATGACGTACGAGGCGCTCACCAAGGCCGGCGTGCCCCTGTTCGCCTACGGCAACTTCATCACGGTGGCGCTCAACTTCCTGATCCTCGCGTTCATCATTTTCCTGATGGTGAAGCAGATCAACCGGCTGAAGCGCGAGGCCCCGCCGCCCCCGCCGGTGGCGCCCCCCGAGGACGTCGTACTGCTGCGACGAGATCCGCGATCTGCTGAAAAAGTAGCCTACGGGCGCGGCGCCGACGCGCGGAATCGCGATTTATTGTCGGAAATCAAGAACGGTCGTTGACCCGGCTCGGGGCGTTTGCCAGAATCGCCCGAATCGCGTGCGCGTCCCGCTTCCCGCGGGCGCGTACAAGACGGCTCCGGCGTCTGCCGAAAGGGCCGCCCGCGCTGACTCGCTTTCGACGTCCCGCCACCGAGGCTTGAGGAGGAATATCCATGCACGTTCGCACCCTGCTGCCGGCGCTGGCCGCCGCGCTGGCCGTTGCCGGGGCCACTGCGCCGGCCCAGGCCGACATCAACGTCGGCGTCACACTGTCGGCGACCGGCCCCGCGGCGTCGCTCGGCATCCCCGAGAAGAACACGTTCGAGCTCCTGCCCACGTCCATCGCGGGCCAGAAGATCAACTGGATCATCCTGGACGACGCCTCCGATACGACAAAGGCGGTGACGAACACGAAGAAGCTCCTCTCCGAGGACAAGGTCGACGTCATCGTCGGCTCGACGATCACGCCGAATTCGCTGGCGATGGTCGACGTTGTGTCGGCCGCCGAGACACCGATGATCTCGATGGCCGCCTCGGCGCGGATCGTCGACCCCGCGAACCCGAAGACGCGGTGGGTGTTCAAGACGCCGCAAAGCGACGCGCTGATGGCCGACGCGATCGCCGTGCACATGAAGGCGAACGGCGTGAAGACCGTGGGCTACATCGGCTTCGCCGACGGCTACGGCGACGGCTGGCTCGCCGAGATGCGCAATTCGGCGAAGACGGCCGGCATCCAGGTCGTCGCCGAGGAGAAATACAATCGCACCGACGCCTCGGTCACGGGGCAGGTGCTGAAGCTCGTCTCCGCCAATCCCGACGCGATCCTGATCGCCGCCGCCGGAACGCCCGGCGCGACGCCGCAGAAGGAGTTGGTCGCGCGGAACTACAAGGGCAAGATCTACCAGACGCACGGCGTCGCAAACCCGGACTTCCTGCGCGTCGTGGGCAAGGACGGAAACGGAACCGTGCTGCCGATTGGGCCGATGCTGGTCTACGAGCAGCTTCCCGACTCCAACCCGCTCAAGAAGTCGGCGGCCGAATACATCACGAAATACGAGGCGAAGTACGGCCCCGGTTCGCGCTCGACGTTCGGCGGCCATGCATGGGATGCCTACGTGCTCCTCGCGAACGCGATCCCGCAGGCCCTCAAGAAGGCGACAGCCGGGCACCAAGGAATTCAAGACCGCTCTGCGCGACGCGCTCGAAAGCGAGAAGGAGGTGGTCGCGACGCACGGCGTCTACACGATGAGCGCGACCGACCACAACGGGCTCGACAACCGGGCGCGGACGATGATCAAGATCGACAACGGCAAGTGGGTGCTGGCAAAGTAGCGGCCTGCTGACCCCGGGCCGGCTGCGGGCGGACCCCGCAGCCGGCTTTTTTGTGGCCGTCGACTCGAGCCTTCGATGGATCTCACGATCTTCGCGCTGCTGACGCAGGACGGCATCACCAACGGTGCCGTCTACGCGCTGCTCGCGCTCGCGCTGGTGCTCGTGTTCGCGGTCACGCGGGTGATCTGGGTGCCGTCGGGCGAGTTCGTCGTGTACGGAACGCTGACGCTCGCCGGGCTGCAGCTCGGCAAGCCGCCCGGGACGATCCAGCTCCTGATCGGAATGGCACTCGTCGCGGGGGCCATGGAGGTGTGGAGCCGTCTCCGGCGCGGCGAGCTCGCGCGGATTCCCGGCCAGCTCCTGCGGTGGACCGGGATCCCGGTCGCCATCGCCGGGATCGCGTGGTGGCTCGCCTCGCCCGACCTTCCGTTCTGGGCGCAGGCGATCCTGACCCTCGCGCTCGTCACGCCGCTCGGGCCGCTCCTCTACCGCATCGCCTACCAGCCGCTCGCCGAGGCGTCGGTGCTGGTGCTCCTGATCGTCTCGGTTGCCGTGCACTTCGCGCTGACCGGTCTCGGCCTCTGGTACTTCGGCGCGGAGGGCTCACGCACGCCGGCCTTCTCCTCGGCGTCGTTCGAGCTCGGCCGTGTCACCGTCAGCATGCAGAGCCTGCTCGTCGTGATGACGAGCGTGGCGCTGATCGCGGCGCTGTACCTGTTCTTCGGGCGCACGCTGTACGGCAAGGCGCTCCGCGCGACGGCGTTGAACCGGGTGGGCGCGCGGCTGTGCGGCGTCGCGCCGGACCTCGCCGGCACGCTGACCTTCACGCTCGGCGCATTGCTCTGCGCGTTCTCGGGCATTCTGATTGGGCCCATCACGACCGTCTATTACGACTCGGGGTTCCTGGTGAGCCTCAAGGGCTTCGTCGGCGCGATCATCGGCGGCCTCGTGAGCTACCCGCTCGCAGCCGGCGGTGCGCTCCTGGTCGGATTGCTCGAGGCGTTCTCGTCTTTCTGGGCGAGCGCGTTCAAGGAAGTGATCGTGTTCACGCTGATCATCCCGGTGCTCCTGTGGCGCAGCCTCACGACGCATCATCAGGAAGAGGAGGAATGATGGGCGTGGTCCGGGCCGCGACGGGGGCCGCATGAGTCGCGGCGCGCGGCTGCCGCTCGGCGCATGGGGCTACGCGATCTTCGTTGCAGCGCTTGTCGGCTTGCCGCTCGTCGCGCCGCCGTTCTGGGTGACGCTTGGCAATTACATAGGGCTCTACAGCATTGTCGCGCTGGGCCTCGTGCTCCTGACCGGCGTGGCCGGGCAGACCTCGTTCGGGCAGGCCGCGTTCGTCGGGATCGGCGCGTACACGACGGCCATTCTCGCGACACGATACGGCTGGTCGCCGTGGGCGAACCTTGCGGCCGGGCTCGCGCTGACCTTCGCGCTCGCGCTGTGCCTCGGGTTCATCACACTGCGGATGAAGGGCCATTACCTCCCGCTCGCGACGATCGCGTGGGGAACGAGCCTCTACTTCCTCTTCGGCAATGTCGAGTACCTCGGCGGGCATACGGGGCTCACGGGCGTGCCTACCCTCGAACTTTTCGGCTTCGAGCTCAAGGACGAGCGGTTCTACTACTTCTTGATCTGGGGTATCGCGATCGCCGCGCTGTGGGCGACCGCGAACCTGCTCGACTCGAGGCCGGGGCGCGCGATCCGCGCGCTCCGCGGCCAGCTCGAGATGGCGGAAGCCTTCGGCGTTGACGCCGCGCGACTCAAGATCGTCGTCT
Organism: uncultured beta proteobacterium; assembly: GCA_963830485.1. GTDB lineage: Bacteria > Pseudomonadota > Gammaproteobacteria > Burkholderiales > Casimicrobiaceae > CAIWHR01. Next base: position 26,603 of record CAWHNE010000008.1, read on the forward strand.
TCATCTACGCCGCGCTGCTCGCGTGCATCTCCGGGTGGCTTTACGCGCACCTGCAGCGGTTCGTGAATCCGACGCCGTTCGGGCTGCCTCAGGGCATCGAGTACCTGTTCATGGCGGTCGTCGGCGGCGCCGGCAGCGTATGGGGCGCGGTCGTCGGCGCCACCCTGATCACGCTCGCGAAGCAGCTGCTGCAGGACTGGCTGCCCGTGCTGCTCGGCCGCAGCGGCAATTTCGAAATGGTCGTCTTCGGCGTGCTTATGGTCGTGGTCCTGCAATGGGCGCGCGAAGGCGTGTGGCCGTTCATCGCGCACTGGCTGCCGCAGAGCGCGCCGCGGCCGGTGCCCGACGCGTCGCCGCTCCCGGTGCGCCCGCGCGCGGCCGGTGTGGACGCACTGCTCGAAGTGCGGAAGGCGCGCAAGCACTTCGGCGGCCTGGTCGCGGTCAGCGACCTCACGTTCTCGATTCGCTCGGGCGAGATCCTCGGCCTCATCGGCCCGAACGGCGCGGGCAAGAGCACGATGTTCAACCTGATCTCGGGTGCCCTGCCGCTCACGTCGGGCGACGTCGTGTTCCGCGGCGAGTCGATCGCCGGGCGCAAACCGTTCGAGATCGCACGCCGTGGCATCGGCCGCACCTTTCAGCACGTGAAGCTCGTGCCGCGGATGACGGTGCTCGACAACGTCGCGCTCGGCGCGTACCTCCGCGGCGGAGCGGGGGAGCTGCGCTCGGCGCTCCGGCTCGATCGCGCCGAGGAGCGACGCGCGCGCGCCGAAGCAGCGCGGGCGATCGCGCGAGTGGGACTCGCGGAGCAAATGCACGCGGCGGCGGGAAGTCTCGCGCTCGGGCGCCAGCGGATCGTCGAGATCGCACGGGCGCTCGCGTCGGATCCGGCGCTGCTCCTGCTGGACGAGCCGGCGGCCGGGCTTCGCTTCCTCGAGAAGGAGGAGCTCGCCACGCTGCTGCGTCAACTGAAGGCCGAAGGGATGACCGTGCTGCTGGTCGAGCACGACATGGACTTCGTGATGGGGCTTACCGATCGCCTGGTCGTCATGGATTTCGGCGAGAAGCTCGCGGAGGGCATCCCCGCCGAGATTCAGCGCAATCCGGTCGTGCTCGAGGCGTATCTCGGCGGCGTATGACGAACGCGATGAGCGCCGCCGGGCCGCCCCAAGGCGCGAACAACTCCCCCTCGGGGGGCAGCGCAGCGGCGCCAGCCGCAAGCGTGGGGGCACATACCAACGCGCTGCTCGAGGTCCGTCATCTGCACGTCGCCTACGGCAAGGTCGAGGCGGTGCACGACGTGTCTCTGACGGTCGCGCCCGGGACCATCGTCAGCGTCATCGGACCGAACGGCGCCGGCAAGACGACGCTGCTCGGCGCCGTCATGGGACTCCTGCCCGCGCGCGGCGACATCGTGTACCTGGGCGAATCCGCCCAGATGCTGGCGGTCGAGCAGCGCGTCGCCCGGGGACTGATCCTCGTCCCGGAGCGGCGCGAGTTGTTCGCGGCGATGAGCGTGGCCGACAACCTCGAGCTCGGCGCGTTCCAGCGCGTGCGCGCCGGCGACCGTACGTCGAAGCAGACGCTGGCGGAGGTGTATCAGCGCTTCCCGCGGCTTTCCGAGCGGCGCGACCAGCTCGCCGGCACGCTGTCCGGCGGCGAGAGGCAGATGCTGGCGATGGGACGCGCGCTCATGGGAAAACCGAAGCTCCTGCTGCTCGACGAGCCGTCGCTTGGTCTCGCGCCGCTGATCGTGCGCGACATCTTCAGCATCATTTCGGCGCTGCGCGCGACCGGCGTGTCGATCCTGCTGGTCGAGCAGAATGCGCGCGCCGCGCTGCAGGTATCCGACTACGGCTACGTGCTGGAGACGGGTGAACTCGCGGTCGAGGGCCCGAGCGCCGAGCTCGCCGCGAATCCCCGTGTCGCCGCGACGTATTTGGGCCGCGGCGCGAGCGGCGAGCCGGGGCCCCACCGCGCGTGACGCGGTGGGGGAGCGAGCGATCGCGAGTCGCCGCAGAAGGCCGACAGCTCGGAGCCACGATTCGAATTGACGGCGCGGAAGCCGCGGCGCGAGCGGCGAGCCCGGAGGCCGCGGCGCGGGCCGCACACCGGGCTGAGACCCTGAATCACGAAGGGCCATCGAACGCTTGCCCGGAACGAGGCGAAGCGCGGACAATATGCGCTTCCGCAAGAGTCGCACGCCGCGCGCGGCGTGCCCCCGAAGAGGATTCCCGTGACCGATCTGTCCCGACCCGGCGGCGACATGCTGCCGGTGGCTGAAGCACGGCGTCTGCTGCTCGAGCCGGCCGGCCTCGATGACGCACACCTGTCGCGCGTGCTCGCGTCGATCCACTCGCACGAAATCGATTTCGCCGACCTCTATTTCCAGTACTCGCGCACCGAGAGCTGGAGCCTCGAGGAGGGCATCGTCAAGTCGGGTGCGTTCGCGATCGACCGCGGCGTCGGGATCCGCGCGGTCAAGGGCGACAAGCAGGCATTCGCCTACTCGGACGACGTCAGTCTCCTTGCGCTCGACGAGGCGGCTGCGGCCGCCCGCGCGATCGGACGGCAGGGCCCGTCGGCGCATTCACAGATCGCGCGTGTCGGCGCTTCCCGCGCTCTTTACGCCCCGCGCGATCCTGTTCACTCGCTGAGCGAAGACGCGAAGGTCGCGTTGCTCGAGCGTCTGGAGCAAATGGCACGCGGCCGCGACCCGCGCGTCACGCAGGTGATGGCCTCGCTAGCCGGCGAATTCGAGGCGGTGTTGATCGCGCGAAGCGACGGCTTCGTCGCGGCGGACGTGCGCCCGCTCGTGCGCGTGTCGCTCACCGTGATCGTCGAGGAGAACGGGCGGCGTGAGCAGGGCTCGATGGGCGGCGGCGGCCGCTTCGACTACGATTACTTTACCGACGCCGTGCTCGAGGCCTACGCGAAGAAGGCCGTCGACCAGGCGGTGCTGAATCTCGGCGCCCGCGATGCGCCCGCCGGCACGATGACTGTCGTGCTGGGGCACGGCTGGCCCGGCATTCTGTTGCACGAGGCGATCGGGCACGGGCTCGAAGGCGACTTCAACCGCAAGGGTACGAGCGCATTCTCGGGTCGCGTCGGCCAGCGCGTCGCGGCCCCGGGCATCACGGTCATCGACGACGGCACGATCGAGCGGCGGCGCGGCTCGCTCAACATCGACGACGAGGGCAACCCGACGCAGCGCACCGTGCTGATCGAGGACGGCATTCTCCGCGGTTACATGCAGGATCGCCTCAACGCGGCGCTGATGGGCGTCGCGCCGACCGGCAACGGCCGGCGCGAATCGTTCGCATACCTGCCGATGCCGCGGATGACGAACACGATCATGCTGGCCGGCGCGCACGATCCGGCCGAGATCATCGCGTCGGTCGACGACGGGCTCTACGCCGTCAACTTCGGCGGCGGCCAGGTCGACATCACGAGCGGCAAGTTCGTGTTCTCCGCCGCCGAGGCGTGGAAGATCGAGCGGGGCAAGCTCGTCTACCCGGTCAAGGGCGCGACGCTGATCGGCAACGGCCCCGACGCGCTGACGAAGGTCTCGATGGTCGGGCACGATCTCGAGATGGACTCGGGGATCGGGACCTGCGGCAAGGACGGGCAGAGCGTGCCGGTCGGCGTCGGTCAGCCGACGCTCAAGATCGACGGCTTGACCGTGGGTGGAACCGGCTAATGTAGCGGGCCCTTCGCCTCCACCGTCGGCACCGCGGGCGCGGGCGACGCGTGGTGCATCACGATCCGCCAGCCCGACGGCGTGCGCAGGAAGACGTTGGTGCAGATCGCCGCGCCGCGCGGGCTGCCGTCGCTGCCGAGCGTGATGTGCTCGACCGCGCTCTGCATCGCGAGTCCGACCGTCTCGATGACGACGACCTGGTCCAGCCGGAACGACAGGCGCGTGTCGCTCGAGAAGAGCTGCTCCCAGCCCGAGCGCACCGCGTCGTAGCCGACCATCCGCGTGCCGCCGGGATGGACGCAGACGATGTCCTCGTCCTCCGCCCACGTCGCCATCATCGCGTCGAGGTCGCGCGCCTCGAACGCCTGGTAGAACGCGAGCGCTGCGTCGGACGGCGTCGTGTAGATCGGCGGCGTGCGGGCCTTGGCCATGACGGACGCGGAGGAACGATCAGCAATCGGAGGCGGGCGGCCCGTCGCCGGGCTCCGAGGCGAGGACGAGCTGCGCGAGATCATACACTGCGCGCGGAGCGAGATCGCGCATGCACCTGAAATGCCCGAGAGGGCACTCGCGCTTGAAGCAAGGGCTGCAGGCGATCTCGATCTTCGCGACCTGCGCCACGGTGGACAGGGGCGGGGTGTAGACCGGCGACGACGACCCGAACAGTGCGACCATCGGCACGCCGACGGCGGCGGCGGCGTGCATCAGGCCCGAGTCGTTGCTGACGACGATGGTGCCGAGCGACAGGAGGTCGATCGCGGTGCCGAGATCGGTGTGCCCCGTGAGATCGCGCATCTGCCGAGCGGAGTCGCCCGCGGCCTGCAGCACGGATTCGGCCGCGAGCGTGTCGTTCGGCGATCCGACGAGCCACACCTGCAGGCCGTCCATCATGAGGCGCGCCGCGAGCTCGGCGAAGTGCGTCGGCGGCCAGCGCTTGGCGGGTCCGTATTCCGCGCCGGGACAGAGGATCGCCGTCTTCCGATCGGTGCGCAGCCTGAGCGCGCGCACGGCGGCGGCGCGATTCGCGAGATCGGGGACGAGCACAGGACGCGGCGGCATCGGCACGAGCTCGCCCGGCTTCACGGCAAGCGCGGCGAAACGGTCGACGAGCCGCGGCAGCGTCTTGCGGTCGAGGCGACGGACGTCGTTCAGGAGACCGTAGCGCGCCTCGCCGCGATAGCCTGTTCGCCGCGGGATCCGTGCGAGCCAGGGCACGAGCGCGGACTTCCACGAGTTGGGGAGGACGATCGCGCGCGTGTAGCCGTTCCCGGCGAGCTCGCGCGCGAGCGCCTTGCGGGCGTGCCAGTCGAGGCGGCCGTGCGTGATCGTGGTCTCGATTACCCGACCGACACCGCGCATGCGCGCGAACACCGGCGCGCACCACGCGGGCGCCAGCACGTCGACGATCGGCGCTTCGTACGGATCGCGGACCAGCGCGAGCAGCGGTTCCGACAGGATCGCGTCGCCGATCCATGCCGGCGCGACGATCAGGATGCGCTCCATCGCCTGGTCAGGACCCGTGGCCGGGTCCGGATGCCATCTTCCTAGTGTCCGCCCGCAAGCGGGCCACCTTCGAGGCGATAACGTGTCCCGCAATAGGGGCACATCGCCTCGCCGGTTTCCGCGATGTCGAGATAGACGCGCGGATGGCTCGACCACAGCGGCATCCGCGGGTTCGGACAGTAGATCGGGAGATCACGGGGACTCACGACGACGGCCTCGCGATCGCGCACTTCGGCCATCACAGCCTCCGCGGCGGCGGCGACCTGCGATGCTGCTCGGGGTCGGCCATCGCAATCGCGCGCGGACGCGCCTTGCGGGCCTTGGCTTTGCCCCGCGCGCTCATGCGTACACCTTCGCGAGCCACGACATCTTCGCGGGATTGCGGCCGTTCACCGTGTCGAAAAAGAGCGATTGCAGCTTGGTCGTCACCGGGCCCCGCCGGCCCTCGCCGACCGGGCGGTTGTCGTATTCGCGGATCGGCGTCACCTCGGCTGCGGTGCCCGTGAAGAACGCCTCGTCGGCGATGTAGACCTCGTCGCGCGTGATGCGCCGCTCGACGACCGGGATGCCGAGCTCGCCCGCGAAGGTGATGATCGTGCTCCGCGTGATGCCGTTGAGTGCACCGCCCGAGAGGTCGGGCGTGTGCAGCTTCCCGTCGCGGACGATGAACAGGTTCTCGCCGGAGCCCTGGCAGACAAAGCCCTGCGGGTCGAGCAGCATCGCTTCCTCGTACCCGTCGTGCGTCGCTTCCTGGTTCGCGAGGATCGACACCGCGTAGTTGCAGACGGCCTTCGCGTTGCACATCGTGATGTTCGGGTGGTGGTGCGTGAACGACGACGTCTTGACGCGGATGCCCTTCTCGAGCCCGTCGGCGCCGAGGTACGCGCCCCAGGGCCACGCGGAGATGGCAACGCGCACCGGGTTGGACTTCGCGGCCACGCCCATCGCGTGCGAGCCGTAGAAAACGAGCGGCCGCAGGTAGCAGGATTCGAGCTTGTTGTCGCGGACGCATGCCTTCTGTGCCGCGTCGATCTCGTCCTTCGTGTAAGGGATCTTCATGCCGAAGATCTGCGCGGAGCGGAACAGGCGGTCCGTGTGGTCGCGCAGCCGGAAGATCGCCGGCCCGTCGGCCGTCTTGTACGCGCGCACGCCTTCGAAGACGCCGAGGCCGTAGTGGAGCGTGTGCGTGAGGACGTGCGTCGTCGCGTCGCGCCACGGCACCATCTTGCCGTCGTACCAGATCCAGCCGTCGCGGTCTGCCATCGACATCGCCATGTCTCCTGACGCTCGAAAAGGACGATTTTACCCGATCGTCGCGACCGCGACCGGCGGCCGGCGCGGAGTCACGACCGCGGCGTGCCGAACACCTGCGACCACAGCGCGGACACGGCGGCACGCCGTTCCCGCTGCGGGCCGGCGTCGACGCGCGCGTGCGGCGCACCGGTGAGCCGCACCTGGTGCTGGAGCCGCCGGAATTCGCGATAGGCATCGGCGGCCGCGAGGCCGATCTCCGGCGGAACGAGGCCGAGCTCGCCGGCGATGCGCAGGAGGGCGATGTTGCCGAGATTCTTCGTGAGCGCCGCGTGCTCGTGCGCGTGAGCGAGCACGAGGAACTGCACAGCGAATTCGACGTCGACCATGCCGCCGGGATCGTGCTTCACGTCGAAGAGCGCGGTGCGGTTTGGGTGGCCAGCCGCCATTTTCCGGCGCATCTCGATCACCTCGGCCGCAAGGCGGGCGCGGTCGCGCGGCGTGCGCAGGATCGCGTCGCGCTCCGCCTCGAATGCGGCTCCGATCGTCGCGTCGCCGGCGACGAAGCGCGCGCGCGTCAGCGCCTGATGCTCCCAGGTCCATGCCTGCTCCCGCTGGTAGCGGAGGAACGACGCGAGCGAAGATGCCATCAGGCCCGCGGCGCCGTCGGGGCGCAGCCGGACGTCGATGTCGTAGAGGGTACCGGCGGCGGTGGTCGCAGTGAGCCACGTGATGAGCCGCTGCGCAAGCCGCGCGTAGCGCTCGGACGCTCCTTCGTCGCCGTCGTCGTGCAGGAACACGAGATCGAGGTCCGACGCGTAGCCCAGCTCCTTGCCGCCGAGCTTGCCGTAGCCCACGATCGCGAACTTCGGCGGCGCGTCGGCGCGTCCGCCCATCTGCGCCCAGACCGCGCCGAGCGCGGCGGCGAGGATCGCATCGGCGAGCGCGGAAAGATGATCCGCGAGCCGCTCCACCGTGAGGAGCCCGGCCAAGTCCTGCGCGAGGAGGCGAAAGGCATGCGCCTGCCGGAAATGGCGCAGCGCGTCCATCTGCCGCTCGGCGTCGCCCGCGTGGTCGCGCATGAGTAGCGAGAGCTCCGTGCGCCACGCGTCCCAGTCCGGCGGCGCGAGCAACACGCGCGCGTCGAGCAGCTCATCCAGGAGCAGCGGGTGCCGCGTCAGGTAATCAGCCGCCCAGCTCGACGCCCCCATGAGCTGCGCGAGGCGTGGCAGCACGGGCGGGTGCTCGGCCAGCAGGGCGAGATACGCGCTGCGCCGGCTGATCGCCTCGAGCAAGTCGAACAAACGCTGGAAGACCGTCTGGGGTCGCGCCGCGTCGGTACGCTCGGTGGCGGCGACGCGCAGGAGCTGGGGCACGAGATCGTCGACGCGCTGCTGCGATAGCGCCGGCAGCGCGACATAGCGGCTGCTCGCGCGCAGCCGGGCGAGCTCGGCGACGAGGCCCTCGGGGTCATCGAATCCCGCACGCGCAAGGGTGTCCCGCGCCGACGGGCCGCTCAGGTCACCACGCCACAGCGCCGCGAGGCGCGGGAGATCGGCCGCAGAGGCGTGCTCGCCGGCGGCGGATTTGCCCGCGCCATCGCCGTGATCGGCGGTCCCGCCGAAGGCCGCGTCGAACTGTGCACTCACCGCGTCGCGATGGGTGGCGAGTGCATGCTCGAATCCGCGCATGTCGGCGAAGCCCGCGGCACGCGCAAGCGCCGCGCGCTCGTCCGGTTCCGCCGGCAGGACCTGCGTCTGCCGATCGTCGCGATACTGGAGACGGTGCTCGACGTTGCGCAGGAATTCGTAGGCGGCGGCAAGTGACGCGACGACAGCCTCGGACAGGAGTCCCCGTGCGGCGACGGCGGCGAGCGCCGCGCGCGTCGCACGCACGCGGAGCGCGGGTTCGCGCCCGCCGCGCACGATCTGCAGAGCCTGCACGATGAACTCGATCTCGCGGATGCCACCCGGTCCGAGCTTCAGGTCCGGCGCGTAGTCGCGCCGCTTGACCTGCTCGCGGATCTGCCGGTGGATGTCGCGCAAGCCCTCGTAGGCGTCGTAGTCGAGGTACTTGCGGAAGACGAACGGGCTGACGTGCGCGAGAAGCTCGTCGTGGCGCTCGCCGGTCAGCGGCCGCGCCTTGAGCCATGCATAGCGCTCCCACGCGCGGCCTTGCGTGATCAGGTACTGCTCGAGCGCCGCGAACGGAACGGTGATCGGTCCGCTCTCGCCATAGGGCCGCAGCCGCATGTCGACACGGAAGACGAAGCCGTCGGCCGTCACGTCGCCGAGCGCGCCGATCACCCGCCGGCCGAGGTTGTCGAAGAACTCGCGATTGGACACTGGCCGCGCGCCGTCGGTCTCGCCGTCGTCGGGATAAACGAACACGAGGTCGACATCGGAGGAGACGTTGAGCTCCTCGCCGCCCAGCTTCCCCATGCCGATGACGACGAGCCGCTGCACGACGCCACGGTCGTCGCGCGGCTCACCGTGGATGGCCGCGAGCGCCGCATGGTGGGCGGCGACCGCCGCGGCAATCGTCGTCTCCGCGAGTGCCGTCATCGTCGCGCAGACTTCCGCCAGGTCGGCTCGGCCGGTGAGATCGCGTGCGAGCGTGCGCAGCATCGTGCGCCGGCGCAGCGTCCGCAGCGCGGCCGCAAGCCGCGGGCCCTCGGCAGCGGCGACGGCCTCGGCCAGGGCCGCGTCGAGCTCGGTGCGGAAGGGCGGAACCTCTAGATGCGCCGCGAGCCACTCGCGGTCGCCGGGATGCGCGGCGAGCGCATGCGTCGCGAAACGGCTGTAGGCGAGGGCGGCGGAGAGATCGGGAGGGAGGGTCATGCGAGGCGCATTCGTTCGCGCTTCCGGCGGAGCGAGACGAGGCGCGAGTATCCGCTACAATGGAAAGGTACCCTTCCATTATGCCTTCCGCGCGCCGTCCTCTTCGCGCCCGGGGCGCCGTTCGGCCCAGGCTGCGCCGACTCGCGCGCCTCGCGGGCGTCGTCGTCGTTTCGGGCTTCGCGCTGTTCGCGCTCGTGCTGCTCGGGGTGCGCTTCATCGCGTTTCCGCGGATCGAGGCCTATCGCGACACGCTGATTGCAACGCTCTCGGCGCAGCTCGGCGAACGCGTGGAGATCGACGCACTCACGACCGGTTGGGATGGCTGGAATCCCAAGCTCGTCGTGACGGGGCTCCGCGTGCTCGATCGCGCGCGCGCGAGCGACGTGCCGCTGGTCGAGCTGCCCGAGGTCGATCTCGTCGTCGCGTGGACATCGCTGCCACTCTTGGAGCTCCGCGTGAAGGAGCTCGCGATCGAACGGCCGCGGCTCGCGATCCGCCGCGACCGCGCGGGCCTGATCCACGTCGGCGGCCTCGAATTCGATCCCGAGCACGACGATGGCCGTCTGACGGGTTGGATCCTCCGCCAGCGGCAGATCGTGATCCGCGACGCGCTCGTCACGTGGAACGACGACCTGCGCAACGCGCCGCAGCTCGTCCTCGACCGCGTGCAGCTCCGGCTGGAAAACCGGTTCGGACGCCACCGCTTCGGCATCGCCGGCACGCCCCCCGCCGACATCGCCGCGCCGCTCGACATGCGCGGCGACGTGAAGGGCGGCTCGCTCCGCGACTGGCAGCGGGCGGAGGGCCGTCTCTACGTGCGGCTCGACTATGCGGACGTCGAGGCATGGCGCGAATGGCTGCCGTTGCCGCCGGCGATCGCCAAGGGCAAGGGAGCGTTGCGGGTGTGGTTCGACTTCGCCCACGGCGAAGCGCGCGAGATCGTTGCCGACCTCGAGCTCGCCGACGCACGGGTGCGCCTCGACGACAAGCTGCCCGCTCTCGATCTCGCGCACCTGTCGGGACGCGCCGGCTGGCGCAACGCGCCGCCGCAGATGGACGTGTTTGCACGCGACCTCTCGTTCGTCACCACGGCGGGGGCACGCCTCGAGCCCGCCACGTTCACGTTCTCGCTGCGCGAGACCACAGCCGATCGCCCCGGAGGCGGTAGCTTCGAGTTCGACCGCGTTCAGCTCGAGCCGCTGCGCGACATCGCGGCGTACCTGCCGCTGTCCGGGCGCTGGCGGGCCGACCTCGCACGCTACGCGCCGCGCGGCATGCTCTCGCGCGGACGACTGAAGTGGGAGGGACCGGCCGAATCGCCGACCGCCTTCGACGCCGCGGCGGAATTCGCGCAGCTGGGCGTGGTCGCGCAGGACACGTTCCCCGGCGCGAGCGGATTGTCGGGCAGCTTCGCGGCGAGGGAGAAGGGCGGCGAGGTCAAGCTCGCGACACGTGGTGGCGCCCTCGAATTGCCGCGAGTGTTCGCGGCGCCGATTCCGTTCGACACGCTGCAGGGCGCGGTGCGGTGGGACCGCGTCGCCGATCGCGTCCGCGTCGACCTCCAGCGGCTCGAGTTCACGAACGCGCACGCGGCGGGCCACGTGGCCGGAACGTATCGTACGGCGCCGCAGGGGCCCGGGGAAATCGACGTGACGGCGCAACTCACCCGCGCCGACCCGGCGCAGATCTATCGCTACCTGCCGCACGCCGTCGGCGAGCCGACGCGCGACTGGGTCCAGCGATCGCTCGTTCGCGGAGAGGTGACCGAAGCGCGGCTCAAACTCGCCGGCGATCTCGCGCGGTTCCCATTCGCCGACGGCAAGTCGGGTCAGTTCATCGTCACGGCGAAGGGGCGCGGGGTCACGCTCGACTACGCGCCGCGCTGGCCGGCCGTCGAGGGGATCGACGGCGAGCTCCGGTTCGAGGGCGCGTCGATGACGATCGACGCGGCGCGGGGGCGGATGTTCGGCGCCCAGTTCGGCAAGACGCGCGCGGCGATCGCCGACGTGCGCGGCGGGGCGCCGAAGCTCACCATCGACGGCACGGCGACGGGCCCGCTCGCGGACTTCCTTCGCTTCGTCCGCGAGAGCCCGGTCGACGCGATGACCGGCCAGTTCACCGAGGACGCCGAAGCGGCCGGCAACGCGGGGCTCGTGCTGCACCTCGAGCTCGCGCTCGGCAAGTGGGAGCAAAGCCGCGTGGCGGGCGAACTCGCGTTCGCGAACGGGCAGGTCGGGTTCCCGGGCATGCCGCGGCTCACGCAGCTCAACGGCAAGGTCGCGTTTACCGAAGCGGACGTCCGAGCGCGCGACGTGACCGCCGAGATGGCCGGCGGCCCGGCGAAGTTCGCGATCGCGAGTGCGGACGGACGGGTGCGGCTTTCGGGGGCCGGCACCGCGAATCTCGCGTCGCTGCGTCGCGAGGTCGCCACGCCGTTCGCCGCACGGCTGTCCGGGACCACCGACTGGGGTGTCGTCGTCAGTGTGCGCCCCGATTCTTCGACTTGGGTATTCGAGAGCACGCTCAAGGGCGCGGCGATCGACCTGCCGGCGCCGCTAGGCAAGGCGGCCGCCGAGAACGTGCCGCTCAAGGTCGAGCTGCGCGACGACGTCGCGCACCCCGATGAAGACGTCGTCGAAGTCAACTACGGCCGCACGATGCAGGTCGCCGTGCATCGCCGACAGCAGGGACGCGAGATGCGGGTCGACCGCGCGTTGGCCGTGCTCGGACGGGCCGCAGGCGCGGGCGAAGCGCTCCGCGCCGAGCGTCCGGGCATCTGGGTGCGCGGTGAGCTGCCCGCGCTCAACCTCGACGACTGGCTCGCGCTGCGTGCGCGCAACGCGGGCGTGCCCGCCCGCGACGCCGACGCCGACGAGATAAGGCTGGGCGGCGTCGATCTCGACGTCGCCGCGCTCGAGCTCTTCGGCCGCCGGTTCAGCGATTTCAAGGTCGTCGCACGCCGCACGCAGGAGGACTGGAAGCTCGAGATCAAGGGCCGCGACGTCGCGGGGACGGCGGCGTGGTCCGCGCCGGGAAGCGACGCGCCCAATGGCCGCATCGTCGCGCGCCTGTCGCGTTTCGCGATGCCCGCTGCGGGCGAGCTGCCACCGTCGAGCGGCGCGGACAAGTCAGTCGATGCGAAGCCCGCGCCCGGGCCGGTGGACCCGTGGCCGGAGCTCGACATTGCCGCCGACAGCTTCGTGTCGAAGGGCCGCGATCTGGGCCAGCTCGAGCTCGTCGCGAAGCCCCGCGGCGCGGAGTGGCGCATCGAACGGCTCGCGCTGTCGAACGAGGCGGGCCGGATCGACGCGAACGGCGCGTGGCGTGGCCAGGGGCGCCAGCAGCAGACGAAGCTCGACGTCGCGCTGGACGTGAAGGACGCTGGCGCGTTCCTCGCGCGCTTCGGCTTTCCCGAGGGGATCAAGGCCGCGCCGACCACGATCCGCGGTCAGCTCGGCTGGGCGGGCTCGCCGGCGGAATTCGACATCCCGTCGCTCGCGGGGACGCTCAAGGTCAACGTAGGCCAGGGCCGCTTCACGAAGATCGAGCCCGGATTCGGCAAGCTGCTCGGCGTCCTGTCGCTCCAGTCGCTGCCGCGGCGGATGACGCTCGACTTCCAGGACGTCTTCAGCGAGGGCTTCGCGTTCGACGACATCACTGGCGATGTCCGCATTGCGAGCGGCGTGATGACCACGGACAGCCTGAAGCTCGTCGGGCCCGCGGCCAAAGTCGAGATCGCCGGCGACGCCGATCTGGCCAAGGAGACGCAGCGGCTCACTGTGCACGTGCAGCCGTCGCTGTCTGGAGGCGTGTCGGCCGGGGCGGCGCTGCTGTTTCTCGCGAACCCGCTGGTCGGCGCCGCCGTCGGCGCGGGCTCGCTGCTCGCGCAAAGCGTGCTCAAGGATCCTCTCGAGCAGCTGTTCAGCTACCAATACACGGTGACCGGCGGCTGGTCCGACCCCATCGTCACGCGCACCGGGACCGCGACCGCGAGCGTGGCGCCGGGCACGCCGGGTGCGCGCGTGGAGGGGCTGACCCGATGACGGCGCGGCGTGCGCGGCCGCGGCTCGCCGTGACGCTCGCGTCTGTGGCCACGCGGCAGCCCTTCCGGGTCGCCGCCGTGCAGATGGTTTCGGGCGGCGACGTCGCGGCGAATCTCGCGGTCGCCGCACCGCTGATCGAGGAGGCAGTGACCGCCGGGGCGCGGCTCGTTGTGCTGCCCGAGTATTTCGGCATCTTCGGTGCTCGCGCCACCGATAAGGTCGCGGTCCGCGAACCCCCCGGCAAGGGCGACCAGCAGGCGTTCCTCGCGCGCGAAGCGCGCCAACACGGGATCTGGCTCGTCGGTGGGACCGTGCCCCTGGCCTGCGCGGACCCCGGCCGCGTGCGCAGCGCGTCCCTCGTCTATGGCCCGGACGGCACACGCGTTGCGCGGTACGACAAGATCCACCTCTTCGCGTTCGCGCGAGGCGAGGAGCGCTACGACGAGGGGCGCACTATCGAACCGGGCGAGAAGCCCGTCGCGCTGACGCTGCCCTGCGGGCGCGTCGCGCTCTCCGTGTGCTACGACCTGCGTTTTCCCGAGCTGTATCGCGGGTTTCGCGATCTTGCGCTCATCGTCGTGCCGTCGGCTTTCACAGCGACCACCGGCGCCGCCCACTGGCATCTGCTGCTGCGTGCCCGCGCGGTCGAGAACCAATGTTACGTCCTTGCCGCCGCCCAGGGTGGGACGCATCCGGGCGGGCGGCGCACCTACGGCCACTCGGTGCTGATCGACCCGTGGGGCCGGATCGTGGTCGAGCGCGAGGAAGGGCCCGGCATCGTCGTGGGCGACGTCGACCCCGCGCGCATCGCCGAAGTGCGCGCGGAGCTGCCCGCGCTCTCACACCGCGTGCTCTAGCAGCCGTGCAGCCGACCGATCTCGCGGTCCCGGTCGAGGCGCGCCACTTCGAGGACTACGTTCCGGGCGCGGTCTGCGTCTACGGCGCGATCGCGATCACCGAGGAATCGATCGTCGAGTTCGCGCGGCGCTACGATCCGCAGCCGATCCACACCGACCCCGACGCCGCGCCGCACGGACCGTTTGGCGGGCTGATCGCGAGCGGCTGGCACACGATCGCCCTCGTGATGCGCGTGCTCGTCGAGCGTTACCTGTCGCACGTCGCGGCCCTCGTGTCGCCCGGGATCGACGAGCTGCGGTGGACGCTGCCGGTCCGCCCCGGCGACGTCTTGTCCGTGCGGGTTACCGTGCTCGAGGCAAGCGTCTCGCGCTCGAAGCCCGATCGCGGGCTCGTCCGCACCTTCGTCGAGGCCGTCAACCAGCGCGACGAGGTCGTGCTGACGATGAAGGCGATGAATTTCATTCAGCGACGCGAGTGGCGAGCCGATTCGGCCTCCGCGCCGACGAGTCCTTCGTGACGCCGAGGCGTCGGCCTCCGAACGCGCGCCCGATCGCTCGCATCCCCAACCAGGCTTGGGGCCCCTGCTCGCCGGTCGCGTGTTCCCCCGGGCGCGTAGCGCCGAGGGGGAGCGAGCGATCACGAGTCGTCGCAGCGGCCGATGGCTAGCCGCAACAGTGTGCTTGGCGGTGCGGAGGCCGCCAACCGAGCGCAGACGACCGCCGTTTACAATACGGCCCGCGCCGGCAGGGGCCGGCTTCCGACGAGCGTAGCGATGTCCCGACTTTCCTGCTCCGACATCCTCGCCGGACGCGCGAGCGCCGGCGATTCCGTCACCGTCACCGGCTGGGTGCGCACGCGCCGCGACTCGAAGGCGGGGATTTCGTTCGTGCACGTGTCCGACGGTTCCGGGTTCCACCCGGTGCAGGTCGTGGTGCCCGGCGCGCTGCCGAACTACGCGAGCGAGGTGCTGCACCTGACCGCGGGCTGCGCGGTCGAGGCCACGGGGAAGATCGTGCCGTCGCCAGCGAAGGGACAGCCGTTCGAGATGCAGGCCGATGCGATCCGCGTGGTCGGCTGGGTCGACGACCCCGACACCTATCCGATCCAGCCGAAGCCGCACACGCTCGAGTTCCTGCGCGAGGTTGCCCACCTCCGCCCGCGCACCAACGTGATCGGGGCGGTCACGCGCGTGCGCCACACGATCGCCCAGTCGATCCACCGCTTCTTTCATGACCGCGGCTTCTGCTGGGTCAACACGCCGATCATCACCTCGTCGGACGCGGAAGGTGCGGGTGCACTGTTCCGCGTCTCGACGCTCGATCTCGCGAACCTTCCGCGCGACCCTGCGGGAAAGGTCGACTACGCGCAGGACTTCTTCGGGCGCGAAACCTTCCTCACGGTCTCGGGCCAGCTCAACGTCGAGGCGTACTGTCTCGCGCTCTCCCGGGTCTATACGTTCGGGCCGACCTTCCGCGCCGAGAACTCGAACACGAGCCGGCACCTGGCCGAGTTCTGGATGATCGAGCCGGAGATCGCGTTCGCCTCACTCGCCGACAACGCCGACCTGGCCGAGGCGCTGGTCAAGCACGTGTTTGCGACCGTCCTGGCCGAGCGCGGCGATGACATGGCCTTCTTCGAGGAACGGATCGAGAAGGGCGTCATCGCGAAGCTTCGGGGCATCGTCGACTCCGAGTTCGTGCGGATGGACTATACCGAGGCGATCCGGATCCTCGAGGGCGCGAAGCAGAAGTTCGAGTTCCCGGTGAGCTGGGGGATCGACCTGCAGTCCGAGCACGAGCGGTATCTCACCGAGAAGCACGTCGGCCGGCCGGTGATCGTCATCAACTACCCGAAGGCGATCAAGGCGTTCTACATGCGCGTCAACGACGATGGACGCACGGTCGCGGCGATGGATGTCCTGGCGCCCGGGATCGGGGAGATCATCGGCGGCAGCCAGCGCGAGGAGCGGCTCGACGTGCTCGACGCGCGGATGACCGAGACCGGGCTCGACCCGTCGCACTACGACTGGTACCGCGACCTGCGCCGCTACGGCACGGTGCCGCACGCGGGCTTCGGCCTTGGCTTCGAGCGGACCGTCGCGTACGTGACCGGACTTGCGAACGTGCGCGACGTCATCCCGTTTCCGCGCACGCCCGGCAACGCGCGCTACTGACCAACGTCACGCGCCCCGCAGCAATACCAGGACCGCCCCGCCGCCGCCGGAGTGGCGTGGCGCTTCGCAATAGGCGAGCACGTCGTCCCACTGCGAAAGCCACTTGCGGACCTTGCCCTTGAGCACGGGCTCGCGGTTGGGGGAGGTGAGGCCCTTGCCGTGTATGACGCGGACGCAGCGATAGCCGCGTGCGCGCGCATCGTCCAGGAAATCGGCGAGTGCGTCGTGCGCTTCGTCAGCCGTGTGGCCGTGCAGGTCGATTTCGCCCTGCACCGCCCAGTGTCCGCGCCGGAGTCGGGCGAGCACGTCGGTGCCGAGACCCCGGCGGACGAACGTCTGGCTGGCCTCGTGCTCCTGGCCCACGTCCCAGCTATCCGGAGAGGGCTCCGTGCCAAACTTCGAGGCGGCGAGCGCGTCGGCGTCGTCGGCGATGCGCTGGCGCGCGATCGGCGCCGCGCGAGGCTTCGCGTGCGCGGCACGCTTCGACGGGGCGAGCCGTTCGACGTCGGCGAACACCTTGGCGAGGTCCAGGTCGCCGTCGGCGTGCTTGCCGGCCGCGATGGCTCTGCGCGGTGACGACGCGGCGCGGGCCGGCGCCGGTTTCGTCGCCTCGACCCGCAACGGTTCGCCCGTTTTCACGCGGGCGTGGTCCAGGAGCCGCTTGAGCTCCGAGAGCTTCGCCATGGTCGACTGGGGCTATGCGCCTTCGAGATAGGCTTCCGCGTCCAGCGCCGCCATGCAGCCGGTGCCGGCGGAGGTGACCGCCTGCCGGTAAACGTGATCGGCGACGTCGCCTGCCGCGAAGACGCCGGGCACGGAGGTCGCGGTCGCGTTGCCTTCGGTGCCGCTCTTCACCTTGATGTAGCCGCCGGCCATCGTGAGCTGCCCCTCGAAGATCTGCGTGTTCGGCGTATGGCCGATCGCGATGAAGACCCCAGTCACCGGGACGTCCGTCGTCGCGCCGGACTTCACGTCCTTCGTCCGTACGCCGGTCACCCCGGTACCGTCGCCCAGGATCTCGTCGAGCGTGTGATTCCACACGATGCGCACGTTGCCGCCGTCCTTCGTCTTCGCGACGAGCCGGTCGACGAGGATCGCCTCGGCGCGGAACTTGTCGCGGCGATGGATCACCGTCACGTTCTTCGCGATGTTCGATAGGTAGAGCGCTTCCTCGACGGCGGTGTTGCCCCCGCCAACGACGACGACGTCCTGCGCCTTGTAGAAGAAGCCATCGCACGTCGCGCATGCCGACACGCCCTTGCCCGCGAACTGCTGCTCGGACGGCAGGCCGAGGTAGCGGGCCGACGCGCCGGTCGCGATGATCAACGCGTCGCACGTGTACTCGCCGTTGTCGCCGACCAGGCGCAACGGCCGCTCGCCCAAGTGCGCGGTGTGGATCTGGTCGAAGACGAGCTCGGTCTCGAACCGCTCGGCGTGCTGCTGGAAGCGCGCCATCAGCTCGGGTCCCTGGACACCGGTCGCGTCGGCGGGCCAGTTGTCGACGTCGGTCGTCGTCATCAGCTGGCCTCCCTGCGCGAGACCGGTGATCAACACCGGCTTCAGGTTTGCGCGCGCGGCGTATACTGCCGCCGAATACCCGGCGGGTCCGGATCCCAGGATCAGCAGGCGGGCGTGCTTGGCAGGCATGCGGTTCTCGCTTCGCAAATCGTCCGATTTTACTTGATGTGGGGACGCCTTCCGGCGCTCCCAATGCGACGTCGTTCCGGATGTCGCGGACCTTTCACGTGACGCCGATCGGTGTATAATGCACCGCATGAAGTATTGATCTCAACATAATGTTTTTTAACAAGAAAGAGCTTGCTGTCCCGCGGCGCTCCGGCGCCTCGCGCGCGCGCCCGACGGTCGTCGAACCGGCGCTCTCGCCGCGATTCGCGCGGCTCGTCCGCGAGTCGTGGTGGCTGCTCGTCGTCGCCGCCTTTGCGTGGCTCGCGATGACGCTGTTCACGTACACGCGCGACGATCCCGCGTGGTCGACGTCGGGCATCGGCGCACCGATCGCGAACAAGGGCGGCGTCGCCGGCGCGTGGATCTCGGATCTTCTGTTCTACCTTTTCGGCGTCTCGGCATGGTGGTGGGTCGCGGCCGGCGTGGTGCTCGTGGTGGCCGGATATCGGCGCATCGGACATCCCGAGCGCGCGCGCGAGCATCCGCTGTCGCTCGGGATCCTGGGCTTCGGACTCGTGCTCTTCTCGAGCGCAGCGCTCGAGGCGCTGCGGTTCTACCGGCTACCCGCGATGCTGCCGCAGCGCGCAGGCGGTGTGTTCGGCGACGTCATCGGTGGCGCGCTCGCACGGCTCATGGGCTTCAACGGCGCGACGCTGCTCCTGATCGTGCTCTTCGCCGTCGGCTGGTCGCTGTTCTCCGGGATGTCGTGGCTCCGGCTGATGGAGCGGATCGGCACCGGCCTCGAAGGCGGAATAGCATGGCTGCGGCGGCGATCCGAGGAGCGCCGCGATCGCGAGCGGGGCGCGCAGGCCGTTGCCGAGCGCGAAGCTGTGGTCCTCGCGAAGCACGACACCACGGTCCACGAGCCGGTGGTCGTGGTGCCGCAGGTCGCCGAGGTCCCGAAATCCGAGCGCGCGGTAAAGGAACGGCAGCGGCCGCTGTTCGTCGACATGCCCGATTCGCCGCTGCCGCCGCTCGCGCTACTCGACGACGCGCCGCCGCCGCAGGAGGCCATCGGCGCCGAGGCGCTCGAATTCACCTCGCGCCTGATCGAGCGCAAGCTGGCCGACTTCGGCGTCGCGGTGCGCGTGCTCGCCGCGTATCCGGGCCCCGTCATCACGCGCTTCGAGATCGAGCCCGCGGTGGGCGTCAAGGGCGCGCAGATCGTCAATTTGATGAAGGATCTGGCGCGCGCGCTGTCCGTCGTCAGCATCCGGGTGGTCGAGACCATTCCCGGCAAATCGTGCATGGGGCTCGAGCTGCCGAATCCGAAACGGCAGATCGTGAAGCTGGTCGAGATCCTGTCATCGACGACGTACAACGACACGACAAGCCCCCTCACGCTCGCGCTCGGCAAGGACATCGCCGGCAAGCCCGTGATCGCGGACCTGGCAAGGATGCCGCACCTGCTCGTCGCGGGCACCACCGGTTCGGGCAAGTCGGTCGCCGTCAACGCAATGGTGCTCTCCCTCCTCTACAAGGCCGAGCCGCGGCAGGTGCGCCTCATCTTCGTCGACCCGAAGATGCTCGAGCTCTCGGTGTACGAGGGGATTCCGCACCTGCTCGCGCCGGTCGTCACCGACATGAAGCTCGCGGGCAACGCGCTCAACTGGTGCGTGGGCGAGATGGAGCGCCGCTACCGGCTCATGTCGACGCTGGGCGTGCGCAATCTCTCAGGTTACAACGGCAAGGTCGCCGAGGCGCGCAAGGCCGGCAAGCCGCTCGTCAATCCGTTCTCGCTCACTCCCGAGGCGCCGGAGTCCCTCGAGGAGATGCCGTACATCGTCGTCGTGATCGACGAGCTCGCCGACCTGATGATGGTCACGGGGAAGAAGATCGAGGAACTGATCGCGCGGATCGCGCAGAAGGCGCGCGCCGCGGGCATCCACCTGATCCTCGCCACGCAGCGGCCCTCGGTCGACGTGATCACCGGTCTCATCAAGGCGAACATCCCGTCACGGATCGCCTTCCAGGTCGCGAGCAAGGTCGACTCGCGGACGATCCTCGACCACATGGGCGCGGAAACACTCCTCGGGCAGGGCGACATGCTCTTCCAGCCGCCCGGCGTGGGCTATCCGCTGCGCGTGCACGGCGCGTTCGTGTCCGACGTCGAAGTCCACCGCGTGGTCGAGCACCTGAAGGCGCAGGGCGGACCGCAGTACGTTGAAGGGCTCCTCGAAGGCGCCGCCAACGGCAACGGTGAGGAGGGCGTCAGCGTCGAGGGCGCGGACGCCGAGTCGGATCCGATGTACGACCAGGCGGTCGCGATCGTGCTCCAGACGCGGCGGCCGTCGATCTCGCTCGTTCAGCGGCATCTGCGGATCGGCTACAACCGCGCGGCGCGCCTGATCGAGCAGATGGAGCGCGCGGGGCTCGTGTCGCCGATGCAGTCGAACGGCAATCGAGACGTGCTCGTGCCGGCCGGCAAGGGCGAGGCGAGGTGATTTTGACGTCTTCGCACACGGCGTTTGCGCTCGCGCTCCTCGCCGTCGCCAGCGCGGCATTCGCTGGGCCGGTGCTCGTCTATCGCGATGGCGCCGCGTACTGCCCAAAGGATCGCGCGGCGGGCGCGCCGCGGATCTCGGCCGAGCAGGCGGCCGAGCGTGCGAAGGCGCTGATGCCCAAGGAATTCTGCGGCCCGGACTGGTGGGTCGATGGCTGCGACTACGATCCCGAGTACGCGCTCGACTCCTGGCGCGTCTACGTGCGGCAGTGGAAGCGTGTCGACGGCCGCAAGCAGTACGAGCCGCGCGACCATTCCTACGTGGTCCTCGATCCGATCGGCAATTGCCTGGCCAACATTCCCGGAACGTGACAATGCGACGTCGGATCGCGCACGCGGCATTCCTCCTGCTCGCGGCGGCCGGCCTGGTCGCGCTGGCCGCCGAAGCCGAAGCGACCGGCCTTGCGCAGCTCAAGGCGTTCCTCGAGGGCGCGAAGAGCGGCCGCGCAACGTTCCGACAATCGGTCGCAGCGAAGGGTGCGCGCGAGCCGCAGGTGAGCAGCGGGACCTTCACGTTCCAGCGGCCCGGCCGTTTCCGCTGGTCGTACGAGAAGCCGTACGAGCAGCTCATCGTCGGGGACGGCGCGAAGCTGTGGATCTACGACCGCGACCTGAATCAGGTGATCGTCCGGCGCCAGGATGCGACGCTCGGTGCGAGTCCCGCGGCGCTGCTCGCGGGTGACAACGCGCTCGAGCGCAACTTCGAGCTCGCTGACGCGGGGAGAGCCGAAGGGGTCGAGCTCGTCGACGCGAAGCCGCGCAGTGCCGAAACGGGGATCGAGCGCGTGCGCATCGGCTTCCGCGATAACTTGCCGCGGACGATGGAGCTTCGCGACACGCTCGGCAATGTCACGACGCTCGCGTTCGACGGCTTCGAGCGGAACGTCACGCTCGATCCCGCGCAGTTCGCGTTCGTGCCGCCCAAGGGGGCGGACGTGGTAGGGGAGTAGCGACGCGAGCGGCGACGCGAGCCGGGAAGCAGGGGCCCCCGAGCGGAGCGAGAGGGGATGCGACTTTGGGCGAGCCGGCGCAGCGAGGCCGACGACGCGACATGCGCACGGCAAGGTGGTGCGGAGGCCGAGGCGCAAGCGGCCGACTCCTCGCCCTGACGAAACGCACGAACGGTGCGGAGGCCGCAGGATGGGCTAAGGCAGCGGAATCCCCTTGTCGGCCATTACCTTGCGTGCCCGATCCGGGTAGTCGGTGATGAGGCCGTCGACGCCCAGGTCGATGAGCCGCGCCATGTCACCCGGATCATTGACGGTCCACGGCAGCACCATGAGCCCGAGCGCATGCGATTCCCCGACCGCCGCCTGGGTGACGTTGCGCCAGAACGGACTCCACGTGCTGCAACCGGCCGCCTTGGCCAAGCGTGGCAGCGAGCCGTC
Organism: uncultured beta proteobacterium; assembly: GCA_963830485.1. Lineage (GTDB taxonomy): Bacteria > Pseudomonadota > Gammaproteobacteria > Burkholderiales > Casimicrobiaceae > CAIWHR01. The sequence continues at coordinate 48,548 of CAWHNE010000008.1, forward strand.
GACCGAGCGAAGGTCGAATCCAGCGAGCCACGGCGACGGCGCGTCCGAGCGCCGCCTCACCGTGTCGTTGCTTTCGGTCTCGATCGTGAGGCACGCCGTCGCAATCTCGGGCGCGCGCTTCCGTGCGGCCACGAGCGTGCGCCAGTCGAACGACTGGATCGTCGCTTCGCTTGCGAGCCCCGCTTTGCGGATCGCCTCGACGAGGAGCTCCGCGAACGGCTCCGGGGCAATGGTGGCGGAGGCGTCGTCGGGCGCGATCTTCGTCTCGAGGTTGAGCCGTGTCGGGCGGCTCGCCGACTTGACGAGTGCGAAGAGCTCGTCGAGCTTGGGAAACCGCTGACCGTCCTCGGGCCGCTGTTCCGGGAATTGCCGTGCATAGGCGCTCGCCGGATTCACCCGGCCAATGTCGAAGCGTGCGAGCTCGGCCAGCGTGAGAGTGTGAATCGGCGGGCCTTTGGCGGCGAGCCACCGTCCGTCGGGCGTGCGCACGATATCCGGATTGAGATAGGGATCGTGCGAAATGACCAGCACGCCGTCCTTCGTCACTGCGAGATCGGTCTCCAGCGTCGTGACGCCGGTCGCGAGCGCGAACGAGAAGGCCGCCATCGTGTTCTCGGGACGCAGGCCGCGCGCGCCGCGGTGGCCTTGCAGGTCGAACGCGGCGGCCGTGAGCGAGAGGAGGCCGAGGCTTAGTACCACAAGCACGAGCGCGAGGCGTCGCGGCGCCACGCTCCGCCCGCTGCCTCCCGGCGCGGACATAGGCCCGCTCATTGCCTGAGCCAGGCCGCGACGCGCGAATGGGTGAGCACGTCGCGGTTGACGATGAATTCCGGCACGCGCCCGGCGAGCACATCGACGATGCTCGTGAGCCCGGTCGACGCCATGTTGTGGAAGCACTCGTCGGTCCAGCACAGCGCGTGCGGCGTCACGATCACGTTGTCCATCGTCAGCAGCGGGTTGGCGGGATCGATCGGCTCCTGCTCGAACACGTCGAGCCCCGCGCCGGCGATGCGGCCAGCGCGAAGCGCATCGATCAAGGCGGGCTCGTCGACGACCGGGCCTCGCGACACGTTGATGAAGTACGCGGTCGGCTTCATCAGCGCGAACTGGGGCGCCGCCATCAGGTGTCTCGTCTGCTCGTTCAGCAGGGTGATCAGCACGATGAAATCCGACTCGCGCAGCAGCGTCTCGAGATCGACCTTGCGCGCACCGACGTAGGAAAGCTCGAGCGCGTTGACGTAGGGGTCGGCGGCGAGCAGCTTCAGGTCGAACGTGCGGGCCATGCGCAGGATTTCCTTGCCGATCCCGCCGGCGCCGATGACGCCGAGCGTGCGCCCGGTGAGACCCGTCCCCATGTGGTCCATCCGTTCATCCCAACGACCGCTACGCGTCAGGCGGTCCTTGATCAGCAGCTTGCCGGCGAGCGCCAGGATGAAGGTGAGCGCCGTTATTGCGACGGGTCTCGGCATCGCGACCGGGGTGTTGGTCACGATGACGCCGGCGCGCGTCATCGCAGGGACATCGACCGAGTCGTAGCCAACCCCGTGGCGCGCGACGACGCGCAGGCGGCAATCCGGGCGCGCGACGACGCTCCCCGGTGTTCGCGCCATGTTGACGTACAGCGCGTCGTAGCGCGCGGCGTGGTCCGCCGACAGCTCGCGGACCTTCTCGGGCAGGTATTCCCATTCGACATCCGGCGCGCGGTCCAGGATCGTGAGCGCGGCGCGACCGAACGAAGGCTCATCGTGCGAATCGAGCACGTCGCGGGTGATGCCGACGCGGAACGCCGATCTCATCGCGGCTTCTGCTCCGGTACCGGGACCGAGCGCATGACATCGAGCCCCTGGCGCAGCGCGTCGCGCAACAACAACGTCTCGACCCCGAACGCCATCATCCGGAATCCCCGTGCGAGGTAGTCCCGCGCCCAGCCGGCGTCCGTTGCGAGGAAGGCGGGGGTCTTCCCGTGCCGCGCGCACGCTGCGACGATGCGGTCGAGCGCACCCAGATACTCGGGATGCTTGAACTGGCCTGGAATGCCCAGGAAATTGGTGAGATCGAAGTGGCCGAGAAACAGGACGTCGATGCCAGGGGTCGCAGCGATGGCGTCGACTTCGGCGAGGCCGTCGGCGGTCTCGATCTGTGCGATCACCATCGTGCGCGCGTGGATCGCCTCTATCTTCGCGGCGACCTCGCCATCCGAGTAGTCGTCGTGCGGGAAGCCGAAGGCCGCGCCTCGCCGCCCGAGCGGTGGGTAGCGCGTGCAGGCGACGATGTGCGCGGCCTCCTTCGCGCTGCCGACCATGGGGATCATCACGCCCAGCGCTCCGATGTCGAGCGCGCGGGCAATGAAGTGATACTCGCCGCGCGGCACCCGGATCAGCGGGACCAGCGGCAGGCCGCGACACAGCGCACATTGGACCTTGAGGGTTTCCAGCGACGCGCCGGTATGCTCCATGTCGAGCAGCAGAAATTCCGCGCCCGCGTGCACGCACAGCTGGGGGAGACCCGGCGTGAAGAACTCGAACGCCATGGCGCCGCCAGCGCGTCCGCCGGTGGCGAGCGCGGCCTTGACCGGGTTGTCGCGGATCGGAACCGCAGCTGGCATCAAAGGGGCAGAAATTGCCGGATAATCGGGGAGCGCCGTCAATGTACGCTGCGTCTTTCCGGCCGGTCAACGCGAAGCCGGCAACCGGCGGCGATGGGTGTCATCGTGTCCGACCTGTTTACGCCTGCCCGTCCTGCAGCGCCGCTCGCTGATCGGCTGCGACCCAAGACGCTGGCTGAAGTCATCGGCCAGCGACACCTGCTCGCTCCCGGCAAGCCGCTCGCGGTGGCTTTCGCCGCGGGCAAGCCGCACTCGATGATCCTCTGGGGACCGCCAGGCTCGGGCAAGACGACGATCGCGCGGCTGATGGCCGACGCCTTCAATGCCGAATTCATCGCACTCTCGGCCGTGCTCTCTGGCGTCAAGGACATCCGCGACGCGGTGGCGCGGGCCGAGGCGATCCTCGCTCAGTCGGGGCGGCACACGATCCTGTTCGTCGACGAAGTCCACCGCTTCAACAAGGCGCAGCAGGACGCGTTCCTGCCGTTCGTCGAGCAGGGGCTCGTCACCTTCATCGGCGCGACGACAGAGAATCCTTCATTCGAGGTGAACGGCGCGCTCCTATCACGCGCGGCCGTGTACGTGCTGGAGCCGCTCGCGACGGAGGAGCTAGGCCAATTGCTGGACCGGGCACTGGCCGCCGCCGGTCCGGACCTGAAGCTCGAGCCGGCCGCGCGCGACGCGCTCATCGCGTACGCCGACGGCGACGGTCGGCGCGTCATCAACCTGGTCGAATACCTCGTCACCGCGGCGGGCGAGGGCCGCAAGGCGCCAATTGACGTCGCGTTCGTCGAGGCGACGATCGCGCGTAGCCTGCGCCGTTTCGACAAGGGCGGCGAGGCGTTCTACGACCAGATCTCGGCGCTCCACAAGTCGGTGCGCGGCTCGAATCCAGACGCCGCGCTCTACTGGATGTGCCGGATGCTGGACGGCGGTGCGGATCCGCTCTACGTCGGCAGGCGGATGATCCGGATGGCGACCGAGGACATCGGCCTCGCCGATCCGCGCGCGCTGCCGCTCGCGCTCGCCGCAGTCGAAACCTACGAACGCCTTGGCTCGCCCGAAGGCGAGCTCGCGCTGGCCGAAGCCGTGATCTACCTCGCCTGCGCCCCGAAGAGCAACGCGGTCTACACAGCGTTCGGGGCGGCACGCGCTTTCATCAAGGACGACGGCTCGCGGCCCGTGCCGCTGCGTCTGCGCAACGCGCCGACCAAGCTCATGAAAGAGCTCGATTACGGCAAGGGCTATCGTTACGCGCACGACGAGACCGATGCATTCGCCGCCGGCGAGCGCTATTTCCCGGACAACATGCCCGACGTGACGTGGTACGAGCCGACCGACCGCGGGCTCGAGGCGCGGATTCGCGAAAAGCTCGACGCGCTGCGCGAGGCGGACCGCAAGGCGCGCAAGCCGAAGCCCTAGCGCGTCGGCGACCGGATTGATTCAAGTCAAGACCGCGCGCAAGCGGCGGCGTATATGTGATCGTACGGGGCTCGGGATCCGAAGTCCTCCTGGAGAGTCAGCGAAGGCCGAACGGTCCGGTCCCGCGCCATCGGGTGACGATGAGCTGACTATCCAATGGGGGTTTCGATGAAACGTCGTGCGGCATGGTGGGTTCTGGGTGCGGGGGTGCTGATGGCGACGACCGGCGCGGTGGTTGCGGCCGAGAAGGTCGACATGGGCAAAAGTGAGTACGACGTGAGCTGCGCCGTGTGCCACGGGCTAACGGGCAAGGGCGATGGGCCGTACAAGTCCTCGTTGACCAAAGCGCCGACCGATCTCAGTCAGCTTGCGAAGAAGAACGGTGGGGCGTATCCGTTCCAACGCATCTACGAGGTCATCGACGGGCGCTCCGAAGTAGCGGCGCATGGTGCGCGCGAGATGCCCGTGTGGGGCAAGCGATACTCCGTTAGTGCGGCTGAATACTACGTCGACGTGCCCTACAATTCCGAGGCGTACATTCGCGGCCGAATCGTCGCGCTGACCGAGTACGTCTATCGGCTCCAGGCGAAGTAGCCGGTCCGGCCCGCGGTTGCGCGCCGCTGCGGGCAAGGCGGGAGCATCGCATCGGTTTGGTGTCCGGCAGATGCGCCGGAGAGCCGTTCGCCGCATCCGGTTTGCTAGAATCGGGCGATGCTCGACGTTCATCTTCTCCGCAACGAGCTCGCGACCGTGGTCGCCGGACTCGCGAAGCGTGGCGTCGCGCTCGATGCCGCGCGCTTCGAGGCGCTCGAGCGCGAGCGCAAGGACATCCAGACCCGCACGCAGGAGCTGCAGTCGAAGCGCAACGCGCTGTCGAAGGCGATCGGCGCGGCCAAGGGGAAGGGCGCGGACGCCTCCGCGCTGCTCGCGGAAGTGGCGGGCATCGGCGACGAGACGAAACGCCTCGAAGGCGAGCTCGATCGCGTGCAGGGCGCGCTGCGCGATTTTCTGCTCGACTTGCCGAACCTCACGCATGCGTCGACGCCTGTCGGGAAGACGCCCGAGGACAATGTCGAGGTCCGGCGCTGGGGCACGCCGCGCACGTTCGAGTTCCACGTGAAGGACCACGCGGACCTGGGCGAGGGGCTCGGGCTCCTCGACTTCGCGACGGCCGCCAAACTCTCCGGCGCGCGCTTCTCGTTCATGCGGGGCGGCCTCGCGCGCCTCCACCGCGCGCTCGCGCAGTTCATGCTCGACGTGCAGACTCGCGAGCACGGCTACACCGAGTGTTACACACCGTACATCGTCAACACGGAGACACTCGTGGGGACGACGCAGCTGCCGAAGTTCGCCGCCGACATGTTCTCGGTGACGAAAGGCGGCGCCGAAGGGGAAGGGGATCCGCTGTACCTGATCTCGACCTCCGAGATCACGCTCACCAACAGCGTGCGCGGCGAGATCCTGCCGGCCGAGTCGCTGCCGGTCCGGCTGACGGCGCACACGCCGTGCTTCCGCTCGGAAGCCGGCAGCTACGGCAAGGACACGCGCGGGATGATTCGGCAGCACCAGTTCGACAAGGTCGAGATGGTGCAGATCGTGCACCCGGAGAAGTCCTACGAGGCGCTCGAGGAGATGACCCGCCACGCGGAGGCGGTGCTGCAGCGCCTCCTGTTGCCCTATCGCGTCGTCGCGCTTTGCACCGGCGACATCGGCTTCGCCAGCGCCAAGACGTACGACCTCGAGGTGTGGCTGCCGGGCCAGCGCGCCTACCGCGAGATCTCGTCGGTCTCGAATTGCGAGGCCTTTCAGGCACGGCGGATGCAGGCGCGCTTTCGCAATGCCCAGGGCAAGATCGAGCTCGTCCACACGCTCAACGGCTCGGGGCTCGCGGTCGGCCGTGCACTGGTGGCGGTCATGGAGAACTACCAGCGTGCGGACGGCGGCATCGACGTGCCGGAGGTGCTGCAACCGTACATGGGCGGCGTCACCGCTATAACAAAGGAGTCTACCCCCCGCGTTCTCTCCAGATAATTGCCGTAATCACAAGACTAGGGCTACCCGTCCCTTGCTTGATCGCGGCGGCTGCCTAATTCAACAACGCCAATCCCATGGATTGGTCCAGTTCCACTGCCATTGCGACACGAGGGTGGTTAACGATCTCCTGCCATCCCTCATACGTTCTCGCGCCACCGGCGTAAAACCTCTCGTCTTCCCACCGGATATCGTCGAGCAGTAGGGCGGCGCCGGGTTGCAGCATCGGTGCCGCTGCTGCGAAGTCCCGCGTATAGGCTTCCATCGAGTGTGCTGCATCGTGGAAAAGGAAATCGAATCGTTCGTTCGTCTCGCGCAGCGCCTGCAAGGCACTCTGACTCGTTCCGCAGATACAATTGACGTTCCCTGCAAACGCCTCGTTCAGGATTCCCGACGCGATCGCATGGGTTCGTGGGTTCATCTCGACGGTGGTTATCGACCAGGGTTTGTCCAAGCGAACCAACTTGATGCCCATGCAGAGAGACGACATGCCATAGGCGGTGCCCAACTCCAGAACGCTGCTGGGTCGCAGAAACCGAATCGCCGCGCACAGCAGTCGTCCGTTTCTTGCAAGGGTGGAACTGATCAGGAAGTGCAGGCCGACATCAGCGGCCCAGCGTTCATACGCCATGGCTTCACGCCGATCCAGGATCGCGTCCGCCGCACGAGCAAGTGTTTGCGCGACTGAAAGCGGAGGCGACGGTAGGTCAGATCCCAGTTCGTCGACGAGGGTGGTGAAACGATGCGCGCTCTCTGCGATGGAGCAGTCACCACGTTTCATCCAATCGACTTTGACACTGAGACGTGTATGCCACTCTCGCATGAACGCGAAATGGAAAGCGGGGTATCGGATCTGATCGATATTCTGGCTGCGAAGAATCCATTCGGCGATCGAACTGGCTTCATTCCGGGTTTGCCGCCGGGCGACGAGGTGCAAGTCTACGCGGTCCGCAACACGGTCCAGGAACGCTCCAAACGCCGCGCTTATGGTCATTCTGTCCCGCTCCTGCAGTTGTCAGACGAGAGGAAGGCAGTCTGGGTGGGCGATCGCCAGCCCGGCGCGTACTACTGCGTAGAGCGCCAGCGAGGATGCCGATATTGTAGATAGAAACTGCGCATCCCGAACTCTGTGTCGTACCCCGGTCTTCCCAAGAATAGGAAATCCGACGGCACGACGCACGTGGATCGACGCAGGACGCGCTCCAGCAGAGGCGATGGTTGCCCAGACACGTCCGCGGCGCGGCGCGCCCTGGCGCGATCCCTTGCGGACGTAGGGCGTTGCCCGCCCAATGCCGGCGCGTTCGCATCTGGAGGCCAAGGATGGCACCCGCGAATTCCGGCACGGCGTCGCAGACCTCGCGAAGAATCCAGGTCACAGGTCCTGCTCGGGCTCGTCGCCCATGACGCGATAGTAACGCGGAGCGGCGGATTCCTAGGCGGATTCTTAGGATGCGGCCTCGTTTCCTGGTGCGTCTACATAGAAGCAACGTTGCCGCCGTGGGCGGCACGACCGTCGTCACGGCCGGCGGCTAGGACAGCGGATCCGCCCGACGCTGCCTCCGGATGATGCGCGCCCCGGCGTTGACGTAAGGCAAGCAGCGGTGGCCCTGCACGGGGCAGAATGGGCTCGACGCCTCGGAAGGAGAGAATGGGCCGACGAAGGGACGCAGGACCGTTCCTTCGCGAGACGTGCCATGAGAGCGGAGGAGATCATGAGGATGCAATTGCCGGCGGTGGTCGAGGCGGGCATTGCCGCAATGATTTGCGCGGCGCTTGCGTCGTGTGGGTCCGAAGGCGGCAGCGGGCCGTCGGCGCAGTTCGGGACGCCAGTCGTCACCGCGATCGGCACGCCGTCGATTCCGGGTTCTCTCGTGTTCGGCGATTTCGATCGCGACGGAAGGATCGACATCATATTGCGTAACGGCGAGGGCCCGCTTCTCCTCCTGCGCGGCAATGGGGACGGGACGTTCAGGCCAGTCGAGCAAATCGCGGGGCTGGGCGCGCCTGCCGGCACGGCCGCCGGCGATCTCGATCGGGACGGGAATCTCGATCTCGTCGTGACCGGCTGCCTGACCGCGCCATGCGTGCCAGAGGCGGTTTCCCTGTTCACGATGGCCGGGAATGGTAACGGTACTTTCCGCGCGCCGGTCGCGTTGCCCACGGAATACACGATCGATCAGCGTTTCCTTCCATTGATCGCCGATTTCAACGTCGACGGGTGGCCCGATGTGGCTGCCCTCTGGTCGCGCCCCACACCTCCCATATTCACCGAGTGGAAGGAGCTCGGGATCTTTCTGGGCACGGCGAGTGGCATGACGCCGGCGCCCCATTTGACGGTGAGCCTGGGTCCGATGAAGCCCGGGCATGTCGTCGGGTATCGATGCGATCGACGTTGATGCCGACGGCAAGCCCGACCTCATGGTCTACATTTCTTCGATCGACGCCGGCGCGGGCTTTGCCTCTCCGTACCTGGGTCGCGGCGACGGAACCTTCAGGGGTGGCGGCGACATCCACGCGCCGTGCGTGCTGGCGAGCCGCTACGCGCTCGCCGATTTCAACCACGACGGCAGACCGGACCTCGTGATCGGCATGGGTGACCTCTGCCGGGCGCCGATGAATCTCCACTTCGGCAATGGCGACGGAACCTTCGGCCCTTCCGTTCCGATCGACGTGGCGGCGCCTGCCGGCGTTTCCGATGCCGGGCAATCGCGCACGCCCGTGCTCGCCGCCGACATCGACGCCGATGGATATCCGGACATCGTGTTGCGCTGGACCGAGACGAGCGCCCTCTCCCTTCTCTACGGAAGGGGCGACGGGACGTTCCGCGCGGAAGAATACCCGCTGGACGTCTCGGGCTCGCTCGCGCGTCTCGTCGATCTCAACGGCGACGGCCGTCCCGACCTGGTCCTCGTGGGGGCGGGCGGCGTCGTGACGATGCTTAACGCCCGCTGAGTCCACGGCGTGCGCCGATCGGCGGCGGTCGCAATGATGCCCGCCGCCCGACCGGTCAGCGCGTATTTCCCGTGTGCCCGAGCGAATAACGCCCGGGCTGGGGCCACACGGTCAGGCCGTGCGGCTCCTTTCCGACCGGGATCTTCGTCACGTCGCCCGACGTCGTGTCGATCGCGTAGACGACGTTGTCGTAGCGCCCCGAGAGCCACAGCCGCCGGCCATCCGCGCTCACGTTGCCCATGTCGGGGCTGCCGCCGCCCGGGATCGGCCAGGTGACGTCGACCTTGTTCGTCGCGAAGTCGATCACCGACACGCTGCCCTTGCCCTTCGGCGGACCGTGGATCTTGTTCGAACCGCGGTTCGCGACGTAGAGCTTCCGACCATCGCGCGTCGGATAGAGGCCGTGAGTGCCGACGCCGGTCGGGATGAATCCCATCTGCCGGAACGACTCGGCGTCGACGACGTGCACGCCGTTCGCCATCATGTCGGCGACGTAGAACGTGCGGCCGTCGGGCGAGATGCGGATGTCCTGCGGCATTCCCTTCCACGTGGTGCAGATCACCTCGTCGCGGCCGTCGATGCCCTTCACGACCTGCGTTGGCAGTCCGGGCTTGATCAGCTGGAGGTAGCCCAAGACCTTCCGCTCGACGAGATCGACCTTCGCGACGGTGCCCGTGAACTCGCAGGTGAAGATCGCGAATCGCCCGTCGATCGAAAAGTCGGCATGGTTGATGCCGCCGCACCGCGGCACGTCGAGCGACGACTGCAGCGCCATCGTCGCTGGGTCTCGGAAGTCGAGGCGCTTGAAGGCCTCCGCGACGACGATCGCGGACTTCCCGTCGGGCGAGAAGTACATGTTGTACGGATCGTCGACCGGGATCGGCTTGCCCGGCTTCCCCGTGCGCGGATCGATCGGCGTCAGGCTGCCGACCTTCGTGTTCTCGGCGTTGTTCGCGACCCACAGCGTCCGCATGTCCCACGACGGCACGACGTGCTGCGGATTGAGACCGACTCGAAATCTGTCGACCACGGTAAGCGTGTCGGGATCGATGACATACACGTCGTTCGACTGCAGGTTGGGCACGTACACGCGGCGAAGGTCGCCGGCCACCAAGGGGCTCATCTTGTCGGCGGTCGTCTCGCTGTAGAGATTCGACGCGACGGGCACCGGCGGCATCCCCGGCACGGTTGCCACGTTCGTCGGCGGCGGTCGTCGCCGGGCCCTGCGCAGCGACGGTGAGGGCGATGGCGAGAAGTGCGGTGGCAATGATTACGGTTCGGTTCCGGGCTTCAAAGGTCACGACGAGTCCTGGTGGGCGGGTGTTGCGCGTGAAGAGTCAGGGTCGCGCGGTCGATTGGCGGATCGCGGCGACCGTCGCCGCGACGATGAGGTCGACGCCGACACGTCCGAGCTCCGCGCTGGCGCGCCGGGGATCGCCGTAGACGCCTTCGCTGACGGCGGGCTTCGCGTCCGCCCGCAGCCGCTCGGTGCGCACGAGTCGCGGATCGACGGCGAGCGCGAGCGACGTGTCCGCGAGCCCCGCGTGCGTGCCGATCTCGTCGTCGCGATAGCCGCGCTCCTTGAGTGCGCGCGGCCACGCGGTCTCGGCAGCGCGGTAATACTCGACGATCGCGTGCGCCCGGACCGCCGTCGCGTTCCATTCGCGGTTCAGTCGGTCGGCGGCGACGCGAAGGTCACTCTGGTAGCTACTGTGGTCGCCCAGGAACACGACGTCACGAAATCCATGTCGCCGGAAGCTGCGGCCCGCGGACTCGAGGACGGCCTCGAACGCGGCATCGGGCACGGTGATCGTGCCGGGAAACCGCATGTGCCCGGTCGGCGCATTCACATTGCCCTCGGGAACGTAGGCGACGACGGGAGCGACCAACGCATTGCCGAGCTCCGTCGCAATCCTCTCGGCGAGCGCTTTCACGCGCGCGTTGTGCTTGCCGAGCGTCATGTGCGGGCCGTTCTGCTCCGTCCCACCGATCGGAACGATGATCGTCGTCGCGCCGCCGGCGACGCGCTCACGGAGCTCAGGCCAGGTCAGGTCTTCGAGCAGCACGCTTCGGGGCACTTCCGCCGCTGCCGCTGCGGCCGAGAACGCGACGAGCATGACGGAGAGGCGCACGCACGCAAGCATCACAATATTCTAAGGCATCGGGGGCGCTCACCGCTGTGCCGTCGTCGGCTCGGACGCTGCGGTGGCCGGCTCACCGGTGAACGGACGCAACCGCGGCGCAAGCGGCGGCTGATGCGCGAGGAGCACGTCGTAGTAGCCGCGCACGCGGTCGACGAACGCGACCGGCATGCCGCCGCGCGCATAGCCGAGCTTCGCCCGTTCGTAGTGCTCGGGCAGCGCGAGCAGCGGCAGCACCTTCTTCACGTTGGTCCAGTGGTCGGGATCGAAGCCCTGCCGCTGCGCGAGCACGCGCGCGTCCTCGAGGTGGCCCAGACCGATGTTGTACGCGGCGAGCGCGAGCCACGTTCGGTCAGGCTCCTGGATGCGTTCGGGCAGCCGGCGCTTGAGATCGCTCAGGTAGCGCGCGCCGGCGAGCACGTTCTGCGCAGGGTCGAGGAGATTGGTGACGCCCATACGCTTCGCCGTATCCTCGGTCAGCTGCATGAAGCCGCGCACGCCCGTTTCGCTCGTCGCCGCGGCGTCCCATTTGGACTCCTGGAAGGCGAGGGCGGCCAGGAGCCGCCATTCGATGCCGGTGCGCTCCTGCGCGTCGTGGAAGAGCTGCTGATACTGCGGCAACACGGTGCGCATCCGCTCCATGAGACCGCTCGCGTCGAGGCGCAGGAACGTGCTCGAATCGGGAACATAGCGCTCGATCAGCCGCGCAAGCGTACCGTCGCGCTTCACGCGCTCGAAGAAGCGATCGAGCTCCTCGCGGAGCCCGGGATAGGAATCGGGCACGGCCCACGCGAACGGACGCTTGTCGCCCGCCGGGAACGCGACGTCGAAATCGAGGTAAATATTGCGGGCGATCGCGGCTGCGAGCGACCCGACGATCGCGTAACTCAGCGTCCCTTCGGACACCTGCGCGATGAGCTCCACCGGCGAAGGCTTCGGGAACGGCTGCCAGAGGACTCCCGGGTGCGCTGCGCGTACCGCGTCGATCTCGCGCTCCTCCCCTGGACTATCGGCGAAGGCGACGGTTTCGCCCTCGAGATCGTCCCAACTCGCCGGCTTGAATCCATCCGTGTTGTAGATCACCACCGGTTGGACGGTGTAGTAGCCGGATGTCCAGTCGATCGTTGCCGGCGCCGCCGCCCGCGTGGTCGAGTTCGCAACGTCAGCGACGGACGCGGGAGAAACATCTGGCTGCGCGTCCTTCTGCGGCTGCAGCAGCCCGCCCGCGCCGACGTGTGCGTTGCCGCTGCCGAGCGCGGCGAGAAGCTCCGCCGCGTTGTCGATCGCGACGAACCGCAGAAGCAGGTTGCGCTCCGCCGCGTAGAGCCGGAGCAGGTCGGCGTCGAGCCCTTCGATCCGGCCATCGGCGCCGGGGAAGTACACGACCGGGCCGGGGCGTACGAGCGCGACGAGCTCCCGTGCGTGTTCGGGTGCGGCGAGCCGCAATCGTGGTGCGATCTCGGGCGCGACCTCGATCAGCGCGAGCGCGGCCGCCGCCGCGGCAGCAATGCACGCGGCGACGAGGATTGCGCGGCGCGACGGTCGCACGTGCGGTCGATGGGTTCGATGGCGGCGCGGACGGGCGTACGGGTCGAGCGATTATAGCGACTGCTCAAGACCCTGCCACCGGCGCGGCGCGAGCGGCGAGCCGGGGCCCCGAGGCGCAAAGCGCCGCGGGGGAGCGAGCGATCGCGAGTGGCGACGCGAGCCGACGAGCAGGGGCCCCGCGCAGGTTCATCGCGCGGGGATGCGACTCGGGCGAGCCGGCGCAGCGAGGCCGACTCCGCGGCTTTCGTATTCCACGGCTGTGCGGAGGCCGAGGCGCTTGCGGCCGACGATGCGATGCGACGATTCACACGGCCGGAGCGGAGGCCGCGGCGCGCGCAGGTTCGTCGCTTGCCGCAAGCGGCGCGATCACCGATAATCATCCTTTGCGCTCGCCGCGCACCGATCAACGGCGGGTCGCCCCGCATTGCGGCGTCGTGAACCTGGTCAGGTCCGGAAGGAAGCAGCCACAGCGATTACCCGCAAGTGCCGGGGGAACGGCTCGCCACCCCATGCTCTTTCGCGCCCGTTGGGCTTGATGCTTCGTTACTCGCCGGCTCGAACGCTCGTGTACGTCTATGTACACTGCGCGTTCTCGCCGGCTCGCGCCTCGCCTGAAGCCCAACAGGTCGCGAAATAGCCTTGTCGCCGACGGCCGTCCGGCGTCCGACATGACATATCAGGTCCTCGCCCGTAAGTGGCGGCCGAAGACGTTCGCCGAGCTGGCCGGACAGGACCACGTCGTGACCGCGCTCGCGAATGGGCTCGCGCGCGGCCGGCTGCATCACGCGTATCTGCTGACCGGGACGCGCGGCGTCGGCAAGACGACGATCGCGCGGATCCTCGCGAAAAGCCTGAACTGCCTCACCAACGGGGTCTCGGCGACGCCGTGCGGGACCTGCGCTGCCTGCGTCGACATCGACGCCGGACGCTTCGTCGACCTCCTCGAGCTCGATGCCGCGTCGAACACCGGCGTCGACAACATGCGCGAGATCCTCGACAACGCCCGCTACGCGCCGACGGTCGGCCGCTACAAGGTCTACCTGATCGACGAAGTGCACATGCTGTCGAAACCGGCGTTCAACTCGATGCTGAAGACGCTCGAAGAGCCGCCCGAGCACGTCAAGTTCGTGCTGGCGACGACGGACCCGCAGAAGATCCCGGTGACCGTGCTGTCGCGATGCCTTCAGTTCAACCTGAAGCCGCTGCCGCCTGCGCTCATCGGCGAACGGCTCGCGACCATCCTCGAGGCGGAGGGGATCGCCTCCGATGCAGAAGCGCGCGCACTGATTGCAAAATCGGCGCGGGGCTCGATGCGCGACGCGCTGTCGCTGCTCGACCAGGCGATCGCGTTCGGCGGCGGCCAGGTCCGCGAGCCGGCGGTGCGCGAGATGCTGGGCGTCGTCGACCGGGACTACATCTACCGGATCGCCGATGCGCTGGTGACGGGCGATGGCCCGGCGCTCCTCGCGGAGGCGGACGCGATGGCGGCGCGCGGCGTGGCCTTTGCGGCGGCGCTCGAGGAGCTTGCATCGCTCTATCATCGGATCGCGCTCGCGCAGGCAGTGCCGGAGTCCGCGGCCACGATGGACGACGGCGAGCGGGTGGCCGCGCTGGCGGCATCGATGCCGGCGGAGGGCGTCCAGCTCGCCTACCAGATCTGCGCGCAGGGCCGGGCCGACCTCCCGCTCGCGCCTGACGAGGCGACCGGGTTCTCGATGACGCTCCTGCGCTTGCTCGCGTTCGACCCGGGCGGCGCGATGCCGGCTCCGGGCGCGCCACCCGATCGGGGCGCGGCGCGGCCCCCTCCTCGCGGCGCAACTGCCGTGGCGCCTGCTTCGGCTGCGCAGGCACCGCGGTTGGAGACGCCGACCGTCGCCGAAGGGCGTCCTTTGGCGGTGCTGCCCTCGGAATCCGCCGGTTGGCCCGCCTTCGTCGCATCGCTCAAGCTGCCCCCGATCGCGGCGCAACTCGCCGCGCAGACCGAGCTCAAGTCGATCGAGGGCAATGTGGTGACGCTGGCGCTGCCGGCCGCGCACAAGCACCTCGCCGACAAGGCGTACTCGGACAAGCTCAAGACCGCGCTCGACCAGGCGACCGGCCGCAAATGGCTGCTCGCATTCGAGGTGGGCGGCGTCGCCGAGTCCTCGCTCGCCGCGCAGGAGAAGCGCGCCCGGGCCGAGCAGCAGGCGAAGACCGAGGAAGCGTTCAAGAGCGAGCCGTTCGTGCGCGACGTCCTCGAGCGGTTCGACGCCCGGATCAAGCCCGATTCGATCAAGCCGGTATCCTGACGGCGTACCCGCCGTCGCACAGGAGCATGCCCATGATGAAGAACCAGCTCGCCGGGCTCATGAAGCAGGCGCAGCAGATGCAGGACAACCTGAAGAAGGCGCAGGACGAGCTCGCGCAGATGGAAGTCGAGGGCAGCGCCGGCGCCGGTCTCGTCAAGGTCGTGATGACGTGCAAGCACGACGTGAAGCGTGTCGCGATCGACCCCTCGCTTGTCGGCGAGGACAAGGACATGCTCGAGGATCTGGTGGCCGCCGCCGTCAACGACGCGGTGCGCCGGGTCGAGAGTGCAACGCAGGAGAAGATGGCGGGCCTGACGATGGGGATGCCGATGCCGCCTGGCTTCAAGCTGCCATTTTGAATGGTGCTGCGCTAGGCGATGACGGACCGCTCCCCGCTTCCGCCCGACGCCGCCACCGGCCTCGACGCGCTCGCGCGGGCCTTGCGCTGTCTCCCTGGCGTCGGCCCCAAGGCCGCGCAAAGGATGGCGCTCCATCTCTTGCAGCACGACCGCGACGGCGCGCTGCGTCTCGCCGCGGCGCTCACGCACGCGGCGGAGAGCGTGCGCCACTGCGAGCGCTGCAACACGTTCACCGAGGACGCGCTGTGCGCGCTGTGCCGGTCGGGCAAGCGCGACCCCTCGCTGCTCTGCGTCGTGGAGACGCCGGCCGACCTCCTGATGGTCGAGAATACGCAGGCCTACTCCGGCCTCTATTTCGTGCTGATGGGGCGGCTCTCGCCGCTCGACGGCATCGGGCCGAAGGAAATCCGGCTGGAGCGGCTCCTCCGTCGCGCGACGGACGGGGTCGTCCGCGAGGTCGTGCTGGCCACGAACTTCACGAACGAGGGCGAGGCGACCGCGCACTACATCGGCGAGCTGCTCGCCGCACGCGGGCTCGCGGTGACACGCCTCGCACGCGGAGTTCCCGTCGGGGGCGAGCTCGAATACGTCGATGCCGGGACCTTGGCTGAGGCGCTGCGCGAGCGGCGGGCGTTGGGGAGCTGACCCGGGCGGGACGGCCCGCCAGGCCCGCCTCCTGCGAGAGCCGCCCGTGGACGATCGGCCGCCGCGGGGTATAGACTGTCCAAAGTTCGAGGCGGGACGATGCGGGTGCCGCACGCCGCGCCGTCAAGCCAGAGCAGCTTCGGGGTTCACAATCAGCCGCCGCCAGACCCCCGGCACGGCGCAACGACGCCCTTTCTCTTGGAGGAGTCCATGTCTCGCAAAACACCTGTTCCGGCCACGCCGGAATCCCGCTCCACGGTTGCTCAACGCCGCAAGTTCCTGAAGGCCGCCACCGGCGCCGCGGCCGCGGGGGCGACGCTCGGCTTCCCGATGATCGCGAAGGGCCAGACCGGCCCCATCTCGATGCGCTGGCAAAGCACCTGGCCGTCGAAGGACATCTTCCACGAGTTCGCGCTCGACTACGCCAAGAAGGTCAACGACATGACGGGCGGCGACCTCAAGATCGAGGTGTTGCCCGCGGGCGCGGTGGTCCCGGCGTTCGGCCTGCTCGACGCGGTGTCCAAGGGAACGCTCGACGGCGGCCACGGGGTGCTCGTCTATCACTACGGCAAGCAGAATGCGCTGGCGCTCTGGGGCTCCGGCCCGGCGTTCGGCATGGACGGCAATACGCTCCTGTCTTGGCACAAGTACGGCGGTGGCAAGGAGCTTCTGAACAAGCTCTACGCATCGATCGGGGCGAACGTTGTCTCGTTCCCGTACGGCCCGCACCCGACGCAGCCGCTCGGCTGGTTCAAGAAGCCGATCACCAAGGTCGACGACTTCAAGGGTCTCAAATACCGCACGGTAGGCATCTCCATCGACCTATTCACCGGCATGGGCGCCGCGGTCAACGCGCTGCCGGGCGGCGAGATCGTCCCGGCGATGGACCGCGGCCTGCTCGATGCCGCCGAGTTCAACAACGCGTCCTCAGACCGGCTGCTCGGCTTCCCGGACGTGTCCAAGGTGTGCATGCTGCAGAGCTTCCACCAGAACGCCGAGCAGTTCGAGATCACGTTCAACAAGACCAAGTACGACGCGCTGCCCGAGAAGATGAGGGCGATCATCGCGAACGCAGTGGACGCGGCCTCCGCGGACATGACGTGGAAGGCGATCGACCGCTACTCGAACGACTACATCGAGCTGCAGACGAAGGACAAGGTCAAGTTCTACAAGACGCCGGACGCGATCCTGCAGAAGCAGCTCGAGATCTTCGACTCGGTGATGGACAAGCGGAAGGACAACGCGCTGTTCGTCGAGATCATCGAATCGCAGAAGAAGTTCGCCGAGCGCGCGGTGCGCTGGGACCTCGACGTCTACGTGAACCGGCGGATGGCGTACAACTACTACTTCGCTCCCAAGACGCCGGCCAAGAAGGCCTGACGTCCCCCGTGGTTGCGCGAGACACCATCCGGAAGCCCCGGATGGTGTCTTTTTTGTGCCGCGTCCCCTGGGCGGATCCCGGGTCGCCGCGGGCATCGTCCGCCGCCGTCCGAACCTAGCGCACACCGCCATGCAGAGACTCCTGCTCTTCGTCGACAAGGTAAGCACCTTCGTCGGTCAGACGTTTTCCTGGCTGATCGTCACTCTCACGTTGCTCATCACGTGGGAGGTGTACTCGCGCTATGCGCTCGATCACCCGCACGCGTGGGCGTTCGACGTGATGATCATGATGTACGGGACGCTGTTCATGATGGCCGGCGCCTACACGCTGGCCAAGAACAGCCACGTGCGCGGTGACGTTCTCTACGGCTTCTTTCCGCCGCGGTTACAGGCCGGCCTAGACCTCGCGCTGTACTTCCTCTTCTTCCTACCCGGCATCGTCGCCTTTGTCTGGGCAGGCTATACGTATGCCGGCGAGTCGTGGGCGATCAACGAGCACTCGAACATCACGTCAGAGGGCCCGCCGGTCTACCCGTTCAAGACGGTCATCCCGGTCGCCGGGGCGCTGATCCTGATGCAGGGGGTCGTCGAGATCATCCGCTGCATCATCTGCCTGAAGCAGGGCGCATGGCCGTCGCGCGCGGAGGACGTCGAAGAAGTTGACGTCGACAAGCTGAAAGAAATGGTCCACGTCAAGGACGAGGACATCGCGAAGCTCGACAAGTACGTGGTCAAGCAAGAACGCGGCGAGGCACGCTCATGAGGAAGGAAGTCTGGTTCGGGCTCTCGATCATGGCGTTCGTCGTGATTCTGGTGTTCGCCCTGATGCCGGCGCCGTCGCAGATGACCAACGGCCACCTGGGCCTGCTGATGCTCGCGATGATCGTCGTCGGCATCATGCTCGGCTTCCCCACGGCCTTCACGCTGATGGGGATGGGCGTGATCTTCGGCTGGCTCGCCTACCGAAGCGTCGATCCTGCGACCGCGGTGCCGCGCGTGCTCGACCTCTTCGTGCAGCGAACGTATGGCGTGATGTCGAACGACGTCCTCATCGCGATCCCGTTGTTTCTGTTCATGGGCTACCTCGTCGAACGGGCGCAGCTGATCGACCGTTTGTTCAAGAGCCTCCATCTGGCTACGGCGCGTATTCCGGGAGCTCTCGCCGTGGCGACCATCGTCACCTGCGCCATATTCGCCACCGCGACCGGAATCGTCGGCGCCGTCGTCACGCTGATGGGCCTGCTTGCGTTTCCTGCGATGCTCAAGGCGGGCTACAACACGAAAGTGGCGGCCGGCGCGATCACGGCTGGAGGCTGCCTGGGCATCCTGATCCCGCCCTCGGTGATGTTGATCGTCTACGGCGCCGTCGCGGGCGTGTCGGTCGTCCAGCTCTACGCCGGCGCCTTCCTGCCCGGCATCATGCTGGCCACGCTCTATATCGGCTACATCATCCTTCTCGCCGCTTGGAAGCCCAAGCTCATGCCGCCCCTTCCGGAAAGCGAGCGCCGGGTCGAGCTTCCGTCCTGGATGCAGGCGGAGGAACGGCGGAGCCCCAACGCGTTGACCGGACTGTTTCGTATCGTCAGCGGCAGCGCTGTCGACAGTGCCCTGAAGCGCACTGCGATTCAACAACTGTTCGTCACGCTGCTGCCGGCGCTGTTCATCATCGGACTTCTGGGTATCACCTACCGCGTGGCGACGGCGCCGGAGGTCGAGGCGAGTACCGCCGGGCTGATCCAGGCCGGCGGCCTCGTGGCCGCCCCCGAGCAGGAACGTGAAGGGACGACGGGTCTCATCGGCGCCTTGACGGAGCCGGAGGAGAGCGAGACGGGAGCCAAGGAGCTTCCGGCGCCAGGCGCGAAAGAGGCGGCACCGGCCACAGCGGCAACCGGAATGAGCGGCAAGGAATCGACCAGCACACCGAAGGCCCTCGAAAAGAAATCTGCCGACGCTGCCTCCGAGGCGCAGGCGCGACTGCCGGTGCCCCTTTGGCTTTGGATCACGTTCGGCATTGGCGTCTTTCTCATCGCCGTTACCTACGCGCTCTGGAACTGGCAACGGCTCGAAGTGTTCAAGATGCTGCTGAGCTCGTTCTTTCCGCTAGCCCTGATGATCCTGGCGGTGCTCGGCTCGATCGTGTTCGGGCTTGCCACGCCGTCCGAGGCGGCGGCGGTCGGCGGATTCGGCGGGTTCGTGCTCGCGGGAATCTATCGCTACATCGCCAACTGGCGCGAGACGGGATCACGGGGGAAAGGCCAGGGCGGCGTCGCCTGGAAGACGACGAAGGAGCTCGGCACCATCGTGAAGGAGTCGTCGTTCCTCACCGCCAAGACCAGCGCGATGGTGTGCTGGCTCTTCGTCGGTTCCGGCATCTTCTCGGCGTCCTTCGCGCTACTCGGCGGGCAAGAGGTCATCGAGAAGTGGGTGCTGTCGCTCGATATGACGCCGGTACAGTTCATGATCCTGGCGCAGTTCATCATCTTCCTGCTGGGATGGCCGCTCGAGTGGACGGAGATCATCATCATCTTCATGCCGATCTTCATCCCTCTGCTGCCGCACTTCAACATCGACCCCCTGTTCTTCGGGTTGCTGGTCGCGCTCAACCTGCAGACGGCGTTCCTGTCGCCGCCGGTGGCGATGGCGGCCTTCTACCTCAAGGGCGTGTCGCCGCCGCACGTGACGCTCAACGCGATCTTCGCGGGCATGATGCCGTTCATGGCGATCCAGGTGATCGCCCTGGTGCTGCTCTACGTGTTCCCGCAAATCGGGCTCTGGCTGCCCCAGGTCATCTACAAATAGAAGAACCTCCGGCCCGCCATTGCGACATGGGCGTGCCCGGAGTACGCTGACCGATCTGCGGCCATCGCTTCGGCCGCGCGGGAGGCGCCATGCTCGTCAGCGAGATCCTGCGCATCAAGGGCAACGCGCTCTACACGACGTCACCGGAAGCTCCGGTCCTGGCCGCGGTAAGGGTGATGGCCCAGCACGACATCGGCTCGCTCGTCGTCATGGACCACGGGCGGATGGCTGGCATCGTCACCTTTGCCGAAGTCCTGCGGGCGCTGTCGGACCGCGAGGGCACGATCGGACCGCTCGCGATCAGCGAGATCACCGACCGCGATCCGCTCACGGCGGCGCCGTCGATCGACGTGACCGAGCTGCGGCGGATCATGCTCGAGCGCCACGCGCGCTACGTGCCGGTGCTGGACGGAACGATGCTGCTCGGCGTCGTCTCGTTCCACGACGTCGCGAAGGCGGTCCTCGAGGAGCAGAGCCTCGAGAACCGGATGCTGAAGAGTTACATCAGCGACAGCCTGGCCTAGCGGCGCGAGCGGCGGAGAGGGGCCCCGCGCGCAGAGCGCGTGGGGATCGGAGCGATCGCGAGTCGCCGCATGCGGCCGACCCCTCGGTGTCACGATTATGGCGACCGTTCGGAGGCCGCCGGACGGCCGCGAAACTACGCCGCCAGCACGAACATCGTTGGCCGCTTCGCGTAGCGGCCGAAATCGCGGCCTTTCCACGCGCGGATCGCGCGCGCCTCGACCGACTCCGTTTCGAGCGTCAGATCGGCCGCGACGCACAACCGCGTCTGCGGCCGGCAGGTCTCGACCAGCGCGGCGAGCAGCGCGGCGTTGCGGTAGGGTGTCTCGATGAAGAGCTGCGTGCGGCCGGTGGTGCGCGACTCGGCTTCGAGCGCGCGAATCGCCTCGGCGCGGGCGGGCGCAGGAACCGGCAGGTAGCCGTGGAACGCGAAGGCCTGGCCATTCATGCCTGACGCCATCAGCGCGAGCAACACTGCCGACGGCCCCACCAGCGGAACGACGGTGATCGCCGCCTGGTGCGCCGCCGCGACAATCACCGCGCCGGGATCGGCAATGCCGGGGCACCCCGCATCGGACAGGAGCCCGATGTCCGCACCCGCACGCGCGGGCGCGAGCAATTCGGCGCACCGCCCGGGCGCCGGATCGGCGCCGAGCTCGGCGATCGCGATTTCGCGGAGCGGCCGCCCGGTCGCGAGCGTCCTCAGGAACGCGCGCGCCGGCTTGGCGTTCTCGACGACGAAATGGTCCAGCCCTCGCGCAATTGCGATCGTCTTCGCTGGAAGCACGCTCTCCGGCGGTGCGAGGCCCAGCAGATTGGGAACGAGGTAGAGCCGGCCGGACATCACTGCCGCAAGCATCCGGTGCTGCTCATCCTGCTGGCGCGAGCACCGGCACGCCGGCCTCGCGCAGCATCGACACGAGCCGGATCAGTGGAAGCCCGATCAGCGCGGTCGGATCGTCGCTCGCGATCGACTCGAACAATGCGATGCCCAACCCTTCGGACCTGACGGCGCCAGCGCAGTCGTAGGGCTGCTCGCGCGCGAGGTAGCTGCCGATCTCGGCCGCCGAGAGCCGGCGGAACGTGCTGCGAACGTCGACCATCGCGGTGGCGCATCGGCCTGTGGTGCCGTCGAGCAGCGCGAGCCCGGTGTGGAACACCACGGTCCGTCCGGACAGGGCCGTGAGCATCGCCAGGGCGGCCTCGTGGTGTCCGGGCTTTCCGACCGCCCGCCCATCGCAGTCCGCGACCTGGTCCGAGCCGATGACGAGCGCCTCCGGTCGGTGGCGCGCGACGCTGCGCGCCTTGGCCTCGGAGAGGCGCAGCGCTGTCGCGCGAGGAGCCTCGCCCGGCAAAGGAGTTTCGTCCACGGCAGGCGCGAGGGCTGAAAACGGGATTCCGAGCCGTTCGAGCAGTGCGCGCCGGTAGCGTGAAGTCGAGGCGAGAACGAGCGGGCGGGCCTCCGCGGCGCGCGGGATTGGGGCGGGATTGGCTGTTGTTTTTTCGAGCATTTTTGACACTTCCCGCGAATCCCGCTATTATCCAATGTTTTCGCCGCATGGGCGAGCCGCGGTCCGCGGTGACAGTGAGGCGAAGGGCAGGCAGCCGAAGCAGCAACGCGGCGCGGCGGAACACCGGATGGAGGCGGGGCGATGACCGGGCGAGGGACCGCGGCGACGCGCCGCGACGGCGCGTTCGACGCCTTCGGCTTGGCCGCGCGCGAGCAGGAGATCGCCGGTGCCGTGGATGCCGCGGCGCTGCCGCGGGTCGCCGACAGGCTGGCCCCGGGCGCGGCGCCGCTCCGGTGGCGCATCTCCGGGCGGACCGACGCGTCGGGTCGGCCCGCGCTCGAGGTGCAGCTCGACGGCGAGGTGCCGCTCGAGTGCCAGCGTTGCCTGCGGGCGTTCGCGTGGCCGGTCGCGCAGGCGACCGTACTGCTCCTCGCGCATGACGAGCGCGAGCTCGCGCGTCTCGATGCCGACGACGCGCACGAGGTCATCGTCGCCGCGGCGCCGCTGCCGTTGTTGACGCTGGTCGAGGACGAGCTGTTGTTGACGTTGCCGTTCGCGCCGCACTGCGAACGCGCGGATTGCGCGACGGCGGAGGTGGGGCGCGAAGAGGGCGCCGCAGCCGAGCCTTCGGCGGCAGGGTCGCCGTTCGGCGCGCTCGCAGCGCTGAAGGGAAATCCGGCGGGCAAGACGAAGGGTTGAGCGCCGCGAGCGGAACGGATCGTAATCGCAACCGGAACACAGGAGAAACGCATGGCTGTCCAGCAGAACAAGAAGTCGCCGTCGAAGCGCGGCATGCACCGCGCCCACGACTTCCTCGCGGCACCGTCGCTCGCGGTCGAGCCGGTGACGGGCGAGGCCCACCTGCGCCACCACATCAGCCCGTCGGGCTATTACCGCGGCAAGAAGGTCGTCAAGACCAAGGCCGACGAGTAGCCCGCGCCGCGCTGGGCACCGCGCGCCACTTCACGCCTGCGCGCGGGCTAGGGCCGGCAACCGGTAAACTGCGCTCTGCGCCGCAGCCACCTGCCGCGCGCGATTCCCCGACGTCCACGCGCGAATTCCCGACTCCCCCATGCCGGTCACGGTAGCCGTCGACGCGATGGGAGGCGACCATGGGCCGTCCGTCACCGTCCCCGCGTCGCTGCGCTTCCTCGAGGAGACGCCCGACGCGCGCGTGATCGTCGTCGGCCTGGAGGGACCGCTCAAGGCAATGCTCGCGAAGCAGCGTTCGCCGGCGAAGGATCGGCTCACGATCCACTCGGCGACCGAAGTGGTCGAGATGCACGAGCCGCCGGCCGATGCGCTGCGCCGGAAAAAGGATTCGTCGCTGCGCGTCGCGGTGAACCTCGTGAAGGACGGGACCGCGCAGGCCTGCGTCTCGGCCGGGAACACCGGCGCGCTGATGGCGATCTCGCGGTTCGTGCTGAAGACGCTGCCGGGTATCGACCGACCCGCGATCGCTTCGCAGCTGCCCACCCGCACCGGCGTTACGACGGTGCTGGATCTCGGCGCCAACGTGAACTGCACGCCCGAACAGCTCGTGCAGTTCGCGGTGATGGGCACGGCGCTCGCCGCGACGGTCGAGGGCATCGCGCGCCCGACCGTAGGGCTCCTCAACATCGGCGAGGAAGACATCAAGGGCAACGACGTCGTCAAGGCGACCGCCGAGCTCCTGAAAGTCTCCGGGCTCAATTACCACGGCAATGTCGAGGGCACCGACATTTACAAGGGCACGACCGACGTCGTCGTCTGCGACGGCTTCGTCGGCAACGTCGCGCTCAAGACCTCGGAGGGCCTGGTCACGATGCTCTACGAGTTCCTGAAGACGGAGTTCACGCGCAACCCGCTGCGCAGGCTCGCGGCGATGCTCGCCTATCCGGCGCTGATGGCATTCAAGCGTCGCGTGGACCCGCGCCGCTACAACGGAGCATCGCTGATCGGGCTCATGGGCATCGTGGTCAAGAGCCACGGCGGCGCCGACGCGCTCGCGTTCAGGTATGCGCTGCGCAAGGCGCACGCCGAAGCTGCGCACGGCATGCTCGACCGGATCGCGCAGCGGATCGCAACAATTCCGGCGACGGGCAACGCGGCAACCGTTCCCGAGCCGGCCGTGGCCGCGGCGGTGCCCGCCCGCGATGCATAGCCGGATCGTCGGGACCGGCAGCTACCTGCCGGCGCACGTCCTCACCAACGACGACCTCGCGCAGCGCGTCGACACGAGCGACGCGTGGATTCGCGCGCGCACCGGAATTCGCGAGCGGAGAATCGCCGCTCCCGCCGAGCAGACGAGCGATCTCGCGCTGCACGCGTCGCGCGCGGCGCTGGCCGCCGCCGGCATCGCGCCCGCGGACCTCGACCTGATCGTCGTCGCCACGACGACGCCCGACCGCCTGTTCCCCGCGACCGCGTGCATCCTGCAGGCCAAGCTCGGCGCGGCCGGCGGTCCCGCGTTCGACGTGCAGGCAGTGTGCAGCGGCTTCGTCTATGCGCTCGCTGTCGCCGATCGCATGGTGGCGGGAGGCCTCGCGCGAAATGCTCTCGTCGTCGGCGCCGAGATCTACTCGCGCATCCTCGACTGGAACGATCGGGGGACCTGCGTGCTCTTCGGCGATGGCGCGGGGGCCGTCGTGTTGGTGCCATCGCGCGTGCCGGGCATCGTGTCCGCGCACCTGCACGCCGACGGCAACTATCGCGACATCCTGTGCGTGCCGGGAACCATCGCCGACGGCGCGTTGATCGGCTCCCCGTATGTCCACATGGACGGTGGCAGCGTCTTCAAGTTCGCGGTGCGCGTGCTGGTCGAGGCCGCGCACGAGGCGCTTGCCGCCAACGGCCTGACCGCGGACGCGATCGACTGGCTCGTCCCGCACCAGGCCAACATCCGGATCATCGATGCAACGGCGAAAAAACTCGGTGTTCCTCATGAGAAGGTCATCACCACGGTCGATCGACATGCGAACACGTCGGCCGCGTCGATCCCGCTCGCGCTCGACGAGGCCGCGCGCGACGGCCGGATCACCGCCGGACAGCGCGTGATGCTTCTGGGCGTCGGTGGCGGGTTCACTTGGGGCTCGGTTTTTCTGATCTGGTGAGCGCAATGGCCATCGCATTCGTGTTTCCGGGGCAGGGCTCGCAGTCGGTGGGGATGATGGCCGGCTTCGAGGGGCATCCGCTGGTGCGGGCGACGTTCGACGAAGCCTCCACGGTGCTGGGCGACGACCTGTGGGCGCTTGTGACAGACGGCCCGGACGACGCGCTCAACCGGACCGTGAACACGCAGCCCGCGATGCTCACGGCAGGCGTCGCTGTCTGGCGCGCCTGGCAGGCGGCGGGCGGTGCCCCACCCACTGTCGTCGCGGGCCACAGCCTCGGCGAGTACACGGCGCTCGTCGCCGCCGGAGCGCTCGCATTCCGCGACGCGGTGCCGCTGGTCCGCTATCGCGCGCAGGTCATGCAGGACGCCGTGCCCGCGGGCGTGGGGGCGATGGCCGCGATCCTCGGCCTCGACGCCGCGAGCGTTGCCACCGCGTGCACGGAATCCGCGCAGGGGCAGGTGGTCGAGTCCGTCAATTTCAATACGCCCGAGCAGATCGTCATCGCCGGGCACCGCGAGGCGGTCGAGCGAGCGATCGCCGCCGCCACCGCGAAGGGCGCAAAACGCGGCGTGCTGCTTCCCGTGTCGGCGCCGTTCCACAGCTCGCTGATGCGTCCCGCGGGCGAGCGGCTGGCGGCCAGGCTCGCGAGCGTGGCGATGACCTCGCCTGCGGTTCCCGTCTTGCACAATGTGGACGTCGCGGAGCATCCGGAGCCCGAGGCCATCCGCGTGGCGCTCGCGCGCCAGGCGGCGAGCCCGGTCCGGTGGGTCGAGACGATCCAGGCGTTCGCCGCACGCGGCGTCACGCACGTCGTCGAGTGCGGCCCCGGGCGCGTGCTGACGGGGATGTGCAAGCGGATCGACCGCAACCTCAAGGGCTTCGCCCTCGACGCGGGCGCCGACATCGAAACGGTCCGCGCCGCGCTTCCCGGCTGAACGCGAATCGAGGAGACTGTCCATGGCGGAATCGGCACCCGGCGCGCAGGTGGCCCTCGTCACCGGTGCGACACGCGGCATCGGCGCGGCGATCGCGCGCGCGCTCGCGGCGGCGGGCGCGACGGTTATCGGCACGGCGACCACCGACGATGGCGCCGCAAAGATCACGGCGGCGCTTGCCGCTGTAGGGAACACGGGCACCGGCCTTCGTCTCGACGTGACTGACGCCGCTGCGGTTGAGGCCGCTATCGCCGACATCGAGGCCCGCTTCGGCCCGGTCACGATTCTGGTCAACAACGCCGGAATCACGCGCGACAACCTGCTGCTGCGCATGAAGGACGATGAGTGGGACGCGATCATGGCGACGAATCTCAAACCCGCGTACCGCCTCGCGAAGGCAGTGCTGCGCGGCATGATGAAGGCACGCCACGGCCGCATCATCCAGATCGGCTCGGTCGTCGGCACGAGCGGCAATGCGGGGCAGGTCAACTACGCGGCGGCGAAGGCGGCGCTTGTGGGGTTCACCAAGTCGCTCGCGCAGGAGGTCGGCAGCCGCAACATCACGGTCAACTGCGTTGCCCCCGGCTTCATCGACACCGACATGACAAAGGCGCTCGGCGACGCGCAGCGGCAGGCGCTATTGGGGCGGATTCCGTTGGGGCGGCTGGGCACGCCCGACGACGTCGCCGCCGCGGTGGCGTTCCTCGCGTCGCCCCAGGCCGGCTACATCACCGGTGCGACACTGCATGTCAACGGCGGGATGTACATGGCGTAGAACGGCGGCAGGTCGGCCGGGCGGGTTCTGGTAAAATCCCCCGGTTTTGTCCCCAAACGGATGCCCCCCTCGGGAGGAGACGCATGGAAAACATCGAACAACGGGTCAAGAAGATCGTCGCCGAGCAGCTCGGCGTGGCCGAAGGCGAGATCAAGAGCGAGTCGTCGTTTGTCGACGACCTCGGCGCCGACTCGCTCGACACCGTCGAGCTCGTGATGGCGCTCGAGGAGGAATTCGAGACCGAGATCCCGGACGAGGAAGCCGAGAAGATCACGACCGTTCAGCAGGCCATCGACTACATCGGATCGCACGTCAAGAAATGACCTCGCCCGCGCCGCGGAAATAGTGTCCGCTGGCGCGTTCCCGGGCGCGCTTCGTCGCGCCACTATCGGACGCGCGGTCCGCGCCGTCTCCGCGATGCCCCGCCGCCCAGCTTCGTCCCCGTTGCCATGACTCGCCGCCGCGTCGCCGTCACCGGACTGGGCATCGTGTCGCCGGTGGGCGTGGGCGTCGCCGCCGCCTGGGATGCGATCCTGCACGCGCGCTCGGGGGTCGGCCCGATCACGCGCTTCGATGCGTCGTCGTTCCCGGCGCGGATCGCGGCCGAGGTCAAGGGCTTCGACGTCGGCGCGCATTTGTCAGCGAAGGAAGCGCGTCGCTACGACACGTTCATTCACTACGGCCTCGTGGCGACGATGGAGGCGGTCACCGACGCGGGGCTCGATGGCTGGTCCGGCGACAAGGAGCGGGTCGGCGTGTGCATCGGTTCGGGCATCGGCGGCCTGCCGCTGATCGAGAGCACGCGCGACGCATTCCGGGACCACGGCCTGCGCAAGATCTCGCCTTTCTTCGTGCCGGGCTCCATCATCAACATGGTCGCGGGCCTCGTGTCGATCCACTACGGCTATCACGGCCCGAACCTCGCGATCGTGAGCGCGTGCTCGACGGCGAACCACAGCCTGGGCGAGGCCGCGCGCCTGATCGAATACGGCGACGCCGACATCATGGTGGCGGGTGGCGCCGAGTCTACGGTGAGCCCGCTCGGCGTCGGCGGCTTCTGCGCGGCGCGCGCGCTGTCGACGCGCAACGACGACCCGGCGACGGCGTCGCGACCGTGGGATCGCGGGCGCGACGGTTTCGTGCTGGGCGAGGGCGCCGGTGTGCTGGTGCTCGAGGAGCTGGAACACGCGAAGGCGCGCGGCGCGAAGATCTACTGCGAGCTCGCGGGGTACGGGATGAGCGCGGATGCGCATCACATCACGGCGCCGCCGGAAGACGGGCGGGGCGCGGCCCGCAGCATGCTCAATGCGCTGCGCAACGCCGCGATGAACGTCGACGAGGTCGATTACATCAATGCTCACGGCACTTCGACGCCGCTGGGCGACGTCGCGGAGTGCGTCGCGGTCAATCGCGCGTTCGGCGATCACGCGAAGAAACTCGCGGTGAGCTCGACCAAGTCGATGACGGGCCACCTGCTCGGTGCGGCTGGCGGCGTCGAGGCCGTGTTCACGGCGCTCGCGGTGCGCGACCAGATCGCACCGCCGACCGCGAACCTCGTCGATCCGGATCCGCAGTGCAATCTCGATTTCGTACCGCTCGCAGCGCGGCCCATGTCGATCCGCGGCGCGCTTTCCAATTCGTTCGGCTTCGGCGGCACCAACGCGACGCTCGCCTTCCGCCGGCTTCCGTGACTCGCGGGCGGCGCCAGCATCCGTCCGCCCCGACGCCGCACCCGCAAATGGCCCTGATCGTCCAGAAATACGGCGGCACGTCCGTCGGCAGCGTCGACCGGATCAAGAACGTCGCGCGCCGCGTCGCGCGTTTCCATCGGGAGGGGCACCAGCTCGTCGTGGTCGTGTCCGCGATGAGCGGCGAGACCAACCGGCTGCTGGCACTCGCGAAGGAGCTCTCGGCTAGCCCTGACCCGCGTGAGCTCGACGTCGTCGCGGCCACCGGCGAGCAGGTGACGATCGGGCTGCTCGCGATCGCACTCACCGAGATGGGGCTCAAGGCGCGGAGCTACACGGGCGGCCAGGTCCGGGTGCTTACCGACAACGCCTACACCAAGGCACGCATCCTCTCGATCGACGGCGCGCCGATGCGCGCCGATCTCGAGGCCGGCACCATCGTCATCGTCGCCGGCTTCCAGGGCGTCGACTCGGACGGCAACATCACGACGCTGGGCCGAGGTGGCTCCGACACGTCGGCGGTCGCGCTCGCGGCGGCACTCACCGCGACGGAGTGCCAGATCTACACCGACGTCGACGGCGTCTACACGACCGATCCGCGCATCGTGCCCGAGGCGCGCCGCCTCGACACGGTGACGTTCGAGGAAATGCTCGAGATGGCGAGCCTCGGCTCGAAGGTGCTGCAGATACGCTCGGTCGAGTTCGCGGGCAAGTACAAGGTGAAGCTGCGCGTGCTGTCGTCATTCGAGGACCCCGAGGCCACGTCGAAGGGCACGCTGATCACGTACGAGGAAGACGAGACCATGGAACAGGCTATCATTTCCGGTATTGCATTCACACGCGACGAAGCGAAGATCTCGGTGATGGGCGTCGAAGACAAGCCCGGTGTCGCCTACGCGATCCTCGGCCCCATCGCCGACGCCAACATCGACGTCGACATGATCGTCCAGAACATCGGCGCGTCCGGCCACACCGATTTTTCGTTCACGGTGAACCGTACGGAATACCAGAAGGCGCTCGACGTGCTCGCGCGCGAGCGCGGCAAGATATTCAAGGCGCGCGAGATCATCGGCGACAACCGGATCTGCAAGGTATCGGTCGTCGGCATCGGCATGCGCTCGCACACGGGCATCGCGAGCCGGATGTTCAAGGCCCTGGCCAACGAAGGGATCAACATCCAGATGATCTCGACGTCAGAGATCAAGATTTCGGTGGTGATCGACGAGAAATACCTCGAGCTCGCGGTGCGCGTGCTGCACCAGGTGTTCGAGCTCGACAAGGCACCCGAAGTCGCGTAACTGCCTCACGGTACGCGCGCTGCACCAGGTGTTCGAGCTGGACCAAGCTCCGCAGACCGCGTAAGTTCCGGTTTTGCCGGCAAATTTAGCGCGCGTTCGTTTGACGGACTGCGCACCGGACCGGTACAATCGTCAACTTCCCGGAGACGTGGCCGAGTGGTCGAAGGCACTCCCCTGCTAAGGGAGCATACGCCCAAAAAGGTGTATCCAGGGTTCGAATCCCTGCGTCTCCGCCAGATAACTTCTTGATTGCGCGAACTTGTTCGCTTCCGCAATCAATTCCGTGGCCAAATCGTGGCCAAATCCGACGTTGAGCTTGTCGCGTTCGCGCGATTTGTCGGCGCCATCGATCCATTTCGAATACACGCGGAAGAGCATGTTCGCGTTGGTGTGGCCGAGCTGGCGCGCGATGTAGGAAGGGTTCGCACCCGCCATCAACGCGAGGGTGGCGAATGTGTGGCGCGTCTGATACGGCTCGCGATAACGTAGGCCCAGGCGCTTCAGGCAGCGCTGCCAGATTCTGCGCTGCGATTGAATATCGGCCCAAGGCGCGCCCGTCGCCGGGTTCCAGAAGATCTCGTTGCCGGCGAGCTGCGTGTGCGCCCGCTGCGCCTCGATGGCAGCCCAGGCGCGGTCGCTCAACTCGACATCGCGCACCAGGTAGGTCTTGGTGCTGTCCTTCGCCTGGCCCCGCACCACGGCCCTCTGGACGCGTACCGTGCGCTGCTGGAAATCGACGTCCGCCCAGCGCAGCGCGATCTGCTCGGACGGCCGAAAGCCGGCGAAGAAGGCCGCCGCGAAGTAGCCGACGATCTGGCTGTCCTCCCGCTCGGCCAGGCCGTCGAGAATGGCACCCACCTCGGGCAGAGTGAATGGATCGGGCGCCGGTTTTTGCACGCGGGCGTTTTCGAGCGCGCTGGCAGGATTGGTAACGATCGCGCCATCGCGCCTGGCGAACTCGAACACCCCACGCAGCGGGATCAGATAGTTGTTGAGGGTCTTAC
>CAWHNE010000009.1:0-113943 GCA_963830485.1 uncultured beta proteobacterium
CCTGCGCAAGATGAAGAAGACCGCCGAGGACTATCTCGGCGAAGAAGTGACCGAGGCCGTGATCACGGTCCCGGCGTACTTCAACGACTCGCAGCGGCAGGCGACCAAGGACGCGGGCCGGATCGCCGGTCTCGACGTCAAGCGGATCATCAATGAGCCGACCGCGGCCGCGCTCGCCTTCGGGATGGACAAGAAAGAGGGCGACCGCAAGATCGCCGTCTACGACCTGGGCGGCGGGACGTTCGACATCTCGATCATCGAAATCGCCGTCGTCGACAAGGAGCACCAGTTCGAGGTGCTGTCGACCAACGGCGACACGTTCCTCGGCGGCGAGGACTTCGACCAACGGATCATCGACTACATCGTCACCGAGTTCAAGAAGGACCAGGGCGTCGACCTCAAGAACGATGTGCTCGCGCTGCAGCGGCTCAAGGAAGCGGCCGAGAAGGCGAAGATCGAGCTCTCGTCGTCGCAGCAGACCGAGATCAACCTCCCGTACATCACCGCTGACCAGAACGGCCCGAAGCACCTGTCGCTCAAGATCACGCGCGCGAAGTTGGAAGCGCTGGTCGAGGACCTGATCGCGAAGACCGTCGAGCCGTGCCGGATCGCGATCAAGGACGCCGGCGTGTCGCTCGACGACATCTCCGACGTGATCCTGGTCGGCGGGATGACGCGGATGCCCAAGGTGCAGGACACGGTGAAGTCGTTCTTCGGGAAGGAGCCGCGGAAGGACGTGAACCCCGACGAGGCGGTCGCGGTTGGCGCGGCGATCCAGGGCGGCGTGCTGAAGGGCGATGTCAAGGACGTGCTCCTGCTCGACGTGACGCCGCTCTCGCTCGGCATCGAGACGCTCGGTGGCGTAATGACGAAGCTCATTCGCAAGAACACGACGATCCCGACCAAGGCGCAGCAGGTGTTCTCGACTGCCGACGACAATCAGGGCGCGGTGACGATCCACGTGCTGCAGGGCGAACGCGACGTCGCGCAGGGCAACAAGAGCCTGGGCCAGTTCAACCTGGAAGGGATTCCGCCTGCGCCGCGCGGGATGCCGCAGATCGAGGTGACGTTCGACATCGACGCGAACGGGATCCTGCACGTCTCCGCGAAGGACAAGGCGACGGGCAAGGAGAACAAGATCACGATCAAGGCGAACTCCGGGCTCTCGGAGGCCGAGATCGAAACCATGGTGAAGGACGCCGAGGCGCACGCCGACGACGACCGCAAGCAGCTCGAGGTCGTGCAGGCGCGCAACGCGCTCGACGCACTCGTGCACAGCGTGAAGAAGTCGGTCGCGGAGTACGGCGACAAGGTCGGCGCCGATGAGAAGGGCAAGATCGAGGCGGCGGTCAAGGAGGCCGAGGAGCTCCTGAAGGAGAAGGACGTCTCGAAGGAAGCGCTCGAAGCGAAGACCGAAGCGCTCGCGAAGGCCGCGCAGAAGCTCGGCGAGATCATGTACGCGCAGGCGCAGCAGCAGGCGGATGCGGCAGGCGCGACCGCGGGGGCGGGCCCGAACGCGGCGCCCGGCGGCGGCGCGAAGGGCGACGAGAAGGTCGTCGACGCCGAGTTCACGGAGGTGAAGGACCGCAAGTGAATCTTTGCGGTCCTCGACACCTCCTCGATATTCCGTCGCGGTCAGGACCTGTCGCTTGGGACGGTTCGGCTGCGCGACGGAATATCTGTCCGCGTTGAACCGGCGCCACGGTCGCCGGTTAACGCGGACGTAGCCGCGTCGCCCTTGCAGGCAACGCGGCCGTTTGCGTTGAGGTACAGGGGACTTGATGGCGAAGCGCGATTACTACACGGTGCTGGGCGTCAACCGCGACGCGTCCGAGGAGGACATCAAGAAGGCCTACCGGAAGCTCGCGATGAAGCACCACCCGGACCGCAATCCGGAGGATCACAGCGCCGAAGAGAAATTCAAGGAGGCCAAGCAGGCCTACGAGATCCTCTCGGACGCTCGCAAGCGCGCCGCCTACGACCAGTTCGGCCATGCGGGCGTCGATCCGGCCGCGGGTTTCGGAGCGGGCGCCGGCGCGCGCGGCTTCGGTGGCCCGGAAGGCTTCGGCGGCTTCGCCGACGCGTTCGGCGACATCTTCGGCGAGATCTTCGGCGCGCAGCGTGGCGGCCGCGGCAACGGCGTCTATCGCGGCGCCGACCTGCGCTACAACCTCGAGCTCGCGCTCGAAGACGCGGCGCGCGGCACCGAGGCGAAGATCCGGGTGCCGGCGCTCGAGGAGTGCGCGACCTGTCACGGCACCGGCGCGAAGCCGGGCACGCAGCCGCAGACGTGCACGACGTGCCACGGGCGTGGCGAGGTGCGGGTGTCGCAGGGCTTCTTCTCGATCCAGCAGACGTGCCCCGCGTGCCATGGCACCGGCAAGATCATTCCGGACCCTTGCGTGACCTGTCACGGCGCCGGCCGCGTGCGCAAGCAGAAGACGCTCTCCGTCAAGATTCCCGCGGGCGTCGATCAGGACGACCGCATCCGTCTCGCGGGCGAGGGCGAAGCGGGCATGAACGGCGGGCCGTCCGGCGACCTTTACGTCGTCGTCAACCTGAAGCCGCACTCGGTGTTCCAGCGTGAGGGCAACGACCTGCATTGCGAGATGCCGATCGGCTTCGCGACCGCGGCGCTGGGCGGCGAGATCGAGATTCCCACGCTCGACGGCCACGCATCGATCAAGGTGCCCGCGGAGACGCAGACCGGCCAGGTGTTCCGCCTGCGTGGCAAGGGGATCAAGCACGTCCGCAGCGCGCAGCACGGCGATCTCTTCTGTCATGTCGCAGTCGAGACGCCGGTCCGGCTCACCGCGCGCCAGAAGGAGATCCTGCGCGAGTTCGAGGCGATCAACGCGCAGGATCCCGGTGCGCACAATCCGCGCGCCAAGAACTGGTTCGACCGCGTGAAGGACTTCTTCGGCAGCGGGATTGACCCGGTTCCGGCGAACGGGTCCGGCCAGGCGGTCCTGCATGCCGCGCACGCTGCTCGCGCAAGGGGCCGACGTCCTCGTCACGATGGACGCCGCGCGTCGCGAGATCCGCGGCGGCGGCCTCTACGTCGAGGACAACGCGATCGTCGCGGTCGGTGCCCCGGCGGAGCTGCCCGCGAGCGCCGACGAGGTGATCGACCTCGCCGGGCACGTCGTCCTGCCCGGCTTCGTCAACACGCACCACCACATGTTCCAGAGCCTGACGCGCGCGTTGCCCGCGGTGCAGGACGCGGAGCTCTTCGGCTGGCTCACCGGACTCTATCCGCTCTGGGCGCGCCTCACGCCGGAGATGATCCGGGTGTCGACGCAGACGGCGATGGCCGAGCTGCTCCTGTCCGGCTGCACGACGACGTCGGATCATCTCTACCTCTATCCCGAACGGCTGCCGCCTCGACGACGCGATCGAGGCCGCAAGCACGATGGGCATGCGCTTCCACGCGACGCGCGGCAGCATGAGCGTCGGCGCGAGCAGGGGCGGACTTCCGCCCGACGCGCTCGTCGAGCGCGAGGACGCGATCCTCGCCGACACGCGCCGGCTGATCGAGGCGTTCCACGACCCGCGGCGCTTCTCGATGCTGCGGATCGGCGTCGCGCCGTGCTCGCCGTTCACGGTGAGCCCCGACCTGATGCGCGAGTCGGCGGCGCTGGCGCGCGCGTACGGCGTGTCGATGCACACGCATCTCGCCGAGAACGACAACGACGTCGCCTACAGCCGCGAGCGGTTCGACCGCACGCCGGCGCAATACGCGGCGGACCTGGGCTGGGTCGGGCGCGACGTCTGGCACGCGCACTGCGTGAAGCTCGACAGCGACGGCATCGCGCACTTCGCGCGGACCGGCACCGGTGTCGCGCACTGCCCGTCGTCGAACATGCGGCTCGCCTCCGGCATCGCGCCGGTGCGGCCGGCTGCGCGACGCCGGCGTGCCGGTGGGGCTCGGCGTCGACGGCAGCGCGTCGAACGATGGCGCGCACGCGCTCGCCGAGGCGCGGCAGGCGCTGCTGCTGCAGCGGGTCGCGCACGGGCCGGCGGCGATGACCGCACGCGATGCGCTCGAGCTCGCGACGCTCGGCGGCGCGGCGGTCCTCGGGCGCGACGACATCGGCGCGCTCGCGCCGGGAATGGCCGCCGACTTCGTCGCATTCGACCTCGCCACGGTCGGATTCGCGGGCGCGCTGTGCGATCCGGTCGCCGCGCTCGTGTTCTGCGCGCCACCGGCGGTCGCGTGGAGCGTCGTCGACGGCCGTGTCGTCGTCCGCGAGGGCCGGCTCGTCACGCTCGACCTGCCGCCGCATCTCGAGCGGCACAATCGGCTCGCGCGGGAACTCGCGGCGGCCTGAGCGCATATCCGAGTCGCGATTTCGGCTAGCATTGCGCCTTTTCCGCCCCGCTCAAGGAGCGAACTCATGGCTCATGGCTCGAAGCTCGTCGCGGCGCTCACCCTCGCGCTCGTCGCGACCGCCGCCGCCGCGCAGGTCAAGATTGGACTTGATGGTGTCGGCGACCGGGCCGACGACGGCGATCGGTATCCCACAGCAGAACACTGGCTTGCTGCTGCCGACGCGCATCGGCGATGCGACGGTCGAATACATCCAGCTGGATGACGGCGGCGACACGACGCGCGCCGTGCAGAACGCGAAGAAGCTCCTGCAGGAGCAGAACATCGACGCGCTGATCGGTCCGTCGACGACACCGAACGCGCTCGCGATCCTCGACCTCGTCGCCGAGGGGAAGGTGCCGCTGATGGCGACGGTCGGCACCTCCAGCGTCGTCGAGCCGATGGACGCGAAGCGGCGGTGGGTGTTCAAGACGACGCAGAACGACGATCTGATCGCCGCGGCGCTCGTGAAGCACATGGTGAAGGCGGGCGTGAAGACGATCGGGTTCATCGGGTTCAAGGACCCGTACGGCGAGAACTGGTACCGCGTGTTCGCGCCGCTCGCCGACAAGGCGGGGATCAAGGTCATCGCGGCCGAGTACTACCAGCGCACGGATCCGAGCGTGACCGGGCAGGCGCTGAAGCTGATCGCCGCGAAGCCCGATGCGGTGCTCGTCGCCGGCGTCGGCGGCCCGGGCGTGCTGCCGCAGATGACGCTGCGCGACCAGGGCTACAAGGGCACGATCTACCAGACGCACGGTGTAGCGACCGACGACTTCATCCGCCTCGGCAAGGACAAGGTCGAAGGGACCGGTGCTCGCGGCCGGCCCGATGCTCGTGATCGACGAGATTCCCGATGCGAACCCAATCAAGAAGGTCGCGCAGGGTTACATCGCCGCCTACGAGAAGCAGTTCGGTCAGAAGCCCGCGACGTTCGGCGCGAACACTTGGGATGCGGGGATCATCCTGCAGCGCGCGATTCCGGTCGCGCTGGCGAAGGCGAAGCCCGGAACCGAAGCGTTCCGCTCGGCGCTGCGCGATGCGATCGAGGCCGAGCGCGAGATCGTCGGCTGCCAGGGCGTGTTCAACATGTCACCCGGCAACCACAACGGGATGGACGAGCGGGCGCGCGTGCTCGTCGTCGTGAAGGACGGGAAATTCAGGCTGCTCGCGGAGTGAACCGCGAATGGCCGAATTCCGGAATCGTCAAAACGGCGGGCCGGTGAGGGGTGAGCCGTTGCTGACGTTTTGACCGGCATTGTCGTGGAACGACACGAGCGCGGCGCTGTTTACAATATCGAGCGAAAAATACGCCGACGATCCGGAACAGTCGTTCCGGCTCGCCTATGCCGCCACGGACACGCTATGTGGTGTCGACTCCGTTGGAGACGACGAACGTTCGCTGCGCTGCCGCACCCGCCTCGATCGATACGGCCAGCAGCACGATGCAGGCGAATCGAGACGACGAATGCGTGGCCATGGGATCTCCCCGAAGAGATCGCGCGATAATGGCGTCGCGGTCACTCTTCGCCTGCAACGATGACTGTCAATCGCGCACCTGGAATCGTCGGCATCCTGCTCGCGGCGGGGCGCGGCACGCGCTTCGGCGGCGACAAGCTGCTCGCCCGGCTCGGGTCCGGTGATCTTGTCGGGGAGCCGGTCGGCGTCGCCGCGCTGCGCCATCTTCGGTTGGCCGTGCTTGAGGTGATCGCCGTCGTGCGCGACGACGATCGGGCGCTCGCCGCGCAGCTGGGCGCCAACGGCGCGCGCATCGTGCGTTGCGCGAACGCCGACGACGGCATGGGCGCGAGCCTCGCGTGTGGCGTGCGTGCGACCGCGCAGGCGCATGGCTGGCTCGTCGCGCTCGCGGACATGCCGTGGATCGCGCCGGCGACGATCGCGCGCGTCGCCGCGGCGGTCGCGGACGGCGCGCTCGTCGCGGCGCCGTTTCACGGCGGCGAGCGGGGGCATCCGGTCGGTTTCGGCGCGTCGTGCTACGCCGCGCTCTCGGCGCTGACGGGAGACGAAGGTGCGAAGGCGATCGTCGCCGCGCAGCGGGATCGCATCGTCCGCATCGAGGTCGACGACGCCGGCATCCTGCGCGACGTCGATACGCCCGGCGACCTGTAGGGACAGACCCACGTTTTGCGCCGGCTTCACGGGCGACCGACGGATAACGGGAAAACGTGGTCTGTCCCCGATTATCCCTCCGCCTGCCACATGTCGCCCTGCCGGCCGACGATCCGGTTCTCCTCCTCCTGCATCCGCCACCAGCTCCGCAATTCGGGCTCCTCCAGCGGGCGCGAGATCAGGAAGCCCTGCGCCTCCTCGCAGCCGTGGCGCTTCAGGAATTCGAACTGTGCGGCGGTCTCGACGCCCTCGGCGATGACGCGGAGGCCGAGCGAGTGCGACAGCGCGATGATCGCCTGCGTGATCGCTTCGTCGTTGCGGTTCTGCTCGAGACCGTGAACGAAGCGCTGGTCGATCTTCACCGCCTGGATCGGCAGGCGCGCGAGATAGGACAGGCTCGAGTAGCCGGTGCCGAAGTCATCGACGGTGATCGACACGCCTCGCTGCTTGAGCTTGACGAGCGTCGCGACGGCTTTCTCGGGATGCGTGATGATCACGCTCTCGGTGATCTCGAGATCGAGGTAATGGGCGGGGAGTCCGCTCGCGCCGAGTGCCTCGTCGACGATCGAGAGCCAGCTGTCGTGCTGCAGCTGCTGCACGGAGAGATTCACCGACAGTCGCAGCATCATGCCCTGCCGATGCCACGTGATCACCTGCCGGCACGCGTCGCGCAGCACGCGCGCACCCAGCGCCTGGATCATTCCCGACTCCTCGGCGACAGGGATGAACTCGGACGGCGCGATGACGCCGCGGTCCGGGTCGCGCCAGCGCAGGAGCGCCTCGACGCCGACCGCGCGCCCGGTCTGCATCTCGATCTGCGGCTGGTAGACGAGGAAGAACTCGTCGTCCATGAGGCCGCGCCGCATGTCGGTCTCGAGCTGCAGCCGAAGCTGCACGCGCGCGTTCATGTCGGCGGTGTAGAACCGGTAGGCGTTGCGGCCGGCCTCCTTCGCCGCGTACATCGCGGTGTCCGCCTGCTTGATCAGCGTCACCGGATCGCTCGCGTCGAGCGGATACATCGACACGCCGATCGAGCACGTGAGCGTCGGCACCTGGTCCGACAGCCGGAACGGCGCAAGGAACGACTCGCGCACGCGCGCGAGCACGGTCATCGTCTCGAACGTCGCGTGCGCGGGATCGAGCCCGGGCAGGATCAGCACAAACTCATCGCCACCGAGCCGCGCGACGGTGTCCGACTCGCGCACCGCCGAGGTGAGCCGCTGCGCGACCGCCTGCAGCAGCTGGTCGCCGGAATCGTGGCCGAGCGTGTCGTTGATCCGCTTGAAGTGATCGAAATCGAGGAAGAGGCAGGCGACGTTCGAGCCGTCGCGCTGCGACTGCGCGAGGATCTGTTTCAGCCGCTGGTTCAGCAGCGAGCGGTTGGGGAGCCCGGTCAGGATGTCGTGCTGCGCGAGCTTGTAGGCATGCGCAGTCGCGATCTCGAGCTCCTTCGTCCGCTGCGCGACCTTGTCCTCGAGCGTGCGCTGATAGGTCGCCACCTCGGCCTGCGACTCCGCCAGCCGCTGCGTCATGTGGTTGAACGTGTGCGTGAGGAGCCCGAGCTCGTCCCCGGAGCTCGCCGGCACGTAGACGTCGAGCTTGCCCGACCCGACGGCGCGCGCCGCGCGCATGAGCCGCCGCATCGGCGCGACCAGGCGGCGCGTGAGGAGCAGCGTCGGTCCGATCGCGAGCACGACGAGGAGCGCGACGAGCGACAGCGCGCCCAGGATCGTGCGGCGGAACTCGGCGTTTTGCCGCTCGAACGTCATGCCGAGCCGCACGTAGCCGATCGGTCCGTTGCCGGCTGGGCGCGCGGCGGCATACGCGCCGTCGCCGTCGGTGCGGCGGCGGAACGGACGCAACAGTCCTCGCGCGCACCGGCGTCATGAGCTCGAGATAGCGGCGTCCGCCGATCGTGTGCTCCGTGACGTCGATCTTGTCGGCGACGATCGGAATCGGGCGCGGCAGACTCCGGCACCGCGACGTCCTGCAGCGACTCAGCGAACGTCCGCTCGGCGATCGTGCGCCGGTTCGCGTCGAGCACGCGGACATACGCGACGTCGCCCTCGACCGCGAGGCTGTCGAGGATGGCAATGAGGTTGGTCGCGATCGTCCGTCGCAAGGCCGTGCTCGGTTGCCTCGGCCAGCATCCCGACGAGCGTCGAGCCCTGCGCGCGCAGCTCCGCCTCGCTCAGGCGCCATTCCTTCCAGACATAAAGACCGGTGGTGGCGATCGCGGTGAGGAAGATCAAGCCCACCGTGAGCAGGTTGAGCTTCGTGAGGAGCCCCATCCGCACGGGCGGCAGATTGAGCGGCGAGATCGACTCCGCGGCGAGCGGCGCGAGATGTCGGCGCAGGGGGTTCATCGTGGCTCGCGCCGAATCCGTTTGGCACGATTCCGCGCGCGGTACGACCGCGCGTGCGCGGTGGATGTCGCGCGCAGGTCTTGTCCCGTGGCCGCTTGAGCGGAGATTCGCATCGCGTAAAGTCTGCCTCGCGGGCGCAAATTCTTGCCGGTGGCCCGCAGTTTGCCCACGATGGGCGGTCAATTCAGGGAAACAGGAGCATACACCGTGTCACGGTCCGGCGCCGTTTGCGGCGGGACCGCGGACCCGGATCGGTGCGCGATCGACGCGAGCTACCGTCCGCCACGCTCAATCAGGCCGTCGCCAAGGGGATCTTGCCGATCTTCTGCTGCCATTCGCGCGGTCCGGTCTCGTGCACCGACGTTCCCTGCGCGTCGACGGCGACGGTGACCGGCATGTCTCGCACGTCGAACTCGTAGATCGCCTCCATCCCGAGGTCGCCGAACGCAACGATGCGCGACCCCTTGATCGCCTTCGAGACGAGGTACGCGGCGCCGCCGACCGCCATCAGGTACGCAGCCTTGTGCCGGCGGATGGCCTCGATCGCGACGGGGCCACGCTCCGCCTTGCCGACCATCGCGATGAGCCCCGTCTTCGCAAGCATCATTTCGGTGAACTTGTCCATCCGGGTGGCCGTCGTGGGTCCGGCGGGGCCGACGACCTCGTCGCGGACCGGATCGACTGGTCCGACGTAGTAGATCACGCGATTGCGGAAGTCGACCGGCAGCGCTTCGCCCTTCGCCAGCATGTCGGCGATCCGCTTGTGCGCGGCGTCGCGGCCGGTCAGCATCTTGCCGTTGAGGAGCAGAGCCTGCCCGGGCTTCCACGTCGCGACCTCGGCGGGCGTCAGCGTGTCGAGATTCACGCGGGTCGCGGCCGCGGACGGCGTCCAGTTCACGGCGGGCCAGCGGGAGAGGTCCGGCGGCTCGAGTCTCGCCGCGCCGCGCCCGTCGAGCGTGAAATGCGCGTGGCGCGTCGCCGCGCAGTTCGGAATCATGCCGACCGGCTTCGACGCCGCATGCGTCGGATAGTCGAGGATCTTGACGTCGAGCACCGTCGACAGCCCGCCCAGCCCCTGCGCACCGATGCCGAGCGCGTTCGCCGCGTCGAAGATCTCGATGCGGAGCTCCTCGAGCGCGCTCTTCGGCCCGCGCTGCCGGAGTTCGTGCATGTCGATCGGCTCCATCAGCGCCTCCTTCGCGAGCAGCATCGCCTTCTCCGCGCTGCCGCCGATGCCGATCCCGAGCATGCCGGGCGGGCACCACCCGGCGCCCATCGTCGGGAGCGTCTTGACGACCCAGTCGACGATCGAGTCCGAGGGATTCAGCATCACGAACTTCGACTTGTTCTCGGAGCCGCCGCCTTTCGCTGCGATCTTCACCTCGACGGTATCGCCCGGCACGAGGTCGAAATGGACGACGGCCGGCGTGTTGTCCTTGGTGTTCTTCCGCGCGCCCGAAGGATCGGCGACGATCGAGGCGCGCAGCTTGTTGTCCGGATGGTTGTAGGCACGCCGGACGCCCTCGTTCACCATGTCGGCGACGCCCATCGTCATGCCTTCCCAGCGCACGTCGGTCCCGACCTTCACAAACGCGACGACGATCCCGGTGTCCTGGCAGATCGGGCGGTGGCCCTCCGCGCACATCCGCGAGTTGGTGAGGATCTGCGCGATCGCATCCTTCGCGGCCGGCGACTGCTCCGCCGCGTAGGCCTCGCCGAGCGCCTCGATGTAGTCCTGCGGGTGGTAATACGAGATGAACTGCAGTGCGTCGGCGACACTGTCGATGAAGTCCTGCTGGCGAATGGCGGTCATGGAAGTCCTGCCTGCGAAGGGGAGGCTTGGCCTGGGCAGCCGGCGCGATTCCTGCGGCCGGCGGAGCGGCGAGGCGACGTCCTCGGGACCGGGGCGTGCCGGGTTCCGGCGTCGTCAGTCAGTTTAGCACCGACCGGCACGGGTCCCGCCGCCGCGGAAAGCGACCGTCGGCTCCCCATTGTCGTCGGGTGGACAATCGGTTCGCGCCCGTCTGCCGGATGCCCGCGCCCGGCGTAGCCTTGCGCTGGGTCAAGCTCTTCGCATTGCGCGCGCAGCGGGCAGTTGGTTAGACTTCGCCGGTTGCCTTCCCCAGCATGGGCGCGCCGCCGCGCGCCTGCCGCAGGACCCCACGAGGAGCACGGACATGTCCACGATCGAATCGGTATCCACCGAGAGCCGCCTGTTCGAGCCGCCGGCCGACTTCGTCGCACAGGCGAACGTCAAGAAGGCGGATTTCGACGCGCTGAACGCCGCGGCCGCGAAGGACTTCAGCGGGTTCTGGGCAAAGCTCGCGCGGGACGAGGTGCTGTGGCACAAGCCGTTCACGCGCACGCTCGACGAGTCGAACGCGCCGTTCTACAAGTGGTTCGACGACGGTCTGCTCAATGTCTCGTACAACTGCCTCGACCGCAATCTGCAGAACGGCAACGCGGACAAGGTCGCGATCATCTTCGAGGCCGACGACGGCGCGGTGACGAAGGTCACCTACCGCGAGCTCCACCAGCGCGTCTGCCGCCTCGCGAACGGCTTGAAGTCGCTTGGAATCAAGAAGGGCGACCGCGTGCTCGTCTACATGCCGATGTCGATCGAGGGTGTCGTCGCGATGCAGGCCTGCGCGCGGATCGGCGCGACGCACTCCGTCGTGTTCGGCGGTTTCTCGGCCAAGTCGCTGCAGGAGCGGATCATCGACGCCGGCGCCGTCGCGGTCATCACCGCCGACGAGCAGGCGCGCGGCGGCCGCAGCCTGCCGCTGAAGGCGATCGTCGACGAGGCGCTCGCGATGGGCGGCTGCGAAGGGATCCGCAACGTGATCGTCTACAAGCGCACAGGCGGCAACGTAGCGTTCGCCGCCCCGCGCGATCTGTGGATGCACGAGCTCGTCGCCAAGCAGCCCGACGCGTGCGAGCCGGAGTGGGTCGGCGCCGAGCACCCGCTGTTCATCCTCTACACGTCCGGTTCGACCGGCAAGCCGAAGGGCGTCCAGCACAGCTCGGGCGGTTACCTGCTGTGGGCGATGCTGACGATGCGCTGGATGTTCGACATCAAGCCGAAGGACGTCTTCTGGTGCACGGCGGACATCGGCTGGGTGACCGGGCACACCTACATCGCGTACGGGCCGCTCGCGGTCGGTGCGACCGAAGTCGTGTTCGAGGGCGTGCCGACGTACCCCGACGCCGGCCGGTTCTGGCAGACGATCGCGAAGCACAAGGTCTCGATCTTCTACACGGCGCCCACGGCGATCCGCTCGCTGATCAAGGCCTGTGGCAGCGCGCCGCAGACCGCGCCGTCGAACTACGATCTGTCGAGCCTGCGGCTCCTGGGCACTGTCGGCGAGCCGATCAATCCCGAAGCGTGGATGTGGTACCACAAGAACGTCGGCCGCGAGCGCTGTCCCATCGTCGACACGTGGTGGCAGACCGAAACCGGCGGCCACATGATCTCGCCCTTGCCGGGCGTCACGGCGCTCGTCCCCGGCTCGTGCACGCTGCCGATCCCGGGCATCATGGCCGCGATCGTCGACGAGACCGGGCACGACGTCGAGAACGGCCACGGCGGCATCCTCGTGATCAAGCGGCCCTGGCCGGCGATGATCCGCACGATCTGGGGCGACCCGGAGCGCTACCAGAAGTCGTACTACCCCGAGGAGCTCGGCGGCAAGCTCTACCTCGCGGGCGATGGCTCCGTGCGCGACAAGGCGCACGCCTACTTCACGATCATGGGACGCATCGACGACGTGCTGAACGTCTCGGGGCACCGCCTTGGCACGATGGAGATCGAGTCGGCGCTGGTCGCCAATCCGCTCGTCGCCGAAGCCGCGGTCGTCGGCCGCCCGGACGACATGACCGGCGAGGCCGTGTGCGCGTTCGTCGTCTTGAAGCAGCACGCGGCCCGCCGGCGCCGACGCGGAGAAGATCGCGAAGGAGCTGCGCGACTGGGTGGGCAAGGAGATCGGCCCCATCGCCAAGCCCAAGGACATCCGGTTCGGCGACAACCTGCCGAAGACGCGCTCCGGCAAGATCATGCGCCGGCTGCTGCGCGCGCTCGCAAAAAACGAGGAGATCACGCAGGATGTCTCGACGCTCGAGAATCCGGCGATCCTGGAGCAGCTCAAGCAGACGCTGTAGCTCGGGCGCGGCACGGTTGGCCCACCCACAAAAACGAAGGGCCCGCATCGATGCGGGCCCTTTCGTTTCGGCAAAAGCCGCGGTGATCAGGTGCCGAGCGTCACCATCTTGTCGCCGGCGAGGTTCGGGTACCGGACATGCTCGACCAGCTCCTGGACCTCCCGGTCCGGGGCCGGCGTGAGCAGGCTGACGACGATGATCACGAGGAACCCGAGCGGCACACCCCACAGGCCGGCGGAAATCGCGCCGATTCCCCACCACGTGTGGTCGGCGATCGAGCCGGTGACGCCGAACACTCCGCGCAGCCACGGCTGGGTGGTCGCCATGTAATAGAACGTGACGCCGAGCCCCGCGATCATCCCGAGCGTCGCCCCCCACTTGTTCGCACGCCTCCAGAAGATCCCGCAGACGAGCGCCGGGAAGAATGCCGCCGCGGCGAGCGAGAACGCCGCCGACACGAGGAACAGAATGTCGGCCGGTTTCTGTGCCGCCACCGAAGCCGCGATGACCGCCACGACCAGCAGCAGGATCTTGGAAACGGTCACCCGCCGGGCGGTCGACGCGTTCGGATCGAGCATCTTGTAATAGAAGTCGTGCGACAGCGCGTTGGCGATCGTCAGCAGCAGGCCGTCCGCCGTGGAGAGCGCCGCCGCCAATCCGCCGGCGGCCACGAGGCCTGACACGACGTACGGCAAGCCTGCGATCTCGGGGGTCGCCAGCACGATGATGTCGCCGCCGA
The DNA here is from genome assembly GCA_963830485.1 of uncultured beta proteobacterium. GTDB lineage: Bacteria > Pseudomonadota > Gammaproteobacteria > Burkholderiales > Casimicrobiaceae > CAIWHR01. The sequence continues at coordinate 13,763 of CAWHNE010000009.1, forward strand.
TGGCGATTTCTGCGAGCTGGACGATGCCGTCCTTGTTGACGTCGACGATCGACAGCAGGCTCGGGTCCACTTTGCTCCATGCCGCCGCCCACTGCGGCAGCGTCGCATAGGCGGAGCCGACGAGGTTCGAATAAACGTCGAACTTCGCCAGCACCCCGAGCGCAGGCGCAGTGAAGTACAACAGGAAGATGAAGAACAGCGACCAGAACACCGATTCACGCGCTTCCTTCACCGACGGTGTCGTGTAGTAGCGCATCAGGATGTGCGGCAACGCGGCGGTGCCGACCATCAGGCAGAATACCAACGCGAGGAAGTTCCGCCGCGAGACGTCGCGCGCAGCGTCGTCCTTGCCCGGGAAGGCTTCCGCGTGACGCAGCGGCGGCGCTGCCCGGGCCGCGAGACCCGCATCCTTTGTCCATTGCGCCTTGGCGGCCCCCTCATCCTTGGGATAGGCCTCGACCGCCTTTTCGGCTGCCGTGATCTTCTCGGGGGGCGCATTCTCGGCCTTCATCTTGTCGACGTCGGCGACGAGCTTCTGCTTGCCGGCGGCGAACGTGCCGGGCAGTCCCTTCAGGTTGGCGCTCGCCTCGTCGGCGCGCGCCTTGAAGATCCCGCGGACCTCGAGCTCCTTCGGGTCCTTGATGAACTTTTCCTCGAGCGCGGTCACCTTCTCGAGCTGCTTGCCGTAGACGATCTGCGGGATCGGGATGCCGGTCTGCTTCACCGAAAGCCAGACGACGGGGGTCAGGTAGGCGATGATCAGAATGATGTATTGCGCGACCTGCGTCCACGTCACCGCGCGCATCCCGCCCAGGAACGAGCAGACCAGGATGCCGCCCAGCCCGAGGAAAATACCGTATTCGAACTGGACGCCGGTGAGGCGCGTCGTGACGAGGCCGACACCGTAGATCTGGGCCACCACGTACGTGAACGAGCACAGGATCGCGGCGAAGATGCCTACCGCGCGCGGGATGTGGCCGCCATAGCGCGCGCCCAGGAAGTCGGGGATCGTGAACTGTCCGAACTTGCGCAGGTAGGGCGCGAGGAACAATGCGACGAGGCAGTAGCCCCCGGTCCAGCCCATCACGAACGCGAGGCCGTTGAAGCCGGTGAGATAGAGCGTGCCAGCCATCCCGATGAACGACGCCGCGCTCATCCAGTCGGCGCCGGTCGCCATGCCGTTGAAGAACGCGGGCACCCGCCGCCCGGCGACGTAGTACTCGGCCGCGTCGGACGTGCGGCTGATCACGCCGATGCCGGCATACAGGCCGACCGTGGCCATCAAGAAGATGTAGCCGATCCAGACGCGGGAAAGCCCCATCTGCTCCCCGATGGCGAGCAAGAGAACGAATACGAGGAAGCCGCCCGTGTACCAGGTGTAGGCCTTTTTGAGCTTCTGGAAGAACGAGCGGCGCGTCGCCGCGTTGCCCGCGCCCACGGAGGCGGTCGCTGCTGGAATGCCGGCCATCTCTAGTCCTCCCCTTCGTGCACGTCGTAGGTCTGGTCGAGCTCGTTCATGTAGCGCGCGTAATACCAGATGATGATCACGTAGATGATCAGCGTGCCCTGCGCCGCCATGTAGAACGCGAACGTCCAGCCGAAGAAGTTGAACGACAGATCGCGCGCGAAATACATCAGCACGAACGTCACCAGGAACCAGATGAACAGCAGGATGCTCGTGATCGCGAGATTCTTGTGCCAGTACTCGCGGTGCCGCTCGGTCAACTGCATGGCGGGCTCCTCCTTATGGACGACGAAAGCGTTGCCGGTCTGGATCGGCGTCCGATCCGGCTTTGTTCTGTGCTGGCCCGAATCCCCCGGTGGGGGCGGCCAAATTGCGGGGAGTATAGCCCACCTTTTCGGGAGCGCAAGCCTCCGTCCGGCGGCGCATGGGGCTCGTGGCGCACTGCCGTCGCCGGCGCCTGTGTCAGTCGAGCGTCGCGGCCTTGAGGCCGGTTTCCCGTTCCAACTGTCGTGCGACCTTGGGCTCGAACGTGGCCAGGTGATCGAGAATCGTCTGCGTCTCGCCGGGCCGTCCGAGCTCGTGCTGGACGCGCGCGAGCTGATACCAGCCATAGGGGCTCATCGGCTGCAGCTTGGTGTTCCGCTTCAGCGGCGCGATGGCATCTTCGGGCCGCCGTGTCGCGATCAGCGAGAGCGCAAGTCCGTAGAGCGCCCGATCGTGATCCGGGTTGAGCGCGAGCGCCGATCGAAAGGCGGCGATCGCGCCGTCGTGGTCGTTGCGCTCCTGCAACAGGAAGCCGCGGTTGAAGTGCGCCTCCGCGTCGCGGGGGGCGATGGCGATCAGGCGGTCGAATGTCGCCAGGGCGTCGCTCTTCCGCCCGAGCTGTGCGTACTGAAAGCCGATCGACGCGAGCGCGAGCGCATCCCGCGGGTCCTGCGCCAGCATCCGCTGGTAGTACTCGAGCGCGATGTCGCGTCGCCGGAAGAGCACGCACCATGCGGCGATCTGGTTCCAGTACCAGCGCCGCAGCCGCGTCGTCAGTGCGATTGCAGGCATTGGGAAACCGCGAGGCCGTGCCGGCCGCAGGCGGCCGCGATCTCGATCATGATCCAGCCGTAGACGACCAGCAGCAGCGCGAATCCCACGAGTGGAAGGTGCCGGTCGAGGATGACCCGCGGCGTGATGAAGCGGCACGTCTTGACCACGGGCGACGCGACGATCTGAAACAACCTGTAGATGACGTTCTGTTGCGGCGGCTGGCCCATGATCCGCGCGAGGACCCAGGTGGCCCCCTGTCCTGCGAGCGCGAACAGCGGGACTGCGATCACGACCTGCACGAGGCGGAGCCAGAACAGCGTCGAGGCGAGATCGTCCAGGGAGGTCTCCGTGCGGGGCCGGTGGGAGAAGAGGGGACGCTTCGATACGAGGTCCCCGGCGCGAGTTTACCGAAACCATCCCGGCGCAGGTGACGGGATGATGCGCACGTCGTCCGTCAGAGCAGACCCATGCCGCTAGCGAGTGCGCCCGCGAGCGCGGAGGCGAAGGCGAGCAGCACGATCGAAATACCGACGAACTCGGCACGTGCGCCGTCCGGCACATGCAGAACGCGGTCCGCGCCCAACCACAACAGGAACAGCGTATGGCACAGCGCGACGACGCCGACGATCGCCATCACCGGCAGCACCAGTGTGGCGCCGGCGAGCAGCACGGGGATCGCGCCATAGGTCGCGACCTTGAGCGCGTTCGTGTAGTTGCGTGCGCAGCCGAACATCGGCGCAACCAGCACGAAGATTCCGGCGAGCGCGAGGATCGAGCCGACGGTTCCGAAGTACGTCGTTGCACTGGCGGCGAAGATGCCCTCCGCCGGGACGAGGTAGCCGTGGACCGGGTCCCAGCCGCGGTCGAACGTGCGCATCCCGATCGTGGTTGCGATCGGCGCGAGTGTCGCGAGCGGAAGGATGTAGCGGCGCAGCAGCGCATCCACCGTCGTATCCTCCGCCGCGATGCGCTCCCACTCCGCGCGGGGGCGGAGCAACAGGCGGACGATGCGGCGCAGTACTTTCATGCGATTCGATATGCCGACCCAGTATAGCCCTCAGCTGCGCCCGCCCAGCCACTTCTGCTGGCGCGCCGTCCGGACCAGCGCATCGAAGCCGATGCGTCCCTGCCGCGCGGCCATCGCGCGCAGGCGCAAGAGCAGCTCCGCGCTCGCGAGCGCGTCTGCCGCGGCGTTGTGGCGCAGCGCGCATTCGATGCCGAATGCGGCGAGCCAGTCGTCCAGGCTGCGTCCGCGCTTGGCATCGGCGTTCGGCGCGAGCGCGGCGGCGAGCGGCGCGAGATCGAGCCATGGACCGTTGGCCGCAGGCACGCCGGCAAGCGCATAGGCATTGCGCAGCGCCGCACGATCGAAATCGGCGTGAAACGCCACGCGCGGTGCCTCGCCGGCCCATTCGGCGAAGGCGGCGAGCGCGGCAGGCGCAGGCGTGCCCGCGGCCTGCGCTGCGTGCCCGATGCCGTGCACGACGATGTTCGCGGCATCGCCTGCGGCGGCACTGCGCAGCACGATCTCGAAGCTGTCGTCGACGCGAATGCCCTCGTCGTCGACCGCGACGCCGCCGATCGCGAGCAGCGGATCGCGGTCAGGGTCGAGCCCTGCGGTCTCGGTATCGACGACGACCCAACGCCCGGCCGGTCCCGCGCGCGGCCGGCGTCCGAACCAGCGCAGCAGCGAAGCAATGCCGTTCATCCGGGATAGTCGAGTTCGAGACGCTGCTGCAGCCGGCGGGCCTCCCGCATCGCCTCCCTGAGGATCCGGCGGTCGAGATCCGGCAACAGGTCGAGCGGTGCGATGTTGGCATTCACGCCGCTTTCGCCGCCGCGGCGATGCTGCTCGCGCAACCGCAGCAGCTGAACGTACTCGAACGCGTCGCACGCCGCCTGGACCTCCGGCGGGGGAATGCCGCGCACCGCGCCTGCCTGCAACAGCCGTTCGACGGTATTGGTGGCGGTGACGCCGGCGGCCAGCGCGAAGATGCGCGCGGCGTCGACGAACGGAACGCTCCCGTTCATCTTGAGATCGATGCTCTCGACGCCGGCATCGTCCTCCTCCGCCTGCAATTCACCGAACCAGCTGAGCGGCGGCCGGTTCTGCAGTGCGTTATCGGACATCTGCTTCAAGAACCGCGAATTGGCCTGCGCGCGGGACGCCACGTCGGCGCGCAACGCGTCCGCGAGCTGGACTTCGCCCCACAGCGCGCGGAAGTCGAAGAAGACGTTTGCGGCGAGGAGACTGTCCGGATCGCCGCGGTCGATCCAGTTGGCGAAGGCCGCCTTCCACTCCGGGAGGCTCGCGCACCAGCGGGGATTCGACGCCATGACACCGCCCTTGCACAATGGGTAGCCGCAACGGTCCATCGCTTCGTTGACGGCGCGCGCGAACGGAAGAAGGCGTACGCGAATCGCGTCCCGCGCCGCGTCGTCGCCCTGCGCGGCGAAGACGAGTCCGTTGTCCTGGTCCGTGGCGATCGTCTGCTCCGATCGGCCTTCGGATCCCATCCCGAGCCAGCACAGCGCGATGCCCGAGAGGTCGAAGGTCGGCGCGAGGAGCTCGAGGATCCGGACGGCAAGCTGATCGTTGAGGCTGGAGATCATCCGCGTCAGGTGCCCCGCGGCCGCGCCTTGCGCGACCAGCGAGTGCGACAGCGCGCGAATGTCGGCTGCGCAATGGACGAGCGCGTCGATGTCGGCGGCCCGGCGGATGGCCGATGCCAGCTCGCGCACCGACAACCGCTGCAGGCTGAAGAGGTCGCGCTCGGACACGACGCCCGCAACACGTCCGCCGGAATCGAGGACCACGACGTGTCGGATCCCGCTTCGAGCCATGAGGAGCGCGGCGTCCCCAGCGGTCGCGCCGACAGGCAATGTGACGACCGGCGCGCTCATCACTTCGCGGATCGCGGTCGTGAGCGGCCGCTGCGGCAGGACAACACGGCCGATCACATCCTGCCGGGTGAATATGCCGAGAGGCCGTGTTTCGCCGTCGACGACCGGCATCGTGCCGATCCGATGCTGTTCCATCGTCGCGAGCGCATCGCCTATCGGGGTGTCCGGAGCACATACGAGCGGCGCGTGCCGCGACAGGCCCGCGAGCGGCGTCGAGAATCCGCGCTGCTCGGTCACCGTCGCCGCGTATTCCGCCTGGAGCCGCGCTCGCGACAGGTCGAGCAGGTGCGCGAGCCGGCGCGTGCAGAAATCCTGGAATACGGCCGAGGTCGCGATCAGCGTGTCGAACACCGCGGTCGGGAACTCGAGGCAGAACGTGTCCCGAGCCGCGCGGTAGACGCTCGTCACGCCGCGCCGGCCGAGCAGCGCACCCAGCGGAAACATCTCGCCCGGGGCAAGCTCGAAAAGCGCCGCGGCATTGCCGGCGCTCCCCGGTCGCTCGCCACGAACGGTGCCCTGACGGATGACGTAACAATGGGCCGGTCGGTCGGGAGCCGGCATCAGGATCGCTTCACCCGGCGCGAAGTATCGCAGCCGCGACGCGCGGACGATGTGGCCGAGGTCGCGCTCGCTCATCGCCGCGAACGGCGCGTGCGGCAGGAGCGCTTGCTTGAGGCTGGCGAGGATCGAGGGAGCGGGGACCGGTGCGGCTGCCAAGCGGGGCCTCCGTGATGGACCGCGGTCCGCGGCCCGCCGGCTACATTGCGGGCGGGGCCGTATCCGCGAAGCTCGGCCGGCCGGCGAGCTTCGCGGCGAGCGCCACGAGGTTCGGATGCGCGCCGCGCCAGTCGATCTCGGCGAATCGCAGGTCGAGATAGCCGAGCACGCAGCCGGTCGCGATGTCGGCGAGCGAGTACGCTTCGCCGTTGCACCACGGGCGCTCGCTCAGCTCCTGCGCGAGCTCGACGATGCCGCGGTCGATCTTCGCGCGCTGGCGCTCGATCCACTCCTTGCTCTGCTGGCGCGCCGGGCGCTTGCGCTCGAGAACGATGGCCCCTGCCGCGTCGCAGATACCGTCGGCCAGCGCTTCCCACCGCTTCACCGCGATGCGCTGCCGCGACGGCTCCGGAATGAGCCGGCTGACCGGGCTCATCGCATCGAGGTACTCGACGATGACGCGCGAGTCGAAGACCCGCGTGCCGTCATCCAGCACCAGCACGGGAATCTTGCCTAGCGGATTGACCTCCGACACCGCGTTGCCCGGAACCCACGGCGAATCCTCGACGAGCGTGTACTCGATCTTCTTCTCGGCGAGCGCGATGCGGACCTTGCGCGCATACGGGCTCGTCAGCGTGGCGAGGAGTTTCAGCACGAGGGAAAAGGCGAAAACGATACCTTCAAGTATAGCATCGGCTCCCGGTGTGACGGCGCGCGTGCACACAGTGCAGTCGGGGCCGCCTGCGGACGCGTCAGACGCGCGCCGCGTGCTACACTCGTGTGTCATTCGGACTGCCGCCGCGAGACGCCGCACCCGATGTCCGCCCCCGATCCCGCGCTCACCGCGCTATCGCCGCTCGACGGCCGCTACGCCCCCAAGGTTGCGGCGCTGCGCGAGCATTGCAGCGAGCTTGGCCTCATCCGCGCGCGCGTGCGGGTCGAGATCGCATGGCTGATCGCGCTCGGCGACGAGGCGGGCGTCGCCGAGGTTCCGCCATTTCCGCCGGCGGTGCGCGCCGCGCTCGAGACCGCGGCCGCATCGTTCGGGCCGACCGACGGCGCGCGCGTGAAGGCGATCGAGGACACGACCAATCACGACGTCAAGGCGATCGAGTACTGGTTGAAGGAGCGCTTCGCCGGCGTGCCCGAGGTCGCGCGGGTCGGCGAGTTCATCCATTTCGCGTGCACGTCCGAGGACATCAACAATCTCGCGCATGGGCTCATCCTGGCCGAGGCGAGGCGCTCGATCCTGCTGCCGGCGCTCGAGAACGTCGCGACCTCGTTGCGCGCGCTCGCGCACGCGCATGCGGAGGTACCGATGCTCGCGCGCACGCACGGTCAGCCGGCGACGCCGACGACGCTCGGCAAGGAAATGGCGAATGTCTACGCGCGGCTCGCGCGCCAGATCACCGCGATCGGACACGTGCCGATCAAGGGCAAGATGAACGGCGCCACCGGTAACTACAACGCACACGTCGCCGCGTATCCGGACGTCGACTGGGAGCGGCTCGCGGCCAAGGTGGTCCGTGGCCTCGGTCTCGAATTCAATCCGTACACGACGCAGATCGAGCCGCACGACTGCATCGCGGAGCTGTTCGATGCGATCGCGCGCACCAACACCGTGCTGGTCGACCTCGATCGCGACCTCTGGGGCTACGTGTCGCTCGGCTATTTCCGGCAGAAGACGCAGGAGGGCGAGGTCGGATCGTCGACGATGCCGCACAAGGTCAATCCGATCGACTTCGAGAACTCCGAGGGCAATCTCGGGCTCGCCAACGCGCTGCTGCGGCACATGGCCGACAAGCTTCCGGTATCGCGGTTCCAGCGCGACCTCACCGACTCGACGGTCCTGCGCAACATGGGCGTCGCGCTCGGACACTCGCTTCTGGGCTGGGTATCGCTGCGGCAGGGGCTCGCGAAGCTCGCGGTCGACGAGCGGCGGATCGCGGCCGACCTCGACGCCTGCTGGGAGGTGCTCGCCGAGCCGATCCAGACGGTCATGCGCCGCTACGGCGCGCCCAATCCCTACGAGCAGCTGAAGGCGCTGACGCGCGGCAAGTCGGGCATCACGCGCGAGAGCCTGCACGCGTTCATCGACGGCTTGGCGCTGCCCGCCGACGTGAAGGCGCGCCTCAAGGCATTGACGCCGTCGACCTACATCGGCAAGGCCGGCGCGCTCGCGCGGCGTGTCTAGCCGGCGGTCCGCGGGTCAGCGCCGCCGCGCGCGACCGTGCCGCTCGCGGAGGAATGTCGTCACCGCGGGTATGAGGGACACGACCACGATGCCGACGACGATCAGCGTCAGATTCTGCTTGACCCAGGGGATGTTGCCGAAGAGATACCCCGCATAAGTGAGCGAGCCGATCCAGGCAATGGCGCCGACGACGTTGAACGACAGAAATCGGCGATAGCGCATGCCGGCCACCCCGGCGAGGAACGGCGCAAATGTCCGGATGATCGGCACGAAGCGGCCGATGATGATCGTGACGCCGCCGTACTTGTCGTAGAACCGTTGCGTGCGTCGCAGGTGCTCCTGCCTGAACCAGCGCGAGTCCGGCCGGTCGAAGACGCGCGGGCCGATGTAGTGCCCGATCGAATAGTTCACCGTGTCGCCCAGGATCGCCGCCGCGGTCAGCACGATCACGAGCGTGTGGATGTTCAGGTCCGCCGTCGCGACGACGGTCCCCGCGATGAACAGGATCGAGTCGCCGGGCAGGAACGGGAACACGACCAGGCCCGTCTCCGCGAAGATGATCAGGAACAGGAGCGCATAGATCCAGTGCCCGTACTGCGCCGCGAGCTGCGCGACCGACTGGTCCAGGGCCAGCAGCGAGTAGAAGAACGTCGTCAGCATGGCCGGAAAACGGGGGTCTGAGCCGGGTCAGACCCCGGTCGAGCACCGCTCTAGGGGAGGATCTTCTCGCCTCCGCCCGCGCGCTCCGGCTTGACCAGGTCCTCACGGGAGACGCCCAGCCACATCACGATCGGCGCCATCACGAGCACCGACGAGTAGATGCCGAAGCAGATGCCGATCGTCAGCGCGAGCGCGAAATAGTGCAAAGTCTCGCCGCCGAAGAAAAGGATCGACAACACCATCATCAGCGTCATGCCGTGCGTGATGATCGTGCGCGAGATCGTGCTGGTGATCGCGTTGTCGATCACGTGGGTCACCGTCGCCTTGCGCATCTTGCGGAAATTCTCGCGGATCCGGTCGGCGATCACCACCGACTCGTTGACCGAGTAGCCCAGCACCGCGAGTATCGCTGCGAGCACCGGCAGCGAGAATTCCCACTGGAACAGCGCGAAGAAGCCCAGGATGATGATGATGTCGTGCAGGTTCGCGATGATCGCGGCGACCGCGAAGCGCCACTCGAAGCGCAGCGCCAGATAGCCGACGATGCCGAGGGACACGAGCAGCAGCGCGAGCGCGCCGTTCTCGAAGAGCTCGCGGCCGACCTGGGGCCCCACGAACTCGACGCGCTGCTGCGTCGCCGAGGGGTCCTCGGCCCTGAGCACGGCCATCACCTGCTCGGAGAGCTGGGCGCTCGAGAGACCTTCCTTGAGCGGCAGGCGGATCAGCGCCGTGTTCGAGCTGCCGAAGCTCTGCGCCGAGTACTCGCCGAGATTGAGCTTGTCGAGCGCGGTGCGCACGTGACCGAAGTCGACCGCGCCGGCGTAGGTGACCTCGATCACGGTGCCGCCGCGGAAGTCGACGCCGAGGTTGAGCCCGCGCGTCGCGAGGAAGAAGACGGCGAGCACGAAGGTGACGGCCGAGATCACGTTGAACGTGAGCGCGTGCCGCATGAACGGGATGTCGCGGCTGATGCGGAAGAATTCCATGGGGGAACGGGGATGACGTAGGAGGGCGGTCAGCGGTCCGCGGTCTTCGCGACACCGGCCGCGGCGGACGGCTGCCACACCTGGCCGATCGAGATCTTCGCGAGATGCTTCTGGCCGCCGTAGATCAGGTTGACGATGCCGCGCGAGATGAACACCGCCGAGAACATCGACGTCATGATGCCGAGGCAGTGCACGACGGCGAAGCCGCGCACAGGCCCGGTGCCGAAGATCAGGAGCGCGATGCCGGCGATCAGCGTCGTCACGTTGGAGTCGAGGATCGTGTTCCACGCGCGCTCGTAGCCGGCGGAGAGCGCCGCGTGCGGCGTCGCGCCCCAGCGCAGCTCCTCGCGGATCCGCTCGTTGATCAGCACGTTGGCGTCGATCGCCATGCCGAGCGTCAGCGCGATGGCGGCGATGCCCGGCAGCGTGAGCGTCGCCTGCAGCATCGACAGGATCGCGACCAAGAGGAGCAGGTTGATCGACAGCGCGACGACCGAGATCACGCCCATCAGCAGGTAGTACGCGCACATGAAGATCGCGAGCACGATGAAGCCGTAGGTCACCGAATTGAAACCCTTGTCGATGTTCTCCTTGCCGAGCGACGGTCCCACCGTGCGCTCCTCGACGATCTCCATCGGCGCGGCCAGCGCGCCGGCCCGCATCAGCAGCGCGATGTCGTTGGCCTCGCGCGTGTTCATCCGGCCGCTGATCTGGACGCGGCCGCCGCCGATCTCCTCGCGGATCACCGGCGCCGTGACCACCTCCGCCTTGCCCTTCTCGACCAGCACGATCGCCATTCGCTTGCCGACGTTCTCGCGCGTGATCTCCTTGAAGATGCGCGCGCCGCTGCCGTCGAGGTTGACGTGCACCGCCGGCTCGCTGGTCCGCTGGTCGAAGCCCGGCTGCGCGTCGTTGATCCGGTCGCCGGTCAGTACGACCTGCCGCCGCACCAGCACCTTCCCGCCGCTGCGTTCGGTGAAGAGATCGCTGCCGAACGGCACCTGACCGCCGACCGCCGCCTCGAGCGCGCCCGGGTCGTCGTTGACCATGCGGATCTCGAGCGTCGCCGTGCGGCCGAGGATGTCCTTTGCGCGCGCCGTGTCCTGCACGCCCGGGAGCTGCACCATCACGCGGTCGCCGCCCTGTTGCTGGACGATCGGCTCGGCGACGCCGAGCTCGTTCACGCGGTTGCGCAGGATCGTGATGTTCTGCAGCACGGCGCCGTCCTGGATGCGCTTCTGCGCTTCGGGCTTGAGCGTCGCAACGAGCCGAAGCTCGCCACCCGCGCCGTCGGCCTCGCGCAGGAGCAGGTCGCCGTACTGGCTTTCGATCTCCTTGCGCGCCCGCACCCGCTCTGCGTCGTCGCGGAAGCGGACGACGACGCTCCCGCCTTCGCGCACGACGCCGCCGTACTGGACCTTCTTCTCGCGCAGGAGCGAACGGATGTCGGTCGTGTAGCGGTCGGCCGCCTTGTCGAGCGCCGCCTTCATGTCGACCTGCAGCAGGAAGTGGACCCCGCCGCGCAAATCGAGGCCCAGGTACATCGGCAGTGCGCCGATTGCGGCCAGCCACTGCGGCGACGACGACAACAGATTCAGCGCGACGATGTATTCCTCGCCCAGCTTGCTCTGCACCACGTCCTTCGCCTTCAGCTGCGTGTCGGGATCGTCGAAGCGAACCTTGATGCCCGTCGGATCGAGCGCGGCGCCGCGGTAGCTGATCGACGCGGCCTTGAGCGCATCCTCGACCGTCGCGAGCAGAGCGGTGTCGACTTTGGCAGAGGCCTTCGACGAGCTGACCTGGACCGCAGGCACCTCGGGGAAGAAGTTCGGCAGGGTGTAGACGATGCCGACCACGAGCGCGACCGCGATCAGCACGTATTTCCAGAGGGGGTAACGGTTCATGCGGCGGTGGTCCGGGTTGGGTCCGGCGCGACGGCGGCCGCGAGCCGAAGGGCCGGCTTGCGCGTTCGACGCCGGCGCCCGACGTTACAGCGTCTTGATCGTGCCCTTCGGCAGGAGCTGCGCGACGGCGGCGCGCTGGACATTGATCTCGACGCCGTTGGCGATCTCGATCGACGCGTACTGCTCGCCAAGCTTCGCGATGCGGCCGACGATGCCTCCGGCGGTCACGACCTCGTCGCCCTTCTGCAGCGCCGAGAGCATCGCGCGCGTCTCCTTTGCCTTCTTCTGCTGCGGGCGGATCAGCAGGAAATAGAAGACGACGAAGATCGCGATCATCGGCAGGAAGGTCATGAGGTCGCCTGCGGGGCCCGACGCCGGGGCGGCCTGCGCGTACGCGGGGGTGATCAGGAAATCGAGCAGCACGTGAAAGTCCTCCGTGATCGGGCGCGCCGACGCGCGACCGGGCGGTGCCGGGTTGCCGGCGGAAAGCCTGTCATTCTACCACGCCGGGTGCGCCACTCTTCAGGGTTCGGCGCCGATCGCGCCCATGCCACGGGCGCGGTCAGCGGCGAACCGGGCGACAAACGCGGGCAGCCGATCCTCCTCCACGGCGCGGCGCAACTCTGTGGCGAGCGCGAGGTAATAGTGGAGGTTGTGGATCGTGTTCAGGCGCGCGCCCAGTATCTCGTTGACGCGCTGCAAGTGGTGCAGGTACGCCCGCGAGAAATTGCGGCATGTGTAGCAGTCGCAGGTCTCGTCGAGCGGCCTTGTGTCGGCCCGATGAACCGCGTTGCGGATCCGGACGTCGCCGAAACGCGTGAACAGGTGTCCGTTCCGCGCGTTGCGCGTCGGTAGCACGCAGTCGAACATGTCGATGCCGGCGGTGACGCCGGCGACGATGTCCTCGGGCGTGCCCACACCCATCAGATAGCGGGGGCTCCCTGTGGGAAGCCGCGCTGCCGTGTGGTCGAGCACCCGCATCATCTCGTGCTTCGGCTCGCCGACCGACATGCCGCCGATCGCGTAGCCATCGAATCCGATCGCCTCGAGCCCGGCGAGCGACGCGTCGCGCAGGTCCTCGTGCATGCCGCCCTGGACGATGCCGAAGAGCGCGTTGCCGTTGCCGTCGGCGTCGAACTGCGCGCGGCATCGGCGCGCCCATCCGAGCGAAAGCTCCATCGAGCGCGCGGCCTCGTCGCGCGTGGCCGGATATGGTGTGCACTCGTCGAACACCATGACGACGTCGGCATCGAGCGCGCGCTGCACCTGAATCGAGATTTCCGGGGTGAGCAGAAGCTTGTCGCCGTTCACGGGCGACGCGAACGCGACGCCTTCCTCGCGGACTTGGCGCAGCGCGCCCAGGCTCCACACCTGGAACCCGCCGGAATCGGTGAGGATCGGTTTCGTCCAGCCCATGAACCGGTGGAGGCCGTGGTGCGCGCGGATCACGTCGACGCCCGGCCGCAGCCACAGGTGGAACGTGTTGCCGAGGACGATCTCCGCGCCGACCTCCAGGAGCTCGCGCGGGGTCATCGCCTTGACGGTGCCGTACGTGCCGACCGGCATGAACACCGGGGTTTCGACCGTGCCATGCACGAGCTCGAGACGGCCGCGGCGGGCGCGGCCGGCGGTCGCGAGCAGCGAGAATCTCATCGGCCGGATTCTAGCGCGGCCTCGAGCAGCATCGCGTCGCCGTAGCTGTAGAAGCGGTAGCGCTGCGCGATTGCATGCGCGTAGGCGGCGCGGATCGTATCGATACCAGCGAACGCCGAGACGAGCATCAGCAGCGTCGAGCGCGGCAGATGGAAGTTCGTGAGCAGACGCTCGACGACCCGGAATCGGTAGCCGGGGGTGATGAAGATCCGCGTCTCGCCGTCGCCGGCGCGCACGCGGCCATCGTTCGCCGCGGCGGATTCGAGCGCACGTACGGTGGTCGTGCCGACCGCGAGCACCCGGCTGCCGCGCGCACGCGTCGCGTCGATCGCGGATGCGGTCGGCACGGGCACCGAATACCACTCGGGATGCATCGTGTGCGCGGCGATGTTTTCGAGTGTGACCGGCGCGAAGGTGCCGGCACCGACGTGCAGCGTGACGTAGGCGAAAGCGGCGCCAGCATCCTCGAGCGCGGACAGAAGCCGAGCGTCGAAATGCAGCCCCGCCGTCGGCGCGGCGACGGCGCCCGCATGTCGCGCGTATACGGTCTGGTAGCGCGTCTCGTCGTCCGCCTCCGCGGCGCGTTCGATGTACGGCGGCAGCGGCACCGCGCCGTGCCGGTCGAGATAGTCGAGGAACGCGACGTCGCCACGAAGCCGCAACACGAAGAAGCGGTCGCGGCGCTCGACAACCTCGGCCTGCGTGTCGCCCGGGAGGAGCAGCGTGCTGCCGATCTTCGGTGGATGGCTCGCGCGAAGCTGGAACAGCGCCTCGTGGGCGCCATGCAGCCGCTCGAGCAGGAGCTCAACCCGGCCGCCGGTCGGTTTCACCGCTAGCAGTCGCGACTTGATCACGCGCGTGTCGTTGAAGACGAGAAGATCGCCCGGCGCAACGAAGCGTGGCAGGTCTACGAATGAGACGTCGGCGAGCATTGCGCCGTCGACATGCAGCAGCCGGCTGCCGGTGCGCGCGCGCGCGGGCGCCTGCGCGATCAGCTCGCGCGGGAGGTCGTAGTCGAAGTCGGAGAGCCGGAGGCGGGACATGGCAACGGTACGCTCCGGAACGGAAGAGACTGACTCGCCCCGGATTTTACCCTTTGCGCGTACCATGGTAGGGACCGGTTCGAGTGCCATTGCGGTTGTCCAAGACCCATTGAGCGAGCAAATCCAGGGGAGGTCGTCATGATTGGACGACATGTCATCGTCGCTTGTGCGGTGGTCGTGGCCGCCGTACCAGTCCATGCGAGCGCGGCGGCACAGCGGACTTTCGTTGCTTCGACCGGCGACGACGGCAACGCATGTTCTCGTGCAGCCCCATGCCGATCGTTCGCGACGGCGATCCTGCAAACGAACGCAGGCGGTGAGGTCGTCGTCCTGGACTCAGCCGGCTATGGTCCGGTCACGATCACGCAAGCTGTTTCCATTGTGGCGCCGCCGGGCGTATACGCCGGGATCAGCGTACTTGCAGGGACCACCGGCGTTACCGTAAGCGCGGGCCCGACCGACAAAGTCGTGCTTCGCGGATTGTCAATCAGCGGTCAAGACGGAGTGGATGGAATTGCGGTCAGTGGCGGTGGCGAGGTGCACATCGAGAAGTGCGTGGTGTCCAATATGGCAGACAACGGCGTCTTCGTTTTCGTGGCCACCGACACCCGGATTCATATTCGAGAGAGCGTCATTCGCAGCAACGGGGGAGCGGGACTCTGGGTCGCAGGGGGTACGCCGGTGGTCGACATCGCCGATTCCCAGTTTGCGTTAAATGGTGGGGCCGGCTCGAGCGGCCCGTTGCCGGGAATCGTCATGAATTCGGGGACGCTGAACGCTCAGAGAATTGGTGTCGACAGCAATGCTCAATTCGGAGTTGTCGCGGCCGCTGACACCGGCTCCGCCGTTGTTGCGACCCTTTCCGATTCGACGATATCGGGCAATACCAATGGAGGCGCTGTTGCCGCGTCTTCGTCCGTGGGCGGAGGAACATCGAGCCTGACCTTCATTCGCTCCACCATCGCGAGGAACGGCGGGGTCGGGGTTTGGGCCGATGGGTCCGACCCCGGCATGCAAGTCTCGCTGACGTTGTCCGATTCCGCGGTAACGGAAAATGGCGGCCCTGGCGTGGAAGCGACTGGAGCAACGACGACCGTCCTCGTGACACGGTCGACGATTGCCCGCAACGTGGGCCCGGACTTGCTCAATTCCGCGGGTGTCATGCGTTCGAGCGGCAACAACACACTGAGCGGCAGAGGCGCGCCTGACATTCAAGGGGCAATCACGCCGAATCCCTTGCAGTAGGGCCGCGGTTCTCCCCGCGCTCGCGGGCGGCGCGCGCCAGTGCCGTTCGACTGGATCACGGAATCGATGATGGTGCCCAGGGAGGGGATCGAATTTCCCTCGTGGAAACATCGCCTTTTTGCGTGCCGTACCACGGTCGCTACTACAACGACTGGAGGGACCCTGACCCGCACCATTCGTGGTTAGTATCCGGCACGCTCTGTAGAACATTTTCACCTTGCCGCCCGTCGCGCTGCCGCTACCCTTCCGCCGTGTCGCCTCCTAAGATGACCCGCCCTCTCCATGACACGCGAAGGCCAAACAACGTCGTTCGGGCTCTAGCGCTATGCGGTCTACCAGCGGCGACGCCCATTCGGATCGTATTTCGGCGGGGGAAATTTCCCCTCGGCGACGAGCCGCCTTAGCCAGGTGTCGCCGATCCTGAGTCGCGCCCTGAGTTCGTCGGGAAAGACGCGCCTGGGCGTGTGGTCGGTGAACAGTGCCGCTGCCTCCGCGTTTGCTTGCACTGGCGGACACTGTCCACCAATCGGATAACGCACGCAACGACCCGGACGCAAATCGTTGTCCATCCGGTATCGGCTGCGATGTTGAAGACGGCCCGTGTTGAAGACCGCGAGCCGACATTGTGGAAGGCCGGTCATGACAGGCGGCCGCGCCGATTCGGCGGATCGTGAGAGGCGTTGACCAATGTCAACATACGACTCCGCGAACGGTGCAGCATAAGATCGTGCGGTCGAAACGGGGGATATCATGAAGCACACTGGATTTGGAAGGGCAGTCGTCGGGCTGGCGCTCTTCGGAGCGGGTGCAGTCGGATTGGCAGCGGAAAAGATCGACCTCGGCAAGCAAGAGTACGACGCGCACTGTGCGGCCTGCCATGGGTTGAGTGGCAAAGGCGATGGATCTTTCAAGCCCTTCATAAAGGGAACGCCGAGTGACCTAACAGTTCTGCAACGCAACAACAAGGGAGTGTTTCCGTTTGCCCGTGTGTACGAGGTCATCGACGGCAGGGTGGAGGTGCCGGGGCACGGAACGAGTGACATGTTGATCTGGGGCAACTATTACAAGCGCAAGGCTGGCGACACCTACATGGAGGTTCCGGGCGACCCCGAGGTATACGCTCGCGCGCGCATTCTGGCGCTGACCGAGTACCTAAGTCGGGTGCAGGTGAAATAGTCGCGGGTTGGGGGTGCGCGCCCTTCTGGTGCCCAGGGAGGGAATCGAACCCTCATGGCCTTGCGGCCGGCAGATTTTGAGTCTGCTGCGTATACCAGTTCCGCCACCTGGGCATCGTCGGCAGCGCGGCCGCGTTGCCGCGCACCGGCAAAGGCGGCATTATCGCGGAATCCCGCGCGGCTGCGAAGCTCCGCTTTCTCTCCGCCGCGCGCCTCCGCAATACTCCAGCGATGACCGCCGTCCGCAACGTGCTGTTCGTGATGTGCGACCAGCTCCGCCGCGATCACGTCTCGTGCTACGGAGGATCGCGGGTCGAAACGCCGAACATCGACCGCCTCGCGGCGCACGGTGTGCGCTTCGACAACGCATTCGTGCAGTCGGGCGTCTGCGGTCCCGCGCGCATGTCGTATTACACCGGCCGCTACGTGAGCTCGCACGGTGCGACGTGGAACCGGGTGCCGCTGTCCGCGGCGGAGCTCACTCTCGGCGACTACCTGCGTGCGGCCGGGCGCACGGCGGCGCTCGCCGGCAAGACGCACGTGTTGCCCGATACGCAGGCGCTCGCGCGCTTCGGCATCGAGATCGAGTCCGAGCGCGGCGCGCTCCTGCGTGAGGGGGGCTTCGTCGTCGTCGACCGCTACGACGGTCACACGCCGCCGGGCCCGGAGTCCGGCTATGCGGAATTCCTGCGGGCGCGTGGGTACGACAGCGCCGACCCGTGGACCGACTTCGTGATCAGCGCCGTCGACAATGGGCGCGTCGTGTCGGGCTGGCACATGCGCAACGCGCACTTGCCCGCGCGCGTCGAAGAGCGCCACTCCGAGACGGCGTACATGACGGATCTCGCACTCGACTGGATCCGCGCTCGCGGCACGACGCCGTGGGTGCTGCACCTGTCGTACGTGAAGCCGCACTGGCCGTATCTCGCGCCCGCGCCGTTTCACAAGCTATTTCGCAAACGCGATGTCGGTCCCATCGCGCGCGGTCCGCAGGATGGAACGCCCGACGAGCATCCGGTCGTGCGCGCCTATCGCGAGCACGACGAATGCGTGAGGTTCGCCCACGAGGAGATCGTGCGCCACGTCCGCCCCGCGTACATGGGACTCGTGGCGCAGGTCGACTTCCATCTCGGCCGCGTCCTGGACGGACTCGAGGCGATGGGACGGATGCAGGACACCCTGATCATCTTCACGTCCGACCACGGCGAGTTCATGGGTGACCGCCGGCTGGGCGAGAAAGAGCTTCTCTACGACGAGATCGTCCGCGTGCCCCTCGTCATCCGGGACCCCGATCCGCGGGCCGACGCGACGCGCGGCAGGGCAGAGCGGCGATTCGTCGAGGGCATCGACGTGCTGCCGACGATCATCGAGGCGCTGAGCATCCCCGGCGCCCCGCACCGCGTCGAGGGGCGGTCGCTGCTGCCGCTCCTGCGTGGCGATTCGGTGCCGGATTGGCGCGACGCGGTGTTCGCCGAACTCGACTACGGCTTCCGTCGCGCGCGGCGCGTGCTCGGCCGCGGCGTGCGCGAGTGCCGTGCGTACATGGTGCGTGAGCGCGAATGGAAGCTCGTGCACTGGGAGGGCTTCCGCCCGCAGCTCTTCGCGCTCGCCGACGATCCGGGCGAGCAGCGCGACCTCGGCGCCGATCCGCGCTTCGACGCCGAGCGGGCGCGCCTGCGGGAGCGGCTGTTCGACTGGCTCGCCGCGGGCAAGCGGCGCACGACGGTCGACGATGCGCTGGTCGAGGCGCGCACTGACACCCACCGGGCACACGGGATCCACATCGGCATCTGGTGAGGGTATCCTGTCTGTCCGCGATTTCGGGGGACCGAGATGGACGCTGACACGACACCGGGCGGAAGCGAGCGGCTGCAGGAAGTCCTCGCGCTCGTCCGCGCGAAGATCGCGGCCCCCGAGCGCGCGACGATCGAGGACCTGGTCGGCCGCTACTACGGCCAGGTCGACCCCGAGGATCTGGACGAGCGACAGCCCGCCGACCTCTACGGCGCCGTGCTTTCGCACTGGGGATTCGCGCGCAAGCGCGAGCCGGGCCGCGCGAAGGTTCGCGTGTTCAATCCGACGATCGAGGAGCACGGCTGGCAGTCGACGCACACGATCATCGAGATCGTCAACGACGACATGCCATTCCTCGTCGATTCGGTGACGATGGAGGCGAACCGGCATGGCCTGACCTTGCACTTGATCGTTCACCCGCTGCTCGCGGTCGTCCGCGACGCCGGCGGCACCCTGACCGGCCTCGCCACCGAAGGCAAGGACGCGCGGCGCGAGTCGTTCATCCACGTCGAGGTCGACCGCACGACGGACGCCGCGCGGCTCGACGCGCTGGCCGCCGACGTCGGCCGCGTACTGCTCGACGTGCGAATGGCGGTCGAAGACTGGAAAAAGATGAAGGCGCGGCTCTCGGAGATCGTCGCCGATCTCGATGCGCGTCCGCCGCCACTGCCTGCGGACGAGCTTGCCGAAGGGAAGGCCTTCCTGAATTGGCTGGCGAGCGACCATTTCGCGCTCCTGGGCTACCGTTGTCACGACCTCGTCACGGTGGACGGGGCGGATGCGCTGCGCATCGTCGGGGGTTCGGGGCTCGGCATCCTGCGCGAGACCGGCGGTCGCGAGGTCGCGGCGAGCTTCGCCGCGCTGCCGCCGGAGCAGCGGGCCTACGCGCGGTTCCGCGACCTTCTCATCATCACGAAGGCGAATTCGCGCTCGACGGTGCACCGCCCGGGCTATCTCGACTACGTCGGCGTCAAGCGCTTCGACGCGAAGGGCGAGGTCTGCGGCGAGCACCGTTTCCTCGGCCTCTACACGTCGACCGCGTACAGCGCGAAGCCCGCGGAGATTCCGCTCCTGCGGCGCAAGACGGAGAACATCGTCGCGCGCGCGGGCCTGGCGCCCGGAAGCCACGACGGCAAGACGCTCCGCAACATCCTCGAGACCTACCCGCGCGACGAGCTCCTGCAGACGCGCGACGACGATCTCTACGCGACGGCGATGGGCATCCTGCACCTGGGCGATAGGCAGCGCTTCCGCCTGTTCGTCCGGCGCGATCCGTTCGGGCGCTTTCTCTCCTGCCTCATCTTCGCGCCGCGCGAGAACTACACGACCGAGCTCAGGCAGAAGTGGCAGGCGATCCTGATGGAGGCATTCAACGGCGTCGGTGCCGAATTCAACGTGCACCTGTCCGAGTCGATGCTCGCGCGGATCCACATGACGATCCGCACGACGCCCGGCAAGGTGCCGCCGTTCGACGTGCGCGAACTCGAGGCGCGCCTCGCGGCGGCGGCGCGGCGGTGGGAGGACGACCTGCGCGAGGCGCTGATCGTCGCCCAGGGCGAGGCGCGCGGCAACGAGCTCTTCCGACAGTTCGGGGCTGCATTCCCGGCCGGCTACCGCGACGATTTCGCGGCGCGCAGCGCGGTGCCCGACATCGCGCTGATGGCGGGGCTCACGGCGGCCAATCCGCTCGCGCTGTCGCTCTATCGCCCGCTCGAGGCTGCCCCGGGCGTCCTGCGCTTCAAGCTCTTCCACCGCGGCCGGCCCGTTCCGCTGTCGGACAGCCTCCCGATGCTCGAGCGGATGGGACTCAAGGTGATCGACGAACGGCCGCACCGGATCGCGCCGCAGGACGCGGAGCCGGTCTGGATGCATGACTTCGGAATGCAGTCGGCGGTCGCCGATGCCGAGATCGAGATCGACGCGCTGCACGCGGTGTTCGAGGACGCGTTCGCACGCATCTTCCGCGGCGAGGTCGAGAACGACGACTTCAACCGTCTCGTCATCGCGGCGCGGCTGCCCGCCGACGACATCGTGGTGTTGCGCGCGTACGCGAAATACCTGAGGCAGACCGGCTTCCCGCTGTCGCAGACCTTCATCGAGGCGACACTCGCCGCGCACGCGGACGTCGCGCGGATGCTGGTCGATCTGTTCAAGCTGCGGTTCGACCCGGCGCTGCCGGATTCGGCGCAATCACAGTCGATCGCGAAGATCCAGCAGATCGACGATGCGCTCGACCGAGTCGAGAACCTCTCGGAAGACCGCGTGCTACGGCAGTACCTGATGGTGATCCTCGCGACGACGCGCACGAATTTCTGGCGCCGCGACGCAGAGGCCCGCCGCCGCGCGTTCCTGTCATTCAAGTTCGATCCGGCCAAGGTGCCCGGCCTGCCCGAGCCGAAGCCGATGTTCGAGATCTTCGTATACGCGACGCGCTTCGAGGGCGTGCACCTGCGCGGCGGCAAGGTTGCCCGCGGCGGCCTGCGCTGGTCGGACCGGCCCGAGGACTTCCGCACCGAGGTGCTGGGTCTCGTCAAGGCGCAGATGGTGAAGAACATCGTGATCGTTCCGGTCGGCTCGAAGGGCGGCTTCGTGCTGAAGCGCGCCCCCGCGGCCTCCGATCGCGAGGCGTTCATGAAGGAAGGGATCGCCTGCTACCAGGACTACCTGCGCGGGCTCCTCGACCTCACCGACAACCGCGTCGGCGGAGCGATCGTGCCGCCGCCGCAGGTCAAGCGCCACGACGCCGACGACCCCTACCTCGTCGTCGCGGCGGACAAGGGAACGGCGTCGTTCTCGGACTACGCGAACGCGATCAGCAAGGAGTACGGCTTCTGGCTCGGCGACGCGTTCGCCTCGGGCGGGTCGGTGGGCTACGACCACAAGGCGATGGGCATCACCGCTCGCGGCGCGTGGGAGTCGGTCAAGCGGCACTTCCGCGAGATGGGCGTCGACACGCAGACGACGGACTTCACGGTAGCGGGCATCGGTGACATGTCGGGCGACGTGTTCGGCAACGGCCTGCTGCTGTCGAAGCACGTGAAGATGGTCGCGGCGTTCGATCACCGCCACATCTTCCTCGATCCTTCGCCCGATCCGCAGTCGAGCTTCAGCGAGCGTGAGCGCCTCTTCAAGCTGCCGCGCTCGTCGTGGGCCGATTACGACACGAAGCTCATTTCCGCCGGCGGCGGCATCCATCCGCGCAGCGCGAAATCGATCGCCCTCACGCCCGAGGTCAAGGCGGTGCTGGCGATCACGGCCGACACGCTGACGCCGACCGAGCTCGTCAACGCGATCCTGAAGGCGCCGGTCGACCTGATCTACAACGGCGGCATCGGGACCTACGTCAAGGCGGCGAGCGAGACGCACGTCCAGGTCGGCGACCGTGCGAACGACGCGCTTCGCGTGAACGGAAGCGAGCTCCGGTGCAAGGTCTTCGTCGAGGGCGGCAACCTCGGCTGCACGCAGCTCGGCCGGATCGAATACGCGCAGGCGGGCGGCCGCATCAACACCGATGCGATCGACAACTCGGCCGGCGTCGACACGTCCGACCACGAGGTCAACATCAAGATCCTGCTCGGCATGGCGATCGCCGAGGGCGAGTTGACCGAGAAGCAGCGCAACGCGACGCTCGCCGCCATGACCGACGACGTCGCCGCGCTCGTACTGCGCGACAACTATTTCCAGACGCAGGTGCTCTCCGTGACCGGCCGCATCGCGCCGCTGCTGCTGGACGCGCAAGGCCGTTTCATGCAGTACCTCGAGAAGCGGGGGCGGCTCAATCGCGCGATCGAATACCTGCCCGACGACGAGGCGCTCGCCGCGCGGCGCGCGCGCGGCGAGGGGCTCACCTCGCCCGAACGCGCGGTGATGCTTGCCTACGGCAAGATGTGGCTCTACGACGAGCTCCTCGCTTCGCCGCTCCCCGACGACCCGTGGATCGAGACGGCACTCGTCCGCTACTTCCCGCGGGCGCTGCGCGAGAAATACGCCGAGTACATGCCGCGGCACGCGTTGAAACGCGAGATCATCGCGACGCACGTCACCAACAGCATGGTGAACCGGGTCGGCAGCACCTACTTGCACCGGCTCGCGGAAACCGCGGGGGCGCGGCCGCACGAAGTCGTCCGCGCCTACCTGCTCGCGCGCGAGATCTTCGCGCTTCGTGCCGTTGTGGCAGGCCATCGAGGCGCTCGACAATGCCGTTCCCGACGAGGTGCAGTCGACGATGCTGATCGACACGAGCCGCCAGCTCGAGCGCGGCACGATGTGGTTCCTGCGCTCGCGGCGGCTGACCGAGGACATGGCGTCGACCATCGCGCGCTTCACGCCGCGGGTCGAGGCGCTGGCCTCACGGCTCCCGGACCTCCTCGACGCCGCGGACCGCGCGCGCCTCGCCGCTGCTGCCGCTGCCTATACGGCGCGGGGCGTCCCCGAGGCGCTCGCGCAGCGAGTCGTGACGCTCGACACGCTGTACTCGACGCTCGACATCGTCGAGGTTGCCGGTGCCGCAAACCGGCCGGTCGAGCTCGTGGCCGAGATCTACTTCGACCTCTCTACGCGGCTCGGGCTGCCTTGGCTGCGCGACCGGATCGCTGCGCTGCCGGCGGATGCGCACTGGCAGATGCTCGCCCGCGGCGCGATGGGCGACGACCTGTCCACGCTGCAACGGACGATCACGGGCGAGGTGCTCGCGGGCGCCGAGGGGGCGGCGGCGGCCGACCTGATCGGCGCCTGGCAGGCGCGCAACGGCCGCGCGATCGAGCGCGCGCAACACCTGTTCACGGAACTGCGCGCGGCGCCGGCGGCGGACGCGGCGATGCTGTCGGTCGCACTGCGCGAGCTGCGAACGCTCGCCTAGCGCCCCGCGCGCGAGGTCACTCGTTCCAGGCGAACGGGATGTCGGTGCCGACGCCGTAACCGAAGATCGCCTGCGCGGTGCCGTCGAGCTTCGTGTTCACGTACCAGATGCCGTTGCGGAAGATGCCGAGGTCCGCCTTGCCGTCGCCGTCGTAGTCGAACAGAACGGGGACGTCGCCGCCGCCGCCGCCGAACGCGACCGTGATGTCGGCGACGCCGTCGCGGTTCGTGTCGATGTACCAGAACCCGCTGCGGTAAATCACGAGGTCGGCGATGCCGTCGCCGTTGACGTCGCCGGCGAGCGGCATGTCGCCGCCCGCGCCGCCGAACGCGAACGTCATCGCGGCGACGCCGTTCTGCGCGGTGCTGACGAACCAGAGCCCGCCGCGGAAGATCACGAGGTCGTCGCGGCCGTCGCCGTTGAAGTCGGCGAGCAGCGGTACGTCACCGGCGACACCGCCGAACCACGCCGTGAAGTCGGCTGACGCTGTCGCGGTTCCAGTCGGCGTACCACAGCCCGTTGCGGTAGACGACGAGGTCGTAGCTCCGGCTCGGATCGATGCGCCCCGCGAGCGGCTTGTCGGTCGTCGCGCCGAAGTACACTTTCTGGTCCGCGGCATGGTCGAAGTCGACGTCGATGTGCCACCGCGCTTGCGACGGGCCGCCACACGGCGACCTGCGCCTTCGACGCCGGCACGACAGGCTTGCTCGCCGCGGACAGCGGGTCCGAGCCCGCCTGGAACTCCTGCAGGTTGGTCGCGCCGTCGGCGTCGGCATCGGCGCCGGGCGTCGCGGCCGTCGTGCTGCCGAAATAGGCGAGCTCCCACCAGTTCGGCAGGGCGTCGGCGTCGGCGTCGATCGGGGTGATCCGGTAGATCGTCCCGTTGCCGAGACCGGCGGCGTAGAGCTCGCCCGCCTCGTCCTCGCCGAACGCGCTGATCGCGGTGGGCGTCGCCATGAGCTGCTGCTGCGCGGTCCACACGCCGGAATCGGCACGCGTCGCCGCCCACAGCAGGTTCGAGCCCTCGTCGGCGTAGATGTAGGTGCCCGCGAGCGCCGGAATCGCGTCGCCGCGATAGAGGTAGCCGCCGATCACGGCGACGCCCGGCGGATGCGGATAGTCGAAGATCGGCGCGACGTAGCCCGGAGGCGGCGTGCACGACGGATTGACGCCGGGCGTGCAGACGTTGCCCTCCATGATCCGCCAGCCGTAGTTGCGGCCCGGCGTTCCCGGCCAGGGATCGAAGTCGACTTCCTCGCGCGCGCTCTGGCCCACGTCGGCGACGAATTGGTCGCCGGTCAGCCGGTCGAACGTCCAGCGCCACGGATTGCGCAAGCCGATCGCCCAGATCTCCGGGCAGATCCCGACGTTGACGCCGTCGCACGCGTTCAACGGGAACGGGTTCGTCGCCGGGATTCCGTAGTAGGGCGAGACGCCGACGTTCTGGTCGACGTCGAGGCGCAGCATCTTGCCCAGCCGCCGCGACATGGTCTGCGCGTTGTTCGGCGTGTCATTGCCGCCGCCGCCGTCGCCGGTCCCGATGTAGAGATAGCCGTCGTGGCCGAATGCCATCTTCCCGCCGTTGTGATTGGATTGCCCCGGATGCGGAATCAGCAGCATCGGCTTGACCGACGCGGGATCGGCGATGTTCGTGTTGTCGGCGCTGCGCTGGTAGCGCTCGATCGTCAGCGCGCCGCCGGCGCCCGTGTAATAGACGTAGAAGAAGCCATTGACTGCGTACTTCGGATGGAAGGCGAGACCGAGCAGCCCCTGCTCGCCGCAGCATGCGACCTTCGAGGTCAGGTTGATGAACGGCGTCCCCAGCATGGCGCCGTTGCGGATGATCCGGATCTGCCCGCCCTGCTGAACGACATAGAGCCGGCCCGAGCCATCGCCGGCGTTGACAACGTCGACCGGTGAACCGAAGCCGGACACGAACGGTACGAACGCGATCGTGCCGTTGTTGACGAGCCCGCCGACGTTGAACGGGCTCTCCGGCATCCAGGCGGGACCGTTGGCGGCGCCGCCGCGCTTGATCAGGCCGTTGCTCGGACCGCCGATTGCGCCGGCGACATCGTGCAGCGTCGCACCGCTGCCGTCGTCGAAGTGGTAGAGCGCGGCGGTGAACCGGTCGACGACGAACGGCGCGCGCGGCCGCGGGAAGTTCGCCGTGTAGCGGAGCTTGGTCGAGATCCGGAGCTCGTCGAGCCAGCCGGAATAGGCGAGGCCCGTGTCGAACTTCTCCGCGCCGAGGACGACGTACGGATCGTGGGCGTTTGCGGGTGCCGCCGCGTCGGGATACGAGATGTCGCCGCCGGGCCCGGGCGCCTGCGCCTCGAGGTTGCCGTCGACGAAGAGCCACAGGAAGCCGTCGCTGCGCCTGCGTTGCGCGGCCACGTGGTGCCACGCGCCGTCGAGCACCGACGACAGGCTGCAGAGCGTCAGGCTGCCGGTCGCGTCGCCCGAGACGCCGAAGACGACCTTGCCGCCCGCGATCGACAGGCCGAACTTGCGATCGGCGCCCTGGCGGTCGCGGTCGACGACGACATTGCCCGCGGTCCACGCGGTGTTCGCGCCGCAAACGACCGACGGCGCCGTGTTCTCGGCGGCGCTCGCCATCAGCCAGACCTCGAGCGTGAAATCGCCGGCACCGACGTCGGCGGGCGGCCCCGGCAGCGTCGTGGCCGGGTCGTCGATACGGATCTTGACGCGATCGATGTCGCCGGCGCCTGCGCCATTGAAGCGCAGCGAGTGACCGGCCGCGAACGCGTCGGTGAGGCCGAACGCGATCAGCGCGACGAAGGCGCCAGTCGCAGCGCGCCGGGCGAATGCTCTCGCAACGAAGGGTTGAAGTGTCATTTGGGCCACGATGGACCTCGGTTCAGCTTTGCTGCAGCGTGCGGACTCCGCGCGCGGCCGCGGTATCTCCCGCCGTCCCCGAGTAGGTGTTGCCGCCACGCCTCGTTGCTGCCAGGGCGCGTTATGACAACATCATAAGGGCGCGCGGGCAGCGGCGCAAGCCGCGCATCGACTGCCGACAGCCGGCCGATCTCTCCACGCGCCGCGCAGTTCCGTGCCTCGTGGTCTACAGGTGAGCGGCCGCCATGGCGCCCAGCACGACCGAGCCGGCCGCGACGGCGACTGCGCCGATACCCATCGCCTTCTGCCGGGTGAGGATCGTGATGGCCCCCAGCGCGATCGCGATCTGGATCAGCGTCATCGCCTGCGCCCAGCGGTGGTGCGTGTGCATCGCGGCCTCGCTCTTCGCTTCGGCGACCTTGCTCGCCTCCTCGAGCTTCTTCGCTTCCGGGAAGATCTCGTCCTTCTCCTTCTTGTAGCGCTCGGCCTCCTTCACGTACTTCGCCTGCTGCTCACCCGTCGTGAGCGTCGAGCCGAGCTCCGCGAGGTTCTGCTTGCTGCTCTTGGCCTGGTAGAAGTTCCACTGGTCGGAGGCTTCGGTCTTCTTGATCGCGGCCTCGTTCTTGAAGAGCAGGGCATCGTTCTGCGTGGCGCCGGCCATGTAACCGAAGAGCGCGCCGATCGTCGCGAAGATCGCCGTCAGCACCGCGATCCGGCCGGCGAACGGGTCGCCCGAGTGCGCGGCATGCTCGACCTCGTGATCGTGCGGGCCGTGGACGTGGAAATGACCTTCGGACATGCGAGCTCCTTTGCGCGGTGAGCGGGATGGGGAACGACTATTGCGCGCGCCGGTAGGTCACGAACGCGTAGGCGAGGCCGTCGGCGTCGTGCGGCTCGCGCGCGACCTCGCGCCAGACGCTGCGGTCGAACGCCGGAAAGGTCGTGTCGCCCTCGAACGGGCGGCCGATCTCGGTCAGGTACATCGTCGTCGCGTGCGGCAGCGCGTCGCGATAGAGCAGGCCGCCACCGATGCAGAATGCGGGCGCCGGCCGCCGCACGCGCGCGAGTGCATCGGGCAGCGAATGCACGGTCTCGGCTCCCGCTGCGCGGAACTCCGCCTGCCGGGTGACGACGATGTTCTGCCGGTCGGGCAGCGCGCGCCCGATCGAAGCCCACGTCCTGCGTCCCATGATCACCGCATGGCCGGTCGTGAGCGCGCGGAAGTGGCGGAGATCGGCCGGCAGGCGCCACGGCAGACGGTTGGCATCGCCGATAACGCCGTTGGACGCGACGGCCGCGACGATCGCAAGGGCAGGCGGCTCGCCAATGTCCTGCGGTCACCGCGTCGCGTCCGGTATCATGATTACCGCAAATTATAGCGGCCGCCCCCGTGTATTACCCCCGCTCCTTCCTCAAGTTCATCCTGCTGGGCTTCCTGCTCGTCAGCCTCCCGCTCGTCTACGCGCTGGTCGAGCTCATCGTCTCGCTCGATCGCCTGCAGCAGCAGGGACAGGAGGCGGTCCAGCAGGCTGCGCAGGCGGGGCGCGCGAGCCGCCAGTTGTTCGAGCAGTCGACGACGCTGGAGCGCGTCGTCCGCCAGTACCTGATTCTCGAGGACAGCGCGCTGCTCGAAGACTACGGCCGCGTACGGCAGGAGTTTCGCGCGACGGCGCGGCAGCTCTCGCTGCTGCCGTTGTCGAAAGACCAGCTCGAGGCGCTCGACGCGCTTGGCGACAACGAGGCGCGCCTTCATTCGCTGTTGCGCGCGCCGCAGCGTCCGCCGCAGGCTCAGGCCAGGCTCGCCGACGGCTACGCGAAGCTCGCGGACGGAGCGCAGACGCTGCTCGGCGCCACGAACGACCTCACCGAGCGTGCGATCGAGCAGCTGCAGAATATCGCCGCGCAGGGACGGCAGAAGTGGCGCTATCTCGCCTTCGCCACGGCAGGCATCGCGCTCGCGCTAGCGATCCTCTTCGCACAGCTCATCGCGCGGCCCATACGCCAGCTCGACCAGGCGATCCGCCAGATGGGCACCGCGGACTTCACGCATCGGATCGAAGTCAACGGGCCGCAGGACCTGCGCTATCTCGGCCAGCGCCTCGAGTGGCTGCGCTCGCGCCTGTCCGACCTCGAGGCGCAGCAGAACCGCTTCCTGCGGCATGTCTCGCACGAGCTCAAGACGCCGCTGACCGCGGTGCGCGAGGGCGCCGAGCTCTTGCGGGACAACGTCGGCGGCAAGCTCTCGCCCGAGCAGCGCGACATCGTGCGCATCGTCCGCGAGAACACGCTGTCGCTGCAGAAACTGATCGAGGACTTGCTCACCTATCATCAGACGCGCGCGATGGAACCGCAGACGCTGGGCCCGGTGTTCCTGCCCGACGTGATACGGCGCGTGGTCAAGGAGCACAAGCTCGCAGCGCTCGCGCGAATCGTCACCTTCGAAGCGAAGCTGCGGCCGGCGATGGTGGTCGGCGACGGCGAGAAGATCCGCACGATCGTCGACAACCTCGTGTCGAACGCGATCAAGTACTCGCCGCGGTCGGGCACGATCACGCTGAACCTCGCGGCGGACAAGGGTTTCGCGGTGCTCGACGTCATCGACCAGGGCCACGGCGTCGATCCGGTAGACCGGCGTAACATCTTCGAGTCGTTCTACCAGGGCAAGCCGCCCTCCGAAGGCCGCGTCAAGGGCTCGGGACTCGGGCCTTGCGATCGCGCGCGAGTACGCGCTCGCGCACGGCGGCCGGATCGAGGTGATGGACCGCGCGGACGGGAAGAGCGGCGCGCATTTCCGGCTGTGGCTGCCGCTCGCCATCAGCGGCGAGGGCGCCGTGGTCGATACGACAACGCAGGCGCCGATCACGATCGTGGGGGGGCGATGACGCGCTGCCCCCGGCACGTGTTCGCGGCGCTCGCAATTGCGGCGCTCGCGGGTTGCGCGACGCCGCCGCCCCTCCTCCAGCCTGAAGAGGACGAGGAGCCCGTCGTCATCGAGCGGATGTCGCCGCCGCTGATCGAATATCCACCGATCGAGCCGGTCGAGCCGCCGGTCGAGCCGCCGGTCGCTACGCCCGAGCCAGCCCGGGCGCCCACGCCGACTCCGGCGCGGGTGGAGCCCTCGCCACCGGCGCCTCCTGCGGTCGCGCCTCCCGAGATCCCCGCCGAGACCCTCGAGGTGCTCGCGCTGCTCGCCGACCTGCAGCGCTACGGCACGTTGCCGGCCGAGGACCTGCGACGCGAGCTCGGCGCGGCGACGCAGGCGCTGACGCGGCAACGCACCGACCCGAACCGCGTGCGGCTCGCCGTGCTGTTCACGCTCGCCAAGAGCTCGCCGCAGGACGATCAACGCGCGCTGCAGCTCCTCGACAACGTGGCGAAGAGCAACCCCGGATCGGCGGCCGTGAAGCAGATCGCCGCGGTGCTGCAGGTCCAGATCGTCGAGCGGCAGCGCGCGGTGCGCGACGAGCAGCAGAAGGCGGACGCCGCGATCCAGAAGCTCGAGGCGCTGCGCGCGATGGAGCGGAGCCTGCTGCGCGATCGCGTGCGGAGCGGCGGCGGCGGAGGCGGGGGAGGGGGTGGGGGCGCCGGCAGCGCCGGCGGCGGCGGGGGAGGCGGCGGGGGCGGGGGCGGAGGCGGGCGCTAGCGTCCGGAGAACGACGATGCAACCCGGCGACATCCTGCTGGTCGACGACGATCCCGACCTGCTGAAGCTGATCAGCCTGCGGCTCACGTCGGCCGGCTATCGCGTGCGGACCGCCGACAGCGGCGAGACGGCGCTCGCCGCGCTCGCCGTCGCGCGACCGGGTGCCGTGATCACCGACCTCCGGATGCCGGGGATCGACGGCCTGCAGCTCTTCGAGGCGATCCACCGGCAGCATCCGGCGCTCCCCGTCATCATCCTGACCGCGCACGGCACGATTCCGGACGCCGTCTCGGCGACGCAGCGCGGCGTCTTCGGCTTTCTCACGAAGCCGTTCGACAGCCAGGAGCTGCTGCAGCTCGTCGCGTCGGCGCTGCGCCTGGCCGGCGACGCGCCGATCAGAGGGCGGCGATGCTTCCGGCGAGTGGCGCGCCGGCATCATCACGCGCAGCCCGCAGATGGAGGACCTGCTGCGGCAGGCGCGGCTCGTCGCCGACTCGGACGCGAGCGTGCTGATCTACGGCGATTCGGGCACCGGCAAGGAGCTGCTGGCCCGCGCGATCCACCGGGCGAGCCCGCGCGGCGACAAACCGTTCGTCGCGGTCAACTGCGGCGCGATTCCCGAGCCGCTGCTCGAGTCCGAGCTCTTCGGCCACGCGCGCGGCGCGTTCTCGGGCGCCGTGCAGGCGCACAAGGGGCTGTTCCAGGCCGCGGACGGCGGAACGATCTTCCTGGACGAGATCGGCGACATGCCGCTCGCGCTGCAGGTGAAGCTCCTGCGCGTGCTGCAGGAAGGCGAGGTGCGGCCGGTCGGCGCGACGCAGCCCGTTCCGGTCGACGTGCGCGTGATCTCGGCGACGCACCGCGATCTCGACGCGCAGAAGGCGGCGGGCCAGTTCCGCGAGGACCTCTACTACCGCCTCAACGTCGTCTCGCTCAGGCTCCCGGCGCTCGCCGACCGGCGCGAGGACATCCCGCTGCTCGCCACGCATTTCCTGCGCAGGCTCGCCGAGCGCTACAAGCGGCCGGCGCCGACACTCGCGCCCGATGCCATGGCGCTGCTGATCGCCGCGCCGTGGCCCGGCAACGTTCGACAGCTCCTGAACCTGCTCGAGCAGGCGGTCGCGCTCGCGACGACCAACGTGATCCCGGCGTCGCTGGTCCAGGGCTCGCTGCGCGAGGATGCGAGCGCGCTCGTCCCGTTCGAGGAGGCACGCAAGGAGTTCGAGCGCGACTACCTCGTGCGCCTGCTCAAGATCACGGGCGGCAACGTGACGCAGGCTGCGCTCCTCGCCAAGCGCAACCGGACCGAGTTCTACAAGCTGCTGCAGCGCCACCGGCTCGAGCCGGCGATGTTCAAGGAAGGCAAGACGCCCTGATCCTCCCGGGCGCGCGGACCTGCCGCGCGCAAGCCGATCTCCCCGGCGCCGATGCGAGCGCCGGCGCCCCTGAATTCATTCCACCGCAAGGCCGCGTGCCGTCGCTGCGCGCGGATTGGACGCTCTTGTCGCTGGATGGCGACAACCATTAGCCATCGGAATCATGCGCTTAACAAAAATGACACACGGGGCGTCGGCAATATGCGACAGCGGTCGTCAAAATGTCACGTGTTGTCGACTGCAATCACCGTGCCGGCGGACGATCGCTTATGAATGAGAAGTGACTTTTCACTGTTTGTCCAACGAGCTCGAAACGCATTTGGCACGTGCATTGCTTTGCCGTAATCGAGAACTGCTTGCACCGACTCAACGATCATGAACGGCTTCTCGCCCGAATTCGCGCGACTCTGGCTCGTCGACCGGTCGACCTCGACCGAGAGCGCCACGCCGGAGCGGCGCGCCGACGAGACGCTGACCCCGTCGCAGCAGGAAGCGCTGGACGCGCTCGCCGAGCGGGTCTCCGCCGCGCGCAGCGTGTTCTGAACCGGAGAACGTCGCGCGACGAAACCACACGCTGGCCGGTTGATCCCGGTCCACTCGGGTCCGAGCGCGATGCCGCTCCGGACTGCCGAATCCCCCTTGCCCGCCTACCTTCCTCCCGGCGGGCTTTTTTTTGAGCCGCTGCCGCTGAGACGGGTCGCCCAACGCCGACGGCCCATCGCTTTGGCACACGCACGTCGTATCTCAATTCGACAGACTTGATCGATCGTTCAAGTCGAGCTATCATTGTTGAATGATCGATCAAGTCGATGTCGCGCCTGCGACGCGCACGCGGATCCTGCGTGCGGCGATGGAGCTCTTCTGGGAGAAGGGCTACCAGTCGACGAGTGTCGCGGACCTGCTCAAGCGCGCCGAAGTGCACAGCGGCAGCCTGTACCACTTCTTCCCCGGCAAGCAGGACGTGCTGCTTGCCGTGCTGGACCAATACCTCGCCGGGATCGACGAGATGCTGCTCGCCCCTGCCTGGAAGAACGTGGCCGACCCGATCGAGCGCGTGTTCGCGTTGCTCGCGCAGTACCGCGCGGCGATCGTCCAGACCGACTGCACCTACGGCTGCCCGATCGGGAGCTTGGCGCTCGAACTGCACGAGCCCGATCCGCCCGTTCGCGCCCGCCTCGAAGCTAACTTCACCGCCTGGATCGACGCGATCGAGCGCTGCCTCGTCGCTGCGGGGACGCGCCTGCCAAGCGACCTGGACCGGCGTGCACTCGCGTGTTTCGTGCTGACGACGATGGAAGGCGGCGTGATGCTGGCGCGCACGTATCGCGACGTCACGATGTTCGATGCCGCCGTCGCGCAAATCCGCACATTCTTCGCACGCCTGCAGTTGGAGGCGAGCGCGAAGTTCCCCCGCAGCAAGCCACGAGGAGGTAGATGATGCGCATTCTGTTGATGCTTTCCTTTCTGCTGGCCAGCCCCGCGCTGGCCGAGTCGCAGCCGGCGTCCCATTTCGAGCCGCAGGCGTTTCTCGCCGGCAGTTGCTGGAAGGGGACGTTTCCGGACGGCAAGCGGACCGATGAGCACTGCTTCGAATGGATATACGGAGGTCAGCACCTGCGCGACCGGCATGTCGTCGCCGGCGGGTCGGCCCCGTACGGGGGCGAGACGATCTATTACTTCGATGCGCCCTCGAAGACGGTGCAGTATCTCTATATCAACATGCTGGGGGGCGCGAGCCGCGGCAGCGTCACGGCGCGTGAGGGCGCGCTCGTCTTCCCTGAGGAAAAGTACAGCGACGGCAAGCAGGAGCAGACCTATCGCAGCTCCTGGCGGCGCGAAGGCGACGACGCGTACTTCGTGCTGACCGAGATCAAGGCTCCGGAGGGCTGGAAGGAGGCGTGGCGCATCCGGATGCAGCGCCAGAAGTAACCATCGCTTCTCCGCCGACAGGGGCTCGCCGTGCGCCGACGGCGTAACGCCCGCGACGAGTTCAGCTTGACAAACGCGATTCCGCGTCCACGTCGAACATCGAGCCCTGAATGTGCATGTCGCGGCACATCGCGGCGGCAGCCGCGAGGCGCTCGTGCGCCTCGATCTGCTGGCGCGAGCGACCACAGCGCTTGCCTAGGCGGAGCTGGCAGCGCACGTCATACCGCGACAGGCGCCTTGATGGCGGGGTGGGACTGGTAGCCGATGAACTCGATGTCCTCGAACCGGTAGTCGAACAGCGAGTCCGCTTTCCGGTGCAGCACGAGCTTCGGCAGCGGGAAGGGCGTCCGCGCGAGTTGGGCATCCACCTGCTCCAGGTGATTGAGGTAGAGGTGGCAGTCGCCTCCCGTCCAGACGAAGTCGCCGACTTCGAGCTCGCACTGCGCCGCGACCATGTGCGTCAAGAGCGCATAGGACGCAATGTTGAAAGGTACGCCCAGGAAGATGTCGCAGCTGCGTTGGTAGAGCTGGCACGACAGGCGGCCGCCGGCAACGTAGAATTGGAATAGCAGGTGACACGGCGGCAGCTTCATCCGCGGGATGTCACCCACGTTCCACGCCGACACGATCAGCCGCCGCGAGTCTGGGTTGCGCCGGATCTCTGAGAGGACGTTGGCCATCTGGTCGATATGCCGGCCGTCGGGCGCCGGCCAGCTCCGCCACTGATAACCGTAGACCGGGCCCAGCTCGCCCTGAGCGTCGGCCCACTCGTCCCAGATCGTCACGCCCGCCGCCTGCAGCGAGCGGACGTTCGTCTCGCCGCGGAGGAACCAGAGGAGCTCGTGCACGATCGACTTCGTGTGCACCTTCTTGGTCGTGAGCAGCGGAAAACCCTCGCCCAGGTCGAAGCGCATCTGATATCCGAACACCGAAAGCGTACCGGTCCCGGTCCGGTCGGCCTTGCGGAAGCCGCGCTCGCGGACGTGCCGCATGAAGTCGAGGTACGCGCGCATCGGGAGAAGTGGGGCAGTGCGGGCGCCGCGCGGAGACGATTCGATCGGAGCCAGTCCTTGGCGGGCCGGCGCAGCCCGCTTCCGCCGGCTCGGCCCGAATTGTAGCCTGCCGGACCGAGCCCCGCGGGAGACGACCGTTCGTCGGGGATCCCCCGGAAGGCGGTCGCGAGCGCTTGACAAGGTCCCCAAGTCGCCGCAGTATGCAACGACATAACTAGTCTTTTAGTTATGTTACGAGTGCGCTATCCACGACCGAACCCGCCCATGCGACCGAGCTACGCCCGCGCGATCCCACGCCCCTGGCGCCAGACGGCCGGCACCTTCGTCGCGCTCGGCGACCCGCACCGGCAGCGCATCGTGCTGATGTTCGAGCCGGGCGAGCGACTGAACGTGGGCCAGATCGTCGCCGCCTCGACGCTGTCGCGCTCCGCGGTGTCGCATCATCTCAAGGTGCTGCGCGCCGCCGGCGTACTGCGGTACGAGAAGGTGGGGAAGGAAGTCTGGTACTGGCCCGACGTCGACGCCGTACGCACTGCACTCTCGACGGTGCTCGAGTACCTCGACGCGCAATGACGAGCACAATGCCGTGCCGTTCCCCGTGACGTCCGCCACCGAGGCCGCCATGCACAAGCCCAACCAGTTCGACCTCCTCCGCGAGCAACGTTTCGCGCCGTTTTTCTGGACGCAGTTCCTGGGCGCCGGCAACGACAACGTCTACAAGAACGCGCTCGTGATTCTCGTTGCGTTCGAGGCGTCCAGCATGACGACGCTCGACCCGAACGCCCTCGTCAATCTCGCTGGCGCCGTGTTCATCGCGCCGTTCGTGCTGCTGTCGGCCACCTCGGGACAGATCGCCGACAAGTTCGAGAAGTCGCGCCTGATCCGCTGGATCAAGCTCTTCGAGATCGCGATCATGGTTGTCGGCCTGGCGGGATTCTGGCGGCGCGACCTGGGACTCATGTTCACGGCACTCGCGCTCCTCGGTATCCACTCGTCCTTGTTCGGCCCGGTCAAGTACTCGATCCTCCCGCAACACCTCAGGCCCGAGGAACTGATCGGCGGCAACGGTCTGGTCGAGATGGGGACGTTCGTCGCGATCCTGCTGGGCACGATCGTGGGCGGCCTCGTCGTCGCGATTCCCGGCAACGGCCCTGTGCTCGCCGGCGCGACGGCGATCGGCATTGCGGTCGCCGGCTGGCTCGTGAGCCGCGCGATCCCGCACACGCCGGCGGTCGCGCCCGATCTCGCGATCAACTGGAACCCGTTCACCGAGACCTGGCGCAACCTCCGCTTCGCGCAGGAGAACCGCGTCGTCTGGCTGTCGATGCTCGGCATCTCGTGGTTCTGGTTCTACGGCGCGATCTTTCTCGCGCAGTTCGCGGGTTTCGCGCGCGACGTCCTGGGCGGCAACGAGCACGTCGTGACGTTCCTGCTCGCGCTCTTCTCGATCGGCATTGGCGTGGGCTCGCTGCTGTGCGAGCGTCTTTCGGGGCGCAAGGTCGAGCTGGGCCTCGTCCCGTTCGGCTCGATCGGCCTCACGCTGTTCGCGGTCGACCTGTGGCTTGCGAGCGGCCCGCTTCATGCGAACGCGCTCGCGGGGCTCGACGCGTTCCTCGCGAAGCCGGCGCACTGGCGCGTGGCAGCCGACCTCGTCCTGATCGGCCTCTTCGGCGGGTTCTACATCGTTCCCCTCTACGCGCTGATCCAGGAGCGCTCGCCGCCGTCGCACCGCTCGCGGATCATCGCGGCGAACAATATCCTGAACGCACTCTTCATGGTTGTCTCGGCCGGCATCGCTATCGCGCTGCTCGGCGCCGGCCTTTCGATCCCGCAGCTCTTCCTCGTCAACGCGCTGATGAACGCGGCCGTCGCCGTCTTCATCTACGGGCTCGTCCCCGAGTTCCTGATGCGCTTCCTCGCGTGGCTGCTCATCCACACGTTCTACCGCGTGGACAAGGAAGGGCTCGACCGGATCCCGGAGGAGGGCGCCTGCGTGCTCGTGTGCAACCACGTGAGCTATGTCGACGCGGTCGTGATCGCCGCCTGCGTCCGCCGGCCGGTCCGGTTCGTGATGGATCACCGGATCTTCCGGGTGCCGCTCCTGTCGTTCATCTTCCGCACGATGCGCACCATTCCGATCGCGCCCGCGAAGGAGGATGCGACGATGAAGGAGCGCGCGTTCGCCGAGGTTGCGCAGGCGCTCCGAAACGGCGAGATCATCGGCATCTTCCCCGAGGGCAAGCTCACCGACACGGGTGAACTCAACCCGTTCCGTCCCGGCATCCAGCAGATCATCGACACCACGCCTGTGCCGGTCGTGCCCCTCGCGCTGCGCGGGCTCTGGGGCAGCTTCTTCAGCCGTTCTTCCAGCGGCAAGGCGATGCGACGCCTGCGCGGCATCTTCTCGCGCATCGCGCTCGTCGCAGCGCCGCCGGTGCCTCCCGACCGGGTCACGCTGGAAGCGCTGCAGGCGACGGTGCTCGCGCTGCGCGGCGAGCGGCGATGAGGCCTGCAACCCCTTTTCTTCGAGGGAGAGACGATGAGCGGTGAACGCGATGCTGTCTTCGAATGGGCGGAAAGCGGCCGGCTCTCGCCTGGGCGCGTCGCGCAAGCGCTGCGCGTCGCAGGCGCGACTCCCGGTGCCGTCGAGTGGCGGTGGTTCATCGACCGGCTCCTCTTGGGCCTCGCCGTCGTGCTGGCTGGCGCCGGCGTGATCTTTTTCGTCGCTGCAAACTGGCAGGAGCTCGGACGCTTCGCCAAGTTCGGTCTGGTCGAACTACCCATCCTGCTCGCGCTCGCGGCCTGCTGGCACTACGGCCTCGAGTCGCTCGCAGGCAAGGCGGCGCTGGTCGCGGCGGCGTTGTGCACTGGCGCGCTGCTCGCGCTGGTCGGACAGGTTTACCAGACGGGCGCAGACACGTGGGAGCTTTTCGCCGCGTGGGCCGTCGCGATCGCCGTCTGGGTCGCCGTCGCGCGGATGCCGGCGTTGTGGTTACTGTGGCTCGCGCTCGTCAACGTTGCGATCGCGCTCTACTTCAGCACGTTCGGCGGCATCTTCGGAATCGTGTTCGGCACGCGTGAGATGCTGTGGGCGCTGTTCGGACTGAACACCGCGGCGCTCGCCCTCTGGGAAGTGCTGGCGGCGGGCGGCATCGAGTGGCTCCGCGAGCGCTGGGCAGTTCGCGTGCTCGCGTTTGCGAGCGGAGCCGCCGTCACGTGGCTCGCGGTCTGGTCCGTTCTCGATTTCACCCGCGTCGGAGGGTGGGGCATCGTCGCGTACGCGGTCTGGCTCGGCGCGGCCTATGCGGCGTATCGACGTCTCAGCACCGACCTGTTCATCCTGGCGGGCGCCGTCCTGAGCGTGATCGTCGTCGTCACGGCGACGCTCGCTCACAACTTCCTGCAGCACGAAACGGCGGGCAGCTTCCTCTTCATTGGTCTCGTCGTCATCGCGATAACGGCCACCGGCGCATGGTGGCTGCGGCAGGTCGCCGCGGAGGAGCCGGCATGAACGCCCGCGACCGTTCCGCGCTGTGGGGCCGCCTGCGCGCCGCAGGCCTCGTGACCGGGGATGCTCCGGCGGCAGAAGACGCGCCGGTCCCGTGGTACGTGCGCACGATGGTCGGCATCGCCGGGTGGATCGCGGCCGCGTTCCTGCTCGGCTTCGTCGGGGTCGCGCTCGCATTCGTGACGAGGAGCGGTGCCGCATCGGTGACCGTCGGGCTCCTGCTGTGCGCCGCGGCGATCGGCATGCTCTGGGTGCTGTCGCGGCAGGAGTTCTTCGCCCAGTTCGCGCTGGCGGTGAGCCTCGCCGGGCAGGCGCTCGTCGTCGCGGGCCTCGTCCGGATGTTTCCGCAGCATGATGGCGCGGTGTACGTCGTGATCGCCGGCTTCGAGGTCGCGCTTGCGCTGCTCGCCCCGACCTCGGTGCACCGCACGTGGTCGGCCTTTGCCGCGGCGCTTGCCCTCTTCCTCGCGCTGCACGAGTGGCGCGCGACGGCGATCTTCCCGGCCCTTGCCGCGGCCGGCTTCGTGGCGTTGCAGGTCGCGGAGACGCGGCTTGCGGCGCACGCGAGCCTGTGGCGGGCCACGAGCGCGGGCGTCGCTCTGGCACTGCTCGCCATCGTCCCGGCGTCGTCGCTATTGGACGCGAGATGGCTGTTCGGACAATCCGGCCCGATACCTGTACGCGCGTGGGCGGGATATGGGGCGCTCCTCGCCGGCGTTGTCTTCACCGGAACGATGGCTTGGCTCCTTGTGCAGAACACCGTCGCGCTCACGAGCCGCGCGGGGCTCGCGACGATCGGCGGCTCGATCGCGCTCGCCCTGGCCGCGTGGCCCGTGCCCGGAGTGATCGTGGGCGCGCTCATCGCGGTCACGGCGTTCGCCGCCGGACGCGTCGCGATGACGGGTGTTGGGCTCGTCGCGGCGGCGGCGGCTCTCTCGTATTACTACTACTCGCTCGAGGCGCCGCTCCTCACGAAGGCGCTGTCGCTGCTCGCGGCCGGCGCAGTGCTGATCGCGGCCCGCTTTGCTTTTCGCTACTGGATCGGCTCGTCCGAACGGGAGGTTCGCCATGCGTAAGGGCATCGTCGTGCTGGCGGGCATCGCGCTGCTCGTCGTGGTGAACGCCTCCATCCTGTCGCGCGAGCGTTTGATCGACGAAGGCTGGGTCGTGCTGCTGGAGCTCGCACCGGTCGATCCGCGCTCGATGATGCAGGGCGACTACATGGCCCTGCAGTTCAAGGCGGCGCGCGAGGCGTTTCCCGTCACCGCAAAGCGAGCCGTGGCCGAGGACGGGCGGCTCGTCCTGGCGCAGGATGCGCGCGGCGTCGCCGCGTACCGGAAGCTGGATGATGGCGGCCCGCTCGCGGCCGACGAGGTGCGGATGCGGTATCGGATACGGCACGGCGTGCCTAAGCTCGCGACCAACGCCTGGTTCTTCGAGGAAGGGCACGCCGCCGACTACGCGAAGGCGCGCTACGGTGAGTTCCGCGTCGGGTCCGATGGCGAGGCGATCCTGACGGGCATGCGCGACGAAGGGCTCGCGCGGCTCGGCGGTGCGGCGAAATCGGCGGCGACGGCGCGCTGACGGCGGCTACGGCGCGACGGGCACTTCGCCCCACGTGGCGGCGACGAGTGCCGGCAGCACGACGCCCGACGGGCCACGCAGCACGAAGTCGACGCGGTCCGAGAGTCGTGTCGGATTCGGATTCACCTCGACGATCGCGGCGCCGTGGTGGCGCGCGTACGTCGGAAGCATCGCTGCCGGATAGACTTCGGCGGCGGTGCCGACGACGAGCAGCACGTCGCAATCGCGCGCCGCATGCTCGGCCTGCGCGAGCGCGTCTTCCGGCAACGTCTCCTCGAACCAGACGACGTCGGGTCGCAGGAACGCGCCGCAGTGGGCACAGCGCGGCGCCTCGCGCGGGCTGGAATCGTCCCACGTGTCCACGATCGTGCCCTCGCGCGAACACTTGACGCGCTGGAGGTTGCCGTGGAGCTCGACGACGTGGCGACTACCCGCTGCGCGATGCAGCCCGTCGACATTCTGCGTGATGACGACGAAATCGGGAACGGCCGTTTCGATCGCGGCGAGCGCGCGATGTCCCGCGTTCGGCTGCGCGTTTGCGACGAGCTCGCGCCGCCACGCGTACCAGTCCCAGACGAGCTTCGCGTTGCGCCGGAACGCGTCCGGCGTTGCGAGCTCGAGCGGATCGAACTGCGCCCAGAGCCCGGTCTGCGCGTCGCGAAACGTCGGCACGCCGGACTCGGCGGAGATGCCCGCACCGGTCAGCGCGGCGACCGAGCGTGCCTTGCGCAGGCGACCGATCAGCGCCGCCGGAATCGCAGGGGCGTCGGGAAGAGACGGCATCGTTTCGACAGTGCAGGCTCGATAGGCGGCGGTGCGCGCGCATCCCTTGCGATTCTAGGCCGGACGACGTCGCGTGTGCGATTCTTTAGATGCGAAAGGTCGTTGTCGCTGTGTGCTACACTCGGCGCGCCCATCCGCCGCTTTCCGTCACGGCGTCTCCTCATGTCCGGCAACACGCTCGGCACGCTGTTCCGCGTCACCTCGTTCGGCGAATCGCACGGCCCCGCGATCGGCTGCGTCGTCGACGGCTGCCCGCCCGGGATGGCGCTTGCGGCGCCCGACATCCAGCGCGAGCTCGATCGCCGCAAGCCGGGGACGTCGCGCCATGTCACGCAGCGGCGCGAATCCGACACGGTCGAGATCCTCTCCGGCGTGTTCGAGGGCAGGACCACCGGCACGCCCATCGCATTGCTCATTCGCAACGAGGATCCGCGCAGCAAGGACTATGCCGCGATCGCCGAGACGTTCCGGCCCGGCCACGCCGACTACGCGTACTGGCAGAAGTACGGGATCCGCGACTATCGCGGCGGCGGGCGCGCGTCGGCGCGCGAAACCGCGGTCCGCGTCGCGGCCGGCGCGATCGCAAGGAAATGGCTCGCCGAGCGCCACGGCGTCGCGATCCGCGGTCATCTCGTGCAACTGGGTCCGCACGCGATCCCGTTCGAGGACTGGACGCACGTCGACAGGAACCCGTTCTTCGCCGCCAACGCGTCGATCGTCGCAGAGCTCGAGGCGTTCATGGACGCGCTGCGCAAGTCCGGCGATTCGTGCGGCGCGCGGATCACGGTCGAAGCGACCGGCGTGCCGGTGGGCTGGGGCGAGCCTGTCTACGGCCGGCTCGATGCCGATCTCGCCGGCGCGATGATGGGCATCAACGCGGTGAAGGGGGTCGAGATCGGCGCCGGATTCGCAAGCGTCGCGCAGCGCGGCACCGAGCACTCGGACGAGATGGCGCCGGAGGGCTTCCTCTCGAATCACGCGGGCGGCATCCTCGGCGGCATCTCGACGGGGCAGGACATCGTCGTGACGATCGCGGTCAAGCCGACGTCGTCGATTCGGCTCGATCGCCGCTCGATCGACAAGGCGGGAAATCCCGTCATCGTCAACACGCACGGCCGGCACGATCCGTGCGTAGGGATTCGCGCGACGCCCATCGCCGAGGCGATGCTCGCGCTGGTGCTGATCGATCACGCGCTGCGCCACCGCGCGCAGAATGCCGACGTCGTCACCTCGACGCCGCGGATCGCCGCCGCCGCGCCCGCCGACGTGTCGAAGCGGCAGCAACGCACGGTCGACGATCCCGAGCCGGACGAGGCCTAGCAGCCTGATGCAGAACCCCTCATGAGCCGCGTTTCGGACGAGATGGCCCCGGATACTAGGCGCGAGCCGCGTCGAATAGCCGACGCATATTCGCAAGGCGAGCAACGACGTAGACGGGGCCATATCGTCGAAACCCGTATGGGCAGCGGCGTGCCGGGCGGTCTGCTTTGTCGCGGCTCGCTCGTGTGGGGTCGACCACACGTCGCTCACCACTCCGCGCATCCCATCCCGGCACGCCGCTGCGCGGCCATGACGGGTTCTGCATCAGGCTGCTAGGCCATCGGTCCTCGTCAGACCTTGCTGATCTTCGCACCTGCCGTCCCGCGCGCAAAGGCGATGTCGACGTCGTCGCCGATGGCGAGCGTGGCGGCATCCTGGACGATCGCGCCGTCGCCGGCCGTCACGATCGCGTAGCCGCGATCGAGCACCGCCTGCGGGTTCAGATGCGCGAGGCTTCGCGCCAGCACCGTCACCCGCAGGTCGAGCCCGTCCTGGCGCGAGCGCGCGGCGCGCGCGAGCCCGAGGGCGGCCGGCGCGAGGAGGGCGGCCTGCGGTAGCGGTTGCGCGAGCCTCCACGCGGTGCGCTGCGCGAGCCCGCCGACGCGCGCCGCCGCCGCATCGAGGTGGTGGGAGAGCGCGCGCGCGAGCCGGCCGGCGACGAGCGCCATGTCATGCGCCTGCCGCTCGATCCGCGCCGCCGGATGCACGAGACGCCGGGAGATGTGGTCGACGCGCTGCATGGCGGCCTCGAGCGCGCGCAGATGGGCGTGGCGCAGGCGACCCGCGTTTGCCGCGAGTTGCCGGGCAATGTCATCGCAGTCCGGCGCGACGAGCGCGGCAGCCGCGGTCGGCGTCGGCGCGCGCAGGTCGGCGACGAAGTCGCAGATCGTGAAGTCGGTCTCGTGCCCCACGCCGGAGACGACGGGCAGCGCGGATTCGAACACCGCGCGGGCAACGGCTTCCTCGTTGAACGCCCAGAGGTCCTCGATCGAGCCCCCGCCCCGCGCGACGATCAGGACGTCGGTCTCGGCGCGCGCGTTGGCCGTGCGGATGGCGTGCGCGATCGACGCCGCGGCGCCGTCGCCCTGCACGGCCGTGGGATAGATGACGACCGCGAGCCGCGGCCACCGCTTCCCGAGCATTGCGAGCAGGTCGGCGAGCGCCGCGGCGCGCGGCGAGGTGACGATGCCGACGGCGCGCGGCCACGGCGGCAGCGTGCGCTTGCGCTCGGGCGCGAACCAACCGTCGGCCTCGAGCCGCGCCTTCAGCCGTGCGAATTTCTCGTAGAGCGCGCCCTGGCCCGCGAGCCGCGCGGTCTCGACGTTGAGCTGGAACTCGCCGCGCGCCTCGTAAATCGACGCCGTCGCGCGCACCTCGACTGCGAGCCCGTCCCGCAGCGTGAAGTCGATGAATTGCGCACGGTGCCGGAAGCAGACGCAGCGGACCTGCGCCTGCGCGTCCTTCAGGTTGAAGTAGCAGTGGCCGGACGCAGCGCGCGTGAAGTTCGATATCTCTCCCGCGACCCAGACGAGGCCGATGTGCCGCTCGAGCATGAGCCGCGCCGTGCTCACGAGGAGCGACACGGGAAGAACGGTCACTGCGGACAAGGGCGCGGGGGCGATGCTGGCCCTCGCGCGAGGTTCGAACGGTGGCGTTTCGGAATCGCGTGACATCGCCGACACGGAAGGTTCAGGCAGGCAACGCAGACTCGACGCGACGCGGCGTGTCCATGACAAACGACCGTAACGATGGCGTCAGATGAACATCACAATCTGGCGCGCTCAATACGAAACTCGGCCGCGGCGGCCCTTGCGAAGCTCTCGTAAAACGTTGAGTTGGCTGGTGAAAAAACCGGCGTGAATTTGGGCACGCGAAGGTTTCTTCCGACCCTCCCGCGACTTAGCGAGCGAATTTACAAGATACGCACAATTTTATCCACAGGATTTGTGGACAACGCTCGCGCGGCCGTCGACGCGACTGCCTGCAAAGCCTTGCAGGACGCGGGTTTCCGGCCCGCGACATAT
The DNA here is from genome assembly GCA_963830485.1 of uncultured beta proteobacterium. Taxonomy (GTDB): domain Bacteria; phylum Pseudomonadota; class Gammaproteobacteria; order Burkholderiales; family Casimicrobiaceae; genus CAIWHR01. The sequence continues at coordinate 57,438 of CAWHNE010000009.1, forward strand.
GCGCACTGGCAAGCGCTTCAATGACGCGTGCAGGCGCTCGCGCTAGAATGGCGGTTGTCAAACGATTGTTCATGAACAAAGGGCCTGTTCACACCATGTCCACAAGTGCGTTGCACGGCCGAAAAGCTCCAGAGCGAGGCGCAAAATGAAGCCGGGCCGGCTGCCCGGCGAGGCTTTGCAACGAAGCGCAGGCGCTTTTCGCCAGCAACCCGAAGGGAACGGGCGCCTTGGGGCGCCACTCTTCGTTGCTCTCCTCGCGCAGACACCCGGTCTGCGCGTCCTCATTTGTCAAAATCGGCGCCTCGATTGGCGCCCCAAGCCGTCCGTTCGCACATGCGAACATGGTGCGAACAGGCCCTGACATGAGTGCTGCGCCGCCGCAGCCGTCGACCGTGGAGGTGAGCGCGCCTCCGGCGGCCGCAACGCGCGCGGCCGCCGGGTCGGCGCCCGCGCCAAACTTCCTGCGCGCGATCATCGCGGAGGACAGCCGGACCGGCAAATACGGTGGTCGCGTCGTCACGCGGTTTCCGCCCGAGCCGAACGGCTACCTGCACTACGGCCACGCGAAGTCGATCAGCCTCAACTTCGGCCTCGCCGCGGAGAACGGCGGACGCTGCCACCTCCGGTACGACGACACGAACCCGCTCAAGGAGGACGTCGAGTACGAGGACTCGATCGCCGAATCCGTGCGCTGGCTCGGGTACGACTGGGGCGAGCATCGCTATCATGCCTCCGATTATTACGACGCCCTTTACCGGTTCGCCGAGTGGTTCATCGAGCAGGGGCTCGCCTACGTCGACAGCCAGTCCGCCGACGAGATGCGCGCGCTGCGTGGCACGCTGACCGAGGCAGGCCGCGCGAGCCCGTTCCGCCATCGTCCCGTCGCCGAAAATCTCGACCTCTTCCGCCGGATGCGCGCGGGCGAGTTCCCCGACGGCGCGCACGTGCTGCGCCTCAAGATCGACATGGCGAGCCCGAACGTGAACATGCGCGACCCGACGATCTACCGGATCCGCCACGCCTCGCACCATCGCACCGGAGACACGTGGTGCGTGTACCCACTCTACGACTATACGCATTGCATCAGCGACGCGCTCGAGCGGATCACGCACTCGATCTGCACGCTCGAGTTCCAGGATCACCGGCCGCTGTACGACTGGATCATCGAGAAGCTCGCCGACGGCGGGCAGCTCGAGCGGCCGCTACCGCAGCAGTACGAGTTCGCACGCTTGAACCTCACCTACGTCGTGCTGTCGAAGCGGCGGCTGATCGAGCTCGTGACGAAGGGGCACGTCGACGGCTGGGACGATCCACGGATGCCGACGCTCGTCGGAGCGCGGCGCCGGGGATTCACGCCCGAGGGCTTCCGGATCTTCGCCGAACGTATCGGCGTGTCGAAGTCGGACTCTTGGATCGACATGAGTGTGCTCGAGGACTGCATGCGCGACGACCTGAACGCGCGCGCGCCGCGGCGCATCGCGGTGCTCGATCCGGTGAAGCTCGTGCTCGACAACTATCCGGAAGGTGCGAGCGAGGAATGCTTCGCGCCCAACCACCCGCAGCACCCGGAGCAAGGGCGCCGATCGCTGCCGCTCACGCGCGAGCTCCTGATCGAGCGCGACGACTACGACGAGCATCCGGCGAAAGGCTGGTTCCGCCTCGCGCCCGGCGCCGAGGTCCGGCTTCGCTACGGTTATATCATCCGCTGTGTGGGCGCGGAGCGTGACGCGGCAGGCAACCTCACGGTCGTGCACTGCACCTACGACGCGCAGACGAAGAGCGGCACGCCCGGTGCCGACACGCGCAAGGTGAAAGGCAACATCCATTGGCTCTCGGCCGCGCATGCGGTCCCGGCCGAGGTGCGCCTGTACGACCGCCTGTTCGCGGTGCCGTTTCCGGGTTCGCGCAACCCGTTCGGAACGCGCTCCGAAGGCGATGCGCCCGACGCGGCGCTGCGCCACGCGGTCGCCGTCGCGGGCGAGGACGACGACGACGAGGCGCCCGTCGCTCGCAACTTCCTGGACGACCTCAATCCCGCGTCGAAGCGCGTGATTACCGCCTCCGTCGAGCCTGCGCTCGCCGATGTTACCGCCGAAGCGCGGTTCCAGTTCGAGCGGCACGGGTATTTCGTCGCTGACCTGATCGACCACGCGCCGGGCCGCGCCGTGTTCAATCGCACGGTCACGCTGCGGGATTCCTGGGCCAAGGCGTAACGCCGCCTGCCGCGTTCGGCCGGCATTGCGCTAAGATGGCGCCCGCCGCATCGATTCCGGAGCATTTCCCATGAAACGCATCCTGCTGTTCATCGCCACCAACCTCGCGGTGGTGCTCGTTCTCTCGATCGTCCTGCGCCTGCTGGGCCTCGACCGCGCGATGACCGCCGAGACCGGCATGAACCTGGGCTCGCTGCTCGTGTTCTCCGCGGTCGTCGGGTTCACGGGCGCGATCATCTCCCTCCTCATGTCGAAGACGATGGCGAAGTGGTCGACAGGCGCTCACGTGATCGAGCAGCCCGCCAACGATGCCGAGGTGTGGATGGTCGAGACCGTACGCAGGCTCGCGACGAAGGCCGGCATCGGCATGCCCGAGGTCGCGGTCTACGAAGGCGCGCCGAACGCATTCGCCACGGGCGCCTTCCGCAATTCCGCGCTGGTCGCCGTGTCCACGGGACTTCTGCAGTCGATGAACAAGGAGGAGGTCGAGGCGGTACTGGGCCACGAGATCGCGCACGTGGCGAACGGCGACATGGTGACGCTGACGCTGATCCAAGGGGTGGTCAACACGTTCGTGGTGTTCTTCGCCCGCATCATCGGTTCGATCGTCGACAAGACGGTATTCCGCACCGAGCGCGGCAACGGCCCGGGCTATTTCATCACCGTCATCGTCGCGCAGATCGTGCTCGGCATCCTCGCCTCGATGATCGTCGCCTGGTTCTCGCGCCGCCGCGAGTTCCGCGCCGACGCGGGCAGCGCGCAGTTCCTCGGCAGCCCGTCGCCGATGGTCAACGCGCTGCGCCGGCTGGGCGGCCTCGAGCCCGGCACGCTGCCGCAGTCGATGGCGGGCTTCGGCATCACCGACAAGGGCGGCATCATGTCGCTGTTCGCGACGCACCCGCCGATCGAGGAGCGAATCGCCGCGCTGCAGAGATCCGGCAGCTGATGACGATCGATCTCTACACGTTTCAGACCTCGAACGGCCAGCGTGCCGCGATCATGCTCGAGGAATGCGACTTTCCGTATCGCGTCCACAAGATCGACCTCTTCAAGAACGAGCAGCAGAATCCCGAGTACCTCGCGCTCAATCCGATCGGCGCGATCCCGACGATCGTCGATCCTGACGGCCCGGGCGGAAAGCCGCTCACCCTCACGCAGTCGGGCGCGATCGCCCTCTATCTCGCGGAAAAGGCGGGCAGGTTCATGCCGTCCGACCCCTTGCGGCGCATCGTCGCGCTGCAGTGGCTCATGTACGGGCTCACCGACTGCGCGCCTGCGTCGGCTAATCTCTTCCTTCTCGGCGTGCGCGCACCCGAAAAATCACAGCCGAACCTCGACTGGCTGGGCGAGCGGATGGTGCGCTACTTTCGCGTCGCCGACGGCCGGCTCGCCGGTCGCGACTATCTCGCGGACGAGCTGTCGGTCGCGGATTTCGCGTTGTACCCCGTCTACGCGGTGCGCAAGGCAAAGCTCGACGAAGCGGGCGAGCTGCCGAATCTCGCCCGGTGGGGCGCGGCGCTCGCTGCGCGGCCCGGAGTCGCGAAAGGAATGGTCGCCGCGGAATGAGCTGTTGGCGGGCGGCGCCGGCTCAAGGCGGCGCTTCGCGCAGCAGCCGGTAATCGCCGAACTCGCCGACGGGCTCGAGCCGGAAACGGGTCGGCGCTGGCAGGCGCGCGAGATCGCGCGTGCGGAGCGCGATGAAGTCGGCGGCCGGGTCGTCCAGGAGCGGCAGCAGCGCCGCGACGTCCGGCACGTGCGCCACCTTGCCGCGCGAATAGAAATCGGCCGATGGGGGCGGCGCGCCCGCATAGACCAGACGCTGGCCGCCGCCGGCGCGCAGCGATTCCCACGCGCGAACGAGCGCCACCTGCGAATGTTCGGATTCGAGCCGGTCGCGTAGCGTGGCGATGCCGACGACGAACAAGAGCGGCAGCACGCTGCCCGCGACGACGACGGCGCGCACCGCGGGACGCAGCGGGCGGTCGTCGTCGCGGTCCGGCCGCCAGAACTCGCTCGACGAGCAGCGCAAAGGCAGGCAGGCCGGGCAGCACGTAGGTGACGAGGATGTTGCCCGATACGGTGAAGAACGCCATCGGCGTCACCGTCCACAGCAGCAGGTAGAGGCGCCATGGGTCCGCCGCGAGGTCGCGCAGGTCCTCGCGCGAGCGCGAGACTGCTCGGACGAGCCAGGCGAGCGCGAGCGCGGACCACGGCAGCGCGGCTGCGATCCAGAAGAGCCAGATCATCCCGCGCGGCCTCGCGTGCGCCGCACCATACAGATCGCCCTTCCAGCCCGGCTCGAGGAAGCGCTTCCAGTGCTCGCCCACCAGGAAATAGTCGAGGAACCCGGGCGTCGCGCGCTCGGCGGCCCAATACCACGGCACGACGAATGCGGCGGTCACGAGGATGCCGATCACCCAAGGGAGCCGCGTCCACGCGGCGTTCCAGCGGCGCGTGACGAGCGATCCACGCGCCGATCGGCAGGAACGTCAGCACCGCCGCGATCGGCCCCTTCGCGAGGAGGCCGATCGCGAGACCGCCGAAGAACGCAGCCGCGGCGCCTGCGCGCTGCCGGTCCGGTCCGGAGACCGCGACCCAGAAGCCGGCCATCGAAAGCGTCGTTCCCAGCGCGAGCGCGGGATCGGTCATCACAGCCCCGCCGGCGATGAACACGAGCGCGATGGAGGCGAAGAGCGCGAGCGTCCACAGCGCGTGATCGCGGCCATCGCGCAGGTGAGCGAGCCACGCGACGGGCATGCAGCTTGCGAGCAGGAGCAGGAACGACGGAAGGCGGGCCGCGAACTCGCCGACGCCGATCGCCACCATCGCCGCCGCCGACAGCCACGTGGACAACGGCGGCTTGCCCCAGAAGGGCACTCCGTAAGCGAACTGCGGCACGAGCCATTGGCCGGTTTCGACCATCTTGCGCGCGATCTCGGCATAGCGTGCTTCGGTCGAGTCCGTGAGCGGGTACGCACCGAGCGTTGCCAGACGCACGGCGAGCACGGCGATGACGAACAGCGCGAGGACGCGGCGCTCGCGCGCCGTCAGGCGGAAGGCCATGTCCCCGGCCACGCGTCGGCGGCGGGCGGCGCCGCGAGCGGCCGTGACGGCGGCAGTCGCCGCTGCACGAGGTAGAGCGGGCGCTGCTTCACTTCGATGAACATGCGGGCAAGGTACTCGCCGATGATGCCGAGGGCCATCAGCTGGAGCCCGCCCAGGAACAGGACGACGGCGACGAGAGTCGGAAAGCCGCGGGCCGGATCGCCGAAGAGCAGCGTCTTCACGATGAAGTAGCCGCCGTACGCGAACGCGACGAGCGCGGTGGCGAAGCCGATGTAGCTCGCGAGCTTGAGCGGGAAGACGGAGAACGAGGTAATCCCTTCGAGCGCGAAGTTCCACAGCCGCCAGTAGCTCCACTTCGTCTCGCCGGCGTGGCGGCCGTCGCGATCGTATTCGATCTCGCGGCACGGGAAGCCGATCCACGCGAACAGTCCCTTCATGAACCGGCTGCGCTCCGGGAAGCGGCGCACCGCCGCGACAGCGCGACGGGAGAGCAGGCGGAAGTCGCCGACGTTCTCCGGGATGTCGATCGTGCCGATCCGTCCCATCGCGCGGTAGAACGCGCGCGCAGTCGCCTTCTTGAGCCAGCTCTCCTGCGCGCGGCTGCGTCGGCGCATCAGAACGACGTCGTGCCCCTCGCGCCAGGCGCGGATCATGTCGGGGATGAGCTCGGGCGGATCCTGCAGGTCGGCATCGATGATGACGACGGCGTCGCCTCCCGCGTGGTCGAGGCCCGCGCTCATCGCCGCTTCCTTGCCGAAATTGCGCGAGAGGTCGACTACGGCGACGCGGGCGTCGGCGGCACGCAGAGCCACGAGCACCGCCATCGAGCCGTCGGCGCTACCGTCGTTCACATAGACGATCTCCGAGGGCGCGGCCAAGCCGTCCAGCACGGCGGCGAGGCGCCGGTGGAACTCCGTGAGCACCGCTTCCTCGTTGTAGACGGGGACGACGACCGAAATGGAGTCCAGTCCCGCCGCACCGGCGGAGGCGGAGGTCGCGTCGACGGCGGTCAGAACGTCCATGCGCGATTGGCCAGGAAGCCTGCGGCGAGCACGACGCCAGTCGCGATCACCTGCGCGACGAGATAGTGGGGGCCGGCGAGCGCGAGCACGCCCGCCATCACCAGCGCGTTCAGCGCAATGCCGGCGACCGCGACGAGCGCGAACCGGGGCAGGGCCGTTGCGTGGGACTTGCCGCTCGCGAACGTGAAGCGATGGTTGAGCGCGTAATTGAGGAGCGCCCCGCACACGGCGCCGGCCGTCGAGGCGGCGACGGGGTCGGCGCGCGCAAGCTGAACGAGCGCGATCAGCACGGCGTAGTGGAGACCGGTGCCGATGGCCCCGGCCCCTGCGTAGCGCACGAACTGCGCCGCCGGCGGCGACGGAGGCGGGGCAGGGGCATCGGTGGGCATCGGTTAGGAGCCTGTCGGACTTGCTTTCGCGCATGCGACGGAGGCGAGCCGGGCGCAGTTCAAGGCGCGAGCCCGAAGCCATACCGGACGTATGACGAGGGCGAGTAACGCAGAAATGCGCCCGGCTCGCCCCGTCCCTTCGGGTTGCTGCCAAAAAGCGCGTCTGCTTCGTTGCTCGGCGCGCCGATATTCCCGATATCGGCTTTGCCTCGCGCCTCGCATCCTCCACTTTTTGGCCCTGCAACGCATACGTGAAAGTAAGTCCGACAGGCTCCTAGGGCGGACGGCGGCGCGACGCCGCATTGGAACTCTACCGCGTCCAGGATCGATCCGCGCGGAGGCGCGTCGGGCCACAAAAAAATCACGGCCGGCGGGGAGCCCCCGGCCGGCCGTGGCATCGCGTCCCTGGCGCAGGGCGCGGGTATCGCTTACTTGAGGTGATTCGAAACGAGCTTGGTCATCTCGAACATCGACACCTGCTTCTTGCCGCCGAATACCGCGCGCAGCTTCTCGTCGGCATTGATCAGGCGCCTGTTGATGGCGTCCTGCAGCTTGTTCTTCTTGATGTAGTCCCAGATCTTCTTGGTGACGTCCGTGCGGGGCATCGGCATCGACCCGACCACGGCGGCCAGCACCGACGACGGCGTCATCGGCTTCATGAACGCGGCATTGGGCTTGCGCTTCGCCCCCGACTTCTTCGCCGCGGGTTTCTTCGCAGGAGCCTTCTTCGCGGGCTTCTTCGCCGGAGCCTTTTTCGCGGCCGGCTTCTTGGCGGGCTTCTTCGCGGGCTTCTTCGCGGGCTTCTTTGCTGCTTTCTTGGCAGTAGCCATGTTTCTCCTTCCTCGGGGTAGATGCGGAATACACTGCATCGAACGCTCTGAAGCAGCCCGTCCTGTCACGGTGATTCCTGCTCCATCGGCGGCAACTATAGCGCAATTCCGAGGGAAGGGAATCCCTCGGCAACGGTTTTTTCGCAGCGCTGCGCGTGCATGTTGCAGCGAAGGCGCGGCACCGCCGGAGTGCGTCGGGCACGCCCGACGGCGCCCGGGACGCGCGCCGGTGCGACATCGCGCCGCGCCTGGGCAACGCGCTAAGCGTCGGCGGGTGCCGCCGCGCCATCTGCGGGTCCGGCCGAGTGCACTCGGGGCGGGCGGCGGGAGCCTCCTTGTATCGCCATGCCGGTGGTGGGACACTGCGGCGTCCTTCGCCGAATCGATGCCCACGATTCGCATTCTCGCCTTGTGTGTCGCCACGGCGCTGCCTGCGACGGCGCGAGCCGCCGGCCCGGCGCCGATCTTCGACGCCCATCTTCACTACAACGTCGAGGCGGCGGCCGCCTTCCCCGTGTCCGACGTGCTGCGCCGGTTTCGCGACTCGGGCGTCGCGACGATCCTCGCGACCAGCCGCCCGAACGACGGCACGCGCGCGCTCGTCGCGGCCGCGATGGCGGATCCCGGGGCCGCGCCGCGCGTGGTCCCGTTCATCCGGCCATATCGCAACGAGGCCGACCGGCAGACGTGGTTCAACGATCCGGCGATCTACGCGCTGATCGAGACAGAGCTCGCGCGCGCGATCGACTGGCGCGGGATCGGCGAATTCCACGTGTTCGGGCGCGATGCCGACACGCCATGGGTGAAGCGGATCGTCGCGCTCGCCGTGGAGCGCGGATTGTGGCTGCATGCGCACTGCGACGACACCGCGCTCGAGATCCTCTTCGCGCACGACCCGCGCGTCCGGATCATCTGGGCCCACAGCGGCTTCTCGACGCCGCCCGCGAAGATCGCGCACTACCTCGAGCGCCATCCCGCGCTCGTCGGCGAGCTGTCCTATCGCTACGACGTGACCGACGGCGGGAAGCTCGCGCCCGCGTGGCGAGCCCTCTTCCTCGCGTGGCCCGATCGCTTCGTGCTGGGCTCCGACACGTGGATCAACGAGCGCTGGGCGCGCTACGGCGAGATCATCGACTACTACCGCGGCTGGCTCGCGGAGTTGCCCCCCGATGTGGCGGCGAAGATCGCCCGGGGGAACGGCGAGCGGCTGTTCCCGCCGCGCGAGCGTTGACGCCGCGCCGTACTCCTGCGCGGCGGACCGACGGCGCGCTCGCGCGGATCAACGCCGGATGCGAGAGGAAGTTAGCACCGCAGGCGCGGCTTGCGAACCGTCGTCGCAGCGCGCCGCGCCTCGTCTGCCGCGCGGGGTAGACTAGCGCCTGCTAGCCTGCGTCCGCCGCCCCTTTCGGTGCCCGTTCCCGTGAAGATCGCCGATCTGCGCATCGACTACATGCGTGAGACGCTCGACGAGCGCGACGTCGCGCCGGACCCGTTCCGCCAGTTCGAGCACTGGTTCGACGAGGCGGTCAAGTCGCAACTGCCGGAGCCCAACGCGATGACGCTCGCCACTGCCGACGCCGGCGGGCGGCCGTCGGCGCGCATCGTGCTGCTCAAGGGCTTCGACGAGGGCGGTTTCGTGTTCTTCACCAATTTCGAGAGCCGGAAGGGACGCGATCTCGCCACACGCGCCGAGGCGGCGCTTCTTTTCTTCTGGCCCGAGCTCGAGCGGCAGGTGCGCATCGAGGGTACGGCGTCGCGGATCGCCGACGCCGAATCCGCCGCGTATTTCGCGAGCCGTCCTCGCCCCGCGCGGCTGGGCGCCTGGGCGTCGCCGCAGAGCGAACCGATCGACGGGCGTGCTGCCCTCGAGGCGCGCTTCGCGGCCGCCGAAGCCAGGTACCGCGATGCCGGTGACGCGATCCCGCGGCCGCCGCACTGGGGCGGCTACCGGCTCGTCCCCGCGGAGCTCGAATTCTGGCAGGGCCGCCCGTCAAGGCTGCACGACCGCATCCGCTATCGTCGCCATCCGCAGCACGCCGCCCACTGGACGATTGATCGGTTAGCGCCGTGAGCGGCGCGGAGGCCGAAAGCCCGAATGGCGAGCGACGACCGCCCGCTGACGGCCGCCGGACGCTGACGCAGCTGATCATCCTCGGGATTGCCAACCACGCGGTGCTGTCGGGCAGCCGCGTCACGGTCGCGCTGGCGGCGCTCGACAAGGGGGCGACGCCCCTCACCGTCGGCGTACTGATGGCGCTCTACGCGCTCCTGCCGATGCTGTTCGCCGTCGCGGCGGGACGCTTCTCGGACCGCGCCGGCATCCGCCGGCCGATGCTGCTCGGCACGGGCGGCAATCGCCGTCGGCGCGGCGCTCCCCCTCGCGCTACCGGGGCTGCCGATGCTGTTCGCGAGCGCGACGGTGCTGGGCGCGGGTTTCATGGTGTTCCAGGTCGCCGCGCAGAATGCGACGGGCGAGCTCGGGCCGCCGTCCGCGCGTGCGCGCAACTTCAGCCTGCTCGCACTCGGCTACTCGGTTTCGGGATTCATCGGTCCGCTCGTCGCCGGGTTCGCGATCGATCACCTGGGCTTCGCGGCGACCTTCGCGCTCCTCGCGGCCGTCCCGTTCGCGCCTCTCGTCGCGCTCGCGCAGCCGACGCCTCGCGCTACCGGGGCCGCACCGGCACGTGGGGCCCGTGCACCACGGCGGCGTGCGCGCGCTCCTGCGCCACCGCACGCTGCGCCGCCTGCTCGCGATCAACGCCCTCTTCGCGGTCGGCTGGGACCTCCATACGGTGTTCGTGCCGATCTACGGCGCGCGTCTCGGGCTCTCGGCCTCCGAGATTGGCCTCGTGCTCTCGACGTTTGCGGCGGCGACGTTCGTCGTCCGCCTGCTGATGCCGGCGATCGCGCGGCGGATGGCCGAGCAGCAGGTGCTCACGATCGCGCTCTTCGTCGCCGGCATTGTCTACCTGCTGTTCCCGTTCGCGCAGAACGCACCGGCGCTGCTCGCCCTGTCGTTCTGCCTGGGTTTCGGGCTCGGGAGCGGCCAGCCGATGGTCATGGCGCTCTTGCACACGCACACGCCGCCCGGGCGGATGGGCGAAGCGGCGGGGGTGCGGATGTCGCTCATCAATACGATGGCCGTCGCGGTGCCGCTCGTGTTCGGCGCGCTCGGCACCTCCGTCGGTCTCTCGCCCGTCTTCTGGTCCGTCGGTGCGTGCCTCACGACGGGCGGCGTGCTCGCGCGCCGCGCGGCGCGCCTCAGCCGGAAGGCCTCTTGAGCCGCTCGGCGAAATGCTTCCGGAACTTCGCGACCTTCGGCTCGACGACGAGCTGGCAGTACGGCTGGGCGGGGTTGCGGTCGAAGTATTCCTGGTGATACGCCTCGGCTTCGTAGAACGGCTCGGCCCCGGCGATCTCGGTCACGATCGGATTGCGCCAGAGCTTTGCCGCGCCGAGCTCGGCGATCACGGCTTCGGCGGTCGCGCGCTGCGCGTCGTCTTGGCAGAAGATCACCGAGCGGTATTGCGTCCCCACGTCGCTGCCCTGCCGGTTCGGCGTCGTCGGGTCGTGGATCGTGAAGAAGACCGTGAGCAGGTCGCGGAACGACAGCACGGCCGGGTCGAACGTGACGCGGACGACCTCGGCATGGCCGGTGCGGCCCGTGCAGATCGCCTCGTAGCTCGGATTCGCGGAGCTGCCGCCCGCGTACCCCGATTCGACCGCGATCACCCCCGCGAGCCCATCGAAGACGGCTTCGAGGCACCAGAAGCAGCCGCCGCCGAGAACCGCGGTTTCGGTGGCAGGCGACGTGGATCCGTTCGTCATCTCGAGCTCCATCGGACAATGGCGCCGCGGCGTTCGAGGCCCGGCTCCGCACAGTCGTCGGTTGCCTGGCCGAGCTTACATCGAATGCCCGAGGTCCGGCGCGTCGCCGTGTGCGGAATGCGATAATGGCGCCGCTGCACGCGCTTTGTCTTCTCCCTTCCACTCCCACTTCCAGCCTCCGATACGACGCGACCATGGGCCTTCTGCCACGGGAAGGGCGGTTCTTCGACTTGTTCAACAGCCATGCCGAGCTCGCCGCGCGCGCCGCCGTCGAGCTGAAGGCGCTGTTCACCGATCTGAGCGAGCTCGAGCCGCGCAGCCGGGCGATCGAGCGCAACGAGAAGGAGGCCGACAGGATCACGCACGAGACGGTCCAGCTCCTGCACAAGACATTCATCACGCCGCTCGACCGCGACGAGATCCACCAGCTCATCACCGGCATGGACGACATCCTCGATCTCATGGAGGACGTCGCGACCTGCGTCTTCCTCTACGACGTCCGGGCCGTCACGCCGGACGCGCAGAAGCTGGCCGAGATCTGCGTCGCCTGCACGCTCAAGGTCAAGGAAGCCGTCGGGATGCTCGCGTCGATGGACAACGCCGATGCCATCCTGCGCATCTGCGGCGACATCGACCGGCTCGAGAGCGAGGCCGACTTCGTCTTCCGCTCGGCGCTGGCGAAGCTCTTCCGCGAGGAGTCGGACGCGAAGCAGATCCTCAAGCTGAAGGAGGTCTATCAGCTGCTCGAATCGATCACGGACAAAGCCGAGGACGTCGCCAACGTGATCGAGGGCATCGTCCTCGAGAATGCCTGACCCGTCCCGGCGGAGCGACGAGCCGTGAGCGCCGCCACGATGTCGTTCGAAGTCGTCGTGTTCCTGATCGTGCTCGCGCTCGCGTTCGACTTCATGAACGGGTTTCACGACGCCGCGAATTCGATCGCGACCGTCGTGTCGACGCGCGTGCTGCGCCCGCACTACGCCGTCGCGTGGGCGGCGTTCTTCAACTTCATCGCTTTCCTGTTCTTCGGCCTCAACGTCGCCAACACGATCGGCACGGGCGTGATCGATCCCGGGCTCGTCGACGTCAACGTGATCCTGGGTGCGCTGACCGGCGCGATCGCCTGGAACGCGATCACCTGGTGGTACGGGCTCCCGTCGTCCTCCTCGCACGCGCTGATCGGCGGCCTCGCGGGTGCCGCGATCGCCAAGGGCGGCGTCCACTCGCTCGTCGGCAGCGGCTTCCTCAAGATCAGTCTCGCGATCGTGCTCTCGCCGCTGCTCGGCTTCACGCTCGGCGTGCTCCTGATGACCGCCGTGGCCTGGATGTTCTCCGGAAGCTCGCCGCACCGGGTCGACCGCTGGTTCCGGCGGCTGCAGCTCGTCTCGGCGTCGCTCTACAGCCTGGGTCACGGCGGCAACGACGCCCAGAAGACGATGGGCATCGTCGCGCTGATCCTGGTCGCCCATGGCTCGCTCAAGTCGGACTTCCACGGCGCGGACATTCCGTTCTGGGTGGTACTGGCGTGCCAGGCGGCGATCGCGCTCGGAACGCTTTTCGGCGGCTGGCGGATCGTGAAGACGATGGGGCAGAAGATCACGAAGTTGAAGCCGGTCGGCGGCTTCTGCGCCGAGACCGGCGGCGCGATGACGCTGTTCCTCGCGACCGGCCTGGGCATTCCGGTGTCGACGACGCACACGATCACGGGCGCGATCATCGGTGTCGGCGCGACGCGCAAGCTCTCGGCTGTCCGCTGGGGCGTGGCCGGCCGGATCGTGTGGGCCTGGGTGCTGACGATCCCCTGCACCGGCTTCATCTCGATGGTCGCGTGGTGGCTCGCGCACCGTTACCTCTAAGGTAGGAGCCTGTCGGACTCACTTTCACGTATGCGTTGCAGGGCCAAAAAACGTGTCTGCTTCGTTGCTCGGCTCGCCGATATTCCCGATATCGGCTTCGCCTCGCGCCTCGCATCCATCGCTTTTTGGCAGCAACCCGAAGGGACGGGGCTGGGCGCATTTCTGCGTTGCTCGCCCTCGCCATGCGCCCGGTATGGCTTCGGGCTCGCGCCTTGAACTGCGCCCAACTCGCCTCCGTCGCATACGCGACAGTAAGCCCGACAGGCTCCCTGCCGTGGGGCCCGTAGCGCTCGTCCGCGGCGTCGTCGCTCGCCTCCGGGGCGTCGGTCTCGCGCAGGCGGCAGCCGCGCTGTCCTTCGCGACCGTGCTGAATCTTGTCCCGCTGTTCACGGTCGCTTTCGTCTACGTCGCGCGCTACCCGCTGTTCCAGCAATGGCTGGACGCGCTCGAGCGCTTCCTTCTGCGGCACATGCTGCCGGGCAGCGGTGCCGTCGTGCGCGAGTACCTCACCGGCTTCGCTGCGAAGGCCGCCGGCCTCCAGGGGCTCAGCATCGCCTTCGTCGTCGCCACCGCCGTGCTGCTCGTCGCGGCGGTCGACCAGGAAATCAACGCGATCTGGGGCGTGCGCGAACGGCGGTCGCTGCTTCATCGGGGATTCGTCTATGCGATCGGGCTCACCGCGGGTCCACTCGCGATCGGCGCGGCGATCTATGCGACCACGTGGCTCCTCGAGGTCTCCGTGGAGCAGGCGCCGTTCGTGACGCCGGCGGTCACGCTCCTCGCGACGCCGCTCGCGATTGCGCTCACGACGGCTGTATTCGCGCTGCTCTACGCGCTGCTGCCCGCGCGCCGCGTGCCGCTCAGGGCCGCGCTCTGGGGCGGTCTCTTCGCCGCGCTCGCGTTCGAGATCGCGAAGTACGGCTTCCGCCTCTACGTCACGTCCATGTCGAATTACCGGACGATCTACGGCTCGCTGGCCGTCGTGCCGCTCTTTCTTCTCTGGGTCTACGTGTCGTGGTACGTGGTCCTCGTCGGCGCCGCCGTGTCGGCGACGCTGGCCGAAGGCGGACCGCGCGGCCGCGCGTGGCGTCAGCGCTGAGCGCGTCGCTTGCGGATTGGGCGGGGCCACGCTACATTGCCGGCAGTTTTCGACGGGAGGACGAGCGCACCGTGTGGTCCCTGATTCAAGCCGCCGGCTGGCCGATCTGGCCGCTGATCCTGGCCTCGGTCATCGCGTTGGCGCTGATCTTCGAGCGCCTGTGGTCGCTCCGGCGGAGCGTGGTCGCCCCGGCGGGGCTCGTCGATCGCGTGCTTGCGGAGTACCGACAGGGTGGCGTCACGACGGAGCTCCTCGCAAAGACTGCGCAGCAGGGACCGCTCGGCCGCATCCTCGCTGCCGGCCTCGCCAACATCCGGAGCCCGCGGCCCGTGATGCGCGAGGCGATCGAGGAAGCGGGACGCGTCATCACGCACGACCTCGAGCGCTTCCTGACGACGCTCGGCACGATCGCGGCGATGGCGCCGCTGCTCGGCCTCTTCGGCACCGTCGTCGGCATGATCGAGATCTTCGGCTCGCAGACCGCGGCAGGATCGAACCCGATCCAGCTCGCGCACGGCATCTCGGTCGCGCTCTACAACACGGCGTTCGGCCTGATCGTCGCGATCCCCAGCATGATCTTCTACCGGCATTTCCGCGCCACGATCGACAGCCTCCACGTCGACATGGAGCAGCAGGCGATCAAACTCGTCGACTTCGCGCACGGCGAGCGCAAGTGACGGCGGCGGGGCGCCGGCGATGAACCTGCGCAGCACCCGGGGACGCGACGATCCGGAGATCAACTTCATCCCGCTGATCGACGTGCTGCTCGTCATCCTGATCTTCCTCATGGTGACGACGACCTATCAGCGGATCGCCGAGCTCCAGATCACGCTGCCCGAGGCCGACGCGGAGCAGCTGAAGCAGCGGCCGAAGGAGATCAACGTCGGCATCGATGCGCAGGGCCGCTACGTCGTCGACAAGACGCCGTTCACGTTCTCGAGCGTGCCCGCGCTCGCGGACCTGCTCCGCCGTGCCGCCGGCGATGCGAAGGATCCGGTGGTCGTAATCAATGCCGACGCCAACGCGACGCACCAGTCCGTGATCCACGTGATGGAAGCGGCGCGCATCGCGGGGTTCGTCCACATCACGTTCGCCACGCAGTCGCCGGTCAAGTGACGCTTCCGGGGCCGGATCCGCGTTGCCTCCGTCGTGGCGCGCCCCCGCTCCGATGTCCCTCGCTTCCCGCCTGGTCGACGCCTGGTACGCGCCGCGGCTGACCGCGCTCACGGCCGCGCTCGTCCCCGCGGCGGTCGCGTTCGGCGCCATCGCCAGTGCGCGTCGTGCGCTCTACCGCGCCGGTGCGTTGCGCGCCCAACGTCTGCCGGTTCCGGTCGTCGTCGTCGGCAACATCACGGTCGGAGGCAGTGGCAAGACGCCACTTGCGGCCGCACTCGCGCACGCACTCGCCGAACAAGGATGGCATCCGGGCATCGTAAGCCGCGGGCATGGACGCGCGGACGCGAGCGGGCCGCCGCGCGTCGTCGCGCGGGACGATGGCGCGGACACGGTCGGCGACGAGCCGCTGCTCCTCGCGCGCTCCGGAATCCCGGTCGCGGTCGGCCGCGACCGCGTCGCCACCGCGCGCACGCTGCTGGCCGCGCATCCGGGGTGCGACGTGATCGTCGCCGACGACGGATTGCAGCATTACCGGCTCGCGCGCGATTTCGAGATCGTCGTCGTCGACGCGGCCCGCGGACTCGGCAACGGCTGGCGGCTGCCGGCCGGTCCGCTGCGCGAGGCGCCGGCGCGGCTCGACGAGGTCGATGCGGTCGTCGCGCTGGTGACCGCGGGGGCACCGGCGCCCTGGATCGTGCCCAACGCCTGGCGGAC
Source organism: uncultured beta proteobacterium (assembly GCA_963830485.1). Taxonomy (GTDB): domain Bacteria; phylum Pseudomonadota; class Gammaproteobacteria; order Burkholderiales; family Casimicrobiaceae; genus CAIWHR01. The sequence continues at coordinate 73,571 of CAWHNE010000009.1, forward strand.
GACGCTCGAGGGCGACACGCTCGTCCGCGTCGCCGACCGGTCGCAGTCGCAGCCGGCCTCGGCATTCGTGGGGGCGGGCGTGCACGCAGTCGCGGGCATCGGCAATCCCGAACGGTTCTTCACGCACCTGCGCTCGCTCGGCATCGTGGCCACGGGCCACGCGTTTCCCGATCATCACCGCTTCGTGCCGGACGACCTCGCGCTGCCCGGCGCGCGGGCGGTGCTGATGACCGAGAAGGATGCAGTAAAATGCGAGGCGTTCGCCGACAAGCGCTGCTGGTTCCTGCCGGTGCGCGCGCACATCGATCCCGCGCTGGTGGCGCGCGTCGAGGAGGTTCTCCATGGATCCGAAGCTCCTTGAAATCCTGGTCTGCCCGGTGACGAAGGGACCGCTCACCTGGGATCGCCAGAAGCAGGAGCTCGTCTCGCGCTCCGCGCGGCTCGCCTATCCGATCCGCGACGGCATTCCGGTGATGCTCGAGGACGAGGCGCGGCGGCTCGAGCCGTCGGAATACGAAGATCGCAGTTGAGCGGCCGGCGTCGGACGTGAACGGGCGCGCTGCTGCGCTCGACCGTGGACGCTGAACGCACAACCGCATGGCGATGGCGTTCACGGTCCTCATTCCCGCTCGCTACGCGTCGACGCGGCTGCCCGGCAAGCCGCTCGCCGACATCGCGGGCAAGCCGATGGTCGTCCGGGTCGCGCTCCGCGCGCAGCGGGCGGGGGCCGAGCGCGTCGTCGTCGCGACGGACGACGAGCGGATCCGCGCCGCGGTGGAAGCGCATGGCATCGCCGCCTGCGCGACGCGTGCAGACCATCCGACCGGCACCGACCGCCTCGCCGAGGCGGCGCGCGCGCTCGACCTGCCCGACGATGCCATCGTCGTCAACGTCCAGGGCGACGAGCCGCTGCTCGCGCCTGCGCTGATCCGCGCGGTCGCGGACCTGCTGGCCGCGCATCCGGACGCAGCCATCGCGACCGCGTGCCATGCGATCGCCGATCCCGCGGAGGCGTTCAATCCGAACGTCGTCAAGGTGGTGCTCGACGCCCGCGGCTATGCGCTGTACTTCAGCCGGGCGACGATCCCGTGGGCGCGCGACGCCTTCGCCATCAGCCGCGACGCGATTCCGCAGCAGCTGCCGTTGTATCGGCACTACGGGCTCTACGCGTACCGCGCGGGCTTCCTGCGCCGCTTTCCGACGCTGGTGCCCTCGCCGATCGAGCGTTTCGAGGCGCTCGAGCAGCTGCGCGCGCTGTGGCACGGCCACCGGATCGTCGTTGAGGTTACGGCCGGGACGCCCGCGCCCGGCGTCGATACCGAAGAAGACCTTGCGCGCGTCCGGGCGCTCTACGCTCGCGGCGAGCCTTGACCGCGGGCGCGCACGGCGATTGACCCGGTCCCGGTTCCGCCTCAGAATCGCCGCTGGTTCGACCTCGCGGCGCTAGACTCCTCCGCGACTCGCAGCGCCCCGCATCTCGCCAGCTCTCCGCACGGGATTCCATGCGCCTCATCCTTCTCGGCCCGCCCGGCGCGGGCAAAGGCACGCAGGCGGCCTTCATCACCGGGGCCTACGGCATTCCGCAAATCTCGACCGGCGACATGCTGCGCGCCGCGCTCAAGGCGGGCACGCCGCTCGGGCTCGCCGCGAAGAAGGTGATGGACGCGGGCGCGCTCGTCTCGGACGACATCATCGTCGGGCTCGTCCGCGAGCGGCTCGGCGCGCCGGATTGCGCGAAGGGCTACCTCTTCGACGGCTTTCCGCGAACGATTCCGCAGGCCGACGCGATGAAGGACGCGGGCGTCACGCTCGATTTCGTGCTGGAGATCGACGTGCCCGACGCCGCGATCGTCGAGCGGATGAGCGGGCGGCGCGTCCACCTCGCATCCGGTCGCACGTACCACGTCAAGCACAACCCGCCGAAGGTCGCCGGCAAGGACGACGTCACGGGCGAGGCGCTGATCCAGCGCGACGACGATCGCGAGGAAACGGTCAGGAAGCGCCTCGAGGTCTACCACGCGCAGACGAAGCCGCTGGTCGACTACTACGAGCGCTGGGCGGCGACCGGCGATTCGCGCGCGCCCCGCTACCGTCGCGTCGACGGGATGGGCAGCGTCGACGCGATCCGCACCGCCTGCCTCGCCGCGCTGAAGCGCTGAACAGCAGCCGACGCCATGACCCGACGCAACGCCTTCTACGCACAATCCGGCGGCGTGACCGCCGTCATCAACACCTCCGCGGCGGGCGTGATCGAGACCGCCCGCAAGCATCGCACGAAGATCGGCAAGGTCTACGCGGGGCGGAACGGGATCATCGGCGCCCTGACCGAGGATCTCATCGACACGAGCCGCGAGTCGGCGCGGACGATCGCCGCGCTGAAGCACACGCCGGGCGGGGCCTTCGGCTCGTGCCGCTACAAGCTCAAGGGGCTGGACGAGAGCCGCGCGCAGTACGAGCGACTGCTCGCCGTGTTCCGCGCGCACGACATCGGCTACTTCTTCTACAACGGCGGCAACGACTCGGCCGACACGTGCCTCAAGGTGGCGCAGATGGCCGAGGCGGCGGGCTATCCCCTCACCGCAGTGCACGTGCCGAAGACCGTCGACAACGACCTGCCGATCACGGACAACTGCCCGGGCTTCGGCTCCGTCGCGAAATACGTCGCGACGTCGATGCGCGAGGCGGCGTTCGACGTCGCGTCGATGGCGAAGACGTCGACCCGCGTGTTCGTGCTCGAGGTCATGGGCCGGCACGCCGGCTGGATCACCGCGGCGGTCGGCATGGCCGAGGACGCGGAGACGCCGATTCCGCTGCTGCTCCTCTTTCCCGAGATCGCGTTCGACGAGGCGAAATTCATGGCCGCGGTCGACGCGAAGGTCAAGCGCTTCGGCTACTGCTGCGTTGGCGTATCGGAGGGACTCAAGGACGCCTCGGGCAGGCTCATGGCGGAGGCGGGCACGAAGGACGCCTTCGGTCACGCGCAGCTGGGCGGCGTCGGCCCGCTGATTGCCTCGCTCGTGAAGGACAAGCTGAAACAGAAGTACCACTGGGCCGTCGCCGACTACCTGCAGCGAGCCGCGCGGCATCTAGCGTCGAAGACCGATCTCGAGCACAGCTACGCCGTCGGCAGGGCGGCGGTCCTGATGGCGCTCGCCGGGAGGAACGCGGTGATGCCCGCGATCACGCGCGTCTCCGACAAGCCGTACCGGTGGAAGATCACCGAAGCGCCGCTTGCCAAGGTCGCCAACGTCGAGAAGATGCTGCCGCGCGACTTCATCACGGCCGACGGCTTCGGCATCACCGAGAAGGCGCGCCGCTACCTCGCGCCGCTGATCCGCGGCGAAGCGCCGCCACCGTATCGCGACGGGCTGCCGCATTACGTTCGGCTGAAGAACATCGCGGTGCCGAAGAAGCTGCCGGGCGAGTTCGCCGTCTGAAGTGCAGCCGACGCCCGCGACCGAAGGCGCGAATGTCGACCTGCTGGCGCTGATTCCGCCACGCGCGTCGCGTGTGGTCGAGGCGGGCTGCAGCGTCGGCGCACTGGCCCGGGAGTACCGTGCGGCGAACCCGGACAGCGAGTACATCGGGATCGAGCTCGAACCGGTGTTCGCCGAGCTCGCGCGCCGTCATTGCAGCCGTGTGGTGGAGGCGGATGTCGAGCGGATGAGCGATGCCGACTTCGACGCCCTCTCGCCGGCCGATTGCTGGGTGCTGGGCGACGTGCTCGAGCACCTGATCGACCCGTGGCGCTTCCTGGCACGGCTGCCCCCACGGCTGCACGTGGGGGGCTGCGTCGTCGCCTGCATCCCCAACATGCAGCATTCGAGCGTCGTCGCGCGTCTCGTGACCGGCAATCTCTACTACGAGGACCAGGGGCTGCTCGATCGCACGCACCTGCGCTGGTTCACGCGGGCGACGGTGATGCAGCTCTTCCAGGGCGCCGGATTCAGGATCACGTGGCTCGGCGGTCGCCGCTTCCGCGATCGGGACGACCCGGCCGTGTCCGCCGCGGTGTGCCAGCTCGCGACGTCGCTCGGCGTCGCTGCGGAACAGGCGGCCCGCGAAGTCGCCGCGTTTCAGTGGCTAGTGAAGGCCGTGCCGAATCCGGCGTGACGGGAGACTGCGATGGGAAAGATCGTGACCTACTATATGACCGTCGTCTCGCCGTGGACGTACCTCGGCCACGACCGCTTCGTCGCGCTCTGCGCGCAACACGGCGCGGCCATCGAGCAGAAGCCGGTCGATCTCGGTCGCATCTTCCCTGTGTCGGGCGGGTTGCCGCTGAAGCAGCGGGCGCCGCAGCGGCAGGCGTATCGGCTGGTCGAGCTCGCGCGGTGGCAGGCGCTGCTCGGGACTCCGCTCAATGCGCAGCCGAAGTTCGCGGCGTCGGGGCCGGACCTCGCGGCCCGCTGGACGTTCGCTGCGATCGAACACGATCCCAAGCGCGCGCTCGACTTCAGCGGCGCCGTGATGCGCGCCCGCTGGGCCGAGGAGCGCGACATCGCCGATCCCGCCACGCTTGCCGCCTGCGCGCTGCGCGTGGGTCTGCCTGCGGACGCGCTCGCGGCGCGCGCGGAGGCGCCCGAGATTGCCGCGCGCTACGACGCGGCGACGCAGGACGCGATCGATCGCCAGGTGTTCGGCACGCCGTGGTACGTCGTCGACGGCGAGCCGTTCTGGGGACAGGACCGGCTCGACTTCCTCGCCCGCAAACTGGCACAATAGCGTGTTTTGCGGCGGCGTCCGGACACCCGGTTGCCGTCCCGACGCGGGGACGAACGGGCACCGCGGGTCGATCCCGCGCGATGCCCCGGCACGAGGGCCGGCCACAGGCCCGTTGCGCGCGCTCCCGCGACTTCTTGCCACACAACGGGAGAGCCACCATGTCCAACACCACCGGCCTCATCTTCGCGCTCGTATGCGCGGCGGCCGCGATCGTCTACGGCTTCGTGTCGATCGGATGGATCCTCAAAAAGCCGACCGGCAATGACCGGATGCGCGAGATCGCCGCCGCGGTCCAGGCCGGTGCCAAGGCGTACCTGAACCGGCAGTACACGACGATCGCCATCGTCGGCGCCGTGCTGTTCGTGCTGATCTGGTGGGCGCTGCCGGGGGCGACCGCGGGCGGCTTTCTCGTCGGCGCGGTGCTCTCCGGCCTCGCCGGGTATGTCGGAATGAATGTGTCCGTGCGCTCGAACGTGCGCACGGCGGAGGCGGCGCGCACCGGCCTCAACGAGGCGCTCGCGGTGGCGTTCCGTGGCGGTGCGATCACGGGGATGCTCGTCGTTGGCCTCGGGCTCCTCGGCGTCGCAGGGTTCTACGCGTTCCTCACCGGCTCGGCGTCGTGGAGCCCAAGCCCGATGGGCAGCGGCCTGCACCACATCATCGAGCCGCTCGTCGGCCTCGCCTTCGGCGGTTCGCTGATCTCGATCTTCGCGCGGCTGGGCGGGGGCATCTTCACGAAGGGCGCGGACGTCGGGGCCGACCTCGTCGGCAAGGTCGAGGCGGGGATTCCCGAAGACGATCCGCGCAATCCCGCGGTGATCGCCGACAACGTGGGGGACAACGTCGGCGACTGCGCCGGCATGGCGGCGGACCTGTTCGAGACGTACGCGGTCACGATCGTCGCGACGATGCTGCTGGGCGCGTTATTGCTTCCGTCGATGGCGCAGACTGCGGTCACCTATCCGCTGGTGCTGGGGGGCTTCTCGATTCTCGCGTCGATCGTCGGCTGCTACTTCGTGAAGGCGCGCGACGGCGGCAAGATCATGAATGCGCTCTACCGCGGCCTGATCGTCGCGGGCGTGCTCTCGGCGATTGGCTTCTGGTTCATCACCCAGATGATGATGGGCGAGATGGCCACGCTTGATCCGAAGCTCACCACGCTGCGGCTGTGGGGTGCCGGCATCGTCGGGCTCGCGCTGACGGCGGCGATGGTCGTCATCACCGAGTACTACACGGCAACCGAGTTCAGCCCGGTGCGCCACATCGCTCAGGCCTCGACCACGGGCCACGCGACCAACATCATCGCCGGCATCGGCGTGTCGATGAAGGCGACCGCGTTGCCGGTGCTCTCGGTCTGCGTCGCGATCCTGCTCTCGTACTGGTTCGCGGGCCTCTACGGCATCGCGATCGCCGCCACCGCGATGCTGTCGATGGCCGGAATCATCGTCGCGCTCGACGCGTACGGCCCGATCACCGACAACGCCGGCGGCATCGCCGAGATGGCGAAGCTGCCCGATTCGGTGCGCGCAATCACGGATCCGCTCGACGCCGTGGGCAACACGACGAAGGCGGTGACCAAGGGCTACGCGATCGGCTCGGCGGGTCTCGCTGCGCTGGTGCTCTTCGCCGACTACACGCACGCGCTCGATGCCGCCGGCAAGTCGGTGAGCTTCGACCTCTCGAACCACTACGTGATCATCGGCCTCTTCATCGGCGGCCTGATCCCGTATCTGTTCGGCGCGATGGCGATGGAAGCGGTCGGCCGCGCCGCAGGCGCGGTGGTCGTCGAGGTGCGCCGACAGTTCAAGGAGATCAAGGGGATCATGGAAGGCACGGCGAAGCCCGAGTACGGCGTCGCCGTGGACATGCTGACCAAGGCGGCGATCAAGGAAATGATCATCCCCTCGCTGCTCCCGGTGCTGATCCCGATTGTCGTCGGTGTGGGCTTCGCGTACGTCGGCGGCACCGCCGCCGGCGCACAGACGCTGGGTGGCGTGCTGATGGGCACGATCATCACCGGCCTGTTCGTCGCGATCTCGATGACGACCGGCGGCGGCGCGTGGGACAACGCGAAGAAGTACATCGAGGACGGTCACCATGGCGGCAAGGGGTCCGACGCGCACAAGGCGGCCGTGACCGGCGACACGGTCGGCGACCCGTACAAGGACACGGCAGGACCGGCGGTGAACCCGCTGATCAAGATCATCAACATCGTCGCGCTGATGATCGTCCCGCTGATCGGCGCGTGGACCATGAGCAAGGCTCCGGCCGCGCCGTCCCAAGTCACGCCGCCGGCGGTCGTTGCCCCAGCGCCTGCCGCTGCGCCGGCCGCAGTCGCCCCGGCTGCTGCGCCGGTGGCGGCACCCGCCAAGGACGCACCGAAGTAGTAGCGCGCGCCATCGGTAATGGGGAGGGCGACGGCTCGGTCGGGCCGTCGCCCTTCTTTTTTGCGGGCGTCGGACTTCTTTACACTAGCTGTGGCGGACAAGCCGTCGCAGGCAAGACTAGTATTCAAGTATATGAAAAGCAACATAAAATTATTAGTCGCCGTTAGGCATGCCGATTGCTCATGTTGCACCGACACCGCGTGGGTTCCCAAAGATAGGGCGGGGCCGTGGGGTCGCGGCAAGACAACAAATATCAACGCTCAGGGTGGAATCGTTATGAAGGCAAGCAAACGGCTGTTGGCCGGGGTCGCCGCGTGTGCAGCCCTGGTCGGGGTCACCGGAGCCCAAGGGAGCACCCTGATCCTGACCAACTTCGTCGGACCGGGCGGTGCGTATCACCAAGGCGTCGACATCACGACGCCCGCGTACAGCGGGCAGGCCGGCGGGTTCGTCGGCACGTGGGACGGCAATCCGATCCAGGTCTGGTGCTATGAGCTCGGGCAGACATTCAACTTCGGCGTCGCGTACACGGGCTACACCATCGACACTCCCGCGAACGAAGGACTGCTGAGCGCGCTGTTCCAGGAAGCCTACGCGATGGCAACCACCAGCGCGATGAACTCCGCGGCGTTCCAGCTCGCGATCTGGGAAATCCTGTACGACGGGGACCTGTCGTTGTTCTCGGGAACGTTCCACACGAACCGGGTCGGCAACACGACGGACGCCCTCGCGCAGACCTGGCTGGACGGCCTTGGCGGGTTCACGGACAAGGGCGACATCATTCTCTACACCGACCGCGAGCATCAGGACTTCATCGGTCGCCGGCCGTCCTCCGATGTTCCCGAGCCGGCGCCGCTGGCGCCTTATCGGCATCGGGTCTCGTGGCAATGCTCGCGGCGCGGCGCCGCGGGTAGCAGAGTCGTGGCATCGGGCGTCTCGCAAGGTCGCCCGATGACGTAGTCGAGGTAGTTGGGGATTTCCTGTGATTTGCGTTGGGCCGCATCTTCCGGATGCGGCCCTTTTTCTTGCGAGGGGTCGGCGAGGTCGGATCCACTTGGCCCGGGATTTCGCCTTGGGCCAATATTCGCGGATCGCGCGAGGCTAGCCGATGGTCGGAGCCTCTATGGCCTGCTTGGCCGCTGGACGATATTCAGCGGCGCCGGTGCGCGGGCGAGCCTGGCCGCGCCGCCCTTTCACGCTTTCCGTGGGACGCCTGAGCGGGCCGCCGACTGCCGCCGCCGAATGTCCGGTCCCGAGAAACGAATCGGGAGCTCATCCGGGGCCCAGCGTCGGCGCGAGACGCACGACCCCAAGACGATCGAAACAACCAGTAGGAACGCAGCGAGTGCAGCGCGGCGTCGATGACCTCGAGTACGGCTATTCTTGATCCGGGAGCCTGAACCCCTTCGCGCCAACCAGGATTGTCCCAAGGACGACGAAATAGGCTGCGACCCGGATTGGCGGCACGCGCCTGATCAACTTGATGGCGAGCCCGCGCGTGGCGGACATGCCATTCACTTCTGCCAGATCGAATCGATCGAAGCACTTAATGTCCTTCTTGGCCAGGAAATCTCTTAACTCCCAGAACGTGAACCAGTGGACCGCCGGGTAATCAGTATGGCTCACCCACTCGCGGTGAGTCGTCACCGCGAGCTTCTCGCACCGGCGCTTCACAAAGCTCGGATACCAACTGTAAAGGGGAAGTTCGAACTCGTCCTGGATCGGGCACAGGACGTTAGTCGTACTGAGATAGATCAGACCTCCGGGCCGCAACACGCGCACGCCCTCGTCCAAACATTTCTGCCAGTCCGGCACGTGTTCCAGCAACTGTGGGATCAGGCATACGTCGAAAACACTCGATTCGTAGGGAAGCGCGATCGCTGACCCCACGTCGAAGCTGATTTTGAATCCCATCTCTGCGACCCGCTTGCGCGCGATCTCTATAAGAGGCTCGCTGATATCGATTCCCGTCACGCTGTGTCCAAGTTCGGCCCAAACTCGACATTCAGTTCCGGCCCCGCAGCCGACATTCAGTACTTTCAGAGTAGTAGTGGCGGTGCCCCGCTCGCCAGCAAGCCGCAACATTTTGTCGCGGACCCTTCGAAAGCGAGCCAGCGCACCGGGCGAAAGGCTTTCCTCTTCGTAGTAGGCAACGAAGGCGGGATCCGAATTTCTGTCATCTCGTGCCGTCGCGCCGTCGGTCTGATCAGGTTCAGCGACGTGATTGCGCGTGTCTATCATCGCTCGTCATTGCAGCCACAATTGTCAGTCATTCCCGTCATCCAGTTTCACGTGGTCCAGCCATTCTGGCAGGCAACGCACTTGCCCGCTACGCCTGGGCGGCGCGGCTCGCCCGCATCGATGAAGTCTTTCCACTCGGGTGCCCGCTCTGCGGCGCCGAGATGCGCGTCATCGCCTTCGTCACCGACCCGCCCACGAGCAACGACATCCTCGTCCACCTGGGCGAGCCGACGGCACCACCCCGGGCGCCCGCCCGCGGCCCGCTGCTATGGAATCTGCCCGAAGCCGGGCCGGGCAGCTTCTACCCGCAGCCCGCACCGGAGTACGAATTCGATCAACGCGTGACTTGGTAACGCCGAGCGTCGACCGCCGTTCGCGCACGACGCCGGACAGGCGCATGCCGGCGGCCGCCGGTCACGCGACGCGGGCTCGCTGACGCTCGCCAAACATGCGCACCTGGGGCTAGCGTGGCCCCGCCCGGCAACCCCTGACCATCTCAGCTTCCCATCGGTCCGGGCAAGTCAAGACGTGCTACGCCGCTCGCGATGACGCGTCGTTGGATTTCCTATCCATTAGGGCATCTCGTTCCGCCGGCAGGGGGTCAACACTCAAGTGCCGGGAAGGCCGATCGGCCGCGGGACGTGTCGTAAACTCGATCGACAGACTGCCGTTTGGTCATCCAAATGCAAAAGACCCCGTCCTTGGACGGGGTCTTTTGCTGGACAAGCAGTCCGCAGCTTGCCCGGACTTAGCTCCGCCTGCGCCGTGCTGCACCTGCCGCGAGGAGGCCAAGTCCCAGAAGGACCAGGGTGCCCGGCTCGGGAACCATCCCGCGCCGACTGGCGGAAGGTATTGGATACGGAGACCAGGTCCTCGTTACCATCCACGTGGATCGTTTCGTTGACCGTAAGCGTTGTGGCGTCAAGGCCTAGTTCCGGCATCCGGAACTCCGTCGATTACCGTCAGCGTGAATGTTGCGTCGCCGGTGACGTCCTTGGTGACTAGCGAACTCGCAGGGCCCGAATTGTCAGAATCCGCGAACATGGCCGAAATGAAGATAGTCCGGATCGGTTACGGTGATCGTATAGTTGATCACCCAGTCTCCGGGCAAATTGGTCGTGTCGAAACCGCTGATAAACACCCCGTGCGAGTTCGCGGGTTGGATTGAAGAATAGTACGGTAATGGGATCGGCCAAGTCCGTGGAATTCAGCGTCCAGGTCTTGTCCCCCTGCGTGCATGAGCCTGCGTCTTCCCAAGCCCCGATGGTTCGGACGTCAAAGCACTCCACCGCGAGCGCTCCCCCGCTGGCAAAGCCGAACGTGCATGCTGCCAGTGTCGCTGCTAGTGCCTTCCGCATGGTTGTTCTACCTTCTCAGGAGTCGACAAAGCTGTCGCCGCACATATTGAGCAGCTTCCATGCCTAAAACTGTAATTCATTATTAATCAATGATCTTGCCTGACAGACCGATCCCGCCGGGGGCCGGGCGAATGTCAATTTGGTCGACATGTGTTCCGAATTCCAAGGGTAGGCCGCATCGCGCCGCCCTTCCGGACTTCCATTACGTTCGGCGGACACGCAGGAACCGATCAACGTCATCACGTAACGTACAACGCGACCATCGCGCTCGTTCACCAACACGCCGGCATGAAGCTTGTAGGAAATGAGCATCGGCGAGACGCTCCGCCGCATTCGGGGTGTTAACATCACTCGCCTTCGCCGCGCAACGAGGAGGAATGGATGAACGCGAACCTGAATGACTTCGCCGCGATGGCGATGCAGCGCGCGAACCGCGTTGCCCGCGTGCTTGGCGCGGCTGTCGCGCTCTGCCTCGTCGCCGCCTGCGCCGGCCCGACCTACCCGCCGGCGCCGCGCGACGCGTCGTCGTCCGACTACGACTACATGATCGGGCCGCTCGACACCGTCAACATCATCGTCTGGCGCAATCCGGAACTGTCGATGACCGTGCCGGTGCGGCCCGACGGCAAGATCACGACGCCGCTGGTCGACGACCTGCCGGCGCTGGGCAAGACGCCGACCGACGCTCGCCCGCGACATCGAGAAGGCGCTGGGCAAGTACATCCGCGATCCCGTCGTCACCGTCGTCGTGACGACCTTCGTCGGGCCGGCGAGCGAGCAGATCCGCGTGATCGGCGAGGCGACCAAGCCGCAGATCCTGGCCTTCCGCCAGAACATGACGCTGCTCGACGTGATGATCGCGGTCGGCGGGCTCACCGACTTCGCCGACGGCAACAAGGCGACCATCTTCCGCGTCGCCGACGGCGGCAAGTCGTACAGCGTGCGCCTGCAGGACCTGGTCAAGCGCGGCGACATCACGGCCAACGTCGACATGCGGCCCGGCGACATCCTGATCATTCCGCAGAGCTGGTTCTAGACACGCTCGACGCGTTCCGACCTTCCCGGTCCACGGATAGCATTCGCGCATGGATGAACTGCTTCAGCAGGTACTCGCACACCTGCGCGGCATGTGGCATCGCCGCTGGATCGGGCTCGCGGCCGCGTGGATCGCCGCGATCGTCTGCGTCGTCGTCGCGTATCGCATTCCGGAGAGGTTCGAGGCGAGCGCCCGCGTCTACGTCGACACGCAGTCGCTGCTGCGGCCGGTGATGGCGGGGCTCGCGATCCAGCCGAATCTCGACCAGCAGGTCGCGCTGATGAGCCGGACGCTGATCAGCCGGCCCAACGTCGAGAAGCTGGTCCGGATGGCCGACCTCGATCTCCGCGATCACGACCAACGCCGAGCGCGAGGAGCTGATCGACAACCTGATGAAGACGCTCCAGCTCGCCGGCAACGTGTCGACGAACCTCTACGTGATCTCCTATCGCGACGCCGATACCCGACAAGGCGAAGAAGGTCGTCTCAGTCGCTGCTCACCATCTTCGTCGAGTCGAGCCTGGGCGACAAGCGGCAGGATACGCGCGCCGCGGTCAAGTTCCTCGACGAGCAGATCAAGCGCTACGAGGAGAGCCTGCAGGCGGCGGAGAACCGCCTCAAGGAGTTCAAGCTCAAGTACATGGGCGTTCCGGGCCAGGGCGGGCAGGATTTCTTCAGCCGGATCGCGAAGCTCTCCGACGACATCGAGGCGGCGCGGCTCGAGCTGCGTTCGGCCGAGGAATCGCGCGACGCGTACAAGCGCGATCTCGCCGGCGAGGCGCCGACGTTCCTGCCCGAACGGCGCGGCGCCAGCGCGCCGGTCGCGGTCCCCGAGATCGATGCGCGCATCGCCGCGCAGAAGACCAAGCTCGACGAGCTCTTGCGGACATACACCGACCAGCACCCGGATGTCGTCGGCACGCGGCGCGTGATCGAGGAGCTCGAGGCGCAGAGGAAGCAGGAGGTCGAGGCGCTGCAGAAGGCCGCTTCCGCGTCGGGCCCGCCGCCGGAACCCGCACCGAGCGCAATCCCGTGTTCCAGCAGATGCGCGTATCGCTCTCCGACGCGGAGGCGAACGTCGCGTCGCTCCGCGCGAGGCTCGGCTCGCTAGAGGCGCAGTACGCGCCAGCTCAAGTCGACGGCGCGCCTCGTGCCGCAGGTCGAGGCCGAGTTCGCGCAGCTCAATCGCGACTACGACGTGCAGAAGAAGACCTACGGCGACCTGCTCGCCCGGCGCGAGGCGGCGACGATGGGGGTCGACGTGCAGGACACCGGCGGCACGCAGTTCCGCGTCATCGATCCGCCGCGCGTGTCGCCGCAGGCGGTGCCGCCGACGCGGCTGATGCTGCTCGCGGTCGCCTTCCTGATCACGCTGCTCGTCGGCGTGGCGGCGAGCTTCGTCGCGAACGAGGTCATGCCGACGTTCCACGACGCACGCTCGCTGCGCGAGACGACGAAGCGTCCGATCCTGGGCATGGTGTCGATGCTGCCCAACGACCGCGGATCGATCGCCTGCGCCGGCGCAGGACATGGCTGTTCGCAGGCGGCGTGAGCGGGCTGATCGCGTCGTTCGCGGCGGTCCTGGCGTTCGCCTTTCTCATCGGTCCGCGTGGCGTGAGGACCGCACGATGAGCCTGATCGAACAGGCCGCCCGGCGACTCGAGGAATTGCGGCGGGCGGGCGCGCAGCTGCCGGAAGGTTCGGCCGCCGGCGGCCACCGAGGCCGGGCGCCGAACGGCCGACGGCGATGCGTGCCCACGCCGGAGGCCTGGTCGCGGACGCCATCGCCGCGCAAGCTCGAGCGTCGCCGCCGGCGTCGCACCGGATCGGGCAGCGCTGCCGCCGGTGCTCGGCGGCCGACCCGGCGACGGCGCGCCGTTCGCGCCGAGCGGTCGGGCGGCGCGTCGACATCGATCTCGATCGCCTCCGGGAGCTCGGGCTTCGTCACGCCCGACGCGCCGACGGCGCAGATCGCCGACGAATTCCGCGTGATCAAGCGGCCGATCATCCGCAACGCGCGCGGCCGCGGCCGGCGCCGCGGTCGCGCCCGACGAATCTCGTCATGGTGACGAGCGCGCTCCCGGGCGAGGGCAAGACGTTCACCGCAATCAATCTCGCGATCAGCGTGGCGATGGAGCTCGACAGCACGGTGCTGCTGGTCGACGGCGACGTCGCGCACCCGGCGCTGCCGGACCTGCTGGGCGTGCCGTCCGTCGCCCGGCCTGCTCGACCTCCTGACGCAGCGACGACGTCGACGTCGCCGATGCGCTGGTCAAGACGAACATCGACAAGCTCACCGTCCTCCCGGCCGGCTCGCGTCACCGCCGCGCGACCGAGCTCCTCGCGAGCGAGCAGATGGCGAGCCTGTTGCGCGAGCTCGCCACGCGGTATCGGGACCGCATCATCATCTTCGATTCGCCGCCGCTGCTCGCGACCACGGAAGCGCGCGTCCTCGCGACGCACATGGGACAGATCATCGTCGTCGTCGCGGCCAACGCGACCTCGCAGCACGCCGTCGACCAGGCGCTCGCCACGATCGAGAACTGCGAAATCGTGCTGATGATGCTGAACAAGGTCGACCACGAGCGAGGTCGGCAGCTACTACGGCCTGTACCGGGATGCGGAAGACGCCGTAGCCGAACGGACTCCGCCGGCGGCCGCCGTCGGCGCGTGCGGCTGGGGAGGCCGGCGGCCGATCGCCTGCGTCGCGGCCGCCCTGCAGTCGGCCGCGATCGCCCGCGGTGGCGGAGCCCTGGCGTTTCGTGCCGTCGATCGGGCTCGACGAGACGATCACGAACAACGTCAACCTGACGGCGCCGGACTTTGCGCGGGGCGATCTCGTGACCGTGATCACGCCGCACCTGAGGATCGACGGAGAGGGCACGCACACGTCGCTGCACGGTTTCGTCGCGGCGCCGATCGCGCTGTACGCGAAAACGGGCGCGGAAAACAACTACATCTACCCGTCGGCGAATCTCGTCGGGAACCTCGAGCTCTACGAGAAGTTCTTTCAGGTCGAGGCGGCCATCAACGCCTCCCAACAGTTCCTGAACCCGTTCGGCCCGCAGCCGGTCTCGATCGCCAGCGCCACCGACAACCGGTATACGGCGACGTCGTACCGGGTCAGCCCCTACATCCAGGGCACCGCGCCCGGCGAGATCAAGTACCAGCTGCGCAACGACAATACCTGGACGACGCTGAGCGGTGCGCCGATCTCGACCGAGAACGCCTTCTACGACGTGTGGAGCGGCTCGGTCGAGGGCCCCGTCCGGAGGTTCGGCTGGGCGGTCGAGGGGAACTGGAACGAGGTCAAGTTCAACGAGCAGCGGCCGCAGATCTCGGAGCTCGCGCGGGCGAAGCTCATCTGGCAGGCGGATCCCCAGTTGCGTTTCAACGCCGCCGGCGGCTACGAGAACAACCGGTTTCCGTTCGTCACGTACAAGGGGCCGATCTACGGGGGCGGCTTCCAGTGGACGCCGACCGAGCGGATGAACGTCGTCGGCAACTACGAGCACCGCTACTTCGGCTCGTCGTACCTGTTCACCTTCGACAACCGCACTCCGCTGTCGGCGGCCAGCATCTCGGTGTCGCGCAACGTCACGAGCTATCCCCAGCAGCTGCTCACGCTGCCGCCCACCGGCAACGTCGCGGCGCTCCTGTTCTTCATGTTCGCCTCGCGCATTCCGGATCCCGCCGCGCGCCTCGCGTTCGTGCGAGCAATTCATCTCGGACCGCGGGCTGCCCGACGCGCTGTCGAGCGCGCTGCCGATCTACACGCAGCAGATCAGCCTGCAGGAGATCGCCACCGGCACCTTCGGGCTGCTCGGCGCGCGCAACAGCATCTTCCTGAACGTGTTCTGGCTGCACCAGGTGCCGATCGCCGGTTCCGGCAATCCGTTGCCCCCGTTCCTGTTCGCCTACAACAACAATACGCAATCGGGCGGAGCGCTGACATGGTCGCACAAGCTGACGCCGCTCGTCTCGCTCGATGCGTCGCTGACGTTGCTCCAGACCATCGCGAACCAGCCGATTCCCGACCTCGCGGTTTCGGTGAAGCCGAAGACCGACCAGGGGTGCGGCGCAGCTCACGGTGTCGGCGCCGCTGTCGCCTTACACTTCGGTCTACGCCGGCGCGCGCTATCAGAAGTCGCGCGGCTACCAGGTGCCCGGCACCGAAGCCAGAACGGGCGACTACGAGGAAGTCGCCGGCATCGCCGGAATCACCTACACGTTCAAGTGAGCGTCGCGATGTACGAAACCTTCTACCGGCTCACCGGCAAGCCCTTCCAGCTCAACCCCGATCCGTCGTTCTACTACGGCAGCCGCGGGCCACAAGCGCGCGTTCGCGTACCTCGAGTACGGGCTCTACCAGAGCGAGGGCTTCATCGTCATCACCGGCGAGATCGGCGCCGGCAAGACGACGATCGTGCGGAGCCTTCTGGAGCAGCTCGATCCCGCCAAGGTCGTCGCTGTCCAGCTCGTGAGCACGCAGCTCGACGCGGACGACCTGCTGCGCGCCGTGGCGACGGCGTTCGGGCTGCCGGTGAAGGCGGTCGACAAGGCGATCCTGCTCGCGTCGCTGGAGGCGTTCCTGTGCCAGCTCGCCATCGACAAGAAGCGCGCGCTGCTGATCGTCGACGAGGCGCAGAACCTGCCGCCGCGCGCGATCGAGGAGCTGCGCATGCTGTCGAATTTCCAGTTCGGCGACCAGGCGCTGCTGCAGAGCTTCCTCGTCGGCCAGCCGGAGCTGCGCGCGATGATGCAGAGTCCGCAGATGCAGCAGCTGCGCCAGCGCGTGATCGCGTCGTATCACCTGGGCCCGCTCGACCGGCCGGAGACGCAGGCGTACATCGAGCACCGGCTGAAGCACGTCGGCTGGAACAGCGATCCGACGTTCGAGCCGGGCTGCTTCGACCTGATCCACGAGCTCACCGGCGGGATTCCGCGGCGGATCAACACGCTCTGCAACCGCGTGCTGCTCGCGACGTATCTCGCGCGAGAAGCACGCGGTCGACACGAGCGACGTGCAGACGATCGCGCACGAGATCCGCGAGGAGTTGGGCGCGGACGCCGCGCTCGACGCCGATGGCCGTGGTGCAGGGGGATGCGAGCGCGCTCGCCGAGAGTGCCGCGCGGACGCGGGTCGACCCTTCCGTGTGGCACCGGCACTTCCACCAGATCGAGGAACGGATCGATCGCCTCGAAGCGACGGTCGCTGCCGCCGTCGACCTCCTGCACGCGCTGCTGCACCCGGAAAAGGTGTCGAAGCCGGGCTCGCCGAAGGGACGCTGATGAGCGCCGGCCCGAGGTCCCATCGCCTGCATCGTCGGGGCCCGGCCCAACTACATGAAGGTCGCGCCGCTCGTGCGCGCGTTCGCGGCCCGCGCCGAGCTGCCGTCGCGTCGTGCTGATCCACACCGGGCAGCATTACGACGTCGCGATGAACGAGCGCCTGTTCGCGGACCTGGAGCTGCCGGCGCCGGATCTCAATCTCGAGGTCGGCTCGGGTTCGCATGCCGTGCAGACGGCGGAGATCATGCGCCGCTTCGAGCCGGTGCTCGACGATCTCGCGCCCGCCTGCGTGATCGTCGTCGGCGACGTGAACTCGACGCTCGCCTGCAGCCTCGTCGCCGCGAAGAAGCGCACGCCCGTCGTCCACGTCGAGGCGGGTTTGCGCAGCTTCGACCGCGACATGCCGGAGGAAATCAACCGCGTGCTGACCGACCAGATCGCCGATCTCCTGTTCACGACGGAGCGCGCGGCGGCGGACAACCTCGCGCGCGAGGGCATCGCGCCGGAGCGCGTGCGATTCGTCGGCAACGTGATGATCGACTCGCTCTCCCGTCACCTGCCGCGCGCGATCGCGCCGGCCGACACGCTGGCCCGCGCCGGCGTTCGCCGCCGACTTCCTGGGCGGCGACGGCCGCTTCGGCGCCGTGACGCTGCATCGCCCGTCCAACGTCGACGACCGCGACGGCGCTGCGCGAGTCGCTTGTCGCTCCTGCGCGACGTCGCGCGGCGGCTGCCGCTCGTGTGGCCCGTGCATCCGCGCGCCCGCGCCAACATCGACCGGTTCGGGCTCGCGCCGCTCGCTCGCCGACGCGCGCATCGCGCTCCTGCCGCCGCAGGGCTACCTCGAGATGCTGGGACTCCTCGCGCGATGCGACGCTCGTGCTGACCGACTCCGGCGGCATCCAGGAGGAGACGACGGCGCTCGCCGTGCCCTGCCTCACGATGCGCGAGAACACCGAGCGTCCGATCACGGTCGAGCAGGGCACGAACACGCTCGTCGGTCGCGATCGCGCGCGCGCGCTCGCATGCGTCGACGAGATCCTGCGTTCCGGCGGCAAGCGCGGGCGCAGGCCCGAGCTCTGGGACGGGCGCGCGGCGGAGCGGATCGCCGACGAGCTCGCGACCTGGCTGGGCGCCTCGCCCCGGTGCGGCACGGGCACCGCGCGGCTAGGCGAGCTGCCGATGAATCCCCGCGATGCGTCCGACGGCACGATCATCAACGCGCTCACCATCGACGTCGAGGACTACTTCCAGGTCTCGGCGTTCGCGCAGCACGTGCCGCGGACATCGTGGGACGCGATGCCGTGCCGCGTCGAGCGGAACATCGACCGCGTCCTGGAGTTGCTCGCGGACGCGGAGGTGTGCGCGACGTTCTTCACGTTGGGCTGGATCGCCGAGCGCTACCCGGAGATGATCCGCCGCATCGTCGAGGCCGGGCACGAGCTCGCGAGCCACGGCTACGAGCATCGTCGCGCGACCGATCAAGGCTACGGCGAGTTCCTGGCCGACATCCGCCTCGCGAAGGCGGTGCTCGAGGACATCGCGGGCGCCCCGGTTCGCGGGTATCGCGCGCCCAGCTTCTCGATCGGGCCGCGCAACCGCTGGGCCTTCGAGTGCATCGCGGACGCGGGCTATCGCTACAGCTCGAGCCTCTATCCGATCCGGCACGATCATTACGGCGCCCCGGGCGGTGAGCGCTTCGCGCACGAAGTCCACACCGGGCTGCTCGAGGTGCCGATCGCCACGGTGCGCGTCCTGCGGTCGACGTGGCCCGCGGGCGGCGGCGGCTACTTCCGGTTGCTGCCGTACCGGATCTCGCGCTGGTCGCTGCGCCGCATCAACGGCGCCGAGGGCCGACCCGCGATGTTCTACTTCCATCCGTGGGAGCTCGATCCCGAGCAGCCGCGCGTGGAGGGCCCCGGCGCCAAGGCGCGGTTTCGCCACTATCTCAACCTCGGACAGATGGAGTCGCGCCTGCGGCGGCTCGTCGCCGATTTCCGGTGGGACCGCGTCGACCGGATCTTCCTGAATGGCGGCGAATGATGGGGGTCGCGACGGAAGCGGTGCCTCGCCTCGGGCGCGCTGCCGCACCCCTCGTCGTTCGCGACTTCGCGCCGGGTGACGCCGAGCGGTGGGACGCATTCGTCGGGCGCTGCCCGGAGGCGACGTTCTTCCACCGCATCGGCTGGCGCGGCATCCTCGAGGACGACTTCCGCCATCGGACGCACTATCGGCTGGCCGAGCGCGGCGGCGAGATCGCCGGCGTTCTCCCGCTCGCGGAGGTGAAGAGCCGCCTCTTCGGCCACGCGCTCGTGTCGCTGCCGTTCTGCGTCTACGGCGGACCGGCCGCGAGCGACGCGGACGCCGAGCGGGCGCTCGTCGACGCCGCGGTCGAGCTCGCGCGAACGCTCGGCGTCGAGCACCTCGAGCTTCGCAATCGCGCGGCGAAATGCCCCGGCTGGCCGCGGCAGGATCTGTACGTGACGTTTCGCCGGCGCGCTTGCGCCCGACGCCGAAGCGAATCTGCAGGCCGTGCCGCGCAAGCAGCGCGCGATGATCCGCAAGGGAATCCGCAACGGGCTGCGCGCCGAGATCGATTCGTCGGTCGACCGCTTCTTCGCGCTGTACGCGGACAACGTGCATCGCCACGGCACGCCGCCGTTCGCGCAAGGCGTACTTCGCGCGGCTGCGCGAGGTCTTCGGCGACGACTGCGAGGTGCTGATCGTCACGACCGGCGACGGCCGGCCGGTGAGCGGCGTCATGAGCTTCCGCTTCCGCGACGAGGTGCTTCCGTATTACGCGGGCGACACGATCGACGCACGCGAGCTGGCCGCCAACGATTTCAAGTACTGGGAAGCTGATGCGCCGCGCGTGCGAGCGCGGTCTCCGCGTGTTCGACTACGGGCGAAGCAAGATCGGCACCGGTTCGTACGATTTCAAGAAGAACTGGGGCTTCGAGCCGGTTCCGCTTGCGTACGAATATCAGCTCGTCAAGCGTGCCACCATCCCGCAGAACAATCCGCTCAATCCAAAATATCGGATTCTCATCGCGCTGTGGCGGAAATTGCCGCGTCCGGTGGCGAACGTTGTCGGCCCGATGATCGTGCGGAATCTGGGGTAAGCATGGGGCGTTCCCGATGGATGCTTTGACGAAAAGCGGCGCCGAAACCGTCGTCCCGGGGCTTCAAGCGCGGCCGGCCTGGCGGTACGCGCCCGTGCTGGCGACGAGTCTTTGCGTGCTCGCCATCTTGCTCGCGTATTGGCAGACGGCTGCCTCGGTCGTCGCGATCTGGTGGCGTTCCGAAACGTTCGCCCACGGCTTTGTCGTCGTGCCGATCTGCCTGTGGCTGACGTGGCAACGCCGCGAAGCGCTCGCGCAGCTTGCGGCGAAGCCGTGGTGGCCCGGCCTCGCGCTGGTGCTTCTTGCCGGGGCCATGTGGCTCGTCATGTCCACCGCCGAAGTGCTCGGCCTCAAGCAGTTCGCGCTCGCCTTCATGATTCAGGCCGCGATCGTCACGGTCCTCGGCACCAGCGTCGCGCGGGCGCTGGTCTTTCCGCTGGCCTTCCTGTTGTTTGCCATCCCGGCCGGCGAAATCCTGGTGCCGACGCTCATGGACTGGACCGCGGATTTCACCATCAACGCATTGCGCTGGTCGGGCGTGCCCGTGTACCGGGAAGCGAATCATTTCACGATTCCCTCGGGCCGCTGGTCGGTCGTCGAGGCGTGCAGCGGAATCCGGTACGTCATCGCATCGCTCATGGTGGGAACGATCTACGCCGCCATGGCGTATACGAGCACGCGACGCCGTGTATTGTTCGTCGCGGCGTCTATCGTCGTTCCGGTCGTGGCCAACTGGTTGCGCGCCTACATGATCGTGATGATCGGCCATCTTTCCAACAACAGATTCGCGGTCGGCGTGGATCACCTGATCTATGGCTGGGTCTTCTTCGGCGTCGTGATGCTGTTGCTGTTCTGGGTGGGATCGTTCTGGCAAGAGAAGGCGTCGCCGGCGCCAACCGGACCTGTTGCGCCGTTTTCGTCCGCACTCGCGAGCTCGCCGGCGCCGGGTCGAACGCTATTCGCGGCGGCGCTCGCGGCAGCGCTCGCTGCCGGTCTCTGGGTGCCCATCCAGGCCTCGATCGATCGAGAGGACCGCGCTGCGGTGCCGGCCGTTGCCGTCATTGCGGACGACAATGGTTGGGCGTCATCCGGCAACGCGTTCGCGGACTGGAAGCCGCACTACAGCGGCTTTGCCGCGGAGACACAGCAGGCGTTTGGCAAGGATGGTCAGGCGGTCGGCCTCTACGTCGCGTACTATCGGAATCAGACGAAGGGACGGGAGCTGGTGACGTCCGGCAATCTCCTCGTGCCGCCGATCGAGTGGCAGTGGAAGCTGATGGCAGAGGGCTCGGACAGCGTCGAGTGGATGGGCCGACGTGTGCCGGTCGATCGGGCAGAAATCCTGGGGAGTCGGGTTCGGCTCGAGGTGTTTCGTCTGTACTGGGTGGACGGTCGCACGACGTCGAGCCAGTATGTCGCGAAAGCACTGCTGGCCTGGTCCAAGCTTTCCGGTCACGGCGACGACGCGGCGCTGATCGTGATGTACACGCCCATCTTCGCCGCAGGCGACGCGCCACGAGAGACGCTGCGAGCGTTCGCGTCCGCCATGTCGCCGTCGATCGAGCGGTCCCTCGCGGCGTTTCGCTCGCGGTGAAGGTGAGCCCCGTGCCCGCACCGCTCATCGTGCACGTTGTCTACCGATTCGGCGTCGGCGGACTCGAGAACGGTGTGGTGAATCTCATCAACCGCTTGCCGTCGCAGTCCTGGCGGCATGCGGTGCTGTCGCTGACCGAGATCGATCCGGCGTTTTCGGCAAGGGTCGTGCGCGAGGACGTGCACTACACCGCCTTGCGCAAGGGTCCCGGCCACGCAATTTCTTTCTATCCGACGCTATTCCGGCTGTTCCGCAAGGTGCGTCCTGCGATCGTCCACACGCGCAACCTTGCCGCACTGGAAGCAGCCGTTCCCGCGTGGGCGGCCGGAGTTCCCGCGCGCGTTCACGGCGAACACGGGCGCGACGTCGGGGATCTGGACGGCTCGAGCGCCCGGCATCGATGGGTGCGCCGCGCCTTCAGCCCCTTCGTGACGCGATACGTCGCGTTGTCGCCGGACCTCGAGCACTATTTGCACGATCGCGTCGGGATCGCAGCGAATCGGATCGAGCAGATCTACAACGGCGTGGACACGACGCGCTTCCGCTCACCGCCTAGGGCAAAATCGCCGATCGAAGGTTGCCCCTTCAAGGGATCCGATTGCTGGATAGTGGGCACGGTCGGACGGATGGAGGCGGTCAAGGACCAGAGCAACCTCGCTCGAGCGTTCGTTCGCGCCATTCATCTGCACCCGGAGGCGCGGGAGCGGATGCGACTCGTCCTGGTCGGGGACGGCGCGCTGAGACCTCAGGTGGAGCGGATCCTGGAAGAGGCGGGCGTGCGTGACCTGGCGTGGCTCCCAGGCGAACGCGCGGACATACCCGATCTGCTTCGAGGCATCGACTGCTTCGTTCTGCCCTCGCTGGCCGAAGGCGTTTCGAACACGATACTCGAGGCCATGGCCTCGGCGCTGCCCGTCGTTGCCACGCGGGTCGGGGCGAATGGCGAGCTAGTCGAGGACGGTATGACCGGTCGACTGGTGCCGGCGGCCGACAGCGAAGCCCTTGCGCGCGCGATGGTCGCGTACTTCGACGATCCGTCAACGGCCAGGCGACATGGCCGATCGGGGCGTCAACTCGTGGAACGAAGGTTCAGTCTTGACCGCATGGTCGAGCGGTACCATCGCCTGTACAGCGAGCTTCTGCGGAACCGGAAATCCGCTGCGTCCGAGACGCATGCGGCCGCACCCGGCCGGCGAACGAATGGCTGACAAGAGGGTCACGCGCGATGTGCGGCATCGTCGGAGTCTTTGACACACGCGGCCGTCGGGAGGTCAGCCGCGAGCTCGTGTCCCGCATGAACGAGGCGCAGCATCATCGCGGCCCGGACGAATGCGGATTGCACGTCGAGTCCGGTCTCGGGTTCGGACACCGGCGCCTATCGATCATCGATCTGTCGACGGGCCAGCAGCCGCTGTTCAACGAGGACGGCAGTGTCGTCATCATCTACAACGGCGAAATCTACAACTACCAGTCGTTGATTCCGGAGCTGACAGCGCTCGGTCACACCTTTCGCACCCGCAGCGACACCGAGGTCATCGTTCACGCGTGGGAGGCCTGGGGGGAAGCGTGCGTGAAGCGCCTGCGCGGGATGTTTGCGTTCGCGCTCTGGGACCGCAACCGTTCGACACTTTTTCTCGCCCGCGACCGTCTCGGCGTGAAGCCGCTCCACTATGCGCTCCTCGCTGACGGCACGTTCCTGTTCGGATCGGAGCTCAAGGCGCTGCTTGCCCACGGCGGGTTGCCACGGGAAATCGACCCCTGCGCGGTGGAGGAGTATTTCGCCCTGGGCTACGTGCCGGAGCCGCGCACGATTTTCAAAGGGGCGAAGAAGCTGCCGCCCGCGCACACACTGACTCTGCGCCGTGGCGCCCCGGTTCCTGAGCCCGTCGAGTATTGGGATCCTCGTTTCACACTCGACCGGCGGCTGACGCTCGCCGATGCAACGGCAGAACTTTCGGCACGACTGCAGGAGTCCGTCCGCCTGCGGATGATCGCGGAGGTCCCGCTGGGGGCATTCCTGTCGGGAGGCGTCGACTCGAGCGCGGTGGTGGCAGCAATGGCCAACGTGTCTGCCGATCCGGTCAATACATGCTCGATCGCGTTTGGGGATCCGGCCTACGACGAATCGCGCTATGCAATGCAGGTTGCCGAGCGGTACAAGACGCGCCATTTCGTCGACCGGGTCGAAAGCGAGGATTTCGACCTCATCGACGAGCTCTCCCGCACTTACGACGAACCCTACGCGGACAGTTCGGCGATACCGACCTACCGCGTCTGCCAGCTTGCACGCAGGCACGTGACCGTGGCGCTCTCGGGGGACGGCGGGGACGAGAACTTTGGAGGATACCGGCGGTACCGGCTTCACCTCATGGAAGACCGGATGCGGGCGTTACTTCCGCTCGGCCTGCGACGCCCCTTGTTCGGTCTGCTCGGGCACGTGTACCCGAAGGCAGACTGGGCGCCGCGGATCTTCCGCGCCAAGTCGACGTTCGAGGCGCTCGGGCGGGATTCGGTCGAAGCCTACTTCCACGGCGTCTCGATTCTGCGCGACGGCATGCGTCGCCGGTTGTTCACCGACGCTTTCAGGGCGCAGTTGGGCGACTATAACGCGGTCGAGGTCTTCCATCGCCATGCGCGCAAGGCCGGAACCGAAGACCCGCTTGCGCTGGTTCAGTACCTGGATCTCAAGACGTATCTCGTCGGCGACATCAACACCAAGGTCGACCGCGCGAGCATGGCGCACTCGCTGGAGGTTCGCGAACCGTTGATGGACCACCCGCTCGTCGAGTGGCTGGCGACCTTGCCATCGTCGATGAAGGTGCACGGACAGGAAGGGAAGTGGCTGCTCAAGAAGGCGATGGAGTCGAGCCTGCCGCGCGAGGTCCTCTATCGGCCCAAGATGGGCTTCGCCGTGCCGCTCGAGCGATGGTTTCGTGGCCCGCTGCGCGAGCGCGTGCGCGAGGCACTGCTGGGCGAGCGGCTGGTGGGCACCGGATTCTTCGACCGGAATTACCTCCGCCACCTGGTCGACCAGCATGAATCCGGACTTCGCGACTACAGCTCGTCGCTCTGGTCGCTGCTCATGTTCGATGCATTTCTCCGCAATGTCATGGAGCGGAACGCCGGCGCCGGACTCCTCTACAAGGCCGCGTGAATCGTGGCCTTGCGCATCCTTCACATCCTCGATCACTCGCTTCCGTTGCACAGCGGCTATTCGTTCCGGACGATCGCCATCCTGCGCGAACAGCGCGCGCTCGGCTGGGAAACACTTCAGCTCACGACGCCGCGGCACGGGACGATCGCGGCGGACGTGGAGGAAGTCGATGGTTGGCGCTTTCATCGCACGCCCATGCGGCGAAACCCGCTGTCCCGTGTGCCGGGCGCGATCTACGTCCAGGAGATGGCTGCCACTGAGCGCCGAATCGCCGAATTGTCGGAAACGTTTCGCCCGGACATCCTGCACGCGCATTCGCCTGTATTGAATGCGCTGCCGGCGTTGTGGGTCGGACGCAGCCGCCGGATTCCCGTGGTGTACGAGGTTCGCGCGCTTTGGGAAGATGCGGCGACTGATCACGGCACGACGACGGCGCGCAGCGTTCGGTACCGCGCATCCCGTGCACTCGAAACGTTCGCGCTGCGCCACGCGGACCACGTCACGACCATCTGCGAGGGCCTGCGCAACGAGATCGCTGCGCGCGGGATTGCCCGCGACCGCATCACCGTCATCCCGAATGCGGTGGACACGAGTGAGTTCCGCTTCGGTGCAGAGAGCGACCCGGCACTTCGGAACAAGCTCGGACTCGAGGGCAAGACCGTGGTCGGCTTCGCCGGCTCCTTCTACGCGTACGAAGGGCTCGATCTTCTCATCGAGGCCGTCGCCCTGCTGGCCCCGCGTCGGCCGGATCTCCGCGTGCTGCTCGTCGGCGGCGGCCCCCAGGAACAGGCACTGGGGGCGCTCGCGCGTGAGCGCGGACTTTCCGATCGGGTGATATTCGCGGGGCGCGTTCCGCATGCCGACGTGCAGCGCTATTATCAGCTCATCGACGTCCTTGCCTATCCGCGGCGCCGCATGCGGCTCACAGAGATCGTCACGCCGCTGAAGCCGCTCGAAGCGATGGCCCAGGGGCGCATGTTCGTGGCTTCCGACGTGGGCGGTCATCGCGAACTCGTCCGGGATGGCGAGACCGGTTTCCTGTTCCCGGCGGGCGACGCAGACGCGCTGGCGCAAACGATCGAATCGGTTCTCGAACGGACCGGAGAGTGGCCCCGAATTCAAGAGCAGGCCCGGCGGTTCGTCGAAACCGAGCGCACGTGGGCCCACAGCGTCGCGCGCTATGCGGATGTGTACGCCGCGCTGTGTCCGGCGTCCGCAACCGACCACGCGCTCTCGACCCGCGGGGAATGACAGCGCCGTGTGCGGCATCCATGGAATCTTGCAGCTCGACGGATCCCCTGCGGCCGCGGAGGCGCTGCAGGCGATGGGGCGGGTCACGATCCATCGTGGCCCGGACGACGAGGGTGCCCACGCTGATGGCCCGCTGGCATTCGGAATGCGGCGGCTGTCGATCATCGACCTCGCAGGCGGGCACCAGCCGCTCTCGAACGAGGATGGCACGCTGTGGCTGGTCGCAAACGGCGAAATCTACAATTACCAGGCGTTGCGGCGCGAATTGGCCGCGCAGGGACATCGGTTCAAGACGGGCTCGGACTGCGAGACGATTCTTCACCTCTACGAGGAACACGGCGACGATTGCGTGCAGCATCTGAACGGCATGTACGCATTCGCACTGTGGGATGCGCGCCGCCGCCGATTGCTCATTGGTCGCGATCGGCTGGGCATCAAGCCGATCTACCTGTGCAGCGACGGAAAGCGGCTGTTGTTCGCCAGCGAGGCCAAGGCGATTCTCGCGGTGCCCGGTGTCAAGGCGGAGCTCGACCCGGCCGCGCTGTCCTCGTACCTCGCCCTGGGCTATGTGCCGGCGCCGCAGTCGATCTTCCGCGGCATCCGCAAGCTTCCGCCGGCGACGCTGCTGGTCGCCGAAGGCGGCCGCGTCGAGGAGCGGCGCTACTGGCGCGTGCCCGGGGACGTCGATCGCGCGCTTTCCGAGGATGAGTGGGTCGCGCGCTTGCGTGCGCGGCTCGAGGAATCGGTGCGGATGCAAATGGTGAGCGACGTGCCGATCGGCGCCTTCCTTTCCGGGGGTGTCGATTCGAGCGCCGTCGTTGCGTTCATGTCGGCGCACAGCGATCGGCCGGTCAAGACCTACGCGATCGGGTTCGGGGGTGGCGACGCGGAGGCCTACTACAACGAGCTGCCCTATGCGCGTCAGGTCGCGCAGCGATTCCGAACGGATCATCACGAGATTCTCGTTCGCCCCGATGTCGTCTCCCTGCTGCCTCGACTTCTCTGGCACATGGACGAGCCGATCGCCGACACCGCGTTCATCACCACCTATCTGGTGTCGGAATTCGCGCGTCGCGATGTCACCGTGATTCTTTCCGGCGTGGGCGGGGACGAGCTCTTCGGCGGCTACCGCAGGTATCTCGGCAACCATTACCAGGCGTATTTCGGGCGGCTGCCGGCGGGGCTGCGGCGTGCGGCGCTCGCGCTCGGCGAGAAACTGCCGAGCGACCGCCACTCGCCGCTGCTCAACGCGATGCGTCTCGCGAAGGGCTTTCTCTCGACGGCGGGCTTGCCGTTCGAGGAGCGATATCGGTCCTACGTGCAGGTCTTCTCCGCCGACGTCGCGGCGCAGCTGCTGCGTGAGCGGTGCGCCACCGAGAGGGATGCACTGACCGACGCCTTCCACGCGGCGACGAGTGCCGATGACCTGAACCGGATGCTCAGCGTGGATGCGGACACGCAGCTCCCCGACGATCTTCTGCTGCTCACCGACAAGATGAGCATGGCGGTGTCGCTCGAGTGCCGCGTGCCTCTGCTGGACCATGAGCTGGTCGAGCTCGCCGCGCGAGTGCCGGCAGGCGTGAAGATCCGCGGCGGCCGTCTGAAGCACCTGATGAAGGCTTCGCTCAAGGGCCTGCTGCCCGAAGGCATCCTGACGCGGAAGAAGCGCGGCTTCGGCACCCCCATGGGCGCCTGGCTCAAGGGCGACCTTGCGCCGTTGGTGCGCTACCTGTTGTCGGAGGATGCGGTCAAGGTCCGCGGGCTCTTCCGGTACCCGGAGATCGGGCGCCTCATCGCGGCGCACGAGGCCAACAGGCTGGACGGCACCGATCAGCTGCTGGCTTTGCTCAATCTCGAAATCTGGGCACGCATCTATCTCGACCAGCGCGCCCCGGCCGACGTGGCGGACGAACTGAAGGCGGTGACGCCGTGAAGGTGCTCTACATCTGCCATCGCTTTCCGTATCCGCCGAAGCGGGGCGGCAAGATCCGCCCGTTCAACATGATCAGGCACCTGTCCGCGAGCCATGACGTCTACGTCGCCTCGCTCGTGCGGTCGGAGCAGGAGGCGAAGGAGGGGGAGGGGTTGGCGCAGTACTGCTGCGCACTACGAAATGGGGCGCGTGCGCAACCCCGTCCAGGCATTGCGAATGATCGGCAGGCTGCCCACGCCGACGCCTTCGTCGATGGGATTCTTCTACTCGCCGCAGGTCGAACGCAGCGTGCGCGAGATGGTGGCGGAGCGGACGTTCGACCTCATCTTTGTTCACTGCTCATCGGTCGCCCAGTACGTCGAAGGCGTGCGGGGCATTCCCAAGATCCTCGACTTCGGCGACATGGACTCGCAGAAGTGGCTCGACTACGCGCGGTTCAAGCCGTTCCCGCTTTCGCTTGGTTACAGGCTCGAAGGATTGAAGCTCCAGCGCGAGGAGAAGCGGCTCGCCTCCTGCTTTGACCTTTGCACCGCGACGACGCGCGCCGAGTGGGAGACGCTCGAGAGCTACGGGACGAGTGTTCCATCGGACTGGTTTCCGAACGGTGTCGACAGTGAATATTTCGCACCGTCGGACGAGGCCTACGACCCCGATACGATCGCGTTCGTCGGCCGCATGGATTACTACCCGAACCAGGAGTGCATGTTCGACTTCTGTGCGAGTACGCTGCCGCTTCTGAGAGCGCGGCGGCCGAGCCTCAAACTCCTGATCGTGGGCGCGGACCCGTCCCCGGCCGTGCAGCGACTAGGGAAGCTTCCAGGCGTCATCGTGACGGGATCCGTTCCGGACGTGCGGCCGTACCTGCGGCGTTCCGCGCTGATGGTTGCGCCGCTGAACATCGCGCGCGGCACGCAGAACAAGATTCTCGAGGCGATGGCAATGGGCGTTCCGGTCGTCACGAGCCGAATCGCGGCCGGTGGCGTCGACGCGTCGGGCCCGGCGCATTTCCTCGTCGCTTCCACGCCCGAGGAGTACGCGAGCGCAATCCTGCAGGTCATCGAGGATCCGGTGGAGCGCAGGCGATTGGCGCTGGCAGGCCGCGCGCGAATGCTATCGCATCACGCGTGGGAGCGATCGATGCAGCGCCTCGACGGTATCATCGAACGCTGTCTTTCCGGAAATCGCCGCTAGGGCACGCGGCGCTCCGAAGAACAACAAGGAATCGACCATGGATATCAGCATCTTCGGTCTGGGGTACGTGGGCGCGGTTTCGCTCGCCTGCCTCGCGCGCGATGGGCATCGCGTCGTCGGCGTGGACGTCGATCAGACCAAACTCGACCTCATCGCGGCCGGCAAGACGCCGGTGGTCGAGGAGGGCATGGTGCAGCTCATGTCGAGCGCCGTCGCGAGCGGAAGGGTCGCCGTGACCCGCGACACGCGCGACGCGGTGATGCGAACGGATCTGTCGCTCATCTGCGTCGGCACTCCGTCGGCGCCGAACGGCAGCCAGGATCAGACGGCGATGCTGCGGACTCGCCAAGGATCTCGGGGCCGCGATGCGCGAGAAGACTGCGCCGCATGTGTTCGTGTTCCGATCGACGCTCGTTCCCGGCACCGTCGAGGACGTGCTGCGTCCCATCATCGAGGCCGAGTCCGGCAAGAAGGAGGGCGTGGATTTCCACGTCTGCTTCCAGCCGGAATTCCTGCGCGAGGGCTCGTCGATCCGTGACTACGACAAGCCGCCGTTCACGGTCGTGGGCGCCAATACGCCGGCGCCGGCGGACAAGCTGCGGGAACTCTTCGGCCATCTGCCGTGCGAATTCATCACGACCTCGGTCCGTTCCGCGGAAATGGTCAAGTACTGCTGCAATAATTTCCACGCGCTGAAGATCACGTTCGCCAACGAGACGGCGAGGCTGTGCGAGGCGCTCGGCGTCGACCCCTTCGAGGTCATGGACCTTGTCGGCAAGGATCGCCAGCTCAACATCTCCACCGCGTATCTCAAGCCGGGCTTCGCCTTCGGCGGTTCGTGCCTGCCGAAGGAGTTGCGAGCGACGATGCATCTCGCCAAGATGCGCGACGTGGACCTGCCCATGCACGGCGGGATCATGCCGTCGAACCGCAGCCACATCGACCACGCCATCGCCAAGGTCATGGCCACGGGCAAGCGCAGGATCGGCATGATCGGCCTATCGTTCAAGGTCGGCACCGACGACCTGCGCGAAAGCCCGCTGGTTCTGCTGGCCGAGCACTTCATCGGCAAGGGCTTGTCACTGCTCGTCTACGATCCAGAAGTGCATTTGTCCAACCTGCTCGGCGCGAATCGCCGATTCATCGAGCAACACGTGCCGCACATCGGGCAATTGCTGCGTCGGGACATCGCCGAGGTTGTCGCAGCCTCCGATGTTCTGGTGGTCGGGCTGAACGACGCCGCGACGGTCGCCGCGCTACACGAGCACGCGCGGCCCGATCACCTCGTGCTCGATCTGGTGGGGATCGCCCGCCGGCCGGCATTGCGGGCGGAGTATGCAGGATTGTGCTGGTAAGCGATGACTGCCGGCATTGGCGCCACCGTGATCGCGCTCGCCGCCTTGCTGGCGGTGGTGCTTTGGTGGGTGCGTCGCCCGACCGAGGCCGTCCGGTTGCGAAATGCGCTGCGGCTGCAACCCAGTCACGAGGAGGACTTCACCTGGGTGCCCCCGCATTTTCCGCCGGGCTTCGCCGTTGAGCGTCGAGAGCCGGGCAGCGAGTGGAGCGAGATCATCGCCTCGCTCGGCATCGAAGCGATTCCAGGCGACTGGGCCAAGGCACTGGCGCTCGCTGGCCACCTGACCGAGCGCGCCGAAGACAAGGGGCCGGTGCGGGCCGACCCCATGACGACCTATCACGCGATCCGGGCCGGGCACGGATACTGCGCCGACTTTGTCAAGGTCTTCCTGGTTCTCGCGCATGCTGCCGGCTTGGTCGCGCGACAGTGGGCATTCTCGTTCGATGGGTTCGGTGGCCATGGGCATACCGTCGTCGAGCTTTACGATCGGGAGCGCGAACGTTGGCTGCTCCTCGACGTGTTCAACAATTTCCACGTTGTCGATGCGACAAGTGGCGAGCCGCTGGGTGCGCTCGAGTATCGAGACGCCCTGCTCGGGCGGCGAGGGACCGCGCTGATGCGTCCCAACGGTCCGGGTCGGCTCGGTTTCGTCCACGAGCACAAGGCGCTGGAGTACTACCGGCGCGGTATCCAACAATGGTACTTGCATTGGGGAAACGCGACCCTCTCCTGTTACGCCAATCCCCTCGTGCGCGCGACGGGAAGGATATCGCCTTCGTTGACGGCCGCGGTCGCCAACGTCGTCGGCGCGCAACCGGCCATTCGGATATACGAGACTCCGGACAACGTCGCAGAGGTCCGGACGATGTTCGCGCTACGGCATCGACTTTGGTGGACATTGATTGGCATCGCGGTCCTGACAGCGCTGCTCGGCCTTCAGCTGCTGTTAGGTCCATCATGGCGAATGAGGGGCTGAGAATGCCGCAAGCGCGTGAGCCTGCGGGAATGGTGACACCAGCGCGTGAGAGCATTGTTCGTCGCTCGACGATTGGATCGCCGCTTTCACATCGCGATAGCCGGGCGAAGTCCGACCAATGCGCCCGGGTTGCCGTCGGGGCGACGATGACGCTCCCGCGGATCGTGGTGCTCTCTTCACTGTTCCCCAGCGTCGCCCAGCCCACAGCCGGGCTCTTCATAAGGGAGCGAATGTTTCGGGTTGCGCGCACACTGCCGCTCGTCGTTGTCTCGCCTCAGCCCTGGTTCCCCTTTCAAGGATTGATCCGGCGCCTGCACCCGCAATACCGACCCGAAACGGCGGCACATGAAGTTCAGAATGGGGTCGACGTCTACTTTCCGCGGTTTTTCGCGATTCCGGGCGTCCTGCGGCGACTCGATGGATTCTTCATGGCGCTGGGTTGCGTTCCGACCCTCCGGCGCTTGCGGAGAACCTTCGCCTTCACGCTGATCGATGCGCACTTTGCCTATCCAAGCGGTTATGCGGCCGGTCTCCTGGGACGTTGGTTCAGCGTGCCGGTCACAATCACGCTGCGCGGCACCGAGCCGTCACACTTGCGGCGCCGAGCCCTGCGAGGTCGGGTCGTATCGGGACTGCGACGCGCGTCCCGCGTCTTCGCCGTATCGGATTCGCTCCGGCAGATCGCGATCGGGTTGGGTGTGCCGACTGCCAAGACCTGTGTCATCGGTAACGGCGTCGACCTTGGCAAGTTCAGGCCGATACCGCGGCAAGTGGCCCGGTCCCAGCTCGGAATTTCAATTCCTGATGATGCGCCGGTGCTGATTTCCGTCGGCGGCCTGGTGGAACGAAAGGGATTTCATCGGGTGATCGACGCGATCCCGCGCCTGCTCGAGCGCTTTCCGAACCTGCGATATCTGGTTGTCGGCGGCCCGAGTCCCGAAGGCGACCTCTCCGCGGAGCTTCGGGCGCAGGTCGCACGCCTTGGACTCGAGCCGCAGGTTGTCTTCGTCGGGACGGTTGTTCCCGAGCGGTTGCACGTTCTTCTCAGTGCGGCTGATGTATTCGTTCTGGCAACGCGAAACGAAGGCTGGGCCAATGTGTTTCTCGAGGCAATGGCCTGCGGCTTGCCGGTAGTCACCACGAACGTCGGCGGGAACGCCGAAGTCGTCTGTGCCCCGTCCTTGGGCATCGTCGTTCCGTTCGGCGACAAGGCGAAACTGGAGGAGGCAATCGAACGGGCGTTGTCGATTTCGTGGGATCGCGATGCGATCGTCGCCTATGCTCGGTCCAACGAATGGGAACGACGTATCGATCTGCTCGTAGGGGAGTTATCGCTCGTCGCCGATCCGCCCAGCGCAACGAAGGGCGTGGCCGTAAATGCGTGACCCTTATACGCGTCTGGTGGCGGGGGTCGTGTTCCCGATGCAGGAGTTGCTCAAGGGACACGATTCGGTCAACAGGCGCCGTGCGCTGGAGCGCAGCCAGTGGTGGTCGCGGGAAGAGCTCGACCGTCATCGGATTCAGCACCTGAAGGACTTGCTCACGCATGCTGCGATGCATGTGCCCTACTATCGCAAGCTGCTTTCGTCGCGCGGTTTCAACGCCGGGGAGGTCCGAAGCCTGGAAGCGTTGCAGCGTATCCCGTTCCTCACCAAGACTACCATTCGCGCCAACGTCGATAACCTCAGATCGGAGTTGGCATCGGGCCTCAAGCGCTACAACACAGGCGGCTCGGGCGGTGAGCCACTGATCTTCTACATAGGCAAGGACCGAATCAGCCACGACGTCGCCGCAAAGTGGCGCGCTACCCGATGGTGGGGTGTCGATATCGGCGACCCGGAGATCGTCGTCTGGGGCTCGCCGATCGAGCTTGGCGCGCAAGACCGCTTTCGGCTGCTCCGTGACAGGCTGCTCAGAACGCGACTGCTCCCGGCCTTCGAAATGTCGTCGGCGAGACTCGATCGGTTTGTCGCCGAGATCCGAGCGATGCGTCCGCAAATGATCTTCGGATACCCGTCCGCGCTTGCCCTGATTGCGCGCCACGCGAAGTCGCGGGGACAGCGATTGGACGACCTTGGCATCAAGGTAGCCTTTGTCACGTCGGAGCGCCTGTACGACCACCAGCGTGCGGAGATCGCGACGACCTTCGGGGCAAGGGTTGCCAATGGCTACGGCGGTCGCGACGCCGGCTTTATCGCCCACGAGTGTCCCGCAGGGGGCATGCACATCAGCGCCGAAGACATCATCGTCGAGATCGTCGATCCGTCTGGAAGGAGTCTCTCCGCCGGAGAATCAGGCGAAATCGTGGTGACCCACCTCGCGACACAGGACTTCCCGTTCATTCGCTATCGAACCGGAGACATCGGAATCATCGACGACCGAACCTGCGGGTGCGGACGCGGCTTGCCGCTGTTAAGGGAGATCCAGGGCCGCAGCACCGATTTTGTGGTTGCTCATGACGGCACGGTGATGCACGGACTGGCGCTGATCTACGTGTTGCGCGATCTGCCGGAAATCGCCTCGTTCAAGATCGTCCAGGAGTCGCGCGAGCGCGTGCGCGTGCTGGTGGTTCCCGCCGAGCCATTGACGGTGGCGGTACGCGATGCAATCGACGAGGGCCTTCGCGCGCGGCTCGGACAGGCGGTGACGGTGGAAATCGAAGAGGTCAGCGAGATCGCGGCCGAACGCTCGGGCAAATTTCGCTACGTCGTAAGCAACGTCGAAGTGAACGCTGCCGGCTGAGACCGTGTCGTCGAAATGACGCGCGTTCGCGGTAGTCGTGGCGCCCTGTTTGCGCTCCTTTGGCTTGTACTAAACAGGAACGTGTCGCCTTTTTACATGCCCATGTGTGCGGCGGCGCTCCAACAGTGATGTCGATAAGAACGCTAGAATACCGTCGCGTTGGAGGCATGCTGACCGCTTTCTTATGATGCCGATGAGATCATGCGCGACTATGTGTTGACGGCCATTGTGTTTGCGCTGCTCCCGGTTTGCCTCGCGAGGCCATGGCTGGGAATTCTCGCGTGGTACTGGATCGGCCTGATGAATCCACATCGGCTTACCTGGAGTTTCGCGTACACGATGCCGTTTGCCATGCTTGTCGGTGGCGCAACACTGCTCGGCGCCGTCCTAGCCAAGGATCGACGTCCCATCCCATGGAATCGCGAGTTGATCCTCATGGCGATTCTGCTCGTCTATTTCACGGTAACGACGTTCTTCGCCTGGGCGCCGGCGTATGCCTGGCCGCAGTGGGAAAAGGTGGCGAAGGTCATTTTCATGACCTTCGTGGCAACGATGTTCATCTATGGCAAGGACCGCATCCGCGCGCTCTTGTTTGTGGTCGTGGCGAGCATTGGCTTTTACGGTTTCAAGGGCGGAATCTTTTCAATCGTCCATGGGGGCGCCGAAAGAGTGCAGGGTCCGGAGAACAGCTTCATCGACGGCAATACCTTTATCGGTTTGGCGCTTAACATGGTGATCCCCCTGCTTGTCGCGCTGGCGCTCGATGAGAGTCGACGTTGGATGCGGCGTTTGCTTTACCTCACCGCGGGTTTGAGTGTCATCGCATCGATCTTTACCTACTCGCGGGGTGCCTGGCTGGGGCTCGCGGTGATAATTCCGCTGGTACTGCTCCAACTCAAGATGACACCGCGCATTATTGTCGTGATCGGGCTCGTCTTGAGCGCGGCCTTTGCCTCTGCGATCTTTCCCGAAAAAGTATTTCAGCGCGCTGATACGATTGCGAATTACGAGGAGGATGGGTCGGCCAATCAGAGGCTCGAGTCCTGGAGCGTGGCCTGGAACGTTGCCAAGGATCGCCCGCTTGTCGGCGCCGGGTTCGAATTCGAATGGGCCAACGATGGGCGCTGGCTCGAGTATGGCTCCGAAAAGTACCGGGATTTCATGACCGCCGCTAACAAGGATAGCGCGGCCGCGCACAGCATCTATTTTCAGGTTCTCGGCCAGCACGGCTTCGTGGCCTTCTTCATCTTCCTGTGGCTGCTGGTCTCGGTCCACCTGACGCTTCTGCGCATTCGAGCCACGGGCCGGAAGGACCCCGATATCGCGTGGATTGGCACTTATGCCACGGGCCTGCTTATTGGCCTTGTGGGCTACGTGGTCAGCGGAGCGTTTCTGAGTTCCGCGTATTTCGATTTGGCTTGGCTCTATTTCGCGCTCGCGGCGGTGCTCTCGCGTGAGATTGCCTTGACAGTGCCGAACCGCGGCCACGAATCTCCCTCACTTGCGCCTGTGTAACGTCGGACGCGGGAGAGATCAGCGATAGTCGGCTGCGAAGAGGTGGCGTGCCGGCTACCGTAGTTGGCATGCTAGCGGTGGAGTCTTGAGAGCAGGTGACTACCATGCGCATGACAGGTCGGGCCCTCCACGTACTTTCGTCCTGCCTCTTGCTGGGAACCCTCGCTTGCGAAAGTGCCTGGTCCCAGGTCGACGTCTTGACGCACCGCTACGACAACGCTCGCACCGGTGCCAATCTCGCTGAAACGCAACTGAACACCTCGAACGTCAACCCCGGACAGTTCGGCAAACTATTCAGCTACGCCGTCGACGCCGACATCTACACGCAGCCGCTCGTCGTCCGCGGTGTCAACATCGTTGGCAAAGGCATGCATAACGTCGTCTACGTGGCCACGAATAACAACAGCGTGTACGCGTTCGATGCCGACAATAATCAAGGGGCCAATGGCCTGCCGCTCTGGCAGGTGAACTTCAACGGGCCTGGCGTTACGCCCGTACCTGCGTCAGACGTGCACACCCTGGACAGTATTCGAACGCCGGGACCGATTGGAATCATGGGTACCCCGGTGATCAACCAGGCCACCGGAACGATGTATCTGGTGGCACGCACGAAGGAGACGACGGGCAGTACCACCAGTTACGTGCAGCGGCTGCATGCCCTCGACATTACCTCGGGCGCCGAAAAGTTCGGTGGGCCGGTCATCATCAACGCTTCAGTCCCGGGTACCGGTTACGACAACGTAGCGGGTTTGGTCACCTTCAATCCCCGGACCCAAAACCAGCGTGCAGGGACTGGCACTCGCCAACGGCAACGTCTACATCGCCTGGGCGTCGTACGCGTGACGGCGACCCCTACCATGGCTGGATCATGGCCTACAACGCAACGACACTGCAGCAAACCGGAGTGTTCTGCGTTACGCCCGACGGGAAACAAGCGGGGATTTGGCAATCCGGCCAGCCACTTTCCATCGACGCCTCCGGGAATCTTTACGTCGGAACGGGCAACGGAACCTTCGATGGGACGCGAAATTTCGGCGAAAGCATACTCAAGCTGAACTCGAACCTGTCCTCGGTTCTCGACTGGTTTGCCCCGGACAATTGGGCGTCTCTGAACACTTTGGATCTGGACTTGGGCTCCGCCGGGATCCTCCTGATTCCAGGAACCAACGATTTGATTGGTGGGGGCAAGGGAGGTCGATTCTACGTCCTGAATCGGAGCAACCTGGGCCACGTGCAGGTCGGTAACGCCCAGATCGTGCAGACGTTTCAGGTCACCGGCAGCGTCACCAGCGATCACATTCATGGCGCCCCCGCGTATTGGAACGGCCCGGGCGGACCGCGGATTTATGTGTGGGCGGAACAAGACAAGCTGAAGTCTTTCCTGTTCAACGGCTCGACCTTCAACACAACGCCCATCAGCCAATCCACTTATCCGGCCCCCCCTGGGATGCCCGGAGGATTCCTGACGATCTCGGCCAACGGCAGTCTGTCCGGCAGTGGCATCTTGTGGGCGTCGATACCCTACGCGGAGGACGCGAATGCAAGAGATCGTCTCGGGTGTACTGCGCGCTTTCGATGCTACCGATCTCACCCGCGAGCTATGGAACACCCGGATGATTCCAGCACGCGACGACCTGGGCAATTTTGGCAAGTTCGTTCCGCCTACGGTCGCCAACGGTCGGGTCTATTTGGCAAGCTTTTCGAACCGGCTCCACGTTTACGGCCTGCTCGGGTCCATTCCGCCAGTGACCGGCGGCGCAATCGTTGGAAGTGGAGCTGTTTCCACGTGCTCCCGTCAATTTGACGACCACCGGAACCTCGGATTGGGCGAGCTGGCCCGACTACGACCACAAGAACACGGGCAACGCACAAATAAGCGATTTCGCCTTCCTCGGCGCAGTGGCCAGCATCTACAGCAACGATCCACGTACTCTGACTTGGAACGACGGAACGACGACGGTGTGTGCATCCTCTTCCGAAGGAGTCTCCGTCACCGGGACCAGCAACGGATTTCTGATCACCGTCCCGGCAGATGCCGCAACTCGAACGCTGAAACTCTACGTCGGCGGCTCGAATTCGCGCGGCATGCTGACCGCACATCTCTCCGACGGCTCCGCTCCCGACTTCGTCGACACCGGATTCTCCAGCACTGCCCGGTACGATGTGGTTTACACCCTCAACTATCACGCGGCATCGGATCACGAGCAGCTGACGGTGCTGTGGACCCAGTTTTCCGGGGGAGGGAGCGTTACGCTTCAAGCGGCTGCCCTCAGCGGTGTCGCTGACCGTCCGCCCCCGTCAGGATGCGTCTGGGTCGAGGATGCGGTGCCGGCGGGGGCGGCGGTGGGGGGTATTGGCGAGGGTTGGAGCTGGGTGAGCAGCAACCCGGCGCCGTTCTCGGGGGCGCTGGCGCACCAGTCGGCGCTGCTCAGCGGCTTGCATCAGCACTACTTCTACAACGCCACGGCAGGGCTATCGGTGGCGGTGGGCGACACCTTGTTTGCGTACGTGTACCTGGACCCGGCGAATCCGCCGCGCGAGGTGATGCTGCACTGGAACGACGGGAGCTGGGAGCACGCGGCGTATTGGGGGGCGAACCTGATCGGGTGGGGGACCGATGGCACGGTGAGTCGACGCTACATGGGACCGCTGCCGGCGGCGGGACAATGGGTGCGGCTGGCGGTGCCGGCGTCGCAGGTGGGGCTGGAGGGACGCACGCTCAACGGCATGGCCTACACCCTCTATGACGGCCGCGCCACTTGGGACCAGGCGGGGAAGGCGGCGGCAACAGCACCGACCTATCAGTTGAGCGGCACGGTGACGTTGGGCGGTGTGGCGTTAAGCGGTGTGAATTTCGCGGCGACGAGCGGGGCGAGTTGCACGGCCACGGACAGCGCGGGCCACTACGCGTGCACGGTACCGCAGGGTTGGTCCGGTACGGTAACTCCGTCGTTGAGTGGTTACACCTTCACGCCGTCGTCGCGCAGTTATAGCAGTGTGGCCGCCAATCAGACGGCACAGGATTATTCGGCGGCGATCGACTCCGCCTCCACGCGTTTGGGTGGACGATGCGGTGCCGGCGGGGGCGACGCTGGCGGGTGATGGCGAGGGTTGGAGCTGGGTGAGCAGCAACCCGGCGCCGTACTCGGGGGCGCTGGCGCACCAGTCGGCGCTGCTCAGCGGCATGCATCAGCACTATTTCTACAACGCCACGACCACGTTATCGGTGGCGGTGGGCGACACCTTGTTTGCGTACGTGTACCTGGACCCGGCGAATCCGCCGCGCGAGGTGATGCTGCAGTGGTACGACGGGAGCTGGGAGCACCGGGCGTATTGGGGGGCGAACCTGATCGGGTGGGGGACCGATGGCACGGTGAGTCGACGCTACATGGGGCCGCTGCCGGCGGCGGGACAATGGGTGCGGCTGGCGGTGCCGGCCTCGCAGGTGGGGCTGGAGGGACGCACGCTCAACGGCATGGCCTACACCCTCTATGACGGGCGCGCCACTTGGGATTATGCGGGGAAGGTCTCCGCCACCACCGTTTGGGTGGACGATGCGGTGCCGGCGGGGGCGACGCTGGCGGGTGACGGGCGAGGGTTGGAGCTGGGTGAGCAGCAACCCGGCGCCGTTCTCGGGGGCGCTGGCGCACCAGTCGGCGCTGCTCAGCGGCCTGCATCAGCACTATTTCTACAACGCCACGGCAACGTTATCGGTGGCGGTGGGCGACACCTTGTTTGCGTACGTGTACCTGGACCCGGCGAATCCGCCGCGCGAGGTGATGCTGCAGTGGAACGACGGGAGCTGGGAGCACCGGGCGTATTGGGGGGCGAACCTGATCGGGTGGGGCACCGATGGCACGGTGAGTCGACGCTACATGGGGCCGCTGCCGGCGGCGGGACAATGGGTGCGGCTGGCGGTACCGGCCTCGCAGGTGGGGCTGGAGGGACGCACGCTCAACGGCATGGCCTACACCCTCTATGACGGGCGCGCCACTTGGGATTATGCGGGGAAGGTCTCCGCCACCACCGTTTGGGTGGACGATGCGGTGCCGGCGGGGGCGACGCTGGCGGGTACCGGCGAGGGTTGGAGCTGGGTGAGCAGCAACCCGGCGCCGTTCTCGGGGGCGCTGGCGCACCAGTCGGCGCTGCTCAGCGGCCTGCATCAGCACTATTTCTACAACGCCACGACCACGTTATCGGTGGCGGTGGGCGACACCTTGTTTGCGTACGTGTACCTGGACCCGGCGAATCCGCCGCGTGAGGTGATGCTGCAGTGGAACGACGGGAGCTGGGAGCACCGGGCGTATTGGGGGGCGAACCTGATCGGGTGGGGGACCGATGGCACGGTGAGTCGACGCTACATGGGGCCGCTGCCGGCGGCGGGACAATGGGTGCGGCTGGCGGTACCGGCGTCGCAGGTGGGGCTGGAGGGACGCACGCTCAACGGCATGGCCTACACCCTCTATGACGGCCGCGCCACTTGGGACTATGCGGGAAGC
>CAWHNE010000010.1:0-76281 GCA_963830485.1 uncultured beta proteobacterium
TCAGATGGACGAGATGTGGAAGAAGGCGTTCGACGGCATCGGCATCCGGATGGAGGTACAGAAGGACAAGTTCGCGGAGCTCCTCAAGCTCGAGAAGCAATGCAAGCTCATGATGCGCACCGCGTCGTGGATCGCCGACTACCCGGACGCCGACAACTTCATGCAGCTCCTCTACGGCAAGAACATCTACCAGAGCAACAACGCCTGCGCGAAGATCCCCGAGTACGACAAGCTCTACGAGCAGAGCCTGCGGATGCCGGCGGGACCCGAGCGCGACCGGCTCTACCACGAGATGGCGAAGGTGATCGAGACCTACGCGCCGTGGCGACTCGACATCAGCCGCTACCGGAACATGCTTGTGCAGCCGCGTGTCCTGGGGTACAAGAAGCACCCGATCCTGCACTCGGAGTGGCAGTTCATCGACGTTGCGCCGGAGCGCAAGTGACGGCGGGCACGGAAAGGCGCACGATGGCGGCGCGGCGGCCGCGCGGTCGCGGTGGGAGGCGGGGTCGCGGCCGGTGACCCCGGCCGTATCACGCACCCACGCCGCGGCGGCTACGGCGCGGCTGACGGCCCGAAGCGCGCGATCCGCGCTCCGGGCGGAGGAAATGGCATGACGGCATACATCATCCGGCGGCTCTGGCAGATGATCCCGACGATGTTCGGCGTCATCCTGCTCGTGTTCATCCTGTTCAACGCGGTCGGCGGCGACCCGGCCTACGTGCTCGCCGGGAAGATCTCGAACAAGGAGCAGATCGAGAACATCCGCCGGCAGCTGGGCGTGGACCAGCCGTACTGGATCCAGCTCTGGATCTTCATCAAGCAGGTCGTGACCGCCGACTTCGGGGCGTCGTGGAGCACGAACGAGCAGGTGTCGAACATCCTCGCCACGCGGCTCGGGCCGTCGTTGACGGTCGTCGTTCCACTCACGATCCTCGATGCGATCTTCGCGATCGCGCTGGCGCTCGCCGTCGCCTACGTCCGCGGCTCGCTCACCGACCGGATGGTGATGATCGTCTGCACGATCGGGCTGTCGATCTCGATCCTCGTCTACATCATCGTCTTCCAGTACTTCTTCGCCTACAAGCTCGGCTGGTTCCCGGTGCAGGGCTGGGGCAACAGCTTCTGGGAGAACCTCTTCAAGTACGCGTCGCTGCCGATCCTGATCGGGCTCGCGGTGAGCATCGCTCCGAGCCTGCGGCTCTACCGGACGTTCTTCCTGGACGAGATCAACCAGGACTACGTGCGCACCGCGCGAGCGAAGGGCCTCTCCGAGAACCGGATCATGTGGGTGCACGTGCTGCGCAACGCCTCGATTCCAATCATCACCTACCTGATGGCGTCGATTCCGGGACTCCTGCTGGGCGCCTTCCTGCTCGAGCGGTTCTTCTCGATTCCCGGCATCGGCCGCGAGGTGATCCTCGCCGTCGAGCGCTCGGACTTTCCGGTCATCAAGGCGCTGACGGTGTACGTCGCGTTCGCGACGATGGCGTCGAACCTGCTGGCCGACCTGATGTACAAAGCGGTCGACCCGCGAGTCCAGCTCAAGTGACGGGGACGACGATGGCCACCGCATTGAAATCCGTCACCCCCATCGTCCGCGAGGTCCCGCACACGGTGTCGCCCGGACTGTGGGCGCTCGCGTGGAAGCGCATGAAGTCGGACCACGTGGGGATGGTCTCGCTCGCGATCGTCGCCGCGTTCCTGGTGCTGATGGTGCTCTCGGGCACCGGGCTCGTCGCCCGCGACTGGAACCGCGAGACGGGCGTCAACTACGCGCCGCCGTCGTTCATCGGCGCTGACATCGAGGCCGGCGCGCCGGCCGCCCCCGAGACGCAGCCCTCGGCGCCGATCCCGGCGTCGGAGTACAAGTCGAGCGTCGTCGATCCCCTCGCCGACGTGCTGGCCGAGATCCGCGGCGAGAAGGCGGCAGCCGGCGCGCCCGCCGGCGGCGACGACGCGAAGACGGTCGACCCGCTCGCCGACGTGATGGCCGACATCAGGGCCGGCGCGAAGGCGGGCGCGAAGCCCGAGGTCGCGGAGGCGCGCGCGGCGACGCTGCCGTTCGGCGGGGACAAGTGGGGCCGCGACGTCGTGAAGAAGACGATCAAGGGCTCGGAGACGTCGATCTTCGTCGGCCTCGCCGCCGCCGCGGTCGCCGTGCTCATCGGCACGGTATTCGGCGCACTGTCCGGCTACTACGGGAAGTGGGTCGACGATTTCTTCAACTGGTTCTACAGCATCTTCAGCTCGATCCCTTATCTGCTGCTGATCCTCGCGGTCGCCGCGGTGCTCCAGCAGAAGGGGATGGTCACGATCATCCTGATCCTGGGGCTCACCGGCTGGACCGGCGTGTTCCGGCTGATCCGCGGCGAATACCTGAAGCACAAGGCGCGCGAATACGTGCAGGCGGCCGATGCGATCGGCGCGTCGAACGCGCGCCGGATGTTCGTCCACATCTTCCCGAACGTGAGCCACGTCGTGCTGGTGCAGCTGTCGATCCTCACCGTCGGCTTCATCAAGGCCGAGGTGATCCTGTCGTTCCTGGGCTTCGGCGTCCCGGTCGACGTCGTCTCGTGGGGCTCGATGCTGAACGAGGCGCAGAACGAGCTGATCCTCGGCAAGTGGTGGCAGCTCGTCGCCGCGACGGTGGCGATGGCGACGCTCGTGACGGCGTTCTCGCTGTTCACCGACGCGCTGCGCGACGCGCTCGATCCGAAGCTCAAGGGCAGGATGGGGGCTGATGCGATGGACAACCAACAGCGGCGATCCCCTGGTCCGCGTCCGCAACCTCAAGGTCTCGTTCCAGATCGACAAGGGGACGATCTTCGAGGCCGTCAAGGGCGTCTCGTTCGACATCCCGCGCAACAAGACCGTGGCGCTCGTCGGCGAAT
Source organism: uncultured beta proteobacterium (assembly GCA_963830485.1). Taxonomy (GTDB): domain Bacteria; phylum Pseudomonadota; class Gammaproteobacteria; order Burkholderiales; family Casimicrobiaceae; genus CAIWHR01. The sequence goes on from CAWHNE010000010.1 coordinate 2,895, forward strand.
CCGGCAGCGGCAAGTCGGTGACCTCGCTCGCGATCCTCGGCCTCCTGCCGCCGGAGAACTCGATCGTCGACCCGGCGAGCGAGATCCTCTGCGAGGGGCACGACCTGACGAAGCTCGACCCGGCGAAGCTGCGCGACATGCGCGGCGCCGACATCTCGATGATCTTCCAGGAGCCGATGACGTCGCTCAACCCGGTGTTCACCGTCGGCTTCCAGCTGACCGAGGTGCTGCGGCTGCACAGGGGGATGAAACCCGGACAGGCGCGGAAACGCGCGATCGAGCTCCTGGACGAGGTCGGCATTCCCGATCCCGAGTACAAGATCAACGCGTTCCCGTCGCAGATGTCGGGCGGGCAGCAGCAGCGCGTGATGATCGCGATGGCGATCGCCTGCGAGCCCAAGCTCCTGATCGCCGACGAGCCGACGACCGCGCTCGACGTGACGATCCAGAAGCAGATCCTCGACCTGATCGCAGCGCTGCAGAAGAAGCACCAGATGTCGGTGCTGTTCATCACGCACGATCTCGCGGTCGTCGGCGAAATCGCCGACTACGTTGTCGTGATGCGCAACGGCGAGATAAGGGAGCAGGGCCCCGCGAAGGCGGTCTTCGAATCCCCGCGCGACCCGTACACGCAGGCGCTCCTCAAGTGCCGCCCGCAGCTCGACCGCCGGCCGGTGCGCCTCCCGGTGATCGACGACTACATGGAAGGTCGCACGATCGGCTCGCGCGACATGTCGGAGCGCGTTCGCGGGACGAAGGCGTCGGACCCGATCGTGCTCGACGTCCGGAACCTCGGCAAGAACTTCTACTCGCGCGAGGGACTCTTCGGCACGCGGACCTTCGAGGCGGTCAAGGACGTGTCGTTCACGCTGCCGAAAGGCAAGACGCTCGGGCTCGTCGGCGAGTCGGGGTCGGGCAAGACGACGGTCGGGCTCACGCTGATGCGGCTGCATGAAGCAACCACGGGCGAGGCGATCTTCGAGGGCCGCGACATCCTGTCGATGTCGGCGAAGGAATTCATGCCCTGGCGGCGGCGGATCCAGATCATCTTCCAGAATCCGTACGCGTCGCTGAACCCGCGCTTCACGATCGGCCACATCCTCATGGAGCCGATGGAGATCCACGGCATCGGCGCGAACGCGCAGGAGCGCACGGACCTCGCGTTCGAGCTCCTGCACAAGGTCGGGCTGCCCGAGGTCTCGTTCTACAAGTATCCGCACGAGTTCTCGGGCGGACAGCGGCAGCGGATCGCCATCGCGCGCTGCCTGACGATGAAGCCCGACATCCTGATCTGCGACGAATCGGTCTCGGCGCTCGACGTCTCGGTGCAGGCGCAGGTGCTGAACCTGCTCTCCGACCTGCAGGACGAGTTCGGGCTCTCGTACATCTTCATCTCGCACGACCTCGCGGTGGTCAAGTACATCTCCGACGAGATCCTGGTGATGAGCGAGGGGAAGGTCGTCGAGATCGCGAACTCGGACGACCTCTACCGCCATCCGCGCGAGGGCTACACGCAGCGGCTGATCGCCTCGATCCCGAAGGGGTGGCACGGCGGCGGTCACGCGGCCGGACACGCGGACTGACAGTCCGGACGGGGATCCGCCACGGTCCCGGCACGGCAGCGCCGGCGGTCGTTCGGCGCCGCAACCGCCCGGCGCGTCGTCTGTTCGTTTCTGCTCATCGTCGCGGGCCTGCTCGCGGCGCACGCCGGCGCAGGCCGTCAAGACGCTTCGCGTCGCGCTCGAGCAGGACGTCAACGGGCTCGACCCGCAGGTCGCGAACGACAGCTACTCCGGCTGGGTCTGCCGCGGGATCTTCGACCCGCTGCTCGAGTACGACTACCTGAAGCGCCCGTACGCGCTGCGGCCGGCGACCGCGCGGGCGCTGCCGGAAATCCGCGACGGCGGCACGACGATCGTCGTCAGGATCAAGCCCGGCATCCACTTCACGCCGGACCCGGTGTTCAAGGGCAAGCCGCGCGAGCTCGTCGCCGCGGACTACGTCTACAGCTGGAAGCGGCTGATCGACCCGCGGATGCGCTCGTTCTGGAGCTTCTACCTCGACGGCAAGCTCGTCGGCGCCGACGAGCTCGTCGCGGCCGCGAAGGCGAGCGGCCGGTTCGACTACGACGCGAAGCTCGAGGGCCTGCAGGCGCTCGACCGCTACACGCTGCAGATCAAGCTCAAGCAGCCCGACTACATGCTCCTCGAGTTCATGACGACGCGCGTCATGGCGGCGGTCGCGCGCGAGGTCGTCGAGGCGTACGGCAGCCCCGAGAACGGGTGGACGATGGATCATCCGGTGGGCACCGGGCCGTTCAAGCTCAAGGAGTGGAGGCGCGGCAGCAAGATCGTGCTCGTGCGGAATCCCGACTACCGCGACGACCGTTTCCCCGAGACGGTCGACGCGAGCGAGGCGCTGTCGGTGCGAGCGAACGCAGGCAGGCGCTTGCCGCTGGTCGACCAGGTCGAGGTCAACATCATCGAGGAGGCCAACCCGCGGCTGCTCGCGTTCGACGCCGGCCAGCTCGATTACCTGCCCGTTCCCTACAACCTCGTCGACAAGGTGCAGTCGACGGCGGCAAGCTCAAGCCGGACTACGCACGCAAGGGCGTCCAGTCGGCGCGCGTGCTCGAGTCGGCGTTCACGTACACGTACTTCCAGATGGACGACCGGTCGTCGGCGGCTACAGCGCGGACAAGGTGGCGCTGCGCCGCGCGATCGCGATGGCCTACGATGTCGGCGACGAGATCCGCGTGCTGCGCAAGGGGCAGGCGGTTCCGGCCACGCAGATGATTCCGCCGGGGTTGATCGGCCACGATCCCGCGCGCCGGCGCGTCGTGTACGACCCGGCGGCGGCGCAGGCGCTGCTCGACCGCTTCGGCTACAGGCGCGGCGCCGACGGCTGGCGCACGCGCCCGGACGGCTCGCCGCTCGTGCTGAAGCTCGGCTCGCCGCCGAGCAGCGAGGACCGCGAGTTCGACGAGCTGTGGAAGCGCAGCATGGACGCGGTAGGCATCCGCATCGAGTTCGTCAAGCAGAAGTTCCAGGACCTGCTCAAGATGAGCACGGCCGGGCAGCTGCAGATGCTGCGGCTCGGCCGGCTGTTCACGCTGCGCGACGGCGGCGCGGCGCTCGAGATCCTGTACGGCAAGAACATCGGCAACGGCATGAACGACGCGCGCTTCAATCTTCCCGAGTTCGACGCGCTGTTCGAGCGGGCGCGCGCACTTCAGGACGGTCCGGAACGCACGGCGCTCTACGGCAAGATGGCCGACCTCGCGGCGGCGTACATGCCGCTCATGCTCGGCACGTACCGTTACCGCACGATCCTCGCGCAGCCGTGGGTGCGCGGCCTCAAGCCGGACCCGCTGTTCCGCGAGCCGTGGAAGTACGTCGACGTCGACGCCGCCGGCGCGACGGGGCCGCCCTGACCGCGAACTACGCCAAATTCGCGAGTGGCCGCGCGCCGAGTCGGGAGTAGCCTCCGCTCGCGGCGTAGAATCCGGCCGTGCGGCTCGCCACGCCATTCATCAAGCTCCCGCTCCGGTTCGACGCGGTGCGCCTGCGTGCGGAGATCGCGCAATTTGCTACGTTCCGACTGGCGTCCGCATCCGCAGGGAACCCCGGGGAACTCGGCGCTGCCCTTCATTGCGCGTCGGGGCAATCCGCTCGACGACGGGGCGGCCGGTCCGATGCGCCCGACACCGCACCTGGCGCGTTGTCCGTACGTGCAGCAGGTGCTCGCCGCACTGGACGCTCCCCTCGGCCGGACCCGGCTCATGAAGCTTGACGCAGGGGCGGAGGTTACGCCGCACGTGGATGTGAATTACTACTGGCAGCAGCGTGTCCGGGTCCATGTCCCCGTGGTGACGTTTCCCGAGGTCGCGTTTCTTTGCGGCGACGCGACGACTCACATGGCCGAAGGCGAATGCTGGATTTTCGACACCTGGCGCATGCACAACGTCCTCAACCCGACGACTCGCGAGCGCATCCACCTCGTCGCCGATACCGTGGGAAGCGAAGCGTTTTGGCGACTGGCCGCGACGGCCGGCCCGCGCGCGAGATGCCGTTCGTCCCCTACGCCGCGACCAACGTTGCGATTCGAGTCGTTCAATTTCCCCTGTCGTGATGTCGCCGTGGGAAATCGAGAGCCTCTGGGCCGGTTGGCTGGCCGACGCCTATGCGGGCACCCTCGGATCGCAGCGCAATCGGAAAGGCTCGACGCCGCCGTCCAACCGTTGATCCGCGAGTGGCGAGGCGTCTGGGCCGAATACGGCGATGACGCTGCGGGCTGGCCCCGATATCATGGCGCTGATTGCGCGGCTGGCGGAGATCGCGAAAACCGTCGCCGGAGCGGTCGCGCTCCCGAATGAAGTGGATCTCGCGCGCGTGATCGAACTCGGTCTGATTCCTGCCCTGCACTCGCCGGCGCTCGCGCTGCGCGGCGCGGCCCACGTTCGCAGCCCCGAGCCGGTGCCGACGGAAGCCGCGCGTTCGCCTGCCGCGGTGTCCATCGCGTCCCGGTCGGCCGCGCCGCGATTCGAGCGTCCCGTGGTCATCCTCGCCGCGCCGCGTTCCGGCAGTTCGCTCGTCTTCGAGACGCTTGCGCACAGTCCCGACTCTCTACACGGTAGGCGGCGAAAGCCATCAGCAATTCGAGTCGATACCCGCGTTGCGGCCAGACGCGCATGCCTACCAATCCGGTCGACTGGACCGGCGCGATGCGGCGCCGGAGATCCTTGCCGCGCTCAGGCAGAGTTTCGCGCAATCCCTCCGCAACCGCGACGGCAAGCCTCCATCGGCGGCAGCCGGCGCGGTGCGTCTGCTGGAAAAGACGCCCAAGAATGCGTTGCGTCGTGCCGTTGCTCGACGCGCTGTTCCCGGACGCGCTTTACGTCTTCCTGCTACCGCGAGCCGCAGGAGAACGTGAGCAGCATCATCGAAGGATGGGAATCCGGCCGATTCGTCATGTATCCGGATCTGCCGGGTTGGCGCGGGCTGCCGTGGTCGTTCCTGCTCGTTCCGGGCTGGCGCGAGCTTGCAGCGGCAACCGCTCGCGGCCATTGCGGCGGCCCAGTGGCAGCGGACGCTGGCGATCCTGCTCGATGACCTGGCGGCCATTCACCGACGACGCGTCCATGCGCTAACCTATCGCGATTTTCTGAGCGATCCGGCCGGCAACATCGCGCGGATCTGCGCCTTCGCCGGGGTTGGCTGGGACCGCAAGCTTCCCGACGTTCTGCCTCTTTCGCAGCACACGGTGAGCCCGCCGCAGCCGGACAAATGGCGGCGCCACGAGGCAGCGATGGGTCCCTACCTCTCGGCGCTCCGCGCGACCGACGAGCGCGCGCGCGCGTTCCTGTCCTCGCTTCGCGACCGTCGACCGGAGCCCGCGCCACTCGGCACGAGCTTCGCTCTGCAGAGGCCGTGAGCCTTGCGCCGCGCGATGGATGCGGCGCGAGCGGATCCGAGTTTGTGCGCGCTTGACGACGGCGAACCCGGCGGCCGCGCACCCCTGGGAACGTGCGGCCGGCGGCCGGCCAGTGCCGCGGTGATCGCAGGTGTTACAGCGTGAACGTCATCTCGGAGAGCAGCGCGCCCGGCAGCCGCATCGACGCGAGCTGTCGCTCGCGATAGGTGTCGCTCGCGAGCAGGAGCTCGGTTTCGGCGGTCAGCGCCTCGAGGTTCGCGCCGAGCATCCGGAACAGCGTGTCGTCGAAGCGCAGCACGTCGACCGGCGCGACGATCTGCCCGTCCTCGACCCAGAAGGTCGCGAAGCGCGTCATCCCGGTGATCCGCGCCGCAGGCCGGTCCGAGTAGTTGAGGTAGTGCAGGTTGCCGACGAAGAGACCGGTGCCGAGCGCCGCGAGCGCGTCCTTCGTGGCGAGCGCTCCGGGCGCCATCGACAGCGACTCCGGCCCTTCGAAGCCGTTGGCGCCGTTCGCGGCAAGCCCGAATTCGCGCGCGGTCCGCGGCGAGACGAGCGAGCCGACGAGCCGGCCGTCTTCGATCAGCGGGACCCGCGCCGGTCGCACGAAGCCTTCCGCCTGGAACGCGGGCGCGACGCCTTCGGCAGTCGCTTCGGCGATCGACGACGCGCGGGTCGAGCCTCTGCGGATCGTCGCCCTGCATGCGCGTGAAGCTCGACTGCTTGGTCGCGAGCGCACGGGCCGAGAACCCGCCCCAGCACATCATCGACGCGACATCCTCCATCGCCGCCGGGGTGAGGAACGTGCGGTACTTGCCCGGCGCGAGCGCCTTCGCCGGGCGCGTCATGTGGCCGAGCTCGCCGCGGGCCTCGTCCATCTTCGCGGCGAGCGCGGCGGGGTCCCAGCGCGAAGCCCGACAGCGCCGACTTCACGGCCTTGTCGGCGCGGTGATACAGGCTCCACTGGAAGTTGAATGCGTGCGCCTCGTGCCAGTTGCGCTGACCGTGCGAATTGGCGAATCCGCGGTAGACCGGCCCGCCGGCGTAGAGGCCGACCAGATCCGTCCCGCGCGCCGAGTTCGAGTGCGGTGTCGACGATCGTCTCGGCCGGGGGCAGCGGCCCGCCGCGCGCCTCTCGCGACGAGTGCACTTCGGTCGCGATCAGCAGGTGCGGGATCGTCCGCCGCATCGGCGAGGCGCGGCGCGCGAAGCCGCGACTGCCGTCGCGATCGCTGCCCGGTCCTCGCGGCGTCCCCGGTCAGCGAAAGCTGGTAGGTCGCGTGCCGTGCCCCGCGGATGAGATCGAGGCCGAGGTAACGCTGGACGACGCTGCCGGGCTGGCGCACCTTGCCGCGGTTCATCCGGACGAAGTCGGAGCATTCCGCGGAGAAACACGCGGTGTAGGTCTCGCCGGCCTGGACGAGGCCGTCGAGCATCGCGGCGACGTCGCGGAAGTAGGACTCCATCGTGGCCGCCGGAGCGGCGTTCTCGCGCGGTGGCATCTACGCCTCCCCGCCAAACACGGCCACGTCGCTGAACACGCACGCGGGCGATGCGTGGCCCACGCGGATCGCCTGGCCCGGCTCGCCCTTGCCGCAGTGCGGCGTTCCCAGCACCTGCGCGGTGTCGGCGTTGCCGACGCGCGCGAGGCTGCGCCAGAAGCTTGCGCTGATCCCGCGGTAGTTGGGATTCTTGACGACCGCGCCCAGGCGGCCGTTCTCGATCAGGCGCCCGCGCTCGCAGCCGAACTGGAACTTGTTGCGCGAGTCGTCGATCGACCACGAACAGTTGGTCTCCATCAGCACGCCGCGCTCGATGCCCGCGATCATCTCGTCCATCGTCGCGTCGCCGGGCTCGAGGTTCAGGTTCGCCATCCGGTCGATCGGCGGCCGGTTCCAGCCGTCGGCCCGCGCGTTCGACGTGCCTGGAAGCCCGGCGCGTGCCTGCGAAATCGCGCCGCCCAGCGGCCGCTCGAGGATGCCGTTGCGGATCAGATGGACCTTCTCTGCCTTCGTCCCGTCGTCGTCCCAGCCGTAGCTCGCGAGCTCCTCGGTCCGCGTCGGGTCGAACGTGACGTTGAGCAGCTCCGACCCGTAGCGATACGACCCGAACATGTCGGGCGTGACGAAGCTCGTCCCCGCGAAATTGCGCTCGTCGCCGAGGATGCGATCGAGTTCGAGAGGGTGCCCGATCGATTCGTGGATCTGCAGGATCATCTGGTCGGGGGCGAGCAGCACGTCCATCGTCCCCGTGGGACAGTTCGGAGCGGCGAGGAGCTCGAGCGCTTCGTCGGCGATCCGGCGCGCGCTGCCCTCGAACCCGAAGCGCGCGAGGATCTCGTCGCCGCCCTGCTGGCAGATGCCGCGGTAGCCGTGCAACGTCCGGGTCTGCGTGTCCCCGTCGGCGTGTCGCGGTCACCGACATGCTCGGCAGCAGGAACCGGTAGCGCTGGACCAGATCGCCTTCTTCGGAGGTGACGAGGCGATGTAACGCGTGGCGCACCTCCATGTTCGCCTCCCAGTCGACGATCCTCGCGTCGATCGCCGCGGCCTGGGACTCGGCCATGAGCAGGTCGAACCATTCGCGCCGCGACCGCGACTTGGCGCCAAGCGATGGCGACGCGTACTCGCCGCGCGCGGCGGAGCGTGGCAGCGTCCGCGAATCCATGAGTGCGAATTTCGCAGTGGCGCGCGCCCACCCTGCGGCGCGATCGAGTGCGGCCCGGAGCCCGGCGGCCGAAGTGTCGCCGGTCGCCGCGTAGCCGTACCCGCCGTCCGCGTAGACGGTCGCCATGGCGCCGCGGTCGACACTTGCGCAGAACGGCAGCGCGACGTTCTTGCGGACGGTATACGTCTCGCTCGTCTCCTCGACGAGGCGGAGCGACCAGAAGTCGACGGCAGACGGGGCGAGCGTGGAGAGATCGGGCAGGGCGAAGCGGTCGGCGTCGGGCATTCGGGTCTCGAAGTCCTGGGGAAGCGCGCGGCCGGGATCGCCGGCGCGGCGCAAAAGGCGCGAATTATAGCAGCGGCGCGAGCGGCGAGCCGGGGACCCGGCCGAAGGCGGGGAGCGAGCGATCGCGAGTAGCAACACGAGCCGGAAAGCGCGGGCCCCCAGCAAAGCGAGAGGGGATCCGGACCCGGCGAGCCGCGCAGCAGGGCCGACAACGCGACATGCGACGGCGCGGCGGCGCGCACGCTGAGACCGCTCGCGACCGACGATTCGGTGCACCGATTAATTTCGAATGCGCGGGGCGCAAGCGGACAAGGCGTCGCGGCGGCGCGGATCGTCCCAGCACCGTCGCCCCGCGCAAGTCAAGCCGTGCTACGCTACTCTCGACGACGCGTCGAGGCGTTGGATTTACTATCCCTCAAAGCGTGGGTCTTCGACGATACGATCGAGCACGGGGCGTGGAACGAAGCGACAAGCTGCACGTCGTGCTGACCTTCGACATCTGGCATCTCCGCTTGACGCCCGCCGAAGGCGCGCTCGTCACCGCGCTGTCCGCCGGCATCGCGGCAATCATCGGCGGGTCGATCGGTCCAGAGTCTTGATGTGACCTCCGGTGTGATCTCGGGTCAGCAGGATCCCGTCGCGGTTGCCGAGCAGCTTTCGCGCCAGGGTCGGGCGGCCGAGGCATTGACGCTGATTGCGCCGCTCGCCGACGCTCCGGTGCCGAGTCATCGGGTGCTCTACGTCTACAGCGCGGTCCTGAAAGCGCTCGGCCGGTACGACGCCGCCCTCGTCGCCAATCGCAAGGCGACGGCGCTTTATCCGACGAGTGGCGTGGGTTGGCACAACCTCGCCGCGACTCTGGGCGACATCGGCCGCGACGCCGAGGCGAAGGCAGCCGCGGAGAAGGCGTTCGCGATGAAGCTCGTGCCGGAGACCTGGCTTGTCTACGCCCGCGCGCTGCGCGCACTGCAGGAGTTCGACGCCGCGGAGAAGGCGTTTCGCAAAGTCCTGGACCGCCGCCCCGAGTACGTCGACGCTGCGACCGAGTTTTCGCGGCTCATCTGGATGCGAAGCGGTGACGCCCGCGCGGCGGTCGGCCCACTCGACGCGGCGTTACGCGCCGGCGCGCCTGAAACGCCCTTGATCCTCGCGCGGGCGCGCATTCTCAAAGCGAGCCGGAGCGGAAGGCGATCTGCGCACGACGCTCGCGACGGCGCTGCAGCGAAATCCGAACGACGTGATGCTGTTGCTCGCATCCGCGCAGGCGGCGCTGGAGAGCGACGACGAAGACTACGGTGCGCAGCTCGCCGCGCACGCCGAAGCGCTCGAGCCGGACAACGTCGCGGTGAAGATCCTGCAAGTCTCGCTGCTGCTCGCCCAGGGCCGGGTCGACGAAGCGTTGCGCCGTGCCCGACGCGTGACCGAACTCGAGCCGGACAATCAGGCCGCCTGGGGCTGGCTCGCCACGGCGGCACGAGCAGCCGATGACCCTGTCCACCGTTGGCTCTACGACTACGACGCCTTCGTTCGTGTGTACGACGTCGCTGCGCCCGCGGGCTGGTCGAGCGTCGACACGTCGGCTTGTCGATCTCGCCGCTGCGCTGCGGCGCTTGCATGGGTTGTCGTTTCATCCGCCGGAGCAGACCGTTCGCGGCGGCGTGCAGACCACGACGGATCTCACGCAGCTCGACGATCCGGCGGTCAAAGGTTTCTTCGCCGCGATCGAAGCGCCGATCCGCGAATACATGTCCGCCGTCGGCAGCGGGCCGGCGCATCCGCTGACGCGACGCAACACGCAGCGACACAAGCTCAGCGGGGCGTGGTCGGTGCTGCTCAAGCCCAATGGCTTCCACGTCGACCACTTCCATCCGATGGGCTCGCTGTCATCGGCGTTCTACGTCGAGGTTCCCGGAGTGCTCTCGACGCCGAGAACCGCCGAAGGGTGGCTGCGCTCGGCCAGCCGCCGTCCAAGACCAAGCCGACGATGGGACCGGAGCACTACACGCGGCCGAAGCCCGGGCGTCTGGTGCTGTTCCCATCGTACATGTGGCATGGCACCGTGCCGTTCACGACGCCCGAGAGCCGCCTCACGATCGCCTTCGACGTCGTTCCGGCGTGAGTCACCGTTGCACGCCTCGTCGCGGCGGGGTCGTGCAGGTCGCCAAGCTCCGTACGCAGTCGCATCGAGGTGTCGCGCGTAGTTGCGCCAGCGGCCGGACGAGCGCTGATAGAGCGGTTCTCGCACTTGCCAGACGCTCGCGGTCTTGACCGCGTTGCGAACCCGATGAAACGCCATGCAGCCGTCCTCCCGGTCGAGCCCGCAGAACGCGAGCAGCTTTTCCACGGCGGGCCGCGGCGCGCCCACGAACTGGTCGTAGTCGAAATCGAGGATGTCCGCGCCGAACAGCGATTTCCAGTGCCGCATCGAGCCGGCGGTATTGGCGGTAGTAGTGGGCCGTATCGATCAGGTCGGCGCATAGCCCATCCTGTGGTCGACGTGGAGGAAGTAGATCGACAGGCAATTGTCGAGGGGTCACGCGTCGTGTTGATGATCTTCGCGCCCGGGAACAGCCTCTTGATGAGGCCCAGGTACACGAAGTTGTCCGGCCACTTGTCGGTAACGTGCGACGCGTCCGGGAACAGCGTCGCGAGATCGGCGAGATAGCGTGCGGAGAGCTCTCGCGAGTTCTGCCGGTGCGACGTCCGCCATGCGCGCGGGGAAGGGCGCGAGCGCCTTCGTGCGAGCGCGGAGATGAAGTCCGAGTTCGCCACCCGCACTGACCTTCGAGTGCCCCGCCAACACCTGCTCGGTCAAGGTCGAGCCCGACCGGAACATGCCGCAGACGAAGATCGGGCGGGCCGGCGGACCCGGCGCGATGTAGGGACCGCGCTCCGGCGTGAAGGTCGCGATCAGCTCGTCGATCAGCGCCTCCTGCCGTCGCCGGTCGTATAGCACTGCGTTCGGTCCGGCGCTCTCGCGGCTGTAACGATTGGCGGCGGCATACGCCTCGAACGCCTGGTCATACGCGGCGCATCCGTCGAGCGCCCGGCCGAGCGCGAAGCCGAGGCTCGCCTTGTCGGCCGCCGTCGCGCCGGGCCGCGCGATCGCCTCGCGCAATCGGCTGACGAGGGGATCGGTGGGGTTCGCCACGCGCCTGAGATCGGCATAGCGCGCCAGGCCCTCCGCGCATTGCGGATCGATGGTGAGGAGCTGCTCGTACGCCGTGACGGCGTCGTCGCGCTCGCCCAGGTCGGTCATCAGGTTGGCGAGGTTGAAGAGCGCCGGGACGTAGCGCGGGTTGAGGGCGAGCGCCGCGCGCAGCTCCTTCAGGGCATCGTGCTCCCGGCGAAGGCAATCCGAGAAGATCACACCACGATTGACGTGGACCTCCTCCGGCCGCGAGACCCCCCGCGCGAGCGCTTGCTCGTAGGACGCGAGCGCCGCGCTCGAAGCGCCCCGTCCTGCGCTGCAGGACCGCGAGGTTGTACCAGCTGTCGCATGGCCCGGCCACCGTCGCGAGGAGGCGTCGCGTAAGCGGTCTCTGCTTCGGCGACGCGGCCGGCGTGCTGAGTCCTACTGCTTCGCGAAAGGCGGCCTGGCGTCGGCGTCGTTCGTCACGGTGGGTTCGGCGGAGTCGGTCGGCGAAGGCGGCCGATCGCCCGCGATTCTAACCGCCGCGCATGTGGACGGAGCCCTAGTGGAATCGGACCGGACTTGATTCGCGCGAGCTTCGCCGCGTAGAGCGCGCGCTCGCGGCTGGTCTCGCTGTACTCGAGCGCCAGGGCGAGCTGCTTCCTCGCCTGGTCCATGTCGCCGAGCGCGAGGTAGGACTGCGCGAGCCAGAAATGGAACTCGTGGTAGTACGGCGCACGGTCGACTTCCTTCGCGAACAGGTCGCGCGCCTGCACGAAGTTCCGCTCGTGAAGGGCGTTCATCCCGAGCATGAAATAGCTGAACGGCGGGTGCGGGTCCAGCTGCTCGAGCCGGCGGGCGAGCGACGCGGCTTCGGTGCGCCGGCCCGTGGTCTCGAGCACCGGCAAGAGGTTCGACATCACGTGGGTGTTCTGCGGGTCGCGCTCGAGAACATGGGCAAACGCCCGCTCCGCATCGGCCAGATCGCCGTGCCGCCGATAGACGACGCCGAGCGTGTTGTAGGCGCTCAGGAACTTCGGGTCCCGCCCGATCGCCGCGCGTGCCCACCAGTAGGCGTCGTCGATCCGCCCCGCCGCCAGCGCCTCGGCCGCGCGGTTGTTCAGGAACATTGCGACGACCGTCTCTTCCGCAATCGGCCGCGTGCTCGCGCGCGCCGCGCCCGCCGTGGGGACGAAATCGACCGTCAGCAAATCGCTTCGGTGCCCGCCGACCTCCGCGATCCTGTCGCCGAGGGTCACGTTGACGTGGCCGATGATGAACTGGATGTCGCCGCTCCGGCCGATCGTCTCGTCCGCGGTCACGCTCTGGAACCTGACCGGCAGGTCGAGGCCCTTTGCGAACGCTGCCGTCATGATCACGAGGGACAGGCAGTTGCCGGAGCGCGCGGCGAAAGCCTGCGATGCGTTGCGCGTCATCGTCGACTCGTACTCGAGCCGCAAGAGCCCGGGGGTCGTGAGCGCGGCGACGAGACCTGACCGACTGCCGCGCGCGCGCAGGAGCGGGGCGATGTCGGTGTTGACGTACTCCCTCATCTCCGGGCTGAGCGCGAACACGTCGTCGGCGTTGATGCGCTCGCTGGGCGCACGGAACAGCCGATCGTTGAAGAGACCCGCGGGCGCGGAAGAGGGGGGCGCGCCGGCACACGCGGCCAAGGTCAGGCAAAAAAGGGCGACGGCCCACCCTTTCATTCGACGTCTCCTCGCGCGGCTTTGCGTCACTGCGGGGCGGAGCCTCCGTGGCGGCGAATCCGTGTCGTCGATTCTAGCGCTGCGCGCGGGTTCCGGCGCAAGCGGCGCAGGCTGATCGTCGGGTCGATCCCGCCGCAGGTCGATTCAGCCTGCGCGGCCGCGCCCTCGCCACCTGGCCCGCGGGCGAGGGCCTCGAGCGAAGGTCCCACCACGCGGCAGATGCGCCAGTCGGGAAGGACGGCAGCCCCCGAGCGAGCGGTAGAACTCGATCGCCGGCGCGTTCCAGTCGAGCACCGCCCATTCGAAGCGGCCGCAGCCGCGCTCGACCGCGAGCGCCGCCAGCGCGCGGAGCATGGCGCGCGCGCACCCCTGGCGCCGATGCTCGGGAAGCACGAACAAATCCTCGAGCCAAAGCCCGGGACGGCCGAGAAACGTCGAGAAATTATGGAAAAACAAGGCGAAGGCAGCTGGTTTTGCATCTTTTACAGCAACTACGACCTCCGCGGTTGGCCGGGGGCCGAACAGTGCGCGTTCCAGATCGTCCTTTGCTGCAACGCACAAATGACCGAGCCTCTCGTACTCCGCCAACGCCCGAATCATCGTGACGATCGCGTCGACATCGCCGCGTTCGGCGGGTCGGATCTCGAACGCTGACGGCGTGGGCTTCATGCTTGTCGCTTCTCCCCGGTGGCTCGGGTCGCTCGAAAGAACCCGATCACGATAGCAGCGGCTCGGTCGGTCCGGGCCCGCGTGGGGCTGGACGTCGATCGCTCGGCCAAGACTGCGCTTCCCTCTTGCAGTGCGACAACGCCGGACCGTCCCATGGGGATCGAAGGTCCTTGGTTCGCCAAGTCGCTCGACGTTGTGCAATGCACATCATTTCGATTGGTATTTTTGCAACAACCGGCGCGATCGGGCTGGAAGTTGCCATGGATTTCGTTGCCGCCGAAATTAACGGTGCGGTAATGTTCGAGTGCTTGCAGCAACGCGAATCAATCTCGTTATCGTTGCGCGCCATTATTTTCCTGGGGGGTTTGGACATGAACAGGATGCACCGGAAGAAGCTGTCCGTGGCCGTGATGAACGCCGTCAACGCCGGCGTCGTCGTCGGCTTGGCGACGCCGTTGGCCTATGCGCAGCAGACGCCGCCGCCGACGGCCGCAGAGCCGCAGAGGATCGAGCGGATCGAGGTCACCGGCTCGCGGATTCCGTCGCCGACGCTCACGAGCGAAAGCCCGGTCAACGTGATCAACTCCCAGGAGATCGCGTATACGGGTCTCACGTCGACGTCGGAAATCCTGAATCAGCTGCCGCAGGTGACCGCCGGCCAGGGGGCCGGCACCTCGAACGGTGCCACCGGTACTGCGACGGTCGACCTCCGCGGTCTCGGGGCGGTTCGCACGCTGGTGCTGATCGACGGTAAGCGCGTGCCGGCGGGCGCCCCGCTTCAGGGCGGGTGGGCGACCAACATCAACGCCATTCCGAGCACGCTGATCCAGCGCATCGAAGTGCTCTCGGGCGGCGCGTCGTCGATCTACGGATCGGACGCCGTCGCCGGCGTGGTCAACTTCATCATGAACGACCACTTCGAAGGCGTCCAGCTCGACTGGAACTACAGCGGCTACAACCACCAGCAGAACGGCTGGATGGGCGAGCTCGTGGGTCAGAAGGAAAGGACGAACCCGGCACAGTTCCATGTGCCTGGCGACCAGAGCTTCGACGGCAACACGCAGAGCTTCTCCGTCACGATGGGCAGCAACTTCGCGAACGGGAAGGGCAACGCGACGATCTTCTTCGAATGGCGGAACCAGGATGCGCTCCTGCAGAGCCAACGCGACTACAGCGCGTGCTCGCTGTCGCCGGCGAGAGAGGGGCAGGTATCCACGGCAACGAACCCAGTCGTGAAGGGCTATGTCTGCGGCGGCTCCGGCACGAGCTACCCGGGAACGTTCGGCGGCCCCACCTTCGGCCCGATCACGATCGCGAATGCCGCCGGGGACGTGCGGCCTTACGTCACTTCTCAGGATCAATACAACTTCGCGCCGGCCAACTACTTCCAGCGCCCCGACACGCGCTACCTGTTCAACGCGTTCCTGCATTACGACGTGCTGCCGCAGGTCCGGGCGTACGCCGAGTTCGACTTCATGAACGACCGAACCTTCTCGCAGATCGCTCCCAGCGGCTCCTTCTTCCAGACGTACACGTTTAATAACAACAACCCGATGTTGTCCCAGAGCTTCAAGGATGCGGCGGGTATAGCGCCCGGCGTCGACCAGCAGGTCTACATCGGCCGCCGCAACATCGAGGGCGGTGGACGGCAGGACAACTTCACGTTCAACAATTTCCGGGTCGTGCTCGGCGCGAAGGGCAGCTTCTACGAAGACAAGTGGGACTACAACGCGTGGTGGCAATCGGGCCGGAACTCGATGTCGCGGCAATACCTCAACGATTTCTCGGTGTCGCGCCTCGGGAAGGCCTTCAACGTCGTCACGAGCCCCACCACCGGGGCGCCGGTTTGTGCGTCGGTGGTCGACGGGACCGACCCGCTCTGCGTGCCCTACGACGTCTTCCACATCGGCGGCGTTACCCAGGCCGCCCTGAATTACCTGCAGACGCCGGGCATGATGAACGGCTACACGGCGCAGAGCGTGGTCGGCGTCAACGTCTCGTCCGACCTGGGCTCGGCCTACGGCTGGACGCTGCCCTGGGCGAAGGACGGCATCGGCTTCGCGGCCGGCATCGAGCGCCGGGTCGAGAAGCTCAGCAACAGCGTCGACGCCGAATTTGCCACCGGCGACCTCGCCGGCCAGGGCGGCGCGACGCTCAGCATCAACGGTGAGTTCAGCGTCGTCGAGCCGTACTTCGAATTCCGGGTGCCGATCATCCAGCGGCAGCCTTGGTCCTACGACCTCACCTTTACCGGCGCCTACCGCTACTCGAGCTACAGCACCGACCAGACGACGAACAGCTACGGCCTCGGCGTCGACTGGGCGCCCATCCGGGAAGCCAAGCTTCGCGGCAGCTACCAGCAGGCGGTCCGTGCGGCGAACGTCGTCGAGCTCTTCCTCGGGACGGGCTTCAACCTGTTCGGCGGCACGGATCCCTGCTCCGGCGCCACGCCGGCTGCCACGCTCGCGCAATGCGCGAGGTCCGGGGTCACGGCGGCTCAGTACGGATCGATTCCGGGCAGCCCGGCGGGCCAGTACAACTTCCTCCAGGGCGGCAATCCCGCCCTCGAGCCGGAGACGGCGAAGACCTACACGCTCGGAGGGGTGCTCCAGTTCCCGAACTTCAGCGCGACCCTCGACTACTGGCACTACAAGATCGAGAACGTGATCAGCGCCGTGCCGGCGCAGACGTCGCTCAACAACTGCGTCAATTCGGCGGTCCTCTGCGACCTGATCTTCCGGGGTCCGAACGGCAACCTCTGGCAGCCGAACAGCGGGTACGTCCTGGCAACCAACCAGAACCTGGGCAGCTTCCTGACCGACGGCATCGACGTCACGCTCAACTACAACTACCCGATCGACCAGTGGGGCGGCCTCAATTTCAACTTCCTCGGGACGTGGGTCAACCAGTACGTCGTCGAGAACATCCCGGGTCTGGGCACCTACGACTGCGCCGGCCTGTATGGTCCTAACTGCAACCCTGGTGGCGGCACTGCGGTAGTCCCGGAGTGGAAGTCCAAGGCCATGTTGGTCTGGAACACACCCTGGAATGTCAACGCGGCGCTCACGTGGCGCTACGTCGGCCCGGTCGATGTGACGTTCGGCAACTCCAACCCGCAGCTCAACGGGGTTTTCGGGTCGTCCGACGCCAAGATCGGCGCGCAGAACTACTTCGACCTGGCGCTGCAGTGGAATGCCACCAAGAACTTCACGATCCGGGGGGGCGTCAACAACATCTTCGACCGCGATCCGCCCGCCGTATCGTCCACGGCCAACGTCGGCGCTGGCTTACCGCTGGTCTCCGACCCGTCGTCGGGCGGCAACGGCAACACGTACCCGGGGGCCTACGACACGCTCGGACGGTTTCTCTTCATCACCGTCACCGGGAAGTTCTGAGTCGGCAACAGCGCGTATTCACTCTCGACGGCGGGCTTCGGCCCGCCGTTTCTTTTGGAGGGTTCCAGCAAGGCCGAAAACGTGCCTCCCCGCGTCCGGAAGTCCTGCGAAAGGTTGCGGAACGAAGTCGAATGCGGGTCGACGCCTGCCTCACCCAGGGCGGCGAGGAGCGGCGACAGGTGCGGTGCGTAGCGGCTCTTCCGTCCCTGGAACGCCGTGACGGGCTTCCGGGCTTGCACCGCACTGCCGGATGCGACGGATCGATGTCGACGGCGCGCCGCAGGAGCGGTGCCGCTTCGTCAACGCGGTCGAGCTCGAGAAGCATGGAACCGCAGACGCCGTTCGGTCTCCGCATGGTCGGGAGCCAGCGCGAGCGCCGCACGGTAATGAGTGAGGGCTTCCTCCCGGCGACCGCGGTCGCCGCGCCGCATGCCCGAGCGCGATCGCGTCCTGCCACTTCGCCTCGTTCATGCTCCGACTTACGCGGGGCGCGGGCCGGCGGCCCTACGCGGATTCGCCGGGTGCGGGGGCCCCCGCCGTGAATTCGTTCAGGCCCGCGGCCAGCGCGGTGATCAGCGCGCGCTCCGGCGGAGTGAGCTCAGGATGCCAGACGTCGAAGATCAGCACGACCCGCAGCTTGTCGCTCAGGTTCCAGGCCTCGTGCTCGATCGTGTCGTCGAAGACGAACGCCTGCCCCGGGACCCATTCGCGCGTCGTGTTCCCCACTCGGAATCCGCATTGCTCGGGAATGATCAGGGGCACATGCGTAACGAGCCGGGCGTTGGACACGCCCGTGTGCGGCGGAATGCGCGTGCCGGGCTTCAGGAGCGAGAACATCGCCGACGGCGTGCGGCCAGGCTGGTCGGGCTGCGGCGCGCTCCTCGAGCAGCTCCATCGTGAGCGGGCACCGGTCGGCGTTCTCCGCGACGAGCTTCCCCATCTTGTAGAGGTGGAACGCGCTCCAGCGCGGAGAGTTGTTGAGCTCGGCGAACTGGTGTTGCGGTACGTCCTGCGGGTAGGAGATGTAGGGCGTGAAACCTTCCTCGGTCGCGAGGACGTTCAGGAACTCCGTGCGAATCTGGTCGGTCGCGGCCTCGAACGGATCCAGCCACGGAAACAGCGCGCGGTCGAAGAATTCGATCGGGGCCAGGCCCGCGTAGTGGAAGATCGTCGAATGCGATTCGTAGCGTCGCTTCCGGCCGACCATGATGTCGACCGAATCGTGAAACCGTTTGAGGTCCTCTCCCGCGAACGTCTTGCAATGGGTGTCGAGGTACTGGTCGAGGAATGCCGCGCGATCGCGATTGTATTTTTCGACACGCTCGTTCGCCTCGGCGACCGCCGGACGAAGCTCGGGATGCAGGCGGTCGAGCGGCGGCGCCACGGCGGCGACCGCACTGTAGGCGACGGCCGCCTCGTGCGTCCGGCCTTGTCGCTCGAGCAGGTTGGCCCGAAGAATGAGGCTGACGCAGCTCGCCGGGGTCGCGGGTGAGAGCCTGCCGGATCGCGTTCTCCTCGGCCGGCTCGTCCTTCAGGTTGCGGCAGGCGATCGCAAGATGGATCCATTGCTGGGGATCCGAGCCGTCGATGTCGACGATTCGCTGGAACGCGACGCGCGCCGACGACATATCCCCGGCGCGAAACGCGCGCTGGCCCAGGAACGAGAGCGTCCGCACGTGGTTCGGATCGAGCTCGAGGATCCGGGCCCACAGCCTCTGCGCCTCCGCGTCCCGTCCCGTTTGCGCGGCCTGAAACGCCTGCGCTTCGAGCGCGTTGATCTCGGGGAGTCTGCTCTGAACGTCTTGCATGGGTTCTTTCAGGGACTGGTACGTCTCAGATCGACCACGCGGGCTTCTCGCCGCTGTAGGCGTCGACCGCTTCGAACATGGCGGTGACGAGGGCGCGCTCCTCCTCCGTGAGCTCCGGACGCCAGATCTCGAACAGCAGGATCACGCGGGCGCGGTCGCTCCGGTTCCAGGCTTCGTGCTGCATCGTGTCGTCGAACACCCATGCCTTCCCCTCGATCGGCGTGCGCGTGTCGTTGCCGACGCGAAGGGCGCACTCCGGAGGCACGATCAACGGCAGGTGGCAGATCAGGCGGGTGTTGGTGAGCCCTGTGTGAGGGGGAATGTGGGCGCCGGGGCGCAAGAGCGAGAAGAGGACTGACGGCGAGCGGTTGCGCACCCAGACCTGCGGAGCCTCGGCGAGGGCGCCCAGCGTCTTCGGGCAGCGCGCGGCGTTGTCGAGATCGATCGTGCCGTCCTTCCACATGTAGAACGCGCTCCAGCTCGGATTCTCCTCCAGTCCGGCGAGGTCCCTTTGCGGTCGCCCCGGCACACGCCGGACGTAGGGCACGAACGATGGCGCAGTCTCCGCGAGAACCGACATCAGCTCGGCACGGATGTCCGGCGTCGCCGCCTCGACCCGATCAAGCCACGGAAACCTTTCGCGGTCGTAGAACTGGATCTGCGGCAATTCGGGGAAGCAGTAGATACTCGGCTGCTGGAAGTAGCGCTGCTTCTTGCCAAGCAGCAAGTCGAGCGAATGCGTAAACCGCGTGGCCGCGCGGCCGGTTGGCAGGCCGCGGACCGGCGAGCCGGTCCAGGAGAAACGACTCGAAATCGCCCGCGTACCGTTCGCACATCAACTTGGCCCGCGCGAGCTCGTCGCGCAGCGCGGCGGGCATCTCGGCGGCCGGCGGAGCGACGCGGATCGCGTGCCGATAGAACGAGACCGCGCTGCGCGCGTCGCCCAGCGCGGCCAGGTGATCGGCCTTGAGGATGAGCGCGCCGAGATTCTGCGGCTCGAGCTCGAGCGCCTTGTCGAGCGCGGCGTCGACCCCGGCGGCGTCGCTCAGGTCCCGGCACGCGTACGCGAGCCCGATGTAGCTCGCCGCATCGGCGGCGCCGGCACCGACGATTCGCTCGAACGATGCGCGGGCCGTGCGGGCATCGCCTCGACGGAGCGCATCGGCCCCGGACTGCGCGAGGGCGTGCGCATCGGCAGGTGGCAAGACCATGGATAGTGGATCGAATAGTTGCAGGAACGCTTGCGCTTCGGCGCCGGTCGCGGGCGCAAGGATAGCACTCGCTGGGAACGGTCCGGAACCCGGTGTAGGATTCGCAGCATTTGCAAACGGACGACGGAGCGCGGCGTGCTGCTCAAGATCAGAAACCTTCTCGCGCCGGCCGAGATCGCGCGGCTCTCGGCGCTCGCGCGCGAGATTCGGTTCGTCGACGGGCGCGCGTCGAATCCCGCCAACACGTCGAAGGACAACCTCCAGGCCGACCTGGGCGACCCGCGTTACGTGGAGTCGGTGCAGATCGTCAGCGGCGCGATCGGGCGCTCGCGCGAGTTCATGGATTTCGCGATGCCCAAGCACATCGCGCCGCCGCTCCTGTGCCGCTACGAGCCCGGAATGAAATACGGGGGCCACGCCGACGCGGCGCTGATCCAGCTCGGCAATGCGCGGCTGCGCTCCGACCTCTCGTGCACGGTCTTCGTCACCGACCCGTCGACCTACGAAGGCGGTGAGCTGTCGATCGAGATCGGCAACCTGGCCATTCCGATCAAGGGTGCCGCCGGCGAGGCGATCATCTACCCGTCGACGACGCTGCACGAGGTCGTTCCGGTACGCTCCGGGCAGCGCCTCGTCTCGATCACGTTCATCGAGAGCTACATCGCCGACGAGCACCAGCGTACGCAGGTCTACGAGCTCAACGAGATCGCCGCGCTCGAAGGGACGTCGATGAGATGGGAAAGTCGCGTGCGCCTCGACGTCGTGCGGCAGAACCTGATCCGCATGTGGTCGACGACCTAGGCCGGGACAGCCTCGAGGTCGAGCAAACCTCGGCGACCGCGGCATTCGCTCGCGCGAGGCGCTCGAGCCACGCGAGACCCTTGCGGATCTCTTCGCGATGGTCGCGGCGCGCCTCGCGCAGGATCTGCGCCCGCACTTCCGGTGTATACGCGTATTCGGGCGCCTTCGAATAGCGCGTGAGCACCGGGCTGCGCCCGACCTCCGACAGATAACGCGCATCGGCGGGCAGTCCGAAATGGCCGAGGATGCGTTCCATGCTCGCGGGGACACTCGCGAGGAAGGCGTCGAAGTCGAGGCCGATGACGCGGTCGGGAAACCGCGCGAGCGCTTCGCAGCGGCTCCGCGACTCCGCGAGCCAGCTCATCGCGGCCAGCTCGCCGATCGACATCGCGTGCAGCGGTCCGAGAGGCTCCGTCAGCCACGACTGCAGGCGCCGGATGCGCTCGGGACCGTGCCCGCGCAGATCGAGCGGCGAATTCTGCCCGGCAAGCAGCGTGGCCAGATACGGCTCGGCGCCTAGATTCAGGTAGATGGCCCGCGAGCCTTGGTGCCGGTCAAGCAACGCCGCGGCCACTCGGCCGGCGCTGCTCGTCGCCTTGACGACGACGCTGCGCGTTGCGGCGTAGCCCCGGGACCAGAGCTTCATGAACACGCCGAGGGCGAGATCGAACTGCGCGTCGCTCAGCAGCGCGTCCGGACGGCCCAGCGCGTCGTGCGCTTCGGCGAGTGTGCGCAGCGGCAGCGGCTCGCGGAGCGACAGCACCGCTTCGGTCTCGTCGAGCAGCCGGCTCAGCGAGCGTCGAGCCGACATGGCCCGTGTGGAAGATGAAATGGACGGGGCGCCCGGCGGTCAGCGCCCGCGTTGCCTCGGCGACGCGGGCGAACGGAATCCAGGCTCCCTGCCGTGGCGGGCCCGAGGATGCGGTCGTCGAGGAAGCTCGCCGCGCGGTAGGCGGCGGCGTCGAACCGGATGACGAGCGCCGCCTCGCGGACGAGGTCGAGCTTTTGCGGGTAGGCATCGGGCGACGCCGGCAATAGCGTCAGCAGGGCGTCCTGCAGCGAAGGAGAAGGCTCGGTCGCCAAGTCGGGAATTCCTCGCTGGGCACGTCCGACAAGTCTTGCCATGGCTTGCCGGACGCGATCAGAATGGGAAGGCGCGCTCGCTCGCGGCGCCGGCGGCGAATAATCCGCGCCCTGTCGATGTTGGCATCATAAGCGTTCGGTGAACGCAAAGGAGTCCGACATGAGGACACAAAGGTTTTTCATTCCAGTGCTCGCCGCCGTCGCCGCGGTGGCGTTCGCTCCCGCGTTCGCGGCAACCAACCCGGCGCAGGCCGACGGACTTTCCGCCGTCAAGTCGCGCACGCTGGACGAGGTCTATCTGCGGCCGGCGGTCGACCTCTCGAGTTACCGCAAGGTCATCGTCGAGCCGGCCCGCGTGGAGCTCGTGAAGGGCTACCGCAAGTACATCAACCAGCAGCGGGAACCCTCGCGCTGGCTCACGCCCGAGGACGAGCGCCAAATGGTCGCCACCGCGGCGGCGCTGATGACCGACGCCGTCACCGCCGCATTCAAGGCGCAGGGTTTCGAGATCGTCACGGCCCCCGGCCCGGGCGTGCTGTACGTCGCGCCGAGCACGCTGGACCTGTTCGTCAACGCGCCGGATACGGTCACGCCGACCAGGCAGGGCCAGATCACCCACATGGAGGCGGGTGACGCGACGCTCAATCTGGAGATCCGCGACGCGGTCACGGGAAATGTCGTGGGCCGCGTGGTCGACCGGAGCACGGCGCGCCAGGTCGGGCGCTTCAACGCGGTGACCCTGATCTCCAATCAGTTCTGGTTCGACGCGATGTTCTCGGCGTGGGCGCGCAGCTGCGCGACCGAGCTCGCCATGGTCCGCGGCGCGCCGTGACCGGCGGGCGCGTCGCGGCCTCCGCTCCGTCGAATGAATCGTGGCGCCGAGTCGGCCACCTGCTCGCCGCTCGCGCCGCTACTTGAGGCGGTTGACCTTGACGAGGATGTTGCGGCCGTCGATCGTCAGGTTGTAGCTGCCGAGGGCGCCGCGCTCGATCCTGACCGACATTTTCGTCCCGCGCTCCGGGTCGAGCACGGTCGTCGTGTCGCTGTCGAGCTGGCGCCAGACCTGGCCGTTCTCGAGGATGAAGACGGCCTTGCCGCGCGCCGTCTTCGCGAATTCGAGCACCGGCGAGCGCAATCTCGTTGAGCTCCTCCGGAGCCGGTTCCGGGGGCGGCTTGCCGAAGTCCTCCGGCTTCGTCACGGGCGTCGGCGGGCGCGAGAAGCCGAACCATTCGAGGAGGCTCTTCGACGGCGCCTCGGGCGCGGGCGCGGCGCAGCGCGCTCTTCACGCGCGCCATCGCGGCATCGAAGCACTTGAGGCGCTCGGCGGCGTCGGCGATGTCAGCGCAGCGGGCGACCTCGGCGAGCGCGTCGCGCGAGGCGTCGGCGTGCGCGGGCGGCGCGGCAAGAGCGCGAGCAGCAGCAGGCAGCAGAATGCGCATCGGTGCGGGATCGCACGCCGGTCGCCCGCGGCGGCCGGCGGGCGACGCTACTTGACGAGCGGGATCGCGACCGCGAGGTCGTAGTCCTGGAACGCGCGGATCTTCGACTCGAGCTGCAGGTATCGCGCCGCCTTCTTCGGCGGCAGCGCCTTGAGCACCGCCTTCTGCATCGTCTGCCGCGCCTTGAGCTCGGCCTGGTCGGCTTCCATCATCTCCTTGGCGAGCTGCTTCGCGAACGCGTCCGACATCGGCCGGTCGCGCGCGACGATGTCCTCGACGGCGAGCGCGACCTGCCGGTTCGACGCGTTGAGGTGGCGCTGGTACGTATCGTAGATCGGCCAGAACTTGGCCGCTTCCGTCGGCGTGAGCTCGAGCGTCGACGCGACGAGCGCGCGCTTGTCGGCCTTCACGGCGTTGCGCAGCGCCTGCATGTCGTTCGCCGGAGCGGCTTGGCCTTGCGCGAAGGCCGACGTGGCGGCGAAGGCGACGATGAAGATGAAGGCGGCGGCAAGTCGTTGGTCTCATCGTGGTATCCCTGAAGATGGTTGCCGGCCGGCGCCCGGCGCGGCGCGGGGGCGCGGCGCGCTCGTCGCGCGCTGGCCGGTACGTCCTTCTCGCTGACCGCTTGACATCGCGGCCGCAATCTTGGCATAATAGCAGGCTTTTTTGGCCGGCCGCCGGCCCGGCGCAGCAGGAGGGTTCGCGCCACGCGAGAACGCCTGCAAGCGCGCCGGACGCGAGGTCGGACAGACTCGCGCGGGCGATCCGCGGGCCGGCGGCAGGGAATCGTCGAACGGTTTTGCATTTTCGCTTGGACGCCATTAGCATCAGCCCCCTGCACCGGGAGAGCCTCGCGCCGCGCAGCACCGCTTCGCGGCCGGAGAGGCTCTGCCGTTGTCGCTTGCGCCGGCCGAGACGCCGGCCACGTCGCGCCCGGTCGAAATCCATCTGATCGAATCCACCTTTGCCTGGAGACTCCATGTTGAAGACGACCCGTCTGGCCGCGCTGGCCGCGGTCCTGTTCGTGGCCGCGTCCGCCGCGGTCGTCCCGCAAGCTGCGCTCGCGCAGACGCCGCCTGCGGCCCCGGCCGCCGCCCCCGCGGCGCCGGCCGCCCCGGCCGCGCTCCCGCCGCCGCTCCGGCCGCGAAGCCCGTGGGCGTGAAAGCCACCGAGATCGTCGACAACCCCTACGGCCTCGAGGCGCTGTGGAAGGGCGGCGACATGGTGGCCAAGATCACGCTGCTGATCCTCGTCGTCATGTCGATGGGGAGCTGGTACATCATCATCACCAAGGTGTACGAGCAATACAAGATGCTGCGCCACGGAAAGAACGCCGAGAAGTCGTTCTGGAAGGCGCCGAGCGTGAAGCAAGGGCGCCGAGGGACTCAAGAAGACGAGCCCGTACCGCTTCATCGCCGAGACCGGCCTCGAGGCGACGGCCCGCCACACGGGTCTCTTCGGCGCCGTCGACATGAACGAGTGGATCAGCATGTCGATCCAGCGCGCGATCGACAACGTGCAGAGCCGCACCCAGGACGGCCTTGCGTTCCTGGCGACGGTCGGATCGACCGCCCCGTTCGTTGGGTTGTTCGGCACGGTCTGGGGCATCTACCACGCGCTGACGGCGATCGGCATCGCGGGACAGGCGTCGATCGACAAGGTCGCGGGACCGGTAGGCGAAGCGCTCATCATGACTGCGTTCGGCCTCGCCGTCGCGGTGCCGGCGGTGCTGGGCTACAACTGGCTCGTCCGCCGCAACAAGACCGTGATGGAGCAGGTCCGCGGCTTCGGCTCCGAGCTGCACGCGGTGCTGCTGTCCAGCCCGAAGACCCCCGCGAAGGCGTGACGCCATGGCGATGAACGTCGGCGCGGCCGACGAGGACGAGGCCATCTCGACGATCAACACGACGCCGCTGGTCGACGTGATGCTGGTGCTGCTGATCATCTTCCTGATCACGATCCCGGTCGTCGTGACGTCGATTCCGGTCGAGCTGCCGAAGGAGCGCAACGAGGTCCGGGAGACCAAGCCGGAGAACATCGTCCTGTCGGTCGACCAGGCGGGCGGCATCTTCTGGAACGACCTCAGGATCGCGTCGACCGCCGCGCTGATCGACCGCTTGAAGAAGATCTCGGTGCTGTCGCCGCAGCCCGAGGTGCAGATCCGCGGCGACGGCCGCGCCAACTACACCGGGGTGGGTCGGATCATCTACGCGTGCCAGCGCGCCGGCATCGCGAAGGTCGGCTTCATCACCGAGCCGCCGCCGCGCGGCGGCTGACGCGCCGCGTTCGACGGGAAAGAAGGGAAGCAGCAATGGCCATGAACATAGGACCGGCCGGGCGCGAGCCCGACGTGATGATCGACATCAACACCACGCCGCTGATCGACGTGATGCTGGTGCTGCTCGTGATGCTGATCATCACGATCCCGATCCAGCTGCACGCGGTGAACCTCAACCTGCCGCTCGGCAGTCCGCCGCCGCCGCTGACGCCGCCGGAAGTCGTCAAGATCGACGTCGACCCGACGAGCACCGTCTATTGGAACGGCGAGGCGGTGCCGACGCGCGAGGCGCTCGAGCAGATGCTCGCGGCCGCGGCCGTGCAGCAAGTGCAGCCGGAGCTCCATCTGCGGCCCGACAAGAACTCGCGCTACGAGGTGGTCGCGGGCGTGATGGCCTCCGCGCAGAGGCTCGGGCTCACCAAGATCGGCATCGTCGGCAGCGAGCAGTTCATCGAGGAGTAGCCGCCGCGTTGCGCGCGCGCACACGGGAGTCATACGCAGATGGATTTCGCACGGCAACAGAGGGCACCGACCCGGCACGCGTTCGGATTGATGGTCGTCATCCTGGTGCACGTCCTGGTCATCTACGCACTGGTGACGGGTCTCGCCCGCAAGGCGGTTCAGGTGATCAAGAAGCCGCTGGACGCGTCGATCATCGAGGAGCTGAAGCTCCCGCCGCCGCCGCCGCCGCCGCCCAAGAGAGTCGACATTCCCAAGCCGCCGCCGCCGGAAACCTACATCCCGCCGCCGGACATTCCGGTGACGACCGCGCCCACCGGGCCGACGATCACGGTGGTGACGCCGGAGCCGCCGAAGGCGCCGCCGGTCATCGAGGCCCCGCCGCCGCCGCCACCGCCGCCGCCGAAACCGGCGGTACGGCGCGGCATCCAGCGAATCGGCGGCGACAATCCGGAGTTCCCGAAGGCGGCCATCAGGGCAGGCGTCGAGAAGGGGCGCGTCGTCGCGCGGCTCAACATCGACGAGAACGGCAACGTGACCGACGTCGTCATCGTGTTGGCGGAGCCGTCCCGGCACTTCGACAAAGAGGTCATCACGGCGCTCAAGACGTGGAAGTTCCGCGCCGAAGGCGAGAAGTACGTCGGCGAGGTCGAGGTCAACTTCACGCTGAAGGACTAGCGGCGCAGCGCGACCGGTTCGGCCTCCGCACGGTTGACTCTGATCGTCGGCCGAGCGGTCGGCCTCCGAACGCGCTCCCGGTCGCTCGCATCCCCATGCGAGCAGTGGCCACCGTGCCCGGTCGCCGCGCTCCGAAAGGCGGAAGGGACTCCTAGCCGCGCCGCAGCGCCCAGACCATTGCGGTCCAGCTGCCGACGCCCAGCGCGACGACGCGTGGTGACGATCTGCGCGAGCGACACCGGATGACCCGCGACCACGCGGAAGTACTCGCGGGCGACGTCGGCATAGGCACCCGGGAAGGCAATGACGGCGCCGATGCCTGCCGCCGTCCACAGCCCGATCACCGCACGCTTGCGCCACGCCGGCAGCGTTGCCGGCGCGGGCAGCTTCGCCATCACGCTGCGCCGTGAAGCCGTCGTCGGCCAGGTAGCCGGCGCGATGCTCGCGGCCTTCCGCGCGCAGCGCGGCATCGAGCCAGTCGTCGGCGGGGGCGGACATTGCGGGCGAGTGGTCGTCCATGGCGGTTCGGCCCATTCTACTCCGGGGCCCAGGCCGCGAGCTGCGACTTGAGCTTCTGCTTCGCGCGCAGGATGTGCGTCTTGACCGTGCCGACCGGGCAGTTCAGCACGTAGGCCGCTTCCTCGTGCGACAGGTCGTTATGGTAGCACTGGACGATCGCCGCCCGCTCGCCTTCGCTCAGGACCGCGAGCGCGCGCTCCATGTCGAGCCTGAGCGTGGCGCCGCGGGTATGGTCGCCCAGGCTCTCGTCGGGACTCGCGTCGTCGTCGTCTTCGCTCCGCCGCGATCTCGGCATCGCGGTCGCCCAGGAGTTCCTCCTTGCGCTTTCGCGCATCCGCGAGATACGCGTTGGTCGCGATGCGGTAGAGCCACGTCGAGAATTGCGCCTCCTGGCGGAAGGACTTCAGGTTGCGATAAGCGAGCATGAACGTGTCCTGGGCGAGGTCGTCGGCGAGCGCGTGGTTGCCGGCCGTCATCCTGCGCAGCGTCGCCCGCACCGCGGACTGGTGCCGGCGGACGAGTTCCGAGAACGCATGCCGGTCATCCTGGACGACGACACGGGCGATGAGCTGTGCATCGGTGACCGGCGGCTCTGCCATCCGCGCCCGCGGCTCATCCCTTGCCGTCCGTCGCGCCGGACGGCGGTAGGGTCGGGGCCGCGCCGGCGCCCTTCTGCGGGAATTGCCGCTCCTCGAACCACCAGAGCACGATGTAGCCGATCCCGACGAACAGCAGCACGAGACCGACGCTGTTCGGCGTACCGTCGTCGAGCATCGAGAAGAACGTGAGTCCGAGGCCGATGCCGCCCATGATCACGCCCTTGCGCAGATCGGACCACGCGGCGCGCCGGCGGATCTGCTTCGCCTGCTCGTAGATCGGCGCGGCCGACGGCATCGCCGCCATGGGCGACGACGGGGTCCCCGCGAGCGCACCCAACGCCTCGGCCGGCGGAACCACGCCCTTTTCGGCGAGCTTCAGCATCGTCTCGTTCAGCATCCGTGCCTTGCGCATCCGGTACCACAGGATCAGCGCGATCACGAGCACCGGGGACAGGAAGACGACCGCGACGATCGCAACGACCATGAACGCGAGCCCGGGCTCGGTGTGCACGAAATCGTTGAACGAATCGTACTCGCGGTCATCGCCGAACACGCCCACCCGAACGCGCTTGCCGTGCTTGCCTTTGCCGATGCCGACGATTGGCTCGGACGTGTCCGCGTCCTCCTCGGCAGCGGCGTCGGCCCCGGGCTTGGCGGGTGTGGTGGCATCGATCGTCACCGACCGATCGTCGGCCGTGATGTTGATCGTCGCCGACTTGGTGGTCGTGCCGCGGTCCTTGGCGGCTGCCGCACCGTTGGGAGACGCCTTGGCGGCCGGGGCGGCGGCCGGCGGCGTGGGCGCGGCCGTCTGGGCGTGCACCCCCGGCGTGCGGGGGGCGCCCGCGACGACCAGGGCGAGGACGAAGGCGGCGCCGAGAACGAACCGCCGTAAGAGGCGGGGCGAAGCGGCGGCAAATGCGGCGGGGTGCATGGGGGTCTCCCTCGAGCGTCTCATTGCCCTTTGGATGCGGCGACACAGCCCCGACGGATTCAAAGGTCGCGCGGGGCGGACCGCCGGGCTGGGCGCCTCGGGAGTGCGTGCTATTATTCCCGAAAACCGCCAGCGCGCGTGAAAATCGGCCGGCACGCGCCGAATCGCACAATTTCATTTGAGATCGCGACGCCGCGGAACTTCATGCAGGGGCATAACGGGCATCGGCATCCTCTTGATTTCGCATACGCACGTTACCCGTCGCAGCAGAGGCCGGTCCGCCTCGGCCGTCCCCGTGCGCGGGGCGTTTTTTGCGATGGCACTTGCGCTCGTCTGCGCCGCTCTGCCCTCGCGAGCCGCGGACGAGCCCGTCACGCTCAATTTCGTCAATGCCGACATCGAGGCCGTCATCAAGGCGGTGGCCGAGATCACGGGCCGCAATTTCGTCGTCGACCCGAAGGTCAAGGGGACGATCAACATCATCTCCGCCCGTCCGGTGCCGCGCAGCCTCGTCTACCCGACGCTGCTGTCCGCGCTGCGCATGCAGGGATTCACCGCGGTCGAGGGCGAAGGCGGTGTCGTCAAGATCGTCCCGGAGGCCGACGCCAAGCAGCAAGGCGGAACCGTCGCGGCCGGGGCCTTGGCCGGCGGCGGCGACCGGCTCGTGACGCAGGTGATCACGTTGCGTTACGAGTCCGCGGCGCAGCTCGTCAACGTGCTGCGTCCGCTGATCACGCCCAACAACACGATCGCCGCGTACCCCAACGGCAACGCACTGATCATCACCGACTACGCGGACAACGTGAAGCGGCTCGACCGCGTGATCGCGTCGCTCGACCAGCCGCCGGGCGGCGAGCCGATCGTCGTGCCGCTCCGCTACGCGTCGGCGATCGACCTCGTGCCGCTCCTGAACCGGCTCATCGCCGACGCCGCGACCGCGGCGGCGGCCGGCGCGCCGCCCGACGCCCAGCAGCGGGTCACCGTCATCGCCGATCCGCGCTCCAACGCGATCCTCGTGCGCGCCGACAACCCGGGCCGCGTCGCGCGCGTGCGCCAGCTGATCGAGCAGCTCGACACGCCGGGCCGTCCCGGCGGCAACATGTTCATCGTCTACCTCAAGAACGCCGATGCCGCGCGCGTCGCGCAGACGCTTCGCGCGATGCTGACCGGCAGCGCCGACGGCGGCGGCGCGCCGGCGGGAGGCACCGGGCTCTCGCCGCTGCCGGCCGTCGTCGATGATCGGCGGCCGCCCGCGACGGCCGCGGCGGCTGGCGCCCGCCGCCGTCGGCGCAGGCGCCGTTCACGCCGTCGACGCAGACGGCGTTCGCCGCCGGCGGCGCGACGATCACCGCCGACACCGCGAACAACGCGCTCGTGATCATGGCGCCCGAGCCCGTCTACAACAACCTGCGCGCGATCATCGAGAAGCTCGACGTGCGGCGCGCGCAGGTGTTCGTCGAGGCGCTGATCTGCGAGGTGTCCGCCGACAAGGCCGCCGAGTTCGGCATCCAGTGGCAGGCGCTGTCCGGCTACAACTCGACGCAGACGCGCGTGATCGGCGGCACCAACTTCACGCCGCGCGGCAGCGGCAACAACATCATCGACGTCGCCGTCGAACCCGGGCACCGTCGGCCAGGGGCTCGCGCTCGGCGTGATGAAGGGCACGGTGACGATTCCCGGCCTCGGCACGATCACCAACCTCGCGTTCCTCGCGCGCGCGCTCGAGACGCAGGTCAACGCGAACATCCTGTCGACGCCGACGCTGCTGACGCTCGACAACGAGGAGGCGCGGATCCTCGTCGGCCAGAACATCCCGCTCCTCACCGGCAGCTACGCGACGACCGGCAGCACGACCACGGTGACGCCGTTCCAGACCTTCGAGCGCAAGGACATCGGCCTCATGCTGCGCGTCAAGCCGCAGATCACCGAGGGCGGCACGGTCCGGCTCGTCGTGTACCAGGAGGTCTCGCGCATCGACCCGACGTTGTCGACCTCGCAGGCCGTGGTGCTCAACAAGCGCGTGCTCGAGTCCTCGGTCGTGATCGACGACAGCCAGATCATCGTGCTGGGCGGGCTCATCGACGATCAGTTGACCGACGGGCAGGACAGCGTGCCGCTCTTGGGTCAGATTCCGATCGCCGGGGCGCTCTTCCGCTACGACGCGCGGCGCCGTGTGAAGACCAATCTGCTCGTGTTCCTGAAGCCCACCGTGCTGCGCACGTCAGCCGACGGGCGCGCGATCACGTCCGAGCGCTACGACTACCTGATGGGCGAGCAGGAGCGCAATCCGCTGCCCGAGCGGCTGTTCTGGCGCGATCCGTCGCAGCCGCACGCTGCCGCCCGAGGGCGTGATGCCCGGCACGCCGGGCGCGGTCCCGCCGCCGCCGCCGGCGCCGCCCGTGCAGGGAGGCCCCGGGTACTGGGGACCCCCCGAAGCCCCGCCGCCGGGCACGCCTCCGGTCAAACCGTAGCGACCTCATCGCCGCCGATGCCCGAGAGCATCGCCACCGCGCCGGCCGTACCCTTCACGCAACGCGTGAGCTACGCGTTCGCGAAGGCGCAGGGCGTGCTCGCGTTCGGCGAGGAGGGCGGCGCCGTCGTCGTGCTGACGCGCCCCGACGCGACGATCGAGGGCCTCGCCGAGTTGAAGCGCGTGCTGCAGCGGCCGCTCATCGACGCGCGCGGTCGACGCCGAGCGCTTCGCCGCCGAGCTCTCGCGGGCTTACAACGTCGCCGGGGGTGGCGTCGCGCAGATGAGGGAGGACCTGTCCCGCGAGACCGACCTCGCGCGGCTGATGCAGGACCTGCCGCCGACCGAGGACCTGCTCGACAGCGGCGCGCAGGCGCCGGTGATCCGGATGATCAACGCGCTCCTGCTGCAGGCGCTGCGCGAGCGCGCATCCGACCTCCACTTCGAGCCGTACGAGGCGCGCTCGGTCGTCCGCTTCCGCGTCGACGGCGTGCTGCGCGACGTGATCGAGCCGCCGCGCGCGCTGCACGCAGCGCTCGTGTCGCGCCTGAAGATCATGGCGAGCCTCGACATCGCCGAGAAGCGGCTGCCGCAGGACGGCCGCATCGCGTTGAAGCTCGGCGACCGGCAGGTCGACGTTCGCGTGTCGACGCTGCCCACGGGGCCCGGCGAGCGCGTCGTGCTGCGGCTGCTCGACCAGGACGCGGCGCGGCTCGATCTGACCGCGCTCGGGATGAGCGCGCCGACGCTGGCCGCGATCGACCGGCTGATCCGCGAGCCGCACGGCATCGTGCTCGTCACCGGGCCGACCGGCTCGGGCAAGACGACGACGCTCTACGCGGCGCTCTCGCGGCTGCCGCGCGGCACGCTCAACATGATGACGGTCGAGGACCCGATCGAGTACGCGCTCGACGGCGTCGGCCAGACGCAGGTCAATCCGAAGATCGAGCTCGACTTCGCGCGCGCGCTCCGCGCGATCCTGCGCCAGGATCCCGACATCATCATGATCGGCGAGATCCGCGACCTCGAGACCGCGCAGATCGCGGTGCAGGCGTCGCTCACGGGCCATCTCGTGCTCGCGACGCTGCACACGAACGACGCGGCCTCGCGCCGTCACGCGGCTCGCCGACATGGGCGTCGAGCCGTATCTGCTCGCCTCGAGCTCCTGGGCGTGCTCGCGCAGCGGCTGGTGCGCACGCTGTGCCCCGCCTGCCGCGCGAGCGCCGCGCCCACGGCGGGCGAGGCGGCGCTCCTGCGCGAGCTCGGGCTTCCCGCTGCGACGCCGCTCGCGACGCCCGCCGGCTGCGACGCGTGCAACGGCACCGGCTATCGCGGCCGGACCGGCATCTACGAGCTGATCCAGGTCGACGACGGGCTGCGGCGGCGGATCCACGACCGCGCGTCCGAGCAGGACGTGCGCGCGGCGGCGCTCGCGCACGGGATGACGCCGCTGCGGCGCGACGGTGCGCGCTGGCTCGCCTCCGGCGCGACCTCGCTCGCGGAGCTCGTGCGCGTCACCCGCGAGGGCTGACGGCGAGTCGGCCGCATGTCCGCGTTCCGCTACGAGGCCGTCGACGCGCGCGGCAAGGCGCGGGCGGGCGTGCTCGACGCGGAGACAGAGCGGCAGGTCCGCGACCGGCTGCGCGGCGACGGCCTGTTCCCGACGGCGATCGAGGCGGCCAACAGCGCGGACGCCGGCGCGGTCGATCGCACCCGTCTGCCGGCCGCGTCGCTCGCGCTCTCGACGCGGCTGCTCGCGACGCTCGCGCGCTCGGGGATGCCGCTCGACCAGGCGCTCGCCGCCGTGGCCGAGCAGGCCGACGATCCGCGCGCCGCGCGAAGCTCTTCACCGCGCTTGCGCGCGCAGGTCGGCTGCCGGCGAATCGCTCGCCGGCGCGCTGTCGCGCTGGCCGCGGACGTTTCCCGATCTCTACCGCGGCCTCGTCGCCGTCGGCGCGGAGACCGGGCGCCTGTCCGAGGTGCTCGCGCGGCTCGCCGATTACCTCGAGGCGCGGCAGGCGCTGCGGCAGCGGTTCACGCTGGCGCTGATCTATCCGGCGCTGGTGACGGGCATCGCGCTCGCGGTGATCGCGGTGCTGCTCGCCTACGTCGTGCCGCAGGTCGTCTCGGTCTACCAGCAGAGCCGGCAGACGCTGCCGTGGCTCACGCAGGCGCTGATCGCCGTCAGCGCGTTCTTCCGCGCGACCGGGTGGCTCTGGCTCGCGGCGATCGTGGCGGCGGTCGCCGCGTTCGCGCTCGCCAACCGGCGCGCCGCGTTTCGCCTGCGCTGGCACGCGACGCTCCTGCGGATGCCGGTCGCCGGGCGGCTCGTCGCCGCGATCGACACGGCGCGCTTCGCGAGCACGCTCGCGATCCTCACCGGCAGCGGCGCGCCGCTCCTGCGCGCGCTCGACGCCGCGCGCGACGTCGTCTGGGCGTTGCCGCTGCGCCACGCCGCCGACGCGGCCGCCCGGCTTGTCCGCGAGGGCGTGACGCTCGCGCGCGCTCTGCGCGAGCAGAAGCTCTTTCCGCCGGTGCTGATCCATCTCGTCGCCAACGGCGAGGCGAGCGGACAGCTCGCGCCGATGCTCGAGCGCGCGGCCGACGCTGCTCGAGCAGGAGTCGGAACGCCGGCTCACCTGGTTCGCCGCGCTGGTGCAGCCGGCGCTGATCGTCGCGATGGGCGCGATCGTGCTCGTGCTCGTGCTGGCCATCATGCTGCCGATCGTGTCGATGAATCAGCTCATTCGATAGGGGACAGACCACGTTTTCGGTGCATAATTTCTCCTTCCGCGAGGCATCTTGCGAGGAAAACGTGGTCTGTCCCCGATTGATCCGCCCCAGCGAATCGCGCCGCCGTCTTCTCGTCCTCGCCGCCTTGTCGCTGCCGCTCCGCGCTCTCGCGGCCGACGTTCCGTTGTCGCTGCCGACGGATTTCGATCCGGCGCGCGACCCGGCCCGCGATCTCGAAAGCGCGCTCAAGATCGCGCACGCAGCCGGGCGCCGCGTGCTGGTCGAAGTGGGCGGCGAGTGGTGCTCGTGGTGCCACATCCTCGACCGGTTCTTCGAGGCGAACCCGGATCTGCGTCGTTACCGCGACGCGAACTACGTCTGGCTCAGGGTCAACTGGTCGCCCGAGAACACGAACCAGGCGTTCCTGCGGCGCTACCCGGCAATCGAGGGCTATCCGCACTTCTTCGTGCTCGACGCAGGCGGCCGCCTCCTGCATTCGCAAAACACGCGCGCGCTCGAGGAGACGAAGAGCTACGACCCCGCCGCGATGCGCGCGTTCCTGGTCAAGTGGGCGCCGAAACGCTAGCCGGGGCAGGCCGCTGCCTCGCGAGCGCCCAGGCGACGTGCTCGCGGACGATCGGTGACGGATCGCCGGCGCGCGCCTCGAGCGCGGCGACGATCGCCGGATCGTGCGGTGCGTTGCCGAGCGCGACCGCGAGGTTGCGCAGCCAGCGCTCGTAGCCGATCCGGCGGATCGCGCTCCCGGCGGTCCGGTCCAGGAATTCGCGCTCGGTCCAGCGCGAAGAGCGTCACGAGGTCGGCGTCGTCGAGCCCGTGGCGGACGGCGAATGCCGGCTCCGTCGCGACCTTCGCGTAGCGGTTCCACGGGCAGACGAGCTGGCAGTCGTCGCAGCCGTAGATCCGGTTGCCCATGAGCGGGCGCAGCGCCTCGGGAATGCTGCCGGCGTGCTCGATCGTGAGATACGAGATGCAGCGGCGCGCGTCGAGCTCGTACGGCGCGACGATCGCGCGCGTCGGGCAGACGTCGATGCACGCGCGTGCACGTGCCGCAGTGCGGCGACGCGGCGGCGTCGCGGGCAGCGGGAGGTCGGTGTAGAGCTCGCCCAGGAAGAACCACGAGCCGGCGTCGCGCGTGAGGAGCAGCGTGTGCTTGCCGCGCCAGCCGATCCCCGAGCGCGCGGCGAGCGCGACTTCGAGCACCGGCGCGCTGTCGGTGAACACGCGATGGCCGAACGGGCCGATCGTCGGCGGCGATCCGGTCGGCGAGGCGCTGCAGCTTCGCGCGCAGCACCTTGTGGTAGTCGCGGCCGAGCGCGTAGCGCGCGACGAACGCCTTCGCCGGATCGGCGAGCACGTCCTCGCTCGCGCGCGCCCGCGGCGGCAGGTAGTTCATCCGCGCCGTGATCACCGGTCACCGTGCCGGGCACGAGCTCCGCCGGACGCGCGCGGCGCGCGCCGTGCCGTGCCATATAATCCATCGTGCCGTGGCGTCCCGCGGCGAGCCACGCGAGGAGGCGCGCTTCGTCGTCGGCGAGGTCGATGCCGGCGATGCCGATCTCGTCGAAGCCCTCGGCACGGCCCCAGGCGCGGATGTCGCGCGCGAGCGCGCTCCACTCGCGACGGTTCGGCGTGCTGCGCGACGGACTCTCCATCGTCATCCGGGCAGCGTACACCGCACCGCACGCTCGATGCCCACCGCTTCGATCCACCTTCCCGATGCCGCTGCCACCCTGGCCGCGGGCGCGCGCCTTGCGCCGCGCCTCGCGCCCGGGATGATCGTCACGCTTTCGGGCGAGCTTGGCACCGGCAAGACGACGCTCGTGCGCGGCTGCCTGCGCGCGCTGGGCTGGTCGGGGCCCGTGAAGAGCCCGACGTATACACTGGTTGAACATTATCCGTTTTCGAGCTTATACTTTTATCACTTTGATTTTTATCGGTTCGCCGATCCAAGCGAATGGGAAACGGCGGGACTCGCCGACTGCTTCCGCGACGACAGCGTCTGCGTGGTCGAATGGCCCGAGCGCGTCGGAGCGCTGTTACCAGCAGCGGATATCGCACTCACGTTCTCGCATCCCGCGAGCGACGAAGACCGCGGGCGCGAGCTTGCGATGTGCGCACACACGGAGGCCGGTGAGCGATGTCTGAGCGCGATCGCGATACCCGCGCCGGGCGCGCGCTAGTCCGGTTTTCGGTCGAGCGTCGTCGCGCGTTCCGCTGGCTGCTGCTGCCTGCCGCGCAGCTCGCCGTGCCGTCGCTCACATGGGCCGCCGCGGCACGCGTGGCGTCCGCGCGGCTTTGGCCTTCGCACGAGTACACGCGCATGATCATCGAGGCGCCGGCGCCGATCGCCCACCGGCTCGTCGCACAGCGCGAGCCGCCGCGGGTCGCGCTCGAGCTCGACGGCGTCGACGACGCGACGGAGCTCGAGCTCCTGCCGTTCCGCCTGCGGGCATCGGACCCCTACATTGCGGCCATCGCGTTCACGGTGCCCACGCCCGGTTCGGTGCGCCTCGTCGTCGATCTCAAGACGGAAACTCGACCGCAGCTGTTCGCGCTCGCGCCCGTGGCCGGGTTCGGGCATCGCATCGTGCTCGATCTGTATCCGCTCGCGCCCCTCGATCCGCTGATGGCGGCGCTCGAGGAGAGAAGGGCCGACGACGGGGCGCGTGCGCAGGCGTCGTCCGAGCGGCCGGCGCAACCCGGTGGCGACGCGAGGAAGCAGGGTCGCCGCAAGATCGTCGTTGCGATCGACCCCGGCCACGGCGGCGAGGACCCCGGGGCGATCGGCCAGCGCGGCACGTACGAAAAGCACGTCGTGCTCGCGATCGCGAAGAAGCTCAAGGCCCGCATCGACGCCGAGTCCGGCAT
Source organism: uncultured beta proteobacterium (assembly GCA_963830485.1). Classification (GTDB taxonomy): domain Bacteria; phylum Pseudomonadota; class Gammaproteobacteria; order Burkholderiales; family Casimicrobiaceae; genus CAIWHR01. The sequence goes on from CAWHNE010000010.1 coordinate 40,082, forward strand.
GCGCGCGACGCTGACACGCGACGACGACTACTACGTTCCGCTCGCGGCGCGCGTGAGGAAGGCGCAGGCGTTGCAGGCCGACCTCCTCGTGTCGATCCACGCCGACGCGTTTCGCGAGCGGACCGCGCGCGGCTCGTCGGTGTTCGCGCTGTCCGAGCACGGCGCCACGAGCGCCGCGGCAAAGTGGCTCGCGCAGAAGGAGAACGCCGCCGACCTGATGGGCGGGGTCAATCTCGACGCGCGCGACCCGGTGCTCGCCCGCACGCTGATCGATCTCTCTCAGACGGCCCAGATCAGCGACAGCCTGAAGGTCGGACGGCACGTGCTCGACGGCATCGGTTCCGTCAATTCGCTGCATCGCGGCGCGGTCGAACAGGCCGGGTTCGCGGTGCTCAAGGCGCCCGACATTCCCTCGATCCTGGTCGAGACAGCGTTCATCTCGAACCCGGAGGAGGAGCTCAAGCTGCGCAGCGAACGGCACCAGACGCAGTTCGCGCAGTCGATCCACGAGGGGATCCGGCGTTACTTCGCCGGCAATCCGCCGCTCGCGCGATCGAAGACCAACAACGCCTGAGAGACTAGAGCTTGTCCGTTAATAAATCGCGCGATGCGCTTTGCCACAATGCGATGGGATGCGCGAAGGACGGCGAAGGGCGTGGCAGGCCCACGCCCGAGCCGGCCGACAAAGCAGACCGCGCATTGTGGCAAAGCCCTTGGGAACGGGCAGCTTGGGCCGATGGCTTTGTCGCTCGGCTTGCCTTGGGGCCCACCCAAGGCTGCACCTCGCTTCGCGCCCTCGGCCCAACCTGCCGCGTTCGCACGCGTGATTTGACGGACAAGCTCTTAGCCGGGCTGCGGGCGGCGCGCGCCGCGGCCGACCCAGATCATGCCGGCGGCGATCGTCGCAAGCGCCGCGACATAGAAGACGATCTGCATGCCCGCCGGCTGCGCTTCGTAGCCGACGAGGCTGTGCAAGAGGATGCCGACGACTGACGTCTGTGGGAGCACCGTCGACGTGTCCCACAACGGCGTCGCAAGGCCGGGCAGGAGATCCGCCTGGATCAGAAAGCGCGCCGCCTGCGACGCCATGCCCGCGGCCAGGAACAGCACGAGCACGCCGGTGGCGGTGAAGAACCACCGCAGCGGGATTCGCAGGAGGCCCTTGTAGACGATCCAGCCGAGTGCGATCCCGGCCGCAACGCCGGCCGCGCCGCCTGCGAGCATCGTCGTGGCCTCGCTGCCTTCGGACGCGGCGATCCCGTAGAGGAAAAGCACGGTCTCCGAGCCTTCGCGCAGCACTGCGAGCCCGACGACGACCAGCAGCACCGAGCACTCGCGGCGGCCGTCGCGGATCGCGTTGCCCACATTGCGCGCGTCTGCGGCGAGCGCCGCGCCGTGCGACGACATCCACAGGTTGTGCCACGCGAGCATCACGACCGCGAGGCCGAGCACGGCGGCGTTGAAGAGCTCCTGCCCCGCGCCGCTCGCGAGCTCCGCAATCCGCTCGGTGCCGAGCGCGACGACGCCGGCACCCGCGAGCCCCGCGATGACGCCGGCGGCGAGCCAACGGTTGCGCCCCGGCACGGCGCGCGTCGCCGCGGTGACGATGCCGACGATGAGGGCGGCCTCCAGGACCTCGCGGAAAACAATGACGGCCGTGGCGAACATGGCTACTTCGCGATGATCACGCCCTTCGCGGTCTTCTCGTTGTACTCGCCCACGAATGGGTAGCGCCCGGGCTTGAGCGGGCCGATATTGATGGTCGCCGTGGCCTTCCCCGCGATCACCTTCTCCCGGTTGAGCGAATGGCTTTCGAATTCCTCGGGTGTCGCGTCGCGGTTCTCGACAATGAGCTTGAGTTTCTTCCCCGCCGGAACCGTGAGCTCCGCGGGGTCGAACTTGTGGTCCTGGATCACGAGCTTGAACTCGTCGTCGGCCGCGAGCGCCGAAGAGGCCCCCGAAAGGGCGAACGCGAGGGCGACGACGAAGGGCAGGGCACGGCGCATGGCGGCGGTTCCGGAAGTGGGTGGATTTGCAAATGATAATGATTCGCATTCGTGATGACAAGACCCGCAGATGCCTTTTCGCGCCGCCCGCCGCAGGGCCAAGGCCGCCGCAGGATCGCGGGAGGCCCCGTCACCGGCCGGACAGTCACCGTCGGACGAGCGAGGCCGGATCGAATTCGAGCGCCTGGCGGCGAAGGTCGTGCTCGAGCATCCCGATGTTGTCGGCGCGGACCCGATGGCCTGCGCCGCAGGCTTCCGCGATCAGCCATTCGTTGATCGCCGGCGCGAAGTGGTAGAGGTCGGTGTAGCGGTCTAGGTCGTGGGTCACGTCTGCCGCGCCCTGCAGGTCGATCACCCGCACGTTGGGCAGGTCGCGGGTGGTCTCGAAGACCCAGCGCTTGAAGTCGAGAGAAATGTCGAGCTGCCCGCGCTGGACGAAGTCCGCCCACACGACGATCGAGTACGGCGGCCACACGAGGTCGAATTCCGTTCGCGGATGCGCCTCGATGAGCGGCAGCAGGTTCCGCCGGAAGCTCGCCTGCATGCCGGCGAGATCGCGCACGGGCTGCTGGAACTGCGCGTTGAGATCGCGCGGGTCGAGCCGTTTCACGACCTCGTCCCGCGCGAAGCGCTTCTCGTCGGCCCACCACCACGGCGCGTCGGCATCCGTGCGAAAGCGCTCGCTGCGGTCGCCGGTGACGATCCGCCACGATTTGACGAGGACGCCCCACGACAGGAGGTAGGGCAGGTCGTTCGCCGGGTTGCGGTCGTAGAAATAGGCGGGCAACGGGCCGGCGAGCGGATTGCGCTCTCCCGGCGCGCCGGAGAATGCGTTGAAGTCGAGGATCAGGATCGCGCGCGCGAGCGGCTTCGCGGCGAGCGCGGTCGACACGATCAGCGCCTGCTCGCTCGCGGTCAGCGCCGGCATCGCGACGTTGAGCCCCGTGCCCCGGCACGCGCGTCCGATGCTGCTGTTCTTGGTGTTCTCGACGATCGACGAGCCGGACAGGAGCGTGTCGTAAGAAGCGTTCTTCGCGAGGCCCGGCGCGATGTAGCGGTGAAGCGACGTGTAGAACCGCGGCGGATAGGACCCGGCGATTCTGTACTGCTGAAACGGATCGACCCAGACGTTGAAGCCGCCGATCGCCGTGAGGATCACGCCCGCGACGACGAGCGCCACGACGAACCAGCGGCGCGCGGCCGGCGCGGCATTCGTGGTCGACGCGAGGGCAGCCATCGTCGAAACGGCGTCAGAAATTGAAATAGAGGAACGGCGTCACACGGGCGAGCTGCAGCACGCACAAGGGGAGCGCGAGCGCGACGAAGACACCGTTGCCGACGGTCGGCCGGAACGACTGCGCGAGCGCGTTCGAGTTGGCGCGGCGAAAGACGACCAGAAGTCCGATGGCGGGCGGGAGAAACGCCCAGGCGGGCGGGACGGCGAGCGCGGCCGCGACCCGGGAGGCCGTGTCGCCGAGCCACGCGAGCGTCGGTAGCGCGGGTGCCGGATTCCCGCCCGCCATCGCGTACAGCATCGCGAGCGCGCCCTCGAGCGAGGTCGCACGGAAGAACACCCAGCTCACCATCACGAACAGGAACGTTAGCGCCCACGCGAGCGCGCGGGGCAGCGGGACGCCGACCTTGCCCCACGCGCGGCAGACGATCATCGCGACGCCGTGCAGGAGCCCCCACAGCACGAACGTCCATGCCGCGCCGTGCCAGAGCCCGCCCAGCAGAAACGTGGCGAGGATGTTCGCGGCCGTCTGAAGCTCGCCGCTCCGATTGCCGCCGAGCGGGATGTAGAGGTACTCGCGCAGGAAGCGCGACAGCGTGATGTGCCAGCGGTGCCAGAACTCGCGGATGTCGGTCGCGCGGTAGGGCGAATCGAAGTTGATCGGCATCCGGATGTTGAACATCCGCGCGGCGCCGAGCGCCATGTCGGTGTAGCCGGAGAAGTCGAAGTAGATCTGCATGGTGTACGCGAGGACCGCTGTCCACGCGGCGGGCGCGGCGAGCGTCGCGGGCGCCGCGAACCCCGCGTCGGCAATCGGCGCGAAGGTGTCGGCGATCAGCACCTTCTTCACGAGGCCGATCGCGAGCAGGAAGAGCCCGGCTGCAAGGTTGTCCCACTGCGGGCGCTTGTTCGTCGCTTCGGCGAACTGCGGCATCATCTCGCTGTGGTGCAGGATCGGGCCCGCGAGCAGATGCGGGAAAAAGGTCACGAACAGCGCGTAGTTGACGAACACAGGCTCCTGCGCCTTGCGGCGATGGACGTCGACCAGGTACGCGATCTGCGTGAACGTGAAGAAGCTGATGCCGAGTGGAAGCGCGAGGTGCAGGAGGTGAGGCATGTCGCCCGCGACGCGCGCGGCGTTCGCGAGGAAGAAGTCGGCGTACTTGAACACGCCCAACAATGCGAGGTTCGAAGCGACGCCGAATGCGAGCATCCGGCCGCTCGCACCCCGGCGCAACGCGGCCGCGATCGCGAAGTTGAATGCAATGCTGCCGGCGATGAGCGGCAGGTGCCACGGATTCCACCACCCGTAGAAGAAGAGCGACGCGAGCGTAAGCCACGCCTGCGCGGCGAGCGGGCGCCGGCCGAGCAGGAAGAAGACGACGAGCGTCCCCGGCAGGAACCAGAGGAGGTACTCGTAGCTGTTGAACAGCATCGCGGGGTCGTCAGGGAACAGACCGCGTTCGACCTTCGTCGGCGCGGCGGGCGCGCGTCCCGGACCCGCGGGGTCTGTGGCGCGTATGGTAACCCGCCGCCGCGCGCGGACCCGCGCGGCGGCGCGGTGCGCCGGCCGCACGCGAAACTGCCGTAAAATCGACGATCGTGGTCCGCTTCTTCGTCCTCTTTCTCGTCCTGCAGGCCGTGCTCTTCGGGGCCGAGCTGACGCCGTGGGTGCAGGACCACTTCGTCGTGCCGTGGACCAACACGCTCGCGGCGATCAGCGCCGGGCTGGTGACACTGTTCGATCCGAGCGTCATTGCGACGGGCAAGGTCCTGCAGAGCAAGGTGAACGGCTTCGCCGTCTCGATCGAGTCGGGCTGCAACGGCGTCGAGGCGACGATCGTGCTCATCGCCGCGATCCTCGCGTTCCCCGCGCCGTGGAAGCGGCGCTTCGTCGGCCTCGCTGTCGGCGTCGTCGCGGTCCAGGGGCTCAACATCATCCGCGTGATCAGCCTGTTCTACCTGGGGCAGTGGAACCTCGACGTGTTCGAATGGGCGCATCTCTACGTCTGGCAGGCGCTGATCATGCTCGACGTCCTCATCGTCTGGCTGATCTGGGTGCGCACGCTCCCCGCGGGCCGCGCGGCGGCGGCGCCCGCGTGAACAGGCCCTGAGAAACCTGATGCGCACGCCGCTCGGCCGCTTCGTGCTGAAGGTGCTCGCGTGGCTGCCCGCCGCGTTCGTCGTCTGGTACTTCGGCGCGCCGCTCTTGCTGTGGCCGGTGAAGGTGCTGCTCGCGCTCGTCGCGCGCGCGGGGTTGCCCGACATCGTCACCGCGGTCGAGCAGAACGCCGCGATCTTCACGTTCGCGACGACGCTGAAGCCCGGCGTGGCGCTCGGCACGACCGCGCACATCACCGTCGATGTCGACGGTCTGCTCTACGCGTTCGGGATGCCGCTCTACGCGGCGCTCGTCATCGCGGCGCGCGAGCCCGGCTGGCCGCGGAAGCTCGCGCTCGGCTACGCGGTGCAGCTGCCATTCGTCGGGTGGGGCGCGCTCGCCGACTTCCTGAAGAACATCGCGATCACGTCCGGCCCGCTCGTCGCTTCGCAGGTCGGGTTCGTCGCGTGGCAGCGCGAGGCGATCGCCTTCGCCTTCCAGTTCGGATCGCTGATCCTCCCGACCGTCGTCCCCGCCGTCACGTGGGTGCTCACGCACCGGGCGTTCCTGGAACGCCTGCGGGATCGGCCGGACGCGCCCGGCGTTCCTATACGCCCGCGCTGACCGAGTGTCCTGCCGCCTCCAGCGCGGCGATCGCCGCGTGGCTCTGCGCCACCGGAATCAGCAGATAGTCCGTGTCGTAGGTCGCCACTGCGAACACCGACACGCGCGCCGTCGCGAGCGGACCGGTCACGCTCGCGAGAATCCCCGTCTGATCGAGCGGCAGCGGACCTTCGAAGCGGAGCAGCCGCCAGCCGCGGCTCGCCGCAACCTCGGGCGGCACGGTGGCCTCCGCGCAGACGATCGAAAGCTCGTCGCCGGTCCGCGTCATCGACCACCAGGCGCTGGCCGTAGCCCACGCCGGGGGCGCTTCGCTCGGCCCGAGCCTGCAGATCGCCATCGGCTCGTCCATCAGCACGAGCCGCAGCCGGCGCGGGTGCGCCCGCATCATCATCGCTTGCCGGTCTCCTTGCGCTCCCGCTCGCGCTCGCGCAGCACGCGTCGCTGCACTTTGCCGGTCGTCGTCATCGGCAGCGCATCGATGAACTCGATCTCCTTCGGGTACTCGTAGGGCGCGAGGAACTTGCGCACGTGCTGCCGGATGTCCTCCTCGAGCGCCGGGCTCGGCGTGGCACCCTGCGCCAGCACGATGAACGCCTTGACGACGTTGCCGCGGGTTTCGTCCGGCGATGGGACCACCGCTGCGTTGGCGACGGCCGGATGGCGGACGAGACAGTTCTCGATCTCCGAGGGCCCGATCCGGTAGCCGGCAGCCTTGAACATGTCGTCGGCGCGTCCCTGGTACCAGAGGTAGCCGTCGGCATCGCGCTTGGCGAGATCGCCGGTCCGGCACCAGTCGCCGGTGAATTTCCTCGCCGTGCCCTCGGGATTGCCGAAGTACTCGAGGAAGAACACGGGGTCACGCGTGCCGTCCGGCGCGACGCGGTTCACCGCGACTTCGCCGATCTCGCCGTCGGAGACTGCTTGGCCTTCGTCGTCGATGACCGCGATCCGGTGGCCCGGGTAGGGGCGCCCCATCGATCCCGGCTTCGCCGGCCACAGCTCGTGCGAGTTGCCGACGATGTAGTTCATTTCCGTCTGGCCGAACATCTCGTTGATCGTGACGCCGAGCGCCTGCTGCGCCCATTCGAACACCGCGGTGCCGACCGCCTCGCCGGCGCTCATGATCGTGCGCAGGTCGATGTCGAAGCGTTCCTTCGGCCGCGGGAACGCCTTCATCATGAGCTTGAGGGCGGTCGGAAAGAGGAACGTGTTGCGGATCCCGTACTTCTCGATCAGCGCGAACGCACGCTCCGGGTCGAAGCGGCCGCGGTAGCCGACGATCGGCTGGCCGAAATACAAGGTCGGCAGCAGGGCGTCCATGAGGCCGCCCGTCCACGCCCAGTCGGCCGGCGACCAGAAGAGATCGCCCGCCCGCGGGTAGCCGTCGTGCGAATGGACGAAGCCCGGCAGGTTGCCGATCAGGCACTGCTGGGGCATGAGCGCGCCCTTGGGTGGCCCGGTCGTGCCGCTCGTGTAGACGAGATACGCGGGATCCGTCGCCGCGCAGGTCGGGTCCGGCGAAGTGCGGCGATCCGCGCGCGAGCAGCGTTTCCCACGGCGTGACGCCAGTCTCGCGCGCGCCGGCGACGCCGACGACGTGCGCGACCCCCGGGCAGCGCTCGCGGATCGCGGCGACGGCCGGCAGCGACTGCGGATCGACGATGACGACCTTCGCTTGCGAATGTTGCAGCCGGTATTCGAGCGCCTCCGGACCGAACAGGAACGAGAGCGGAACGGCGACCGCGCCCAGTTGGTTGATCGCGATGTGCGCGACGGCGGTCTCCGGCCGCTGCGGGAGGATCAGCGCGACCTTGTCGCCGCGCGCAACGCCGAGCGCCGCGAGCGCGTTCGACAGCCGATTCGCCTGCTGACCAAGATCCCAGAAGGTGAACGCGCCCGTCGCGCCTTCCTCGTCCTCCCAGTAGAGCGCGAAGCGCGCGCGGTCGGCCGCCCAGCGGCCGCAGCATGCGTGCGCGATGGAGAAGCGCGCGGGCACCTCCCACCGATACGCCCGGTGGATCTCCGCGTAGCGGTCGGCGCTCATGCGATGGGCATCAGGCGCGGGCGACGTGCTCGAACGGCTCGACCGAGGTCCACACCCACTCCGGCTGCTGCTCGAGCAGCCGGCCGAGCCGGATCGCATGCGTCGTACGCGGCGTCTGCAGCTTGAAGCGCTTGGCAGGCTGGTACTCGATCGCGGGCATGATCAGCGACTGTACCGCGGGATCGGTCTCGCGCTTGCGCAGCGACAGATAGAGCCCCTGGAAGACGCGGCCGTTGACCGTCGTCGCGTCGCCCTCGACCGCATAGTCGGCCTCCTGCGGCTTGCGCTGCTCGATCAGGTCGACGCATGAAAGCGCGTTCGCGATGACCTGCAGCCCGATCTCCGCGCGGTCCGAGGTGAGCCGGCGCATCCGCCGGACGATCCCGAGCGCCCAGACGTGCTGCCCGTGCGGGCGCAGCGCGGCGAGCGTGCCGAGCGTGACCGAGTTCGCGACGCTCATCGGCGCGAGCAGCCGGAACCCCGTCTGGCTCACGTCCTTCACTTCCCAAGGTCCGCCCGGCGCCGCATAGCTGGCGAGCCGGCGCTGCGCCTGCTCGAGCCGGCGGTCCACTTCGTTGCGCGCGCGACCGAAGACGGCGAGCTCCATCGTGCCCCCAAAGCTCTTGCCCGAATCAAGCGCCGGGGTGGGCACTCGCTCCTCCTCGCGCAGGAAGCCGGAGATCTTGGCGAACCCGACGATCGCGTCGACGATGCCCGCCGCCGACGTGCGCTCGCCGCGGCGGGCGAACGGCTTGAACTCCGGATCGACCTGCGATGCAAGTTTGGTGACGAGCGCGAGTTGCTCGCTCCTGCGCGCGGTCTTTTCCGACAGCGGCTGACCCTTGATCTTCTGCTCGAGCACTGCGACGTTCTGCAGCAGCAGCGCGTGCAGCGGGCGCGTGTCGAGGAACAGCACGCGGCCCTCGAGCGGCGCAGGGGAGCGCCGGCGCAGGCCGGTTCGGCTGCCGAGGTCCACGTAGAACGACGTGACCGACGACGGCTCGAGTGTGAGCCGCAGCGGGTGGCACCATTCGTCGAGATGCGTCGCCACCCAGTCGACGTGCTTCGGCGTCATGTTGCCGGAGTTGATGAGCTGCAGGATCAGCGCGACCAGGTATTCGTGCTCGACGGTCGTCGTTTCGCCCTCGGCGTCGACGACGATGTGCCGGCGCTCGATCTGGCGCGAGCACGCCAGCGTGAAGAGCGCGTGCAGCTCGGCCCACTTGGCCGGGATCCACTGCTCGTAGCGATAGAGCCGGATCCGGGCATCGAGGCCCAGGTGCTGGATCTGCCGCGCGAGGAGCTCGGGCAGGAGCCCCTGCCACTTGTTGCTCTGCGCGTGCGCGGAGACCTCGCGCTCGAACGCCGCGTAGCATGCGAGGAAGCCCTGCGTCAGGTCGAACAGTGACTGCCAGAGCTGGCTCTCGATCCGCGACGAACGGCTCGCGTGCTCGAGGTACTGCGCGACGAGTGTCCTGCGCAGGCTTCGCGTCTCGAGATCGACGCGGAACACCGCTTCGAGGCCCTGCGGCGTGCGGCGGGCGTTGCCCTCGGCAAGGCGCGCGAGCTCGCCCTGCACGTCGTGCTGGATCGCGACGGGATCGCTACCCGGCAGCGACGCGTACCAGCGCTCCGCCGCCCGGGCGTCCGCCAGGGGATCCTTGTTGTCCTTGCCGATGCCGAACATCCGCTGTGGGATCCGTGAATGCGCCTTGGCGGCACTTCGCATGAATCGAGCCAGGCGCTCTGCGGCGCACCTCGCGCCGCGGAAAGAAGCATCCTGGCCCGCGCGAGGTCGCAACTCCGGCGCCGCGCGCAAGAAACCGTTGCGAATTCCGGTGGTTGCGATGACCGCCGCGCGAGGCACGATCATCGCCCAAAGACCCGAGCCGGGCAATAGGCCGCCGCAGCTGCTGGCACGCATCGTGCATGGTACCGACCGTGCTGCACAGAATACCGGTTCGCGCGGCGTGCCAAACCGGCGGCGCCAAGCGATCCCACGATGTGCAGCCCCGGTGGCCGGGCCTCGGCTATACTTGTGCAGCACAGAATGCACACGAAAACTGACGAACAGCGTAAGGAAACGACAGCGATGGGCATCCTGATCAAGGCACCGACACGGCGGAACGAGCCCGCCGTTGCCGTAAACGAGCCGCGCGACGCTTTCGCCGAATCGCGCGGGAATGCACACATCCGCGAAGTGGTCCGCATCACGGGGCTGCGGCGCGAGCAGCTCTACATGTGGCAGCGCCGGTACGGATTCCCGGCGCCGCTGCGCGACGCCTTCGGCGATCGCGTGTATCCGGCCGAGCAGGTGGCGCGACTGAAGCTCATCAAGCAGCTGCTGTCCGAGGGTTGGCGCGCGGGCGCGGTGGTGCCGCTTGCCGAATCGGCGCTGCAGTCGATGATGGGACTCGCCGTCGAGGCACCGGCACCGCTGCCCGGAGAAATCGAGACCGCCGTCAAGCTGTTGGGCTCGCATCGAGTCGGCGAGCTGCAGAACCACCTGTCGAAGCTCCTGGTCGGGCAGGGGCTGCGCAAGTTTCTCGAGTCGACGCTGATCCCGCTGAACGAGGCGGTGCACGAGCGCGTTGTTCGCGGCGAGATGCAGAACTTCCAGGAGCTCCGCTTCGCCGATCTCGCGCAGCGTCTCCTGCGCGATGTGACGCGGCTCGTCCGTCCGACGCGCGACGCGCGGCAGATCCTGCTCGCGACGCCACCCAACGATCCCAACCAGCTCGGCCTCGCGATCCTCGAGCTCCTGCTCTTCACCGACGGCATCAACTGCCTCACGCTGGGCGCCGGTGTGCCGGCACAGGAAATCGCGGGCGCCGCCGAAGCGTACAAGGTCGCGCTCGTCGTGCTGCTGTTCGACCGCGGCATCTCGGGCAAGATCGCGGGGCAGGAGATCCGCTCGCTGCGCACCGCGCTGCCGGAAAGCCTGCCGCTGATCGTCAGCGGCCGCGCCGTCAACCTGCTTGCGAAGCCGATCGCCAACGTGCGCACGGCCGCCGACTTCAGCTCGATCATGGCGACGATGCGCGAGCTGGGCGTCATGCCCCAGACGCCCGTGACAATGCTGAGCCCGCTCGCCGACAACACGGCCAGGGCATAGCCGCCGCGACCGGCGGAGAGGGGCCCCCGAGCGCGGGGCGCGCAGGGGATCGGAGCCGATGCGAGCGGCGGCAGGCGGCCGACACGCGGGAGGATCGCAACTCAGTGTCGGAGCGGAGGCCGCGCCCTCCCACGATTGCGGTAGCACGACACGCCGCGGGCTGCTACGCTCGCGGCGTGAGCGCATTTCCCGTCGACCCGAATTCGCCGCCCGGCTTCCGCCTGCCACGCTTCGTCTGGCACACGATCGGGCTCGTGCTCGCCGCGCTCCTCGCGTGGGCGATCTGGCGCGGCTATCAGAACCCGGACTTGCTGCTCGACCTCTCCGCGCTCAGGCTCTGCTAGCTGGATTTCGGCTCAAGGCTCGTTCAGGAAGTCCTCGAGGCGGCGCCGATTACGCTTGGTCGGACGCCCCGGAAGGCGCGGTTGCGACGCGTCGGCCGCGCGCCGCGCGAGCGCCTCGCTCTCGCGCGCCGCCACGCTCGCCGCGGTCTCACGATAGAGCCGCGCCGCGTCCGTCGCCGACCCGCGCCGATCGGCGCAGCCGGTGACGACGACCTCGACGACGATCCCGCCGCGGCGCACGGTCACAACATCGCCGTCGCGCACGGCGTGCGCGGGCTTCACCCGTTCGCCGGCCAGACGCGCCTGTCCGGCGTCGATCGCCTGGGCAGCCATGCTCCGCGTCTTGTAGAGGCGCGCGGCCCAGAGCCACTGGTCGAAACGGACGTGGGATGCGGCGCGAGCGGCGGAGAGGGGCCCCGAGCGCGCAGCGCGCACGGGATCGGAGCCAATGCGAGTCGCCGCAGGCGGCCGACGGGGTGCCATAACGATTCGATCTGTAGGTTCGGAGGCCGTGCCGCCGCGCGCGCCGAGACGTCTCCGTCAGCGCTTGCCGTCGGCCGCCGGGACATACGCGCGCATCCACGCCGCGGTGGCCTGCGCCTCGGCGTAACCCTCGGCGGCCAGCGCCGCGGCGACGCGCGAGCGGTCGTCAGGGGTGCGGTTCTGCGACAGCTTGAACTTCGCGTCGAGCCTTCGTACCTTCATCCGGAAGCCGATGATCGCCGCCACCATCGCGTCGAGGCGGTCCCGGTCGAGCCCCGGCGCCCACGGCGCCGCGCGGCCGGACTCGAAGCGGTGGATCATCGCGTCGAGGATCGCGCGCGTTTCCGCCGCATCGCGCGCGAGCTCGAGCGCGCCGTGCGCATGGACGACCGCGTAGTTCCACGTCGGCACCGCAACCGCGGGCTCGGCGTACCACGATGGCGAGACGTACGCGTGGGGCCCGTGGAAGATCGCGATCGATTCCGCGGCGGCGGCCGCCGCGGCGTGCGGGTTGGCGCGCGCGAAATGCCCGAGCAGCGTGCCGTGCGGCTCGCAGTCGGCGACGTGGAGCAGCGGCAGGTGCGAGACCGAAGGCTCGCCGTTGGCGGGCGTGACGAGCGTCGCGAACGGATGGTCGTGCAGCAGGCGTGCGACCGCGACGCGGTCGCACGCATCGAAGTGACCGGGGATGTAGAGGCTCATCGCGCAGGTCAGTGCCGGACGGCGCCGCGGTCGCCGGCAAAAAGCGCGCGTGCGTCTTCCGCGACGAACGTGTAGTGCCGGTTGCAGAATTCGCAGGTGACGCCGACCAGGCCTTGCTCGGCAAGAATGCTCTCGACCTCCGAGCGCCCGATCATCCGGAGCGCGTTGGCGACACGTTCCTCGGAGCAACTGCACGCGAAGGACGCCGCGCGCGCCTTGAACAGCCGGACGTCGTCGTCGGGGAAATGTGCCTGGAGAAGCTCTGGCGCCGCGCTTCGGGCCAGCAGCGCCATCGGCGAGAGCGCCTCGACGCGCGCGGCGGCGCGTGCCCATGTGTCGTCGTCCGCCGCCGTGGCTCCCGGAAGACGCTGGAGCAGCAGTCCCCGGGCGCGCGGCCCGTCGGCGGCGATCGCCATCCGGCTGTCGATCTGCTCGGAGGTCCGCAGGTAGTGCTCGAACAGCGTCGCGACCGACGCCGCCTCGAGCGCGACGACGCCCTGATAGAGCGGTCCGCCGTCCTTCGGGTCGAGCGTGATCACGAGCCGGCCGTGGTCCGGGCCGCCTGCCAGCTCCGCGAGCGACGCCGAGGCGGGCAGCACGGCGGCCGTCTCCTTCCACTGCGCGGTCGCGCGGAGCGCGAGCGATGCGTCGCACTCGACCACGAGCAGGCGCACGGGACCGTCGCCTTGCAGCTGGACGATCAGCGCGCCCTTGAACTTGAGCGTCGACGCGAGCAGCGCGGAGGCAGCGAGCAGCTCGGCCAGCACGACCCGGAGCGCCGGCGGATAGGGATGGCAGTCGAGGATCTCGCGGCACGCGCCGTCGAGGCTCACGAGCGCGCCGCGCACCGCCGCGTGCTCGAGCACGAAGCGCGCAAGCGCGTCGACGAACGGCGGGTTCGGCGCCACGGCCCCGTCAGTCCGTCGCCGCCACCGTGTAGAGGGTGAGCGGCAGGCCGGAGTTCTTGTCGAAGGTGGTCCCGGCGTCCACGCCGACGCGAGCGATCTCCTCCGCCGAGCGCAGGCGCCCGTACATCGCGTGCATCGCGCCCATCGCGAATTCGCGGCCCGTGCCGGCCGCCCAGAAACGCGTGTACTCGAATACCTCGCGCATCGAAAACACCCCGAAGATCCCGCGGGCGTTGGCGATGAGGGCCGTCATCTGCGTCGATTCGTACGGGTCGTCCTCCTCCTCCTTCGGATTGAGGAAGTGCTGCTCCTTCAGGATCGGGTGCAGCTTACGGAAGGTCTCGAAGATCGCGGCCTTGTTGGAGAAGTCGAGATCCGCGTGCTTCGCGAGCAGGCTCTCGAAGACGAGCTGGTGCGCGGCGCTGCCGCACAGGCCGATGTACGTCCCGCGGTAGCGGATGATCTTCTCGGGTGTCTTGTCGTAGTCGGCGGACAGCCGCGTGTCGCCGAATGTCGTCAGCGAATCGGCGGCGATGGCGATTTCGTCGTTCTTGCGAACGACAACGAGCGTGGTCATGGCGTCGGAATCCGGTTTGCGTCGGACGTCGCCCGAGCTAACCGGCTCGCCGCCACCCACCTTCGCGAGCGACGAACCGCACCCGGCGAGTCCGGTTGAGCGAATGAATAATTATACGCGGGCGGAGACGCCCGGCCTGAAGGCGGGCGGCGCCGGAAGCATCGAGACGGGCGGCAGCCGCGCAGGATTCCACGCGGCCAGCGCGGCGCGCCAAAATTCGTGGACCGTTGCGGGTGCGGCCGAGCCGGCGGGCAACGCCTGGTCGAGAAATCGCCACGCAGCGACCAGTGCGGGCAGTGGCGCATCGGGCACCGGCGCGGCGAGTGTCTGCTTCGAGAGCTTGAGTCCCGCCGCGTCGATCGCGATCGGCACGTGCAGATACGATGGCGTCGGGAAGCCGAGGTGCCGCTGCAACAAGATCTGGCGCGCCGTAGACGCGATCAGGTCGGAGCCGCGGACGACGTCCGTGATGCGCTGGTCGGCATCGTCGACGACGACGGCGAGCTGATAGGCGAAGAGCCCGTCGGCGCGTCTCACCACGAAGTCACCGACCTCGCGCGCGAGGTCCTGCGTTTGCGGTCCCTGCAGGCGGTCGCGCCAGTCGATGCGCGCGTTGCCGACGCGAAAGCGCCACGCTCGCGCCTTGCAATGCGCGCGGTCGGGCGGAATGCCGTCGCGGCACGTGCCGGGATATACGCGCTCGCCACCGGCGCCGACCGGCGCGTTCGCGAGATCCCGCCGCGCGCACGCGCATTCGTAGACGTCGCCCTGCTCACGCAGCCGGTCGAGCGCGGCGTCGTAGACGGCCCGGCGCCCCGATTGCCGGACGACGGGTTCGTCCCATTCGAAGCCGTAGCGCTCGAGCGCCGACAGGATCGCGCGTTCCGCGCCGGGGCGCGCTCGAGGGCTGTCGACATCCTCGATGCGGACGAGCCACGCGCCGCCCGCGGCGCGCGCGTCGCAATAGCTCGCGACAGCCGCGATCAGCGAGCCGAAATGCAGCGGTCCGGTCGGGGAGGGCGCGAAACGGCCGCGCCGCGGGGCGCTCACCGCGCGCTCACTGCGCGCCGGTGAACGATACCGCGATGCTCTGTCGCGAAGGAGACGGCGCGTACTGCCAGTAGCGGTTCACGGTTGCCATCACGGCCGTCGGGTATTCGGGCCGACCAAGGCTGCCGTTGTAGCGGCCGAGCGCCCGATAGACGTCGCCACCTTCGATGTCCAGGTAGTGGCGCAGGATCACGCAGCCGTAGCGCAGGTTCGTGCGCAAATGGAACAGGTTGTTGTTGTCACCGCCGCCGATGAGCCCGGCCCAGAACGGCATCACCTGCATATAGCCGCGCGCGCCGGCGGTGGAGATCGCGTACTTGCGGAACGCGCTCTCGTACTGGATCACGCCGAGCACGAGCTGCGGATCGAGCCCGGCCCGCATGGCCTCGTAGTGAACGGTGGCGAGGAATTCTTCACGCGTGCGGCCGTCGGTCACCTTCACCGCAAGTCGACGCGACATTTCGTCCATCCAGGGACGGATGTCTGCGCGGTAGCCGTAGTCGGCCGGCACCGGCCGGTCGGAGATCGCCGCCGACAGCACGGTGACGACGGAGGGCGCGAGCCGCTCCTCGATCTGCGCACCGGCGTCGGCGGGGAGCGGCAATAGGGCGAGCGCCGCCGCACCGGCGGTGCCGGCGAACCGTCGCCAAGTGCCGAAAAACGTCATGCCGAAACCGTCCCCTCGATGAAGGCGCGTATCTTCGCGACCGGCACGGCGACGGGCCCTGTGCCCTCTGCCGCCCCTCTGCGCGCCTGGTATTCGACGTTGCCGTCCTTGAGACCGCGCTCGCCGATCGTAATGCGGTGCGGGACGCCGATCAACTCCAGGTCTGCAAACATCACGCCAGGACGCTCGCCCCGGTCGTCCAGCAGCACCTCGATCCCCGCCGATTCGAGCTCGTCGTGGAGCCTGTCGGCGAGCGTCCGGACCGCCTCGCTGCGGTCGTATCCGACCGGCGCGATCGCCACCATGAACGGCGCGAGCGGCAGCGGCCAGACGATGCCCTTCGCGTCGTGGTTCTGCTCGATCGCGGCGGCGACCACCCGCGTGATCCCGATGCCGTAACAGCCCATCTCGATCAGCCGGCTCTGACCTTGCGCGTCGAGATAAGTTGCGCCCATGTCCTGAGAGTAACGGGTGCCGAGCGCGAACACGTGGCCGACCTCGATGCCGCGGAGGATCTCGAGCGTCCCCTTGCCGTCGGGCGAGGGGTCGCCTGCGACGACGTTGCGCACGTCGGCGACGGCGTCGGGCTCGCGGCAGTCGCGGCCGAGGTTGACGCCGCGAAGGTGGAAGCCCGCCTCGTTCGCGCCGCAGACGAAATCTGCCATCGCAGCGACCGTGCGATCGACGATGAGCGAGAGCTCCTTCGGGATGCCGACCGGCCCCAGGTACCCGGGCTTGCACCCGGTCGCCGCGACGATCTCGGCCTCGCTCGCCCAGCGGAACTTCTCGAGCCCCGCGACCTTGCCGACCTTGATCTCATTCAACGTGTGGTCGCCGCGGATCAGCAGCATCCAGATGCGCGGCGGCTGAGCCTCCGTGTCGGTCGCGAGCATGATGCACTTGACGGTGCGCGCGAGCGGGAGCCCGAGCAGCTCGGCCACATCCTCGCAGGTCTCGCGGCCCGGTGTTGGCACCTTCTGCATCGGTTCCGCCGGCGCGGGGCGCGGCGTCGCGGGCGCGATCGCCTCGGCGAGCTCGACGTTCGCCGCGTAATCGGACGCGCGGCACCACGCGATCGCGTCCTCGCCGGAGTCGGCAAGTACCTGGAACTCGTGCGAAGCGCTGCCGCCGATCTGGCCCGTGTCGGCCGCGACCACGCGGAACGTGAGCCCCATCCGCGCGAAGATCCGCCCGTAGGCGTCGTACATCGCCTGGTAGGAGCGCAGCATCGCGTCGCGGTCGACGTCGAACGAGTAAGCGTCCTTCATCACGAACTCGCGCGAGCGCATGACGCCGAAGCGCGGCCGCACTTCGTCGCGGAACTTGGTCTGGATGTGATAGAAGTTGATCGGCAGCTGCTTGTAGCTCCGCAGGTCCTTGCGCGCGATGTCGGTGATGACCTCCTCGGAGGTGGGCTGCACGATGAAGTCGCGCTCGTGGCGGTCCTTGAGGCGGAGCAGCTCCGGTCCGTATTTGCCCCAGCGACCCGTCTCCTGCCACAGCTCCGCCGGCTGCACGACCGGCATCAGCAATTCGATCGCGCCGGCGCGATTCATCTCCTCGCGCACGATCGCCTCGACCTTGCGCATCACGCGCAGGCCGAGCGGCAGCCACGTGTAGATGCCCGCGGCGAGCCGCTTGATCATGCCGGCGCGCAGCATCAGCCGGTGGCTCGCAAGCTCGGCCTCGGCCGGCGCTTCCTTGAGCGTGGAAATGAAATAGCGGGAGATGCGCATGGCGCTGTTTTTGTTGGAAAAACTGGAATTGTACCGGAACAGGGCCCGCGCAGGCTTCCGTTGCAGGCGCGGCGCTGCGACGCGGTCTCGGCGCTACAGGACGAGACCCTGCTTGGCGGCGAGCCGATGCGCCTTGGCGACCATCGCCTCGCCCTCGGTCGCGCGCCCCGCGTGCTGCAGCGTTTCGCCCCAGTGGAGGCAATTGCGCGCGTTGCTCGGATCGATCCTGTCGGCTTCGGCGAACTTCGCGAGCGCCTCGTCGGTGCGGCCGAGCGCGGCCAGCGCGCGTGCCCATCCGCTCACGCAATCCGCCGTCGGCATGTCCTGCGCATGCAGTCGCCGGAATTTCGTCATTGCGGCCTCGGGATCGCCCAGCGCGAGCAGCGCCTCTCCCCACCACTGCCAGTTGAGCGAGCGCAGCGACCAGCGCTTCGTGCCGGCCTCCGCAAGCGCGGCCGCTTCGGCGTAGCGATGCTGCTTCAGGCGCACGGCGGCCAGTGCCGCCATCGCCGCCGACTCGAGCGGGTACCGCGCGTAGAGCTCGTCGGCGAAGCGCGCGGCATCGTCGAGACGGCCGGCGTCGATGAGCGCGCAGACGTAGATGTGCGCTCCGGTCCAGCCCGGTCCCCGCGCGCGGAAGAAATCCTCGAACGTCGCCACCGCCTCGCGCGGGCGATGCAGGCGCCATTGGGCGAACGCGAGCCCGTACGTCGCGTAGGCATGCCGCCGATGCAGCGCAAGCACGCGCCGGAACTGGCGGAGCGCGATCCGATAGCGGCCGAGCATCACGTTGCACCAGCCGATGCGGGTTCGCTGCGCGGCGGAGAGCGGCCGCGAGCTCGCGGCGTCGACAATGCGGATGGCCTCGTCGGTGCGGCCGGTGCGGACGAGCGCCGTCATGAACTCTTCCGTCACCGGACTCTGCAACCCTGGATCGGCCTCGAAGCCGCGGCGCAGCACCACGAGCGCGGCCTCGTCCTCGCCGCGGGCGAGGAGCAGCAGGCCCTGCAGGTTGCAGGCCCACGGTGCCTCGTCGGGGCGGGCCTCCATCACGTGCCGCAACGCTTCCTCGGTGCGCGGAAACGGCCCGGGCAGCTCCTGCTCGATGTAATACGACGCGAGGACATATGGATCGGTGAGCCGCACCGCCTCCTCGGCGCCCGCGGTGACGAGCGGCGCGACGTCCGCCGCGCTGCGCGGACGCCCCTGCGTGATGCGCGCGCCGTCGCGGCGCCGGAGCTGCAGCGTGAATGCGTCGCCGTCGCGTGTGATCTCGCCGGCGAGGCGCTGGTCCGGCCGGTCGAACAGCTGACGGAAGTATCGGGCGAACGACTTGATCGACAGCTGGCCTACCGGAATCTGGATGTCGGCCTGCAGTGCCGACGCAACGTGCCCGCGGCGCGGCTTCTGCGTGCTGGCGACGCTCTGGATCGTGTGGATTGCATCGAGCAGCCGCTCGGTCACGACCGCCGCCGTGTATCCGCGCTCGGCGAGGTCGCGCGGAACTTCCAGCGGATCGAGCACGATCGTATTGCGCCGGAGCTCGCGCCAGAGCGCGTACACGAGCGCTCCGAGCAGCGCGATCAGCGCGAGCGACAGGAGGATCGTGAAGATCGCCGCGACGTTCTGCGCGAGCCACGGCAGGACCTCCCGCTCGGCACCCTCGGTGCCGAAGCCGAACAGAAGCGGGAGGCTCGCGCCACCGGCGTTGGATGCGCGCAGCGTCGTGCGGGTCACGCGTTTCCCCGGCGCGGCCCAGAGGCGAGCCGCAGGCGGGGAAGGATAGCAAACACCGGAAAGGCCGGGGGCGCCGAACGCGGCGCACCCGGGGAGGTGGGGCGAGAAGGCCCCCCGACCGGCCGTCCGCGGTCAGCGTCGCCGTGGCGGCGTGGCCGGAAGTCTCTGCCTCGGCTAACGCACGACGATCACCGGCAGCTTCGAGTGCGTCAGCACCTTCTGCGTCTCGCTGCCGAGCAGCACGGCCGAGATGCCGCGCCGGCCGTGCGAGGCCATCACGATCGCGTCGCACTTGTGCTTCTTCGCCGCGGCGAGGATCGCCTCCCACGGTGCGGGCGCGATCGAATATGCGGTCTTGCAGTCCACCCCGGCGGCGGTTGCCTTGTTTGCCGCCGCGTCGAGGATCTTCTGCGCGTCCTCGGCGGCGAGCTTCGCGTATTCCCTGCGGGTCACTGGCTCGTAGACGACGCCGTCCGCGTACGCCGGCATCGGGTAGTCCGGCGCCGCATAGAACGCCGTGAGCTTCGCGCCGACCACCTGCGCGAGCGCGATCGCGTGCGCGAGCGCCTTGTCAGAGAGCTTGGATCCGTCGGTCGCAATGAGCAGGTTCTTGTACATGGCCAATCCCGGGAAGTCCGTCGTGGATTCATTGTCCGCCGGCATCATCGCCCGCGCGTTGACTGAAATCAATGGGGCCTTGCCCGCGATCAATGTCCGGCCGCGGATCGATTGACCGGCCCCCTTGCGTTCCGTAGATTCGGCCCGATGCCGGATGCGCCCACGCTCGCTTCGCTCCGTCCCGCGCCTGCCGCCTCGGTACCGGCGGGCATGCCGGCACCGGCGCTGTGCTTCCACTGCGGCAAACCCAACTTGGAGCCCGCGCGCTGGCGGGCCGTGCTCAATGGCGCGGCACGCGATTTCTGCTGCGCCGGTTGTCTCGGCATCGCCCAGACGATTCACGTGGCGGGGCTCGACGCGTTCTACGACCGTCGCACCGAGCCGGCGGATCGACCCGTCGAGGACGAAGGCGCTGCCGACGTCTTCGCGCAGTGGGACGATCCCGCGACGCAGGCTGGCTTCGTGCGCACGCTGGCCGACGGCCGGCTCGAAGTGTCGTTGCTGCTCGAAGGCATCCACTGTGGCGCGTGCATCTGGCTGATCGAGCGGTGGCTCGCGCAACGTCCCGGCATCGCCGCCGCCGACGTGAACTTCGCGACGCGGCGCGCGCGCGTTGTATTCGACCCGTCAATGATGCGGCTCTCCGGCGTCCTGCGAGCGGTGGCCGCGGTCGGCTACCACGCGTACCCGTACGATCCGGCGCGGCGCGAGGCACTCGCGCGGCGCGAGTCCCGGACCCTCCTCCTGCGGACGGCGGTCGCGCTGCTCGCGATGATGCAGGTGATGATGTTCGCGGTGCCGACGTACGTCACGGTCGACGGCGTCGAACCCGCTCACCGCCTGCTGCTCGAGTGGGCGAGTCTCACGCTGACGTTGCCCGCGCTCGTGTACTCGGCGGCGCCATTCTTCCGCGGCGCGTGGCGCGATCTCCGGGTACGGCGGCCGGGGATGGACGTCCCGGTCGCACTGGGTCTCGCGGCCGCGTTCGCCGCGAGCGCGTGGTCAACCCTCGCAGGCGAAGGTCCGGTCTACTACGATTCGGTGACGATGTTCATCGCGCTGCTCCTGGTCGCGCGGTACGTCGAGCTCGCCGCGCGTCGCCGTGCGGGTGACGCGGTCGAGGCGGTCGCGAAAGCCCGGCCCGCGACGGCCGAGCGGCTCGTCGCCTGGCCTGCGCGGCGTGACGTCGAGGCGGTGGCGGCGACGGCGCTTGCCGCCGGCGACTGCGTGCTGGTCCGCGCAGGCGCGACGGTCCCGGCCGATGGTCGGGTCGTCGAGGGCAGCGCGAACGTCGAGGAAGCGATCCTCACCGGCGAATCGCGGCCGTCGCGCCGCGGCTCCGGCGACGCTGTGCTCGCCGGAAGCGTCGTGCGCGACGATGCGCTCGTCGTGCGTGTCGATTCCGCGGGCGAAGCGACGCGCCTTGCGGCGATCGAGCGGCTCGTCACCCGCGCGGCGGGCGAGCGGCCGCGCGTCGCCCGCGTCGCCGATCGCGTCGCTGCCAGGTTCGTGACGGTGCTGCTTGCATTGGCGGCCGCCACCGCGGTCGTCTGGGCATTCCATGATGCGTCGCGGGCGTTCGCGGTGACGTTCGCGGTGCTCGTCGTGTCGTGCCCGTGCGCGCTGTCGCTCGCTACGCCCGCTGCACTCGCCGCGGCAGCGGGTGCGCTTGCGCGTCGACACGTGGTCGTCGCTCGCGCCGACGCATTGGAATCGCTTGCCCGGGTGACGCACGTCGTCTTCGACAAGACGGGCACGTTGACCTCGGGGCGAATCGCGCTCGTCGGCGTGAAGGCGCAGCGCGACCTTCCACCCGGAGAAATCATCGCGCTGGCCGCCGCGCTCGAGGCGCAATCGGAGCATCCGCTCGCGGCGGCGTTTCGCGGGGCCGCGGCGGGACTCGCGCTGCCGCGCGTCGACGAGCTCCACGGCGTTCCCGGTCACGGCGTCGAAGGCGTCATCGCGGGGCGCGTCGTGCGCCTCGGGCGGCCGGACTTCGTCGTCGGCGCTCTCCGGCACGACGTCGCCGGCCGTCGTGGAACGGATCGATCCGGCGGCAACGGTGGTCGCGCTCGGCGACGGCCGCGGACCGATCGCGCGCTTCGTGCTGGCCGATGCGCTGCGGCCCGGCGCGGCCGAGCTGGTTGCCGAGCTCGCCTCGCTGCACATCGTCCCGACGATCCTGTCGGGCGACCGCGTCGAGACCGTCGCGGCGGTCGCGGCGCGCCTCGGCATCGCGGACGCGCGTGGTGATGCCCGGCCCGAAGACAAGCGCGCGGCGATCGCCGCGCTGCAGGCGACGGGAGCCGTCGTCGCGATGGTCGGCGACGGGATCAACGACGCCCCGTCGCTCGCGCAGGCGCAGGTGTCGGTGAGCCTCGGGAGCGCGACGCCGCTCGCGCAGTGGACGGCGGACGTCGTCGTGCTCTCCGACGACCTCCGGCTCGTCGCTGGCACGATCCGGCACGCGCGCCGGACGTTCCGGATCGTGCGCGAGAACCTGGGCTGGGCGTTCGCGTATAACGCGCTCGCGATCCCGGCAGCGGCGCTCGGCTACGTGACGCCGCTCGCGGCGGCCGTCGGAATGTCGCTCTCGTCGATCGTCGTCGTGGCAAACGCGCTGCGAGTGGCGCGCATGCGCGATTCCGGCGCGACGGCGGTTGCTGCCGGAGGAGCATGAGCCGATCCGCATGGACATCCTGATCCTGCTCATTCCGCTGTCGGTCGTGCTCGTGCTCCTGATCGGTGCAGGCTTCTGGTGGTCGGTGAAGAGCGGCCAGTTCGACGATCTCGACGGCCCTGCGCATCGGATCCTCACCGACGACGATTCCGTCGGTGCGGAGCGCGACCCTGCGCAGGACCAGGTGCGGACGCACAGCGACAAGGCCCTTTGACCGAAGTCAAACATGGCCCAGACGAGCATCCTTAAGATCGCGCGTTTGCGAGAAACTCTCGGCGTCGGCACCAAGCGCGAATCCCCTGCCAGGAAAGGGTCATGCGTCGAATGAAGGACGATTCGACGAGACCGGAGCAGGGGCGAGCAGGCCGCGTCGAAGATTCGGGGGAGCCATGGCGATGAGTGGGGCAAGCGCGGCGACGTTCAATTACAAGGTGGTGCGCCAGTTCGCGATCATGACGGTCGTCTGGGGCATCGTCGGGATGCTGGTCGGCGTGATCATCGCCGCGCAACTCCTGCTGCCCGACTTCTTTCTCTGGGACGGCGTCTCGTGGCTCTCGTACGGTCGGTTGCGGCCGCTGCACACGAACGCGGTGATCTTCGCCTTCGGCGGCTGCGCGCTCTTCGCGACGTCGTACTACGTCGTCCAGCGGACGTGCCAGGTGCGGCTGTTCGGCGACGCGCTCGCCTCGTTCACGTTCTGGGGCTGGCAGGCGGTGATCGTGCTGGCCGCCGTGACGCTGCCGCTCGGCTACACGTCGGGCAAGGAATACGCCGAGCTCGAGTGGCCGATCGACATCCTGATCACGCTGGTCTGGGTCTCCTACGCGATCGTGTTCTTCGGGACGATCGCGCTGCGCAAGACGCCGCACATTTACGTGGCGAACTGGTTCTTCGGCGCGTTCATCCTGACGATTGCGGTGCTGCACCTGGTGAACAGCGCCGAGATGCCGGTCTCGTTCTGGCCGATGAAGTCGTACTCGGCGTACGCCGGCACGCAGGACGCGATGGTGCAGTGGTGGTACGGCCACAACGCGGTCGGCTTCTTCCTGACCGCGGGCTTCCTCGGCATGATGTACTACTTCGTGCCGAAGCAGGCAGGCCGGCCGATCTACAGCTACCGCCTCTCCGTGGTCCACTTCTGGGCGCTGATCTTCACGTACATGTGGGCCGGCCCGCATCACCTGCACTACACGGCGCTGCCCGACTGGACCCAGTCGCTCGGCATGCTGTTCTCGCTGATCCTGCTCGCGCCGTCGTGGGGCGGGATGATCAACGGGATCATGACGTTGTCGGGCGCGTGGCACAAGCTGCGCGACGATCCCATCCTCAAGTTCCTGATCGTGTCGCTCTCGTTCTACGGGATGAGCACGTTCGAGGGGCCGATGATGTCGATCAAGACCGTCAATGCGCTGTCGCACTACACCGACTGGACCATCGGCCACGTGCACTCGGGCGCGCTCGGCTGGGTCGCGTTCATCTCGATCGGCTGCATCTATTACCTGATCCCGCGGATGTTCGGCAAGACCGAGATGTGGTCGATCCGGCTCATCACGCTCCACTTCTGGATCGCGACGATCGGCGTCGTCCTCTACATCGCCGCGATGTGGATCGCCGGCGTGATGCAGGGTCTCATGTGGCGTGCGGTCAACGCCGACGGCACGCTCACCTACGCGTTCGTCGAGAGCGTCAAGGCCACCTACCCGTTCTACGCGATCCGGCTCCTGGGCGGCACGCTGTTCTTCGCCGGCATGCTGGTCATGGCCTGGAATGTGATCAAGACCGTCGCGGGCGGCCGCGCGGTCGAGGCGCCGATCCCGGTCGCCGCGCCGGCGCACGCGTGAGGAGCGGACGATGAAGCTCAACCAGGAAATGCTCGAGCGCAACGTCGGCTGGATGATCGTGTGCATCGTCCTGCTGGTGAGCGTGGGCGGACTCGTGGAAATCGTGCCCCTTTACTTTCAGAAGTCGACGACGGAACCGACGAAGGGTGTGAGCCCCTACACGCCGCTGCAGCTCGCCGGGCGCGATGTCTATCTGCGCGAGGGCTGCTACAACTGCCACTCGCAGATGATCCGGCCGTTCCGCGCCGAAACCGAGCGCTACGGCCATTACTCGGTCGCCGGCGAGTCGGTCTACGACCATCCGTTCCAGTGGGGCAGCAAGCGCACCGGGCCCGACCTCGCCCGGGTCGGCGGCCGCTACTCCGACGACTGGCATCGCGTGCATCTCAACAATCCGCGCGACGTCGTCCCGGAATCGAACATGCCAGCGTATCCGTGGCTTACGAGGGCGCCGGCGTCGGTCGGCAACCTCAGGGACAAGATGCGCGCGCTGCGGCGGGTCGGTGTCCCGTACACCGACGCCCAGATCGCGAAGGCCGAGGACGAAGTCAAGGGCAAGACCGAGCAGGACGCGCTGGTCGCCTACCTGCAGAACCTCGGTCTCGCGTTGCCGAGCGTGAGGTAGCGATGAACCTCTACAGCGTAGTCAGCATCGCGACCACGGTGCTCGCGTTTCTCGCCTTCCTCGGCATCGTGGGATGGGCGTACAGCCGGCGGCGCGCGGCGGCGTTCGCGGAGGCGGCGAATGCGCCGTTCGCCCTGCCCGACGATGCCGGCAGCGGCGAGATCGGCGACAAGCGCGGGGAGCGGTCATGAACGAATTCACATCGGGGTTCTGGAGTTGGTACGTCATCGTCCTCACGCTGGGTTCGATCGGGTATTGCGCGTGGCTGCTGTGGGTCACGAGCCGTGTCCGCGTAAAGGCGGGCGCAGCGCTGCCGACGGCCACAGGTCCGGGTGGAAAGCAGGTCGAGCTGACCGGACATACCTGGGACGGCGATCTCGCCGAATACAACAATCCGCTGCCGCGCTGGTGGATGTGGCTGTTCTGGATCACGATCGTCTACTCGCTCGCCTACCTCGTCGTCTATCCCGGGCTCGGCAGCTTCAAGGGGATGCTGGGCTGGTCGTCGACCGGCGCGTGGACGACCGAGATGGACGATACGGACGCGAGGCTCAAGCCGCTGTACGAGAAATTCGCCGGCATGGAGCTGCCCGCGATCGCGGCGGACACGCAGGCGCGCGCGATGGGCGAGCGGATCTTCCTCGTCAACTGCGCGCCGTGCCACGGTTCCGACGCGCGCGGCTCGACGGGGTTCCCGAACCTCGCCGACAAGGACTGGCTCTACGGCGGCGATCCGGCGACGATCGTCGCGTCGGTCACCAGCGGTCGCATGGGCGTCATGCCGCCGCTCGGCCCTGCGCTCGGCGCTGACGGCGTGAAGAACGTCGTCGCGTACGTGCGCTCGCTCTCGGGGCTGCCGAGCGACGGTCTCAAGGCGCAGCTCGGCAAGCCGCTCTTCGATCAGAACTGCGCGGCCTGCCACGGGATGGATGGGAAGGGGAACCAGGCGCTCGGCGCGCCGAACCTGTCCGACCAGATCTGGCTCTACGGCAGCTCGGAGGCGACGATCGCGCAGGGCATCAACAACGGCCGCCATGTCGGCATGGAGGCGGAGCACCCGCCGATGCCCTCGTTCAAGAACACGCTGGGACAGGGACCGCTCGGGCCGGCGAAGATCAACCTCGTCGCCGCGTACGTCTGGGGCCTGTCGAACAAGCGCCGCCGCGAAATGAGGGTGCCGCCGCCACCGCGGCCCCGGGAATGCCGGTGGCCGCGGCGTGAGCGGCGGGCATTGCGCGCGCCACGTGCCCGCGCCGTACACTGGTCGCGCCGACCGTCCCAGCTGACCGGGACGTACTTCCTTGAACGCCAACGACCCCTCCGTCGTCCCGATCGTCGCCGCGCCGGGCGCCGAGGAAGTCTCGCTCCTCGAGATCCGCAAGAAAATCTACGTGCGCGCGGTGCACGGCTGGTTCGCGCGATGGCGCTGGGGCCTCGTCTTCGCGACGCAGCTGATCTTCTACGGGCTGCCATGGCTCACCTGGAACGATCGCCAGGCGGTCCTCTTCGAGATTGCCGAGCGGAAGTTCTACATCTTCGGGCTCGTGCTGTGGCCACAGGACGTGATCTACCTGACGGCGCTGCTGGTGATCGCCGCCTTCGCGCTGTTCCTGTTCACCGCGATCGCGGGGCGCGTGTGGTGCGGCTACGCCTGCCCGCAGACGGTCTATACGCTGATCTTTCAGTGGATCGAGCGCAAGATCGAGGGCGAGCGCGTCGCGCGGATGAAGCTCGACACGTCCGCGCTTTCGGCGCCGAAGTTCGCGAAGAAGGCGGTGAAGCACCTCGCGTGGTTCGCGATTGCGGTGTGGACGGGCTACACCTTCGTCGGCTACTTCTCTCCGATCCGCGATCTGGGTTTTCGGGCCGTCACGCTCCAGCTCGGGCCGTGGGAGACGTTCTGGATCCTGTTCTACGGCCTCGCGACCTACGGCAACGCAGGGTTCATGCGCGAGCAAGTGTGCAAGTACATGTGCCCGTACGCACGCTTCCAGTCGGCGATGTTCGACCGCGACACGCTCATCATCGCGTACGACCGCGAGCGCGGCGAGCCGCGCGGACCGCGCAGCCGCAAGGTGGATCCCGCGGCCGCGAACCTCGGCCATTGCGTCGACTGCAACATCTGCGTGCAGGTGTGCCCGACCGGCATCGACATCCGCAAGGGCCTGCAGTACGAATGCATCGGCTGCGCCGCGTGCATCGACGGCTGCGACCAGGTGATGGACAAGATGGGGTACCCGCGCGGGCTGATCCGCTATGCGTCCGAGAACGCGCTCGAGCGGCATCTCGACCGCGGCGCCATGTGGGAGCGCATGCTGCGGCCGCGGACACTGATCTACACGAGCCTGCTCGCCGTCATCGTCGTCGCGACGGGCGTCTCGCTCGCGCTGCGCAACCCGCTCAAGGTCGACGTGATCCGCGACCGCGGCGCGCTGGTGCGCGAAGCGGCACCGGGCGTGATCGAGAACGTCTATCGAGTCCAGATCATGAACACCGACGAAGCGGCACGGTCGTTCACGATCGCCGCCGAGGGCATCCCGGGCCTCAAGGTCGAGGGCGTCGACCAACCGGTCGCGGTCGCCGCGGCCGGATCGAGGCTCATTCCGATCCGGCTGCAGGTGCCCGTCGACGCGGGCAAGCCGGGCTCCAACGCGATCGAGCTCGTGGTCCGCTCGAGCGATGCGCCACCGCTCGAGCGCCGCGAAAAGTCGACGTTCCTGCTGCCGCGATGAAGGTGCCGCGATGACCGCCAGCACGATGCGACCCGCGCCCTGGTACCGCCAGCGCTGGCCGTGGCTCCTGATCGCGGGCCCCGCGATCGTCGTCGTCGCGGCGCTATTCACGGCGTGGCTCGCGGCGAGCACTGACGACGGCGTCATCGCCGACGACTATTACAAGCGCGGGCTGCTCGTCAACAAGGAGCTCGACCGCACCGCGCGGGCGCGCGCGCTCGGGCTCTCCGCGGTGCTGCGGGTCGCGCCCGATGGCGCCGCGACGCTCCAGCTCGAGGGGTCCGCGGAGTCTGCCGCTGCGCCGCCGGCGGTGCGTGTCCTGTTCGCGCACCCGACGCGCGCCGGACACGATAGGAGCATCGTGCTGACGCGCGGGCCGGGCGGCGTCTATGTCGGAACGATTGTGCCGCGGCCCGCCGGGCGCTGGCTTGTCACCGTCGAAACGGAATCGTGGCGGTTGCCGACCGTGCAGACGACGGATGGCCTGGGCGAGGTTCGGATTGGGACAGGCCGGCCGGCTGGATGACGACACTGCCAGGAGCCCACGAGGAGTTGGCAATGACGAATGACGGCAGCTTAGCGCATCGGCTGATGTGGGTGATCTGGCCGGCGTTCCTCGTCGCGGGGATCGCGGAGGCGATCTTCTTCACGATCTTCGACCCGTTCGACCTGCACTTCTTCGGCGCGCCCCTCGAGATGTCGCGCTCGGCGATCTACACCATGGGGTTCTTCGGCTTCTGGGCGCTCGGCATCGCGTCGTCCGCGCTCACCGTGTTCCTGGAGCGCTCACCGTGGGAAGTGAACCGGTGCCCGATCGAGCCGCTCGCGCGGCCCGAGGGATGCCCGAAGCGCGAGGAGCCCGACGCGTGCTGCGCGCCGGGCGAGACGGTAAAGCGATAATGGGCGGCCTCCGCGCCGGCCGATCGATCCGATGAATCGGACTGTCGGCCGCATGCGGCCTCGGCCTCCGCATGTGATTCAGCGCGCGGGCGCCGAGTCGTCGGCGTCGTTGCGGCGATTCGCGTTTGCTCCGATCCCCTGCGCGCTGCGCGCCCGGTTCGGCCTCCGCACCGCCAAGGCATGCGTTCGCGGTGCCGTCGGCCTCCGAACGCGACTCGCGTTTGCTCGCATCCCCGCGCCTGCGGCTCGGTTCGGCCTCCGCACCGCCAAGGCATGCGTTCGCCGTGCCGTCGGCCTCCGAACGCGACTCGCGTTTGCTCGCATCCCCGCACCTGCGGCTCGGGGGCCCTGCTCGCCGCTCGCGCGTTCCCCCTGCTCGCCGCTCGCGCCGCCGCGGCCTCCGAACTGTCGGCGCAGGTCGTGCGTGGGAGGGGTCGGCCTTATGCGGCGACTCGCGATCGCTCGCATCCCCGCACCTGCGGCTCGGTTCGGCCTCCGCACCGCCAAGGCATGCGTTCGCCGTGCCGTCGGCCTCCGAACGCGACTCGCGTTTGCTCGCATCCCCGCACCTGCGGCTCGGGGGCCCTGCTCGCCGCTCGCGCGTTCCCCCTACTCGCCGCTCGCGCCGCCGCGGCCTCCGAACCGTGAAGCGCAGGTCGTTGCGCGGCGAGCCGTCGGCCGCCTGCGGCGACTCGCGATCGCTCGCTCCCCCGGGCCTGCGGCCCGGGGCCCCGGCTCGCCGCTCGCGCCGCTACCCGCGCTGCCCGACGAGCTGCTTGAGCGCGGTGGGGTCGAGCAGCTTGACCGCGCGGCCCTGCACCTGGATCAGCCCTTCCTCCTGGAACCGCGAGAACAGGCGGCTCACCGTCTCGAGCTTGAGCCCGAGATAGCTGCCGATCTCCTCGCGCGTCATCCGCAGCACGAACTCGGTCGACGAGTACCCGCGACGCTTGTAGCGATCGGCGAGCGAGATCAGGAAGACGGCCAGACGCTCCTCCGCGCGCATGCTGCCGAGCAGCAGCATCACGTTCTGGTCGCGCGAGATCTCCTTCGACAGGAGCCGGTGCAGGTTGTGCTGGAGAGGCGGGACGGCGCGCGCCATGTCCTCGATGCGCTCGAACGGCAGCACACAGACGTCGGTGTCCTCGAGCGCGATCGCCTGGCAGCCGTGGCGGTCGGTGCCGATGCCGTCGAGCCCGATGATGTCGCCCAGCATGTGGTATCCCGACACCTGCTCGCGGCCGTCCTCGGCCAGCACCGTCGTCTTGAGCGACCCGATCCGGATCGCGTAAAGCGCGGTAAACGGCTCACCGGCGCGATAGAGCGTGTCACCCTTGCGGAGCTTGATCCGGTTGCCGAGCAGCGCGTCGATCTGCTTCAAATCCTCGGTGTCGAGCCCCATCGGCAGGCACAGCTCGCGCATGCTGCATGTCGAGCAGTGGACCTTGAGGTCGCGCAGCGAGATCACGGCCGCCGGCCCGCTCGGCGGGGTCGGGCGCGTGGAGGACGTGGAAGCGGGTGGGGTGCTCGCAGCCAAGGACTTCGCAGGAAGCGTCATGCCGTCGGGGCAGGTCATCGGGGTCGGCCGCCGGGTGCGGCAAACCAACGCAGTCTAATGCCAAATCGGTGCGTTGACCATACGGGCCGCGGTCGCCCGGGCCTATCGAACGCGTCCCATGCGCACCCTGCGGCCGATTGTCGCACATGGAATCCGTATCGTTCTCGGCGCTGACCGGCGCGCTCCTCGCGGGGCTCCTCGGCGGCGCCCATTGCGTGGTGATGTGCGGCGGCTTCGTCACCGCGCTGTCCGGTGCCGGAATCCCCCCACAAGCGCAAGGCGCGTCGCTCTTGCCTGCGCGCGTGCTCGCGTGGCGCCAGCTCCCGTACAACCTCGGCCGGATCACGACCTACGCGGCGTTGGGCGTGCTGTTCGGAGGGGCCGGCGCCATCGTGCTCGAGGCCGGCCACTGGCCCGCCGTGCAGCGCGGCCTTTACGTCGTCGCCAATCTGTTCCTGCTCGCGCTCGCCGTCGCGCTCGTGGCGAGGGGCGCGAGCATCGTGTGGCTGCAGCGCGCGGGCGCCGCGGTATTCGCGCGGGCGCTCCCCGCCGTGCGGCCGCTGCTCGCGCGCGAGGGCGGACCGGCGCGGTTTGCGCTCGGCACGATCTGGGGTCTCGTGCCGTGCGGTCTCGTCTACAGCGTGCTGCCCATCGCGCTCTTCGCGGGCAATGCGCTCGCCGGGGCGATGGTCATGCTCGCCTTCGGCATCGGCACGCTGCCCAACCTGCTCGCCGCCGGCTGGCTCGTCACGCGGGCGCGGTGGTTGCTCGATGCGCGCGTCGTGCGCTACGGGGCGGCCGCGCTGCTCGCGGGCTTCGCGGCGCTGGGAATGTGGCGCGCGTTGTCCGGCACCCTCCCGCCGGCGCACGGAGCCTTCTGTTTCTGAACCGCGCCATGACGGAAGTCACGGGCCTTACCGATCCCCGCGTGTTTCCTCCGCCGGGTGCGGCCGCGCCCGAGAACGCGCGCCTGCATGCGCTCGCGGCCGATGCCCTCGCAGCGCCGACGCGACAGGAAGCCGATGCGCTGGACAGGACCCTCCGCGCCGAGCTCGCGCAGATGCTCGCGGCAGACGGCGCGGCGCTCGCCTCGTTGTTCGCGAGCGCGCCGACGGTGGCCGTGACGCGCCACTTGTGGCGTCTGCTTGATGCGGCGTGGCGCGACGGCACGGTCGCCGACGCGCCGGGGCTCGCGCTCCTGCTGTTCGCGATTCCGGTCGTCGTCGTGACGGGCGGCGAGCGCGCAGACGCGACCGTCCACGACGGCGTGCTCGCGGATCGGTCGCGGCTCGCCGCGATCCTGCAGAAGCATGCTGCGCTCGGCGGAAGTCGGACATTCACGCTCTCCGCCGCGCTTGTGAGCGCCGAAACGATCGACCTCGAACGGCTGCCCGACCTCTTCGCATGGCAACGGCTGCCTGAATCGGCCGGACCCGGCGCGGAGTTGCCACCGCACGCACTGGCCCCCTCGCCAATTCTCGCGTCCGTTGATGGCGAAGGCGTGCACCTGCGATTCGTCGTGGGCTCGACGCTCGCTCGAGCGGACGCGGACCCCTTCCCGGGCGCGAGTGTCGGGCCGTGGGGCGTTCCGTTCACCCGGGAACTGTCGCGTCAGCTCGCGATCGCGGGCGTGTCGGTGCTCGCGCTGCCCCGCGCGCCGCAGCGTCCGCTGTCGGCGGTCGCAACCGGTCGCGCTGCGCAGCGTGAAGTCGGCGCGCAGCTGTTCGCGGGCAATGCGATCCGGAAGCTGCGCGCCGCCGCCGGCGAGCCGACGGCGGTGATCAGCGCGCATCGCGCGCCCGACGCGCCCGGAGGAGGCGAATTGCGCCTATCCCTGTCCTCGCCGTTCGCGCCGCGCGACGCCGAAGGATTTCGTTGCCCCCTCCACCCGCTCGATCGTGTGGTCGATGTGGCGACGATGCTGACCGATCTCTTGTCCGATTGCCGGGTGACCGACGTGCGCGTCGCGCCCGGTGTGCACCAGGACCGCGACCCCGCGACCGGACGGACGCTGCTGTTCAAGCCGGATACGTTGCCCGGGCCCGCTGCAGTGCACTGACCGCCAGGCGTGTTCTTGTGCGGCGACCGGGTCAGAAGCCCGGAACCACCGTCACTGCGAAAAACAGCAGCGCGCTCCGCTAGGCGATCGCCGGAAATGCGTCGTGCGCCGACTCGCGCCGCCGGACGCGGCCGACCCCACTGATGTCCTGCGTCACCTTCGGATCGCCGATGTACTCGACGCTGCCCGCGCCGGCGATCGCGATCTTGAGCGTCTTCGCGACGTTCACGAGCACCTTGCCTGCGCCGCTCACCGCGACGCGAGCGCTGTCGCTCGCGAGTCCCGCCGCACGGTAGTCGCCGGCGCCTGAGATCGCGATCCGTTGCTCGGTCGCGCGCCCGGCGAGCTCGGCCTTCACCGCGCCGGAGGCCGCAACGGCGAGCTCCTTGACGTCGAGTCCGGTGATTCGCAGCGTCCCCTCGCCCGAGACGGAGAATTTGAGCTTGTCCGCCGTCCAGCCGTCGGCCTTGAGCTTCACTGCCCCGGAAACATCGACCGCCTCCAGATCGCGAAAGGTGATCGTCGCCCGGAGGGGGCGCGGGCTTCCCCCGAAAAGGAAGCTCATGAAGCCACCCGAAGTTGCGCTCGCGATATGCAGCGTGCCGTCGCGGACTTCGATCCGGATTCGATCCATCTGCTTCGCAGGCGCCTCGAACCGTACCGACTCCGCCGTCCCTTGGACGAGCGTGATGTCGGCCATCCCGCCGACGGCGAGGCGGGTGAACGGCGGCAGCGCCCGCTGCTCGGCGGTGACTTCGCTGCCGCGCGCGGCGCCGCCGCTGCGAAATCCCCGGTCCAGCACGAACCAGGCCGCCGCGACGGCGACGGCGATCGCGAGCAGAATGACCAAGGGCAGGGCGAGGCGTTTCATTGCGGGTCTCGGGGCGGCGGGGCAACCGATTGGATGCGGGCAGGAGCCCGTTCGGATTCAGAGGCGGCCGTCGCCCTGCCGACCGCTCCGTGCATCATCCGCGGTCGTCGCGGGCGAGCTCGCGCAGGTACCACTGCGCCTTCCGGACGTAGACGTCGGCACCCCCACGGATCCGCGCGACCTCCTCGTCGGTCAGCGTGCGCACGACGCGACCGGGGCTGCCGATCACGAGCGAGCGGTCGGGAATCGCGCGGCCTTCGGGCACCAGCGCGCCTGCGCCGACGATGCATTCGCGGCCGATGACGGCACCGTTCATCACGATGGCCTGGATACCGATGAGCGACCCGTCGCCGATCGTGCAGCCGTGCAGCATCACCTGATGTCCGACTGTCACGTCCGCTCCGATCACGAGCGGGAATCCCGGGTCCGTGTGCAGCACCGAACCATCCTGCACGTTCGATCGCGCACCGATGGTGATCAGCTCGTTGTCGCCACGGACTACCGTGCCGAACCAGACCGACGAAGCGGTTTCGAGGACGACCGACCCGACGACGGCCGCCGTCGGCGCGATGAAGTGACCTTCGCCGCGGAACACGACGCGGCGGTCGCCGAGCGCGTAGACCATCGTGGATTCGCGAGGATTCGCCAATGCGCGGCACTGTCAGGGCGCGACGAAGCGGATGTCGCCGTACCAGCCCTCGACCGATTCGCCGGTGTTGTCGGTGTCGGTGAGGACGCCAACGCCGATCATGCGGCCCGGCTCCTCGCCGAAGGCCTTCCGGAAGTCGTCGAACGCGTTGCGGCGAACGTTCTGCCACGATCCGACGCCCGCGGCGCCGGTCGAGGCGACGATCATCCGCACGCGGCCGGTGTTCGGGTTCGGGATGACCGTTCCCACCGGGGCAATGCCGGACCAGATGTACATCAACGTTGCGTACGGGACTTCACGGCCGGCGATCTTGTCGCCGAGCCCGAGGGACGTGCGGTCGCGAAAGGACAGCTTCGAACGGTCACCCTCGAACTCGAGGATGACGCGCACCGGCGAATCCTCTTTCGCCGCGATCGCATTGTCCTGCTCGTCGATGAGCCGCGCGATCTTCCACCGCCACTCGACGACGGGCGCGGCGCGAACGTCGAATTTCGTGTCGTGCCGCAGCGAGCTCGCGGCACCATGCGCGCGCGCATGCAGCACGACGGTGCCCTGATCGTCGACGAGCGCGTACTGCGTCGGCTTCTTGCCCGGCGCGATCTTGAAAGGCTCCCACGGCGCGGGCAGCGCGGCGCCGGGCTTGCCCGCCGAGAATGGCGTCACGAGCGGCACAGCCTCGACCGTCGCCTGTCCGGCGGCGTCGGGCGCGGAGGCGGCGACGGCGGCGGCGAGGAGGGGAGCGAGGGCGCGCATGGCATGGCGCGGGCCAGAGGCCTTCGCGCGGAGCGCAATGATAGCGCGGGCCCGGCGCGCGAGCGGCGCCGCTATAATCCGGCGTCGCCCTTCAACGAAGACCACTGCATGAACCTCGACCGCGTGCCCGCCGGCAGGGACGTCCCGAACGACTGCAACGTGATCATCGAGATTCCGATGCGCGCGGATCCGATCAAGTACGAGGTGGACAAGGAGACGGGCGCCGTCTTCGTCGATCGCTTCATGGCGACGGCGATGCACTACCCCTGCAACTACGGCTACATCCCGCGGACGCTGTCCGACGACGGGGACCCCTGCGACGTCCTCGTCCTCTCGCCGATGCCGCTCATCACTGGCGTGGTCGTCCGCTGCCGGCCGATCGGCATGCTGAAGATGGATGACGAGCACGGCGGCGACGCCAAGATCCTGGCGGTGCCCGTCGACGAGCTGTCCTCGCTCTACCGCGACATCCAGTCGCCGCGCGACCTGCCCGAGCTCACGACGCGGCAGATCGCGCATTTCTTCGAGCACTACAAGGACCTCGAGCCGGGCAAGTGGGTGCGGATCTCGACCTGGGTCGGTGCCGAGGAGGCGAAGATGGAAATCCGGGACAGCATCACGCGGTACGAGACGGAATCCGGTCGCTAGGTCTGCAGCGCCCCGGGGCGAAACCGCGCCTGTGAATTCGGCGCTTTCGAATTTGGAGGCGCATCCGCTGCGATTCCGGCTCGCCGGCGCCGGCTAGCGCCGCGCAGCGATCTATCCTTCACCGCTTCTCCGTCCGGATGACCCAACCGCATGCACGATGCGCGTGCCGGCGATGTGGTCGTGCAGGAAGCGGCGCTCGGGATCGACGAGCGCCCACAGGAAGTTGAAGCCGACGAGCCAGAGCGCGTGTGCGGAATATCCGGTGGGCCGCAGCGCGACGAAGGTGAGAAGCGCTAGCCCCGGACCGATCCACGCGGCGAGATAGCGGACGAGGGCCGTGCGGCGATCAAGCGGACCGCCGTCCGCGCGGACGAGGCGCAGCCGCCAGGTCTTCATCGGCAGCGTCTGGCGGCCGCCGGTCCAGCACCCGACGTAGTAGGCACCGCCGGCGCCGAACACGAGCGCGAAAGACAGCACGCGCGCGGGAAGGGCCGGGATCTGCAACCCGCTCGCGCCCGGTGCCGCCGACGGCAACAAGGGAATCGTCAGGAATCCTACGACCAGAATCAGTGCGGTGTAGAGGAGGACCTCGTAGGCGAGCGCGGCCAGACGTCGGGCGAGCGGCGCCTCGACCTGCGAGACGCTGCCGGACGGCGGGGCACCGTCGACAGCGGGCGGCGCCGGCCACACGCCGGGCCTCACGCGTTAATCACCGCGCCACCGGCGTCTGGGACGGGGCGCCCGCGGGCGCAGGGGTGGGCGTCGGGGCGAGTTGGGACGGCGGGGCGAGCGGCGGCGCGGGGCGAACGCGATTGGCAGCCGGCGCGCCGGACGGCGGCGGTGCGGGCTTGGTCGCGAGCTCGCGCCGGGTTTCAGGCGGCAGCGTCTGGTACTCCTCCCACTTCTGCCGCACGTCCTGCTTCTTCTCCGGCGGCAGC
>CAWHNE010000011.1:0-62632 GCA_963830485.1 uncultured beta proteobacterium
CCTCGGCGATGCGGCTCCTGCGGCGCTGGGCGATCAGCGTCGCGATGCAGCAGAGCTCTGCGCGGCGATGACGGCCAGCGCCGACGAGGATCTGCCACCAGTGTTCGCGCCAGATGGCTGTGGTTGGCTGAACCGGATTTCGCAGCCATCGGGCAGGCGCCGCTCATCGAGCGACCAGCGCTCGCGGCGTCACGGGCGTCGGCCACGCACCGGCTGGGCGACGTCGCCGAGGCTCGGCCGTACAGGTTGCCGGGTTACCACAGACCGGCCAGTTCGCCAATCGCGGATGAGCTCCGCAATCAGGCGGCCCGCGCTCCGCGTACGATTCCGCGACTCCGGCCACCATGCCGAAGCCCAGGTAGGTCTCGACGATGCCATACACGGGGGCGCCCGGAGCTCGGCACTGATGGCGCGCAATACTTCCCGGGGTGTGTAGGGGCGGCCGTCCCGGTCGCGGAACTGCGAGAGGTAGAAGGCAATCGTATCGGAGCGCGCCGCGGCCAATCGGGATGCCAGATCCGGTAATGGCAAGCCAATCAGGAACTCGAAGGGGAGGCCATCCGGCGCCTTTGCGAGCAGCTCCCGAGCCCATTGCTCATTTCTCGTGTCGAGGTCCGATGCACCCGAGATGACGAGAATGCGCCGCGCATTGGGCTGCAGGCGGCGCGCGAGCGAGATTGTTTCCGCCATTTCCTGTCGGGTGACGACAGCCGTTGCGTCAGGTGGGAGTTCCGCCGACTCCAGGATTTCCCCGGGCCAGCCGGAAAACACCAGTCGTGCCCCGGCCAAACGTGCGCGCCGTACCGATTGAAGAACGCCAGCGCGCGTTGGCTGATCGCGACGACCACGTCGAACTTGACTCCCGCGTATTTCTTGGCAAGAAGCGCGATCAACTCGGGTTCGAAAGCCTCGACCCGGAAGCGCTGCGCGTCGAGCGGCTCGGAAAAATACACAATCCGCCGCCCCGTCTCCTGGGCGAGGTTCGCGCATCGCGCTGTCGATCTCCAGATAGGCCAGAAGATCGGGTCCGTGCCGTTGAGGACCAGTATGCGCGCTTCTTCCTCGGCCGCCTGCGCCGATCCTGCGATCATGCACAATCCGACCAGCATGGCCTGAAGCAGCCATGCTGCAGGCGCCATGCCGTTCACCACGGGTTACGTCCTCGACGGCGGCGTTGGCGGGACCGCGCCAACTGCGCCGCCAACTTCTCCGCGATCGGCGCCGCATGGGCAAAGAACGGCTTGAGTCCGCGGCAGAGATAGTTCAGGCCGGGTTCGCCGTCCGCGGTGCGGATGATCCGGTTCTTCGGACACTCGCCCCAGCAGTCGCTCAGGAACGGGCACTGCCGGCAGTACTGCGGCAGCGTCTCCTTCTTGGCGTAGCCGAATTGGACCTGCGTCGGCGAGAACACCATGTCGCCGAGTCGATGCTGTCGACGTTG
The DNA here is from genome assembly GCA_963830485.1 of uncultured beta proteobacterium. GTDB lineage: Bacteria > Pseudomonadota > Gammaproteobacteria > Burkholderiales > Casimicrobiaceae > CAIWHR01. Next base: position 1,442 of record CAWHNE010000011.1, read on the forward strand.
CCCAGCCGGTACTCCGGATACACGTAATGGTCGCAGGAATAGACGCTGCCGTCGTGCTCGACCGCCACGCCCTTGCCGCAGAACTCGCTGTAGATGCACATCTGCGCCCCGGCCCAGATGCTGCGCGACCAGCGTCTCGAAGAGGTTGACCAGCACCTTGCCGAGTCCGGGCCAGCCACTCGTCCAACACCTTGCACAGGAAGTAGCCGTAGTCGTCGGGGTCCACCGACCACGCGTGACGACGGAGTCCGGGTGGCCGGGCCTGGCCTCCGGGTCGCCGACTCGGCAGCGCGTCGTTGTCCCACGTGTGCGGCGCGGTCTTCTCGAAGCCCTTGATTCGACAATCGGGATGAACTGCAGGTAGGTCGAACCCAGTTCGCGCCGCAGGAAGCGATAGACGTCCAGCGGTCGCCGGCGCGTTGAACCGGTTGACGCACGTCAGCGTGTTGAACGGCACGCCGTAGCGCTTCGAGCAGCTTCGCCGCGTGCATGACACTGTGTCGAACGTGGCGTCGCCGGCCCTTCGTGACGCGGTATTTGTCGTGAATCTCCTTCGGGCCGTCGATGCTCAGAGCCGACCAGGAAACGGTTCTCCTTGAGGAACCGCGCCCATTCCTCGTTGATCAGCGTGCCGTTGGTCTGGAGATCGTTCTCGAATCTGCTGGCCGGGCTTGGCGTATTTCTTCTTCGAGCGCGACGACCTTGCGGAAGAACTCCAGCCCGAGCAGCGTGGGCTCGCCGCCCTGCCAGGAGAACACGACTTCGTCGGCCGTCACACCCGCGATGTACTGGCGGATGAATCGCTCCAGCACCTCGTCGGACATCCGCCCGGTGCCCGGGCCGCCCGGCAGCGTTTCCTTGCTCAGGTAGAAGCAGTACGTGCAATCGAGATTGCAGGTGGAGCCGCCCGGCTTGGCCATGACGTGGAATCGCCTCGTGGCGCGAGGGCCAAGCCACTGCGGCGCGTGGTATTTGTTGATCTTCAGGTACTGGTCAAAGGTCGGCGCGGCCATGGGCATCCCGTTTTCGACACGACGGCGGCGCGAATCCCGTACCCATGCCCCCGTCGACAGCAACTTGGATGTTGGCCAGAAAACCGTGCCGCAGGTTTGCGTTGGATCAACACCGTACAGTCGCGGAAGGTCTTTGGTAGGGCGTGATCCCACGCCCACCACAGGGCTTCTCTAGAATGCGGGAGATCGGATGCGGCAATGATACACGCCGATCAATCGGGCGGCAGCCCGATGAGTTCGAGCGAGCGCCTGAGCTCGACGCTGATCGGAAGGCCCATGCGCCCGCCGGATGGCAGTGCGCGCACGAACCAGCGATCGTAGAGCCAGAGCATCTCACGGCTCGCCGCGAGCTCGCGCAGCGTGCGCTCGACGACGTCCGCGAGTGCGGGATCGTCGCGCGGATACATGATGCCGTAGGGCTCGAACGACAGCATCTCGCCGACGAGGCGGAACTCGCGCGAGCGTCCGGTCTCGGCGAGCAGCCCGCGCAGCAGGACGTCGTCGACGGCCAGCGCGTCGGCCTTGCCGTCAGCCAGGAGCGCGAGCGCCTCGCGATAGTCACTCGCGACGACGAACGTTACCGCGAGTCCGCGCAGCCGGTCGAGCTCGCGCATCGCGGCCTCGTTGGTGGTGCCGGCGACGACGGCGACCTTGCGGCCGGCGACACCGGCGGCGTCGCGGATCGCGCTGCCGCGCGGGACAGCGAGCCGCGTCCCAGTAACGAAGATGACCGGCGAGAACGCCACTTCCCGGCGGCGCTGCGCGGTCGCGGTCGTCGCGCCGCATTCGAGGTCGACAGCGCCCGAGCGGACGCGCTCGATGCGATCCTGCGCGGTCACGCGCACGTAGTCGACGCCGAGCGCCGGCAGGTCGAGGTCGGCGGCGATCATCGCGACGATCGCAAGGCAGAGATCGAGCGAATAGCCGGCCGGTTTCGCGTCGGCGCCGAGGTACGAGAAGGGGATCGCGTTATCGCGGTATCCGAGATGGACGACGCCGGTCTCGTGGATGCGCGCGAGCCGGCCCGACAGCGCTTCCGGCCAGCTGCGCGGCGCGCCCGACGCGGCCCCCACCCCACACGCGAGCGTGAGTGCGACGAGAGTTCGCGCGAAGCGGTTCATTCCGCCGGCGCCGCTGCGGCGTGCTCCGCGTCGGGCTCGTCGGGCAACGGCGGCCCGAGCGCGCCTTCCCACTTCGCGACGACGGCGGTCGCGATGCCGTTGCCGATCACGTTGGTCGCCGTGCGCCCCATGTCGAGGAACTGGTCGATGCCCATGATGAGCAGGAGGCCCGCCTCCGGCAGCCCGAACATCGGGAGCACCGCGGCGACCACGACGAGGGAAGCGCGCGGGACGCCGGCGACGCCCTTCGACGACAGCATCATCACGAGGAGCAGCGTGACCTGCGTCCCGAACGACATCTCGATGCCGTACGCCTGCGCGATGAAGAGCGCGGCAAACGCCTGGTAGATCATCGAGCCGTCGAGGTTGAACGAATAGCCGAGCGGCAGCGTAAGCGCGGTCACCCGCTCGTTGACGCCGAAGCGATCGAGACGCTCCATCAGTTTCGGATAAGCGGCCTCGCTGCTTGCCGTGGTGAAGGCGATCAGCATCGGCTCGCGCACGCTCGCGAGGAGTTCGAATACACGTCGGCCGAGGAAGAAGAAGCCGGCCGCGATCAATATCGCCCACAGCACGACGAGGCTGATGTAGAACGTGCCGATGAACTTGCCGTAGGTCGCGAGCACGCCGATACCCTGTGTCGTGATCGCTGCGGCGACCGCCCCGAACACGCCGATCGGGGCGAACAGCATGACGTATTCGGTGAGCTTCAGCATCGTGTGGGCGAGTTCGTCGATGAACTTCGCGACCGTCACGGCGGGCTTGTCCTTGAGCGCCGTCAGCGCGAAGCCGAAGAACAGGCTGAAGACCAGGATCTGCAGGATCTCGTTGGTCGCCATCGACTCGAAGAAGCTCTTCGGGAAGACGTGGACGATGAATTCCTTGAGGCTGAGGCTCCCGGTCTTGAGGTTGGTCGCGAGCCCCGCGTCGGGCAGCGGCAGATTGAGGTTGGCGCCCGGCTGGAAGAGGTTGGCCAGCATCATTCCGAGAAGCAGGGAGACGAGCGATGCCGTGACGAACCATGCCAGCGCCTTCAGGCCGATGCGGCCGACGGTCTTCGCGTCGCCGGTCCCGGCAATTCCCGCCACGACCGTCGCGAACACGAGCGGCGCGATGATCATCTTGATGAGGCGCAGGAAGATGTCCGCCAGCACCGAGAAATAGCCGGCGATGGTCGAGCTGCGCCGCGGCGTCGGGGGCGAGCTCGTGCGCAACGTAGCCCGCGAGCACGCCGGCGACCGCGGCGGCAAGGATCAGGATCGTGAGCTTCGAGCGCATTGGGTGGCTCCCCTCGGACGGTCCTCCCAGATCCTATCGTATGCTCAGGATGCGCGCCGGCGGGGCCGGGCCATCAACCGGCAGGCCCACGGCAGCTCGACCGGCGTCAACCTCGGCGAACGGGTACGCGTTATAGACTGGTCGTTGGCGGCGGCGGTTTCGCCGCGGGCGGGAGCCTGGGCTTCGAAAGGGCCGCGCGGCGATTTCCAAGGGGGCCGCCCCAAGGGTTCTCACACTAGGAGAGATGCATGAAGACGTTGATGATTGCAGCGATCGCCGGCGCATTCGCCGTGACGGCTGCGGCACAGGCACCGTCGGCGACGCAAGCGCAGACGGCGGCGGACGCCAAGAAGGACAAGCAGGAGATGGTGAAGAGCGCGACCGAAGGCACGGCGAAGGGGTACACCGGGGCCGCGGCGGAAGGCTCGGCCGCGGCGGCGAAGACCAAGGAGACCAGCCCAAGACGATGGCGCAGGACAAGGCCAGCAAGCAGCAGACGGCGAAGTCGGTGACCGAGTCGACGGCGGGCAAGGGCTACGGCCAGCAGTCCGCGGAAGGTTCGGCGAAGGCAGCGGCCGACACGTCGCCGCGCAAGGAGAAACCGAAGCCGAAGGTGGACAGCCCGGCGATGAAAGAAGCTTCGAAGCCCTAGCAAGTCCGCATCGCCAAGGCCGCTCGACCCGCGCTCCGTTGCGCGGGTACGAGCGGCCTTTCCACGTCTGCAAGCCGCGCACGCCGCGACGTATTGACGCACCTCGGCGAGCGCATTGAGCGCCGTCAATTCTCCGACGCGGCGTTGCGCGGAGAATTAGACATATCGCGGCAGTCGCGCGACGTTTCCGGGACTCTCAAGTGAACCCGCTCCCGGCAAGCGCAACGCGCGCGGTTCCTTCGCGCGTGGCGTTTCCCCACACTTCGGCCGGTGCCGTTCTTCCGGTCGGACCTTCCGCTGATGGAAGGCGGACCCCGTCCGGCGTGCGCGCGTCGCCCGATCCGATGCTTTCCCCTCTCCGCCGGCTGCGCACGCCGTCGTCGCATTCGCGTGCCGCTCCGGCGTTCACGACCGGAGGCTCTGCATGGCCATCTCCATAACACCCGATCTCGTTCACGCACCATCGCCAACGCCGTCCGTCGCCGCGAAGACGGTGAAGCCGCCGCACACGGCCTGGAAGGCGGTCGCGCCGATTGCCGTCGCGGTCATCATCGCACTCATCCCGTCGCCCGGAGGTCTCGCGCCGCACGCGTGGTACTTCTTCGCGATCTTTGCCGGCGTCATCGTCGCGCTGATGCTGGAGCCGCTTCCTGGCGCCGCCGTCGGCGTCATCGGCGTCACGCTCGCCACTGTCCTCGCGCCGTGGGTGCTCTACGCGCCCGCGGAGCTCGCGAAGCCGGGCTTCAACTCGGCGAACTCCGCGCTCGGCTGGGCGCTGTCCGGCTTCGCCAACAGCACGGTGTGGCTCATCTTCGCCGCCTTCATGTTCGCACTGGGCTACGACCGCACCGGACTCGGCAAGCGCATCTCGCTCGTGCTGGTGAAGGCGATGGGCCGGCGCACGCTGACGCTGGGCTACGCGGTGACGTTCGCCGACGTCGTGCTCGCACCGTTCACGCCGTCGAACACGGCGCGCTCGGGCGGCACCATCTTCCCGGTGATCAAGAACCTGCCGCCGCTCTACGGTTCGTTGCCGAACGACCCGTCGGCGCGGCGGATCGGTGGCTACCTGATGTGGACCGCGTTCGCCGCGACCTGCGTGACGAGCTCGATGTTCGTCACCGCGCTCGCGCCGAACCTGCTCGCGCTCGAATTCGCGCGGAAGACGGCGAGCGTCGACATCTCGTGGGCGCAGTGGTTCATCGCGTTTGCCCCGGTCGGCATCGGGCTCCTGCTCGTCACGCCGCTCCTCGTCTACTGGATCTACCCGCCCGAGGTGAAGGCAAGTGGCGAGGTGCCCGCGTGGGCCGCGAAGGAACTCGCGGCGATGGGAAGGATCGGCCGACGGGAGCTCGTCCTCGCCGGGCTGGTCGTCGTCGCGCTCGCGCTGTGGATCTTCGGCGACAAATGGATCAATGCCACGACCGTCGCGCTTCTCGTCGTCACGCTGATGCTCGTCACCCGCGTGGTCAGCTGGGACGACATGCTGAGCAACAAGCAGGCGTGGAACACGCTCGTCTGGTTCGCGACGCTGGTTGCGCTCGCCGACGGGTTGAACCGGGTCGGCTTCGTCAAGTGGTTCGCCGAATCGATCGCGGCGCACATGGGGGGCGTCTCGCCGATGGTCGCGCTCGTCGTGCTGGTCACCGTGTTCTTCTTCACGCACTACCTGTTCGCGAGCATCACCGCCCATGCGACGGCACTCCTGCCGGTCATGCTGGCCGTGGGCACGACGATTCCCGGGATGGACGTGCCGCTCCTCGCGACCATGCTGGTGCTGACGCTTGGCATCATGGGAATTCTGACGCCATATGCGACCGGCCCCAGCCCGATCTACTACGGCAGCGGCTACATACCGAGCCGCGACTACTGGCGTCTCGGGCTCGTGTTCGGGGCGATCTACATCGCCGCTCTGATCGTTGTCGGAGTGCCATGGCTCGTCTGGCTGAAGTAAGCGCCGGTGCGCCGGTCCGCGCTGCCCCGCGCGGCGCGGAGCGGCCGCGGCTGACGCTGCAACAACGCGTGCGGCGGGTCGGGCTCATCGCCGGTCCCGCCGCCGCGGCCCTCGTCTATTTCGCGCTGCCCGATGCCTATCAGGACGCGGCGGGCAACGCCGTACCGCTCGCGCACGCGGCGCGGGCGACCGTCGCGATGATGGTCTGGATGGCGACCTGGTGGATGACCGAGGCGGTCGAGATCGAGGTCACCGCGCTCCTGCCGATCGTCGCGTTTCCGCTGCTCGGCATCATGCCGCTCGGGAAGACGACGGCGAACTACGGCGCCGATGTGATCTACCTGTTCCTGGGCGGCTTCGTGCTCGCGCTCGCGATCCAGCGCTGGGGGCTCGACCGCCGCATCGCGTTTCGCACGCTGCAGCTCGTCGGCACGCGGCCCGCCGCGATCGTCGCCGGCGTGATGGGCGCGACCGCGTTCGTGAGCATGTGGGTGTCGAACACGGCGACCGCCGCGATGATGGTGCCGATCGCGCTGTCGATCGTCGACCTGTCGCTGCTGCGTCGCACCGGCCGCACGCTCGCGGAGCATGGCGGCATTCCGCAGGACGATGTCGACGACCGGAACCTCGCGCTGTCGCTCCTGCTCGGCGTCGCCTATGCGGCGTCGATCGGCGGCCTGGGCACGATCATCGGCTCGCCGCCGAACGGCATCTTCGTCCGTTTCTACGAGCAGACGTACGGCGTCGAGATCTCGTTCACGCGGTGGATGATGGTCGGCATCCCGACGATGCTCGCCTTCCTCCCGCTCGCCTGGCTCCTCAACACGCGCGTGCTGTTCCCCACGCGCCTTCCCGAGATCGAGGGCGGACGGACGTGGATCGCCGCCGAGCTCGCCCGGCTGGGGCCTTTGAATCGGGGCGAGAAGGTCACGCTCGCCGTGTTCGCCGCCGCGGTGTTCGGCTGGGTGTTCCGGCCGCTGCTCGTCGACTTGCGTATCGGCGGCGTCGCGCCGCTCGCGCAGCTCTCGGACGCCGGCGTGGCGATCGCGGCCGCGCTCGCGCTCTTCATCATTCCCGTCGACCGGACGAAGGGTACAACGGCCGTCGACTGGGACACCGCGGTCAAGCTGCCTTGGGGCGTGCTGGTCCTCTTCGGCGGCGGGCTCGCGCTCGCCGCGGCGACCGAGGCGAACGGCGTCGCGCCGTTCATCGGCAGCTTCGCGCGCGGCTTCACGGGCTGGCCAGTGATGGCGGTGGTCTTCGTCGTCATCGCGCTGATGGTCTTCATGTCCGAGCTCACGTCGAACACCGCGCAGGTCGCGACGATGCTGCCCATCCTCGCGGCGCTCGCGCCGGTGCTGGGCGTGCCGCCCGCGCTCCTGCTCCTGCCCTCGACGATCGCCGCGAGCTGCGCGTTCATGATGCCGGTCGGCACGCCGCCCAACGCGATCGTGTTCGGCACCGGACTCGTCCGGATGCCGCAGATGATCAAGGCCGGCTTCTGGCTGAACGTGAGCGGCATCGCGCTCATCACGGCGCTCACTTATGTGCTGATCGGGCCGCTGCTCGGCGTCGCGCGATAGCGCCTGCCCGCATGCGAGCGGGCGGGGTTCCTAGTTCTCGGGAATCCCGGCCTTGCGCAAGCCCGCGTAGAAGTGCGTCTCGGTCTGCTGCAGGTACGCCGGTTCATTCGACAGGCGGAGCGCCTTGAGGTCGGCGATCGTCATGCCGGGCTGCTGTTTGAGCAGGATGATCTTTTCGGCTTCTGCCTTGGCGGTCTCGCCCTTCTGCGCGTAGGCGGCGACGAGGTAGGCGTGCGGAATCCAATAATCCTCCCCGACGACCGCTTTTTCGCAGGCGGCGATTGCGTCGTCGTACCGACCGAGCGCCTGGTAGGCACGGCAGCGCATGAGTATGGCGAGACCTGCGACGTTGGGGTCCACCGCGAAAGCCTTGTCGAGCCACTGCAATGCCTCGGCGGGCCGCCCGGCATGCACCATGATCCAGGCGCGTGTGACGAATGGCCCTGGCGATGTTGGATTGAGGCTGCTCGCTTTCGTGATCGCCTCGAGCGCTGCCGGCCAGCGCCATTGCCACAGTAGCGCCTCGCCGCGGGTCAGCCACGACGCTGAATCGTTGGGGTTGGCAGCAACAGCGCGGTTGGCCACTTCGTCGTACTCGCGGACGAGCCGGTCATGATCGGCATGCAAATTTATCCAGAGCTCGCTGTTCAGCGTATTGGCCCGACCGTTCAATGCGTCCACAAGGTTGGGATCGAGCCTTAGCGCCTGGTCGAACATCTTGCGGGCTTCGAGCGTCGCCTTCACACAGTCGGCGGCCACCGTGCAAGTACTTTTGGCCGACACGGCCCAGGCGTGCGACGCGAGATCTATGGCGCTTGCCCCCGGCGGCAACGGTGCGCTGTCTCGGCGAGTTTCCTCGTCACCCATCGCGTTGCGCACGCGTCGAGTCAGCAGTGCGACGAGGCCAGGCGTGTCTTGCGTGGCCTGTGCCGGGTCGGCGTCCAAATGGCCACTCCACAACTGCGTTGCATTGCGGGTGTCGATGAGCTGAGCTTTGACAGTGATCCGCTCGCCGGCGCGGCGAACCTCGCCCTGGACGAGGTAGCGGACGTTGAGCTCGCGGCCGACGGCACGCGCATCGATGGCCTTGCCCTTGTACGCGACCGCGAGGCTGTGCGAAACGACCGGTATTACACCTGGCAACCCGACCGCCATGGTCAGGTCGTTGGTGAGCGCCTCGGCGAATTGCTCGTCGGCGGGGGTCGCTGTGGCCGCCGCGAAGGGGAGGACGGCGACAGAGAAGCGGGGCGGTCCAGGCGCAGGAGCCGCGGATTTCCAGAACTGGGGTAGCGCCCACACTGCGATACCCGCGACGCCAACCACGACCACGCCGGCGGCAACCCAACGCCGCAGACCGCGCGTCAACTGCTGCCAGCGCCCGCGAGCGCCGCCTGGCGTGGGCAGCGCCTCGGCCGCCAGGTCCACGCGGTACACCTCGACGGGCCGCGCAATGTTCTTGACTTCCTGCGCGCCAAGGTCCTCGAAGGCGAAGCTCAGCTTGTCCAGCACCTGATCGCGCACTGCACGGCTGACGCAGATCCCTCCGGGCTCGGCCAGCGTTTGCAGCCGCGCGGCGACGTTGACACCGTCGCCGAAGATGTCCTCCCCATCGATGATGATGTCGCCGACATTGATGCCGATGCGGAATTCGATCCGCTGTTCGGGAGGCACGCCGGCATTGCGCTCGGACATGCCACGCTGCACGTCGACCGCGCAGCGGACCGCGTCGACCACACTGGGGAATTCGAGCAGCAGGCCGTCGCCGGTGGTCTTGACGATGCGGCCGCCGTATTCGGCGATCTTCGGGTCGATGACATCGCGGCGGTGCGCCTTCAGGGCCGCCAGCGTCGCGCTGTCGTCACGGCCCATGAGCAGCGAATAGCCGACCACGTCGGCCGAGACGATCGCCGCAAGTCGTCGGTGGTCTCGCGCCAAGGCCCCCTCCCATGAGCGCCGCCGGGCCGCCCCAAGGCGCGAATTGCGCCCCCTCGGGGGGCAGCGCAGCGGCGACAGCCGCAAGCGTGGGGGCACAACATACATGCGCCTACCCGCGTGCATCATAGGGGGTGTCCGATGACCCCGCAACGAACGGGGCTGGCTCCGGTCGTGTGAGCTAGAATCGCGCACCTGCGCCGGCCGCGACCCGCGGCCGGCGCCTCTCCGGAAGGCGTTCATGACCGACCGTCCCGACGGCCCTCCCGGCTTCGACTTCGGATTCGCGACTAGCGGATCCGGCGATGCCGAACTCGCGCACCTCCGCGAGCGCATCGCCGCCACGCACCGCGCCGACGAGGCAACGACCGTGCGCGCGCTCGCGGCGGAGGCGCGGCTCGGGCCCGACGTGCTCGCCGAAACCCAGACGTACGCCACGCGCCTCGCCGAGGCGGTACGTGCCGAGCGCTCGCAGGCGGGCGGCGTCGACGCGCTGATGCTCGAGTTCTCGCTCGATTCGCGCGAGGGCGTCGCGCTGATGTGCGTGGCCGAGGCGCTCCTCCGCATCCCCGACGCCGCGACGCGCGACCGCCTGATCCGCGACAAGATCGGCGGCGGTGACTGGCGCGCGCACGTCGGCGCCTCGCCGTCGCTCTTCGTCAACGCAGCGGCGTGGGGGCTTCTCGTGACCGGCAAGCTCGTCGACACGCGCAGCGAGGGCGCGCTCGAGCAGGCGCTCGCGTCGCTTCTGCGCAAGGGAGGCGAGCCCCTGATCCGCAAGGGCGTCAATCTCGCGATGCGCCTCCTCGGCCGGCAGTTCGTCACCGGCCGCACGATCGACGAGGCGCTTGCGAATGCGCGCGAGCGCGAGGCGAAGGGTTACACGTACTCGTTCGACATGCTGGGCGAAGCGGCGCTCACCGCCGCGGACGCGGCGCGCTACTTCGACGCGTACGAAGCGGCGATCCAAGCGATCGGCCGCGCGTCGGCGGGGCGCGGCGTCATCGCCGGCCCGGGCGTCTCCGTCAAGCTCTCCGCGCTGCATCCGCGCTACCACCGCGCGCAGCGGGAGCGCGTGATGGTCGAGCTCGTGCCGCGGCTCGTGGCGCTCGCGCAACTGGCGAAGCGCTGCGACATCGGACTCGCGATCGACGCAGAGGAGGCGGACCGTCTCGACCTCTCGCTCGATCTGCTGGCCGTGCTCGCCGCGGATCCGACGCTCGCCGACTGGGAAGGCCTGGGCTTCGTCGTCCAGTGCTACCAGAAGCGGGCGCGGCCGACGATCGACTGGATCGTCGCGCTCGCGCGGAAGTGCAAGCGCCGGCTGATGCTGCGTCTGGTCAAGGGGGCGTACTGGGACTCCGAAATCAAGCGCGCGCAGGTCGACGGGATGCCCGGTTACCCCGTGTTCACGCGCAAGGTGTACACCGACGTCGCGTACCTGGCGTGCGCGAAGGCGATGCTCGCGGCGCCGGATGCGCTCTATCCGCAGTTCGCGAGCCACAACGCGTTCACGATCGCGGCGATCCGCACGCTCGCCGGCGACGCGCGCTACGAGTTCCAGTGCCTGCACGGGATGGGGGAGAGCATCTACGATCGGCTTGCCGCCGACGGCGGGCTCGACCGCGCGTGCCGCATCTACGCGCCGGTGGGCTCGCACGAGACACTGCTCGCCTACCTCGTGCGGCGCCTCCTCGAGAACGGTGCGAACTCGTCGTTCGTCAACCGGATCGTGGACCCGGCGGTGTCGATCGCCTGGCTCGTCGAGGATCCGGTCGCGCTCGCCGCCAGGACCGGCGGCGCGCCGCACGCGAACCTGCCGTCGCCCGCGGAAATACTCCCGGGCCGCCGGAACTCGCAGGGCGTCGATCTCGCGGACGACGCGGTGCTGCACGCCCTCGCGCGCGAGCTCGCGGCAGTTCCGGCGCAGTACGAGGCCGGCCCGCTCCTCGCCGGCGCCGCGACCGGCGCCGTTGCGACGACGGCGATCCTCAACCCCGCCGATCGCAGCGACGTGGTCGGGCGCGTCACGCCGACGGCGGCGGAGGACGTCGGCCGTGCGATCGCCGACGCGCGCGGCGCGGGCACGGCATGGTCACAAACGCCGGTGGCCGAACGCGCCGCGTGCCTCGAGCGCGCGGCCGAACTGCTCGAAGCGCGGCGCGCAGCGTTCGTCGCGCTCGCCGTGCGCGAAGCCGGCAAGACGTTCGGCAACGCGGTCGCCGAGGTGCGGGAGGCGGTCGACTTCCTGCGTTATTACGCTGGCGAAGCGCGCTCGCTCGCGGACGCGGCGCCGGTCGGGCCGGTGGTCGCGATCTCGCCGTGGAATTTTCCGCTCGCGATCTTCACGGGTCAGGTCGGCGCGGCGCTCGCCGCGGGCAACCCGGTGCTCGCGAAGCCGGCGGAGCAGGCGCCGCTGATCGCGCACGCCGCGGTGCGCGTGCTGCACGAAGCGGGCGTGCCGCGCGCGGCGCTGCAGCTGCTGCCCGGCCCGGGCGAGACCATCGGCGCGGCGCTGGTCGCCGATCCGCGGATCGCCGGCGTGCTCTTCACGGGCTCGACGGACGTCGCGCGCGCGATCGCGCGCCAGCTCGCCGCACGCGACGACGATCCCGTTCTGATCGCCGAGACCGGCGGCCAGAACGCGATGATCGTCGACAGCTCGGCGCTGCCGGAGCAGGTCGTGCTTGACGCGCTCGTATCGGCGTTCGACAGCGCCGGCCAGCGCTGCTCGGCGCTCCGCGTGCTCTGCCTGCAGGACGACATCGCCGATCACGTCCTCGAGATGCTGAAAGGGGCGATGGCCGAGCTCGCGGTCGGCGACCCGCGCCGGCTCGCGACCGACGTGGGCCCGGTCATCGACGCCGACGCGCGCGCAGCGCTCATTGCCTACGTCGCGAGCATGCGGGAGCGTGGCCGGCCTGTCTTCGATCTCGCGCTGCGCCCCGAATGCGCAAACGGAACGTTCGTCGCGCCGACGGTCATCGAGCTGCCGTCGCTCGACGCGGTCGCCGCGCTCAAGCGCGAGGTGTTCGGCCCGGTCCTGCACGTGGTCCGCTGGCAGCGCGACGAGCTCGACCTCCTCGTCGACGCGATCAACGCGACGGGCTATGGGCTTACCCACGGGATCCACACGCGGATCGACGAGACGGCCGCAGCGATCCTGGCGCGTGTGCGCGCCGGCAACGTCTACATCAACCGGAACATGGTCGGCGCGGTCGTCGGCGTGCAGCCGTTCGGCGGGCACGGACTCTCTGGCACGGGCCCCAAGGCCGGCGGCCCGCTCTACCTGCGGCGGCTCGTGCGCGGCGGCGCGCGCCGATCGCTGCCTGCGTCCCCGGTCACGCTGCCGGGCCCGACCGGAGAGTCGAACACGCTCGAATGGGAGCCGCGCGGCGTCGTCGCGTGCGTCGCCGACGACGCGGAGGCGCTCGTCGCCCAGGCCGCGGCGGCCCGCGCCGCCGGGAATGCGGTGCTGTGGCTGCGGAGTCCACTCGCGCTCAGCGCGCGCGACCGTCTCGACGGCGCGCGCGTGACGTTGGCCGATGCGCTCGACCCGGCCGCAGTCGACGCCGTGCTGCTCGACGCCGCGCCCGAGCGCGCGCGGCGCGTTCGTGCCGAGCTCGCGGCCGCGCCCGGAGCGATCGTGCCGGTCATCGCACCGGACGCCGATGGAAGTTACGACGCGGCGCGGCTCGTCACCGAACGGACCGTCACCGTCAACACGTCCGCGGCCGGCGGCAATGCGGCACTCCTGTCGCTCTCCGAGGACCGCACGGCGCCCTGACCGCGCGCGTTCTTCCCGCCGGATCCGCCGCAAGCATGCGTTATTTCGACGCCGCGACGATACGCGCGCGGCTGCCGTGGCCGCGGATGGTGGATGCGCTTGCCGCCATGCTCACTGCCGACGTGACGGCGCCGCTGCGCGCGCACCATGCGATCGACGTTCCGGGCGCGCCGCCGGCGACGCTGCTCCTCATGCCCGCGTGGCGAACCGGGCGGCGCCTCGGCGTGAAGCTCGTCACCGTGTTCCCCGGCAATCGCGACCGCGGCCTGCGCGCGGTGAACGCCGTCTACGCGCTGTTCGACGCGACGTCCGGCGAGCCCCTCGCGCTCTTCGACGGCGACGAGATCACCGCACGCCGCACGGCCGGCGCTTCGGCGCTCGCGGCGAGCTTCCTCGCGCGGCGCGACGCGCGGCATCTCGTCATGGTCGGCGCGGGCCGCCAGGCGCGCGGCCTCGTCGAGGCGCACGCGAGCGTCCGCCCGATCGATCGCGTGAGCCTGTGGAGCCGCACGTCCGCGCGCGCGGACGCCGTCGCGCGCGAAATGACGGACGCAGGCCTGCCGGTGACCGCCGTGCGCGACCTCGAGGCCGCCGTCCGCATCGCAGACGTCGTGTCCTGCGCGACGCTCGCAACCGCGCCGCTCGTGTGGGGCGCTTGGCTCGCACCCGGGGTTCATCTCGACCTCGTCGGCGCCTTCCGCGCGACGATGCGCGAGACCGACGACGCGGCGATCGCGCGCGCCGACGTGATCGTCGTCGACGACCGCAGGGCCGCGCTCGCCGAGGCCGGCGACCTCGTGCAGGCGCTCGCGAGCGGCGCCATCGCACCCGCGGCGATCACGGCCGATCTCGCGGAGCTCGCCCGCGGCGCGCATTTGGGCCGCACCGCCGACGACCAGGTCACGGTGTTCAAGTCGGTGGGCTTCGCGCTCGAGGACCTGGCGGCGGCCGAGGCAATCTACGACGCCGGAGCCGGTCGATAACCGGTGTCGCGCCTCTCGTTCACTGCAGCGGTGGGCCGCTCGGCAGGTAGCGCGATTCGTACGCCTCGATCAGCGCGAGGAGCTCGTCGCAGCGCCGCCCGGCCGGCGTGTCGGGATCGGTGGCGAGGAGCGCCTCGAGCTCGTCTAGTGCGGCGAGGTAGGCTGCTTCCGTGTCGAGGTGTGGCGGGTCGAGCAGATGGGGCATCGCGGATCCTCCGGGTCGGTGAAGAAGATCGGAGGGCGCAGCGCCGTCGCGCCGCTCTCGCCACCGAACGCGGACAGGAGCGTGGGCGGGAATGCGTGCGCGAAAGCGTGCGCCTCCAATGGCCATCATCGGCGCGCCGCGATGCGCGCGCCATCGGCCGTACGGATGAGGCGCGCCGGCGTCAGAGACGAAAACCTTTGGGCAGGAGCGTGTGCGTCTCGGGATGGCGCTTCATGTACGCGCGCACGTACGAGCACCACGGCTCGACCTCGAGCTTGTTCGCGCGGGCGTAGTCGAGTGCGAAGCGGACGATCGTGGCCGCGATGCCGCGACCCTCGACCTTCGCCGGCACCGACGTGTGGTTCATCCGCAGCACGCCGTCCTGTCGGTCATAGGCCGCGAAGCAGACGAGCCCGTCGACGGTAGCCTCGAAGCGCGACGCCGCGGCGTCGTGACGAACTTCAATGGGAGGACGCAAGTCGTTCATGGCGACCTCACGTTACCCGGATCGCGCGCGACGCTCAAGCCATGCGCACGTACGCTCCGGGCGCATCGGCGAGCGGTGGATAACCCGCCTGCGGCGCGCCCATCGCCGGCGGCGCCACGCGCGCGCCCGAGTGCGCGGCGATCCAATCGGCCCAGCGCGGCCACCAGGAGCCCTCGACCGGCGGCGTCTGTGCGGCCCACACGTCCGGATCCAGGTAGTTGTCGTCCTCCCGCTTCGTTCCGATCCGATAGCGGCGGTGCGCATGTCCGGGCTCGGAGACGATGCCCGCGTTGTGGCCGCCGTTGGTGAGCAGGAACGTGACCTCGGCGTCGGTCAGGAGGTGGAACTTGTAGACCGAATGCCATGGCGCGACGTGGTCCTGCTCGGTGCCCACCGCAAAAAGCGGCGCGCGAATCGACGTCAGCGCCACCTGCTTGCCGTTCACGCGGTACCGGCCTTCGGCGAGGTCGTTGTCGAGGAAGAGCCGGCGCAGATATTCAGTGTGCATCCGGTACGGCATCCGCGTCGCGTCGGCGTTCCACGCCATCAGATCGCTCAGCGACGCGCGCTCGCCCATCATGTAGTCGCGGACGAGCCGTGACCACACGAGGTCGTTCGAGCGCAGCATCTGGAACGCGCCCGCCATCTGCTTCGTATCGAGGAAGCCCTGCTCCCACATCATGTCTTCGAGGAACGAAAGCTGGCTCTCGTTGATGAAGAGCGTGAGCTCGCCCGCCTCCTTGAAGTCGGCCTGCGCGGCGAAGAACGACAACGTGCCGAACCGCTCGTCGCCGTCGCGTGCCATCGCCGCCGCCGCGATCGCGAGCAGCGTCCCGCCGAGGCAGTAGCCGACGCCATGCACCTTGCGTCCGGGCACGATGGCCAAGACCGCGTCGACCGCCGCCATCACGCCCAGCTTCCGATAGTCCTCCATCGACAGGTCGCGATCCTCCGGCCCCGGGTTCTTCCACGAGATCATGAACACCGTGTGGCCGCGCTCGGTCAGGAACTTCACGAGCGAGTTCGCGGGCGAAAGATCGAGGATGTAGTACTTCATGATCCACGCCGGCACGATCAGGATCGGCTCCGGATGGACGTCGGGCGTCGCCGGCGCGTACTGGATCAGCTCGATCAGCCGGTTGCGGAAGACGACCTTGCCCGGCGTGATCGCGACGTTGCGCCCGACTTCGAATTGCTCGGCGCCCGGAGGCGGCCGGCCGCCGAGCGCGCGCTCCCAATCCTCGATGAAGTTCTGCGCTCCGCGCACGAAGTTCATCCCGCCGTCGCGGCGCGTGCGCTCCAGTACCTCGGGGTTGGTGAGAATCGAGTTCGTCGGCGAGAACACATCGAGGAACTGGCGCGTCGCAAACGCGACCATCTTTTCGTCCTGCTTGGTCACGCCGCGCACGCCGGTCATCGCGTTGTGCCACCATTGCTGGCCCAACAGGAACGCCTGGTAGACGACGTTGTACGGCGCCGCCTGCCACGCGTCACCCGCGAAGCGCCGGTCCTGCGGCAGCGGCACGATGCAAGGCTCGACGCCGTCGCGGTTGAGCGCGCAGCGACTCGCGTAGTTGGCGAGGCGCATCCACTTCTTGACCGCCTTCTCCGCGAGCTGCGCCTGCTTGCCGGGCGCGAACGCGATGTGCGCTGCCCAGTCCATGTAGGCACCGATCATCGCCATCGGCGACAGGCCCGCGGTGAAGCGTGCGGTCGCCGCGTGCACCGAGCGGTCGACGACGTCGGCGAACGCGGTCGCCGCGTAGGAGTCGCGGATGAACGACGGCTCCGGTGCGGTGAAGGCGCCTGCCGGTTCAGGCCGCGGCGGCTTTGGCGAGACGTTTGTCGCTACGGGCGCGGCGCGCGCTCCGCGTGCACGCCGGGCGGTCCGACGCGGCCGCGCGCCAGCGTCGTTGGCTGCGAAGGTCGTGCGAGTTGGGGAGGGGGGCATGCGTTGCGCGTCCATAGCAACTCCTTCCGCGCGGGATCGGGAAAAGCTTCAGACTTGATTCTGGGCCGATTCCCGGAAAGCCTTTTGACCGCGGTCAGGGAATGCCGTTCTTTCGCGCCCTGAAGGAGTGCGGCGGGCGCTGCGCGACTGGAACCTCAGTGCACAGGATGGAAAGCGTACGAAGCGAGTGCGAGCGCGCCCGCTTCGAAGCCGTCGACGATGCGCTCGACGCGCGGCGCCTCGCCCGCGGCGCCCCACGCAACGAAGAGCGGCAGGAAGTGCTCCTCGGTCGGGTGCGCGCGCGCGGCTTCCGGCGCGCGCTCGCGGTATGCGATCAGCGCGTCGGTGTCGTGCGCTGCGAGCCGCGCATCGAGCCAGTCGGCGAACGCCCGCGCGTACGGCATCGGCTCGCGCCGCCGCGGGTTCGCCATCCAGTCGCGCAGGTTGTGCGTCGCGTGGCCGGAGCCGACGATCAGCACGTCGTCGGCGGCGAGCGACGCGAGCGCCTGCCCGAGCGCCACGTGGCGCGCGGTGCCGAGCTCCGGCTGCACCGACAGCTGGACGACGGGCACGTCGTGGCCGGGATACATCCACCGCAACGGCACCCACGCGCCGTGATCGAGACCGCGGCAGCCGTCGACACCCGCGGTGATGCCTGCCGTCTTGAGCAGAGCGACCGCACGCGTGGCGAGCGCGGGCTCGCCGGGCGCAGGGTACGAGAGCGTGTAGAGCTGCTGCGGAAAGCCGCCGAAGTCGTGGATCGTCTGCGGCTTCGGATTGCCGGTCAGCATCGGAACCGACGTTTCCCAGTGCGCGGAAACCATGAGCACCGCGCGCGGCCGCGGCAGCGTGCGGCCGAGCGCCTCCCACGCCCGGCCCGCCGCGCCGGGCTCGATCGCGTGCATCGGCGACCCGTGCGACAGGAAGAGCGTGGGCAGCGTCATCGGAGGATGATACGCGCGGCCGATCGTCTTTCGGCCGCGCGCGGAGGGTGGACTACGCGGCGGCGGCCGCCGCGCGCTCGGGCTTGACGAGCCCCTCGGCGACGAGCGTCGCGCGCACGGCGGGGCGCGCGGCGACGCGGGCCACGTACTGAACGAGCGCGGGCCACGGCGCGAGATCCACCTTCAGCATCCCCGCCCAGTTCAGGATCGTGAACAGGTACGCGTCCGCGATCGTGAAAGCATCGCCCATGAGGTACGGCTTGGCGGCGAGTGTCTTCGCAAGGTACTCGAAACGCTTCGCGAGCAGCGCACGCTGCGCTTCCTTCGTCGCCTCCGGCGTGGTCGCATGCCACAGCGGTCCGAATTGCTTGTGGAGCTCGGTCGCGATGAAGTTGAGCCACTCCATGAGCCGATAGCGGTCCATGCCGCCGAAGCCAGGCGCGATCGCGCCTGGCTTCTGGTCGGCGATGTACTGGAGGATCACCGCGACTTCGGAGAGCCGCGCGCCGTCGTCGAGCTCGAGCAGCGGCACATAGCCCTTCGGGTTGATCGTGTAGTAGTCGGTGCCGTCGGCGAGCGTGTGCGTCTTCAAGTCGACGCGCTTCGTCGCGTGCGGCAGGCCGGCTTCGGCGAGGGCGATGTGCGGCGCGAGCGAGCACGCGCCGGGCGAGTAGTAGAGCTTCATAGGAATTCCCTTGTCGAAGTTTCCTGAAAACCGGGGTCAGACCCGGGTCAGACCCCGGCGCGTTATGCGCGTTGAGTCGCGAGCGAGCCGCCAAAGGGGCGCAGCGCGTACGCGCCGTCGCCGAGAAGTGCCTGGACGACGAGGGTCACCGTCCAGAACGCGGGATACTCCCAGCCGCCATTGGGCGAGGTGAAGAGCCAGCCGTTGCCGGCGTGCACCCACGTCGCGCCGAGCAGCACGGGGACTAGGGCCAGCGCGACGATGCGGGTCTGCACGCCAAGGATCAGGAGCGCGCCGCCGATCAACTCGGCGGCGAACGTCGCGTAGCCGAGCACGCCGGGGAGCCCGAGCGATTCGAAGAACTGCGCCGTTCCGGGCAGCGTGAAGACGAAGTACTTGAGCAGCGCGTGGGCGATGAACATCGTGCCCAGCGAGAGCCGCAGCACCAGTGCGGCGGCGTTCGTGCGTGATTCGTTCATGGTCGCTCCTTGTCGGGAATAGGCGCCGATTGGCGCGACGGAGCGAATGATGGCTCTTGCTCATCTTGAGATAAATAGCCTCCTAGTTGAAATATTATTGCAAAATACGCAATAATAGTCGCAATGGACCGCTTTCACGCGATCGAGGCATTCGTGAAGGTCGTCGAGGCCGGGAGCTTCGCGCGCGCCGCGGAACGCCTCGGGGTGTCCGTGTCGTCGGTGTCACGCCACGTGACCGAGCTCGAGGCGCATCTCAACGCACGGCTCCTCAACCGGACGACGCGCACGCTGTCCCTGACCGAGATCGGACGTGCGTTCCACGAGCGCTCGCTGCTGCTCCTCGCGGATCTCGAGGAAGCCGAGGCGTCGGCGGGCGCGGGCACCGTCGCGCCGCGGGGCACGCTGCGCCTCACCTGCGGCGTCACGTTCGGCACGCGCCATCTCGCCGTGGCGATCGCCGAGCTCATGGCGCGCTTTCAGGAGTTGCGCTTCGACGTCGAGCTGTCCGACCGCATCGTCGACCTGGTCGACGAGGGCTTCGACGCGGCGGTGCGGATCGGTTCCGTCGGCGGGGCCGAACCTCGTCGGCCGCAAGGTGGGCGCAACGCAGCTCGTCTGCTGCGCGGCGCCCGCCTACCTCGCGCGGCACGGCGAGCCGAACACGCCGGAAGAGCTGACCGCGCACACGTGCCTCACCTACGCGTACGCGCCGCAGACGGGACAGTGGCCGTTTCGCGGCGCGGACGGCCGCGAGCGCAATGTCCGCGTCAACGGCCCCGCGCATGCGAACAACGGCAGCTTCCTCGCGGCGCTCGCGCTCGAGGGTGTCGGGATCACCTACGAGCCGGACTTCATCGTCGGTCCTGACGTGCGCGCAGGCCGGCTCGTGCCGCTGCTCCGCGCTTTCGCACCCCCGCCTGCCGCGATCCACGTCGTGTACCCGAGCCGCCGGCACCTCTCCGCGAAAGTGCGCGCGTTCACCGATTTCCTCGTGCAGCGTTTCACGCGCGCCGAGTGGTCGCTCGACGCGAAGGCCGGTGCGGCGCGGCGCACCCCGCCGTCCTGACCGCCTGCTACAGTCGGGCTTGACGCTTCAACCGGAGAAACCCATGCCGAAGCGCAGTGCGCTGGCCGCGCACTGGACGTGGCTGATGCCGGTGGTGGCCTGGGCGGCGCTCGCCGCCGTGGCCCTCGCGCCGCGCTCGACGCCGCTCCTCTGGGTGGTCGCCGCGTGCCTCGTCGGCGCCGTGTTCGCCGCGGTCCACCACGCCGAGGTCGTCGCATACCGGATCGGCGAGCCGTTCGGCACGCTGGTGCTCGCGATCGCGGTCACCGTCATCGAGGTTGCGCTGATCGTCTCGGTGATGCTCGCGGTCGGCGACGCGAAGGCGGCGCTGGCGCGCGACACGGTGTTCGCCGCGATCATGATCGTCTGCAACGGCGTCGTCGGGCTGTGCCTGCTGCTGGGCGGGCTGCGGCACCGCGTGCAGTCGTTTCAGCTCGAGGGCGCGAGCGCGGCGCTCGCCGTGCTGGCGGCGCTGTCGGTGCTGGCACTCGTACTGCCCAACTATGCGACGTCCGTGCCGGGCCCGGTGTGGTCGCCCGCGCAGCTTGCGTTCTCGGGGCTCGCCTCGCTCGCGCTCTACGGCGCGTTCGTCTTCATCCAGACGGTGCGCCACCGCGACTATTTTCTCGCGGAGGCCGCGGCCGGCCACGATGCGCACGCGGCACCGCCGTCGGCCGGGCGTGCCGCCGCGAGCGCCGCGCTCCTGCTCGTGTGCCTCGTGGCCGTCGTGGGGCTCGCGAAGGCGCTGTCGCCGACGATCGAGGCTGCGGTCGCCGGTTACGGCGCGCCGGAGGCGGTCGTCGGGATCATCATCGCGGCGCTGGTGCTGCTGCCGGAAAGCCTCGCGGCGGCGCAGGCGGCGCGCGCCGACCGGCTGCAGACGAGCCTCAACCTGGCGCTGGGCTCCGCGCTCGCGAGCATCGGCCTCACGATCCCCGTCGTCGCGGCGATCTTCATCGTGACCGAACGTCCGCTGGTGCTCGGGCTCGACCCGAAGGAGACCGTGCTGCTGATGTTGACGCTCGTCGTCGCGACGATCACGCTCGGGACGGGCCGCACGACGATTCTGCAGGGCGTCGTGCACCTCGTCATCCTCGCGGCGTACGTGTTCCTCTCCGTCGTGCCCTGACCGTCCCGGAAGTGCTCCTCGGCGAAGTTTAGCGGCGACGGCAGGAATGGTTTTGACTTACCATCCGCTCTTGCGACGGGCCGGCGCAGTCGACCGGCCCCACCCTCCGGGGGATGCCATGCTCAAGCCGGCTGCAGTAGTCCTGGTTACACTCTCCCTCATCGTGTCGTCGGGACAGGCCCCGGCGGCGCCTCCGAGCGGAAGCGACATCAACGTCCGCGTCGAGCGGGAGGGCAACGTTTTCACGGTCGACCTCGACATGGCGGTTCCCGCGAGCCCCGAGGAGACGTGGGAGGTGCTGACCGACTTCGACAAGATGGCGCAGATCCTGTCCAACGTGGACTCGAGCCGTGTGGTCAATCGGGACGGGAATCTGATCCAGGTGGCGCAGAAGAGCCACGCGTCGGTCGGCCTCGTGCGGCTGTCGCTCGACAACCTGCGGCAGATCGAGCTGATCCCGAATCGGGAGATCCGTTCGCGGCTGCTGAAGGGGGACCTCAAAGCCTCAGACTTCACCACCCGCATCACCGGCGAGGGCTCCGGCACGCGCGTCACCGTGAAGGGCAAGTTCACGGTCGGAGCGCTCA
Source organism: uncultured beta proteobacterium (assembly GCA_963830485.1). GTDB lineage: Bacteria > Pseudomonadota > Gammaproteobacteria > Burkholderiales > Casimicrobiaceae > CAIWHR01. The sequence goes on from CAWHNE010000011.1 coordinate 23,278, forward strand.
GCGGCACGGCGATCAACGAAGAGGCCGTAGCGAAGCAGACGCGCCGGCAATACGACGAGCTCCGCCAGGAAGTCCTGCGGCGGAAGGCGAACGAACCTCCGCCCCCGTGCCTGCTCGCGAAGACGTGCGAGCAGGGCCCGGGCTGACGTCCCGCGCGACGGGCGCGCGGAGCTCGCGGCGACGACGATCAACCGCGCGCGCTCGCGCGTCACCGTGAGATCCAGCGCGCCTTCGAGCACGATCAGGATCAGCCCGAGAGTCCCCAGCGCCGGCACCGTCGATTTGAGCCAGGTGAATTCGATGCCCGCGGGGTCGAGCAGCTGCCGCAGCGCGATGCCGCTGCCGATCAGCAGCACGACGGACGGCAGCCCGTAGCGCCGGCCCGCGTTGTCGAGCAGCTAGGCTCCTGGGACGAGGAGGCCGGCGATGGCGAGGATCGCGGCTTCGGTCATCGTCGTTGCCGGCGCTCGCGCAGGAGCTGCGCCGGTCCACTCACGGGATCTGGATCTTGCCGCCGCCGCCCAGCGCGCCCGCGGGCGGCAGCGCGCCGCTCTGCGGAATTACGATCGACGAGGACGCCTGGCGCCGCAGCTCCATCAGCTCGCGCATCGCGCGCTCGATGCCGGTCTTCGCCGCCTCCGCGTAGTTCGCCACGGCCTCCGCGAGGCTCGACGCCTCGACGTCGAAGCTGATGGGCAATGGGCCCATGTTGGTGAGGAGCTGTGCTTCGCCGCTGTAGACGGTCGGGCGCGACGCGTCGGGCGCACCCGCCGCCGTCACGGGGACCAGCACGCGCAGCGTGCCGACCTTGCGGTCCGTGTAGATCTCCTCGCGGTAGAGCGCGGCAGCGTCGAGCGTGGGCTCGCCGGCGCGCGCGGGATCGGTTGCCATGGCCATCCTCGGAAGACGAATCGGACGTCGATTCTACGGTGCCGCGGCGCGCGCCGCCATCCCGGCCCCGCGGCGATTCGTGTAGATTGGCGCGCATCGCGACGTCTTTCGCCCCTCGTCTGGAGACCTTGATGCGGCCATGGATCGTCCTCGCACTCGCGACTGTGCTCTGCGCGCCCGGCAGCGCGTGGGCGCAGGAGTATCCCTCGAAGCCCGTGAAGATCATCGTGCCGTTCGCGGCGGGCGGCCCGGCGGACGTCTACGCGCGCTTTCTCGCCCAGCGGCTCGCGGAGTCGATGGGCCAGCCGTTCGTCGTCGAGGATCGCCCGGGCGCCGGCTCGATCATCGGCACCGAGGCGGTGGCGAAGAGCGCGCCCGACGGCTACACGCTGCTCGTGATGTCGAACACGCACACCGTCAACGAATCGCTTGTTCCGAACAAGCCGTATGCGCTGCTGCGCGATTTCACGCCGGTCGCGCCGATCAACTACTCGGATCTCGTGCTGGTCGTCCATCCGTCCGTGCCGGCGAGTACGCTTGCGGACCTGATCAAGCTCGCGAAGGCTGCGCCGGGCAAGCTCAACTACGCATCGTCGGGAACGGGCACGCCGTATCACATGGCGGGCGAGCTCTTCAAGTCGATGGCGGGCGTCGACATCGTCCACGTCCCGTACAAGGGCAGCTCGGGCGCGCGGACCGACGTGATCGGCGGGCAGGTGCAGATGATGTTCGACGCGGTGACCACGATGAGCGAGCAGGCGCGCGCCGGCAAGGTGCGAGCGCTCGGCACGACCGGCAAGACACGCTCGTCGGTGCTGCCGGACGTCCCCACGATCGGCGAAGCCGGCGTGCCCGGCTACGAGGCGGTGATCTGGATCGGCCTCATCGCGCCGAAGGGCACACCGCCCGCCATCGTGAATCGCCTGAACGCGGAGATCACGAAGATCCAGAGCCGTCCCGAGGTGCGCGCCGAGTGGGAGAAGCAGGGCGCGATCCCGATGAACATGACGCCGGATGCGTTCAGCCGCTTCATCGCCGACGACATCGTCAAGTGGGAGCGGATCGTGAAGATCTCCGGCGCGAAACCGGACCAGTGACCGACACCGTCGCGCTCCTTTGCGCGGGCGCGGCGAAGGGGCTCGTCGCCGCGATCGGCCCGGCCTTCACGGCGGAGACGGGCGTTGCGATCGACGCGACGTTCGGCGCCGTCGGAGCACTTCTCGACAAGCTCGACGGCGGCGCGCGCTGCGACGCGATCGTGCTCACCGCGGCGCTTATCGCGCGGCTCGAGAAGGAAGGCCGCGTCGTGGGGGGCAGCGCCGCGCCGCTCGGAACCGTGCCGACCGGTATCGCGGTTCCCGCGGGCGCGTCGACGCCCGTGATCGGCGATGCCACGTCGCTGCGCGCAACACTCGCCGGTGCGACGCGGCTCCTGTTTCCCGATCCGCAGCGTGCGACCGCCGGCATCCATTTCGCCCGCGTGCTGCGGCGACTCGGCCTCGAGAACGACGTCGCCTCGCGCTGCGCGAGCTTCGAGAACGGTGCCGCCGCGATGGCCGCGCTCGCGCGCGCGGGTCGCGGCGAGGTCGGCTGCACGCAGGTGACCGAGATTCTCTACACGCCCGGCGTCGTGCTCGTTGGCGCGTTGCCGCCGGGCTTCGATCTCGCGACGGTCTATTCGGTGGCCGTCGGGAGCGCGCGCGCGCGCGCCGCGATCCCGCGCGACGCCTCGCGCAGATGCTCTCGGGTCCTTCGTCGCGCGCGACGCGTCTCGCGTGCGGTTTCGAGGACGAGCGCTGATCGTTCCGGGTGCAGGAAACTAGCGCGGCCGCGCGCCCGCGGGCGCGGCCTCGTCGACCGACGGGCCGGTCCCCACCTGTGACCTGCTCACGAGCCGCATAGGCAGGAGCACGAGGACTTTGTCGGCGGTCCGCCGCTGCTCGGGCCCGAGCGTTGTGTAAAGCGCGCGGCCCGATTCGACGATCTCCTCCACGGCGGTCACGCGGTTGCTCGCGATCTCCGCCACCCGATCGAATTGCTGTGGCGCGGTCAACCCGCCGTCCTGCATGTCGCGCGCCGAGTAGCGCGCGCGCGCCAGGTCGTCGGCGTAGCGGAGGACCTTCGACGCGTAGGCGGCCCAGGCCTTCTGCTGGTGCGCGCCGATCTTGAGCTCATCCTCCATCGTGTCGAGCACGACCTGCGCTTGACCGGTCAGGCTGACCGGGGCGTCGGGACCGGGCGACGATTTGGGCGTCGGCGGCTTGATGTGACCGCCCGTGGCCGGTTGGGTCTTGCTCGGACCGCCGGGATATTGCGCGTGCGCGAGGGGGGGCGCCGCGAGTAGCGCGACGAGCGCAATGAATGGGACTCCGAACCTGTTCATACAAGCTCCTGCAAGCTGAAAAAGGGCGCCGGCCCGTACCGCGGCCGCGTCGAACCGCCATTTGACCTCAATCGGGGCGTCACGGAAACGCCTCGCGGGCACAGGGACGTTACGTATGGTTACATTGCCGCCACGTTTCCCGAGAAGGACGTTGCCCCGGTCGGGAACCGGCACGGTGGTCCGAGCGACCAACGCGGGGATCCTCGCGACGAGCGCGTGCCGGCGACGGCGCTTGTGCGCTACTCTGGACGCCTGTTCGCCGCCCCTTCTTCCACGATGACCGATCGCTCCGCTCCGCCCCGCCGGCCGCGCCCCTGGCGCGTGATCTCGCTTCTCGCCGTCGCGGCGCTGCTCGCGACCGGCTGCATCGGGCTCGAGCAGAAAGAGCGCGAACTGACGTTCCGTGCGACGCGCTCGGATGCGGGCTGGTACACGGGGTTGCCGTCGGGCGTGGTCGAGCTCGACCTGCCGGTCGACGCGCGGCCGGATGCGCCGCGCATCCACGCATGGTGGTGGGCCGACGACAATCCGAAGGCGCCGGTCGTCTACTACCTGCACGGCGCGCGCTGGAACCTGACCGGCCACCTGAATCGGATCGCGCAGCTTCGCCGGTTCGGCTTCTCGGTGTTCGCGATCGACTATCGCGGCTTCGGCAAGAGCGACGGCGACCTGCCGTCGGAGGCGACGGTCTACGAGGACGCGCAGGCGGGTTGGCGCTGGGTCGTCGCGCACGAACCGGATCCGGCACGACGGTTCATCTACGGTCATTCGCTCGGCGGAGCGGTCGCGGTCGATCTCGCGGCGAGCCTGCCCGGCGGCGCGCGCGGGCTCGTCGTCGAATCGTCCTTCACGAACTTCGCCGACATGGCCTCGGAGGTGACGCGCGGCATCCTGCCCGCGGCGATGCTGTCGCAGAAGTTCGATTCGATCGGCAAGATCGCGCGCGTCAATATGCCCGTTCTGATCGTGCACGGTGAAGGCGACCGCTACGTGCCGGCCCGGTTCAGCGAAGCGCTCTACGCGGCCGCTGCAGCACCGAAGCGGCTGCTGCTCGTCCCGAACGGCAGCCACAACAACAGCCTGGCGGTCGGCAACTCCGAGTATCACCGGGTGTTGATCGACTTCTTCGGTTTCGGTGACGCGGCTGCCGCTCCCGTTCACGTGGACGCGCCGGCGGCGTCCGCCACCCGCGGATAGGGGTCAACGAATGGTCTTGCTGCCGCGTTATGGAAATGTCTATCCCGCGCGGGGAGACGCCGTCGCACGCGGCGCAGCAACGGACCCGGCGTTCGAACGTCCGGCCTGGCGCGACGTCCAACAGATAGACGTGGACAACGAGGGGACAGCGAGGTCCGATCATGAAGAAGTCAGTGCTTGCACTCATCGCGGCGTTTGCCCTTGCGTGTGTTGCCGGTGTCGCCGATGCGCAGCGCGGCGGAGGCGGTGGCGGTGGCGGCGGACGTGGAGGGGGTGGCGGTGCCTGGAGTGGCGGCGGCGGACACGGCGGCGGCAGCTGGAGCGGCGGGGGACGTGGCGGCGGCAGTTGGAGCGGTGGCGGAGGCGGCTGGCATCGTGGCGGCGGTTGGCACGGCGGCAGCGGCTGGCACGGCGGCGGATGGTCTGGCGGCGGCTGGCGCGGCGGGTGCTGGGGGTGCGGCGGGTGGTGGTGGGGCGGGGCTGCCGTAGTCGCCACGAGCCCGTGGTGGGGTTGGCCCTGGTGGTGGAATGCGCCCTATTGGGGTGTTCCGTATCCGGTGACGACCACGACGGTCTCCACCTATCGACCCGATCGTGTTCGTCGAGCAGCCGCAGCAGGGCGCGCCGCGTTGCGCCCACGGTGCCGTCCGGTTCACCGGTCACTTGGTTCTATTGCACGAATCCGGCGGGTTATTACCCCTACGTCCAGAGCTGCACGAAGCCGTGGATGCGCGTCGTGCCGGAAGCGCTCCAACCGCCCCCGGTGATGCAGGAACGTCCGGTGCCGCAAGGCTGACCGCGCCGGGCGAGGGGAGGATCGCAGAATGAACATCCGATCGACGATTGCGCTTGCCTGTGCGGCGGCGCTGCTCGGCGGCTGCGCGACGATGCCGAGCGGCCCTGCCGTTCCGGTCATGCCGGGCACCGGGAAAAGTGTGGACGCATTCCAGCAGGATGCGGCGGCGTGTCAGCAATACGCGCAGGCCGTGCTGGGCAACGGCGCGGCGCCGCAGGCCGTTAACGACCGCGCGGCCGTCGGCGCCGTCGGGACGACAGCGGTCGGCGCCGCGAGCGGCGCGATCATCGGCTCCGTCTCCAATCAGGGCGGCCAAGGCGCGGCGATCGGCGCGGGCATCGGACTCCTGGTCGGGGCGATCAACGCGGCCAACGCGTCGAGCGCGACCCAGTGGCAGTTGCAACAGCAATACGACAACGCGTATCTGCAGTGCATGTACACCCGCGGCAACCAGGTGCCGGTCCGGATGAGCCAGCGTGGGCAAATGATGCCGCCGCCGCCGAGCGGGTATCCGCCGTCCGGCGCGCCCATGTACCCGCCGCCGAACACGCCTGCGCCGTACCCGCCGCCCAATACGCCGCCGCCCTACCCGCCTCCGGGAACGGCGCCGCCCGCGATCCCGCCGCCCGACACCCCCCCGCCGCGCACCTGAGCAGTGGGGGTCCGACCCGGGTCAGACCCGGGTCAGACCCGGGTCTGGCACCGCAGGTCACCCCTGCTCGAGCCGCCGGCCGTGCTCGCGGGTCGCGTGGAAGCCGACCTTCGGCCACCGCTCGAGCGTCACCTGCAGGTTGTACTTGCTGGTCGCGAGGAAGACCGGGTTGCCGTCGACGTCCGTCGCCAGCGCGGCCGCCTGCTCGCGCTCGAAGTTGCGTCGCGTGTTCGCGTCGGGAAACGTGAGCCAGCGCGCCGTCGTGACGTTCGCCGGATCGTAGATCGCGTCGACCTTGTACTCGGTCGCGAGCCGGTGCGCGACGATCTCGAACTGGAGCGGGCCGACCGCGCCCAGGAGCAGCGTGTTCGCATGCGTGGACTCGAACACCTGGATCGCGCCTTCCTCGCCCAGCTCCTGCAATCCCTTCGCGAGCGGCTTCGCCCGGAAGGGGTCGCGTGGCCGGGCGACGCGGAAGAGCTCCGGCGCGAAATACGGAATGCCCGTGTACGCGAGCGCCTCGCCAGCGGTCAGCGTGTCGCCGATCTGGAGCTGCCCGTGGTTGTGGATGCCGATGATGTCGCCGGCGACCGCGTCCTCGCTCTGCACGCGCTCGTTCGCCATGAACGTGAGCGCGTTGCCGATCTTCATCTCGCGCTCCGAGCGCAGGTGCCGCACCTTCATCCCGGGCGTGTAGCGGCCCGAGCAGACGCGGAAGAACGCGATCCGGTCGCGGTGCTTCGGGTCCATGTTCGCCTGAATCTTGAACACGAAACCCGAGAACGCCGGCTTCCGCGGGATGGACGATGCGGCGAGTGCCGTCGCGCGGCTGCGGCGGCGGTGCCCATTCGACCAGCGCCTGCAGGATCTCCTGCACGCCGAAATTGTTGATCGCCGAGCCGAAGAACACCGGCGTCTGCCGGCCCGCGAGAAACGACGCGAGATCGAACGGGTGCGACGCGTCGCGGATCAGGTCGACATCGTGCCGCAGCGCGCCCATCTCGTCGGGAAAGAGCTCGTCGAGCCGCGGATTGCGCAGGCCCTCGATCAGCTCGGCGTCGTCGGTCACGCGCTCCTCGCCGGGCGTGAACCGCTGCAGCCGGTCGTGCCGCAGGTCGAACACGCCGCGGAAGCGCTTGCCCATGCCGACCGGCCACGTGACCGGCGCGCAGTCGATCGCCAGCACTGCCTCGATCTCTTCCTGCAGCGCGAAGGGTTCGCGGACCTCGCGGTCCATCTTGTTGACGAACGTGATGATCGGCGTCGCCCGGAGCCGGCAGACCTCGAGCAGCTTGATCGTGCGCTCCTCGACGCCCTTCGCCGCGTCGATCACCATCACCGCGGCGTCGACGGCGGTCAGCACGCGGTAGGTGTCCTCGGAAAAGTCCTGGTGGCCCGGCGTGTCGAGCAGGTTGATCGTGTGTCCCGCGTACTCGAACTGCATGACCGACGAAGTCACCGAGATGCCGCGCTGCTTCTCGACCTCCATCCAGTCGGAGGTCGCATGGCGCGAGCTCTTGCGCGCCTTCACCGTGCCCGCCATCTGGATCGCGCCGCCGAAGAGCAGGAGCTTCTCGGTCAGCGTCGTCTTGCCGGCGTCCGGGTGCGAGATGATCGCGAACGTGCGGCGCGTCGCGACGTCGCGGACGAGGTCTGCAGGGTACGCGGTGGCATCCATGGCGACGGGCGTGTTCCGCATGTCGGGGCGGAACGCAGGAAAACAAACGCCGCCGGCCGAGGCGGCGGGCGGCGGATCAACAGGGGCGATTATAGCAGGAGCGCGGGATCAGTCCCGCAGGCGCGCGATCCACTGCGCGAATGCCTGCATGAATTTCGTGATGAACTCGCGGGTCGCGTCGTTGACGAGCGCGCCCTGCTCGTCGAAGAGCTTGGCCGCGCCGCCGATGTAGGCTTCCGGCTGCTGCATCGCCGGCATGTCGAGGAAGACGAGCGACTGCCGCAGGTGGTGATTGGCGCCGAAGCCGCCGATCGCGCCGGGCGAGACGCTGACGATCGCCGCCGGCTTGCCCGTCCACACGCTCTTGCCGTACGGCCGCGAGCCCACGTCAAGTGCGTTCTTGAGTGCGCCCGGCATCGAGCGGTTGTACTCGGGCGTAACGAACAGCACGGCGTCCTTCTGCGCGATGCGCTCGCGGAACGCGCGCACCGCCGCGGGCGGCTCGGTCTCGAAATCGGGCGTGTAGAGCGGCAGCTCGCCGATTTCGACGATCTCGGGCGCGAGCGACGGCGGGGCGACGCCGATCAGTGCACGCGCCATCTTCCGGTTGAGCGACGCCTTCGCGAGGCTCCCGATGATCACGGCCACCGCGGTCTTTTCGTTCATGGCCCTCGTTCGACGACGGGTCCGGGCGCGAGTGCCGCCACGGGGCTACGAGGGCTTCTTCGCGGCCTCGTAGAGCGACGGTGTGACACGTCCGCGGGCGAGAAACTCGCGCAAGTGCGAGACGTCCTGCCGGCCAAGCGTATTGCCGCCGTGCGGCCGGTGCAGGATGCCCTCGTGCCCGTTCAGCTTGACGCGCACGCGCGTACCCGACAGCGATTCGATGTCGGCGCCGAGATGACGCAGGAGCGACTCGATTTCGCGCCACTGGATGTTGGTGCTGATCGGATCGTGGAAGATGTCGCGGATCAGGTTCTCGTGCTTATGGCTCATGGTCGGTGGCGGAATTCGGGCGTGGCCGAATCTTAGCGCGCGCACGACGGCAGGGGAAGCTTCGGCGTGGCGGGTCAACGCAGGGATGGGCTGCCGCGTTCTTCGTCCCGTGGCGCACCGACCGCCCGCGCCGAGGGAGAATCACGATGACGACGCTGTTGCGCGCGCTGCTCCTTGCGGGGTCGATGCCGGCGGTAGCCGCCATCGCCTCGGCACGCGAGCCCGAACCGATCGCGAACCCGGCGATCGACATGCCGGGCTACCTGCGCATCGTCCACGAGGCGGCCGCACATCGCGACCGTCACCGGGTCACGGAGGTGGAGTTCGCCCGCCTCGCGCGCCTGCCGGGCACGCTCGTCCTCGACGCGCGGAGCCGCGAGAAATTCGACGAGCTGCACGTCGCCGGTGCGATCAACCTCTCCTTTCCCGACATCGCGGTCGCGACCTTGCGCGCGCGCATCCCTGACCGCGCGACGCGGATCCTCATCTACTGCAACAACAATTTCGTCAACGCCGAGGGTCCTTTTCCGACCAAGCTCCCGGCGGCCTCGCTCAACCTGTCCACCTACATCGCGCTCTACACGTACGGCTACCGAAACATCTGGGAGCTCGCGCCGCGGATCGATCCGGGGCAGTCGCTGCTGACGTTCGAGGGGGATCTCTTCAAGATTCCAGCGGACGTGAAGCCGCGCGGCGGGCCGAGGAAGTAGCGTCGCTGTCGGTGCGCGCGCCCGGCGGGAGCTCGGGCCGTCGCCGGTGCCAATCGGTCGCCGCCTGGAACGCGCGGCCGATGCGCACGAGCGTCGCGTCGGCGAACGGCGCGCCGATAAGCTGCACGCCGATCGGCAGTCCGGCGGGCGAGAATCCCGCGGGCAGCGACAGCGCGCAGGCGCCCAGGTAATTCGCGGCGCGCGTGAAAGCCGCGAGCGGCGTCGTCACCTCGTCGACCTCGTCCACGGGCACCGCGGTGATCGGCAACGTCGGCGTGAGCAGCGCGTCGCGCCCGCGCATCCAGAGGGCGAAGGCGCCCATCGCGACACGCCTCTGCGCGATCAGGTTGTCGTACTCGGCGCCGGTGACGTCCTTGCCGGCAATCACGCGGCGCCGCACCCACGGATCGATCTCGAGCGAAGGGTCCTCGATGTAGGCGCGATGGAGCGCCCAGGCTTCCGCCGCGATGATGCGGCCGTTCGCGGCGGCGAGCGCGTCGAAGTCGAGCGGGACCTCCTCCACCGTGACGGTCGCGCCGAGGCTGGCGAGCGCGGTCGTCGCCTCGCGCGCCGCACGCACGACATCGGGCTCCGTGTACGACGGGAACCGGTCCGGCGCGAGCACGCCGATGTGAGCGCCGCGGAGGTCGGGATCGCGCGCGAGCGCTCCCGCGAAATCCACGCGTGGTGCGGCGCTCGTCGCCACGTCGCGCGGATCCGGTCCCGCCATCGCGGACACGACGAGCGCAGCGTCCTCGACCGTGAGGGTGAGTGGACCGATCGAGTCGAGCGTCGTCGAGAGTGGTACCGCGCCGTGAAGGCTCACGAGCCCGTAGGTCGGCTTGAGGCCCGTGATGCCGCAGAGGGACGCCGGGATCCGGATCGAGCCGCCCGTATCGGAGCCGATCGCGGCGGGTGCCAAGCCTGCCGCCACCGCAACCGCCGAACCGCTCGACGAGCCGCCGGCCACGCGGTGCGTCTGCGCGTCCCATGGATTCCACGGCGCGCCCATCGGCGCATTGCGGCCCCAGCCGCCGAATGCGAACTCGACCATGTGCGTCTTGCCAAGCGGAATCATTCCCGCGTCGAGAAGGCGCGACACCGCCGTCGCCGTCTCATCCGCGATGCGCCCACGCCAGCTCTTCGAGCCGGCGGTCGTCGGCCGGCCGGCGACGTGGAGCAGGTCCTTGAGCGCGACGGGTAGTCCATGCAGTCGGCCCCGCGATCGTCCCGCGCGCCGCTCGTCGTCGGCGGCGTCGGCGCGGGCGAGCGCCTCGTCGCGCCAAACGTCGACGAACGCGTGCAGCCATCTGTCGTGCAGATCGATGCGATCGAGGCAGGCGGCGACGATGGAGCGTGACGACGTCTCGCCGTGCGCGAGCGCTCGCGCGAGTTCGGCCAGCGTCAGCGCGGGCAGGTCGTCGGGCATGGAGGCAGGGGAGAGCGCCCACGCTACCGGCTTCGCGGCCGGTTGTCGATTGTGGGCGGTCGACGGAGCGAGACGTGCGAGGCCGCAAGGCCGAGCCAAAGCCCTAGGACGCCCGCGCGAGCAGGGCGAGAAGCCAAGGAGCGAAGCTCGCGTCTGCGAAGCCGGGCGGCGGCCGACCCGCGCACAGCAACGAGCCAATCATCGGCCGGAGGCCGCGCGTCGCCGAGCGATGGAGGTCGGCCGTTGGTCCGACGTTCGAATAGCGCCTGCCGTTGAAGAGGCCGACGGCTTAAGCGGCGTCAAACCGAGGACTTGCGGCGTGAGGCACAATGTGCGCGTCGACCCCCCGCGAGGACGCCATGACCTACCGCTCCATCTTCGTCCATGCCGACGACACCGAACCGTGTGCCCGTCGCCTGGATTACGCCGCCCGGCTCGCGCGCCGCTATCCGTCCGAGCTCCACGGCAGCTACCTGCCGTCGCCGAGCGAACTCACGAAGTACGCGAAAGCGGTGATGGCGCAGGAGGAGATCGACAAGTACGCGCGTCTGCGGGCCGAAGAACGAAGCGCCGCCGAGGCCGCCTTCCGTGGCGCTGCCAAGAAGTCGGGCGTGACGAACATCGAATGGGACGTGCCGGCGCGGACGCCTATCGGCGCCGCGGTCTTGCGAGCGCGGCACTCCGACCTCGCGATCCTGGGCCAGCCGCCGCGCGACGACCCGCGCGAGGAGTTCACCGCGGAGCTTGCCAACGCGGTGGTCATGCGTTGCGGCCGTCCGGTGCTGTTCGTGCCATCGGTCGGCGATTTCCCGACCATCGGTGAACGCGTGCTGATCGCGTGGAAGGACTCGCGGGAATCCGCGCGCGCGGTGGCCGACGCGCTGCCGCTATTGAAGGACGCGAAAAAGGTGATCGCGATGGCCGTGACGCCTGCGTCCGACGAGAGCGCGAACGAGCAGTTCACCGACGCGCAACTCTCCGCGTTTCTCGGCCGCCACGAGATCGATGCGACGGTGAAGCGTATTGCGGCGGCGGACATCGAGGCCGGCGAGCTCCTGCTCTCGCAGGTGGCGGACACCGGCGCCGATCTGATCGTGATGGGCGCCTACAGCCGGCCGCGCCTGACCGAGGTCGTCTGGGGTGGCGTCACGCGCGTGATGATGTCGTCGATGACCGCCCCGGTGCTGATGTCGCATTAGCGACGCGAGCCGGGAAGCAGGGGCCCCACGCGCGGGGCAGCGCGTGGGGATGCGACCGGGGCGAGTCGGCGCATGCGGCCGACAGCTCGGCGCAGCGATCTGCAATGGCGGCGCGGAGGCCGCGACGCGAGCGGCGAGCCGGTTCGGCCTCCGCACAGCCGCGGCAGATCGTTTCGCCGAGGGGTCGGCCTCCGAACGCGCTCCCGATGGCTCGCATCCCCAAGCAAGCTTGGGGCCCCTGCTCGCCGCTCGCGCGTCCCCCCGCGCGCGAAGCGCGTGGGGATGCGACCGGGGCGAGTCGGCGCAGGCGGCCGACAACTCGGCACAACGATTCACACGGGCGGTGCGGAGGCCGCGGCGAGAGCGGCGCGGAACTACGGCGCATCCTCCAGCACGCCGCGATCGATCCACGGTGCGATCCAGCCGGGTATGCGGCGCTGCATCGTGCGCGCGATGCTCGCTGTGATGCGACGCGAGAGCTCGGGCGTCGTCCGAAGCGGCGCGGCCTCCTGCGCCCGCATCGGTGCGAGCGCAGCGGCGGCTCGGGCGGCGGCGCCGGCGGACGTCACGAGCGACGCGAATACGTCGGTCCGGTTGCCGGGGTCGCCGTCGTTCACCGCCGCGTAGAACGGGACGAACTCGGCGCCCACCGCGATCAGACCCTGGTAGTCGCCGAGGAACAACCCATCGGCATACGGCGCGAGCGCGAGGTCGAACGGGCCGGCGATGCGACTCTCTTGCCACGTGACGCCGTCACTCGAGCGCGCGAGCCACGCATCGGTCGGGAGTGTCGCGGGCGACGGCGTGTTGCTGCGGAAATCGAAGTACGAGATGCCGATCGTGCCGTCGCCGTGCACGGCGACGGCCGGCTCGAAGGCGGCGACCGACGGGTCGCGGTTCACGCGCACGGGCAGGGACCACGTGCGGCCGCCGTCGGTGGAGCGCGAGAGCGCCACGGCGTCGCGCGCGCCGCCGGAGAAACGCGCGTCCTGCCACGCCGCGACGAGCACGTTGCCCGGGCCCGCAGCGATCGAGCCCAGGGTCGAGCCGTCGCGCACGCGAAGGCCGGTCTCGGGATCGCGTACGCCGATCGCTTGCACCGGCGACACGACAATCGGGGTCGACCACGTCGCGCCCTTGTCGGTCGAGCGGATGACGACAAGCGTCGCCGTCGCGGTGCCGCCCGCGGCGGGGTCGAGCTGGGTGAAGAACACGACCAGCGTTCCGTCGGTCGCCACCACCACCTGGTTGTTGATCGTCTGGCTGGTCGCACCGGGATCGTAGATCATCCGCGCCGGCTCCCAGCTCGCGCCGCCGTCCGTCGTTCGGCTCAGGTACGTCGGCCCGTGGCCGGCCGCGGAAAGCCGGTCCCACACCGCATACGCGTAACCGGCGACGATCGGATCCGCGGTGATCGATTCCTTGTCGTTGAAGTTGTCGGCGCCATCGCGGATCACCGTGATCGGGCTCGACCAGGTGCGCCCGCCGTCGGCCGAGCGGCTCACCAGCACCGCGTTCGACGACCCGGGCGCGCTCGTTTGTCCCGAAAACGCGAGCGCGATCTGGTAGGCGATCCCGTCAGGTCCGATCGTGACCCATGGGTCCGTCGCGCGCTCGTAGTCGCCGCCGTTGGCCGCCGTGCCTCCGGTGCAGCGCGAGAACGCGGCCATCGACGGCGCCCACGTCCTGCCGCCGTCGAACGACGAGGCGCTCAAGAGCCCCTTGGCGCCGCCGTTCGACCACCGGTCCTGCTGCCACACGCCGATCAGATTCGCGCCATTGGCCGGATTGACCGCGACGTAGGGCTCGACCTCTGCGTTCACGTAGAGCGTGCCGTTGACGGCCGCACCTTCGCACCCGGCCGCGAACGGCGACAGAAGCGTCACGCGGACCTGCGGGTCAGGCGGCCCCGGATCCGGCGGCGTCGGCATCTCGGCAGGTGGCGACGAGCCCCCACCCCCACCGCCGCACGCGGAGACGAACAGGGCACACGCGATGGTCGCAAGACGCAACGTGCACCACGAGGCGAAGCGGGCGGGCATCGACGTCCTTTGCACTGTGGCCCGAGGGATTTTGCCAAAGGGCCCGGTTAGTGCAAACTTCGGGTTGGCGAACCGCCACGCCCCTGTATCCGAAACGCCACACACGACCTTTATGGAGCCGCTGGTACTTACCGTCGACATGGCCGGGCTGCCCCAGGCCTGGGTCGCGCTCGAGGAGGCGATCACCTATCACGCGAAGCAGATGGTCGCGTGGTCGCTGGGCGCCGAAGTGCGCGAATTCCGCGGCGGCTGGCAGAAGAACGGCCTCCGCTCGCGGATCGCGACCAAGTCGATCCTCGCGATCAAGGGCAGCGTGCCGGGCCGGCTCGTGCACGCGCCCGGACTCACGAATGCGCTCTTGTTCGCGCGCGACCGCCATCTGTGCGCGTACTGCGGGCAGACGCACATGTCGCGCGACCTCTCTCGCGACCACGTCGTGCCGGTCTCGCGCGGCGGCCGCGATTCGTGGACCAATTCGGTGACCGCCTGCAAGAAATGCAACATCAAGAAGGCGAACCGCACGCCCGAGCTCGCAGGCATGCCGCTCATCTACGTGCCCTATGTGCCGAACCGGCACGAGCAGTTCATCCTGCGCAACCGGCGCATCCTCGCCGACCAGATGGAATACCTGCTCGCCGGCGTGCCCCGCACGAGCCGCCTCTACGCGGGCTGAAAGAAGGCGGCGGCCCCGCCGAGCCGCCTACGCGGCGAAGAAGGCGCTCGCACCGCGACGAAGTCGCCCGAACGCGCGGGCAATCCGTGCCGCATGCTGTTGCAGGATTTGCGTTCCGCAGCGGCGCTGACGCGGCCAATCCCGCACTGCGCTCGCCTGCGCGGCTCGGCGCGGATTCTGCTCGATTCCGACGACCATGAGCCTTCAGCACGATCGACGCAAGCGCGTTTCCGCCCGCACCGCGCGCCGCGCCGGCGCTGCCAAGACTTCGCGTATCCCGCTGCCCGCGGTTGCCGGCGTGACCATCACGCATCCCGAGCGCATTGTCTACGCAGACTCCGGCGTCACCAAGCTCATGGTCGCGGAGTACTACACGCGCGTCGGACCGCGATTGTTGCCGCACGTCGCCGGCCGGCCGGTCTCGATCGTGCGCTGTCCCGAGGGCGCGGCGAAGCCATGCTTCTACCAGAAGCACGCCGGCAATGCCGCGATCCCGGGCGTGCGCGGCGCGATGATCGAGGACGGCAACGGCCGCCACCCGTATCTCGTCGCCGATACGGTGAAGGCGCTCGCGGGCCTCGCGCAGATGAACGTGCTCGAGCTGCACGTCTGGGGTGCGCGGGCCGCCACGATCGAACGTCCCGATATGATGGTGCTCGATCTCGACCCCGATCCGGCACTGCCATGGGCGAAGGTCGTCGCCGCCGCGCGCCTCACGCGTGCCCTCCTGGGCGAGCTCGGCCTCGAAGCGTTCGTCAAGACGACGGGCGGCAGGGGGCTGCACGTCGTCGTGCCGCTCGAGCGGCGTCACGGCTGGGACGAAGTGAAGGGCTTCGCGCAGCGGGTCGCCGCGCATCTCGCGCGGACGCTGCCCGACGAGTTCACGGCCAGGATGGGCGAGAAGCGGCGGCGGGGCAAGATCTTCGTCGATTACCTGCGCAACGCGCGCGGCGCGACGGCGGTCGCGCCCTATTCGTTGCGCGCGCGCCCCGGCGCGACAGTGGCGACGCCGCTCGCATGGGACGAGCTTTCGGCGAAGATGTCGCCGGCGCAATTCACGATCGCCACGGTGCCTGAGCGCATCGAGCGCCGGCCCGACCCGTGGGCGGGCTACGAGCGCCGGCGGCAGCGGATCACGGCCACCATGCGGCGCGCGCTCGGCGGCTGAGCGGTCGCGACCCGCGGCCGCTTGACGTTCGGCGGATCCGGCCCCACATTCTGCCGGACCATGACCCCACGTACCCTGCAACGCGTCGTCGCGGCCGTGCCCACCTCCGACGGCGCCGGCGTCAAGCTCCGACGCGGTCTCGGGCAGTCGCCGCTCGCGCGGCTCGACCCTTTTCTGATGCTCGACCACTTCTCGACCGACAACGCGGACGACTACGTCGCCGGCTTCCCGTCGCATCCGCATCGCGGCTTCGAGACCGTCACCTACATGATCGACGGCCACATGCGGCACGAGGATCACATGGGTCACGTCGGTGACTTGAAGAGCGGCGGGGTGCAATGGATGACGGCCGGGCGCGGCGTCATCCACTCCGAGATGCCGCAGCAGGAGGCGGGCCGCATGCGCGGCTTCCAGCTGTGGATCAACCTGCCCGCGAACGAGAAGATGAAGCCGGCCGCGTACCGCGACATTTCGGCGGGGGAGATTCCCGTTGTCGCGATCCCGGGCGGAGGCATCGCGAAGGTCGTCGCCGGCACGCTCGATGTCGACGGTCACGCCACCGCGGGCCCGATCCAGGGCCTCGCGACCGCACCGCTCTACGCCGACATCGAACTGCCGGCGGGCGCGAGCGTCACGCTGCCGATGACTCCCGGCCACAACGCTTTCGTCTACGTGTTCGAAGGCAGCGTCGACGTGGGCCCGAAAAATGCGGCGCGCGCGGTCGCGACGCACCAGGTGGGCGTGCTTACCGACGGCGAGGAAGTCACGCTGACCGGCGGCGCCGAGGGTGGGCGCGTGCTGCTGCTCGCCGGCCGTCCGCTGCGCGAGCCTGTGGTCCAGTGGGGCCCGTTCGTGATGAACACGCGCGACGAGATCGAGCAGGCGATCCGCGACTACCAGAGCGGGCGGCTGACCGACGCCGCGGCGTGAGCGGGCGGACTTAGAGCTTGTCCGTCAATAAATCACGCGTGCGAACGCGGCAGGTTGGGCCGAGGGCGCGAAGCGAGGTGCAGCCTTGGGTGGGCCCCAAGGCAAGCCGAGCGACAAAGCCATCGGCCCAGGCTGCCCGTTCCCGAAGGGCTTTGCCACAATGCGCGGTCTGCTTTGTCGGCCGGCTTGGGCGTGGGGCCCGCCACGGCCTTCGCCGTCCTTCGCGCATCCCATCGCATTGTGGCAAAGCGCATCGCGCGATTTATTAACGGACAAGCTCTTAGGCGCACGCCCGACGCAGCGCGAGCAGCGTCGCGCCCTGGATGCAGCAGGACCATCGGCGAGCCTGCCGCCGATCGGTCAGCGATCGCCGAAGAGCGCGCGCCCCGCTGCCGGGTTCGCCTTCAGGTCGACGACGTCGCCGTGCGCGGCGATCAACCAGTCGGGCGGTGCCTTGCGAAATTCCCCGGCGATCCAGCGGCGCAGCGCCGACTTGTCCTTCACCATGAAGAGCGGCGCCAGATTGTTGAACTTGAGACCGGGGCCGCTGCCGCTCAGCCGGAACAACAGGTTGACGATCGGATTCGCCGGAAGGGCGGGAAGATTCATGATGATGTCGGTGACATACCAGGCGAGACCGCGCTCCCCGGCGATCCGCACGAGGACTTCGCCGGTCTTGTAGTGGGGCATGTCGACGAGCTCGAGCCCGGCGCCACAGATCGACGCCGCCTCGGAGAGCGGCCGGATGCCGCCAAGCTTCGAGTGCTTCTCCACGCGTGCGATCGACTGCGCCGGCGCGAAGATCGCGGCGTCGGGAAAGCGCGCCTTCCACTCCGGAATGCCGAGATAGTGAAATGCGTTCGACGCGACGAGCGCGCGCACCGCGCCGTAGGGCGCGAGGTCGTCCTGCACGCCCGGCGCGACGCGGCACGGGGGGCTGACGATGACGAGGCCCTCCTTGCCGCCGACGGCGAGGGCATTGGCAACGCCTGGTCCGAACGAATATTCGTAGGTCAGGATCGGAGTGCGGGCGTCGAAGACTTTCCAGCCGTGCGCCGTCGTCTCCATGCCGCTAACCTACGCGGGTTCGCGTTCGTCGACGAGGCCCCGACTGGCGAGCATCGGCCCGACTACCGGGTCGCGTCCGCGGAACGCGCGAAACGCTGCCGATGGCTCGAGAGTGCCGCCCGACGAATAGATGTAGCGGCGCAGCCGCTCGGCGACTTCAGGATCGAATGGGTTGCCCGCTTCGACGAAGGCGTCGTAGCCGTCGCAGTCGAGGACCTCCGCCCACATGTAGACGTAGTAGCCCGCCGCGTAGGCACTACCCTGGAACAGGTGGGCGAAATGCGGCAGCCGATGGCGCACCGCGATCTCGCGCGGCATGCCTATGCGCGCAAGTTCCGCGCGCTCGAAATCGGTGATGTCGACACCGTCGGGATCCGACCGCGCATGGAGCGCCATGTCGACCAGCGCGCAGGCCGTGTAATTGACCGTCTCGAAGCCCTGGTTCCAGTGTTGCGCTTCCTTGAGCTTCGTGATCAGCTCGTCGGGAATGCGCTCCCCGGTCACGCAATGGAGCGCGTGCCGCTTCAGCACTTCGGGCTCGAACGCCCAGTGCTCGAAGATCTGCGACGGCAGCTCGACGAAGTCGCGCAGGACCTGCGTCCCGGAGAGACGGTCATAGGTCACCTGCGACAGCAGCCCGTGCAGTCCGTGGCCGAATTCGTGGAAGAGCGTGCGCGCGTCGTCGGCGGACAGCAGCGTGGGTTCGCCGGGCGCTGCCTTTGCAAAGTTGTTGTTGTTGACGATGATCGGAAGGGTCTCGCCGTCGATGCGCGACTGGTTGCGGTAGGCGCTCATCCACGCGCCGCCGCGTTTGGTCGGGCGGGCGAAGTTGTCGGACAGGAAAATGCCCATGACCCGATCGTCGCGGCCGCGTACTTCGAAGACGCGAACGTCGGGATGATAGGCATGGAAATCGGGCCGTTCCGCAAAACGGATGCCGAACAGGCGATTGGCAGTGTCGAAGGCGGCGTCCAGCATCCGGTCGAGGGCAAAGTACGGTTTCAGCGCGGCGCTGTCGAAGCCGTAATGCGCCTTGCGCACCTTCTCCGCGTAGTAGCGCCAGTCCCAGGGCTCGATCGGGTGCGTTTCGCCGTGGGCCAGTGCCGTCGCTCGCAGCGCATCGCATTCGGTCGCGGCGCGCGCCTTCGCCGGCTCCCACACCTGGGCCAGCAGCTGCTCCACGGCGGCCGGCGTGCCGGCCATCCGATCGACCAGCGCGTAGTCGGCGTAGTTGCGATAGCCGTGCAATCGCGCCAGCTCGGTACGCAGGGCGAGCATCTCGCGTGCGATCGGCCGGTTGTCGTGCTCGCCGTCGTTCTCGCCGCGACGGATCCACGCCTTGAACACCTGCTCGCGCAGATCGCGCCGTTCCGAGAACGTGAGGAAAGGCATGATCAGCGAGCGTGACAGCGTGATGATGGCGCCGGCTTTCTCGCCGCGCTGCTGCGCGGCCGCGCGGGCTGCGGCGCGCACGTCCTCGGGCAGACCCGCGAGATCCCGCTCGTCGTTCAGCGGCAGTCGGTAGCTCGACTCGTCGGCCAGCACGTTCTGGCCGAATCGCGTCGACAGGGTCGCAAGGCGCTCGACGATCGCCGCAAGCCGCGCCTTGGCCGACTCGGAAAGACGCGCACCGGCGCGCTCGAAATCGAAATGGACCCGCTGCAGGAGCTGCCGTTGCTCCACGGTGAGGTCGAGCTCGCCCTGGCGACGATGAAGGTCGTCGATGCGGGCGAACAGCGATGCGTCGAGATGGACAGCGCTGTGATGGGCGGCGAGACGAGGCGACATCTCGCGCTCGACCGCCTGCAGTGCCGGCGAAGTCTCGGACGCCGCGAGGTTGTAGAACACCTTTTCGATGCGGGCCAGCTCGCGTCCGCTCTTGTCGAAGGCGGCGAGCGTATTCTCGAAAGTGGGGGGCTGCTCGCTGGCTGCGATCGCACCGATTTCAGCGAGATGCGACCGCAGCGCGCGATCGAAGGCCGGAACGAAATGCTCGGGCTTGATGGCGTCGAACGGGGGCAACCCGTAGGGCGCGGTCCACGGCTGGAGCAGAGGGTTGTCGTCGATGGCGGTCATGTCGGAGTCACCGCAAGATGAGAATGGAGTTGAGTCGGCCCCGGGTGGGACACTACGGGCGGCATGCCTTTGCGATTCGATGCGTGCCAACAAAAAACCCGCTGAGCCATCAGCGGGTTAGGTTGGTTTCTGGTGGAGACGAGGAGGATCGAACTCCCGACCTTCGCATTGCGAACGCGACGCTCTCCCAGCTGAGCTACGTCCCCGGAGGGGCGTGATTATAGCCGTCTCGGGGGGTTCCCGTAAACTGCCGCGTGCGGTGCGAGCGGCGAGCCGGGGTCCCGGGCGCGAATTCGGCCGCATGCGTACGCGACGTTGGCCTACCGACGCCGATGCGGAGGCCGCGGTGCGACGAACGGGGGTGGAGTTCGGGCTCGCGCGGCTTCATGTTATGCATTCGGCCCTCCACCACGCCATGCCATGAGTCACCTGATCGAGCTCATCCAGCACTACGGACTCGCGTTCGTGTTCGTCAATGTGCTGCTCCTGCAAGCCGGGCTGCCGGTGCCCGCGTATCCGACGCTGATCGTCACCGGCGCGCTCGCCGCCCGCAGTCCCTACACGCTCGCCGGCCTGGTCGCGACCGCGGTCGCTGCCTCGGCGATCGGGAACCTCGCGTGGTACATCGCGGGGCGCCGGCTGGGCGGCCGCGTGCTGAAGACGCTGTGCCGCGTATCGCTGTCGCCTGATTCGTGCGTGCGGCAGACGGAGTCGATTTTCGAGCGCTGGGGCGCGCCGTCGCTGATGTTCGCCAAGTTCGTGCCGGGCTTCGCCTCGGTCGCGACCGCGATGGCCGGCGTCGTGCGCATCCCGGTCTGGCGCTTCGTGCTGTTCGATGCGATCGGCGCCGCGCTCTGGTCCGGCGTTGCGATCGCGCTCGGCTTCGTCTTCCGCAACGCGGTGAACGAGGTGCTCGCCGTGCTCACGGAACTGGGTCGGATCGGCATCGTGCTGCTCGTGACCGCATTCGTTGCCTTCGTCGTCATGAAATGGGTGCAGCGGCAGCGCTTTATCCGCCAGCTGCGGATGGACCGGCTCACGGTCGCCGAGCTCAAGAGCCTGCTGACCGCGGGCGAGCCGACGACGGTGATCGACGTGCGGTCGAAGCTGTCGCAGTCGGTCACCGGCCGCATCCCCGGCGCGATCACCGTCGACGCGACGAACATGCGCGTCGACCTGCTTGCGATCGAGCCGACGAGCGAGGTCGTCGTCTACTGCGCGTGCCCGAACGAGGCTACGGCCGTGAAGGTGGCGCAGGCGTTGATCCAGCGGGGATTCCGGCGCGTGCGGCCGCTCGCCGGCGGCATCGACGCGTGGATCGAAGCCGGCCACGAGGTCGAGCGCTGATACACTCGGCGCTGTTCCGGAGGACTCGCCATGACGCTCCAATCGATCGAAACCGCTGGCGCGCCGAAAGCCATCGGCCCCTATTCGCAGGCGATTCGCGCCGGCAACACCGTCTACCTGTCCGGCCAGATCGGCCTCGACCCCGCGACGGGGCAGCTCGTCGACGGCACGGAGGCCCAGGCGAATCGCGTGTTCGCCAATCTGCGCGCGGTCGCGGAGGCCGCCGGGGGAAGCATGGGGCAGCTCGTGAAGCTCTCGATCCTGCTGGTCGACCTGGGCGACTTCGCGAAGGTGAACGAGATCATGGCGGCGCATTTCACGCCACCGTATCCGGCACGGGCCACCTACCAGGTCGCGGGGTTGCCGCGCGGGGCACGCATCGAAGTGGATGCCGTCCTCGTGCTGGGGGAGTAGGGCCTGTTAACGCTATGGGTGCAAACGCGAACGGGTGGCGTGGGGCGCCAATCGCGGCAGCTCAGTTGCCAAATTCGGAAGCCAAGACGAGAAGTCTTGGCGAGGAGTGCAACAAAGAGTGGCGCCCCAAGGCACCCGTTCCCTTCGGGTTGCTGCCGAAAACGCCCATCGCTGCGTTGCAACGGCTCGCCGGGTGCCCGACCCGCCTTCGCCTTCGCGCCTTGCGCTGGGCGTTTTCGGCCGTGCAACGCGTTCGTGTCCATAGCGTTAGCAGGCCCTAGGCGCGCTGCGATGCCACGCGTTCGCGGAGCGACGCGTTGCCCGTGACGCGGGCCAAGGACACTCCGCGCGCGAAGCCGGGGGCGGCGCTCGCCGACAAGCTCGCGCGGCTCGGGATTGCGCGCGAGGAGGATCTCGTCCTCCACCTGCCGCTGCGCTACGAGGATCACACGCGCGTGGTTCCGCTCGGCGCGCTTACCGTCGGCGTCGAGCAGCAGGCCGAGGGCACTGTCGTGTCGACGGACATCCAGTACCGGCCGCGGCGCCAGCTCGTCTGCGTGCTGGAGGATGGCGCCACCGATCTCGGCGGCCGCGCGCAACTCGTGCTGCGCTTCTTCCATTTCTATCCGAGCCAGCAGAAGGCGCTCGCGCCGCGGCGGCGCGTGCGCGTGTTCGGCGAGGTGCGCGAGGGGCATTTCGGGCGCGAGATCGTGCATCCGCAGTTCACCGTCGTGGCGCCGGGAGCGCCGCTGCCCGATCGCCTGACGCCCGTCTATCCGACGACGGCCGGCTTGTCTCAGGACACACTGCGCAAGGTCGTCGCGCACGCGCTCGCCACCCATCCGGCGCGACTCGCCGAGACGCTGCCCGAGCGGCTGGTCGCCCGGCGCCATCTGTGGAAGTTCGGCGATGCCGTGCAGTTCCTGCACACGCCGCCGCCGCGGCTTAGTCCGCTCACGCAGCGCGCGCTCGACGCGCGCACGCATCCAGCGTGGACGCGCCTCAAGTACGACGAGCTCCTCGCGCAGCAGCTGTCGATGAAGATGCACCGCAAGGCGCGCGCGGCCAGGCATGCGCCGGTGCTGACGGGCACGCGCGCACTGACCGACGCGTTGCTCGCGCGCGTGCCGTTCAAGCTCACGCGCGCGCAGGAGCGCGTCTGGCGAGAGATCGGTCATGACCTGAAGCGCGCGACGCCGATGCAGCGGCTCCTGCAGGGCGACGTCGGCAGCGGCAAGACGATCGTCGCCGCGCTCGCGGCGCTGCAGGCGATCGAGAGCGGGCGGCAGGTCGCGCTGATGGCGCCGACGGAAATTCTCGCCGAGCAGCATTACCGGAAGCTCGCGCACTGGCTTGCGGGACTGCCGGTCGAGGTCGCGTGGCTCACGGGCGGGCTCCCGGCGAAGGCGCGGCGAAAGGCGCAAGCGGCGATCGGGAGCGGCGAGGCGATGCTCGCGATCGGCACGCACGCGCTGTTCGAGGACGAGGTGGCGCTACCGAAGCTCGGGCTCGCGATCGTCGACGAGCAGCACCGCTTCGGCGTCGCGCAGCGCCTGAAGCTCCGCGGCAAGGGGCTGGGCGAGGCGCATCAGCTCATGATGAGCGCGACGCCGATCCCGCGGACGCTCGCCATGACTTTCTACGCCGACCTCGACGTGTCGATGCTGGACGAGATGCCGCCGGGGCGCACGCCGGTCACTACGCACCTCGTCAACAACAAGCGGCGGCCCGAAGTGATCGAGCGGATCCGCGCGGCGTGCGCGAGAGGGCGGCAGGCGTACTGGGTGTGCCCGCTGATCGAGGAATCCGAGAAGCTCGAGCTGCAGACGGCGGTCGCGTTGCACGCGGAGCTGACCGCGGCGCTTCCCGAGCACGCGGTCGGCCTGCTGCATGGCCGGATGAAGTCCGACGAGAAAACCGCGGTCATGGAGCGCTTCGTCGGCGGCGAGATCGCCGTGCTCGTCGCAACGACGGTGATCGAGGTCGGCGTCGACGTGCCGAATGCGTCCTTGATGGCGATCGAGCACGCCGAGCGCTTCGGGCTCGCGCAGCTCCATCAGCTGCGGGGACGCGTCGGCCGCGGCGCGGCCGAGAGCACGTGCTTCCTGCTGTTCGAGGAGCCGCTCACCGACACCGCGAAGGCGCGGCTCAAGGTGATCTACGAGACGAACGACGGCTTCGAGATCGCGCGCGCGGACCTCGTGATCCGCGGGCCGGGCGAGTTCCTGGGTGCGCGGCAGTCGGGGACGCCGCTCTTGCGCTTCGCCGACCTCGAGCGCGATGTCGCGCTGATCGAGCAAGCGCGCGACGACGCCGAGCTCCTGCTCGCGAAGGAGCCTGCAGCCGCGGCCGCGCATCTCGCGCGCTGGCTGGGCGGGCGCGAGGAATTCATCAAAGCCTAGCGGCGCGAACGGCTCGCCGGGGCCCCGGCCGAAGGCAAGGGGGAGCGAGCGATCGCGAGTCGCCGCAGGCGGCCGACGACGCGGCGCAGCGATTCGCAAAGGCGGGGCGGAGGCCGCAGCGCGAACGGCTCGCCGGGGCCGGCCGAAGGCTGCGTCAGATCGCGAGGCGGCTCCAGTGATGCGCCTCGATGCGCCGGCACACCGCGTGCCACGCGGCGGCGCCGAGATTCTCGACGCTCACGTGCGTCGTGCGAAAGGATTTCGGATGGAACCGCTGCTCGCAGTGGAGGTTCGCGACCTCGGTGCATTCGGTCCACAGTTCGTCCCAGCAGGTGACGAGCAGGAGCGCGCCGCGTGCCGCTGCGACGCCGGCCAGCGCGAGCATCTCGCGGCGGCTCGGCAGGCGCACGCGCTCGTCGAACTCGTCGCATGCCCAAGGCGTGAGCGGGAGCGCGGCGACGCTGTTCGCGACGTGCTGCGTGCCGAACGCCTCGATCAGTCCGGCGAGGCGGGCATGCCAAAGCGCACGCAGCGCCGCCGGGGCGTCGGGATGGAGGCCGGAGAGCGGCCAGCCGCGGCGCGGCGACTGGTGCATCTTCGCGGGCGCGGACATGTCGCAGCTCGGGCTGCCGACGAGCAGGACGAGCGGCGCGCGCGCGATGTCGCCGTCGAACGGCATCGGACCGAGCTCGGGGTGGAAGCGGCGCGGCGCGGCCGCGCGAGCGTTGTATGCGGCAATAGCGTCCGCATCCGCGAAAGCGATCGATTCGGCGAGCTCTCTTCGCCGGGCCAAGTGCGGCATGGGTCGACTCCGCGCGCGCAGGCAGCGCCCTCGTGGGGCGAGGCGGCGGCGCGTCAGAAGGGTTGGGTAGGGAACGATAGGTACATCTATAGTAGTGACTATAGTATACCAATACCTAAAAGAGTGATCAAGGTATACTCGTCCAGCGTTCGTTCTCGGGGAGAGGCGATGAGCGTCGTGGTGCGCGGCAAGCGAAGGAGCGTGCGGCCGGACTCGATCCACGTCCTGCGAGGGCAGGACACACGCCGGCGGATTCTCGTCGCGGCCCGCGCCCGGGTCCTGGCCGACGGCTTCGAGGCGCTGCATCTCGACGACCTCGCGCAAGACGTCGGAGTCACCAAGGCGGCGATCGTCAAGAGTGTCGGCGGCAAGGCAACGATCCTCCTCGCCCTGGGCGAGCAGGACCGCGAGTCGCGGCTCGAGCTCATACGCCATGCGCTCACGCTGCGCACCGGCCTCAAGCGCCGGGTGTCCGACGTCGTGGGCCGGATCTACGTCCTCGACCTGCCGCGGCTCAAGCTCGTGCAGGCGTACGCCGGCTATCTGTGGTTCTGGTCCGGCGCGGACCACGACCGCGCGCAGGGCCACCTCGACGGCACGCTCGACCTCCTGACCGATTTCATGCGCTCCGCCGCTGGGCCTGCCGAGGCGCAGGACCGGATCGAGACGCTCGCGCTCCGCCTCATGGCCGGCTACGTGATCGGCCTGCGCGACCTCTACTACGGCCGCTCGGACATCGCCGAGGCGACCCGACTCGTCGTCGATTTTGTGACAGGATAGGCCCGCGCGTTCGCGAGGCGAACGCGCAGGATTGTTTTTCTGACCGAAATCAAGGTCTTGTCCCGCCTCACGGCTGCGAGTAGGCTAAAATGCCGCAGCAAGGCGACCCGGCCCCATGTCTCTCTACGCCCTCGGCTTGAATCACGCGACCGCGCCGCTCGCCGTGCGCGAGCAGGTCGCGTTTGCGCCGGAGGGGCTCGGCCTCGCGCTGCGCGACCTCCTCGCCCGCCCCAAGGTCAAGGAAGCGGCGATCCTGTCGACCTGCAACCGGACCGAGCTCTACGTCCACGGCCCCGAGCCCCAGCCCGTCGTACAGTGGCTCGAGGAGTTCCACCGCGTGCCGAAGGACTCGCTCTCGCCCTACATCTACACGCTGCCGCGCGAGAAGGCGGTCACGCACGCGTTCCGGGTCGCGTCGGGTCTCGACTCGATGGTCCTGGGCGAGCCGCAGATCCTGGGCCAGATGAAGCAGGCGGTGCGCCACGCCGAATCGGCGGGGACACTCGGGCTCGTGCTGAACCGGCTCTTCCAGCGCACGTTCGCCGTCGCGAAGGACGTGCGCAGCCAGACCGACATCGGCAGCGCGTCCATCTCGATGGCGGCGGCCTCGGTGAAGCTCGCCGAGCGGATCTTCCCGTCGATCACCGAGCAGCGGCTGCTCCTGATCGGCGCGGGCGAGATGATCGATCTCACCGCGACCCACTTCGCCGCCCGCAAGCCGCGGTCGGTCACGATCGCGAACCGGACGATCGAACGCGGCAGAGAGCTCGCCGCGCGGTTCGACGCCGAGGCGATCACGCTGAACGAGATGCCGGACCGGCTGCCCGAGTTCGACATCATCGTCACCTGCACGGCGAGCACGCTGCCGATCCTGGGCAAGGGACTGCTCGAGCGCGTGACCAAGGCGCGTCGCCATGCGCCCATCTTCATCGTCGACCTCGCGGTGCCGCGCGACGTCGAGCCCGAGGCCGCCGAGCTCGACGACGTGTTCCTCTACAGCGTCGACGACCTGTCGAACATCGTCAAGGACAATCTGCAGATCCGCAAGGAGGCGGTCGCGCAGGCCGAGGCGATGATCGCGGCGCAGGCGGAGAGCTTCCTGCGCTGGCTCGAAGGCCGCACCGTCGTGCCGACGATCACCGCATTGCACGGCCACCACGACCAGCTGCGCGCGGCCGAGCTCGAGCGCGCGCGCCGGCTGCTCGGCAACGGCACGCCGCCCGAGCAGGTGCTGGAGCTGCTCGCGCGCGGTCTCACCAACAAGTTCCTGCATGGGCCCACGCAGGCGCTGAACCAGGCCGGCGACGCCGAACGCGCGGAGCTGGTCGCGCTGTTCGAGCGGATCTACCGTCTGCCCGATATCGACGGGCATTAGCGGCGCGAGCCGCTGTGTGCCGTCATTCCCGCGAAGGCGGGAGTCCAGTGACGTTTGCCACGATAGACACTGGGTTCCCGCGTGCGCGGGAACGACGGAATCGAGGTCGACCCGTCGCGCGCTTCCCCCAGTTGAGCCCCGAGGCATGAAATCTTCGTTGCACACCAAGCTCGACCAGTTGGCGCTGCGCCTCTCCGAGCTCGACGCGACGCTCGCGGCGCCAGACGCCGCGCGCGACCTCGACCGCTACCGCGCGCTCACGAAGGAGCACGCGGAGATCGCGCCGGTCGTCGCGCGCTTCCGGGAGTACATGGCGGCCGAGCATGATGCCGCTGCAGCGGACGAGCTCGCACAGGACCCGGCGATGCGTACGTATGCCGACGAGGAGCGCGCGACGGCGGCCGCGAAGATGACCGCGCTCGCGGCCGACCTGCAGCGGATGCTCCTGCCGAAGGACCCGAACGACGAACGCAACGTCTTCCTCGAAGTCCGCGCCGGCACGGGCGGCGACGAGTCCGCGCTCTTCGCAGGCAGTCTTTTCAGGATGTACGTGCGCTACGCCGAGCGCAATCGCTGGCAGGTGGAGATCGTGTCGGCGTCGCCCGCCGAGCTCGGCGGCTACAAGGAGGTGATCGCGCGCATCGTCGGACAGGGTGCGTACTCGAAACTCAAGTTCGAGTCCGGAGGCCACCGCGTGCAGCGCGTGCCGGAGACCGAGGCACAGGGCCGCATCCACACGTCGGCGTGCACCGTCGCCGTGTTGCCGGAGGCCGATCCGATCGCCGACATTACGATCAACCCGGCGGACGTGCGCATCGACACGTTCCGCGCGTCGGGGGCGGGCGGCCAGCATGTCAACAAGACCGACTCCGCCGTGCGCGTGACCCACTTGCCGACTGGCATCGTCGTGGAGTGCCAGGACGACCGCTCGCAGCACCGGAACCGCGCGCAGGCGATGGCGGTGCTTGCGTCGCGCCTCCTCGACAAGGAGCGCTCGGAACGGCAGACGAAGGAGGCCGCGCACCGGAAGAGCCTCGTCGGCTCGGGCGATCGCAGCGAGCGTATTCGCACCTACAATTTTCCGCAGGGGCGAGTCACCGACCACCGGATCAACCTGACGCTCTACAAGATCGACGCGATCATGGACGGCGACCTCGCCGAGCTCGTCACTGCGCTCGCGCAGGAGCATCAGGCCGAGCAGCTCGCCGCGCTCGCGCCGGACGCATGAGCGAGCGGGGCGAAGCTAAGGCCCGAAGGGCGCGTCCGCGAGCGATCGTGGCGGCTGACCCAGAGGTCGCCACGAATGCGGAGACGGCGCGGAGGCCGCGCATCACATCGCCTCCTCCTCCGTGGCTGCAGACGCTGCGCCTCGACCTGCGCGAGTTCGTCGCGAACGATTTCGACGAGATCTTCCGTCTCGATCAGGATCGGCGGGTCACGCGCTACATCAACGGGGGCAGGCGATCGACGCGTGCTCATGTCGCGATGGTGATGCGGCGCCTCCCGCGCAATTATCGCCGCTACCCTGGCCTCGGAACGTGGCGCGCGTCGCGCCGCGACACCGGCGCGTTCATCGGCTGGTTCAGTTTGAAGTACATTCCGAGGACGGTGGAAGTCGAAGTCGGTTACCGATTGCTGCATGAAGCGTGGGGCCAGGGATTCGCGACCGAGGGGGCGCGCGAGCTCGTCCGCTACGGCTTCGACGAACTGGGCCTCCATCGCATCGTCGGCCTCACCCATCCCGACAACGCGGCGTCGCAGCGCGTGCTGCAGAAGGCGGGCCTCGCGCCGACCGGATGGGGTCGCTACTACGGCCAGCGGCTGCGCGTGTTCGCCGCGCGCAATCCAAATTCATGAGCGCCGCAGGGCCGCCCCGAACGCCCGCGCGAGCAGGGCGAAGCCGAGGAGCGAAGCTCGCGTCTGCAAGCGCGGGCGGCGGCCGACCTCGAACCGCAACGCGGAAAGTGTACCTATCCGGAGGCGGCGCGAATTACTCCCCCTCGGGGGGCAGCGCAGCGGCGAATGCCGCAAACGTGGGGGCACATTCAAGTGAAGCGCCGACGGTCGGCCGCGCGCTCGCGGGCTCCGGCCTCGTCCCGCTCGACGCGCAGGTGCTGCTCGCGCATGTGCTCGGTCGCGATCGCGCGTGGCTCGCCGCGCACGCGGGCGATGCGCTGCCGCGCGAGGCGGCTCACGCGTTCTTCGCGCTCGCAAAACGGCGGCGCGACGGCGAGCCGGTCGCGTATCTGACCGGCCTGCGCGAATTCTGGGGCCTGCCGTTCGCGGTTTCGCCTGCGGTGCTGATCCCGCGGCCTGAAACCGAAGCGCTGGTCGAGCTCGCGCTTGCGCGGCTGCCCGCGGACTGCGACGTGTCTGTCCTCGACCTCGGCACTGGCAGCGGCGCGATCGCGCTCGCGATTGCGAACGAGCGGCCGCGCGCGCGCGTCGTGGCGACGGATGCCTCGGCCGGTGCGCTCGCGGTCGCCCGGACCAACGCGCAGCGGCTTGGCCTTTCCAACGTCGAGGTCGTGCCGAGCGACTGGTACGACGGTGTGCCCGACGTGCGCTTCGACTTGATCGCCGCGAATCCGCCGTACGTCGAAGCGGATGATCCGCATCTCGCGGATGGCGACGTGCGCTTCGAGCCGCGATCCGCGCTCGTGCCGGTCGGTGGCGGACTCGCCGCGCTGCGCACGATCGTAGCTGCCGCGCGCGCCCATCTCGTGTCCGGCGGCACGCTCGTCGTCGAGCACGGGTTCGATCAAGCCGACGCGGTTCGCGCCCTGTTCGCCGACGCGGGGCTTGTCGACATCGTCGCCGCGCGCGATCTCGCGGGAATCCCGCGTGTCGTGGCCGGACGCGCGCCGCGTTAACTCAGCGGTGCGCGGACTTCGGCAGCGCCGGCGCCGTACGCCGGCCGTCGATCATGTGGCGGACGGCGAGCACCGGATGCCACCAGAGCATCCGCGGACCGGCGTAGCGCATGACGACGCGCACCTGTTCGCGCAGCGCCGCGCTGTAGCAATGGACCGTGCACTTCGCGCACGTCGGCTTGTCGTCGCCGAACACGCAGCGGTCGAGCCGGCGCGTCGCGTAGGCGAGCAACGCCGCGCAGCCTTCGCACAGCCCATCGTCCTCGCCATGCAGGTCGTGGCAGTGGATGCCGATCATCGCCGCCAGCGTCCTCTGCTCGCGCGCGAGCCGCGGATGGCGGTGCGCGTCGTGCACGCGACGGGTCGGGACGGGAGAGGCGGAAGCCGTGCCAGGAGGGCTCATCGCGACGCCCATTCTGCCGGCGCCGCGAGACCCTTCCCATGACATGCATCAAGGAAGCGCGGACGGCAGCGCGACGCCGAGCTTCTCGGCCCAGGGCACGACCGCGGGGATGATGGCGGGGTAGAGCGCAACGCCCTGCGCGAGCTGGTTGCGCCGGCGCTTGAGCCCCCCTTCGCCGGGTAACCGGACGCGCTCGACACCGGCGCGCGGCTTCGAATCGTGCGCAGCGCGGACCAGGTGATCCATCTGGCGCCTGAACGCGTCGAGCCCGCCGAATGCATCGGGGTCCAGCACTTGCACGAAGACCGTGCCGCCCCATCCTTCCGCCGGATCGGCGCGACCGAAGCCTGCGAGCCCTGCGGTCAGCGCCTCGACGACGAGCGCGAGACCGAACCCCTTGTAGCCGGCGTCGAGTCCGCCGAGCGGCAGGAGCGCGCCCTTGGGCTCGCTCGACAGCACACCCGGATCGTCGGTCGCGTTGCCATCGCGATCGATGAGCCACGGTCCGGGGAGCCGACGGCCGGCCATCCCCTCCTGCTTCGCGAAGCCCATGCTCGTGATCGACGTCGAAACGTCGACGAGCACAGGATCGCCCGACGTCGGAATCCCCGCGGCGATCGGGTTCGGCGTGATGATCGGCGTGACGCCGCCGTGCGGGACCACGGCGGCGAGCAACGGGTCGGAGCTCTGGATGATCGCGACGAGTCCACGCTCGGCGGCGCGAAGCAGATAGGCCGCAAGACAGGCGATGTGGTGTGAGCGGCGGATGACGATCGTGCCGGTGCCGTAGATGTCCGCCATCGTCGCCGCTGTGTCGAGCGCGCGCAGCGTGAGCCACGGCCCGGGCAGCCGCTGCCCGTCCCACAGCTCTGCAGCCGGCCGCGCGCTGACGATCTCCGGCGCGCCGGACTTCGCCATGCCGCCCCGCTCGATCTCCGCGAGATACGGCGCGAGCAGCGCGAGGCCGTGCGTCGTGTGCCCCAGCAGGTCCGCCTCGACCAGAATGTCCGCGACGTCGCTCGCGATGTCGTCGCGCATGCCGGCGCGGGCCAGGAGCGCGCGCGCGAAGGCGCGAAGCGCAGCGGCGGCGAAGCGGGGCGCGGGCGCGGTCACGGTGCGAAAGGCGAGCGAGGGAGGCGAGGGCGACGCGCGGCGGTTGACGCGGCCGCGCGATTCTCCGACGATTCTACCCGACGCGCGGCTTCGCTCCGGGCATGCCGGCCGCGGCGCTCCCTCCACTCCCTCCCCGATCCCGGGTGGTCACTGGTGGCCGGCACACTGGGTGTCTTCGTCCTGCTCGATATCATCGTGGCGCAACTTCTGGAACCGCAGCTTTATGGCCACGCCACGGGGTTATCGCCGCTGGCGGTAGTCGTTGCCGCCAGATTCTGGGGCACGCTCTGGGGTCCGGTCGGTTGATCTTGTCCACTCCCCTGACCTTGTGCCTGGTGGTTGCCGGTCGGCACGTGAAAGCGCTCGGTATCCTGGAGCTGCTATCGAGCGATGCCCAGCCACTGACGTTGCCGCAGAGATTTTACCAACGCGCGTTATCCGGAGATCCCCACGAGATCATCGCCAATGCGCGAGCGTTCCTGAAACGCGATTCCCTCGCCGCGTATAGCGATCGCGTACTGATTCCAGCGTTGCACCTTGTTCGTCTCGACGCCGACATGGGCGCAACCAGCGAGGATCAGCGCAGGAAGATCGGCCGCGTCATCCTCGATGTCGTTGCAGCCCTAAGCAGCAATGGCCTCAAGTTCCCACGACGACGTCGTCGAGGCTCGGTACTCGAGGACGTGAGCGCCGGGCGGCTGGCTACGTCAGCAGCGCGAACAGTTGAGCGGAAAATGGCAAGGTCCGCTCGGGGTGCCTCCGGGGTCCGTCGTGATCTGCTTGGGCCTTGGCTCCTCCGACGATGATCTTGCGGCCGAGCTTTTAGCGCGGCTGTTGCGCATGCAGAAGATTGATGCCCGGCATTTCTCGCCGGAAGACCTCCATGGCGGGCTGCCGCCGGGCGCGGACCCCGAGGGCGTGGCCATCGTCTACCTGGTGAGTGCTTTCCCCAGCCCGGAACGCGACCGCGCTGACTCGATCGGCAGGCAAGTTCACGAGCTGTTTCCTCGCGCGTATCTGGTTAAGGTCTTTTGTCCCGGAGTGACCGTTCTACCCGAGCTTGGCGAGAGTACCGGCAATGCCGACCACGTGGCCAGCTCTCTCTCGAGCAGGCGATCCAGATCGGCATGTCCTGGCAGGAGGCGCGCGACAAGACCTGACCCGAACAGTCCGGCTGCGAAGGCTTTGTTCTTCTAACTGCACAGAAAGGACTATCATGACGACTACGCCGTATCGAATTGACGTTCACCACACCGCCACGACCCCGTGGACGCTGCAATGCAGCCGCCCGGAAAAGGACGTGTTGGTGTTGTCTTTGGGTGCCAGCTGGCGCCTGGCGAACGGGCTGCCCCCATCGCCGAGTTCGAACGCCAGCTCGACGACTCCCAGCGCGTCAAGCGCATCACTTTCGACACCAAACAACTTGCCGACTGGGACAGCGGTTTGCTTGTCTTATCTTGGTTACGTTTTTGCCCTTTGCACCAAACGGAACATCCAAGTCGACAAAACCGGCCTGCCCGAAGGCGTGCGCCGCCTGCTGGACCTGGCCTATGCCGTTCCGCCAAAGAAGGATACCGGGCGCGGCGGCAAACCGCCGTCATTCCTTGCCCGGGCGGGACTGGCCACGCTGGAAGAACTGCGCGGTGCACTCGAAATGATCCGGTTCGTCGGTGAGACCACGCTCGCCTTCGGCCGCCTGTTTCGCGGCAAGGCCCAATTCCGCCACTCAGACCTCATGCTCATCATTCAGGAGGTCGGCCCGCAGGCGCTTCCGATCGTCTCGCTCATCAGCTTTCTCGTCGGCCTGATCCTCGCCTTCGTGGGCGCGGTCCAGCTGCGCCAGTTCGGTGCGCAAATCTACGTCGCGGATCTCGTCGGCATCGGCATGGTCCGCGAGATGGGGGCGGTGATGACCGCGATCATCATCGCCGGCCGCACCGGCGCGGCCTTCGCCGCCCAGCTCGGCACCATGCAGGTGAACGAGGAAATCGACGCCTTGAGGACGATGGGCATCTCGCCGATCGATTTCCTGGTGCTGCCGCGCATGCTCGCGCTGATCCTCATGGTGCCGCTGCTCACGCTTTATCGCACTTTGTCGGCATTCTGGCCGGCGTCCGGTTGGCGCCACCATGCTGGACATCGGCGGTTGCTTATTACATGAAACCGATGCGCGTCGCTGGACCGTAAGCATTCCTGGGTCGGTCTGTCCAAGGGCACGCGTCTACGGGCGCGTGATCGCCTTCGCCGGCTGCCTGCGCGGCATGCAGTGCGGCCGCAGCGCCAGGCGGTCGGCGAGGCGGCGACCTCGGCGGTGGTGACCGGGCATCGTCCTTCATCATCGTGGCGCCGCGATTTTCACCATCTCTACTACCGCTGGGGATCTGACATGGCAGCGATCGAACTCCCCGTACCGATGCGCGCGTGTGACCTCACGATGGCCTACGGCGACTTCGTGGTCCAGCGCGATCTGAATTTTACGGTGAATCGCGGGGACATCTTCATCATCATGGGCGGCAGCGGCTGCGGCAAGAGCACCCTGATGCGGCACTCATCGGCCTGCAAGCGAACCCGCCAAGGGCACGGTCCTGTACGACGGCGAGGATTTCTGGCAGGCGCCCCGGCCCAGGAGCAGGAGCGCATCAAGCGCCGCCTGGGTGATGCTATGTTCCAGGGCGGGGCGCTGTGGAGCTCGCTGACCCTGGCGGAAAACGTCGCGCTGCCGCTCGGGGAATACACCCGATCTCGCCGACCGGGCGCATCCGCGGAGTCGTCGCCTCAAGCTCGCCCTGTGGGGCTTGGCCGGGTTCGAGGAATTTTATCCCTCCGAACTCAGCGGCGGCATGAAAAAGCGCGCCGGTCTCGCCCGCGCCATGGCGCTCGACCCGGACATCCTCTTCCTCGACGAGCCGTCCGCCGGGCTCGACCCGCTCAGCTCGCGCCGCCTCGACGACCTGATCGTGGAATTGCGCGACAGCCTCGGCGCCACCATCGTGATCGTCACCCATGAACTGGCGAGCATCCTCGCCATCGGCAACAACTCGGTTTTTCTCGATCCCGAGTCCCACACCATGATCGCCAGTGGTGATCCGCAGGGTCTCGTTGCAATCCGGCGACTCGCGGGTTCGACCATTTTTGTACGAGGGGAACGGCATGAGCAGACACGCCAACCCGACTCTGATCGGGGGTTTTGTCATCGGCGCCATTGTGCTCGCGGTGGTGACGATCCTGCTCCTGAGCAGCGGATCCCTCTTTGCCCAGCACCCGAATTACGTGATGTATTTTCAGGAATCGGTGAAAGGACTTTCGATCGGCGCACCGGTGACATTCAACGGTGTCAAGATCGGTGCCGTCAAGAACATCTCGGTTCAGGCGGATCTGGCAACCAGACAGTTCCTGGTCCCGGTCACCGTCGAACTGGAGCCCGAACGCATGACGCTTGTGCATGGGACGACCGCGGAAGCCCACGAGAGATTTGCGATGCCTGCCCTCATTGACCGGGGATTGCGTGCGCAACTGCAATTGCAGAGCCTGCTCACCGGACAGCTGTATATACAGGTCGATTTTTATCCGGACAAGCCCGCCACATTCGTAGCGAAAAATACAAACATTCCCGAGATTCCGACGATCCCACGCCACTCCAAGAAATACGCCAGAAATTCGAAAACTTCCCGATCAGCCAAGTGCTGGATGACGTTTCAAATACCATGAAGGCACTCAACAAGCTGACTAATTCGGCCGAGATTCCCAAGGCAATGAAGAACCTTAACGAAACCATGGTCAACCTCGATGCCACCTTGGTCTCGGTACGCAACACCATTGGCGAAGGGTCGCCGATCGTTTACCAACTCAACGAAACATTGCAGGAAGTCAACAAAGCAGCGCGCTCCGTGCACAACCTCGCCGATACGCTTGAACGCCAGCCCGAAGCACTGCTGAAAGGCAAACGGAGTGACGATAAATGATGCCATCGCGAAATCGCCAGAGATTATTCGGGGCCGCATTGCTGGCGGTGATGTTCGTGCAGAGCGGATGCGGCACTACGTCGCCGACGAAGTTTTTCGTTCTTAGTCCGGCTGCCACGCTGCCGGCGCCGGCCCCGGACGGCACCCGTGTGCTACGCCTGGGTGTCGGACCAGTCGAGTTGCCCGAGTACCTGGACCGTCCACAGATCGTGACGCGCACGGCGAACAGCGAGTTGCGGCTGGCCGACGATCGTCGCTGGGCGGAACCGTTGCGGGACAATTTTACCCGGGCCCTGAGCGATGACCTCGACCGCGCTTGGGTACTACCGAGGTGCACACGTTTCCGTGGTGGCCGTCTCAACCAATCGATTATCAGATCATTGTAAAGGTCCTGCGCTTCGAAGGCGATACAAGCGGCAACGTGACCCTCGTGGCACGCTGGACCATCCGTGGCGGTCCGGAAAGGAAGATCCTGTTCTGGCAGCGATCCGTTGTTTCCGTGCCGATTTCGAGCCCGAACAACTACGATTCGCTGGTCGCGGCAAGCAGCGCCGCGCTGGCCCAACTGAGTGGCGAAATCGCGGCTGCCATTAAGCA
This sequence comes from uncultured beta proteobacterium, assembly GCA_963830485.1. Classification (GTDB taxonomy): domain Bacteria; phylum Pseudomonadota; class Gammaproteobacteria; order Burkholderiales; family Casimicrobiaceae; genus CAIWHR01. The sequence goes on from CAWHNE010000011.1 coordinate 59,234, forward strand.
GCAACTGCATTAACGGGACGCGAACCTTTATACTGGTTGTCGCAAATTTTATGTGGGATTGGGATATCTTGAGTTGCATTGGAAAGCCAAATGGGTCGGCTGAGTCTACCGCGGGCCGCGTGATAGTGTGGCGAACTTGAGGAAATAACAACATTATCGCGGTCGCAAGTGACGCCGATGGCGGTGTGATTACGAATTCGCCATCCGTACCCTCGTCTCAATACTAAGCGATTGACTTTGCCGGGTCGGCGTAGACAACGGCGCTTGCCGTTCTCCGTCGCGAGGCTTACGATTTTCGGCATACAGTACGACGCGTCCCATCCAATGGCCGATCCCAGAGACGACGCTCGCGCCACCGCCGCTAACTCCACGCCGCGCCCGGTCGTCCCGCCGGTGCACTTCGAGCACTTCGAGTTGGACGATGCGAATGCATGCCTGAAGCGCGATGGAAAGGCTGTTGCTCTCCGGCCGACGCCGTTCGCCGTGTTGTGCGCGCTTGTCCGGCGACCCGGCACCTTGCTTACGAAGCACACATTGCTCGATATGGTCTGGGGCCACCAGTTCCTCAGCGAGTCCGTCTTGAAAACGGCGATCAGCGAGCTGCGGACGGTGCTCGAAGACGATGCCCGGCGCCCGCGTTTTATCGAAACGGTGTCGCGGCGAGGCTATCGATTCATAGCGCCCACGGTTGCGACCGCGGCGCAAACCTGGCTCGACGCTCCGAAAATCGCCTCGCTACCGGCGCTCGCCTTCGTCGGTCGCGCGCAAGCGCTGTCGCGGCTACGCAGCGCCTGGGATCTTTAGTGCAGCGGCAAACGCTCGATTACGTGGGTCGCCGGCATCGAAGTCGTGACCGCCAATCCCCGGGTGCGGCGGCTCAGCGAGCAGCTACGCTGAAACGCACGTCCATAGATTGGCCAATTGAGCGCGAGCCCATGTTACTAGAACCTATCTCAAAATTATATTTCCTCCCCCTTGATGGGGGAGGGCCAGGGTGGGGGTGAGAAATGTCACCGGTAAATTCAGCGCCGTATTCCGTTTCTGACATCCCCTCCCCCTAACTCCCTCCCGCAAGGGGAGAGGGAAATGATTTTGAGATAGGTTCTAGCAAAAAAAGACAACCGCGGGCAGATGACCGCTTTGCGGCGTTGTGAATTTCTGGATGCGACCGAGGCAGCCAAACTATGGTTTCATGCACAGCAGCCCTAAGCGCCGCCCAGATACATGCGCCGCACGTCATCGTTGGCCAGCAGTTTCTCGCCGGTGTCGGCAAAACGATTGTAGCCAAGCTCCAGCGCATAACCGCGGTCGGAAAGCTCGAGCGCGCGGGCGGCGTTCTGTTCCACCATGAGCAAAGTGCGGCCCTGGCTTTTGAGCGTCAGCAAATGCTCGAAGATCAGATCGACGTATTTGGGGAAAGGCCGAGCGAGGGCTCGTCGAGAATCACCAGCCGCGGGTTCAGCATGAGCGCGCGCCCGATGGCGAGCATCTGTTGCTCGCCGCCCGAGAGTTTTCCGGCCGGCTGGCTGCGCCTTTCATACAGCCGCGGAAACTGCTCGAACACCGAGTCCACGGCTTCACGACGCTTACGGGAATCGCGCTGCAAAAACGCGCCCATTTCGAGGTTGTCGGTCACGGTCATCTGGGCGAACACGATGCGGCCTTGCGGCACGTAGGTGACGCCCAGCGACGGGACGACGTGCGCCGGCATATTGGTGATGTCGTGCCCGTCGAACTCGACGCTGCCCCCCTGCACCTCCACCAGGCCGATGACCGCCTTGATGACCGTGGACTTGCCGGCGCCGTTGGGTCCGATAATCGACACGATCTCGCCCGCGTGCACTTCCAGATTCACGCCAAACAGGACCTGCACCGCCCCATAGGAAACTTCCAGGCCACGGATGCTCAGCAGCGGCTCCGTCATACGTGCACCGTGCTTCCGGGATTTGCCGAAGTAGGCCTCCAGAACCCGCTCATTGTTGCGAATCGATGCGAAGTCGCCTTGCGCGATGATTTCACCGTCGCTCAACACGTAAACGTCCGAACACAGGTCCGCGATCACTTCCATATTGTGCTCGATCACGAGGGAAACGTCGTGCCCAGACCGTTCAGGTGCCGCACCATGTCCCACAGCGTCTGACGCAGCGTGGGATTGACGCCGGCCGCCGGCTCGTCGAGCAGGATCAGCGCCGGATCGCTCATCAGCACGCGCAGGAATTCCACCAGTTTCTGCTGGCCGTAGGAAAGATTTTTCCCCAGCACCGCGGCGTATTCGCGCAGGTGCACGCGCTCGAGAAGCCCGAGCGCGCGCTCGGCGGCGCTGCGATCGCGACGGTGGCCGGCCACGACGAGATTTTCCAGTACCGTCAGCTCCGGGAAGACGCGCGAAAGCTGGAAGCGTGCGCGCCAGCCCGCGGCGGTATATTTCCGACGGCCGCCACCCCAGAATCGATTCTTTGTCGAAACTGATCGTACCGGTGGCGCCCCGGTCCATGCCCGAGATGGCCTGAAAGCAGCGCGGTCTTGCCCGAGCCGTTGGGGCCGATCAGCCCGGTGATAGTCCCGCGCGCCACGTGCAGGTCCACGCCGCGCAGCGCCTGCACGCCGCCGAATTCGCGCGTGAGCCCCCACGCGCACAGAATATGGTCCGGAGCGCAGACGAGCTCGTTCATGGCGACTCCCCGGGGGCGGCATCGGGACGTTTCTGCTGCCTGTCACGCAGGATGGAAATCAGACCGCCGGGCAGATACAGCACCACGACCAGCAACAGTACGCCGAGCGCCGCGAGGTGCGCCGCCGGGAACTGCGCCCAGAGCAGTTCGCGCAGGATCATCACGGTCGCGGCGCCGAGGATCGGCCCCCAGACCGTGCCACTGCCGCCAAACAGCACCACGACGATCATCTCGATGTTGCGGGCATGATCGAACGCGGAAGCCGGATTGATATAACTGGTGTACATGACATAAACCGCGCCGACCGCCCCCGGAATCACCGCCGAAAGCACGAACGCGATCACCTTGTTGAGCGTGGTATTCACGCCCACCATCTCCGGCCCGCTTCCTCGTCCTCGCGGATGGCGCGCAGTTCCAGGCCGAAGCGGCTGCGATGCACCCAGGCAACGAGCAGGGTCGCCCCCAGCGCCAGTCCGAACATCGTAAAGTATTTGACGTCGAGCGACGGCAGCAGCTCGGGCGAGAGCGTAAGACCGGATCCGCCGTGGGTGACATTCACCCAGAGCGTGGCGCTGACGCGACCGACTTCGTTCAGGCCAAGCATGGCGATCGCGAAGTACGGACCGCGCAAGCGCAACGTCAGGAAACCGAGGGGCACGGCGAGCAGCGCGGTGATGCCGGCGCCCTTCATCACCGCGAGCCACCACGGGAAGCCCCAGGTCAGGAT